>NZ_JAIZQG010000001.1:0-1107376 GCF_020419965.1 Burkholderia sp. AU39826
ATCAGTTCCGGGTCCAGGTTCAAGCCCTTGCCCGGTTCTACGGTCGCTTCTTCCTTACGTTTGCGTGGCATAACGTGGCTCCTTGGCCATCAGTTTATGCCTCACACACAAAGGTTCGGATAGGCTCGGACGCGAACGAGCGATCCTTTTCGCAAATCGTCGATTGCCGAGAAGGCGGCGATGAGCCCGATTCCCGCGCCTTCCTTCAGTACTGTGGACATCGCGTCCATGTCGTTGACGCTGAAGTGAGATCCCGTCGGGCGATGCACCGCGTCGCCGGCCCCGCCTTGCAGATGCCACTCGTCGGGTGCGTAATCGACCGTACTGAGGAGCACACATGTGTGATCCGCGAGATCTTCCACACATTCGGGGGCCGGATGCCGTGCTAGGTATTCGGGCGATGCCGCCAAAATGCAATGGCTAGCGCCGATCTTCTGGCTCACATACGCGGAGTCCGGCAGCGTGCGCGCAATCACGATCGCGACGTCGAGCTGCTCTTCGAGCAGGTTCGGCATCCGCTGCGACAGCATGAGATCGACCGACACTTCCGGGTATGCGCTTCGATAGGCCAGCACGGCTTGCGAAACGAGTTGGCGGCCTAATCCCGGCACCGCATGCACGCGCAATACACCGCGCGGCTCAAGCAACGCATCGCGGGCTTCTGCTTCCGCCCGTTCGATGTCCGAGAGGATCGCGACGCTGCGCTCGTAAAAACGTCGCCCCGCATCGGTGACCACGAGCCGCCGCGTCGAGCGCTGCAGCAAACGTGTGTTGAGATTGTCTTCGAGTACCGAAACCGCTCGGGAAATGTTACCGACAGTCGTATCGAGGTGGTTCGCGACCGCCGTGAAACTGCCCATCTCGACCACTTTCGCAAACACCGACATGGTGTGAACCTTGTCCATTACGCACCCTTGCTTTGAATTTTTCGTCGAATCGCAGCGTTTCGGCCCGCGCGAGCCAGTGATCATAGGGCCACCGCCTGTTTCCTGCAGTCAGCGCGAGACTTCGTGTCGTTTTTGCGCATCCTTTCAATATTCCTTCATGTCGATGGGGGATTTTCTCTCCGGAGACAAGATTCATTCTTTCCGGTCCCTCTAAGTTGCCGGCCGCTTCACGCCTAGACTTGGTCCCGAAGTCAGGCAGTCAGAACACGGACGTTTAGAACCCGAGCCCGGCCCGACACGTCGGATCATCCCGACAAGGCGCAGTCCCCATCCGGGATCGCGGCGAACACATATTAAATCGCAATCCTAACCATAAAGTTTACTATCATGGACATCACTTACGACGCACTTCATCTTTTCATCAATGGCGAATGGATCGGCGCAAGCGAACGCGAAACGGCGCCGGTGATCAACCCCGCCACGCAAATCGAGATCGGCCGCGTCCCGCTCGCGACGGCAGCCGATCTGGATCGCGCTCTGCAGGCCGCTGCACGGGCGTTCGACGTCTGGCGCAACACCGTGCCGGCCGAACGCGCGCGTATTCTGAAACGCGGGGCGGAACTGATGCGCGAGCGCGCCGGGCACATCGCGACGGTCATGACGCTCGAGGAAGGGAAACCGCTGGCGGAAAGTCGCGACGAGGTCCTGCGTGCCGCCGACTACTTCGAATGGTTCGCCGAAGAGGCGCGCCGTATCGACGGCCGCGTGGTGCCGTCCAACCGCCCGGGTGTGCAACAGCTCGTGAAGAAACAGGCGATCGGGCCCGTCGCCGCATTCACACCGTGGAATTTTCCTGCGATCACCCCGGCGCGCAAGCTTTCCGCCGCACTTGCCGCCGGGTGTAGCGTCGTCATCAAACCCGGCGAGGAAAGCCCTGCAACGGCGCTCGCGTTGGCGCGCGCACTGGACGACGCAGGGTTGCCCAAGGGCGTGCTTCAAGTCGTGTTTGGCGTGCCCGACGAGGTGTCGAAGCACCTGATCGCTTCCCCGGTCATCCGGAAGGTGACGTTCACGGGCTCGGTGCCGATCGGTCGCCTGCTGTCGGCGCGTGCAGCCGAAGGCGTCAAACCCATCACGCTGGAGCTGGGCGGCCACGGGCCCGTCCTCGTATTCAACGATGCGGATGTCGAAAAGGCCGCGGTCGAAGGCGCGGCAAATCGTTTTCGCGGTACGGGCCAAATCTGCATCTCGTCGACGCGCTTCCTGATCCAGCGCGAGGTCTACGACGAGTTCGTCGATCACTTCGTGCGTGCCGCCACGGCCCTCAAGGTCGGGAACGGCATGGATGCGGGCACTCAGGTCGGGCCGCTGGCAAACCCGCGCCAGCTTGCCAAGATGGAAGAACTTATCGCCGATGCGGTGGAACGTGGCGCAACGGTCCTTGCGGGCGGAAAGCGCATCGCGGGTGAAGGATACTTCTTCGAGCCCACGGTGCTGGCCGACGTCCCGACGGACGCGCGTGTGATGCACGAAGAACCGTTCGGCCCGATCGCGGTGCTGATGCGCTTCGATGCGATAGCCGACGGACTCGCCGAAGCGAACCGGTTGCCGTACGGACTCTCCGCCTATGCGTTCACGAGCAATGCGCGTACGGCCATCGATGTCGCGGACGGTCTCGAAGCAGGCATGATCGGCATCAACCAGTACCGCATCGTCTCGACCGAACTGCCGTTTGGCGGCATGAAGGAAAGCGGCCATGGTTCGGAAGGGGGAGCCGAGGGCATCGAGTATTACCTGACGCGCAAATTCATCAGCCAGGCTTAAGAGGAGCATCGACATGTCTCACGCAGATTTCAGCAGCCCGCGGGAAGCCGCGCGTGCATTCACGCCGACGCTCTCGGCATTCGTCGACGACACGCTCTACCCGCGCATCTGGAACGACCCGGCACTTTCGCTGCGCGACCGCAGCCTCGTGACCGTCGCGGCGCTGATCGCAGGCGGCCATCTCGACGAGTTGCCGGCGCACCTGCGCCGCGCGTTGACGAACGGCGTAACCCGCGAAGAGCTCTCCGCGGCAATTACTCACCTCGCGTTCTATGCCGGATTTCCCGCGGCAATCTCCGCATCCGCCACGGCGCAGACAACGCTTGGCGAACAAGCTCGGCCCGACGATTTCGCCGGCCATTCATCGACGACACAGGAAGGTTTGAAATGAAAGCCATCACATTCAACGAATTCGGCGAGGCCGAGGTTCTCCAACTCGCCGAGGTTCAGGCACCCGAGGTGCGCCCTGACGATCTGCTGGTACGCGTCCATGCCGCAGGTGTGAATCGCGCAGACCTCACGCATCGCCGAGGTGGATACGGCCGGCCGAACTTCGGCGACTCGACGATCATGGGGCTCGAAATCGCCGGCGAGGTGATCGAGACCGGGCCATCTGTGCAGGGTTACAAGGTCGGTGATCGTGTAATGGGCGTCGTGGGCGGCGGGGCCTACGCAGAACTGGCGCGCATTGACTGGAGAATGGCTATGCCCATTCCGGCAACGATCGATTACGTGCATGCGGCGGCAATACCGGAAGTCTTCGTCACGGCGCACGAGGCGTTGCTGCATCTTGGCCGCTTGCAGCGTGGCGATTCGGTGCTGATTCACGCCGCGGCGGGCGGGGTAGGTTCCGCGGCCGTCCAGCTGGCCTACGCAACCGGCGCGACGATCTTCGCGACCGCCGAGGCTTCGAAGCTGGAACGGATCGTTCAACTTGGCGTGGACCATGCGATCGACTACAAGACGCAGGATTTTTCGGAAGTCGTCGCAAGCAGCACAGGCAAACGCGGTGTCGACGTCGTCATCGACTTCGTGGGCGCGCCGTATTTTCCTCGGAATGTCGCGTCATTGGCAAACGGTGGCCGGCTGGTGCAGGTTGGGATACTCGGCGGCGGCGGTGACGTGAGCGTGAGCCTCGAACAGATCCTGTACCGTCATCTGCAAATCATCGGCACGGTGATGAAATCGCGCGACCAGCACGAGAAACATGCGATGGTTCGGCGGTTTCGCGAACATTGGCTGGACCGCTTTGCGGGAGGAGCGGGTCTGGAGCCAGTCGTCGACAGCGTGTTTCCTCTCGCCAATGCCGCGGCTGCCCATCAGCGGATGGAGTCGGCTGTGAACGTCGGAAAGATCATCCTGACAATGAACGAAGACAGCTGAAGTAAGGCATATTCACGTCGCATGCCTATGCACAAAGCTAGCTGATGGCAGTTAAGCGGACGGAAGCGGTCACTCGGCCAACTTGCACGAGCGGCCGCTCCTGGCCGGCAAGCGAACGACAGCCGGCCACGCCTCGACGCTCCGTTGCCCTCGACAGACCGTTGGCGAACGATTTCATGACAATTTTCTTTCAGAAATATTGGGGCGAGTTTGCTCGCTGAGCGACGGGCGCTAGCCGACCCTGAACAGCCAGTCAACAGCGGACACCGAACGACCATTGTTCAACCGTCTGCGGTTACACATGGCGACGGACGCGCTTGAGCTAACCAGCGCCTACGGTCGGGCTGAACGTTTCCCCAACTCAAACCAATTGCTTGCCGGTTCCTTCTGCCGTGGAAGGCCGAGTCTCAGGCCAGCTCCGCATCGCAATGCTGATTGTCTGGTGTAACTCGTTGGTCGGCACGCCGCTCGCCGCCTGAACGGAGATACCTTGCGAAACAGTGCCGAAGAAACGCGCCAAGGCGCCGATGTCGGTGTCTGGCGGCAGCTCCCCGCGCTTAAGGGCATCCTCCAGACACTTCCGGATCATCTCAACGCCCGACTCACGCACTTCGCACAGAACCTGAGCCACTCGTCGTGAATCCTCGCTTCCGGTAAGGGCTCCCTGCACCAACAAGCAGCCCCGAGGTGTGCCTTTTGCGCTCTGAAACGTCGCCAGGGCGCGCAGGAACCCTTCTATTCCGCTACGCGCCGATGGCAGCGCCAATGAGGGGGCCGCGAAGGAGCCGAGCCGCTCCTGGTAGCGGGCGAGGGCTTTGAAGAAAAGCTGTTCCTTTCCTCCAAACACGGCATAAAGACTCGGCTTATTGACGCCGATCGCCTCAGTCAGATCCGTCAGTGACGTCCCCTCATAGCCCTTCTCCCAGAAGAGAATCAGGGCTTGGTCCAACGCCTTGTCCGGGTCGAACGCCCGTGGCCTGCCGATTGCCATCCGTGCACCAATCAATATTTTTACCGATCGGTATATTAAGTCCTTGACGAAGCGTTGTCCATCCGCAGATACTTACCGAGCGGTACAAAAGTAAACGCAAACCTAACGTTTAGAGAGAGTGAAATGACAAGTCGTTTGAATGGAAAGGTGGCCTTGGTGACGGGCGGCAGTTCGGGTATCGGCCTCGCCGCGGCAAGCCGTTTCGCTGCGGAAGGCGCAACCGTCTACATCACCGGACGCAAACAGGAGGCGCTTGACGCGGCCGTTGACTCAATCGCCGGCAAGGTTACGGCTATCCGGGCCGACTCCAGTGTCGCTGCCGATCTCGAGCGGGTCTACGCCACGATTCGCGAGACGAGCGGCAAGCTGGACGTGTTGTTCGCGAATGCCGGCATTGCAGCCTTTGTGCCGCTCTCGGCGATCACTGAAGCGCATTACGACAGCATCGTCGATACAAACCTGAAGGGCGTCGTGTTCACCGTCAAGTACGCGGTTCCTCTGCTTTCCGAAGGCGCCTCGATCATTCTCACTTCGTCGACAGCCGGCTATAGGGGGATGGAAGCATTCAGCGTGTACAGCGCGACGAAGGCGGCGGTCCGGCAACTGGCGCGCGGTTGGCTCCTGGATCTGAAGGCTCGGAAAATTCGCGTCAACGTCATCAGCCCCGGTATGGTCGATACGCCCGCCATCGACGGCCTGGTGGGCGATCCGAACGCGGCTTCCGGAATGAAGGCGCATGTGGCATCGCAAAATCCGCTGGGCCGCATTGCGCATCCCGATGACGTTGCCGCTGCCGCGTTGTTTCTGGCCTCCGACGAAGCCGCGTACATCAACGGCGTCGACTTGCCCGTAGACGGCGGTGCCAGCCAGATTTAATCCAATTGCGGAAACTTCGCCGAAGCCCGGTTTGCCGCGATTGCACGGTGGTTCCGACTTCGGCATTCCAGCATCGTTCAGGAGCAACGTTCATGCGATACAAACTGTTTGGACAACATACGGGTCTGCGAGTCTCCGAACTGGTACTCGGTGCGGGGAATTTCGGGACGCGCTGGGGCCATGGTGCAGAGCCGGCGGAGGCGCGTCGCATCTTTGAAGCCTACGCGGAGGCCGGGGGCAATTTCATCGATACCGCCAACGGATATCAGTTCGGCGAGTCCGAGGAAATTCTCGGCGAACTGCTCGATGGTCACCGGAACGAATTTGTGCTGGCGTCGAAATTCACTTATCGCGCCACGCCTCAGGACGGCATTCTCACGACGGGCAATAGCCGCAAAGCCATGGTGGCGTCCGTGGAGGCCAGCTTGAAGCGACTCAAGACCGACCGTATCGACCTTTTGTGGGCGCACATGTCCGATGGTGTGACGCCGCTTGAAGAACTCATGAGAGGATTCGACGATCTCGTACGTGCCGGCAAAATCCTGTACGCGGGTCTGTCCGATTTCCCCGCCTGGCGGGTGGCTCGCGCGGCGACCATCGCCGAATTGCGCGGTACGGTACCTGTCGCGGGTCTCCAGTTGGAATACAGCCTTGTGGAACGTAGCAGCGAGCATGAGCTTCTTCCGGCCGGCAAGGCATTGGGGCTGGGGGTCGTCGGCTGGTCACCGTTGGGCGGCGGCATGCTCACCGGGAAGTACCGCAATGGTGAAACCGGGAGGCGGGAAGGTTTTGGCGGCAACGTGTTCCAGCCCGAGAACACACCGCAACGTACGGCGGTCCTCGACGCGTTGATTGCCGTTGCAGACGAAGCGGGCGTGACTCCCGGAGAAATCGCCATCGCGTGGGTTGCAGGAAAGGGCGTGCAGCCTATCATCGGGCCGCGCACGTTGGCGCAGCTCCAGAGCAATCTGGCCGCTATCCGGGTCACCCTTTCGGCAGAGCAGATCGGCCGCCTCGACATCGCGAGCGCGATTCCTCCCATCTTTCCGTACACGGTGATCGACGCACCCCAAACCCGCCAGGGCTATACGGGCGGCAAGGCCGACGAGTTCGATTCGCCTGCAGTGCCAGTCGCCTGAGGCATTGTTTCAATAGCAGGTCGCAAACATGGCGTCCACGAGACGCCATGTATAGGTTTTTTGCCGCAATTCAGCTACCCGAAATGATGCAAATGCTTCGGCGCGAGACGCGCGAACGGTGCCTCACGCGCTGCTCGACGCGGCCAACGCGGCGCGGGAGTGCAAACGAAGGAGATGCCAATGCTTGAAGCCGATGTAGTGACGCCGGAGGACTCGCAGGAACACTTGAAAGTACAGCCGCTCGAAACGATACGCAGCTATCACGCGCATATTTACTTTGACGGCCCGGAGCAACGACGTGTCGCCGAAGTCTTGCGGGAACAGATCGCGCAACGCTTTGCGGTCGTTCTCGGTCCCTGGCACGATCGACCGATTGGCCCTCATGCGAAGCCGATGTATCAGGTCGCCTTTTCCCGACATGAATTCGGTAGTTTCCTGCCTTGGCTCATGGTAAATCGTCGTGGACTGACGGTACTCGTTCATCCCAATACCGGCCATCCACTCGCGGACCACCTCGACCATCCGGTCTGGATGGGTGAAGTGCTCGACATCCTCAACCGGCAGCTGCTCCCTCTCGATGAAGGACCGGAGACGGATCTCGTCACCAACACTCGACCAACGGTGAATCCATGAGTGATATTCCGTACGGCAATGCGCTCATCATCGGCGCTGGCTTTGGCATTAGCGCAGCCCTCACGCGGGCGCTGCGTTCCGCGGGCCTTCCCGTCATTATCGCCTCACGAAACCCCGATAGATTGGAGCCGCTGGTGAGCGAGACGGGAGCCGTCGCGCTGCAGGTCGATGCATCAGAAGCCGCGCAGGTCGCGCGCCTCTTCGAAGAGACGGTGGAGCGAATCGGGCCGCCCGAGATCGTCATCTATAACGCCAGTAGCGTCGTCCGCGGTCCTATCGCTGAGCTCGATCCGGTTCATGTCGAGCATGCACTGTCCGTCACCGCATTGGGCGCGTTTTACGCGATACAGCAAGCTGCGAAGCACATGGTTCCCGCTGGAAGAGGCGCGGTGCTGTTGACCGGCGCGACCGCCGGCATCAAAGGATTTGCCCGTTCCGCGCCTTTTGCGATGGGTAAGTTTGCCCTGCGGGGACTGGCCCAGAGCGCTGCCCGTGAACTTGCGCCTCAAGGAATCCACGTCGCCCACGTAATCGTGGACGGTAGTGTGCGGGCGAGCGGCCGCATGGACCCATCAGACCGCACGCTTGATCCAGACGCCATTGCTCGATGCTATATCGATCTCTTGCGCCAACACCGCAGTGCATGGTCGTGGGAAATCGAGGTGCGGCCTTGGGTAGAGAGCTTTTGACCGTGGAGTCACATTGGACTTGGCAATATGAACTTTCGTGAGCGTTGGCATTTATCACGACAGCGAAGGGGGCCGCCGCGCAAATTCTTGACTCCCTTGGGAGCTATCGACCATTGAGCACCGGCCCGTACAAGCCAGGGGACTGCAGCGATTTGTTCCGGCAATCGAATGGCCGGTTACTCGCCGGTTGCAGTCCTCCAACATCAAAGCACGAACGACAACTTCTGGCCGAACTGAGTCAGATGAACTGACGCTGTCTGTTTGATCTAGTCCAGACTTGTACAAGAGAGCGACGCTGGGCCGCCCCAGATCATGCGGCTTTAGCTCGGACAAGCCTGTGTTCTCGCGATGCGTTGAAAACGCCGGCTACGGAACATCCTCGCCCCGCGGCCGGCGTCCCCGCACATCAAGCCTTCGCGCTATCCGCCGAATCGAACGGCAGCACGTAATGCCGCTTGCCCGTCGCCGCGAAGATCGCGTTCGCGACGGCCGGCCCGACCGGCGCGACGCCCGGCTCCCCGACCCCGGTCGGCGCCTCCGCCGACGGCACGATATGCACCTCGACCTTCGGCATCTCGGCCATCCGCAGCACGTGGTAGCCGTCGAAGTTGCGCTGCTCGACCTGCCCGTCCTTCAGCGTGATCGCGCTGTGCATCGCCGCGCCGAGTCCGAACCCGATGCCGCCCTCCATCTGCGCGGCGACGATGTCGGGATTGATCGCGATTCCGCAGTCGACCGCGCACACCACGCGCTCGACCTTCACTTTGCCGTCCGCGTCGACCGACACCTCGGCTACCTGCGCGACATAGCTCTTGAACGCCTCGGCCACCGCGATCCCGCGCCCGCGCCCCTTCGGCAGCGGCTTGGCCGGATCCCACCCGGCCTTCTGCGCGGCCAGCTCCAGCACCGCGCGCATGCGCGGCTCCTTCGCGAGCAGGTCGCGGCGGAACGCGTACGGGTCCTTGCCGGCCGCGTGCGCGGCTTCGTCGATGAACGCCTCGACCGCGTAGGCCGTGTGCGAGCTGCCGACCACGCGCCACCACAGCACGGGCACGCCCGTCTTCGCGGTGGTGAGTTCGACCGACACGTTCGGCACCGCATACGGCAGGTTCGCCGCGCCCTCGACCGACGTCGCATCGATCCCGTTCTTGACCATGAACGCCTCGAACGGCGTGCCGGCGAGGATCGACTGGCCGACGATCCGGTGACGCCAGCCCACCAGCCGGCCGTCCGCGGTCAGGCCCGCGTCGAGCTTGTGGAAGTACATCGGCCGGTAGAAGCCGCCCTGGATGTCGTCCTCGCGCGTCCATTGCAGCTTGACGGGCTTGCCATCCGCGCCAAGCGCCTTCGCGATCGACACGGCCTCGACCACGTAATCCGACCACGCGTTCGCGCGCCGGCCGAAGCTGCCGCCCGCATACAGCGTGTGGATCTTCACCTGCTCGGGCTTCAGTCCGGCGACCTTGGCCGCGTTGCCCTGGTCGACCGTCTGGAACTGGTCGCCGGCCCAGATCTCGCAACTGTTCGCCGTCAGCTTGACGACCGCATCGAGCGGCTCCATCGGCGCATGCGCGAGATACGGGAATTCGTACGTCGCGCTGATCTTGCGCGCCGCGCCGGCGATCGCCGCATCGGCATCGCCGTCCTTGCGCGCGGACGCGCCCGGCTTCTCCGCGAGTTGCCGGTATTCGCGCATGATCTCGTCCGAGCCGCGCTTTTCCGCCTTCGTTTCGTCCCAGTCGACCTTCAGCGCGTCGCGGCCCTGTTTCGCGGCCCAGAAGCCCGTCGCGACGACCGCGACGCCGCCCGGCACCTGCACGACCGAGACGACGCCCGGCACGGCCTTCGCGGCCGTCGCGTCGAACGATTTCACCGTCGCGCCGAAGCGCGGCGGCCGCTGCAGCAGCGCGACGCGCATGCCGGGGAACGTCGTGTCGAGCGTGAATTGCGCGGTGCCGTTCGATTTGGCCGACCCGTCGACGCGCGGAATGCGATGCCCGATCAGCTTGAAATCGGCCGGCTGCTTCAGCGTGACCTTCTCGGGCACGGGCAGCTTCGACGCATCGGCGACGAGCGCGCCGTACGTGGCCGTCTTGCCGCTCTTCGCGTGCGTGACGACGCCGTTGGCGGTGGTCAGCTCGCCGGCCGGCACCTTCCAGCGGGCCGCCGCGGCCGACACGAGCATCGCGCGCGCCTTGCCGCCCGCTTCGCGCAATTGCTGCCACGAGTTGGCCATGGCCGAGCTGCCGCCCGTGCCCTGCATCGTGCCGAACGCGAGATTCGCATAGCGCTTCGCATCGGCCGGCGCGCTTTCGACGCGCACGCTCGACCAGTCGGCGTCGAGCTCCTCGGCGACGATCGTCGCGATGCCCGTATACGCGCCCTGGCCCATTTCGACGTGCTTCGCGATCACCGTGACGGCGCCGTCGGGCGTGATGCGCAGGAATGCGTTCGGCGCGAATTCGCCGGCGGGGGCGGTGGCGGCGAGCGCGCGGCGGCCGAGGCCGGCCCAGTCGAAGCCGATCGTCAGGCTGACGGCGGCGGTTGCCCCCGCGGCTTTCAGGAACGTGCGGCGCGACGGGCGCACCGAACCGGTATTGTCGAGTTCGATCGTCATGGTCAGGCTCCCAGCGTCGCGGCCGCGTCGTGGATCGCGGCCCGGATGCGGGCGTAGGTCGCACAGCGGCAGAGGTTGCCGTTCATCGCGGCGTCGATGTCCGCGTCGGTCGGCTTCGGGTTCTGTTCGAGCAACGCGGTGGCCGACATGATCTGGCCGGACTGGCAATAGCCGCACTGCGGCACCTGGAGCTTGACCCACGCGGCCTGCACGGCCTGCGCGGGCTTGCTTTGCAGGCCTTCGATCGTCGTGACGTGCTTGCCCGCGATGCCGGCGAGCGGCAGCACGCACGAGCGGACGGCCTGGCCTTCGAGATGCACCGTGCATGCGCCGCACTGCGCCATGCCGCAGCCGAATTTCGTGCCGGTCAGTCCCGCGTGTTCGCGAATCGCCCAGAGGACGGGCATCGACGGATCGGCGTCGAGCGTGACGTTCTTGCCGTTCAGGACAAACGAGGTAGGCATTTTTATGTCTCCATGGGGAAAACCCGCCTTACGGGCAGGTTAGCCGGGAGTGTGCGCGAGCAGCCGCTTTTTGCGTCTACCCAATCCTGCAAATTTATTGAACAATCCTGCAAATCCCCGCCACGACGCGAGCCGTTTCGCTATGCTCGCGCGACACGGGAAATCATTCGAGGATGCGTCATGGACATGACCGATATCGTCGCGTCGCGCGAATCCGGCCGGCGCGAACTGGCGTCGCTGATCGGCCGCTTCGCGCCGGCCGACGGCTCGCATTCGACGGCCGTGCCGGGCCTGATGCTGCATCGGCACACGCGGCCGGTCGACCTCGGCTGCGGCGTGTCGCGCGCCGCGCTGGTAATCGCCGCGCAGGGCGCGAAGCGCGTGATCGTGGCAGGCCAGGCATACGAATACGACACCCAGAATTGCCTGATTACGTCGATCGACTTGCCGATCCTGTCGCGCGTGACGCGTGCAACGCCGGAGGCGCCGTACCTGTGCCTGTCGCTGACGCTCGATCCGCAGCGCATCGTCGAGCTCGCGGCCGAGATGCGGCTGCCCGAGCCCGAAGCCGGCCCGGAAGGCGAGGGAATCGCGCTCGCCGAGCTGACGCCGCCGCTGCTCGACGCGGCGTTGAGACTGCTGCGGCTGCTCGATACGCCGGCCGACATCGCGGTCGTCGCGCCGCTGATCGAGAAGGAAGTGCTGTACCGGCTGATGACGAGCGGGCAGGGCACGCGGCTGCGGCACATGGCGATCGCCGGCAGCCAGACGCACCGGATCGCGCGTGCGATCGAATGGATCCGCGATCACTTCGCGGAGCCGATGCGCGTCGAGTCGCTCGCGCAGGCGGTCAACATGAGCGTGTCGTCGCTGCACCATCATTTCAAGCACGTGACGACGCTGAGCCCGCTGCAGTACCAGAAGCAGCTGCGGCTGCACGAGGCGCGGCGGCTGCTGCTGCGGCAGGGCGGCGACGTCGGGTCGGTGGCGGCCGTCGTCGGCTACGAAAGCGCGTCGCAGTTCAGCCGCGAATATAGCCGGCTGTTCGGCGCGCCGCCGATGCGCGACGTCGTGCATCTGCGGAAGAAGGAACTGCTCGGCTGACGGGCGGCCGGCCCGTTGCCGCTCATCGATTCGCGTCGACCGTTGCCTGGCGGAATGCCGGCGCTGCGCTCCGGTTTCACTGACGACCCCGTCGATGCCTGAACGACGCAAGCATCGATCGGTGGTGATCTTCATCGCCTTTTCACTGACACGCCGATTGGCGTGCGGCCGCTGCCGCGCATTGACCGTTCGGTATGCACGTTCGTGTTTCGCGCGTGCATGGTGGGGGCAGTGACGCGTCCGTGTCGGTCGCAGGATCGATGCGGTCCGATACGACGAGATGCGCGATAAACCAGGCTGTTGCGAGATTGGCGACGTGAGCGCCGTTTTGAATCGGCACGTTTCAGTGATGAGAATCAAGCGGATGGTGGGTCGAGTATGTCGCTTCAATGAATGACTCGTCGGTGCGCCATGGATGAAAGGCGAATCGAATGGAAATGAAAAAATGATGCGCCCGTTTTTGCCAGGATCGCATGTTTTTCCTTTTAAATTTTTACGTCCGCAACGCGCCGGACGGCAGCATTCTCGCTGCATGATCGTGTGGCTATTTTCACGGATGAATCAAATCCGTTTCCCATTTCGGAGTGAATCGGCGTTCCGGCCGTATCGGCGGCCATTCGGCGTCGGGCATCGAGCGACTGGATCCGCGTTGTCCTGCGTCATGGAAGGTTTGCCGGCATGCTGCAACACGCGGTTTGCCGGCGCAAGCGCGTGAACCAGCGGCCCTGTCGCGAAACGCTTCTCAACTATGAAACAACCGTTCGCAGGGGTGTCCGGCGTGCCTCGGCGCGCCGAATTCGTCCGCCAAATCAGCGCATTGCGTCGCATTGTTCGAGGATCACTGCCGCGAACGTCCCGTTATCGCGATACATTCGTGAAACAAAAAATGCCGTTCCCGGCGAAATGATCAGGCCTGGCGGCTGTTTTCGGCGCGCAATGCTCGGTGGAATATCGCATGGCATGCGATTTGCGACACAGGACGCACCGGCGAGCGGTCGACACGATGCAACAACGATGTGGGGGCGGCCAGTTCGTCATAAGCCAGTCGGGGAAGCGGCGATGAACACTATAAGCAGTGGCTTGATCCGCGCGTTTCTTGCGCACCATAGGGGTAGTCCGATTGATCGGGGTAGCGCTCGCGACGCAGTGCCAGCGTCGCCGGTCGCGCCTTGCCGATTTCGCGCCCTCCGCGCGCGCCGCGTGCTGGAGCGGTTGCCGTTGCGCGCCGCAACCCGGCGACAGCGATGCTCGACTTCATCGAGCGTTCCCGGATGGGCCAGGCTGCTCGTGCCGGACAGCGCGCCGATTCCACTTCAACCGTGCAGAGCCGTTTCGATCGCGCCGGGCCCGTGCCGGCGCCGGCCGGACTAGATCGAACGCGCGTCGGCCGGATTATCCGGAAGGTCTTTCTTCGTCAGCTCAGGGAGCAGACATGTCGTCTGGCTGCAATGCAGGCCCGTTATCGCCCGGCTAAAGGGCATATGCGGAACGGGTGCTGCATTTTGCGGTATTAAATACATTCTCGAATTTTCAATTCGGAAAGCGGGTGCCTGGTTTGCGCGTCGCTTTTGGATGAGGTATTGAAAATCGCGAGCCGGAAGGATGTGCGCGTCGTTCCGGTTGATGTAATCGTGGGTGTTTCAATGGCGTATCAATGCTCATAAAAATAATAGAAAACACCTACGCATAAATTTTGGAAAAATTGAAAACATAAAACTAGACTTCGGTTGGCCAAAAATAAATGCGAAAGTTTGCAATTCGATAAAGATTTCCCGATTTGATAGCAATCCTTATTTTTCGAGGATTGCTCGAGGCAGGAGGATCGATGGCGTGCGATCTTCCATGCTCATTCTCTCCACGCCGTTATGGAGTCGACCATGAAGAAGCTTCTGATTGCAGCAGCAGTTCTGGTGGTTTCGGGTGCAGCGTTTGCCGGCAGCGGCACGGTGTCGAGCACCACTTCGACGAGCGGTGGCCAGACGATGGCAGGGGTCACCGGGTTCGGCCACTTCACCGCGACCGATTCCGGCTCCGCACTCGGCGCAGCCGGTGCAACGGCGGGCTACGGCGGCAGCGGCTCGATCTCGTACACGAACCACACGCAAACGTCGACGGTCGGCGGCTTCGGCTTCGGCGGCGCACAAGCAGGCGGCAGCAGCGGTGCGAACGCGGGCTCGACCGGCTGGACGTATCACCACTAAGCCGCGACGCGTAGCGTTCGTCATTGGCTGGCGGTGCGGAGGCCGGGCCTTGCCGCGTGCGGGCAGGCTCGGCTCCGCCACCGTCGAACTTCCTCACGGCAAGGGATTGCTATGAAAGCCAAAGTCATTTTAGCGACCGCGCTTACCGTCATTTCGTCCGCTGCATTGGCGGCCGGATCGTCCACGACCAACCAGACGCAATCCGTTGCGGCGGGTGTTTCCGGTTCGGTGCTGGTCGGCTCCGGCAGCTATACCAGCAATTCGACTTCGACGGCCGGCGCGAATGCAGGCAGTACCGTGACACCGGCCGGCTCCGCCGGCACGGCGTCCGCGTATCACAACTCGACTTCGACGGCCAGCGGTTGGGGCACGAACGGGGGCGCGTTCGCGGCAGGCGGCGGTATCGGTGCCGCCGGCTCGTTCGCCGGAAACGGCAGCACGAACGAGAACGCGAATGCGCTTTCGGGCGGGGTGACCGCCACGATCGTACTCGGCGCGAACCACTACACGGCCACGGGCGCGAACGACCACGGCATGGCCAACGCCGGCGCCGCGGGGTGGACGGGCATGGGCGGGTCGGGCGCGATCGCGGGCTCGAATCACACCAACGCGTCGACCGCGTGGAGTACCGGTCCGGCCGGTTCGCCGTCCGCATCGGGCGGAAGCCAGGCCGACTCGAGCGCGACCGGGAGCAGTCATTAGTCAGGTGTGGGGGGCCAGTTTCCCAGCGACGCTGGTCTCTTTTCCACCTTGTTGTCACGTAAGGAGTTGGCATGAAGCAGAACCTGATTGCCGCCGCGCTGATGCTCGCGTCGCTGACGGCGTATGGCGCCGACCGTGCCGCCGATGGTGGGCAATCGACTATGCAGACGTCAAACAACCGTGACCAGACAACCAAACCGTCAGAACAACAAACGCTTTCGTCGGGCAGCGCGATCGGCGGACCTGACACCCGGCCATGGCAGGGCATGTCGGCCGGCTCGTGGTCCCAGCTGGGCAGCGGCTGGAAGCAGTTCGGGGAAGCAGCGAAATCTGAAGTCATTCAGGGGAATTAGTACGGTTGCCTGGGTCGGAGGTCCAACCTCGTCCGGAGAGTGAAATGAACAGCAACAGGATCAAGGTGGCATGCGCGGCGATGTTCGCGATGACCACGATCGGCGCCCAGGCGCAAACCGCCGATTCGACGTCGAGCGCGCAGTCGACGACGTCGTCGACCGCGATCAGCCAGGGCGGTGGTTCGAGCATGAACACGAACACCACGAGTTCGCGCGGCGGCAATGCCACGAGCAGCAGCGGGGTACGCGGCAGCGGCAATTCGAGCGTGAACGTGAACGTGACGATGCCGTCCACTACGGCCGGCGGCAACGTGGCGCCGCAGAGCACGAACGCACTCGCGACCGGCGCGCCGGGCTCCAGCCCGTACAACACGCAGGCGACGGAAAACGTCAATTACTCGGGCACGCAGACGATCAAGACGAATCCGTCGATCCAGGCGCCCGGCCTCACGACCACGCTGTCCGATACCTGCATGGGCTCGGTGAGCGTCGGCGTGTCGTTCCCGGGGTTCGGCGCGACGGGCGGCACGACGCTGGTCGACCAGGCCTGCGTGCGGCGTCTCGATGCGCGCGAATTCCGTGCGATGGGGTTGACCGACGTGGCGCTCGCGCTGCTGTGCCAGAGCGATGCGAACCGGCGCGCGGTGGAGGCGACCGGGCACCTGTGTCCGGGCACGACCGCGCCGCTCGCGCGTTCGAACGTGGCGCCCAGCGTCGAAGCGACCGTCGCGGACGACATCAAGTATCGCGATCCGATCGTGCGCGACCGGATGGGCCTGCCGCCGCTCGGCTCGACCGTGCCGGCGCCCGCGGCGACGCGCCCGATCGAGACGGCGTCGATGCGCGCCGCGCCTGTTTCGATGCCGGTGCCGGTTCCTGTCCCGACGATGGCGCCCGTCGCCGCCGCGCCTGCCGTCGCGACGCCGTCCGTTGCCGCAGCCGCTCCGGCCGTTGCCGCGGCAGTCCCCTCGGCCGCGGCACCCGTGGCGACAGCCGCGCCTGCGGCCGTCACCGCGCCCGCTGCGTCCGTCGTACCGGCCGCCGCAATGGCCGCCATGCCGGCTGCAGCGGTCATTGCCGCACCGGTCGCGGCCGACAAGGCCACGCCAGTGCCTGCCGCACCGGTGGCCGATACGAAGGCGCCGGAGCCCGCGCAGCCGGTCGCCGACAAAGCCTCCGAACCCGCGCCGGCGATTGCCGACAAGACGCCCGGGCCTGCTCCGGCCGTCGCCGACACGGCTCCCGAGCCAGCACAGCCCGTCGCCGACAACGTACCGGAGCCGATGCCGGCCGCGACCGACACGGCGCGGGCTGCGGGCGAGATGGTGGCCGAACCGATGCCGGCGGCTGCCGTCGTCGCGGCGCCGGCAGCCGATGCGAAGGCTGTCGATGCGAAGGCTGTCGAACCGGCGCCGCAGGCATCGGCCGAACCGCCTGCCCCGGAGGCCGCGCCGCCGGCCGTCGCCGCGGCACCGGCCGACATGCCGGCCCCCGTCGCGAAAGTGCCGGACGCGGTCGAACCCGCAGTAGCCGCCGCCGCGCCGCCCGCCGCCGCATCGGCGTTGACCGATCCGGCGCAAGCGTTGTCGCCGGCCACGGTCGACCAGCAGGCCGCACCCGCTGCGCCGGTCGCGCCGGCGCCGACCGTCATCTCGACGAGTACCTCGTCGTAAGCATGCGGACCGGTTTGCCGTGCGACCGGCGCGCCGGCCGCACGGCAGGCGTTCGGCCCGATGCCCGATGGTCGTTTCCTGTTTGACGGGTGTTGTTCCGATCCCCGAGGTCAACACCTCTTTTTGCGTGACGAGGATGCAAGGAGGCCTCAATCATGAGGATCTTTTTGGTCGCTTTGCTGCTGGCCAGCGTGCAAGCCGCTGCGCAGTCGGTTTTCCAGAATCCCGCGGTCTTCGTCATCCTGAGCGAGCAGACGCTTGCGAACGCCGCGAGCGTGCAGCAGGCGCTGTCGACGCTCGGCCGTCCCGACAACGCGGCATGCGCGCCGATGATGATGATCGGCGATCCGCAGATGATCTACATGATGCCGGAAGCGGGGCACGCGCCATCGTGGCAATCGCCGGTGTACGGCCGAGGCGCGCCGTTCGACGCACAGAGCGGGCCGAGGCCGACCGGCAAGACGGTCGGCGCGATGCAGCACGCCGAGGACATGCGGACGCAACCGTGGAGCGACGGCAGCGCGCTCACGCAGAAGATCGCGGGCGAGCCGGCCGTGACGGCGGCGGACCGGGTGAACGCATGGCGGCACACCGGGCTCGACCGGATCGAAACGGCCCGCGCGTCGGACGTGACGGTAAACGGCAAGACCTACCGCGCCTATCGCGACGATCTCGACGGATCGGCGAAGCCCGTCGTCGAGCCGCAGGTCTACACGCAGCGCGTCGTGTTCTGCCGATGACACGGCATCGATTCGAGGACGGAGCGGCGCCGCGCCGCAGGGCCGCGGGCCCCGCCGGCGCGATCGGGCAACGGCCGCTCCGATACCCACCCTTATGCGGCGAGGCGATCGTGAACCATTGTTGTCAACCGAGCATGTCAGGCCCGCGAGAGGTCGAACGGCAGATGAGCGCGCTGCCGTTCATCGCGGTCCGGCACGACCCCGTCGCGCCGTCGCGCCCGCTCGTTTACCTGTCGCAGCGACACGATGCCGCGCTCGTCGATATGCTCGCGTCGCGCGGCTGGGACGTGCGGCGCGCCAAAACCGTGGCCGATGCGCTGAATCTCGTCAGGGCGAACCGTCCGCATGCGGGCATCGTCGATTTCGACAGTTTCGCGTCGCCGGACGTCGCGTCGTTCGAGGCGCTGCTGCGCGATCCGCGTGTCGGCTGGCTCGCGTTCGCCGGCGGCGAGCGGTTGCGCAACCTCGCGATCGCGCGCCTGATCCGCCGCTGCTGCTTCGACTACGTGCGCAACTCGGCGGCGTACACGACGATCGGCTATCTCGTCGGCCATGCATACGGGATGCTGAAGCTCGCGGACGGCGACCCGGCCGCGGAGGCGCCGCCGCCCGGCGGCGAGATGATCGGCGCGTGCGGCGCGATGCGCCGGCTGTTCGCGACGATCCGCAAGGTCGCGAACACCGACGCGACCGTGTTCATCGCCGGCGAATCCGGCACCGGCAAGGAGCTGACGGCCGCGGCGATCCACCGGCAGTCGTCGCGCGCCGACGCACCGTTCGTCGCCGTGAACTGCGCGGCCATCCCGACGTCGCTGCTGCAGGCCGAACTGTTCGGGCACGAGCGCGGCGCGTTCACGGGCGCGCACCAGCGCAAGATCGGCCGCATCGAGGCCGCGCACGGCGGCACGCTGTTTCTCGACGAAATCGGCGACATGCCGTTCGAGAGCCAGGCGAGCCTGCTGCGGTTCCTGCAGGAAGGGAAGATCGAGCGGCTCGGCGGGCATGCGTCGATTCCGGTCGACGTGCGGATCGTGTCGGCGACCCACGTCGATCTCGAAGCCGCGATGCGGGCCGGGCGGTTCCGCGCCGACCTGTACTACCGCCTGTGCGTGCTGCGGATCGACGAGCCGCCGCTACGCATGCGCGGCCGCGACATCATGCTGCTGGCCGACGATGTGCTGCGGCGCTATCGCGGCGACGGCTCGTACCGGATTCGCGGCTTCACGCCGTGCGCGATCGAGGCGATCCACAACTATCCGTGGCCCGGCAACGTGCGCGAACTGATCAACCGGATCCGCTTCGCGGTCGTGATGACGAACGGCCCGCTGATCTCCGCCGCCGATCTCGAACTGCACGCGTACACGTCGCTGCGCCCGCCGACGCTCGCGCAGGCGCGCCGGCAGGCCGAGCGGCACGCGATCGAGGAAACGCTGCTGCGTCACCGCCAGCAGCATGCGAACGCCGCGTCGGAGCTGGGGATCTCGCGGGCGACGCTGTACCGTCTGATGACCGCGCACGGGTTGCATGGCTGACGCGCCGCGGCGGCGCCGCTCAAGACCGCGCGGCGGCAGCCGTTAAAACAGGAAACGGCCCGGCCGGAACGCGCATCGATGGGCGCGCAACCGGCACGCGGCGCATCACGCTTATCCGAGGTCATCGTGGCAGAGTGCAGTCAGTGCGGCAGGACGTTCCTGGTCGGCGGGCAGTCGATCGACGGCCGCCGCTATTGCGGCCCGGCATGCGCGCAGGCGCATCCGGTCGTCGTCGAGGCCGAACGGGTGCCCGACGCGAAGGTTCGGCAGTATGTGGACGACTGGCGCTACGGGCCATGCCCGATCTGCCTGCGCGAAGGGCAGCCGGTCGATATTCACGCGTCGCATCGCGTCGTGTCGCTCGTGTTCGTGACGCGCTGGGCGACGCGGCGCCACGTGTGCTGCCGCCGCTGCGGCCGCAGGAAGCAGGCGCTCGCGCTGCTCGCGTCGGCCGCGCTCGGCTGGTGGGGGCTGCCGTGGGGCATCGTGCTGACGCCGATCCAGCTCGCACGCAACGTGCTCGGCCTGGCCGCGCGCGACCCGGAGGCCGCGACGCCGCAATTCGAGGAACTCGTGCGGCGCAAGCTGGCCGCCCGCCGGCTCGCGCGTGCGCAGCGGGGCGCCGGCGCCTGACCGCGCGCTTCGGCGCGCCGTGCGCGCTCAGGCCGGCCGGTCGAAACCCGATGCGACCCAGCGTTCGGCGCTGGCCTTGTTGAGCTTGAACCCGGCCGACACCTTCGCTTCGGCCAGCAGTTCGCCATACGGATCGCATGCCTTGAGCTGCGCATACGGTTCGAACTCGTCCGGCACGATGTCGAGCGTCACCGACACATCCTGCCCGGCTTCGTCCTGCACCGTCACTTCCTTGTGCAGCATCGCGCGCCGCTGCTGTTCGTGGCGCATCAGCACTTCGGTCGCGGTCTTCACGAGCGTGCGGAACGCGTTCGCGTCCATCGGTTTCGGGTTCTTCTTGTCGCGGCCCATGGTCCACGGCCCGACGAGCGCGGGCTCGGACTCGCCGTCCTTGACCATTTCGACGGCCCAGCCGTCGTCGTCTTCGTTCTTGATGATGCGGGCCGTCCAGCCGTTGTCGCGCCAGAGGCCGTCTTCGTGGATGGAGGTGTCGTCGGATTGCAGGTCGGAATCGGTCATGAGGAAAGCGGGCAGTACGGGCAAGCCGGCGAAGGCGCGGTGCGTGCGGCCGGTGACGGCGCGTCGCTCGCCGCCGGCGGGCCGGGGTGGCATGCAAACGCGCAATTTTACCCGCTGGCCGGCCGCGCGGTGCGTGCGGCCGGCCATCCGGCCGATCCCGCGGCGGCCCATCTGCCGGTCGTCGCGCGTCGAACGCCGCAAATATCAAACCTGTATTACGTTTTCGGCGGCCAATTCGTACGCCGTCCGATATCGCGCCCGGGCGGACATTCATAGAATCGGCATTCGGGCTAAAAATAGCCTGAACGTCATTTCAACGCCCAACCGGTCGCGTGCGTTTCGCGTGGCGGGGCCGGTGAACCACCAGGAACTGCGCATGAGGAAATTCAACGTTCGCATCGTCGTCGCATACGACTGGCCGCTGACGCTGGCCGGTATCGAGCAGATCGCAGACAGCAGCTGCGCGATCGAGCTCGTCGCGGTCTACCGGAGCGCGGCCGAACTGGTCGCGTCGCTCGGCGGCGTCGATTGCGACATCGTGCTGGTCGACTATGCGATTCGCGGCGACGAGCAGATGGACGGCCTCGCGCTGTTCGACTGGCTGCGCCGCACGCGGCCGAACGTCGGCATCGTCGCGCTGGTCGCGAACGAGAACCCGCTGATCTTCCGGTCGATCCTCGCGAACGGCGGCGTGAGCATCGTCAGCAAGCTCGACGAGGTCGGCCACATCGTCACGGCGATCCATTCGAGCTACAGCGGCGGCGCCTACCTGTCGCCGTCCGTGCGGCGCGCGGTCGATGCGCTCGGCACGCGCGGCGACGCGCCCGTGAAGCTGTCGGCGCGCGAGATCGAGGTGATTCGCCTGTATCTGGCGGGCGTACCGATCAAGACGATCGCGCAGCGCCTGAGCAAGGGCAAGCAGACGGTCAGCGCGCAGAAGATCAGCGCGATGAAGAAGCTCGGCGCGAACAACGACGTCGAGCTGATCCAGCGGGCGGCGGGGCTGGGGCTCGGCAGCGCCGAGGCCGCGCGGCGGGCGGGCAGCGCGGTGTGAGTGCGGGGCAGGGCGCCGTCAGGCCGGCAACGCGAACCGCGTCACCGCGTCGCGCAGCGCCTCGGCCTGATCGCGCAGCGAATGCGCGGCCGCCGCGGCCTGCTCGACGAGCGCCGCGTTCTGCTGCGTGACCTGATCCATCTCGCCCACCGCGCGGTTGACCTGCTCGATCCCGGCGCTCTGCTCGCGCGATGCGTGGCTGATTTCGTCGAGGATCTCGTTCACGCGCCGCACCGATTGCACGATCTCGGCCATCGTCTCGCCCGCGTGCGTGACGAGCGTCGCGCCGTGCTGCACCGTCTCGTTCGACGACACGATCAGCGACTTGATTTCCTTGGCCGCCGTCGCCGAGCGTTGCGCGAGCGAGCGCACTTCGGCCGCGACCACCGCGAAGCCGCGGCCCTGTTCGCCGGCCCGCGCCGCTTCGACGGCCGCGTTCAGCGCGAGGATGTTGGTCTGGAACGCGATCCCGTCGATCACGCCGATGATGTCGCCGATCTTGTGCGAGCGGTCGGTGATTTCGTTCATCGTGCGCACGACGTCGTCGACCACCGCGCTGCCGCGCGTCGCGACCTGCGCGGCCTGGCCGGCAAGCGACGCGGCTTGCGCGGCGCTGTCCGCGTTCTGCTTCACGTTCGCGGTCATCTGGTCCATGCTCGACGCGGTCTGCACGAGCGCGGCCGCCTGTTCCTCGGTGCGCTGCGACAGGTCCGTGTTGCCGGAGGCGATCTCGCTCGCGCCGACGTTGATGTTCTCGGTGCCGGTGCGGACCCGCGACACCATGTCGATCAGCCCGCCCTGCATCGTGTGCAGCGCATGCAGCAGGCTGCCGCGATCGTCCTGCTTCACGGCCACGCGCGCGGTCAGGTCGCCCTGCGCGATGCGTTGCGCGGCGTCGAGCGCCACTTCGAGCTCGCCGCCGAGGTTCGCGCGCACGCTTTTCAGCACCATCACCATCACGGCGGTCGCGATCGCGCCGAGCACGGCCGTCATCGCGAACCAGCGGCCGACGCTTGCGAGCACGGCCGTGCGCACGTCGTCCATGTACATGCCGGTCACCAGATACCAGTCCCACGGCGCGAAGCGCTGCACGGCGCTGGTCTTCTCCTGCGGCTTGTCCGCGCCCGGCTTCGGCCACAGATATTCGACGAAGCCCTTGCCGCCTTCCGCGTTGCCGGCCTTCACGATCTCGACGAACAGGTGCTGGCCGTTCGGATCGGTGAAATTCGACACGTCCTTGCCGTTGAGCTCGGCCTTGATCGGATGCATCACGATCACCGGCTTCGAATCGTTGACCGAGATATAGCCGTCGGCGCCGTGGCGCATCGCGGCGATCGCCTCGAGCGCCTTCTGCTTCGCATCGGCTTCCGGCAGCGCGTTCTGCTGCGACAGCTTGTAGTAGTGATCGGTCACGCTCGCGGCCTGCGCGACCAGCGACGCAAGCTGGTCGCGGCGGTCCGCGATCATCGACGCGCGGGTCTGCCATGCGCCGAGCCCGGCGATCACGAGCAGGCCGAGCCACAGGATGACGATCATCGACGCGAGTTTTTGATTCAGGGAAAGATTGCGCATGGTGTGAGGTTGGTCAGTCGAGAACGCTTGCCGGAACGGCGTGACGGGATAAGTCTCTTGACGGCGCGCCATGCGTGTCGCCGTAGACGGGAAATCCCTTAGAAGCGGTCATTTCCCGATGCCCGTGACGCGGGCGCGGGCATCTATGCATATGCATAACAGCGGCCGCTATACTGT
Source organism: Burkholderia sp. AU39826 (assembly GCF_020419965.1). Lineage (NCBI taxonomy): Bacteria > Pseudomonadati > Pseudomonadota > Betaproteobacteria > Burkholderiales > Burkholderiaceae > Burkholderia > Burkholderia sp. AU39826. Next base: position 23,764 of record NZ_JAIZQG010000001.1, read on the forward strand.
CGGGCGACGGTCTGCGTCGCGCCCGCACGGGCAGCGCGTGGGCACCGAACGAAACCGAAAGGAGGCAACGATGCGGATTCTGGTGGTAGGGGCCGGCGCGGTCGGCGGATACTTCGGCGGCCGGCTGGCCGCGGCGGGGCGCGACGTGACGTTCCTGGTGCGCGAGGGCCGCGCCGCCGCGCTCGCGCGCGACGGGCTGCTGATCCGCAGCCCGCGCGGCGACCTGACGCTTGCGAACGTGCAGACCGTGCGCGCGGGCGACGCGGGCGCCGGCGTCGCGCCGTTCGATCTCGTGCTGCTGAGCTGCAAGGCGTACAGCCTCGACGACGCGATTGCGTCGTTCGCACCGTTCGTCGGGCCGCGGACGCTGATCCTGCCGATGCTCAACGGGATGCGCCATCTCGACGTGCTGCGCGAGCGCTTCGGCGCCGCGCAGGTGCTCGGCGGCCTGTGCGTGATCGCGGCGACGCTCGATCGCGAGCAGCGCATCGTGCATCTGAACGACACGCACGGCGTGTCGTTCGGCGAGCTGGCCGGCGGCGAATCGCCGCGCGTGCGCGCGGTGGCCGACGTGCTCGGCGGCGCGGGCTTCGACGCGACGCTCAGCGACGACATCGCCGCGCGGATGTGGGACAAGTGGGTGTTTCTGGCAACGCTCGCCGCGAGCACGTCGTTGTTTCGCGGGTCGATCGGCGACATTCTCGCCGCGCCGGACGGCCGCCGCCTGCTCGAGACGATGCTCGCCGAATGCAGCGCGATCGCCGAATACAACGGCCATCGGCCCGACCCGGCGGCCAGCGAGCGGATGCAGCGGATGGTGCTGACGCCGTCGCCGCTGACCGCGTCGATGCTGCGCGACGTCGAGAACCATGCGCGCGTCGAGGCCGATCACGTGATCGGCGACCTGCTCGCGCGGCGCGACCCGCAGGCGGCCGATACGCTGTCGCTGCTGCGGATCGCGTACAACCACCTGAAGGCGTACGAGGCGCGCACGGCGCGCGAGCAAGCGGCGGCGTAAGCCGGCGCGGGCGACCGGAGCGGACGGCCGCCGCACCATTCCGCGCTGCAACAAATTTGCCTTCTGGCGCCATTTCCGCCCGCAGGCGGCAAAAAAGTATCGAAAATCAGGCGTAAAGTTGGTGGAGCCGCGCGCGCGATCGACCTACATTGCTTCCCATGCGACCGGTCGCGGCGCCGCGCGAGACACGCGGCGCACGCGCACAGCCGAACAGGCCGGCCAGCGAACCAAGGGAATGGAGACGCCAACATGATGCACCCCGATCTCGAAGTGGTCGACGTGCGACGCGACGAGTCGTTCAAGGTCTGGTCGCACGGCTATCCGTATCGCACGATCCGCTGGCATTTCCATCCCGAATTCGAGCTGCACCTGATCGTCGCGACGCACGGCAAGTATTTCGTCGGCGATCACATCGGCTCGTTCGGCCCCGGCCATCTCGTGCTGCTCGGGCCGAACCTGCCGCACAACTGGGTCAGCGACATGGCCGCAGGCGAAACCGTCGAGCGCCGCAATCTCGTGATCCAGTTCGATCCGTCGTTCGTGCGGCGCTGCATGGACGCATTCCCCGAATGCCGCGACGCGCAGGCGCTGCTCGACGATGCACGGCGCGGGGTCGGCTTCGACGCCGCGACGAGCGCCGCGATCGCGCCGTTGTTCGACGAGCTGCTGACCGCGCGCGGGATGCGCCGCATCGCGCTGTTCATGACGATTCTCGAACGGCTGTGCGGCGCGGCCGAACGCACGCTGCTCGCGAGCCCCGCCTACGATCAGGCCGACGTCACGCCGACGCGGCTCAGCCACGCGCTGTCGTATATCGGCAAGAACCTCGCGTCCGAGCTGCGCGAATCCGATCTCGCGCAACTGACCGGGCAGAGCGTCAGCGCGTTCTCGCGCGCGTTCCATCGCCATACGGGCATGCCGTTCGTCCAGTACGTGAATCGTCTGCGGATCGAATCCGCGTGCCAGATGCTGCTCGCCGACGACGCGAGCATCACCGACATCTGCTTTCAGGCCGGCTTCAACAACGTGTCGAACTTCAACCGCCAGTTCCGCGCGGTGAAGGGGATGGCGCCGTCCGAATTCCGCGCGCTGCAGCGCCTGAACGCACGCAGCCGCGAGCTGGCGCTGCATGCGGCGCCGACCGGCAATCCGCTGCCGCCGCGCGTGCTGACGCCCGGTGCGCCTGAACTCATGCCGCAGCCCGGATGATCGCCGGGCCGTTGCCCGCCCGAGTTTTCCCAACCGTTTTACCCAGCCGAATCGCGTCGCTTGCGCCGCGAGGGGCGCATTCACCCACGAAAAAGCCGCACACAATCTGGAGACACCGTCATGACGCACGCATCGCCCGCTTCTTCTTCCCGTCGCGCCGCCCGCCTGGCGGCCGTTGCCGCGCTCGCCGCCGCGGCCCTGTTGCCCGCCGCCGCCGCGCACGCCGCGCCGCTGCGGATCGGCATGACGTTCCAGGAACTGAACAACCCGTACTTCGTGACGATGCAGAAGGCGCTGAACGAAGCGGCCGCGTCGATCGGCGCGCAGGTCGTCGTCACCGACGCGCATCACGACGTCAGCAAGCAGGTGAGCGACGTCGAGGACATGCTGCAGAAGAAGATCGACATCCTGCTCGTGAACCCGACCGATTCGACCGGCATCCAGTCGGCGATCACGCAGGCGAAGAAGGCCGGCGCGGTGGTCGTGGCCGTCGATGCGAACGCGAACGGGCCCGTCGATTCGTTCGTCGGCTCGAAGAATTACGACGCGGGCGTGATGTCGTGCGAATACCTCGCGAAGGCGATCGGCGGCAGCGGCGAGGTCGCGATCCTCGACGGCATTCCGGTCGTACCGATTCTCGAACGCGTGCGCGGCTGCAAGGCCGGGCTCGCGAAATTCCCGAACGTGAAGCTCGTCGATACGCAGAACGGCAAGCAGGAGCGCGCCGCCGCGCTGTCGGTCACCGAGAACCTGATCTCCGCGCATCCGAACCTGAAGGGCATCTTCAGCGTGAACGACGGCGGCTCGATGGGCGCGCTCGCCGCGATCGAGGGTTCCGGCAAGGACATCAAGCTGACGAGCGTCGACGGCGCGCCCGAGGCGATCGCCGCGATCCAGAAGCCGAACTCGAAGTTCATCGAGACGACCGCGCAGTTCCCGGCCGACCAGGTGCGCATCGCGCTCGGCATCGCGATCGCGCGCAAGTGGGGCGCGACGGTGCCCAAGGCGATTCCCGTCGACGTGAAGGTCGTCGATCGCGGCAACGCGAAGGGTTTCAGCTGGTGAACGACGTGCGACGCGACGCGAAGGGCGGCGGCGCGGCCGACGCCCTTCGCACGGAGAAGCCGATGGACACGATACTCAGGCTCAGCCACATCACGAAAAGCTTTCCCGGCGTGAAGGCGCTGTCCGACATTCATCTGGAGATCGCGCGCGGCGAGATTCATGCGCTGCTCGGCGAGAACGGCGCGGGCAAGTCGACGCTGATGAAGATCCTGTGCGGCATCCACCAGCCGGATGCGGGCACGATCGAGATCGACGGCAGCGCACGCCATTTCGCCGACTATCACGACGCGGTCGCGGCCGGCGTCGGCATCGTGTTCCAGGAATTCAGCCTGATTCCGCACCTCGATGCCGTCGACAACCTGTTCCTCGGCCGCGAGCTGCGCAACCGCTGGGGCGCGCGCGACCGCAAGCGGATGCGCGCCGCGGCGGCCGCCATCTTCGCGCGCCTGGGCGTGGCGATCGATCTCGATGCGCCGATCCGCGCGCTGTCGGTCGCGCAACAGCAGTTCGTCGAGATCGGCAAGGCGCTGTCGCTCGACGCGCGCATCCTGATCCTCGACGAGCCGACCGCCACGCTCACGCCGGCCGAGGCCGAGCACCTGTTCGCGATCATGCGCGAGCTGAAACGGCAGGGCGTCGCGATGATCTTCATCTCGCATCATCTCGACGAGATCTTCGCGGTGTGCGACCGCATCACGGTGCTGCGCGACGGCCAGTACGTCGCGACGACCGAGGTCGCGCGCACCGACGTCGAGCAACTGGTGCGCATGATGGTCGGCCGCCGGATCGAAAGCAGCTTTCCGCCGAAGCCGGCGCGGCCGGCCGACGCGCCGGCCGTGCTCGAGGTCGATGCGCTGCAGATCGAGCGCGACGGCCCGGTGAACCGCTTTGCGCTGCATGAAGGCGAGATCCTCGGTTTCGCGGGGCTGGTCGGCTCGGGGCGTACCGAGACCGCGCTCGCGGTGATCGGCGCGACGCGTGCTCATCGCAAGGAGGTGCGCGTGCGCGGCGCGGCGGCGAAGCTCGCCGATCCGGCCGACGCGCTGCGCGCGGGCATCGGCATCCTGCCGGAAAGCCGCAAGACGGAAGGGCTCGTCACGTCGTTCTCGATTCGCGACAACATCTCGCTGAACAACCTCGGCAAGTACCGGTCGATGCGCTGGCTGATCGACCGGCGAAGCGAGGCACGCACCACGCACGACGTGATGCGGCGCGTCGGTGTCAAGGCGCCGTCGATCCACACCGAGGTCGCGACGCTGTCCGGCGGCAACCAGCAGAAGGTCGTGATCGCGCGCTGGCTGAACCATCACACGTCGGTGCTGATCTTCGACGAGCCGACGCGCGGCATCGACGTCGGCGCGAAAGCCGAAATCTACGGGCTGATGCGCGAACTCACCGCGCGCGGCTACGCCATCATCATGATCTCGTCCGAATTGCCGGAAATCGTCGGCATGTGCGATCGCGTCGCCGTGTTCCGGCAAGGCCGCATCGAGGCGACGCTCGCCGGCGACGAGATCGATCCCGACACGGTCATGACCTATGCCACGGCCGGCACGCGAGGAGCGACCCATGAACCTGCCTGATTCTTCTTCCACGCCATCCACGACGCTCGCGGCCACGGCCGGCGACGCGCCGCCGCCCCGCGCGATGTGGGCGCAACTGCGCCGCTCGACGCTGTTCTATCCGCTCGTCGGCCTCGTCGTGGTCTGCATCGCGATGATGATCGCGAGCCCGAGCTTCCTGTCCGCCGCGAACCTCGAGAACGTGCTGCGCCAGGTGTCGATCAACGCGATCATCGCGGTCGGCATGACCTGTGTGATCCTGACGGGCGGGATCGACCTGTCCGTCGGCTCGGTGATGGCGCTGTCGGGCACGCTCGCGGCCGGGCTGATGGTCGCGGGCGTCAACGCGGTCGCCGCGCTGGCGATCGGCATCGCGGTCGGCCTCGGCTTCGGTGTCCTGAACGGGGTGTTCGTCGCGTTCGCGGGAATGCCGCCGATCATCGTCACGCTCGCGACGATGGGCATCGCGCGCGGCCTCGCGCTGATCTACACGGGCGGCTATCCGATCGACGGGCTGCCCGACTGGGTCGCGTTCTTCGGCAGCGGCAAGGTGCTCGGCATCCAGGCGCCGGTGCTGATCATGCTGGTGGTCTATGCGATCGCGTGGCTGCTGCTCGACCGGATGCCGTTCGGCCGCTACGTGTATGCGATCGGCGGCAACGAGCAGGCGACGCGGCTCACCGGCGTGCGCGTCGCGCGCGTGAAGCTGATCGTCTACACGCTGGCCGGGCTCACGTCCGCGCTTGCCGCGATCGTACTGACCGGGCGCCTGATGAGCGGGCAGCCGAACGCGGGCGTGGGCTTCGAGCTCGACGCGATCGCGGCCGTCGTGATGGGCGGCACGTCGATCTCCGGCGGGCGCGGCGCGATTCTCGGCACGCTGGTGGGCGCACTGTTGCTCGGCGTGCTCAACAACGGGCTCAACATGATCGGCGTGAACCCGTATGTGCAGAACGTGATCAAGGGCGGAATCATCCTGCTCGCGATCTACATCAGCCGCGAGCGATCGCGGTAACGACGGAAATATCGGTTATCCGAATCATTCAGAAAAGAGACAACTCATGACGACACCCGAAGCCAAACCGCGCATGACCGCGGTCGTCTGCCACGGCCCCGAGGACTATCGCGTCGAACAGGTCGCGATGCCGCGCCCCGGTACGAACGAGCTCGTGATCCGCATCGCCGCGTGCGGCATCTGCGCGAGCGACTGCAAGTGCTACACCGGCGCCAAGATGTTCTGGGGCGGCCCGAGCCCATGGGTGAAGGCGCCGGTGATTCCCGGCCACGAATTCTTCGGCTATGTCGAAGCGCTCGGCGACGGCGCGGCCGAGCATTTCGGCGTCGCGCTGGGCGAGCGCGTGATCGCCGAGCAGATCGTGCCGTGCGGGAAGTGCCGCTATTGCAGGTCGGGCCAGTACTGGATGTGCGAGGTGCACAACATTTTCGGCTTCCAGCGCGAGGTCGCCGACGGCGGGATGGCCGAATACATGCGCATTCCGCCGACCGCGATCGTCCACAAGATCCCGCTCGGCATATCGCTCGAGGATGCCGCGATCATCGAGCCGCTGTCGTGCGCGATCCACACGGTGAACCGCGGCGACGTCCAGCTCGACGACGTCGTCGTGATCGCGGGCGCGGGCCCGCTCGGGCTGATGATGACGCAGGTCGCGCACCTGAAGACGCCGAAGAAACTCGTCGTGATCGACCTGATCGACGAACGGCTCGAACTCGCGCGGCAGTACGGCGCCGACGTGACGATCAACCCGAAGCGCGACGACGCGCGCGAGATCGTCCGTGCGCTCACCGACGGCTACGGCTGCGACGTGTACATCGAGACGACCGGTGCGCCGGTCGGCGTGAACCAGGGGCTCGACCTGATCCGCAAGCTCGGCCGCTTCGTCGAATTCAGCGTGTTCGGCGAGGACGCGACCGTCGACTGGTCGATCATCGGCGACCGCAAGGAGCTCGACGTACGCGGCGCGCATCTCGGGCCATACTGCTATCCGGTCGCGATCGACCTGCTCGCGCGCGGGCTCGTCACGTCGAAGGGCATCGTCACGCACGGTTTCGCGCTCGAGGAATGGGACGACGCGATCCGCGTCGCGAAATCGCCCGAATCGATCAAGGTGCTGCTGAAGCCGGCCCGCTGACGGCCGGCGCGCGCCTCACCGGAGACATCATGGAATACGTCATAGGCGTCGACATCGGCACGCAGAGCACCAAGGCGCTGCTCGTCGACCGGCACGGCACGATCGTCGCGCGGCGCTCGGCCGGCTACCAGCCCGATACGCCGCGCCCGCTGTGGGCCGAGCAGTGGCCGAAGGTGTGGTTCGACGCGGTGCTCGACTGCATCGCGGGCTGCGTGAGCGACGCGCGCGCGCAGGGCGTGCCGGCCGATGCGATCCGCGCGGTATGCGTGAGCAGCCTGTACGGCGGCTCGGGCATCCCGGTCGACATCGACATGCGGCCGCTGCATCCGTGCCTGATCTGGATGGACCGGCGCGCGACCGCGCAAGTCGACTGGGTCAACGAGCACGTGAACGTCGAGCGGCTGCGCGTGATCACCGGCAACGGCGTCGACAGCTACTACGGGTTCACCAAGATGCTGTGGCTGCGCGACCAGCGGCCGGACGTGTGGGCGAACGTGCGCTATTTCCTGCCGCCGAACGCGTACGTGATCTATTTGCTGACCGGCGAAGTCGCGGTCGACCACAGTTCGGCCGGCAATATCGGCGGCGTGTACGACGTCGCGCGCCGCGAGTGGTCGGACGACGCGCTCGACATGCTCGGCATTCCGGCGACGATGATGCCCGAGCGGCTGGTCGATTCGACGGACGTCGTCGGCGGCCTGCTGTCACAATGGACCGCCCAACTCGGCCTGCCGGCCGGCACGCCCGTCGTGGCAGGCGGCGTCGATGCGGCGGTGGCGACCTTCGCGGCCGGCGCGACGCGCACCGGGCAGCACGTCGCGATGATCGGCACGAGCATGTGCTGGGGCTACGTGAACCGGCACGTCGATGCGCGCCACGGCCTCGTCAGCATGCCGCACGTGTTCGACGGGCAGCGCGACCTGTACGTGTTCGGCGGCGCGATCACGGCCGGCGCATCGGTCGCATGGTTTCGCGACCAGTTCTGTCACGCGGAAATCGATGCGGCGCGCCTGCTGCCGCACGGCGATCCGCACATGTTGCTCGAGGAGGCGGCCGAGCGCGTGCCGGCCGGCGCCGACCGCGTGCTGTTTCTGCCGTACCTGATGGGCGAGCGCAGCCCGGTGTGGGATGCGAAGGCGAGCGGCGCGTTCGTCGGGCTGAGTCTCGCGCATACGCGTGCGCATCTTTATCGTGCGGTACTCGAAGGCGTCGCGTTCGCGTTGCGCCACAACATCGAGGCCGGCCGCCGTGGCGCGGCGGCGCTGGACGATCGATTGATCGTCGTCGGCGGCGCCGCGCATTCGGCGCTGTGGATGCAGATCATCGCCGACGTGACGGGTTTTCCGGTGTGGACGATCGAGCAGGACGTCGAAGCCGCAATGGGCGCCGCGCTGCTCGCGGGTGTCGGCGCAGGGCTCGTGTCACGCGACGACGCACAGGGCGGCTGGGTCACGCTCGTCGAGCGCGCACGGCCCGACGCCGACCGCGCGAAAACGTACGACGCGCGTTTTTCGCTCTACACGGCGCTGTATCCGGCACTCAGGCCGATCATGCACAGGCTCGGGACATCATCATGAACACACGATTCGATTTCAGTGGGTCGACGGTGCTCGTCACGGGCGCCTCGAGCGGAATCGGCCGTGCGTGCGCGGTCGCGCTGGCGCATGCAGGCGCGCGCGTCGTCGCGGCGGCGCGCGACATGGCCGCGCTCGACACGCTCGCCGCGGAGATTGCGTGCGATACGTTGCGCATGGATGTCGGCGGCGACGAACACGCGATCGATGCCGCACTCGCCGCGTACGATGCGTTCGACGGCCTCGTCAATTGCGCGGGGATCGCGTCGCTCGAGCCTGCGCTCGACGTCGAAGCCGCGCATTTCGATCGCGTGATGGCCGTCAATGCGCGCGGTGCGGCGCTCGTCGCGCGGGCCGTGGCGCGAAGGATGATCGAGCGCGACGGACGCGGTGACGCGCACGCGCGGGGCAGCATCGTCAACGTGTCGAGCCAGGCGTCGCTCGTCGGGCTGCCCGCGCATCTGAGCTATTGCGCGTCGAAGGCGGCGATGGACGCGATCACGCGCGTGCTGTGCATCGAGCTCGGCCTGCACGGCATTCGTGTGAACAGCGTGAATCCCACCGTCACGCTCACGCCGATGGCGCAGTTCGCGTGGAGCGAACCGGACAAGCGCGAGCCGATGCTCGCCGCGATTCCGCTCGGCCGGTTCGCGCAGCCGGACGAAGTCGTCGAGCCGATCCTGTTTTTGCTGAGCGATGCGGCGTCGATGATCAGCGGTGTGTCGTTGCCGATCGACGGGGGGTATACGGCGCGCTAGGCCTTCGTCACGGACGTGGCGGTCGAGTTCGCGGCGCGGCCGGCGCGCGGCTAGACGGGATCCTTGCTCGGCGGTCCGTCCGGCTGCTGCGGGTTGTCGTGATGGCCGGGCGGCGACGAGAACGGGTCGTCTTCCGGGTCGCGGTTCGGGTCGGCCGGTGGCTCGGGTGTCGGGGTCGTGTGGTCGCTCATGGAGAACTCGTGCGGTGCGTGACGGCGGTGGCGCGGCGGACGCGCCTCGTCTTGGTTATAGCCAATCGGGCGCGCGTTTGCAGCGGGTTCTTGCGGCAGGCTGCCGATCGTCGGCGAAATCCGCGTATTGACGGTGTTCGTGCGGGATCTCGCGAGGTCGCGCAATCGAAGTCAGCGCAAGTCCGCCGGTGTATCGACGTCGCGCAGGATGCCGGGATCGTCGATGTCGAGCAGTTGCACCGGTGCGCTGGCGAACAGCGCGCGGGCGCCCGTGTCGCCGTCGAGGGCGGCCAGTGCTTCGAAGTGGTGCGCGGCGAAACCGACCGGATGCCCGCGCACGCCGCGATGCGCGGGCGCGACGATCGATGCGTTGTCGGCTTCGAGCGCGCGTGCGACCGTTTCGTAGGTGGAAGCGGCGATCCACGGCATGTCGCCGAGCGCGACGAGCCAGCCGCTCGCGTCGGGCGTCGTGCGGACGCCGGCCGCGAGGCTCGCGCCCATGCCCCGCAACGCGTCGGGGGCATAGACGACCTGGCAGCCGGCTTCGTTCAGCAGAATTGCAAGCGCTTCGGCGCCGGGACGCACGACGGCGATCACGTCGGCGGTGGCTGCCGCGAGACGGCGGGCGGCGGCCACCGCAACCGGCGTGCCGTCGGGGAGCCGGGCGAGCAGCTTGCTGTGCAGGCCGCTCGGGTCGAAGCGTTGACCAAGGCCGCCGGCGAGCAGGACGCCGGTGGCGAGTGACGCATAGGACATCGGCGCGAGGGGAGTGAGGCAGGTGCTGCGATTGTGCGGGAGCACACGGGGATCGGCAAGTGAGGATGTTACCGAATCACGCCTGCCGAATCGGGAAAACTGTCATCGCGCCGCTTCGTCGAGCATGCTTTCGTCGACAGGACCGTAAATTGCGTGCGATTCGTTCTGGATCACGGCCCAATAGCGATCGCCGAACGACCAGTGCCACCATTCGGACGGGTAATTCGTGAAGCCGGCGTGCGTCAGCGCGTCGATCAGGATTTGGCGGTTGCGCGCGGCCGCGCGGCTGATGAACGGGTTGTGCGTGTAGCACGCGCCGGACGATTCCAGGTCGGTGGCGTTCATGATGGCGAGGCCGGTTGCAGGCCGCCGGCCGATGTCGAGCAGGGTGGCCGCGGTCGTTTTGGTCAGACGAATCGCCAATATGCCAGAGTCTCGTGCAGAACGCGCCGCGATATGACCCGAGCGCGGGCGACGCTTACCAGAGCGTCTTGACGTGCGCGTACGCGCGGATTTTTTCGTCGCGCGTGACGAGCGGCGCGCCGAGACGCCGCGCGGTCGCGACGATCATGCGATCGGCCGGATCCTTGTGGAACGTGCCGGGCAGGTCGGTGGATTTCGCGGCGATGTCGGCATCGACAGGCACGAAACGCATGCCGTCGATCTGCGCGACGGTGGCGAGCCACGCGTCGACATCCATCGTCAGGGCGAGGCGATCGTTGCGCACCAGCATCGCGATTTCCCACGCGGAGATCGCGGATGCGGCGAGCGCGCCTTCGCTCCGCGCGCGATCGATCGCGCTGCGCGCCTTCTTGCTGAGCGCGGGGTCGCCCGCTACCCACCACACCAATGCATGCGTATCCAGCACGATCACCGCGACGCCTCCCAATCATCTTCCGCAATCGGATCGAGAGGATTGTCGTAGCGCATGACCGACCCGCGCAATATGTCCAACGGCTGGGCTTCGCGCGAGCGATACGGGCGGATCTCGAGCGTCGGTTTGCCGTGGTCGGTGACGATCAGGCTTTCGCCCGACGCCTCGACGAGCCGGAAGTATTCGAGGGCGCGAGCCTTGAATTCGGATTTCGATACGGGAGCGTGCGGCATCATGATATGGTCATGGTCATCAGACTATGGTCATTTTAGCCTCGCATTTCGATGCGGCGCAAGCGCCGTGGGCGTGACCGGCTCGCGCTACGCATCCGCCCACTTCCTCAACAGGTTGTGATAAATCCCGGTCAATGAAATGACCATCGGATCCTTCGCGCCTTTCTCCGCGGAAAGCGCCTGAATCTGCGTATCGAGCTGAAACAGCAGCGTGCGGTCGCCATCGTCGCGCACCATGCTCTGGATCCAGAAGAACGACGCCACGCGCTCGCCGCGCGTTACCGATGTCACGTGATGCAGGCTCGATGCCGGATACAGCACGAGGTCGCCCGCCGGCAGCTTCGCGCGATGCACGCCGTACGTATCCTCGACGCACAGCTCGCCGCCCTCGTACGCATCGGGTTCCTCGAGGAACAGCGTGGCCGACAGGTCGCTGCGCACGCGGAAATCCGTGCCGCGCAGCAGCCGGATCGCGTTGTCGACGTGCGTGCCGAACGTCTCGCCGCCTGCATAGCGATTGAACAGCGGCGGAAACACCTTGAGCGGCAGCGCCGCCGAAAAGAACAGCGGATGGCGCGCGAGCGCATCCTGGATCGCGTCGCCCACCGCGCGTGCGGCGGGCGAACCTTCCGGCAATTGCCGGTTGCGTTTCGCGAGCGCGGACTGCGCGCCAGACGTCGCGTTGCCGTCGACCCATTCGGCGGCATCGAGCAGGTCGCGGCATTGCGCGACCTGCGCTTGCGTCAGTACGCCGGGGATGTGAAGCATCATGATACGGATTCCATTGCGTGCGGCGCCAGTTGCATCGCCGCCGACCGAAACGCGTCGAGCGGCGACGACACGAGATACGCGCGCATCTTCGCGATGAACGCGGGTGTCGCGGTGGCCGGCACCCGCGCGAGCCACACGAGCGCTTCGTCGATGCGCCCGCGCTCGGCGAGCAGCCGCGCGTAGTTGAACTGGCCGCGAAAATCGCCGGCAACGGCGGCACGGCGATAGTGGTCGAACGCGGCATCGATATCGACCGGTACGACCCAGCCGTCCTCGTAGAAGCCGCCGATCAGGTTGATCGATTTCGCATGGCCGAGCGCGGCCGCGCGGCGAAACCACTCGAGCGCGTCGGCGCGGTTCTCGTCGACGCCGTTGCCGAGGGCGAGTGCGGTCGCGTAGTTGTACATGCCCCAGTCGAGGCCCGCCTGCGCGGCGAGCCGGTACCAGTACACGGCGACCGGCGCGCACGCGGCCGTGCCCCAGCCGAACTCGTAGCAGCGTCCGAGCATGTTCATCGCCATCGGATGATTCGCCTGCGCGGCATGCCGGAACCACGTGAGCGCGGCCGCGGGATCGCGCGGCACGCCGTGGCCGTCGAGCAGGTATTGCCCGTACACGGCCTGCGCATCGACGATGCCGTGCTCGGCCGCCGCCGCGACCCACGCGGCGGCGCGCTCGGGCGGCCCGGCCAGGATGTCGGCGAACTCGCGCGGCGAGACCGACGCGAGCGCCTTCAGCGACACGGCCTCCATCGATCAGTAGCGCGCGTTCAGCGTGACGAACGCCGAGCGGCCCGGCGCGATCGACGCATAGTGCGCCGGATACGCCTGATCGAAGTAGGTGCGGTTGAACAGGTTGTTCACGTTCAGTTGCAGATCGAGCTTCTTGTTGATCCGGTACTGCGCCATCGCGTCGAAGCGCCAGTACGACGGCACGGCGCGCAGGTTCGCGGGATCGCCGAACACTTCCGACATGTAGAACGCGCCGCCGCCGACCGTGAACTTTGGCGTGATGTCGTAGTTCGACCACATCGTGAGGCTGTGCTTCGGCGTGTTCGGGAAGCGGTTGCCGTTGTTCGCGGTGTCCTTGCCGTTGTCGCGCAGTTCGCTCTTCATGTACGTGTAGCCGCCGAACACCTGCCACTGCTTCGTGATCTGGCCTGCGACGCCGAGCTCGAGGCCTTGCACGCGCTTGTTGCCGACCATCGCGTACTGGTTGTTCGGCAGCGTCACGCGCGCGTTCGTCGTGTCGATCTGGAACAGCGCGGCCGTCAGCGACAGCTTGTCGTTCAGCACGTTCCATTTCGTGCCGAGTTCGATGCTGCGGTTCTTTTCCGGAGAAAGCTGATCGGCATTCGGGCCGACGCCGCCGCGGCCCGGCGTGAGCGACTGCGTTTCGCTGCCTTCGCCGAGCAGCATGCCGGCGGGCGTCGACGACGTCGCATACGACGCATAGAGGCTGCCGTTCCGCGCGGGCTTGAACACGAGGCCGGCCTGCCAGTTGAACAGCGTGTCGTCGCGCGTGTAGGTCTTGCCGCCATTCGCCTTGGTATCGGTGAAGCGGGTCGAGTAGTCGTCGACGCGCACGCCGGCGTTGACCTGCCAGCGCGGCGTGATCTCGATCGTGTCGAAGCCGTAGATCGATTTCGTGGTGGTGCGCGCATGCGCGTAGTCGTTGTTGCGCGAGATCGAGCCGGCCCACGGATCGCTCGGGTTCGGCGACCACAGGCTCGTGCAGTTGTAGCCGGACGCGGCGCCGATGCCTTTCTGGCAGATCTTGCCGGTGTCGGTCGCGACCGTGTACGAGTCGCGCTTGCCCCATTCGCGCGACAGCTCGATGCCGGTGTTGAAGCTGTGCTTGAACGGGCCCGTGCGGAATTCGCCGAACAGCTCGGTCAGGTTCGCGAGGCTGTTGATCGCGCTGTTGCGGTTGTTGTTGCGGCGCCAGACCTTGCCGTTCACCACGTTGCCCTGGCTGTCGTCCGGCTGCGTCCAGATGTAGTCCTGCGTCGATTCCGTGTAGCGCGCGGTGTTGCGCACCGTGAGGTTCGGCGTGATGTCGTGCTCGATCCTGATCGTGCTGATGTCCGACGTGGTCTTGCGGAAGTCGCGGTCGATCAGGCCGTAGAAGTTGTGGCGATCGACGGGCGCCGGATAGATCGTGCCGACGTTCGCGGGCTTGTTCGACGTCGTATAGAAGTACGGGATGCCGCCGTCGGGCATGTCGTCCGTCTGCAGGTGGTAGTAGCTCGCGGTCACGCGCGTCGGCGTGCCGAGGCCGAACGCGATCGACGGCGCGACGCCCCAGCGCTCGTTGTTGACGGCGTCGCGGCCGGCCACGTCGTTGTTGTGGCTCATCAGGTTCAGGCGGAACGCGGCGTGATCGGCGAACTGCCAGTTGCCGTCGGCGGTGAAGCGGCGATAGCGGTCGGTGCCGAGGCCCGCGCTCGCGGCGGCCGTCGTGCCGAGGTGCGGGGCCTTCGTGATCAGGTTGATGCTGCCGCCCGCGCCGCCGCGGCCGCCGTACGCGCCGTCGGAACCCTTGGTGATCTCGACGCGCTCGGTGTTGAAGATCTCGCGCGTGGTGGCGCCCGTGTCGCGCATGCCGTCGACGAACATGCTGCCCTGCGTGTCGTAGCCGCGGATGAACGGACGGTCGCCGAGCGGGTTGCCGCCCTCGCCGGCGCCGAACGTGATGCCGGGCACGGTACGCAGCGCTTCGGTCAGCGTGGTCGCGCCGCTGTTCTGGATCAGTTCCTGCGGGATCACGGTGACGGATTTGGGCGTGTCGACGAGCGGCGCGGTGAATTTCGCGGAAGCGGAAAAGTCGGCCTTGTAGCTGTGCTCGGTCTTGCCCTGGATCTCGATCGGTGCGAGATGGCCTTCGGTGCCGGCGGGCGCCGCAGGCGGCGTGCCGTCGGCGAACGCGGGGCTCGCGGCCAGCACGCTGCAGAGGGTGGTGAACTTGCCGAGCTTCAGCTCGTCGGGACGGGACTTCATGGTGCGCTTCGACCTCGCGGTGTGGCTCCCGGGGCAGTGCGCTACGGAAATGTGCATGCCGGCGGGGATTATTACGATTTGTTTTCAGGCGGCATTCTATGTAATTTCTTTACGAATGAGAAGCGTTCTTGTTCTCATTTGTCGGGGAATTGTTGACGAATGTTGCGGAGGGGGCGAAGGCTCGTGGCCGGGGAGCGACAGGCAACGCAATGGCGTCTGCCGATGGCTTCGTCGCTGCAATCGCCGCCTCGAACGGTTCGATCGTGGCCACGCGCGACGTCGCGCCGTTCGAAGCAGCAGGCCTGCGTGTGATCGACGCTTGGTTCCGCCGGCGCCGGGTCGGCGGCCGTCACGTCACCGGCGCCGAAAATGACAACGCGCCGTGCAAGTCGGCGCGTTGAATGCGTTACGTCTGCGCGCGGCCCTTGAACTGCAGCAAATTCCCGTTCGGGCGCGCGCCACCGGCCGCAGATCAGTCGATTCCGTGAAACACCGCATCCTCCGGCCCCAGGTATGCCGGCGGGCGCCACGTCGCGTCGCGCATCGAATGCTGGACGAGATTCTCGACGCCCAGCAGCACCGCGAAGATCGCCATCCGCACCGGAATGCCGTTGTCGGTCTGCCGGAAGATCGCGAGACGCGGGTCGCGGTTCAGGTCGACCGACAGGTCGTTCGCGCCGGGCCGGCTGTCGCGCGGCAGCGGGTGCATGATCAGCGTGTCGGGCTTGCACACCGAGTCGACGAGCGCCTGGTTGATCTGGAAATCCGGCGTATAGCCTTCGAACGACTCGTCGGTGAAGCGCTCCTTCTGGATCCGCGTCGCGTAGACCACGTCCGCGCCGCGCAAGCCCGCCGCGAGATCGTTCGTCTGCTCGACTGCGTGGCCGTTCGTCGAGATCTGGTCGACGATGTACGCCGGCATCTCGAGCGTCGGCGGCGACACGAGCGTGAACTTCAGCCCGCGGTACAGCGCGAGCAGCTTGACGAGCGAGTGCACGGTGCGGCCGTACTTCAGGTCGCCGACCAGCGCGATGTGCGCGCCGTCGACGATCTTGCCGAGCCGCGAAAACTCGCGCTGGATCGTGTAGAGGTCGAGCAGCGCCTGGCTCGGGTGCTCGCCGGGGCCGTCGCCGCCGTTGATCACCGGCAGGTTGGTCGCCCGTGCGAATTCGGCCACCGAGCCTTTTTCCGGATGGCGGATCACGAGCGCGTCGACGTAGCCGGCCATCACGCGGCTCGTGTCGTAGATCGATTCGCCCTTCGCCATCGACGAGAACGTGAAGCCCGTCGTGTCGCACACCGAGCCGCCGAGCCGGCAGAAGGCCGCGCCGAACGACACGCGCGTGCGCGTGCTGGCCTCGAAGAACAGGTTGCCGAGCACGGCGCCTTCGAGCACGCGTGAAATCTTGTGACGCCGCGCGATCGGCTGCATGACGTCGGCCACGCGGAACAGCGCCTCGACCGAATCCCGCGAAAACTGGTCGACCGAGATCAATTGCGGCTTGCCTTCGAACAGGAATTGCTTCGCGAGCCCTTGTTTGTCTACGCTTTGCGTAGAGTTCTCGCCATTCGGCGCCGAACGCTCGACGATTTCCGACACGAAGCGCTCGACGATTTCGGGCATCCCGCGCGATTCCTGCGAATCGTCCGGAAGCAGCCACGTATCCAGCGCGCGGCGGCTGACGCCGATGCGATTCGCGAATGCCTCGCGGGTCATGTTGAGGCGGCGCATCGCGTCGCGGAGGAAGGCTTGCTGGGGAACGGTCATCGGCGGCTCCTGGGCGGAAAATATACGCGGTGCGTATATTAGTTTCTGCCGCGATGAAGTCAAGAAAAATCTGTGCGCGCAGGGGTGGCGCGTATGACACTCGCGGGGCCGTACTGGCGCGCGGCGCGGGTCTCCGTATAATCAGGTCAGGCCCCGTGTCCGGCAGCGTGCCGGGCGCCGCGCCGCACACGATTCGCCCGGTCGGGCTTGTTGATTCGAAGGAGAATGAGAATGACGCGTACGATTGCTGCAATGCTGCTGGTGGTGACCGCCGCGCTCGCCGGTTGCAATACCGTCGCCGGCGTGGGCCAGGACATTTCGAAGGGCGGCCAGGCGATCAGCGATTCGGCTGAAAAGGCCAAGTAAGCCGACCGGTTCCGGCATGCAGAAGGCGCCGGGCCTTCCCGCGATGGCGGGCGGCCCGGCGCCTTTTTTGCGTACGAATCGATGCCGCCGGCGTCAGGCGCGTTCCACGAACGCGTAGCGGCCCTCGACCTTGCGCGGCGTGAACCAGCCGTAGTCGGGGAACAACCGGTTGCGGACGAACCAGACATAACCGACCAGCGCGACCGTGATCGCGAGGCTCGGCAGCGCGGCGGACGGATCCCGCCCGAGATCGGCGACGGTCTTCGGCATCTGCAGCAGCGACAGCAGGATGAACGCGTGATAGGCGCCGACACGATGGGTCGCGAAGCCCCAGATGAACAGCAGCGACAGCGGCACGGTCAACGCCAGGAAGGCGGTGACCAGGACGCCGCCGGCGCCGGACGCGAGGAAGTAGTACGCAAGCATCAGGCTGATGACCAACTGCGCGATGCCGAGCGCGATCAGGATCCGGATGTGTATCTTGTTCTTGCGGCAGCGTTCAGGGTCGGGGCGCGACGCGATCAGGTGCGCGAGCACGCGATCCTTGAGCCCTTGCCCGGATAGCTCGGCCAGTGCGTCGGCCTTCCTCGTTCCCGCGGACAGCAGCACCGCGATTCTTGTTTTGGCTTCCTTCCTGTTCATTGCGTGGCGGAGTGTTGTTCGATGGTGGTCAAAGGGGCCGGCCACGCGAATATTGCATCTTGCGCAGTCGTGCGCAACGGTTTTGCGGTGCGCGGACACATTCCTACAGTCGGTCGACCGTGTGACGGAAAGGCTGGATCGACGAGCGCTGCGACGTCGACGGAGGCGCCGCCGTCTCCGCGAGGACGCGACGAACGCGAGTCAGTCGGCGGCGGCCTGCGCGGCGAGCGCGGCGCGCGGTTCGACGGGCGGCTCGCGCCGTCGCGTCGCGCCGACGAGCATGCCGGCGACGACGAGCGCGATGCCGGCGACACGTGTGCCGGTCAGCGTTTCGCCGAACAGCGCGACCGCGAACAGCACGGCCGAAACCGGCGCGATCGCGGTGAACAGGGCCGCCTCGGTGCCGCTCGTGCGCGCCGAGCCCGCATACCAGCACAGGTAACCCAGCACGGTCGGAATCAATGCGTAGTAGACGATCGCCGACACGGCGCCGACGGTCCAGCCGCTCGCCACCGCATGCCATTCGAACGCGGCCGGCACGAGTGCGAGCACGAAGCCGAGGCCCGACATCGCGGTGGATAGCGCAAGCGGCGGCAACGGCGCGGCAAGCCGACGATTGAGCAGGATGAAGACCGCTTCGCATGCGACGGCCGCCAGCACCAGCGCATCGCCGGCAAGTGTTTGCAGCGACGGCATCGCATGGCCCGGCGCGAACGTGACGAACAGCACGCCGGCCGTGGCGAGCGCGGCGGCCAGCCAGTCGCGCGGCGTCTGCCGCTCGCGCAGCACGACGGCCGCGATCAGCGTCGACATGGCCGGCAACGTGCCGAGCATCACGCCGGCATCGAGCGGCGACGACAGCTTCGTGCCGCTGATCAGCAGCACCGTATAGCCGACGCCGCCCGCCGCTGCCTGAATGACGAGCAGCACGGCATCGCGTGCGGAGATGCGCGGCCAGCGCATGCGCTGCGCGCGCATCATCGCGAACAGCAACGGGGTCGCGATCAGGAAGCGCAGCGCGGTGGCCGCGAACGGCGGCAGGCCGCCGGCCGCGAGACGGCTCGCGATGACGGTGCTGCCGACGCCCGCCATCGCGGCGGCGAGATAGAGATAGCCGATCAGTCGTGTCTTCATGCGCTGCATCGTCGTGTATGGCGGCAGCGTGCGTCTTGAACGAAATTGCAGCCAGGGACGGGACTGAAGGTGGTGAACCGTTGGCTTGCGCTGACGCAACAGGTCGCGGCGGCCTTCGAAGGGGTAGTCGCTTTCGAACGCAGTGCGCCCGGCGCCCCCGGGCGTTGCGCGGCCGACGGCGTTACTCAACCCGCCTGCGTGAACCGCCCCGGCGTGATGCCGAACTGGCGCGCGAATGCGCGCGTCAGGTGGCTCTGATCGGCGAAGCCGGCTTCGGCCGCGGCATCGGCGATCGGCAGGCCGCTGGCCAGCAGCGCGCGCGCCAGCCGCGCGCGCGACTGAACCAGGTATGCATGCGGCGTGATGCCGAGCTCGCGCGCAAAGCCGCGCAGCAACTGGAAGCGGCTGACGCCGCTCAGATCGGCCAGCTCGGCGAGCGACACGGGTGCGGCCGGCGCCGCGTCGAGCCGCTCCCGCGCGACGCGGACCGCCGGCGCGACGCCGGCCGCCGGCAGCGTGCGGCTTGCGTGCCGGGCGAGCAACCCGGCGACGAGCATGACGAGCGCTTCGTCGCGGGCCAGCGGCTGGGTTTCGCCTGCGACGATGCGCGCATGCAGCCGGCCGACGGCGGCCGCAAGCCGCGTGTCGCGCACGGCCGGATGCGCAAGCTCGACGCCGCCGATGCCTTCTTCCGCCGCGACGCTCGCGACCAGCGCGGGGGCGAGATAGAGCATCCGCCAGCGCCGCCCGGTGCCGGCTTCGAGCGGCGAGCCGTCGTGCACCTCGCCCGGGTTGACCATGATCGCGTCGCCTGCGAGCGCGTCGACCTGACCGCGGCCGCTCCACGACCGGTGCGCACCGCTGACGATCACGCCGACCCCGAATTCGTCGTGCGCGTGGCGCGGAAACGCGCGGTCGGACTCGAGGCTGATTGCCTCGATGCCTTCGCCGGTGCGTCGGTAATGGGTGACACGATGCATGTGCGCTCCTCGCGCCGGGGGCGGCGCGGATCACGTGCACTTTAGCGTGTTCCGGCGCCGCGCGCCCTTCATCCTTTTGGCCGATACCGCGCGGCGCGCGCAGCCCGCACCATGTGCGCATGAGCAGCGTACACGGCCCGCCGGGCCTGAGGCTGCGCGGGAGGCGGCAGGTGGAACGACAGGATCCGGTATTCATTCAGGTAGGTGCGCTCGCGGACGGCTTCGCGCCCGAGGCGAACATCCTCGCATCCGTCGACGCGCTCGTCGGGCGGACGCTGACGCTCGTCGACGCATCGGGCGCGTGGCGCGTCCATACGTTCGAGCCGGGTGCGCTGCAGTGGCGCGACGCGGTGGCCGATACGGGCGGCCGCGCGCCGTGCCGCGTGACGCGGCTGCGCGACGGGCTGTACTTCGTCGACTACATCGATGCCACCGCTCGGGCGACATCGGTCAGCCTCGTGATCGATCTCGACAACGGCGTGTGGACGTCGGTCGTCGGTACGTTGCCGACGGAAGCCGACACGCGCATCGATGCGTTCACGCGCGTCGCGCGTGGGCTGCCGCTGACGGCCGTCGACGCGCAATTCCGGCACGGCACGCTCGGCGGCCACGCCGAGCCGGGCCCGCTTCACGCGCCCACGCGCGAGCTGATCGGCAAACGGACGATGTATCGCTACAGCCCGACCGAATGCTACGAGCACATCTACCTGAACGAGAATTTCTACGCATGGCAGTGTCTGCAGGGCGTCGAAGGCGGGCTGGCCGATGTCGACCGCTGTCATTACTTCAAGATTGCGGACGCGCTGTATCTGTTCGTGTGGCGCGAAAAGGTGGTGCCGACGCTCGGCGTCGTGCTGATCGACCTCGCGCAACGCAAGACCGACGGCAAGATCTTCGGCTATCAGGGCGGCGATTTCGGCACGCTGTCGAATTTCCCGGTCGGCGCTTACGCGCAGGTGCTGAACGAAACCGTGCATCCGCTCGGCGACGAGGCGCAGCGATGACTGCCGTGCGGGGCAGCGGCCGCCTGCATGCGGATTTCAGCGGGCGCGTCGTGCTCGTCACGGGCGCCGCGCAAGGAATCGGCGCGGCGATCGCGCGCCGTTTCGCGGAATCCGGCGCATTCGTCGCCGTGGCCGACCTGAACGGCGACGCGGCGGCCATGCAGGCCGGCGCGCTGGCGAGCGCGGGCGGCGAAGCGCGCGCGTATCGGGTCGACGCCGCGAGCCGGGACGAACTGGATGCGCTCGTCGCGGCGGTCGAGCGCGACGGCGGCCGGCTTGATGTCGTCGTCCACAATGCCGCGTATTTTCCATTGACGCCGTTCACGCGGATCGACGAGCCGACGCTCGAGCGCACGCTGTCGGTCAACCTGTCGGCGCTGTTCTGGCTTGCGCAGGCCGCATTGCCGGCCTTCGAGCGCGCGGGGGCCGGGCGGCTGCTCGTCACGTCGTCGGTGACGGGGCCGCGCGTCGTCTATCCGGGGCTCGCGCATTACGCGGCGTCGAAGGCCGGCGTGAACGGCTTCATTCGGGCGGCGGCGCTGGAGTTGGCGCGCCGCAACGTGACGGTCAACGGCGTCGAACCGGGGATGATCCGCACGCCGGCGGCCGGCAATCTCGGCGACGCGTCCGTCGCCGCGCAGATCGCGCGCGACATTCCGCTCGCGCGGATGGGCGAGCCCGAGGACATCGCGAACGCGATGCTGTTTCTCGCATCGGCCGACGCGGCGTACATCACCGGGCAGACGATCGTCGTCGACGGCGGCGCGACCTTGCCGGAGAGCGGGGCGGTGCTGGGCAACGGGTAGCGGTGAGCCAGCGCGGGCATCGGTTTCGGCGAGGCCGTGCGGGCATCCGCGGACGGCCCGCATCATGAGGGCACGTGCCGCACGCCGTGCCGTGACTACAGCCAGCCGTTGCGGATGAACTCGACGATCGAATAGCGGCGATGCTCGAGATCGTGCTGCCGGACGGCTTCGACGATGCGCGATACGCCATCCGCATAGGGTGTCGCGCCGGATACGCGCGATTCGAATTGCAGGCTGCATGTGCCGTCGTCGATGCGTATCCGGTGAACCGCATGGCGGCCGAGCTGATCGTCGGGGATGCCGAATTCGGTGCGCTGCACGGCCGGGTCGCGCACGGAGCGGATGTCTTCCGGCCGTACGCCGAGCGATTGGGCGATACCGACGGCCGTGCCGGGGACGGACGTCTTGCCGGCCTGATGCGATTCCGTCACGCCGATCTCGCAGTCGCGAAACAGGTGGCCGCTGGCTTCCAGCATGCACATGAACTTCAGCATCAGGATGTTCGTGTTCGGGCACAGCACGACCGGAAAGCCGTACGTCCCCGTTTCGAGGTCGGAGCCGGTCGACAATTCGACGAGCGGCGACGCGGTGGCCTGGCAGAATGCGATCGCGTCGGGGAGTTCGCGGCCCGAGCCGGCATGGACGACGATCGTTCGGGCGTCGCTACGTCGGGCGTCGGTTCGCGCGCTGTCCGACCACGGCATCACGTGGCAGGCGGCCGGGTCGAGCGTGTGCGAGCCGAGCAACTCGTTGGCGAGCTTGCCGGTTCCGATGACGAGTACTTGCATGGGATTGACGGTTGAGATTGGGGAGGCGAGTCGGCGGTGGTACGTGCCGTCGGGCAGGCGGGCTTGGTTGTCGTGCCGCGCGCCGCGCCTGGCGGGCATCGCGCATTATGCCCGGCCGTCCGTTGGCGCGCTTGTCGGGCCGGGCATGGGGTGCCGCGGCGCATAGGCTCGCCGACGTCCAACCCTCGGCAATCCTCGGCAACCGATCTCTCCCGCGACGTTGCGATGCCCCACGGCGTGTGGGCCGCGATCCGCTTCCTGACGCCGCCGGGCGGGCTCCCGCGCAACCAAAGCGAAACGGCCGAAACCGCATTACGGCACCCTCATCGCCGTGCGCACGAACGCGTGAACGGCGCTACGCTGTCGGCATTTCAACCCATCACCCTCGATCCAGGAGAACACATCGATGGAACACCACCTGAAAGGCAAGGCAGTCGCGATCACCGGCGGCTTCGGTCATCTGGGCGTCGTGACGGCCGCGTGGCTCGGCGAGCGCGGCGCCCGCGTCGCGCTGATCGGCCGCGGCACGGCTCCGGCGGCGCAGGCGCTGCCCGGCGTGCCGGCCGATGCGTTGCGCATCGGCGGCATCGATCTCGTCGATCCGCGGGCCGCCGTGCAGGCGCTCGAAACGGTCAACCGCGAATTCGGCCGGGTCGACGCGCTGCTGAACATCGCCGGCGCATTCGTGTGGCAGACGATCGCCGACGGCGATGCCGCCACGTGGGACCGCATGTACGAACTGAACGTGAAGACGGCGCTGAATGCGTCGAAGGCCGCGCTGCCATACCTGGTGGCGAGCCAGGCCGGCCGCATCGTCAACATCGGCGCGGGCGCGGCGTTCAAGGCCGGCGCGGGGATGGGCGCGTATGCGGCCGCGAAGGCGGGTGTCGCGCGGCTCACCGAGGCGCTCGCGGCGGAGCTGCTCGATCGCGGCGTGACCGTGAACGCGCTGTTGCCGAGCATCATCGACACGCCGCCGAACCGCAAGGACATGCCCGACGCCGATTTCTCGCGCTGGGTCCGCCCGGAACAGCTCGCGGCGACGATCGGATTCCTGCTGTCGCCCGACGCGCAGGCGATCACCGGTGCGTCGATTCCGGTGAGCGGACGAGTCGCGTAGTGCACCGGGGAGGGCGTGCTGGGTCCGGCCGTGCGTACAATGTCGCACCGGATCGCGCGACCCGAACCCGAGACCCGAACCCGAGACCCGAATCCGAGACCGAATCCGAGACCCGAATCCGAGGCCATGACCCAGCCCACCATCCTGATCGTCGAAGACGAACAGGCGATCGCGGACACGATCGTCTATGCCCTCGGCACCGACGGCATGCAGACCATGCACTGCACGCTCGGGCAGGCGGCGCTCGATCAGCTGCGCGCTACGCGTGTCGATCTCGTGGTGCTCGACGTCGGCCTGCCGGACCTCAGCGGTTTCGAGGTATGCCGGCGGCTGCGCACGTTCACCGATATTCCGGTGATCTTCCTGACCGCGCGGCACGACGAGATCGACCGGATCGTCGGGCTCGAGATCGGCGCCGACGATTACGTCGTCAAGCCGTTTTCGCCGCGCGAGCTGGCGGCGCGGGTGCGCGTGATCCTGCGCCGCTTCCACCGGGCGGCCGCGCCGGAACCGGTGCCCGCGCCCGCGCCGGCCGATGCGTGCGCACCGGTTGCCTCCGGCTTCACGCTCGACATCGACGGCGCGCGCGTGTCGTGGCTCGGCCACGCGCTGGACCTCACGCGGTACGAATTCGGGCTGCTCGCGCTGCTGGTCCGGCATCCGGGGCGCATCTACTCGCGCGAGCAACTGATGGATCTCGTGTGGCACGAAGCGCTCGATTCGGCCGACCGCACGGTCGACACGCATATCAAGACGCTGCGCGCCAAGCTGCGCGCGATCGATCCCGAGCGCGACCCGATCCGCACGCATCGCGGGATGGGTTATTCGCTGCAACCGTAACGATCGGCTCCGCCCATGCATATCGGCCTGCGCATCTTCTTCGGCTTTTTCCTGATCGTCGGCCTGGCCGCGCTGATCACGCTGCGCGTGTTCGTGCAGGAGGTGAAGCCCGGCGTGCGCGAAGCGATGGAGGACACGCTCGTCGACACCGCGCAGGTGCTGGCGACGCTGGCCGCCGACGACATGGCGAACGGGCATATCGCCGACGGCGCGTTCGCGCGGCAGCTCGGGAAACTGCACGAGCGCCCGGTCAGCGCGAACGTGTGGGGCATCCAGAAGAACGCGATCGGCTACCGCCTCTACATTACCGACGCGCACGGCATCGTGCGCTACGACTCGTCCGGCAGCGCGGTCGGGCAGGACTATTCGCGCTGGAACGACGTGTACCGGACGCTGCGCGGCGAATACGGCGCGCGCAGCACGCGCAGCGATCCGTACGACGACGGCAGCACCGTGATGCACGTGGCGGCGCCGATCCGGCGCGGCGACGAGATCATCGGCGTGCTGACGATCGCGAAACCGAACCAGACGGTCGCGCCGTTCATCGCGCGCAGCCAGCGCAAGATCATGCTGTACGGTGCGTTGCTGATGGGCGGCGCGATGCTGATCGGCGTCGCGTGCACGGGGTGGCTGGTGCTCGGGCTGCGGCGCCTGCAGCGCTATGCGCGGGCGATCGCGGCCGGCGAGCGCGCGTCGATGCCGCTGCAGGGCGCGAACGAGCTGGCCGAGCTCGGGCGCGCGGTGGAAAGCATGCATCGGCGGCTGGAAGACCGGCAATACGTCGAAACCTACATCCACACGCTCACGCACGAGATGAAGAGCCCGCTGGCCGCGATCAGCGGCGCGGCCGAGCTGTTGCAGGAGGACATGCCGGTCGCGAATCGCCGGCGCTTCACCGAGAACATCCGCCGCCAGGCCGGCCGCCTCGAACAGATGATCCGCAAGCTGCTCGCGCTGGCCGAGGTCGAGCAGAAGCAGCGCCTGTCGGTGCACGAACCGGTCGCGCTGCGGCCGGTGCTCGAACAGCTCGTCGACGATATCGAGCCGCGCGCGCGGCAGCGCGGCGTGAGCTTGCGGATCGACGCGAATGGTGCGGCGGATGCGGCCGATGGAGCCGATGCGGTGGTCGTCGACGGCGATCCGTTCCTGCTGCGGCAGGCGCTCGGCAACCTGCTCGACAACGCGCTGGATTTCGCGCCGTCGGGCAGCACCATCCGGATCGCGCTCGAGCGGCAGCCGGCGGGCAGGGCGCACGTCGCGGTCGTGCGCGTCACGGACGACGGCCCTGGCGTGCCCGACTACGCATTGTCGCGCGTGTTCGAACGCTTCTATTCGCTACCGAGGCCCGACGGGCAGGATCGCAGCACGGGCCTCGGGCTGTGTTTCGTCCGCGAGGTCGCGATGCTGCACCGCGGCCAGGTCGCGCTCGCGAACCGCGCGGAAGGCGGCGCATGCGCGACGCTCACGCTGCCGTCGGCGGGCTGATCGCGCGCTTCACGCCCGCCACACATTCGCTTCACATCGGCTTCAATCGCCCTTCACCGGGGCCGCTCATGCTGACCGTACCTTCCACTCCGGTACCTGTCAGCAATGAATCGAGTCCTGTTGTTCAAGTCCATGATTACCGCGTTTCTCGCGCTGGCGATCCTGATCCCGCTGCAGATGGTCCAGAGCATCGTGCGGGAACGCGCCGACTATCGGCAAAGTGCGCTGGAAAGCATCTGGGCGAGCTATGCGGGGCCGCAGACGGTGACGGGGCCGGTGCTCGTCGTCCGTTACACGGAAGTCACGCGCGTGAGCGACGACGTGCGGGCCGGCGGGAAGGCGAAAGCCAGCCTGAAAAGCGAGGCGAAACGGCTGCTCGTGTTCCCGAAGACGTTGAACGTCGACGGCACGCTGTCGGTCAGCACGCGCTATCGCGGCATTCACAAGGCGCTCGTGTACGCGCTCGACAGCCGGATGACCGGCACGCTGCCGCTGCCGGACCTGAAGAAGCTGCCGCAGGCCGACGGCCACGTGAGCTTCAAGGTCGATGGCGCGTACGTCGCGCTCGGCATCGGCGATCTTCGCGGGCTGAAGGCGCAGCCCGACCTGCGCATCGGCGGCACGCGGATCGACGTGGAGCAGGGCACGCGGCTCGACAGCCTGCGCCAGGGCGTGCATGCGAACGTCGATCTCGCGGCGCTGGCGGACGCAAACGCGGGGGCGGCGGTCGTGCCGTTCAGCATCGCGCTGCCGCTGGCCGGTGCGGAGTCGATCGCGTTCGCGCCGGTGGGCGACCAGAACGACTTCTCGCTGAAATCGACGTGGCCGCACCCGAGCTTCGGCGGCGAATTCCTGCCGGCCGAGCGCACGGTCGATGCGCGCGGCTTCGTCAGCAACTGGCGCGTGACGTCGTTCAACACGAAGGCGCGCGAGCAAGTGGCGTCCGGCAACGGCAACGGCGACGGTGGGATCGAGAGGGCGTCGGTGTCGGTGATCGAACCCGTGAACGTCTATCTGCAGGCCGAACGCGCGACGAAATACGGTGCGCTGTTCGTGATGCTCACGTTCGCGAGCTTCTTCATGTACGAACTCGTGAAGCGGTTGCGCATTCACCCGATCCAGTACACGCTGGTCGGCCTGTCGCTCGCGCTGTTCTTCCTGCTGCTGCTGAGCCTGTCCGAACACATTGCGTTCGGCTATGCGTATCTCGTGGCGAGCGGCGCATGCATCGGGCTGCTCGGCTTCTACCTGTCGTTCGTGCTGCACAGCGTGAAGCGCGGCGCGACGTTCACGGCGCTGCTCGCGATGCTGTACGCGGCGCTCTACGGGCTGCTGCTGTCGGAAGACAATGCGCTGATGCTCGGCTCGCTGCTGCTGTTCGCGATCCTCGCCGGCATCATGACGCTCACGCGCCGCGTCGACTGGTATTCGCTCGGCGCCGCGTGGCAGCCGCTGGCCGACAAGCCGGACGCGGTGAAGCCGGGCACGCCCGCGAAGTAGGCGAGCGGGTGCGAGCAAGTGCGCGCCGGTCGGGAATGTCGCGACCGGCGCGCGGTTTCAGGCGGGCAGGATGCCCTTCATGCGGCCGTCCCGGGACGACGAAACCGCGCCAGCGGAATCTCGGCGATGGCCGCGATCTCGATCAGCAGGTCGGGACGGTAGAGACGCTCGACCTGGACGGTCGTCGTCACCGGGTAGGGTTCGGCGAAATAAGCGTTGCGGATGTCGCCGGCGTGCATGAATGCGTCGATGTCGATGGCGTAATGGACGAGCGAGATCACGTCGCGCATTTGCCCGCCCAGTGCGGCCAGCACGTCGCGGATGTTGTCGAGCGTTTGCCGGACCTGGGCGCGCATGTCGCCGGCGCCGACGACCTGCCCGGCGCGGTCGAGCGCGACCTGACCCTTCAGATGCACGATTCGGCCGTCGCCCTGGATCACGGCCATCGAGAATGCGCCGAACGGCGCCCAGACTTCCGGCGGATTCACGGCTTCGGCCATCGCGCAGCTCCTGTGGGGGCGGAAATGGGGCAACGCAGCGGCGTGCCGCGTTCGGCGATCGCGCCATGATGAACGTGGACGCGTTCATCGTCGACGGCCAGCCCTGCCGAAAGCGGCGGCGGCCCGGATCGCCCTATACTCGCTTCTCCACATTACCGGACCACGCCGTGCCGAACCAAGCTTCCGGAGATCCGTCCATCGACGATCCCCGTCCGATCCCGCCTATCCAACCCGAACTGGAAGACTGCTGCAACAGCGGCTGCTCGCCGTGCGTCTTCGACCTGTACGACGAAGCGCTTGCGCGCTATCGCGTCGAGCTGGCCGAATGGGAGGCGCGGCAAGCGCAGCGCGAGCATCGCAAATAAACCGGATGCCTGCGAGCGGCCATGCGTGGCATGCACCGCATCGGTTGCCTGCGTTGGACTGACGAGGCCATTTCCGTCGCGCATCCGGCGTCACGCATCCGCATGCAGCCGCCGATGTAGCGGCCCGAGCGCCATCGACAGCGCGATGCAGCCGAGCAACACGGCCGTCAGCGTGAACATCGACACCCTGAACCCCTGCACGTAATCGAGCGCGGCCGGATGCGTGCCGAGCCGCGCGAAGAACACGCCGCCGATCGTCGCGGCGCCGACCGCCGCGCCAATCTGCAGCATCGCGCTGACCATTCCCGACGCCACGCCCGCGCGGGCCGCGTCGACTTCCGCCAGCACGATCCGTACGACCGACGGCAGCACGAGCCCTTGCCCGATGCCGATCGCCGCGATGCCCGCATAGAAGCCGGGCCCGGGCGCGCCGTCGCGGGCGAGCGTGGCGGCGGTCGCGACGCCGGCCGCGAGCATCGCGAAGCCGAGTGTGAGCACGCGATACGCGCCGAACCGGGCGACGAGGCGCGGCATCAGCAGCGGGCTCGCGAGAAAACCGAGCCCGAGCGGCAGGATCGCGAACCCGGACGCGAGCGGCGACCAGTTCAGGCAGCCCTGCAGATAAATCCCGTAGCTCAGGAAGAACGCGCTCAGCATGTAGAACAGGAACGCGAGCAGGAGCCCGAGCGCGACGACCGGGTTGCGGAACAGGCGCACGTCGAGTAGCGGATCGCGGCCGCGCGCGAGCCGGCGCGATTCGACCGTCAGCAGCGCGCCGAGCATCGGCAGCGCGCCGACGCCGCACGCGATCATCCATAGCGGCCAGCCGGCCTCGCGGCCGTGCGTGAGCGGATACACGAGCATCAGCAGGAACAGCGACAGCAGCACCGTGCCCGGCACGTCGATGCGCTGGCCGCGCGGCGGGCGGTTTTCCGGGATGAAGCGCCAGCTGCCGATCAGCGCCAGGATGCCGATCGGCAGATTGACGAGGAAGATCGCGCGCCAGCCGAGCCCGAACGGATGCAGGCTGATCAGCGCGCCGCCGCCGAGCTGGCCGATCACGGCCGCCAGGCCGAACGCGAACCCGTAGAAGCCCATCACGCGCACCTGTTCGTGCGGGCTGAACACGCTGCGGATCGTCGCGAGCACCTGCGGCGCGAGGATCGCGGCGAACAGGCCTTGCAGCACGCGCCCGCCGACGAGCACGGTGCCGTTGTCGGCGAGCCCGCACAGCGTCGACGCGAGCACGAAGCCGGCCATGCCGACCATGAACATGCGTTTGCGTCCGTACAGGTCGCCGAGCCGCCCGCCGGTGATCTGGGCGACCGCGTTCGCGCATGCATAGGCCGACACGACGAGCTGCAACTCGGCCTGGCGCGCGCCGATGCCGTCGCGAATGGCCGGGAGCGCGAGATTCACGATGAAGTAGTCGAGCGGCGGCAGAATGGCGCCGACCAGCAGGACCACGAGCGCCCAGCCGTGATGGCTGCGGGGCGTCGCCGCGGTAGCCGCGCCGGCCGACGCGCAGGGGGCAAGGGTGTTGTTCGTCATGAAAGCAGATCCGAAAAAAAGAGGGCCCG
The DNA here is from genome assembly GCF_020419965.1 of Burkholderia sp. AU39826. NCBI lineage: Bacteria > Pseudomonadati > Pseudomonadota > Betaproteobacteria > Burkholderiales > Burkholderiaceae > Burkholderia > Burkholderia sp. AU39826. The sequence goes on from NZ_JAIZQG010000001.1 coordinate 53,802, forward strand.
ATAAGCGATGGACGCGAGCAGGCCGTTGACCCCATATTCTGGTCATCGCTCATGGTTCGGAAAAGCGGGAAAGAGTGGTAGCATCCATCGGGTTATTCGATGGATGGAGGAAGGCGATGCGCGGTTTCGATCTGGACCAGTTGCGCACGTTCGCGGCGGTCGCGGACGCCGGCAGCCTGACGGCCGCCGCGCCGCTGCTGCACCTGTCGCAATCGACGGTCAGCGAGCAGGTGCGCAAGCTCGAATCGCGCGCCGGCGTGCCGTTGTTCGTGCGCAGCAAGCGCGGTGTCGAGCCGACGCCGGCCGGCTCGCGGCTGTTGCAGCACGCGCGGCGCATCGTCGCGCTGAACGAGGCCGCGTTCGACGAACTGCGTGGGCAGGCGATCAAGGGCGAGTTGCGCGTCGCGATCACCGACTACTACCGCACGAACGAAGTGGCGGGCATGCTGGCGCGGCTGCGCGAGTGCTATCCGCAGTTGAGCCTGCACGTGAGCGCGATGAAGAGCGCGGATATCGAAGCGGCGCATGCGCGCGGGCAGATCGATCTGGGCGTCGTGATGAACATGTCGAGCGGGCCGTTCCGGCCGGTGTCGGCCGATACGCGCTGGGTGCTGCGGCGCGAACCGCTGTCGTGGGTCGCGTCGCCCGCGCTCGCCGAGCAGTTGCCCGAACCGCTGCCGCTCGTGTTGCTGCCGGACGACTGCATGATGCATCAGGTCGCGGTGCGCTCGCTCGACGAGCAGCACACACCGTACGTGCTCGTGCACAGCGCGTCGGGCGTCGCGGGGCTGCAGTCGATGCTCGCGGCGGGGCTCGGGGTCGGCTGCCTGTGCGCGTCGGCGATCGGCGACGGCCTGATGCGGCTCGGCACGAAATACCGGCTGCCGCCGCTGCCCGACGCGGTGTTTTCGCTGACGCCGCCGCTGCCGGGCGAGCGCGAGACCGTCACCCAGGCGCGCGAGGTGCTGTCGCGTCAATTGCTGATGTAAAACCGTGCCGCGCGCATCGCGGACATCTGTTCGCCGGCAAAATCCACGAATGGCGCGGCCCCGCGATTCACGCACGCCGCTTTCTACTCGGCGAGCTCACCGTCCGCATACGTACGCAGCCCGTTGGCCAGTGCATCGAACACGGCCCGGCAGCGCGGGCTCGTCCGCAGATCCTCGTGCATCACGACCCAGGTTTCCAGCCGCATCGCGGGCCCGTCGGGCAGCACGCGCACGAGCCGCGCGTCGCGTTTCGCGAGCGCCGTCTGGCAGAAGCCGATCCCGTAGCCGGCGCGGATCAGCGCAAGCTGCGCGAGGTTGCTGTCGGTGCGCAGCGCGAACGCGTCGCGCTGCCACTGCGGCATGCCTCGCCCCGCCGAGCGGATGAACGGCGTGACCGTATCGAAGCCGATCAGCGCGTGATGGGCGAGCGCGTCGATCGTCGCCGGCGCGCCGTGGTGCGCCAGGTAATCGTCGCGCGCATACAGTCCGACCTCGATTTCGCCGACACGCCGCGCGACGAGCGCGTCCTGCGCGGGCCGCGCCATCCGGACCGCGATGTCGGCCTCGCGCTTGAGCACGTCCTGGATGCGGTCGGTCGGCACCAGTTCGATCACGAGCCCCGGATGGTCGCGCCGCAATTGCGCGAGCATCGGCGGCAGCACCTCGACGGCGATCACGTCGCTGGCCGAGATCCGCACGATGCCGCGCACGCCGGCGCCGTGGCTGGCCGCCGCGCGCTCGAACGCGGCCGCCGCGCTGCGCAGCGCCTCCGCATGGCCGCGCAGCGCGAGCGCCGCCTCGGTCGGCAGCAGGCCCGACGGCGACCGCGTGAACAGCGTCTGGCCGAACGCGGCTTCGAGCGCCGCGACATGGCGGCCGGCCGTCGGCTGCGTGATGCCGAGCGCGCGGGCCGCGCCGGACAGCGAGCCTTCCGTCAGCACCGCGAGGAAAGTGCGGTAGCGTTCCCAGTTCAGATCGGTGGTCATGCATAAATGTATAGCTGATCGACTGGGTTCGGCAATTCCTTGATAGCAATCGGCGCCTCAGAATGCGTGTCGTGATGGTTTCATTCAAGGAGAGCGGCAATGACGGCAAACGCAGGCGGGATGCAACGGCAGGCGCTCGTGCTCGGCGCGAGCGGCGGGATCGGCGGGGAAGTCGCGCGGCAGTTGCGCGATGCGGGCTGGCAGGTGCGTGCGCTCAAGCGCGGGCTCGATGCAGAGGGCGTGGAGCGCGACGGCATCGCCTGGGTGCGCGGAGACGCGCTGGATTGCGATGCGGTGGTGCGCGCCGCCCGCGGCTGCAGCGTGATCGTGCATGCGGTGAACCCGCCCGGATACCGGAACTGGGCCACGCAGGTGCTGCCGATGATCGACAACACGATCGCGGCGGCGCGGGCCGCGCAGGCGACCGTCGTGCTGCCGGGCACGGTCTACAACTTCGGCGCCGATGCATTTCCGGTGCTGCGGGAAGATGCGCCGCAGCATCCGGCGACCCGCAAGGGCGCGATCCGCGTCGAACTGGAGCGGCGGCTGCAGGACGCCAGCGCGCACGGCGTGCGGACGATCGTCGTGCGCGCCGGCGATTTCTTCGGGCCGCAACTCGGCAACAGCTGGTTCTCGCAGGGGCTGGTCAAGCCGGGGCGGCCCGTCGCGGCCATCAGCGTGCCGAGCCGCGGCGTTGGCCATCAATGGGCGTATGTGCCGGACGTGGCCCGCACGATGGTCGAGCTGATCGAGCGGCGCGAGACGCTGGAGCCGTTCGCGCGTTTCCATCTGGACGGGCATTGGGATGAGGACGGCATGCAGATGGCGCGGGCCGTGCAACGCGTCGCGCAGCGGCACGGCATGCGGCCGGCGCTGCGCGATTTTCCGTGGTGGCTCGTGTGGGTTGCCGCGCCGTTCGTGACGACGCTGCGCGAATTGCTCGAGATGCGCTACCTGTGGCGCGAACCGATCCGGATGGACAACGCGCGCGTGACCGCGGTGCTCGGCCGCGAGCCGGTGACGCCGCTCGATACGGCGGTGGAGGCGACGCTGGCGGGGCTCGGTTGTCTCGGGTGAGCAACGGCAGGCAGTAAAGGCTGCGCCCCCGCACGGAAACGCGCCATGCCGAACCGAAGAAGCCGCGGGGCCACAATTCTCCACATACCCGCGCGCGTCCGATGCGCATCATGTCGGGCAATGCCGATAACGCGAAAACGGGGGCGCGATGGGGTACTTCGGGTGGAAAATGTCGGTTGCGGGAGCAATCATGTTCACATTGAGTGGATGTACGAACCTGGCCGGCGTGCTGTATTGCGGCAACTCGCAGTTCAACTTTCCGGACTACCACTGCTTTGAGTCGTACAGGTAGGAACAGGCGCGACGCCTGAATGCCGTCGTGCCCGTGCCCCGTGCGGTTTTCCGCTTGCCGTCACGGCTTGCCGTTACGCGACGACCGGCAACACCTCGACTGCATAGCGATGCGTGAGACTGCGCCCGAGCACCGGATCGTGCAGTTCCATTTCGAACGCATCGCCGTCGCCCATTGCCGCGATCGCGCCATGGACGGCGACCGTCCCGCCATACATCGCGCAGCGCGCGGGCATTGTGCGGCGACCGTCGAACCGCTGCCACAGCACGTCGGGCGCGAGCAGGCCGCTGATCGCGCCGTGCTGGTACGCCGTCCGCTCGCCGTCGCGCGCGATCAGCCACGAGCGCATCTCGAGCGCATCCCAGTGATCGGCGACGTCCGCATGACGCCACGCGTCGCGGTCGAGCGGCTTCGCGCACACCTGCTTCGACACGGCCACGCCGTACGCCTCCACTTCGCGATCCGTGTGATCGGAGCCGACCGTGACGAGCGTGCCGGCCGGACTGTCGACCAGCACGCATTCGATCTCGCCGCCCGAGCGCGCGCCGAGCACGCCGATCGACGGTGCCTGCGTAAGCAGCGCGGCCGACACGCGATAGAAGCACGGCGTGGTCGACGGCGGCGCGACGCCGAGCGCCGCGAGTTCGTCGATATGCGCGTGGATCGCGGCCGGGTCGCGTCCGGCCCAGCCGGCGATCACGACGCGCTCGATGTCGACGTCGACGGCGGCCGGCGCGTGTTGCAGGGAAATCACGTTGAACGACAGGGTTGGCATGCGGCTATCCGTTTGAAGTGCGAAGGAATGATTCGGCCGGCGGCGATGCTCAGCCCTCGAGCGGCCGGTGCGCGGTCTCGCGCGCGGCGACGAGCGCGATCGACGTGACGACGAGCGCGGCGGTGACGTACAGCGACACGGCCGTCGTCGTGCCCGTCTGCCGGAACAGCGCGGCGATCACGAGCGGCGCGAAGCCGCCGCCGACGATGCCGGCGAGCGTGTACGCAAGCGACGAGCCCGCATAGCGCACGCGCGTCGGGAATTGCTCGGTCACGAACGCGCCCTGCGGGCCATACATCACCGCATGGATCACGAGGCCGATCGCGACGGCCGCGACGATCGCCGCGGGGCGCGCCGAATCGAGCAGCGCGAAGAACACGAACGCCCATACGATGCCGGCCATTGCGCCGGCGAGATACACGGGCCGACGGCCGAAACGGTCCGACAGCGCGCCGAAGAACGGCACCGCGAGCGCGTTGCAGGCCGTGCCGATCATCACGGCCGTCAGCGCGACGGGGCGCGACAGGTGCAGCACGGTCGTCACGTAGGTCAGCGTGAATACGACGATCAGCGCGTACAGCACGTCCGAGCCGATTCGCGAGCCGCCCGCGATCAGCAGGCGCTTCCAGTGGTACTTCAGCACGTCCGCGACGGGCACTTCGGCGGTCGCGTGCGATTCGGCGAGTTGCTCGAACTGCGGCGTTTCGTCGACGCCGCGCCGTACCCAGAAGCCGAACGCGACGAGCAGCGCGCTGGCCGCGAACGGCACGCGCCAGCCCCACGACAGGAAGTTGTCCGAGGTGGTCGACAGCGTGACGAGCGCAATGCAGCCGGTGCCGAGCAGCGTGCCGAACGACGGGCCGATCTGCGTCCACGACGCGGACAGCCCGCGCCGCTTCTGGTCGCCATGCTCGACCGACAGCAGCACCGCGCCGGCCCATTCGCCGCCGAGTGCGACGCCTTGCACGAAACGCAGCGCGACGAGCAGGATCGGGCTCAGGATGCCGGCCTGCGCGTAGGTCGGCAGCGCGCCCATCAACGCGGTCGTCACGCCCATCAGCACGAGCGTGAGCATCAGCACCGCGCGGCGGCCGATGCGGTCGCCGAGGTTGCCGAACACGAAGCCGCCGAGCGGGCGTGACACATAGCCGACCGCGTAGGTCGAGAACGCGAGGATCGTGCCGGCCAGCGGATCGACCGACGGGAAGAACAGATGGTTGAAAACGAGCGCGGCGAGCGTGTTGTAGATCGTGAAGTCGTACCACTCGAGCGACGTGCCGATCATGCTCGCGGTCGCGAGTCGGCTGTTGCGGACACGGCGGGGCGCGTGGGCGGCGGGCTGGGCGAGCGTGTTCATGGTATTGGGCAGATCGTGACGGGTGACGGGATGAAGCGTGGGGCCGGTGTTGGCGTCGGCGTCGGGCGTTTCAGGCAGACAGCGCGGCAGCGGCGGCCGGTTCCGTTTCGGCGTCGCGGCGCCGGGCAGGCAGCGGCGAAGCGGCGCGCCACAGCAGGCCGAAGGTGCGCACGTCGTCGTGTCCGGCGAGCGAGGCGGCCACGCGGCGCGTGGCCGCTGCGTCGCTGCCTTCGATCAGCACCAGTGCATCGGCGGCCGGGCAGGCGGCCGCGGCGGCGCCGATCGGCGCGGACAGGTCCGGCGACGTGCGGAAGAGTCGCGCGGCGTGGATGCCCGGTTCTTGCAGGGCCGTGTCGAAGCGCTCGCGCAGGCGGGGCACATCGATGCGGTCGGGCGGCAGCACGAACAGCGCGAGATGCGCGCCTTCGCCGTCGCCGGCCTCGATCGTCAGCTCGCCGACACGCCGCTGTGTACCCGTCATGCGCGCGAAGTTCGCGAGCGACCATGCGGTCTGCTGCGTGAACGCCCGCCGGTACGCGTCGCCGCGGAACACGTCGAGCGAATCCGTCACGTACAGCGCGAGGTATCGGCGCGGGCCGCCGTCGGTCGCGCGAAACCGCCGCGCATGCGTGAAGCCGGGAATCGCGACACGCTCCTGCATGTGCTCGCGGTCGTACCACGCGTTGAAATCGGCCTCGTGCGCGGGGTCGATATCCGTCCAGACGCAAAGCTGGCCGTGCGGAAGGGAAAAGCGGGTCATCGCGGGGTTCCTCGTGACGGGGATGTCAGGAACCTCAGTGTCCCGAAGACCGGCCGCGCCAGTCCAACAAGAAAACAAATTCGCGGTGAACAGGTTTTCTTATGAGCGGCGCGGGCGGCGTTTGGCGGTGGGCGCGGCAGGCGACGCGGCTTTCGTCGTGCGCTTCGCTTTCGCCGGGCGGCGCGTCGTTGTCGCGGTCGCGTTGCGCGTGGGCATTGAGTCGGCGGCCGTTGCGTCGACGCGATCGGCGGCCCCCGTCGCACGCGCCACTTCGTTCGCGAGTTCCGCGATGCGCGCGGCCACCGGCAACCCCTGGCTGCGGTACGTCGCGACGAGCGGCAGCGCCGGGAATTCGGGCTCGACGTCGAGCAGTTCGAGCGTGCCTTCGTGCAGCTCGCGCCCGATGATCGCAGGCGGCAGCGCGGCCACGCCGAAGCCGTCGGCGACGAGGCGGATCATCGCGGCGACCGACGTGATGCAGTTGATGCTGGCCGGCCGTTCGACGGCAGCGAACAGCCGCTCGATCGTCGCGTGCGGCCCCGAATGGCGCGAGAAGCTGATGATCGGAAACCCGGCCAGGCGCGCGACGTCCAGCGGCTGGCCGCCGAGCCCGAGGCGCGGGCTCGCGGCCCAGCGCACCGGGAATTCGCACAGCGGCAGGTTCGTGAAGTCCGGCCCCGGCACCGGATCGGTCTGCAGGATCAGGTCGACGCCGTCGGTGCTGAGCAGGCGCGTCAGATGCAGCGTCGTGTCGCTGGTGATCTCGACGTCGAGGCGCGGGTAGCGCTCGCGCAGTTGCGCCATCAGCGCGGGAAACCAGCTGTGCACGATCGATTCGATCACGCCGATCCGGATCAGGCCCGCATCGCTCGCCGCGTCGATGTCGCGCCGCATTTCTCCGTCGAGCCGCACGATCCGCTCCGCGTAGGCCAGCATGCGCCGGCCCGCGGGCGTGAGCGTGGCCGAGCGCGTGTTGCGGTCGAACAGGCGCACGTCGAACGCTTCCTCGAGCGATGCGATGCGGCTCGACACGGCGGCCTGCGTGGTGTGCAATTTCTCGGCCGTGAGCCGGAAGTTTTCCAGCTTCGCGAGCCAGACGAAGGTTTCAAGAAACCGGATGTTCATCGCGTTCCGAACGGTGAGGCGGTGCCGCGCCCGGGCGGCGGATCGGGACGATGTTAACGGATTCGGAAGCGCGCCGGCACGCGCGACGCCTTCCGGTGGCGTCAAAGCCGGTCGAACGCGAGCGTCGGCACGTCGACGACCATCGCGCCGCCGTCCGCGACGAGCGTCGCGCCGGTCACGAACGACGCGTCGGGCGACGCCAGGAACGCGCAGATGGCCGCGATCTCGTCGGGATCGGCCGCGCGCCGCAGCGGCACGTCGGCGCTCACGCGGGTGTACGCGGCGTCGAGCGAATCGCCGTGCGCGGCCATCAGCGGTGCCATTTCCGCATCGGCCATCGGCGTGCGGACCCAGCCCGGGCAGACGGCGTTTGCCCGCACGCCGTGCGGGCCGTAGTCGCGTGCGAGCGATCGCGCCAGCCCGAGCAGCGCGTGCTTGCCGACCGTGTAGCCGCATACGCCGGGCCCGGCCGCGAGCGCGGCGATCGACGCGACCAGCACGATATTGCCGCGCTGCGCGATCAGGTCGGGCAGGCACGCACGCGCACTGACGAATGCGGTGTCGAGGTTCGCGTGCATCGCGTCGCGCCATTGCGCGTCGCCGGTTTCGTCCGCGCGGCCGACGCCGTGGCCGCCCGCGCAGGCGACGAGCCCGTCGACGCGGCCGAAGCGTTCGGCGATGCGCGGCAGGAAGCCGGCCCAGTCGGCGGGGCTGGCGGCGTCGCCGGCAAGCGCGAGGCCGCCCGTTTCGGCCGCGAGTGCAGCGAGCGGCGCCGGGCGGCGCCCGATCAGCACGACGCGGTCGCCGCGACGGGCGAAGCGGCGCGCGCACGCAGCGCCGATGCCGGTGCCTGCGCCGGTGATCGCGATCGTGCGGGGTGGCGGGTGCGTCATGTCGTTCTCCGGAAAGGGGGGTGTTCCGGCCACTTTAGGCGGCGCCGGCGCGCGCCGGTATCCGCCGAAAGGATGAACGCGGGCCGTCCGGATGGCCAAGCGCGGCGGCCGGGGCCCATTTTGCAAAGGCTGACGATGTTCGGCGCCGAATCGCTCTATCCTCCACATTTTTGCGATAAGCCACGAAAGCCCGGCAAAATAGCGTGGGCGGGCGCGCAGCGGCGCGCGGCGCGTCGGCCGTCCGATTCCGTCGTACGAATGGTGCGACCCGCAAGGGCGCGGCCGGCAAAATGCGGCAGGCGGGATCGGCGCGAGCGGGCATCCGATGCGCAGGTATCGCGTCCGCCGACGGATCGTGTCGCCACGGCGTATCGCCCGGTCGCGCGTTGGCGCGGGCGGACCATCGACAAGAACAGGGAGGGGCCGGCAATGAGGCTGGACGACGAAAGAGAAAGCATGAACGTCGAGGATCGCCGTGGCGCCGGCGGTTTCGGCGGCGGGCGCGGCGCGACGATCGGCATCGGCACGATCGTGGTCGCGCTGGCCGCATCGTATTTCTTCGGGATCGACCCGCGCGTCGTGCTCGAAGGCGCGTCGGCGCTGCAGGGCCGCCAGCAGCAGGCGCAACCCGCGCCGACTCAGCACCAGGGCGCGCCGGCGAACGATCCGGGCGCGGTGTTCACGCGCAAGGTGCTCGGCAATATCGAACGCACGTGGACGGGCGTGTTCAACACGCAATTGCACGCGCAGTACGAACCGCCGAAGCTCGTGATGTTCACGAACTCGACGCCGACTGCGTGCGGCACCGGCCAGACCGCGATGGGGCCGTTCTACTGCCCGGGCGACCGCAACGTGTACATCGATCTCGGCTTCTACGACGAGCTGCGCAAGCGTTTCGGCGCGGGCGGCGATTTCGCGCAGGCCTACGTGATCGCGCACGAAGTCGGCCATCACGTGCAGAACCTGCTCGGCATCGCCGACAAGGTCGATGCCGCGCGCCGGCGGTCGAGCCAGACGCGCGCGAATGCGCTGTCGGTGCGGATGGAGCTGCAGGCCGACTGCTTCGCCGGCGTGTGGGCGAACAACGCGCAGCGCGCGAACCAGCGGCTGATGGAGCCCGGCGATTTCGAGCAGGGGCTGAAGGCCGCTGCCGCGATCGGCGACGACCGTCTGCAGCAGCAAGGGCAGGGCTACGTCGTGCCCGAAAGCTTCACGCACGGCACCAGCGAACAGCGCGTGTACTGGCTGCGGCGGGGGATGGAATCGGGCGAGGTGAGCGCCTGCGACACGTTCGCCGCGAACGCCCGCTGAAACGAGGCGCGCGCACCGCCGCGCGCCGATATCGTCTCGGCTGAACCGGCCACCGGCCACGGGTCGCCCGGGGACGATTTGCCGATTTGTGCTCACCGGCGCTTTTCGGCGCCGGTAGGCTGGCCCGGACTTCGACATTCTGTTGTCGTCCATCCGCCAGCCGATTCCCGATGCCGACCTCATTCGTTTCCGCCGACCACGACGCCGCCGACTGGCGACGCACGCTGCGCGCGTGCGTGGACGCGTTCGACGCATTCGCGAGCCCGTCGGCGATCGTGTTCTACCGGCTCGACCACAGCGGCGAGCCGGCCGATTTCGAGCTGTTCGGGATGCCGGAATCGATGCATCGCACCTATGTCGCCCGCTACCGGATGCTCGATCCGCTGCATCCGTCGCGCTGCGCGGCGGGCGAATGCGCGGTCGTCACGCTCGCATCCCAACTGCCTGACGAAAGACGCGCCGCGTCCGCGTACTGGACCCGGTTTCTGCGGCGGCACGACGTGGCCGACGTCGTCGAGATCTGGCTGCGCGACGCGGGCCGCACGGTCGGCGCGTTCTCGCTGCTGCGCTTCGGCATGGGCGATGCGAACGGCAACGGCACGGCAGGACGGTTCGCACCCGGCGAGATCGACGCGCTCGCGCGGCTGCAACCCGTCGCCGAAGCGGCGCTGAGCCCGCTGCTGCGTGCACGGCGCGGAATCCACCGGATCGGTTGCGAGGAACGGCTGACCTACCGCGAGGAGCAGATCGCACGGCTCGTGCGCGACGGCCGCTCGAACAAGGAGATCGCGCGCGATCTCGCGCTCGCGCAACCGACGATCAAGACCCACCTGATGCGCATGTACCGCAAGCTCGGCGTGTCGAATCGCACGGAGCTGGTCGGCGCATTGTTCCTGTAATCGCGCTGCCGGCCGGCCCGCGAGATCGTGCAATTCGATGCGCGATCGTCTTGCCGATGACGCGCTGCCAATTTGCGCTCACCCGCCGTGATTCCTCGTCGATACAGTGGTCCGACGCCCGCGTGCCTCACCGGCACGCGGTCCAGCCACGACAATCAACGAGACGCCCATGAGCAACACGAACTTCGTCGCCGTCAGCGACACCGTGCGCACCTTCGTCGCGCGCGATTTCGGCCACTTCATCGACGGCGCCATGCAGCCCGCGCATGCGGCGGCACGGCTCGACGTGTACAACCCGGCCACGGGCGAGCGGCTGGCCACGGTCGCGGACGCCGACGCAAATGACGTCGACCGTGCCGTCACCAGCGCGAAACACGCGTTCGACGCGCGCATCTGGAGCGGGCTGCGGCCGGCCGACCGCGAACGCATCCTGCTGAAACTCGCGGACCTGATCGAAGCCGACGCCGAAACGCTCGCGCAGCTCGAAACGCTGAACCAGGGCAAGTCGATTCACGTGTCGCGCGCGATCGAGGTCGGCGCGAGCGTCGAATATGTGCGCTACATGGCCGGCTGGGCGACCAAGATCACCGGCCAGACGCTCGACGTGTCGATTCCGTTCCCGCCCGGCGCGCGCTATACGGCCTATACGCGCAAGGAGCCGGTCGGCGTGGTCGCCGCGATCGTGCCGTGGAATTTCCCGCTGATGATCGCGGTGTGGAAACTGATTCCCGCGCTCGCGGCCGGCTGCACGATCGTGCTGAAGCCGTCGCCGGAAACGCCGCTCACCGCGCTGCGCTTGGCCGAGCTCGCACGCGAAGCCGGCGTGCCGCCCGGCGTGTTCAACGTCGTCACGGGTGGGCGCGTTTGCGGCGCGGCGCTCGCGAGCCACCCGTCGATCGCGAAGATCTCGTTCACCGGCTCGACCGCGACCGGCAAGCTGGTCGGCGCGGCGGCCGTGCAGAACATGACGCGCTTCTCGCTGGAGCTCGGCGGCAAGAACCCGATCGTGATGCTCGACGACGTCGACGTCGCGCAGGCGCTCGATGGCGTCGCCGCCGGCGCGTTCTTCAACCAGGGGCAGGTGTGCGCGGCCGCGTCGCGCATCTATGTGCATCGCAGCAAGTTCGCGCAGCTCGCCGATGGCCTCGCCGGTGTCGCGCAGTCGATGAAGCTCGGCGCGGGGCTCGACACCACCGCGCAGATCAACCCGCTCGTGTCCGCGCACCATCGCGACAAGGTGGTCGAGCACATCGAAGGCGCGCGCCGCGCGGGCCTCACGTTCCTCGCGGGCGGCACGCCGGCCGACGATCTGCCCGGCTATTACGTGAAGCCGGCCGTGATAGCCGATCCGCATCCGGACAGCGCGATCGTGCGCGACGAGGTATTCGGCCCGGTGATCGTCGTCGTGCCATTCGACGACGCGGCCGACGCGGTGCGGCTCGCGAACGCGTCGCCGTACGGCCTTGCCGCGAGCATCTGGAGCAACGACCTGAAACGCGTGATGAACCTCATTCCGCGGATCGAGGCTGGCACCGTGTGGGTGAACTGCCATATCCCGCTCGATCCGTCGATGCCGTTCGGCGGCTACAAGCAATCGGGCATCGGCCGCGAATTCGGGCAGTACGCGATCGAAGGCTTCACCGAAACCAAATCCGTGTGCATCGCGCACTGACGCGCGGGCCGATCCGACCACCGCAAGAACCGCAAAAACCGCAACAACCGATCCGAAAGTGGAGACTGCAATGAGCTACAACGAAGCGAAGTTCTGGCACCCGATGCTGCACCCGAACGACATGAAACAGCGCAAGCCGATCCGCATCGTGCGCGGCGACGGCTGCTACGTGTTTGACGAAACCGGCAAGCAGCTCGTTGACGGCGTCGCGGGCCTGTGGAACGTAAACGTCGGCCACAACCGCCAGGAAGTGAAGGACGCGATCGTGCGCCAGCTCGACGAGCTCGAATACTTCCAGCTGTTCGACGGCATCTCGCATCCGCGCGCCGAGGAGCTGTCGAAGAAGGTGATCGACATGCTCGAACCGGAAGGGATGCGCCGCGTGCTGTACAGCTCGGGCGGCTCCGATTCGATCGAGACCGCGCTGAAGATCGCGCGCCAGTACTGGAAGGTGCGCGGCCAGGCCGATCGCACGAAGTTCATCTCGCTGAAGCAGGGTTATCACGGCACGCATTTCGGTGGCGCGTCGGTGAACGGCAACACGGTGTTCCGCCGCAACTACGAGCCGAATTTGCCCGGCTGCTTCCACGTCGAGACGCCGTGGCTGTACCGCAATCCGTTTACGCAGGACCCGGAGGAACTCGGCCGGATCTGCGCGGAAATGCTGGCGCGCGAGATCGAGTTTCAGAGCCCGGACACCGTCGCCGCGTTCATCGCGGAGCCGATCCAGGGCGCGGGCGGCGTGATCGTGCCGCCGGCCAACTACTGGCCGCTCGTGCGCGAGGTGTGCGACCGCTACGGCGTGCTGCTGATCGCCGACGAAGTCGTGACGGGCTTCGGCCGCAGCGGCAGTATGTTCGGCAGCCGCGGATGGGGCGTGCGCCCGGACATCATGTGTCTCGCGAAGGGGATTTCGTCGGGCTACGTGCCGCTCGGCGCGACGGTCGTGAACGCGCGGATCGAGGACGCGTTCACCGCGAACGCCGATTTCGGCGGGGCGATCATGCACGGCTACACGTACGCCGGCCACCCAGTCGCATGCGCGGCCGCGATCGCGAGCCTCGACATCGTCGTGAAGGAGGATCTGCCGGCGAATGCGGCGAAGCAGGGCGCGTATCTGCTCGAAGCGCTGCGGCCGTTCGCGGAACGCTTCGCGGCGGTCGGCGAGGTGCGCGGCAAGGGGCTGATGCTCGCGCTCGACCTCGTCGCGAACAAGGACACGCGCGAGCCGATCGATCCGCTGTCCGGCTACGCGAACGCGGTCGCGGAAGTCGCGCGCGAGAACGGCGTGCTGGTGCGCCCGGTCGGCACGAAGATCATCCTGTCGCCGCCGCTCGTGATCCAGCGCGAACAGCTCGACCGGATCGTCGACGCGCTCGCGGCCGGCTTCGAGGCCGTGCCGTTCGCATGACGGCGTGACCGGCCAACCCGCGGCGGCGGGTAAACGCCATCGCGGGTTTGCCGATTTGCGCTATGACCGGATTATTTTGCCTGCGTATTTTTTCGACATCGGATCACGCCGTGATCGACAGGGGCCCCGGGCATCGACGCGCTGACGCACCGCCCGGGGCCGACCGCAAAGCATCTGGCCCCGGCCGCTGACGAAGCGCCGGTTCGGGCCAACCCACGAAGGAGACAACGATGTCGGGATGGTCGGGAATGACCGGCGCCGCGGGCGATACGTCCGCCGGCTCGCCGGCTGAAGCAGGCGGCGGCGCCGCATTGAAGGCCGGTGCGGTCGGTTTCCCGACCGCGCTGGCGAGCGCGGTCGGCCTCATCATGGCGAGCCCGGTGATTCTTACCGCGACGTCGGGCTTCGGGATGGGCGGCTGGGCGTTCGCGGTCGCGATGATCGTCGCGTTCGTGATGATGCAGGCGCAGGCGACGACCTTCTCCGAAGCCGCCGCGATGCTGCCGACGGCCGGCTCGGTTTACGATTACCTGTCGTGCGGGCTCGGCCGCTTCTGGGCGATCACCGGCACGATTTCCGCGTATTTCCTCGTGCACGTGTTCGCCGGCACCGCCGAGACGATCCTGAGCGGCATCATGGCGCTCGTGAACTTCGAATCGCTGAACGCCGCGTTCGAGAAGCACAATAGTTCGTGGCTCGTCGGCGTCGGCCTCGTGGTCACGTTCGCGATCACCAACATTATCGGCATCAAGGTGTTCAGCAAGCTGGAGATCGTGCTGACGGCCGGCATGTGGCTGTCGCTGATGATCTTCGGGATTCTCGGGCTCGCGGCCGCGCCGGCCGTTCATCTGGACGGCTGGTTCGGCGGCTCGGAAGTCGGTACGTCGATCCCGTCCGTGCTGTCGCTGGTCGGGATGGCAATGTTCATGTTCGTCGGCTGCGAGTTCGTCACGCCGCTCGCGCCGGAAATGAAGGCGCCGGGGCGCACGATTCCGCGCGCGATGGCGCTCGGCCTCGTCGGCGTCGCGATCTGCATGTTCCTGTACGGCGCGGCGATCCGCCGCCAGGTCGCGAACGTGCCGGTGAGCCCCGACGGCCTCACGCATCTGCTCGACACGCCGGGCGCGATTCCCGCGTTCGCGCTGCAGGTGCTCGGGCCGTTCGGGCGGATCTGGTTCGGCATCGCGTTCCTGTGCGCGGGCGCCGCGACGATCAACACGCTGATGGCCGGGCTGCCGCGCATCCTGTACGGGATGGCGATCGACGGCGCGCTGCCGCGCTGCTTCGCGTACCTGCATCCGCGCTTCAAGACGCCGGTGGTCGGCATCGTCGCGTCGGCGATCGTGCCGATCGTTCATGCGTGGCTGATCAACGGCAACCTCGACAGCATCCTCCACCTCGTGCTCGCCGCCACCTGCGCGTGGGGCACCGCGTACCTGCTCGTCACCGCGTCGGTCGTGATGCTGCGCATCCGCCGGCCTGACTTGCCGCGCCCGTACCGCTCGCCGCTGTTCCCGCTGCCGCAGATCGTGTCGAGCGTCGGCATCGTGCTCGCGATCTGGTACATCACGCCGCCCGGCATGAACCCGCGCGACATCTATGTGCCGTTCGGCGCGATGCTCGGGCTCACCGCGCTGTATGCGCTGTTCTGGACGCTCGTCGTGCAGCGGCGGCATCCGTTCAGGCCGGTGCCGGTCGAGGACGTGCTGCGCAACGAGCACGTCGCGTCGTGAAGGCCGCGCTTGGCCCGTGGCGTGCGGCGCCCGATGCGCCGCCGCCCGGCCATCGGCCCGGCGCGATCGCCGCGCGCGTGCTCGCCGACCTGCGGGCCGTGCGCGATGCAGACGGGGTCGGTGGTGGCGTCTCGGCACGGTTGCCGAACGGCGTGCGCGTGGGCATCGACGAGCGCGTCGAGCGCCAGTTCCTGATGCATACGGTCAGCGTGACGGTGACGGCCGCCGTCGACGGCCCGGCCGCGCAGGGCAGCGCATGCGTGCGGCAGACCGGCTGGCTGCGCCGTACGGGTATCGAGCCCGTGCCCGCGCCCGGATGCGACCCCGTCTTCATCGACACGCTGGCCGCGCTGCTTGCCGAGCCGTCGCTGGCCGACGCGCTGCGTGGGCTGCACCTGACCGACTGCGCGATCGCCGCGCGCGACGGCCGCTGGACGCTCGCGATCGTGCCGTTCGGCGGCAGCGAGGTCGTGAACCGGATGCCGTCGTTTCGCCGCTATGTCAGGCTGATCGACGAGCAGGCCGCCGCGCTGTCGGCGGCCTGTCTTGCGTTCGAAGCCGCACTGCGCGGGATTTTGCGAGGGTAAGCTGTGGCGATGCGTGCCGCGTGAACCCGGCGGCCGCATCGAGGAATCAGGGTTTTACCGGAGGTGCCGATGCTGTTCCAGTCACGCTCACACGAAGACGTGCACGATCACGGGCTCGCGATCGCGGGCTGGCATCAGGTGTACCGTCAGATGACGCCGGGCCGTTTCAAGGGCACCGTCACGCAGGTGCTGTACGACGATTTCCACTTCTTCCGGGAAACGACCAACCGGCGCGTCGCGCAAACCGGGCTCGCGCCGGCCGGGCGCACGTCGCTCGCGGTGCCGTTGTCCGTGCCGCTCGCGGGCACGTTCCAGGGCCAGCCGGTCGACGGCTATGCGCTGCTCGCGCTGCGCGCCGGCGAGGATTTCGAGTTCCACACGCCGGAAGGGATGGGGCTCGTCGGGATCAGCGCGGCGTCCGACATGGTCGACGAGCTGTGCGAGGCCGAATTCGGCGCGGCCGGCGCGCGCCGGCTGCGGCACGTGACGCGGCTGTCCGACGCGCAGGGCGTCGCGCTCGGCGTGCGGCTGTCGTCGCTGATCGACGACGCGCAGCGCAATCCGGGCTGCCTCGAATACGCGGCCACCCGCAAGATGTTTCGCGACGCGATGCTCGGCATGTTCCTCGACGCGCTCGAACAGGGGATCGGCGTCGAGCGCCGCGACATCACGCACGCCACCTACAGCGACATCGTGAGCCGCTGCGAGAAGCATCTGCGCGACCGGCCCGAGGAACCCGTCACCGTGCTCGAACTCTGCCGCGCGCTGCGTTGCAGCCGTCGTACGCTGCAAACGAGCTTCCAGCGCGTGGCCGACGTCACGCCGGTCGGCTACCTGCGCACGATCCGGCTGAATGCGGTGCGTCGCCTGCTACGCACGACGTCGGTGCGGCAACTCGGCGTCGGCGAAGCCGCCGCGAGCTGGGGCTTCACGCATCTCGGCTATTTCGCGCGCGAGTATCGCGACCTGTTCGGCGAGCTGCCGTCGCAAACCTTGCGCCCCGAATGACGCCTTCCCGCCGCGGCCGCGCCGCCGAGTATCGTCATGTGTCGCCCGTCCTCATCACCATTTGCTGATTTGGGATAGAGGTCCGGAATTTTCGCTGGATACAGTCCTGCCACCCATATCGACAACACCATCGATTCGCACTGCGTATCGATGATCACGGAGGGGCGGGACATGAAGAACGGACGACGACTGGCCGCAGCCGCGGCCATGCTGGGTTGCCTGCACGCGCACGCGCAGACTTCGGGGAGCGTGACGCTGTACGGCACCGTGGACACCGGCATCATCTACTCGACGAACCAGCAGTTCACGCGCGCCGACGGCAGCACGGGCGGCGGCCATGCATGGCAGATGGGCGGCGGCAACCTCGTGCCGTCCCGCTTCGGCTTCCAGGGCGCCGAGCCGCTCGGCGGCGGCCTGAGTGCGGTGTTCACGCTCGAGCAGCAGTTCCTGTCCGCGAGCGGGCAGGCGCTGCAGGGCGGCACCGCGTTCAGCCGGCAGGCGTGGGTCGGGCTGCGCCAGGATTCGATCGGCACGCTCGGCCTCGGCCGGCAATACGACTCGTACACCGACATGCTCGGCGCGTACGTGTCGAGCAACAACTGGGCGACGCCGTACGGCTCGCATCTCGGCGACGTCGACAACCTGAATGCCGCGTTCAACTTCAACAACGCGGTGAAGTTCACCAGCGCCGATTTCAACGGCCTCACGTTCGGCGGCACGTTCAGCTTCGGTGGGCAGGCCGGCGATTTTTCCGCGAAGCGTGGCTATGCGGTAGCCGCGACGTACACGCGCTCGCCGGTGGCCTTCTCGGTCGGCTACCTCGACCTGCATCAGCCGCTCGACGCGGCGCTCGGCGGCGCGAGCGGCTATATCGGCGATTTCGCGTGCAGCAACCCGGGCGCGATGTACTGCCTGCTGCAGGATGCGGGCTCGATGCGTGCGTTCGGCGCGGGTGGGTCGGTCACGTTCGGCGCGGCGACGCTCGCGCTGACCTATACGCATACGCGGCTCGGCGACAGTCGCTATTTCTCGACCGCCGCGCAGCCGCGCACGCAGGCGTTCACGTTCGACGTCGGCGAGCTGAACGTCACGTACATGTTCACGCCGGCGCTGCAAGGCGGCGTCGCGTACATCTTCAACGCCGCGCATACGGACGGGCGAGGCACGACGCGGTTCCACCAGGTAAACGTCGGCACGAACTACAGCCTGTCGAAGCGCACCGCGCTGTATGCGGTCGCGATCGGCCAGATCGTGAGCGGCACGGGGCTCGGCACCGATGCGGATGGCAACGCGGCGAACTATGCGCAGATTCCGGTGCTCGCGAACAGCAATTCGAGCCGGCAACTGGCGGTGATGGCCGGGATTCGTGTGAACTTTTGACGCTGAATGCGGCTGGCGGCGGCACGTCGGTCGCGTGCCGCCGTGCTGCCTCCACGCGTATGGTCCTGCGCCGGTCGAGTGATGGAAAGCGATGCTTGAAAAAAGCTGTCCGTATGCTTAACTGAACGGGCCCGGCTGGACGGAATGCGGGCGTCAGGTTGCCCGGCTTTGCGGGTTGCCACAATACCTTCACGGTCTGCGTGAACAATGGCGACGCTTCAAGCGACCCGACGTGTCGCCGGCGTTGCACACGTGTGCAACGCATGACCGTTCCGCTCCATACGCCGATCGAGAGAGACCTCATGACCTTGCTGAGCCGCCTGCGCGCGCTGTCCGCCGCCCTTGCGCTGTCCTTCGCCGCCACGCACGCCGTGGCCGCCGATCTCGTCATCGCAGGCCGCGACGACATCTACGGCAAGGGGCTGGCCGATGCCGTCGCCGGTTTCACCAAGCTGCATCCGGGCACCGACGTCGAGCTGCTCAAGCTGCCGAACGCGAACCTGTACCAGAAGCTCAAGCTGTCGATGCGCGAAGGCACCGGCGCGTACGACCTCGTGATGATGGACGACACGTGGGCGCCCGAATTCATCGGCAACGGCTGGCTGAAGCCGCTGCCCGCGTCGCTCGCGGACGCCGATCTCGTGCCGTCCGCCGTCGCGCTCGGCCGCAACGCGGCGGGCGCGCTGTACGCGCTGCCGATCGTCGGCAACGTCGAGATGTTCGCGTACCGCAAGGATCTGCTCGCGAAGTACAAGCTGCAACCGCCGCGCAACTGGGACGACGTGCTGAAGATCGCGCAGACCGTCGGCGGCGCGGACAAGAGCGTGTCGGGCGTCGTGTTCCGCGGCACGAAGGGCAACCCGGTCGTCACGGGCTTTCTGCCGATCCTGTGGGCGTACGGCGGCGACGTGTTCGACCGGGCCGGCAACGTGACGATCGATTCCCGCGAAGCGCAGGCCGCGCTGAAGACTTTCCTCGCGCTGAAGGCGTTCGCGCCGAAGGACGTCGACGTGTACGGCGCGGCCGAAGTGCGCGACGCATTGCAGCGCGGCACGGCCGCGCAGTCGATCGAGGTATGGCCGGCATGGGTGCCGGCCCTCGACGATCCGAAGCAGTCGCGCGTGGTCGGGCAGATCGCGCTGCTGCCGCCGCCGGGGCAGACCGCGGGCCCGGCGCCGATGCTCGGCATCTGGCAGATGGGCATTCCGAAGGACGCGCCGCACGCGAAGCTCGCGCAGGACTTCCTCGCCTACCTGACCGCGCGCGATACGCAGACGCGCCTCGCCGGCATCGGCATTCCGCCGACCCGCCGCAGCGTGTTCAACGATCCGGCGCTGGTGCGCCAGTACCGCTGGTATCCCGATCAACTGAAGGCGCTCGAGGCCGGCCGTGCGCGGCCGCGCGTGACGGACTGGCAGCAGGTGGAGAGCATTCTCGGCGACCAGTTGCAGCTCGCGCTGACGGGGCAGGCCGCGCCCGACGCCGCGCTGCGCCAGGCGCAGCAGAAGATCGCTCAGGCGACGGCTGCGGCCGCGGCCGGCAAGTGACCGCGCGCGTCAACGTCAATCCGTCGGCCGGAGGTCGCGCATGAAAGCGTTCGGCCGCGGCCTGCCGTTCGTCGCGCTGCTCGGGCCCGCGCTGCTGGTGCTCGCCGCGCTCGCGCTGTATCCGGTCGCGCAGGTGCTGATCGACTCGTTCTGCCGGGTCGATTACTCGGCCGGCCGCCGCGCGTTCGTGGGGCTCGCGAACTATCGCGCGGTGCTCGGCGACGACGCATTTACGGCCGGCTTCGGCAACACGCTGCGCTTCACGATCGCCGCGTCGCTGGCCGAAGTGGCGCTCGGCTTCGGCCTCGCGCTGCTGTTCGTGCGCGCGTTTCCGGGCCGGCGCATCGCGCTGCCGCTCGCGATCCTGCCGATGATGCTGTCCACGCTCGTGTGCTCGGCGATCTGGCGCAACTGGCTGAACTTCGACGGCTTCCTGAACGCGCTGCTCGCCGTGTTCGGCGTCGAAGGCGTGCGCTGGCTGTCCGACCCGCATCTCGCGCTGTGGTCGCTCGCGCTCGTCGACGTGTGGCAGTGGACGCCGATGGCGTTCCTGATCGTGCTGGCCGGGCTGCAGTCGATCCCGCAGGAGCTGTACGAAGCCGCGCGCACCGACGGCGCGAGCGAATGGCAGTGCCTGCGCGACATCACGCTGCCGCTCGCGGCGCGGCAGATCGGCCTCGCGCTGCTGCTGCGCTCGATCGACACGTTCAAGCTGTTCGACAAGGTCTATGCGCTGACGGGCGGCGGCCCCGGCAACGCGACGCAGACGCTGTCGACCTACATCTACGACACGGGCTTCCGCTTCTTCAACGTCGGGCCGGCGAGCGCCGCGTCGGTGCTGATGCTTGCGGCGTCCGCGCTGCTGGTCTCGGGGTACGTATGGCAGACGGTTCGCAAGCGGCGCGCATGACGACGCGATCGACGGGTATCCCGCGCGCACGAGCGAGTGCCGCATTCGGTCACGCGATGCCGTGGGCGCTGCGCGCCGTCGCGCTCGCGCTGTTGCTGCTGCCGTGCCTGTGGATGGCCGGCGCGGCCTTCATGCCGACGCTCGAACGTCTCGATCATCCGTTGCGGATCTGGCCGGCCGCGCCGACCTTCGCGCATTTTGCGTCGGTGTGGGCGAACGGCATCGGCGCGCCGCTGTTCAATTCGCTGCTGGTCGGCTTCGGCACGACGCTACTCGCGCTGGCGCTCGCGTTTCCGGCTGCATACGCGCTCGTGCGGCTGCGGTTTCCGGCGCGGCTCGACCTGCTGTTCCTGGTGCTCGTGCTGGCGTTGAAGCTGATGCCGCCGATCACGATCGCGGTGCCGCTGTTCGCGCTCGCGAAGCGGCTGCACCTGCTCGATTCGACGCTCGGCCTGATGCTCGCGTACCAGATCTACGCGTTGCCGATGGCAATCTGGATGCTGCTCGCGTTCGTGCGCGACGTCCCGATCGAATACGAGGAAGCGGCGTGCATCGACGGCGCGGGGCTCGCGCGGCGGCTCGTGCAGATCGTGCTGCCGCTGTGCGCGCCGGGGCTGATCGCGACGGCGATCTTCGTGTTCATCGCGGCGTGGAACGAATTCCTGATCGCGCTGCTGTTCGTGTCGACGCCAAGCCGCTTCACGCTGCCGCTCGCGATTGCCGGCTATGTGACGGAGAACGGCATCGACTGGGGCGACCTGATGAGCGCGGGGCTGATGGCCTCGCTGCCGACGCTGGCCGTGGCCGGCTACGTGCAGCGCTACCTGTTGCGCGGGTTCGCGGGTGGGCTGAAGTGACGCGCGGCGTGGCCGCGCCCGGTCTCACGTCGTCATGCGCAGCTGTCGCGCACCACCGGCGTGACCGGCACGACCCGCGTGCGCGACGGGCCGTCGAACGCCTGCATCCGGTCGGCGAGCAGGCCGATCGCCGCATGCGCGAGGCCGCGCGTGTCCTGCCGCAGCGTTGTCAGCCGATACGCATCGTATTCGGCGGCGGGGATATCGTCGAAGCCGATCACGCACAGGTCGTCCGGCACGCGCAAGCCGAATTCGCGGCGCGCGACGTCGAGCACGCCGAGCGCGAGCAGGTCGGACGAGCAGAACACGCCGTCGGGCCGCTCGGCGGTCGCGAACAGGTGCCGCGCGGCGTCGATCCCGCTGGCATGGGTGTCGGACGGCGTGTCGAGCATGCGTACGAGCGTCGCGTCGAACGCGTCGCGTGGCCCGAGCGCCTGCTCGAACGCCGCGGCGCGCGAGCGCGCGCTGTAGCTCGTGCCACGCGGCCCGACGAACGCGAGCCGGCGCGCGCCGGCCCGCACGAGCCGCTGCGCGGCGTGGGCGGCGCCCGCCGCGTTGTCGCTGACGACCACATCGGCGCCCGGCAAGTTCGCCTCGCGGTTGATCATCACGACCGGAATCCGGTGTTCGAGATATTGCCGCGCGACCGACAGCGGCGGCGACGCGGACGTCATCACGAGGCCCGCGATGCGGTAGCTGAGCAGTTGTTCGAGCGATTGCCGGACCTGGCGCGGATCTTCCGCATTGGTCACGAGCGGCGTGAGCGCGCGCTGCCCGAGCGCGGCCATCAGGTCCGACAGCAGCCGCGCGCGGAACGGGTTCTCGAACCCGGCCGTCACGACGCCAATCATGCTGCTGCGCTGCGTGATCATGTCGCGCGCGATCAGGTTGACCTGGTAGCCCAGCGCGCGCGCGGCGACCATCACGCGCTCGCGCGTTTGCGGCGCAATGCTTGCCGTCGGCGAGAACGCGCGCGACACTGCCGAGCGCGAGACGCCGGCCCGCGCCGCGACATCCGACGCCGTGACCCACGGTTTTCTTTCCTTGTCATTCATCGATTCATGATTCCTTCGCGCCACGATACGGGCATGCCGCCTGCCGACTGGATGTCCGCGCTCGACGACGCGCGGCCGCTGCATACGCTGACCCTACCGGGCAGCCATGACACCTGTGCGTATACGGTCGACGATTCGCTGGTGCGCACGCAGCGTGCGCCGCTCGATGCGCAGCTCGCGCATGGCGTGCGGCTGCTCGACATCCGCTGCCGGCACGTGCGCGATGCGTTCGACATCCATCACGGCGGCATCGCGCTCGGCATGACGTTCGACGACGTGCTGGCCACCTGTACGCGCTTTCTCGATGCGCATCCGCGCGAATGCATCGTGATGTCGGTGAAGGACGAGTGGCCGGCGCAGGCGTGCACGCGCGGTTTCGATGCGACGTTCGACGCGCATCGCGCGCGGCATCCGCGATTGCGCTGGCATGCCGGCGGCACGCTGCCTGCGCTCGGCGACGTGCGCGGCGCGGTCGTGCTGTTGCGGCGCTTTCGCAGCGGCCGGCCGCTCGGCATCGACCTGACCGCGTGGCCTGACAACGCGACGTTTACGATCGATCATCCGGACGGCGGGTTCGTGATCCAGGACGAATATCGCGTGCCGGTGGCAGCATCGATCGCGTGGAAGTGGCGTGCGATCGATGCGCTGCTGACGCATCTGCCGCTGCCGGACAGCGGCCGCTGGGCGATCAGTTTCTGCAGCGGTACGGGGATGGGCGCGAATCCGTCGGTGGTCGCACACGGCGATGGCCGCGTGCAGGGCATTCATGCGCGACTGGCCGAGCGCTTGCGCGAGCAGCCCGGCCCGTACGGCGCGATGCTGCTCGATTTCTGCGATGACGACGACTGGGCGCTCGTGCGTGCGCTGATCGAATGCAATGACTACATGCCGGAACGGGGCGCCTGGCGCAAGGCGTTTCGCTGTTAGTGGGTGGAGCGTCGCCGCGGACTACCGCGTCGCGATCGCCACCGCCGCGCCGGCCATTGCGGTTGCGCTCGTGCGGTTCGCGATCCGCTTCGCGCGCGCCGACGTCAGCAAGGCGCGTGCACGCGACGCGAGCAGCGACCAGAAGCAGTCGGCCAGGATCAACACCGCGAACATCGTGCCGACCAGCTCGGCCCACGCGGCGACGCCGACGTGAGTGAGGTCGACGATGGTCGGCAGCAGTGCGAGATAGAACAACATGATTTTCGGGTTGCCGAGCGTGACCAGCATGCCCGCGACGAACATCCGCCACGGCGACTGGCCGCGCGGCAGGTCGTCGGTATCCGTGCCGGTCGGCGCGGTCCACATCTTCCATGAGAGGAACAGCAGGTATGCGACGCCGAGCAGCTTCAGCACGATCAGGCCCGTCGCGAACGTGTGCGCGAACGCCGACAGCCCCGCGACCGCGAGCGTGAGCCACAGCGCTTCGCCGAGCCACATGGCCGCGAGGAACGGCAGCACGTCGCGCACGCCGTTGGTCAGCACGCGCGCGACGAGCGCGGCGACGCTCGGGCCGGGCGTGCCGGCGGTGACGAGCAGGGCAAAGGCGAAGACGGCGAGTGCGGACAACGTCATGACGGACCTCGTGGATCGGGCATTCGAAACGAAACGATACGTATGAAGTTTCGATTATAGTGACGGCCGTTCCAGACTGCCTGCCTGAATCGCCGTGATGCCTGCATCGATCCTGATTCGTCCCGCCACGCGGGAAGACGCGGCCGCGATGGCCGCCGTGGAAGTCGCCGCCGCGCAACGGTTTCGCGCGATCGGCATGGCCGACATCGCCGACGGCGAACCGACCGATGCGGCCGCCGTGCTCGTGCGGATCGACGACGGCCGTGCGTATGTCGCGGTCGATTCGCAAGGCACGTGCGTGGGCTTCGCGTTCTACCGGCTGCTCGATGCGCAGCGGTTGTATCTGGAGGAACTGGATGTCGCGCCGTCGCATGCCGGACAGCGGATCGGCGCGCGCCTGATCGAACAGGTGACGGCGCGCGCGGCGCGGGAAGGGATCACGGAGATCGTGCTGTCGACGTTCCGCGACGCGCCGTGGAATGCGCCGTACTACGCGCGCCTCGGTTTCCGGATCATCGACGATACAGCACTCGACAACGCGCTGCGCGCGATACGCGCGCACCACGTCGCGCTCGGTCTCGACGAAACACGGCGCGTGTTCATGCGCGCGGACGTGCGCATCTGAACCCGCGCCGTTGTGCCGTCAGGCAGCGTCGCTCAGCGCCGGGTAGTCGGTGTAGCCCGTTTCGCCTTCCGCGTAGAACGTCTCCGGCACCGGCTTGTTGAGCGGCGCGCCGATTTCGAGGCGGCGCGGCAGGTCCGGGTTCGCGATGAACAGCTTGCCCCAGGCGATCGCGTCGGCGCTGCCGCTCGCGAGCGCGGCCTGCGCGGTGTCGAGCGTGAACTGCTCGTTCGCGATCAGCGGGCCGCCGAACGCTTCCTTCAGGCGCGGGCTCAGATGATCGCCCGAATACGATTCGCGCGTGAAGATGAACGCGATCTTGCGGCGGCCGAGTTCGCGCGCGACATAACCGAAGGTTGCCGCCGGATCGGAATCGCCCATCGTATGCGCGTCGCCGCGCGGTGCCAGATGCACGCCGACCCGGCCGGCGCCCCACACGTCGATCGCCGCGTCGACCACTTCGAGCAGCAGGCGCGCGCGATTCTCGATCGGGCCGCCGTATGCATCGGTGCGGCGATTGGTGCTGTCCTGCAGGAACTGGTCGAGCAGGTAGCCGTTCGCGCCGTGAATCTCCACGCCGTCGAAGCCGGCTGCCTTCGCGTTCTCGGCACCCTTGCGATACGCGGCGACGATGCCCGGAATCTCGTCGAGTTCGAGTGCGCGCGGCGTCACGAATGGACGCGGCGGACGCACCAGGCTCACGTTGCCGCCTGCGGCGATCGCGCTCGGCGCGACCGGCAGGTCGCCGTTCAGGAACATCGGATCGGAAATCCGGCCGACGTGCCAGAGTTGCAGCACGATGCGCCCGCCGGCCGCGTGCACGGCCTGCGTGATCTGCTTCCAGCCTTCGACCTGCTCGTCGGACCAGATGCCGGGCGTGTCGGCATAGCCGACGCCTTGCGGCGTGACCGACGTCGCTTCGGTGATGATCAGGCCGGCCGATGCGCGCTCGGCGTAGTAGCGCGCCATCAGCGCGTTCGGCACGCGCGCCGTGCCCGCACGGGCGCGGGTGAGCGGCGCCATCACGATGCGGTTCGGCAGGGTCAGGTCACCGAGGGTAACGGGATCGAACAGCGTGGGCATGGCAGATAACCTCTTCACGAAAGGCGGGGAAGCCGTCGAGTCAGGTGCGACGGCGCCCCGTATGGCCGGTTCGGCCGTTGGCTAGAGTTCGCGGCGCAGGGCGTCGTGAAATGCGTCGATGACGGCCTCGTTGCGCTGGAAGAACGCCCATTGGCCGATCCGCGTCGACGTCACGAGCCCCGCGCGCTGCAACGTGGCGAGGTGCGCCGAGACGGTCGACTGCGACAGCCCGCAGCGCGCGTCGATCTGGCCCGCGCAGACGCCGTGTTCGTACGGCAGCGTCTGCTGCGGAAAATGCTCGTCGGGCGTTTTCAGCCAGACGAGGATTTCCCGGCGCACGGGGTTCGAGAGCGCTTTCAGGATCGCGTCGATGTCGAGTTCGGTCGGCATGGAAAGGCTGGGTGTTTTCGGTCGGGCAAACGGGTATCGTCGATGGACGAATCATATATCGTCTTTTTGCGATATGTTTGAAAGCACTGCCGGCAATGGGGTTGATAGGGCGTTGTAATCTCGGGGCCGGATAGAGCGCGATGTGAACCGCCGTCGATGACGGCCGCCGGCTTCAGGTCGCCTTGCCTGCAATCCGCTATCGCCGTACGAGATTGGGCGAAGCGCGCGTCGGCGCGGAGCGAGATACGCAACCGGCGAGCTGATTCGTTTTCCGCAACGGACCGGCGGCGCGCGACGGATTCTGCGACCATCGCCGTTCAAGTCATATCCGCCACCCGAGCCGCCGCCATGTCCGTCACTTCCGCTGCCTTTTCCCGCATCCGACTCTCGCGCATGCTGCCGGCCGCTCGAGCCCTGTCATATGCCGTTCCGCTCGCGCTGGCCTGTGCCGCCGTCGGCATGCTGGTCGGCGCGCGGCCGGCGGAAGCCATTACGCCCACACAGCGCGAACGTCTCGAAGCGCCGGTCAAGGCAGTCGCCGACCAGCGCATAACCGTCGACACGCCGCAGGGCCGTGCGGTGTTGCCCGTCTACGCCGATCATCCGCTCGACCAGGCCGCGCCAGACGTCACGCGCGTGTTCATCGTGATTCACGGCACGCTGCGTAATGCCGACGCGTACTACGCATCGGGGCGCGAGGTCGTCGAGAAGGCCGGTGCGGCCGGTACGGGCACGATGGTCGTCGCGCCGCAGTTCCTGACACGCGCCGACGTGCGCGCGTTTTCGTTGCCCGCGCCGACGCTCGCATGGACGCAGGAAGGATGGAAGGGCGGTGAACCGGCCCGCCAGCCGGGCCCGATCAGCTCGTTCGCGGCGCTCGACGCGCTGCTCGCGCATTTCGCCGACCGCGGCCGGTACCCGTCGTTGTCGACGGTCGTCGTGATCGGCCACTCGGCCGGTGCACAGTTGCTGCAGCGTTATGCAGTGGCCGGGCGCGAAGGCGACGCGCTCGCGCGTACCGGCATTGCCGTGCGCTACGTGGTCGCGAACCCGTCGAGCTACCTGTATTTCGACGACGAACGGCCGAATGCCGAGGCCATGGCAGGCGGCGCCTGCCCGCGCGCGACCGAATGGAAGTACGGGTTGAAGTCGGCGCCGCCTTACGTTGCATCGCAGGACGTGCGCGATCTCGAAACGCGCTATGTCGCGCGCCATGTCGTGTACCTGCTTGGGCAGGCCGACACGAATCCCACCACGCATTTCATCGACCGTTCGTGCGCGGCGATGGCGCAGGGGCCGTACCGGCTCGCGCGCGGGCTCGCGTATTTCGATTACCTGAAGAAGCGGCATCCGGACGATCTCGCGCAGCAGGTCGTCGAAGTGCCGGGCGTCGGGCATGACGGCCTCGGCATGTTCACGTCCGCTTGCGGGCTGGCCGTGCTGTTCGGGCAGGCGCTGCCGCAGTCGTGCCCGGTCGTCGCCGGTACCGCGCCGGACATGCGTGCGCCCGACGAAAATCGATCGATCATAAAAATGCAGGAATCGGCAAGATAAATTCATTTCCCCGCGCGGCCGCGCCTGACCGTGCAGGGCAGTCGGCGCGCGGCGGTGTCTCCTGCGCATCATGCCGTTTTTTCCGCAACCGGCGCGGCGTCCGGATCGAACACCGTCAAGCCTTCCGTCGGGTCGGTCGGCAGGTCCCACGGCCGGGCGGCGACGGCCCGTTTCGCCGCGTCGTAGCCAGCCTGCCGGCGGGCCGCGATGCCGGCAGGCGTGAAATCGATGTCCTTCCACTGATTGTCGCCGTCGAGCCGCGGCGCGGCGAGCTTGATCAGGTGTATCGTGGTTTCGCATCCCCACGCGGCGAGCCGTCGCACGGCCGGCGACGCGCGTTCGGCTTCCGGCACGTGCCGGACCAGTTCGCGGATCACGTGGCGCCGCCGGTGGATCTGCTGCTGACGCGCGATGTGGCTGTCGGTGCGGCTCGCGTACTGGATGTCCTTCTGTCGTTCCGACACCTGCCAGATGCTCTCGGGCTCCGGGCCGGCCGGATTCCACATCTGGACGGAGAAGATGACCGAGCTGCGGCGCGGGTTGTCGTCGAGCACGACCTCGACCGGCGTATTCGAATACACGCCGCCGTCCCAATACGGCGCGCCGTCGATCCGTATCGCCGGGAACGCGGGCGGCAGCGCGCCCGAGCTGATGATGTGCTCGACCCCGAGCCGCGTGTCGCGCGAATCGAAATAGCGCATCGTGCCCGTACACGCATTGACCGCGCTGACGGTCAGGCGCGGATGGCCGGCGTTCAGCAAGTCGGGATCGATCAGCGACGCCAGCGTGTCGCGCAGCGGCGCGATCCGGTAGTACGACGCGCGATCGACGCCGAGCCGCACCATCGGCCCGAGCCACGACGCTGGATTGGGCTGGAAGAATCCCGAAATGCCGCCGCCGATGATCATCAGCTCGGCCAGCGCTCGATCCCAGTCGGGCAGTAGCGGCGGGACGTCGAAGCGGGTCCGCTCCGTCACGCGATGCCAGAATGCCGATAGCTGGTCGTAGCGCCGTTCCGGCGGATTTCCCGCGATCAGCGCCGCGTTGATCGCGCCGATCGACGTGCCGACCACCCAGTCGGGCCGGATCCCGGCTTCGTCCATCGCCTGGAATACACCCAGCTGGAACGCGCCCAGTGCGCCGCCGCCCTGGAGCACGAGCACGACTTGCCCGGGGAGGTCCATTCGTGCCGGCTGGCTCACGGTCATGGCTTGCCTCGCTGCGTGTGACGGTGGATCGGAACCGAACAGTTCGATTCAGTTTAGGCGATCGACGGCACGGGGGCGCCCGCTGCGCAATGGCGGCTTGCGTTTCTTGCTGCCGCCCGGCGGCACGCGCATCAGGTTGACGCCGAAATCGCGCAGGCTGCCGGCGTCGCCGAGACGCTGGCGGATGCGCTGCGCGCGCGGCGCATCGGACGGCCGCGGGTAGCCGCTGCCGCGGCGTTCGGGTACCGTACCGAGATCGATTCGGGGCATGGGCGGCTCCGTGTGCGTCGCGGGCGAAAGGGGCGACGGTCATTGCAGGCAGCTGCCGCCCGCCGTTCGCCCGCGCGTTGCGTGGCGGGCCGCGTCATTCGACGGTGATCGTCTCCTTCATGTACGGATGAATCCCGCAGAACACCTTGTAGACGCCCGGCTTGTCGAAACGGAACGCGTACGTCTCATCCTGGTCGAGCGCCTTCGAATGAAAGATGCCGGCGTCGTTGACGACGGTGTGCGGCTCCCCGTCGAGGTTCTTCCACGTGATCGTCGTGCCGGCCTTGATCGTGGTCGACATCGGCGAGAACATGAAATTGCGGATCGTCACGAGCGGGCCGTTCGGGCCCTGCGCGAATGCGGCGAGCGGCGCGCCCGCGGCCGCGCCGCACAGGAACAGCACCGCGACGATTCGAGATGGCTTGAAGCGGATCATGTCGGTCTCCTTATTTTTTCACGCAAGCGTCGTGTCATGCAGCGACGACGCAACCGGATGACCGGCGAATTCGACGGTCGTCACGCCGAGCATCGACGGCAGCCGGTCGTGCGGCACCGTGAGCGGCACGGGGCCCGGCCCGTTGCCGGCCGTCGGCTGCGGGAACGCGGTCGAGCGGGCGGTATGGAACGTCACGTTGCCCTCGACCTTCGACACGATCTGATGGATATGCCCGTTCAGCACGGTGACCGAGCCGAAGCGGCGCAGCAGCGCCATCGTCTGAGGCGCGTCGCCGGTGCCCCAGCCCCACGGTTCGTAGATGGTCCACATCGGCATGTGCGAGAACACGACGATCGGCGTGCTCGACGAGCGACCTTTCAGGTCCTGTGCGAGCCACGCGAGCTGCTCGTCGCCGAAGCTGCCGAGCCCGTTCGGCTTGAAGTGCATCACGTTGACGAGTGCAATGAAGTGCACGCCCGCGTGATCGAAGCTGTAATAGCCGCGGTTGTCCGACGCCTTGCCGAACCGGCCGAAATATTCGGCGCCCGAACCGTCGGTGACGTCGTGTTCGCCGGGCACCGTATGCAGTTCCGGCACGCGCAGCGCGGACAGCAACTGCGACGCGTGGTCGAATTCCTCGGGCTTGGACAAATGCGTGATGTCGCCGGTGTGGATCGCCAGCGCGGGCAGTGCAGGCATCCCGTTGACGAGGTCGATCGTCTGCTTCAGCGTGGCCGACACGTCAGGATTCGCGTCCTTGTTGAAGCCGATGTGCGTATCGCTGATCTGCACGAACAGCGGCCGGCCCGCGGCGGCCGGGCGCGCGTCGCCGGCCTGCGCGAGGGCGAGATCGAACGGCGTGAGGATGCCGCCCGACAGCGTGAACAGTGTGCCGAGGCCGCCGAAGGCCATGCATTGCAGGGCCTTGCGACGCGATGGGCGGGTGGGGGGCGATGAAGACATGGAAGCCTCGCATTCGTGTGACGAAACCGGACGGCCGGATCGTCCAGGAATAAGCCGGCGCCTTCGCATGCGATACCGGCGAAGCGGCGGATTTATTCCCGGCCGTTGCGAGGTCGAAAGCCGGCGCCCGCGCCCGCCACGCGAACGATCGTCATTCGGGCAAATCCCGCTGGTTGGTATCCCACTCGATCCCGCCGGCATTGAGCCGCTCGATCTTTTCCATCCGCTGCCGCGCGAGCTCCGGCAGCCGGTTCGTCACGGCGATCACGAGCGCCTCGGTGAGCGCCAGCGCCGGCACGTTGGTCTGCAGCATCGCGAACGGGCGCCCCTGGATCCGCAGCACGATTTCCGCGAACGCGGCGATCGGCGAGCGCCATTCGTCGGTGATCAGCAGGATCCGCGCGCCGAGCCGGTGCGCGGCCTGCGCGAAGCGGATGCTGTCCTTCTGGTAACGGCGAAAGTCGAAGATCACGAGCACGTCGTCGCGCCCCATGTCGGCCAGGGCGACGGACGCGAGATTCACGTTCGGCTCGACGTACTGCACACGCGGCCGCGCATAGGCGAGCGTGAACGAGAACAGCGACGCGAGCGGCGCCGTATACCGCCCGCCGCCGCAGAAAATGCGTACGTCCGGATCGGCCAGCACCGCCACGGCCGCGTCGAACGCGGCCGCGTCGAGCCCTTCGATCGTCGCCGCGAGCGATTCGGACAGCCGCTGGAAGATCGCCGCATGACTGTCGCGCATGCCCGTTTCCGAGTGGAACGCATCCATCCGCGCGAGCGGCGAATTCATCGCGGTGTCGATCTCGTCGTGCAGCGCCTGCTGGAACGACGAGTAATTCGGAAAGCCGATCCGGACGACGAAGCGGAACACGGTCGGGTCGCTGACTTCCGCCTGCTTCGCAAACTGCGCGATCGGGCCCAGTCCGAGACTGGGATAGCGATCCAGCAGCGCCTGCGCGACCTTCTGTTCCGACGGCGTGAAGCTATCCATCTGGGATAACAACAACGCCCTGATGCTCGTCCCCATCGGTACTCCGGCTTTCTATCTGAATTGAACTGAACGACCAAACGGCAGACGGGCGTCTGCCGCCAACTGCACGCATGTTAGCCGATCGACGTGCCGCAGGCCGCGTACGCCCTGAAATTAGAGGGACGCATCACCCTGCTCAACGAATACGTTCATATGTGTAATAAATCGAACATTCATTGTCAGCCTTATCGACGTGCTCTCGCTTCAAATTCAGGGCTTACCCTAGGTTTTGGCCCAAAAAACCGAGTGCTATGATCGCGGCCTCACTGGAATGTATCGTTTATTACATGTCGGCTTGGCAGCGTCGACACGTAGTTGCGCACCGGTGCATTCCCGCATGGCCCGGTTTATTCGTCTGGAGGATTCCGTCATGAGGCGGCTCGTAGTACTCACCCTGTTGTCGGCGATGAGCGTGTGCGCGTTCGCCGCGTCGGACCCGGCGGTCGAAGCGAAGAACGGCATGGTCGTGTCGTCGCAGCACTTCGCGTCGCAGATCGGCGTCGACATCCTGAAGGCAGGCGGCAACGCGGTGGACGCGGCGGTCGCCGTCGGCTATGCGCAGGCGGTGACCAATTCGTGCTGCGGCAACATCGGCGGCGGCGGCTTCATGACGATCCATCTGGCCGACGGTCGCGACCGCTTCATCAATTTCCGCGAGACGGCGCCGGCCGCGGCGTCCGCGAACATGTATCTCGATGCGTCGGGCAACGTCATTCCGGAGCAGAGCCTGTACGGCTATCGCGCGGTCGGCGTGCCGGGCACGGTGGCGGGCCTCGATCTCGCGCAGCGCAAGTACGGGAAGCTGACGCGCCGGCAGGTGATGGCGCCGGCGATCCGGCTCGCGCGCGACGGCTTCGTGCTGACGCGCGGCGATACCGACATCCTCGACACGACGGTCGAGCGCTTCAAAAAGGATCCCGAAGCCGCGCGCATCTTCCTGCGCCCCGACGGCTCGGCGCTGCAGCCGGGCGACCGCCTGGTGCAGAAGGATCTGGCGCGCACGCTCGAGCGCATCGCGGAGCAGGGGCCCGACGCGTTCTATCACGGCGAGATCCCGAAGATCGTCGAGGCGGCGGCGAAGCGCGGCGGCGGCGTGATTACGGCGGCCGATTTCGCGTCCTATCGCGCGCAGGACATGGCGCCGCTGACGTGCACGTATCGCGGCTACGAGTTCGTGTCGGCGCCGCCGCCGAGTTCGGGCGGCGTGACGATGTGCGAGACGCTGAACATCCTCGAAGGGTATGACCTGCGCAAGCTTGGCTACCACTCGGCCGCCGCAGTCCACTACATGACCGAAGCGATGCGCCACGCGTACGAAGACCGCAACACGCTGCTCGGCGATCCGGACTTCATCGACAACCCGATCGCGAAGCTGACGAGCAAGGAATACGCGGCACAGATCCGCAAGAGCATCCATGCCGACACGGCCACGCCGTCGGTCGACGTGCAGCCCGGTGTCGGCGTGCACGAGAAGCCGGAAACGACGCATTACTCGATCGTTGACCATGACGGCAATGCGGTGTCGACGACCTATACGGTCAACGGCCGATTCGGCGCCGTGGTCATCGCGCCCGGCACGGGTTTCTTCCTGAACGACGAGATGGACGACTTCACCGTGAAGGTCGGCGCGCAGAACCTGTTCGGCCTCGTGCAGGGCACGCGCAACTCGATCGCGCCGGGCAAGCGCCCGCTGTCGTCGATGGCGCCGACCATCGTGAAGAAGGACGGCAAGGTGTTCATGGTGGCCGGCTCGCCGGGCGGCTCGCGCATCATCACGATCACGCTGCAGACCGTGCTGAACGTGATCGACTACGGGATGACGCCGCAGGATGCGGTCGCCGCGCCGCGCATCCATCACCAGTGGCTGCCCGACGCGGTCTATTACGAAACCTACGGCCTGTCGCCCGACACGCTCGCGATCCTGCGCAACATGGGCTACAAGATGGTCGAGCAGACGCCGTGGGGCGCCGCCGAGCTGATCATGGTCGGCCTGCCGGGCACCGAAGCGGCGAGCCGCCAGAGTTCCGGGAACGATTCGTCGGTGTCCGGCAACGTGCGTGTCGGCTTCATCTACGGCTACAACGACCCGCGCCGTCCGGCCGGCTCGGCGATCGGCTACTGACCCGACCGTTTCATCCCGAATCGCTGCCGCCGGCGTTCGCGTTGCCGCGAACGCCGGTGCGGCGGCAGCGCGTCCGTCGGCGGACATCCACCAGCCTGAGCGGCGCGCACCTTTCTTCCGTCAACTCCATCGCCATGCGGCGAACTCCGTCATGAACAAACGAATGTCTGCGGCAGGCTGGATCCTGCTCGCCATGGCAGCCGGCATCCTGATCGGCTACCTGATCTACACGCAGCTTCCGGACAAGCAGTCGGCCGCGGAAATCGCCGGCTACATCTCGCTCGTGTCCGACGTGTTCCTGCGGCTGATCAAGATGGTGATCGGCCCGCTGGTGTTCTCGACGCTGGTCGTCGGCATCGCGCACATGGGCGACGCGGCGTCGGTCGGGCGCGTGTTCGCGAAAGCGTTCGGCTGGTTCGTCACCGCGTCGCTCGTCTCGCTGCTGCTGGGCCTGCTGATGGCGAACCTGTTGCGGCCCGGCGAGAACCTCGGCCTGCCGCTGCCGGACATCGGCGCGTCCGCGCATCTCGCGACGTCCAAGTTCACGCTGAAGGATTTCGTCGGCCACATGGTGCCGAAGTCGATCGCCGAGGCGATGGCGAACAACGAGATCCTGCAGATCGTCGTGTTCTCGCTGTTCTTCGGCGTGGCGCTCGCCGCGCTCGGCGAGCGCGGCAAGATTCTCGTCGCCGCGATCGACCAGCTCGCGCACGTGATGCTGAAGATCACCGGCTACGTGATGAAGCTCGCGCCGCTCGCGGTGATGGCCGCGATGGCGTCGACCGTCGCGGTCAACGGGCTGTCGATCCTGCTGAAGTTCGCGGTGTTCATGGGCGACTTCTACGCGAGCCTCGTGCTGCTGTGGGCCGCACTCGTCGCGGCCGGGCTGCTGTTCCTCGGCCGCCGCGTGTTCAAGCTGCTCGCGTTGATCAAGGAAGCGTTCATGCTGTCGTTCGCGACGGCCAGTTCCGAAGCCGCGTATCCGAAGATTCTCGACGCGCTCGACCGCTTCGGCGTGAAGCGCAAGATCTCCAGTTTCGTGATGCCGATGGGCTATTCGTTCAATCTCGACGGCTCGATGATGTACTGCACGTTCGCGTCGCTGTTCATCGCGCAGGCGTACAACATCCACCTGTCGCTCGGCACGCAGATCACGATGCTGCTGGTGCTGATGCTCACGTCGAAGGGGATGGCCGGCGTGCCGCGCGCGTCGCTCGTCGTGATCGCGGCGACGCTGCATCAGTTCAACATCCCGGAAGCCGGGCTGCTGCTGATTCTCGGGGTCGACACGTTCCTCGACATGGGCCGCTCGGCCACCAATGCGGTCGGCAACTCGATCGCGAGCGCGGTGGTCGCGAAGTGGGAGGGCGAGCTGATGTCGGAGTCCGAAGCACGCGCGCATGCCGCGCATCTCGATGCCGAACTCGAACGGCAGAACGGCGATCCGGCCTATGGCGCCGGTCAGACCACGGCGACCTGACGCTCAGGCCGCCAGCGCGTCGTCGATGCACACCGCGAGCACCATCGCGGCGGCGTTGCCCGGCGTCGAGCCGAGCAGTTGCGGCGCATAGACGCTGTCGCCGATCTCGATCGGCCGCCCCGACAGCGCGCACACGCCGCGTTTGCGCGTCGTGAACAGGCGCCACTTCTGGTAGCCGTAGTGTCCGGTGCACGCGTCGCACCACGAAATCATCACGGTGTCGGCCGTGGGCCGTTCGAGCACGTCGATGGTCGGCTTGCTCGTCGCGTCCCACGACGGCAGCCGGTCGCGCGTGACGCTGCGCCGCCGCGGCGCACCCCACGAGACGGACGGCATGTCGAAGCTGCCGATTGCGGCGACGGTCATGAGCCAGGGCGCTGCACGGTTGTTCATGTCTCTGTTCCTCGAAACGTTACGCGGTGCCGCGACGCGCGGCATCACGACAGGCGGATGCGCGGCTGCACCCAGCCGTTGATCCGTTCGGCGATCCACAGCAGGGTCGCCTTGGAAAAGCCGTGCAGCGCCTGCTGGTGCCGCCGGTAGAGCATCAGGTGGCTGAACTGCGCGAAGCGCCCCTGGATGAAGCCGCCGCGGAAGAACCCGAACTGCCCCAGCGTGCCGAATGCGTCGTAATCGCTGATCGACACCAGCGCGCCGAAATCGTGGAATGCGAACGGCGGAATCGGCGTGCCGTCGAGCCATGCGGGCAGATGCTTCGCGAGGTGCTCGGCCTGTTGCGTCGCGACCTGCGCGGTTGGCGGCAGCGGCCGTTCGTGGCCGTCGGGCAGCAGGCTGCCGCAATCGCCGATCGCGAACACGCAGTCGTCGCCATTCGCCTGCAGCGTGGGGCCGACGACGATCTGGTTCGCGCGGTTCGTGTCGAGCCCGCCCAGCGCCTGCATGAAATCGGGCGCCTTCACGCCGGCCGCCCAGACCATCAGGTCGGCTTCGGCGAACGACCCGTCGCCGTAGTGGAAACCGTTCGCGTCGGCCGACGTGACGCGCGTCGACGTCAGCACGCGAAAGCCGATCTGTTCGAGCCGCCGCTGGGCCGACGCGGAAATCCGCGGCGGAAACGCGTTGAGGATGCGCGGGCCGCTTTCGAGCAGCGTGAGCTGCAGCCGCTCGCGTACCGTCTCGTCACCGTACGCCTGCGCCACTTCCAGCAAGCGGCTCAGCTCCGCCGCGAGTTCCACGCCCGTCGCGCCCGCGCCGACGATCGCGACGCGAAACGGCTCGTCGCGCGCGATGCTGCGGAACACGCGCATCCGCAACGCTTCGTTGAAGGTCTCGGCTTGCTGCTGGCTGTCGATGAAGTAGCAGTGCTCGCGCACGCCGGGTACGCCGAAATCGTTGGCCTGGCTGCCGAGCGCGAGGATCAGCACGTCGTATTCGAGTTCGCGTGCGCCGATCACCACGTCGCCGTCCCGCGAGCGGATCGCGCCGAGCTGCACGCGGCGGCGCGCGCGATCGAGCCCCTTCAGTTCGCCGGGCTGGTACGTATAGCCGTGGTCGCGCGCATGGGCGAGGAAGATCACCTGTTGCTGCTGGACGTCGCGCGTGCCGGCCGCGATCGTGTGCAGCATCGGCTTCCAGATGTGCGTCGGGCTGCGATCGACGACCGTGATCCGTGCCCGCCCGGACCGGCCGAGACGCTCGCCCAGGCGGGTCGCGAGCTGCAGCCCGGCGATCCCGCCGCCGACGATGACGATGCGTGTAGGGGTTGTCATGGATAAATCATCACGTGATGAATAAGGTATGATCCTAGCGCTTCCCGGCTCCGCGTGTCAACGGAGCGGGGTGGACCGCCCGATTCCGGCACGTCGAAGCGGGGGCCGGACATGGGCATTCGAATCGTTCAAGGAGCAGGAAAAACGTGGCAGAAGTCACTGAGCGCGCGCCGTCGAAGCGGCGGACGCGCGGACGGCCGCTGGCGGATGCGTCCGTCGGTCCGGACGTGATATTGCGGGCCGCGCGCCGCACGTTCGCGAAGCGCGGCTACGACGCGACGAGCGTGCGTGAAGTCGCGCGCGAGCTGGGCATCGACGCGGCGCTGATTGCCCATCACTTCGGCACGAAGGAAACGTTGTGGCTGGCGGTCGTCGAGCAGATCGTCGAGCTGGCCGAACCGATGTTCGACGCGCTGCGTGCGTTGCGCACGTCGCCGCTGCCGCATCGCGAGCGCGTGCGGCGCGCGCTCGAGCTGTGCGTCGATCACGAATTCGCGGAGCCGGATATCGGCATGTTCTTCTCGACGGCGGCGACCGAGGAGGGCGCGCGGCTCGACCGGCTGCGGGAGCGGCTCGTGCGTCCGTACCACGACGCGATGTTTCCGCTGCTGGCGGACGCGGTCGAGGCCGGCGCGATTCGTCCGGTCGACCCGAACGTGCTGTTCTTCATGATCGCGAGCGCCGTGGGTACGACGGTGTCGTACAGCCACATGATGCTGGAGTTCACGTCGCTGCCCACGCGGCAGCACGAATTCAGGCAGGCCGTGCTCGCGGTCGCGCTGAACATTCTCGGCGACTGAGCGCCGCGCGCGATGCGCGCGGTCACGTCCCCGCGATCAGCCCCAGCTCGCGCACCGCGTTCCGCGCGCTCTCGCGCAGCGCATCGACAAGCGGCGACGGCGCGCGGTATGCGATCGCGAGCTCGTACGCGAGCGGGCTGCCCGCGCCCTTCAGTTCGCAAAACGTAATGCCTCGCGGCTGCATCGGCACGAACAGGCGCGGCATCAGCGCGACGCCGATGCCGCCCGCGACGAGCCCGGCTGTCGTCTGCATCTGGCGCGGCTGCTGGACCACGCGCGGCGCGAAGCCCGCCTGCGCGCACGCCGTCACGATCAGCGCGTGCATGCCGGGCCCGTGGTGCGCGGCAAACATGACCCACGGTTCATCCGCCAGCTCGGCCAGCGCGATGCGGCGGCGGCGCGCGAGGCGGTGGCCGTCGGACAGCGCGGCCACCATCCGGTCGCGCAGCAGCGGCTCGACATGCACGTCGCCGGCATCGGCCACCGGCAGCACGACGATGCCGACGTCCGTGCGGTCCTGACGCAGCGCAAGCACCTGCTCGGCGGTCGTACCTTCCTCGAGCTGGAAATCGACGTCCGGATGGCGCTCCTGGAACGCGCGCAGGATCAGCGGCAACAGCGCGTTGACCGTGCTGTCGACGAAGCGCAACCGCAGCGTGCCGCCGAGGCCGGCGCCCGCGCGGCGCGCCACGGCCACCGCGCGCTCGGCCTGTTCGAGCGCGCGCCGCGCTTCGAGCAGGAACGCTTCGCCGGCCGGCGTGAGCCGCGAGCCGCGGTTGTCGCGCTCGAGCAATGCGACGCCCAGTTCGTCCTCGAGCTTGCGGATCGCCGCGCTGAGCGGCGGCTGAGCCATGTGCAGTCGCTCGGCCGCGCGCCGGAAGCTGAGCGTTTCGGCGACCGCGATGAATTGCCGGAACTGGCGCAGATCGATCATGCGATACCTTCCATGTATCAGTAGATCATCGAATTCGTATTTTACCTATCACCCTGAGCTGCCCAGAATGTCCTTGTCGTCAACCGTCGATACTCGGGAGGGCAGATCATGACGGGCAATGAACAGCAGCGCACGGCCATCGTCACGGGCGGGTCGAGCGGGATCGGCTTCGCGATCGCGAGCCGGCTGGTGCGGGACGGGTATCGCGTCGCGCTCGTCGGGCGCGATGCGGCGCGGCTGGAGGCGGCTGTCGCGCGTCTGGGCGGAGCGGCAGTCGGGGAGGCCGGCGATCTGAGCGTGCGACGCGATGCGGAGGCGGTGGTGGCGGCGATCGTCGCAAGATGGCCGCGTATCGACGTCCTCGTCAACAACGCGGGGCGGACCGCCCGCGTCAGTGCGAATACCGAGGCGAGCGAGGCCGAGGCCGTGTGGGATACCGTGCTCGACGCAAACCTCAAGAGCCTGTTCTTGACGACGATGGCCGTGCTGCCGCATCTCGCCGATCGCGCCGCGCGAATCGTCAATATCGGTTCGATCGCGGCGCGCGCCGGCAGCCTGTTGCCGGGCGGCCTCGCCTATGCGGCCGCGAAGGCCGGCGTCGAAGGCTTCACCGTCGCGCTGGCACGCGAACTCGGGCCGCGCGGCGCGACGGTCAATACGGTCGCGCCCGGCTATATCGCCGGCACGCGTTTCTTCGGGGACGGCGGGGTCGCGCCGGCGGTCGCGGCGATGATCCGCGCGCAGACGCCGGCCGGCCGCGCGGGGCAGCCGGACGACGTCGCCGATGCGGTTGCCTGGCTCGCCGGGCCGCGCGCGTCGTTCGTCACCGGTGCGACGATCGCGGTGAACGGCGGCTGGCGCGTCGGGTGACGCACGGCATCCACGATCGGCGCGTCATTCGCAATCCGTCGGCGGCTTGTCGCCGAGCCAGCGCCGTGCACCGGGCCCGTTGCGGCCCGCGCGGTCTTCCGGGTTGGTCAGCTTGCAGCGTTTCAGCGACAGGCAACCGCAGCCGATGCATTCGTCGAGATTGATGTAGAGCCGCTGCAACTCCTCGATCCGGCTCGCGACGCGCTGCTTCCAGCCGCGCGACAGCCGCTGCCAGTCCTTGTTGGTCGGCGCGGTGTCCTCGGGCAGGCTGACGAGCTGCTCGGCGATTTCGTCGAGCGAATAGCCGATCTTCTGCGCGAACACGATGAACGCGATCAGCCGCAGCACGGCACGCGAATAGTGGCGATGGCTCGAGCCGTTGCGGTGCGACTTGATCAGCCCGCGCATTTCGTAGAAACGCAGCGTCGACGCCGGCACGCCGCTGCGCGCGGCCACTTCGCGGATCGACATCAGCGGCCATTGCGGGGTTTCCGGGATACCCATGACGCCCTCCTGGAAAGCTTGACTTGAAGTTAACTTCAACTTTTATGCTACGCGGCAGTTTAACCCGTCGCGAGGCATCATGCGCTCCTTTTCCCTACGCAGGACGTCGCCTTTGGGCGTGGCCTGCGCCCTGTTGCTGGCGTTGTCGGGCTGTCACGACGGCAAAGGCACGTCGTCGGCCCAGCCGCTGCCCGAAGTCGGCGTCGCCACCGTCGCGCCGCGTACCGTTCGCCTCGCGGACGAATTCAACGGACGCGTCGAAGCGGTCGACGCGGTCGAGTTGCGGCCGCGCGTGAGCGGCTATCTGCAGCGTGTCGCGTACAAGGAGGGCGACGTGGTCGCGCAGGGCGCGCTGCTGTTCGAGATCGATCCGCGCCCGTACCGGATCGCGCTCGACCGTGCGAATGCGCAGCAGCAGCGCGCGCGTGCGGCCGCGAGCCTCGCGAACGTGCAGCTCAAGCGCGTGCAGACGCTGATCGATGCGCATGCGACGTCGCAGGAGGAACTCGACAACGCGCGCGCCACCGCCGAGCAGGCGCGCGCCGACCTGCAGGCAGCCGACGCGGCCGTGGCCGACGCGAAGCTCAATCTCGGCTTCACCGAAGTGCGCGCGCCGATCGCGGGCCGCGTCGGCCGCGCGGTCGCGACCGTCGGCAACCTCGCGCGCGCGGACGACACGCTGCTGACGACCGTCGTGTCGCAGGATCCGGTCTACGTGTATTTCGATTGCGACGAGCAGAGCTACCTGCGCTACAACGCGCGGCGTGCCGATCCGGCGCATCGCGCGATCGGTGCCGATCCGGTGCGCGTCGGCCTCGCGAACGAGACGGGCTTCCCGCATGCGGGCACCGTCGATTTCCTCGACAACCGGCTCGATCCGCAAACCGGCACGATCCGCGCCCGCGTGCGGCTGCCGAATGCGGACCATACGTTTACGCCGGGCCTGTATGCGCGCGTGCAGCTCGTGAGCGGCCGCGACCAGGATGCATTGCTGGTCGACGACAAGGCCGTGCTGACCGACCAGGACCGCAAGTACGTGTACGTGATCGGCCCCGGCGACAAGGCGTTGCGCCGCGACGTGACGATCGGCCGCGAACTCGACGGCGAGCGGATCGTCGAGAAGGGGTTGCAGGCGGGCGACCGCGTGGTGGTCGACGGCGTGCAGCGCATCTACTATCCGGGCGCGCAGGTGAAGCCGAAGGCGCTGCCCGCGCGCGCCGATGCCGGCGCGCCTGCCGCGTAATGACGGGAGCGATACGATGGATTTCTCCCGCTTCTTCATCGACCGCCCGATTTTCGCGGTCGTGCTGTCGATCGTCATTTTCGCGATCGGCCTGATCTCGATCCCGATGCTGCCGGCCGGCGAATATCCGGAAGTCGTGCCGCCGAGCGTCGTCGTGCGCGCGACGTACCCGGGCGCGAACCCGAAGGAAATCGCCGAGTCAGTCGCCGAACCGCTGGAAGAGGCGATCAACGGCGTCGAAGGCATCATGTACATGAAGTCGGTCGCCGGGTCGGACGGCAGCCTGCAGGTCGTCGTCACGTTCCTGCAGGGCGTCGATCCCGACACGGCCGCCGTGCGCGTGCAGAACCGCGTGAGCCAGGCGCTGTCGCGCCTGCCCGACGAGGTCCGCCAGTACGGCGTGACCACGCAGAAGCAGTCGCCCACGCCGCTGATGTACGTGAGCCTCTATTCGCCCGACAACAGCCGCGATTCGCTGTACCTGCGCAACTACCTGACGCTGAACGTGAAGGACGAGTTGTCGCGGCTGACCGGCATCGGCGACGTCGGCGTGTACGGCTCGGGCGATTACGCGATGCGGCTGTGGCTCGACCCGAACCGGCTCGCATCGCGCGGCCTGACCGCGAGCGACGTGATCGCGGCCGTGCGCGAGCAGAACGTGCAGGTGTCGGCCGGCCAGCTCGGCGCGGAGCCGTCGCCGAAGAAGAACGACTTTCTCGTGTCGATCAACGTGCGCGGCCGCCTGCGCACGGTTCAGGAATTCAGCGACATCGTGCTGCGCAACGGCGACGACGGGCAGGTCGTAAAGCTGTCCGACGTCGCGCGCATCGAGCTCGGCGCGGGCGACTACACGCTGCGCTCGTATTTCAACGACAAGCATTCGGCCGTGGTCGGCATCTTCCTGTCGCCGGGCGCGAACGCGCTCGACGTCGCGAAGGCCGTGTATGCGAAGCTCGACGAGCTGTCGAAGCGCTTCCCGCCCGGCGTCGCGTACCGCCCGGTGTGGGACCCGACGGTGTTCGTGCGCGAATCGATCCGCGCGGTGCAGCACACGCTGATCGAGGCCGTCGTGCTGGTCGTGCTCGTCGTGATCCTGTTCCTGCAGACGTGGCGTGCGTCGATCATTCCGCTCGTCGCGGTGCCGGTATCGGTGGTCGGCACGTTCGCATGGCTCTATCTGCTCGGCTATTCGATCAACACGCTGACGCTGTTCGGGCTCGTGCTCGCGATCGGGATCGTCGTCGACGATGCGATCGTCGTGGTCGAGAACGTCGAGCGCAACATCGCGCAAGGGTTGAGCCCGCGCGATGCCGCACACCAGGCGATGCGCGAGGTGTCGGGGCCGATCGTCGCGATCGCGCTCGTGCTGTGCGCGGTGTTCGTGCCGATGGCGTTCATGTCGGGCGTCACCGGCCAGTTCTACAAGCAGTTCGCGGTGACGATCGCGATCTCGACGGTGATCTCCGCGATCAACTCGCTGACGCTGTCGCCCGCGCTCGCCGCGAAGCTGCTGCGTCCGCACGGCGCGCCGAAGGATGCACTGACGCGCGCGCTCGACCGCGCATTCGGCTGGTTGTTTCATCCGTTCAACCGCTTCTTCGAGCGCAGCGCCGATCGCTATCACGGCGTCGTCGCGCGCACGCTGAAGCGGCGCGGCGTGGTGTTCGCGGTTTATGCGGCGCTGCTCGCGGCGACCGCGCTGCTGTTCGACGCGGTGCCGGGCGGTTTCATCCCGGTGCAGGACAAGCTGTACCTGTTCGCGGGCGCGAAGCTGCCGGAAGGCGCGTCGCTCGCGCGCACCAGCGCGGTGACCGAGCAGATGACGAAAATCGCGCTCGGTACTGACGGCGTCGAGATGGTGCCGGCGTTCGCCGGGCTGAATGCGCTGCAGGGCGTGAACACGCCGAACATCACGAACTCCTACGTGATCCTCAAGCCGTTCGACCAGCGTCACCGCAGCGCCGCGCAGGTCAACGCGGACCTGAACGCGCGCTTCGCGGCGATCGGCGGCGGCATCACGTATGCCCTGATGCCGCCGCCGATCCAGGGCCTGGGCAACGGCTCCGGGTACGCGCTGTATCTGGAGGATCGCGGCGGCCTCGGCTACGGCGAATTGCAGAAGGCGCTCACCGCGTTCCAGGCCGCGGTCGCGAAGACGCCGGGGATGAGCTATCCCGTCAGCTCGTACCAGGCGAACATCCCGCAGCTCGAGGTGAAGGTCGACCGGCTGAAGGCGAAGGCGCAGGGCGTCGCGCTGACCGATCTGTTCAATACGTTGCAGGTGTATCTCGGCTCGATGTACGTGAACGACTTCAACGTGTTCGGCCGCGTATATCGCGTGATGGCGCAGGCGGATGCCGGCCACCGGCAGACGGCCGCCGACA
Organism: Burkholderia sp. AU39826; assembly: GCF_020419965.1. NCBI lineage: Bacteria > Pseudomonadati > Pseudomonadota > Betaproteobacteria > Burkholderiales > Burkholderiaceae > Burkholderia > Burkholderia sp. AU39826. Next base: position 97,612 of record NZ_JAIZQG010000001.1, read on the forward strand.
TCGCGAACCTGCGCACACGCAACGCGAAGGGCGAGATGGTGCCGATCGGCTCGATGGTGACGGTCGGGCCCGCGTACGGCCCCGATCCGGTCGTGCGCTACAACGGCTATCCGGCCGCCGACCTGATCGGCGATGCCGACCCGAAGACGATGTCGTCGTCGCAGGCGATCGCGAAGCTGCAGCAGATCGCGAAGGACGTGCTGCCGCCGGGCATCACGCTCGAATGGACCGACCTCAGCTACCAGCAGGTCACGCAGAGCAACGCGGCGATCGTCGTGTTCCCGCTGGCCGTGATGCTCGTGTTCCTGGTGCTCGCGTCGCTGTACGAGAGCTGGACGCTGCCGCTCGCGGTGATCCTGATCGTGCCCGTGTGCATGTGCGCGGCGCTGTTCGGCGTGTGGCTGTCCGGCGGCGACAACAACGTGTTCGTGCAGGTCGGTCTCGTCGTGCTGATGGGGCTGGCGTGCAAGAACGCGATCCTGATCGTCGAATTCGCGCGCGAGCTCGAGATCCAGGGCAAGGGTGTGGTCGAGGCGGCGCTCGAAGCGTGCAAGCTGCGGTTGCGTCCGATCGTGATGACGTCGGTCGCGTTCATCGCGGGCTCGGTGCCGCTGCTGATCGGCAGCGGCGCGGGCAGCGAGGTGCGGGCGGCCACCGGCGTCACCGTGTTCGCGGGGATGCTGGGCGTCACGTTGTTCGGGCTGTTCCTGACGCCCGTGTTCTATGTGACGATCCGCAAGCTCGCGGGCGGCACGCCGGCCGTCTGGAGCGAACAGCATGGCACCCTCGAAGGAGAAAACCGATGAGCGCCGCTTTCCGTCTTTCCGCGCTCGCGATGTCGGTGACGCTTGCCGCATGCGCGGTCGGCCCCGATTTCAAACGACCGGATACGGCCACGGCCGCGCGGTTCGCGCGCGATGCGCATCCGGCGACGCAGCGCGATGCGGCGCCGGCCGATACATGGCCCGATACACGGCCCGATATGCCGCCCGACGCATCGGCGGCGGCCGATGCCGCGTTCTGGCGCGGTTTCGGCGATCCGGCGCTGACGCAGTTGATCGACGCGGCGCTCGCGGCGAACCAGGATCTGCAGGTGGCCGTATCGCGCTACGACGCGGCGAATGCGCTGCTGTCGCAGGCGACGTTCGACCGCTATCCGACAATTACCGCGAGCGGCCGGATCGGCCATCAGTTGATGAGCAAGGACCAGGCGTTCGGCGCGCCGCGCAGCCAGCGCGATGCGCCGACGTCGAGCGTGGGCGTCGATGCCGCGTGGGAACTCGACCTGTTCGGCCGCGTGCGGCGCTCGATCGAATCGCAGCGCGCGGAAACGGCCGCCAGCGCGGCCGACGTGCGTGCGGTGCGCGTCGCGATCGCGGGAGAGGTCGCGAGCACGTACGTCGATCTGCGAGGCTCGCAGGAACGATTGCGGATCGCGCGCGAGAACGCCGACAACCAGAAGCAGACGCTTGCGCTGATCAATGCGCGCGTCGGCGCGGGACGCGGCTCCGAACTCGATGCGGCGCGAGCGCGTGCGCAGTACGAATCGACGACGTCGCGGATCGCCGTGTACGAAGCCGCGATCGGCGTCGACGAGCATCGGCTCGCGGTGCTGACCGGGCAGACGCCGGATGCGTTGATCGGCCGGTTCGACCCGCCGAAGACGGCCGCACCGGTGCCGCTGCCGGCGCTCGCGGCCGACATCGATCCGGGCACGCCGGGCGACTTGCTGCGCCGCCGCCCCGATGTCGCGGCCGCCGAGGCGCGGCTGCATGCGGCGACCGCGCGCGTCGGCGTCGCGACGGCCGACCTGTTTCCGCGCTTCACGCTGTCGGGGCTGCTCGGCAGCGCGACGAGCAGCTACGGGTTCTTCCGCGCGGGCGGCGACACGAACCTGATCGCGCTCGGCATCGACTGGTCGTTCCTCGACGTCGGCCGCGTGCGCGCTCGGATCGCCGCGAGCGACGCGGAGGCCGCCGGCCAGCTTGCGCAGTACCGGCAGACCGTGCTCGGCGCGCTGGAGGAAACCGAGAACGCACTGCTGCGCGTCGCGCGCACGCGTGACGAGACCGCTCATCTCGTGCGCGCGGCCGACGACAGCGCGCGCGCCGCGCAACTTGCGCAGGCGCGCTTCTCGGCGGGCGCGATCGACTACTACGAAGTGCTCGACGCGCAACGGACGCTGCTGCAGGCGCAGGACGCGGCGGCCGACGGGCAGATGCGCAGCGCGGCATCGACGGTCGCGCTGTACAAGGCGCTCGCGGGCGGCTGGCCGTCGGGTACGGGGCGGGGCGAACAAGGCCCGCTTGCTCAGTCGGAGAAGTAGCGCGAACAGTGCGGCGCGGCGAGCGTGGCGTCGCGTCGCTCCGCGCGAAGCAACGCGCAGCGATCGGCGAGCAAGGCGGCCATTGCGATCGCATGAAAGGGTCATCGTTCTCGCGGTAAAATTTGATTGCAAATGCAATTAAGAGAGAGGAACGACCTGACATGAGCGCAACCGAACCCGATCTGTGGTTCTCGTTCGTCCGCGCGCACCGGACGATGATTCGCGAGATCGAGCGTCGCCTCGCGGCGGCGTCCCTGCCCGCATACGCGTGGTACGACGCACTGTGGGGGCTCGAAAGCGGGCCCGACGGCACGCGCCGCATGCACGAACTGGCCGATGTGCTGGCGATCGAGCGCTACAACCTGACGCGGCTCATCGATCGGCTCGAACAGGAGGGGCTCGTCACGCGCACGCGTTCGGCGGACGACGGCCGCGCCGCGTTCGCGAGCATCACCGCCAAGGGGCGGACGCTGCGCAAAAAGATGTGGAAGGTCTACCAGTCGACGGTCGCCGAGCTTTTTCTCGACCAGTTCACCGGCAAGGAGCGGGCGGCAATGGCCGTTGCGCTCGATCGCGCGGCCGCTGCCGCGCGCGACGCGGCAGCCGGAGTGAAGTAACGGTATCCGGCACACGGAGCGGCCGCGCGCCGCCCATCGAGCGCGGCCGCCGGCCGGCCATGCGGCACGAGCCGCCGCGTCGTCAGCCGTTCGAGGCGGGCTGACGCGGCGCGGCAGGTGTCGGGCGCCGCACGGGCGGACCAGGTCGCGCCATCTGCATGTCCCTCCTTCGAGTACTAGCATGTCGCCGGCATCGCCGGTTTCGGCATAGGATTGCAATTGCAACGATTGCAGTTGCAATGCTAACCGATGACAAGGACCGACATGACCTCGACGCACTCCCTCACGTTCTATACAGCCGACACGCCGAACGGGCACAAGATCGCGATCTACCTGGAAGAGGCCGGGCTCGCCCACGATCGCGTGCAGGTGAACCTGTCCGCCGGCGAGCAGCGCAGCGCGGCGTATCTCGCGATCAATCCGAACGGCAAGATCCCGGCCATCGTCGACCACGACACGGGGCTGGCCGTATTCGAATCCGGCGCGATTCTCGGCTATCTCGCCGAGAAGACGGGCTGCCTGCAGCCTGAAACGCTGGCCGAGCGCACGGCGGTCCAGCAATGGCTGCATGTCCAGATCGGCGGGATCGGGCCGATGCTCGGTCAGCTGTGGTGGTTCCTGCACGCCTCGAAGACGGGCAATGCGGAAGCGATCGACCGCTACCGGAAGGAGGCGCTGCGTCTCTACGGCGTCGTGAACGGCCGCTTGTCGGAATCGGCGTATCTCGCGTCGTCGCGGTATTCGATCGCCGACATTGCCGCGTTCCCGTGGCTGCGCACGGCGGCCGAGCTCGACCTCGACCTTGCCGGCTTTACGCACGTCGAGCGCTGGCTTGCCGAGATCGCCGCGCGGCCGGCCGTTCAGCGCGGCCTGAGCGCATGCCGCGTGCCGACGGCCGAGGCGGCGCACTGACGTCGCATCGCCGGCGCTGCCTGGGCCGTGATCGCAACAAGGCGTGCGCTTCGTGCGGTCCAAATGGATCAGCACGTCGCGTGCGGGCGACGGGCAGAGCCGTGTGGTGCGGCGGCCCGACGCGATGCGCGCCCGATGTAGCGGCCGCCCGGGCGGGACGGCGACCCATCGGCGCAGGCGGTATCGCGGGTATCGGGCGAGCCGATGATCAGCATCGCGTCCGGCGGCCTACCGCGGCCGTCGCCCGGTGTTTACGCTGGCGCGATCATCCACTCTGTCCGGAAGGTCGCCATGTCCCGGCTCGATTACAAGCTGCTCGGCCCCTGCTTGCTCGCCATCGCGCTCGACGCGATGGGGTTCGGCCTCGTTTATCCGATGATGTCCGCCATTTTCAGCGATCCGCACGCGGGCATCCTGCCGGCCGACGCGGGCGTGCACGTGCGCAATTTCTATCTCGGCCTCGGCTACGGGATCTATCCGCTGTGCATGTTCTTCGGCTCGTCGCTGATGGGCGAGCTGTCCGATCGCTACGGCCGCCGCCGGATCCTGCTGCTGTGCGTGTTCGGCCTCGCGGCCGGCTACGCGATGATGGCGGCCGGTGTGTCGCATGCCGGTGTCGCGCTGCTGCTGGCCGGGCGCGGGCTCACGGGCTTGATGGCCGGCTGCCAGGGCATCGCGCAGGCGGCCATCACCGATCTCAGCACGCCCGAGACGAAGGCGTACAACATGAGCATCATGTCGCTCGCGTTCAGCGCGGGCGTGATCGTCGGCCCGGTGCTCGGCGGCGTGACGTCCGACCGCACGATCTCGCCGGTGTTCGACTACGGCACGCCGTTCGCGCTGGTCGCCGCGTTGTCGCTGATCTGCGCGTGCTGGACCTGGGCGTCGTATCGCGATTCCGCGGCGCCGCGCGGCGATACGCGCATCGATCCGCTGTTGCCGCTGCGGATCATCCGGGAAGCCGCGCGGCAGCGCGACGTCGCATTCCTGTCGGTGGTGTTCTTCCTGATGCAGGTCGGCTACGGGCTCTACCTGCAGACCGTCATGCTGCTGTTGCAGGCGAAATTCGGTTACACGAGCGCGCGGCTCGGGTTGTTCAGCGGCGTGATCGGCATCTGCTTCGTGTTCGGCCTGTTGTGCGTCGTGCGGCTGATGCTGCGCGTGTGGCGCGTGATCGATATCGCGAAGACGGGCCTGCTCGTGGCCGGCCTTGGCCAGATCCTGTCCGCGCTGTTCCCGCATGAACCGGTGCTGTGGGCGCTTGCGATGGTCGTCGGCTGCTTCGACATGGTTGCGTACACGACGATGTATACGGCGTTTTCCGACGCCGTCAGCGACGATCGGCAGGGCTGGGCGCTCGGCGTCGCGGGCTCGGTGATGGCGGTCGCGTGGGTCGTGACGGGCGCGCTGACGAATCTGCTGCCGGTATTCGGCGAAATCGGATTGCTGCTGATCGGCGGCGCGGGTTTCCTGCTCAGCTTCGCGATGATGGTGGCGTACGGCCGTACGCGGCCGGGCGCGCGAACGGTCGTGTTGTCGTAGGGGGCGTGGGCCGCGCGACGTTGGCCCGCTCCTGTCGAATGGGGCCCTGTGCGCGGTCGTCGCGCAACTTCGCACGGCCCGACACCGGCGCGGCGGACGAGGTTCGGGCCGCGTCCCAGCCGCCCGGCATCGCGACGCGCCGGCGCGATGCGTCAGAACATCGTGTTCCGGTTCGCCGACGTTTCCGGCACCGGCTGGATCACGTCCCAATGTTCGACGATCTTGCCGTCCTTCACGCGGAAGATGTCGACCACCGCTTCGCCGCGATCGCCCGGGCGCTCGGTCGCATGCACGTGCAGGTACACCAGATCCCCGTCGGCCGCGCTGCGGACGATACGCGCGCGTGACGCCGGATTCTTCTGGAACGCGCCGACGAAGTACGACACGAACGGCTTCTTGCCGTCCGGCACGTGCGGGTTGTGCTGTTTGTAGTCGTCCGCGACGACGGCGGCGGCCTCGACCGCTTCGTGCCGGTTGAAGAAGCGGTCGTAGAACGTCAGCACGAGCTGGCGGTTGGCTTCCTCGGCCGCCAGGTCGCGCGTGGCAGGGCCGGTGGCCAGCGCGACCGTCGATGCGGCCAGCAGAACGACTGCGGCAACGGCGTGAACGGGGGAGCGAAACGATGACATGTAGCGTTTTCCTGGTCTGACGATGCGTGGAGGGATGCGTGACTCGGGCGGCGCTGAACGCGCTGGCCGGCGAGCGATCGAGCCGTGGCCGCGCGATGCATCCCGTATCGGCATGAACGATTCGCCGACAAGACCATGAGATTCCGCTGCCGATAGTGCGCGATATCGTCATGCTTCGTTGAACTGGCGAATCCCGGCGGCGGGCAGGCGGCTGTCGGGCCGATCGAATGGTACAGTTGCCGCGAACCCGTCACAAGAAGTCACCACGGTGTGAACAGGTCACGCCGCGGTGACTGTGTACCGCCCGTGAAAGAGAATTCCGTCATGCCGCTGCCGTCCGCCGACGAATCCGTCGATCTCGATCAGCCGTGCCCGATCCGCGATGTGCTGGACCGCATCGGCGACCAGTGGAGCCTGCTCGTGCTCGAGGCGCTGTCGGGCGGAACGATGCGCTTCAACGAACTCGGCCGTACGATCGGCGATGTGTCGAACCAGATGCTGTCGCGTACGCTGAAGCGGCTCGAGCAGGATGGCTTCGTCAGCCGCACGCTGTTCGCCGAAGTGCCGCCGCGGGTCGAATATACGTTGACCGACCTCGGGCGTTCGTTCCTGACACCGATGCACGCGATGATCCGGTGGGCCGACGAACACCATCGTGCGATCTGCGCGTCGCGCCGTCGTGCGCGCGAGTCGGAAGAGGGCGTGAGTTGAGCGTGATACGTGGCGAACGAGCGGGGCGCGTGAAGCGTGGCGGATGCACTTGCATCGTCACGAAATCACTTCGCGATCCAAAAGATGTCGTCGAAATGGATAGCCCGGCGAAATGTTGCCCGGGCACCCGCTGCCATCGCGCATGATTCCGTGGCGAGGACGGCGCCGGCTCGCGCGCGCCGTTCCGCTCGGAACCTTCATCGGCCGGAGCCGGCTGCTGTTTACCGCCACGAACCGTCGACGTAGACCCACACGGGCCCCTGGCGGCGCCAGTAGCCGGGCACCCAGCGGCGCCCGGGGCGCCGTGCGACCCAGCGACCGGGCACCCATATATAGCGGCCGCGCTGCCAGCGCCAGTAGCCGTCCGTCCATATATAGCCATGCGGCCGTGGCGGCGGTGGGCGGCGGTCGCGCCGCGCGGCCGGCGGCGCGAAGGTCGGGCGATCCGCATGGGGCGGGCCGCCCGGTACGCGGTTCGGGCCGGATGGACGGTACGCGGGCGGGGCGGGCTGGGCCGAGGCGGCGCGCAGCCAGCCGGTACCCGCGAAGGCGGCGGTCAATCCGATGGCGCGCAGCAGCGAGCGTCGATTCATGGCGATTCCTGTTCAGTATTCGAGGTCGCCTTACATTAGCCTGCCGGTGCGCCCGGAGGGTTACACGGGCGGTCAAGGCTGTTACCGAGTGTCACGAAACGCCACTCTTTCCCTTTCCGACGGCTGACGGGATCTCGTCGTGGCTTGGGGCGTCGCTCCGGTTTGTGGGGCGGAGGGGCCGTTTGAGATGCCGGCTGGCCAATATTTGAGATTGAATTGGGTAACAATTACCGATTTTGGAGTGCCGAACCGAATCCGCTTGTTGTTTCTATGCAACCGTCAAGACGCTGACATGTAAGAATGGTGCGATGAAAGGCTCCAAAAAGCACTCGTCAAGAAGTCAAAAACAAACGTCAAAACAAATACTTATGAAGCCTCCCCACTTTCATTATTTCTAGTTCTGGAAAAGGTTATTTCTTTATTTGCGGATCGCTCCCCTAGGGTACACCCCTAAACTCACGGTTCCCAAACGGGCAACTATCCGGGCGCCGCCAGCAGGACCGATGGCGCTCCCGGGCGGTTGAGACCGTTTATGAACAAGGTCGCGAGACCTGCCTCTTTTTAGAAGGGAGCTCCACGAATGAACAAGACTCTGATCGTTGCAGCAGCTGCAGCATCGTTCGCTACCGTCGCTCACGCACAAAGCAGCGTCACGCTGTACGGCGTGCTGGACGCAGGCATCACCTACACGAGCAACGTCCAGCCGGCACTCGGCCAAGCTGGCAAGTCGCGTTGGGCGATGGGTTCGGGCATTGACCAGAGCCGTTTCGGCCTGCGTGGTTCGGAAGACCTGGGTGGTGGCCTGAAGGCAATCTTCACGTTGGAAAGCGGCTTCGGCATCGGTGACGGCAAGCTGGGCAACAACGGCGGCATGTTCAACCGTCAAGCATTTGTCGGCCTGTCGAGCCAGTACGGCACGGTCACGCTGGGTAAGCAGTACGACGCAACGCAAGACTACCTGGCGCCGCTGACGGCAACGGGCTCGTGGGGCGGCACGTACTTCGCGCACCCGCTGAACCTCGATCGCCTGAGCACGACCGGCGACGTCGCATCGAACAACACGATCAAGTTCACGAGCGCGAACTACGCTGGCCTGCAATTCGGCGGCACGTACTCGTTCTCGAACAACACGAACTTCGGCAACAACCGTGCGTACAGCGCAGGCGTTGCATACCAGTTCCAGGGCCTGAAGCTGGCGGGTGCATACTCGCAAGCGAACCTGGGTGACGGTACGAACGGCAGCGGCGCGACGTCGTCGGCAATCGGTGGCATCGCTAACCAAGGCCGCGTCCGCACGTACGGTGCTGCTGCTGGCTATGCATTCGGCCCGGCGCAAGTCGGCGCTGCATGGACGCAAGCACGTCTCGACAACAATGCAGTCGCTGCAGGTACGCTGCGCACCGACAACTACGAAGTCAACGCGAAGTACAACCTGACGCCGGCTCTCGGCCTGGGTGCTGCTTACACGTACACGAACGCAAAGATCAACAACGGCAGCACGCACTGGAACCAGTTCGGTCTGCAAGCTGACTACGCGCTGTCGAAGCGCACCGACGTCTACGCACAAGCTGTGTACCAGCGCGCAGCGAAGAACGGCATCGGCGCGTCGATCTACAACGGCAACAGCTTTGCTGACAACCTGCCGAGCTCGTCGATCAACCAAACCGCAGCAACGGTTGGTCTGCGTCACCGCTTCTAAGCGTGACGAGCGGGGTAACCCGCTTCGCAGCATCGAAAAGGCGCCTTCGGGCGCCTTTTTTTTCGTCTGTGGAAAGCGATGACGATAATCCGGATCGTCCGGATGCAAAAAAGCGAGGCACGGGCCTCGCTTTTTTCGTTCTGCGCGCCGTGTGACGCAGCATTGGCCGCCAGCGGCTCAGCGCGTGTATTCGCCGTTGGCTTCGGGCTGGAACACGATCTCGGCGATCTTCATCAGCTTTTCGGCACCGCTCGGTTGCATCACCTTGACCATCTGGCCGCGTTGCTTGCCCAGGAGTGCCATGCCGACGGGCGAGAACACGTTCAAGCGGCCGAGTTCGAGGTTGGCGGCGTCCGGATAAACGATCGTCCAGGTTGCCTGTTCCTGGGTCGCTTCGTCGAGCAACGTGATTTGCGAGTTCATCGTGACGACGTTCGCCTTGATGGCGTCGGGCTGGACGATATCGGCGCGTTCGAGCAGCGTGTCGAGCATCGTCTGGAAGCGCGGGTTGTGCTCGGCGTGCTTTTCGAGGCGAGCGACGTCGAGTTCGGTCAGCTGGTAAAGGCGTTGTTTCATGGGAGTTCTCCAAATGATCGGCAGGGGCAGGCGTGGCGTGCCTATGAGGATCGCCCGGAGCCTGTCTGACCTGGCTCCGGGGTGGAGACCGAGCGGTCAGATCAGGCGCCGGGCAGGGGCGAGCGGCGCCTGGGCCGTGCGTCGAGCGAGGGGATGCGCCGGCTGGCCGGCGCACGCGCGCACGCCGGCCGGGCCGGACGGCGAAACCGAAAGGGGCGTGAGCGCGTACATGGTGGACGGAATATCGACTGGCGAATAAAACCTTACGATTCTACAACACAACCTTCCGGGCAAGTGATTCGATTGTTGGCGTTTCGTCAGCGATTGTTGTGTGGATGAAGCAAGTTGCAACGCCTCTGTCTGAAAACCATCAGCGATTTTTTCCAGAAACGCAACGCTGTATATTCAAACTAAGGGTTTCCCCTTGGTTCTGCGGGCACTACACTAGACTCAATCGCTTCAGACAGTCCCCGTCGAGGCGACGTCAAAAGACAACATATTCCGGAGGTAAATCATGAAGTCGATCGTCTACGCAGCCATCGCCGCATCCGTCCTTGCCGCTCCAATTGCATCGTTCGCGCAGTCCGAGCAGGGGTTGACCCGCGCTCAGGTCAAGGCCGAACTCGTGCAACTCGAGCAGAACGGCTACAAGCCGGTGGCGAGCGATTCGCAATATCCGAGCGACATCCAGGCTGCTGAACAGCGTATCCAGCCGAACCAGCCTGCGCTCGCGCAGGCCGATACGAGCGGCTACGGTGCCGTGGCGACGGGTGCCGCACAATCCGGCCGCCGTGTGACGCGGGAAGCGCCGAATCCCGTGAATTCGGTTTACTTCGGTAACTGATCGAACGTTCCCCGGGTCTGCCCGAGCGCACCGCTGAATCGACGAGACGCGCGCTGCCCGCGCGTCGTTCGCCCGCAGGAGCAGAACCTCCGTCGCCGCATGCCGGCGGCTTTGAGCCCAGACGCTGACGCGTTTGGGCCTTTTTTCCTGACGCGAATCAGGCCGACGTGACGGTAGGCGTGCCGTGGATATAGTGTTCGAGTTGGCTGATCGTGAACTGCTGATCGGCAATCACGCTCTTCACGAGGTCGCCGATCGAGATGAGGCCGACCAGTTTGCCGCCGTCGAGCACGGGCAGGTGGCGCATCCGGTGCTCGGTCATCAGCGCCATGCACTCGTCCGTGGATTGTGACGGTTCGACGTAGCGCACCTTCGCCGTCATGATTTCCTCGACGCGGGTGGCTTTCGACGAGCGGTCCTGCAGGACGATCTTGCGCGCGTAGTCGCGCTCGGTGACGATGCCCGCGATGTCGTCGCCGTCCACGACCAGCAGTGCACCGATACCCTTTTCGGCCATCAGCTTGATGGCGTCGTAGACGAGATCGGTCTTCGTGACGGTGTAGATGGTACGGCCCGAATCCGGCTTGGCCTTGAGAATCTGCGCGACAGTCGTGCTCATTCGCTTTCTCCGTATGCAGGTCGATGCAGGGCAGGCGGGACGTGATGCGCGTCACCCGGTGAGCCCAGTATAGCCGGGCGGGCGGCGGCAGTCGCGTGACGTTTCCAGATTAGCGGTAAACTCCCGTCACGCACCATCCACACAACTCCTACATTCCTGAACGTTTCGATTGAATTCATGATGTCTTCGCGTCCCCAATCGCCCTCGCCGGGCAATGGCCAGGCCGACGAGTGCGTGACGCTCGTCGCCACCGCGTCGCTGCCTACGCGCTACGGTACGTTCACGTCATACGCGTTTCGCGTATCGGGCAGCGATGCCGAACATCTCGCGCTCGTGATGGGCGACGTGACCGGCGAGCAGTCCGTGCTGACCCGTCTGCATTCCGAATGCCTGACCGGTGACGTGTTCGGCTCGTACCGCTGCGATTGCGGCGAGCAACTCGATCTCGCGTTGCGCTACATCGCCGCCGAAAACCGCGGCGTGCTGCTATATCTGCGCGGTCATGAAGGCCGCGGCATCGGCCTGAGCAACAAGATCCGCGCGTACGCGCTGCAGGAGCAGGGGCGCGATACCGTCGAGGCGAACCTCGATCTCGGTCTCCCCGACGACGCCCGCGAATACGACTCGGCCGCCGCGATCCTGCGCATCCTCGGCGTGACGTCGGTGCGGCTGATGAGCAACAACCCGAAGAAGTTCGACACGCTCGTGAAGCACGGTATTCCCGTCTGCGAGCGCGTGGCGCTCGCGGTGCCCGTGCGCGAGGAAAACGAACGTTATATCCGCACCAAGCAAACGAAGTTCGGGCATTACTTCGAAGAAAACGAGTAACGAAAACAAGGGGTTCTGCGGAGCCCCTTGCTCCATCTGGCTCTCACACCTCAGAGTCTTTCTGACAAAGGGTTTGAGCCAAAGGTTGCGTTTGCCAGGTGCCCTGTCTGCACTTGACAAAATAGACGAAAACTTAGCACTTTGGCGTAACATTTTCCTACGCCAAACCGAAAAGCTACGCTGCGGTCTCGGCCTCCAACAAAAACCTACGCCGACCGCTGATGAGATTCGACGCACGCACCGCGAGCAAGCTGCCTGCGGGCCAACACATAACCTTTGACGGATGTCCGGGCCTCCGCTTCCAGGCCAGCGAGAGCCGTCGTTCCTGGATCTACCGATACGAATCCCCATTGACGACCGAAAGCGCTAGGTGAAGCTCGGCGAGTGGCCGGCTATGGGTTTCCCTGCGGCGATTTCTGAATTGGAGCAAAAGCGAGCGGAGCGTGATGCTGGCGCCAATCCTGCTGGTGCAAGGCGCGAGAAGCGTGCTGCGGTTGCCAATTCGCGCGCCGTCGACGCATACACCGTCAAGCAGGTGTGCTTCGACTATATATGCGGCTATCTGGCGTCGAACTGCAAGGACAAGGGTGTGATCGAGGGTTAGGCGAATATTCAAGGCGATGCTCGGCCTGATCGAGAACATTCCGGCCGCGTCGATAACTCGTGCGAAGGCGTTCGAATTCTTGAATTCCTGCCGCGCCGGCGCTCGCTGCGCGCCTCCGCATGCCTGACGGCACGCCGGACTGATGGCGAATGATCCTGCGCGGCAAGCTTCGCAGCAAGGGGCGCACGATCGATGGCGTCGTCACGGGCACGAAAAAGCGGGTATTGAGCGAGGATGAGATTGGCACGTTGCTGCGCTGGCTCCCGAATATGAGCCGAACGGTTTCCGACGCGATCACGTTGTATCGGTGGACGGGAGCTCGCGGCGGCGAAATCATTTCGATGGGGTCGCACGAAAACGCCGACGAGGCGGACAGCCTATGGTGGACCGTGCCGAAGGAAAAAAACAAGGACTCGTGGTGCGCGAAAGCAGGGTCAGTCTGCTCGCGAAAGAGACGTTTTCGGGAGCGTAGGTGATTTGCACGGGCGCTTCTTTTCAGGGACTCGAAGGGGCAAGCCGAACCAGGCTCGACAAGGTCTATTTGAGCTAGCAGCGTGCGGTCCGGCGACGCGGGGCGGGACACCAGCTTAGATGGCTGCTGTCCCGTGCGCTTAAAGTGCATCCGGTCGGACTTGTGCATATCCCGTCTGCAGGGATCAACGGGTATGTGCGAATTGTGCGCCTGAGCCCGCGAGTTACAAATCTTGCCGGACCTGGGTGTGTTTCAAAAATGAATGGAGCCGCTTGCTGGTAAAAAATATATTGCTGGAACGGACTTAACCCAAATGGTTCGAGTGCGATTGCACTGCAGCGGCGATTGTTGTTTTAAGGGGGCTTCAAATCTCGCGGATAGTGCCGTTATAGAGTGGACGGTGGGTAGCGAGCGCGCCGTAGGAAAGTGGGAGTTCGTCGCAGGATGTTCGGCAGCCGTCGCAGTAACGGGCTGGCCTCGCGTGATGTTGCTGCGCGACTCGCTCGTACCCTGTCGTGTTACCGAAAATAATGAACAACATCGAAGGTAGGGCGATGCAAAATTGGTTAGAGCAGTTGATCAGCGACGTCATTGAACGGCCGATAGAAGATGACGAACGTACTACAGCGACCACGTTCTTAGGTTGGCCGCGCAACCAGATTTTCCGCGACGTCATAGCAGGGGGGCAGGCGGACTTCGATGCGGCGATCGGACATCTGAGTGGATTCGACAGAGCGCGTCTGTACGCGAAATACAACCAGGGCCGACATCTCGACGAACTGCGCCATGCATTTACCCGGATGCGTGGCGAGCAAGGTGTTTCTCGGCCGACTGTGATCGATGTCGGATGCGGCCCCTTTACTGCAGGGCTGGCATTTGCGGCCTCATTTGGTGCACTAGAGCCGTTTCGGTATTTCGGTGTTGACCGCGCTCGGAGCATGCTGGATCTGGGCGAACTACTCGCCACGGGTGCAAAAGAGCGGGGTGCGTTCCACCCTCAGACGACCTGGACGTTCGGAAATGACCTAGACGATTTCGACTTTGGGCCAGTTCGTGGTGAATGGACGGTGGTCGTCGCCTCTTATCTGCTTGCGAGCTCGACTATTGACGTCGATGCGCTCGTGAGGGCGATCGAGGCGGCGCTCAAACGAATCGGACCGGGACCGGTCGCGGTACTCTACACGAATAGCGCAAATACCACCGCTCGTGCGAAATTTCCTGCATTTCGTGATGCACTTGTGCGAGGTGGCTTCGAAGTGTGGGCGGACGATATAGAGCGCTTCGTCGATACGGAGAAGACGCCCAAGGACCTGCACTACGCTCTGCTTTTCAGGGCGGCGCAAAACACTATCCCTATGTGAAGGACAATTCAATGAAGCTGCCGAAACTCGACGACCTGGTCGATGAGCAGATGCTTGTGTACGAGCATGATCCGGATAAAAACCTTTTCGTTGCGGGACCGCCCGGCTCGGGAAAAACTAGTCTGGCGGTGTTGCGGGCCAAGTTCTTGAAGGAACTCGACAAGAAGGTCCTGCTGGTGACGCGCAACAAGATGCTTGCGGCGCTGGCGGTTCAGCTCGATGGTGAAGGGCTGGAGGCAAGCACGATGAACTCGTTCATTAGCAAGAGGTATTACGCGTTGACCCAGCAGATGGTGCCGGAATTCTATCCTTTTGCGTATGACTGGCAGGCAGTGATCGACGCATGTGCGGCCATCGACGCGACGCCCGCGTGGGACCATCTCATTATCGACGAGGGGCAGAACCTGCCTGCCGGATTTTTCCAATGGGCAGTTCGCTTTGGTGGGCGAAATCTCACCGTTTTCGCCGACGAGGATCAAACCACGGATTCTCAGCGTGCGTCCTTGCGCGAAATTCGTGATGCGGGTATGCCCGCACCCATTCGCTTGCAGGCGAATCACCGGAACACAGCGGAGATTGCCGCTGTTGCCGAGCACTTCCATCGTTCACAGATCCTCCCGCCGGGAATCGTTCAGCGCCGTCGTGGAGGTGAGTTGCCGAGACTGGTTCGGTCTGGCAGTTGGGATGAGCTTGTCACCCTTGTGTCAACACGCTATCAGAATCGCGCGGAGGCGATCGGCGTCATTGTGCATCGTCGCGACGACGTGTTACAAGTGCGCGACAAGCTCAAAGCTGTACTGCCGGAAGGAACGCGCATTGATGCCTATGTTAGCGGCGGACAGGGGGCACCCGAGGATATTCGTCTGCTGGAGACTGGTATTACGGTGCTCAGCAGCGAGTCGGTGATTGGCCTCGAGTTCCATGCTGTATATTTACAGGATTTGTATCGCTCGCTTCCGTGTAGTTCATCGGAAGAGTTTCGTCGTATGTACATGCTGTGCGCACGTGCGCGCGACAATCTGACGCTGGTTGACGGTCCCGATGCGTTGACCGCCAATCAAGTTGCCGATTTGCCCGGCCCTGTATTACTTGCCAGATGACAAGAGAAACTTCCACACAGATGGACTGGCTATCGCCGAACGGCGAGGCCGATTACTCAAGAGGCGTGGCCGGTGGCGTCGCGCCTCGCTTGGTGTTGGCCCTCGACAATCGGGACTGGTTGCGCTTCCTTGTTGATGAGTGGTGGCCCATGCATGTTGACGCCAAGGGGGTATGCCTCGGTGTGGAAGCCGGCTGCGCCGAACCTGCTGGGGCGAGCGTAACCGTGATGGTGTGGATCGATTCGACCCAGCTTCCTGCATGGCCGGTTGCAATTTACGGCAATGGGCAGTGGCGTGACGCACCGCTCGACTCGATTGTAGCCGGGGACACGGAAGTTCGCTGGCCGGGACCGATCCCGTTGTCCGCAGTCACTGCTTTTTCGGTTTCAACCGACAAGGAGCGCGCCCGTCTGCTCGCGATGGCCAAAGGGTTCAGCAATGTAGAACTGCCATCACAGCCAATCGAAATCAGGACGCCTGCCTGGAATCCGCCCGCTCCGCATCAGGCGGCCCTTGAGAGGTTGTACGCTCCGCCAGTTCAATGGAACGCAATGCGCGGCGCAGCCGCGATGGCTCTCTGGGCCGTGCCAATGATCGATCCTTGGCTGGATGTGTATTGCGAGGCGTTGTCCACCGAGTCGTCGCGCGAGAAGGCGGCAACCGCGCTGGGTGCGCCATGGCTGGACGCGCCGCCTTGGATACGCGCGATAAAGGGCGACGGTTCGATGCCTCTATGGGCGGCAATTCAAGAAGTGCTTGGAGCAGTGAACTATCGGCAGGAATGGCGACCGGCGGACGTGCTGGATGCAATTGTGGACAGTGCAACGCACCTCGGGGCAGACGCTAATGCTATGTCGGACTTGCAGGTGCATACGCACGCGGTGCTCGCCGACAAGGCGGTGATTGATCTTCGGAGGGCTGAACGGGATCCATTGGGTCTCGCGTTGCAACTCGTCCTGCTAAGGCCAATGGCGGACCAGTTTGTTCGCTGGACCGACGATCTGCCGGCTATGCCGCCGGCGGTATGGTGGACTGGGGCAATACTTGCTGGACTGCTCACCGGAATACGCGATCTGGAGGCGCAATTTCGAGGGTCTGCTGTCTCTCGGAATCTGCTTGCCGTGCGGACATGGCATCTCGGGGCTGCGACAGAGGAGGTCAATCTGGTTTGGCCCGACGCGTTCGCCATGAAACCCTCCTGGGCCCTTAAGGGTGACCGGGTACATTTTCTTGACGCCGGGCGATTGTGGGCGGAGCGTAAGCCTAGCCGCCGTGGAGATTGGTTTCGCGCAAATTATGAAGATGAGGTGACCTATCGGCAGGCGACCGCTGTGGCAAGACGTTTGCACCCGTCTAGTCTGCGGCGCTGCTTGCGGATTTCCGATGCCGACCTGACCGTATTCGGTGATGGCAAGTTGAGCATGGATAAGGCCGGTCGACGGCTCAAGGTCAAGGGTGAAGTGAGCATTGCCCTTGATGACAAGGTATCGCTTGACTACGAACTGGATGTGGATCGGTTCAGGGACTGGATTGCGGTCGGCAGCGTTGCCGAGCGGCTACCGACAGTACCTGATTCGGGGCTGTCGGGACTTCGAGAACCGCCTTCCAGACCTTCCGTTTCCTCTGACACGCATGAGGCGGATGGCGCGAAGCAGATCGTTCGATTGCCGGATGATCCGCCGGGATTGTCGACAATGATTGACTTCATCTCGGCAGACGAAGAACGGGCGCTCATAACCCACATCGAGGCAGGGCAATGGTTCAATGATCTTTCGAGAAGGGTGCAGCACTACGGCTGGAAGTACGACTATCGTGCGCGGAACGTGGATCCTGCTTCCTATCTTGGACCACTTCCACAGTGGGCGGCAGATCTGGCGCAACGCCTAGTGCGGTACGGGCTGGTGAGCGAAGAGCCGGACCAGGTCATCGTCAACGAATATGTTGGAAGCCAGGGTATCGCGAAGCACGTTGATTGTCCTGGGTGTTTTCGCGGACCGATCGTAACGATCAGCCTGTGCGAATCGTGGGGAATGGTATTTCGAAGTCTTGATGCAGAGTGCAAGGTGGAGCGCGTGCTTCAACGTGGAAGTGCGGTCGTGCTGGATGGAGACGTGCGCAGCAGGTGGACGCACGAGATTCCGAAGCGAAAGAAGGAGAGGGCGTTGATTCGTGGGCGGCGAATTTCGATCACTTTTCGCAAGGTCGGACTCCCTGCCTCAAAGCCAAAGCGTAATGAGCGCCGAGCAACGAGGACTACATAAGTCGTCTTACGTCTGGCGCCGCGTGTGTGCGCCGGTTGTTGAGAATGTTCCT
The DNA here is from genome assembly GCF_020419965.1 of Burkholderia sp. AU39826. Classification (NCBI taxonomy): domain Bacteria; kingdom Pseudomonadati; phylum Pseudomonadota; class Betaproteobacteria; order Burkholderiales; family Burkholderiaceae; genus Burkholderia; species Burkholderia sp. AU39826. The sequence continues at coordinate 115,358 of NZ_JAIZQG010000001.1, forward strand.
GTTCCCTAATGAAGTCGGGCGATACTTCGGTGCCGTATGCGCGTACCAGGCCGGACGTGACGAATGGGTAAGCCCGATCTTCGCCGGCCGGTTGCCGGACCTTATCGCCGGTCGCGATGGGCGGCCGGAGTGGAGGTTGGCTTCGGATGGGTGGCAAAAGGGACGTTCGTACTGGCCGGCCTGGCGCTGGTCGCATTGGCGGCGCTGACGGGCGACGTCGGCGCCGTGACGGACCTGCCGACGACCAGAAAGGGCTGGTTGTACCTGCTGCTGATACTGGTCGTGATGGTCGCGCTGATCATTGCGGTGCATCACTACTGGCTACGCCCGGCCAGCGTGCGTCCAGCGGGTTAGCCTGACATGGGGCGGGATATCGCCCCGAAAACCGTTCGGGCAATAAAAAAGCCCGCTGCTTGAGCGGGCTGAATCCATGTTTGGAGACATGGAGGAGACAGACGTAAATTTAAGGGAAAACCCGAACGCTTGCAAGCCCTTGTTGTATCCGCACAACTTGCCGCTGCGCAGCCCGCCCGCCGGCGGCGCGCGGCACGGCTTCATTCACACGCCGCCGGCCCGTGCATGCGCCGCAAACGCGCCGAACCGGTGTTGCGCGACGGGCAGCGCATATTTGCTGCGCATCTCCGTCTCGATCCATGCACACGCCTCACGCGCACAGTCAGTCAGTGCGTTCCGCGTCGCATGCCCATCGATGTCGTAGACGAAGCGCACGCCAACCTCGTCCTCGCCAACCTGTCGTTCGAGCTGATTGAGCTGCAGTTGCGGCCCGTGCTGTTGCGACAGCGCGCGAAGTTCGTCGAAGTGATATTCGAGCCAGTCGGCGAAGAACAGCGCGTCGCTGTGGCAGGGCAGGCGAAAAGCCGCGCTGCGCGACGGGCGTGACGCGATTTCGCCGGCCGCCGCATGCGGTTCGCCATCGACGGCGTCCGGCCGATCGACCGGCGCGAGCGGGTGCCGGATCCGCCGGTACGGAGCCCGATCGCGCAATGCGTGCCACAGCAGTTCGTCGCCGGCGGCGCCGGACGGCTGCATCGTCAGGTCGTGCCGGCCGTCGCCGGTCGCGGCGATGTCGCGGATCACGAGGCGCAGCGAGCACAGCGGCTCGTCCCCGACCAGCAGGGTTGCCGGGCGCGGCAGCCCGCATACGAGCGGCGCGGCGCCGGCGGCGCGAAACACGAGCCCGCGGCGGTCGAGCCGCACGAGCGGCAACGGCCTCGGAAACGACGGATAGGCGACCGTGATGCGGGCGCCGCCGGCGCCCGTCAACCCGGGCATCATCGCGCGAAAGACCTGAGACTGGTCCACGTTGGTTCTCCTTCGTTACGATGTCGTCTGGACGGAAACGCGTGTTCCGGCTCAGGCGGCGATAGCTTGCCGGGCGACCTGCCCGGGCTCGATGCCCAGTGCGGCAAACGTTTGCGGATCGATGTCGATCCAGCATGCGACCACCAGACGCCCGTCCACCTGCTTCGGCGGGCCGGCGCGGTGCGCGTGGATGCCGATCCGGCGGAACAGCCGCTCCATGCTCGCGAACGTCACGCCGATCAACTGCCGCGCGCCGAGCTGCGCCGCGCACTCGACGACGGCCGCGAGCATCGGGCGTACGGCCCATTCGGCGTTGCCGGGCCCGCCTTCGTCGTCGGTCGCCGCGAATCGGGACAGTTCCCAGACGGCGGCCGATTGCGGCAGCGGCATGTCCTCGGCGACCAGGTCGGCGAACAGCGACTTCAGCAGGTACGGGCGCGTCGTCGGCAGCAGGCGCGCGCATCCGCACATGTCGCCGGCGGCGTTTCGTGCGAACACGTAGACGGTATCGTCGCGATCGAACTGGTCGCGCTCGAAACTTTCGTTCGCCGACGGGAGCGCCCAGCCGAGCTGTTCGACGAACACACGGCGCCGATAGCGCCCTAGATCCGCCGCGAGTTCGTGTGGCAACCGCCCTTCCTCGTGAACGAAGGTCTGCATGGATGTCCTCGGATCTGTGCTTTTGTATGCGTGCATTACAGCGCGCGGCACGAGGAGCCTGTAACTGGTAACTCTTACAGGGTGGCGTCGATGGACGCCATCCGGGACGTGGTAACGGTTTCTTGATCGACGGGATTGAAAACCGGGCCGCTTTTGCTTATAAAGAGCGCCAGTCTTGCAATATCGTCAGAGGAATGCGCAGCCAGTTGTCACTGGAGCGTCGGACCGGCATGATAGGCGTCGTTGTGCCCGAGGAGGGCCGACGCGACCGCGGCGGGCCAGTCGATGGCGGCGAGCCGCGCGGCGAGCGCGGCGGCCGTGCGGAACATGCCGATGTCGGCACCCTTGGCGTCGATGGCCATCACGTTGCTGCGGACATCGCCGCCCGCGATCACGAACGTGCCCGTCGCGCGTTCGAGGTACCAGTCCCAGCCGACCGTCACGTACGCGACGCCGGCACCGGCCGCGCGATGCCATTCGGTATAGCCGGCGAGGCGCGCGTCGATCGCGTTGTCGCGCAGTTCGGCCAGCAGCGACGGGTCGAGGCCGCTCTCGACATGGTCGAGCACGAGGGCGGCCAGTGCGCTTTCTGACAGGCGTACGTAGCCGTCCGGGGACGGGCCGGGGACAGGGTGCAGCAAGGGTGAAGTCATGCGCGGAATGTATCAGCCTCGAAAGGGTGCTGGAACCTGACAAGTATGACAGCGTGACGTTGTCGGAGAAAGAATGGAACTGCGCTGGCAGGATGCCTACCAACAATTCAGCGCCGCGGAAGACGAGCAGCAGCTCTTCCAGCGGATCGCTGCCTATTCCAAGCGGTTGGGATTCGAATACTGCTGTTACGGCATTCGCGTACCGCTGCCCGTTTCGAAGCCGGCGGTCGCCATCTTCAATACCTATCCGGACGGCTGGATGGCGCACTACCAGGCGCGGAACTATATCGAGATCGATTCGACGGTTCGCGACGGCGCACTCAGCACCAACATGATCGTCTGGCCGGACGTCGATAACATCGACCCGTGCCCGCTGTGGCAGGACGCGCGCGATTTCGGGCTGTCGGTGGGCGTCGCGCAGTCGAGCTGGGCGGCGCGCGGTGCGTTCGGTCTGCTGAGCATCGCCCGTCATGCCGACCGGCTCACGCCGGCCGAGATCAACATGCTGACGCTGCAGACCAACTGGCTCGCGAACCTGTCGCATTCGCTGATGAGCCGCTTCATGGTGCCGAAGCTGTCGCCCGCGGCGGGCGTCACGCTGACCGCGCGCGAGCGCGAGGTGCTGTGCTGGACGGCCGAGGGCAAGACCGCGTGTGAAATCGGCCAGATCCTCAGCATCTCGGAGCGGACGGTCAACTTCCACGTGAACAACATCCTCGAGAAGCTCGGCGCGACCAACAAGGTACAGGCGGTCGTCAAGGCGATCTCGGCCGGGCTCATCGAAGCACCGTGACTTGACGTTGCGCGACGGCGCCGCCGGAGGCGGCTGCCGCCACGCGGCTCACTCCATCATCGGTTCCACTTCCTTCGCCGTCCAGCTCACGCTGGAAATGCTTTTCTCCATGCTCATCCGGCTCGCGATCTGCTCGAGTTTCTGCTGATCCTTCGGATGCAGCTTCAGCGTCGCGGTGACCTTCAGCCGGTCCGGCTGGTCGGGCACGTCTTCGCTCGTGAGGCTCTGGAACGACAGCGGCTTCGCATACATCGCGTTCGACAGCAGCGTGCGGATGTGGACTTCGTCGGCAGCGAGGCAGATCACGGTGATCCGGTATTCGCGCACGAGGTCGGCGTTCGAGACGGGCGTCGCGTTGATCGCCTGGCTGACGCCGCGCAACACCGTATTGGTGAGCAGCACGACGCCCGTGCCGGCGAGCGCGGGCACGTAGTGGCCGGAGCCGGCCAGCACGCCGACGGCGGCCGAGCACCACAGCGTCGCGGCCGTGTTGATGCCCTGGATCGAGCCCTTGTCGCGCATGATCACGCCGCCGCCGAGAAAGCCGACGCCGGACACGACGTAGGCGGCGATCTGCGTGACGCCCGCCACGCCGTTGCCGGTCAGCACGCCCAGCGTGACGAACAGGCATGCGCCGCTCGCGACGAGCGTGATGGTGCGCAGGCCGGCCGTACGCTGGCGCATCTGGCGCTCGAGGCCGATGGCGACGCCGCAGGCGAACGCGGTGAAAAGACGGAGTGCGAAATCGAAAGTCATGGTTGTCCTGCCGTGCAAGAAGCGCGTGCCGGCTCGCGTCGCCGCGGCGCAAGGCCGAAGGCGACGCGGCGTCAGCCGTCATCGCGCGGTACTGTACCGTGCGAATGCGTCATTCAAATGTGAAACGGATGGCGTGCGGCTCGCGGAACGCGAGCCGGGGCAGGAGAACTGCGGCGGACAGGCGTTCAGGCGGCAAGCGGCGCACGCAACGGAGTGCTGCAACTGTCCACGATGGTTCCTGAAGGAAGAATGGGCGGCATTCTAGTAGGCGGCGCGCGGCCGCGTCAACCGCCTGGCGGCGCTACTGCGCCGAGCCGATCGTGCCCGTCGCGAGCGCGAGCGCGGCGGCGGCCGACAAGGCGCCGGCATAGCTGTCGACTTCCGCGTTGCGCGCGGCGAGCAACTGGCTTTGCGCGATCGTCGCGTCGGTGACCGAGCCGACGCCGTTCCGGTACGCGGTCAGCGCCGCGTCGTAGCTCGTTTGCGCGGCATCGACGAGCGCCTTCGCGGCGTCGTGCGACGCGAGGCTCGTCTGCACCGCGTTCTGCGCGGCGACGACCTGGCGCACCGCTTCCTCCTTGGTCCGCGTGAGGCGCGCGGATGCGCTTTCCGCGTCGTTGCGCGCCTGCATCAGCACGGCCGAGCGCAGGCCGCCGTCGTACAGCGGGATCGTCACGCCGAGGAACACGCCGCCGCCGTAGCGGCTGCCGTTCAGGTTGACGGTGGGCGCTTGGTCGCCGATCGCGGGCAGCGCGGAGATGGCCGTGCCGCCGCTGGCATACGACGTCGACGCGGACAGGAAGATCTTCGGCATGAACGCGGCTTGCGCCGCCTTGATCTTCGCGCGATTGGCCTTTTCGAGCGCGAACGCACCCTGCAGGTCGGGGCGGCGCGCGATCGCGTCCGACACGATCGCGTCGACGGACGAACCGAGCGCAGGCGGCAGCGGCCGCTGCGGCAACGCGGCGATCGTCGGCTTCGACAGCGGCGAGATGCCGAGCGCGGAGACGAGCGCGAGGTAACCGTCGCTCTCGGCGCCGTTGGCCTGCACGAGCGCGAGGTTCGCCTGCGCGCGGTTCTGCGTCGCCTGCGCGAGCTCGACGACCGTGCCGACGCCGTGCTTGAGCCGTGCACGGGACGCCGCGAGAATCGCATCCGCGTTCGCGAGGCCCTGTTGCGCGCTCAGGGCCCGCGAGCGAGCGGCTTCGTAGCGGTAGTACGAGACCGTCACGTCGTGGATCACCTGCTGGTGCACGGCCGTGAACGCGACGTTCGATGCGATCGACGCCTGTTCGGCTGCTTCGACGCGCGCCGCGCGGCCGCCGAAATCGAACAGCAGCCATTGCAGCGACAGCGCCGAAATCGTCCCGTGCACGGTGGTGTTGCTCGACGAATCGCCGAGGATCGTCGACGTCGAGCCGTGGTTCGCCTGGTACGCGCCCATCGCCGTCGCCGACAGGCGCGGCAGGTATGCGGACTTGGCGAGGCCGACCGCCAGCGCCGCGTTGCGCGCGTCGTTCCATGCGATGCGGGTCAGCGGATTGGCCGATTCGGCGAGATCGATCAGTTCCGGCAGCGTGTACGCATGCGCGGCATCGAGCGCGGCCGGCGGCGGCACCGACGCGAGCGCCGGCGACGCGGGCAGCGTGTAGTCGTGCACACCTTGCACGGCGGCGCGTGGCGGCGCCGCCACGATGTCGCCCGCGGCCGACGTTTGCGGCTGCCACGGGCGGTCGGACGCCTCCGGCGCCAGATCGATCGACGACGTCGCGCAGCCGGCCAGCGCGACGGCGGTCGCGAGCGCGGCGGCGGCGATCGGGGCGGCCGGCGGTTCAGGTACGCGCATGAGGGGCAGGCTCCTTCGGTGTGGGTTGACGGGCGGCGTCGGCGATGTGCGCGAGCCGTGTGTCGATCAGGTTCAGCAGCGCGTCGCGTGCGGGGTCGGTGGGGGTGGTGCTCGAAGGTGGCGCCGGGGCATTCGCGCGGGGCGTGGTTTCGTCATCGCCCGGCGCAGCCACGCGCGCAAGCTGTGCGCCGATCGCCGCGTCGCCGGGTTTGCGTTCGGCGAGCAGGAACAGCGGGCCTTCGAGCGCATCGAGTTCCGCGAGTGCGCGCCGTCGCGTGGCGACCCACGTCGCGGTCGGCCGCACCCACGACGGCTCGTAATGGATCAGGCCGAGCTCCTGCGAGATCGCGCCGTGCCGGGCGAACGCTTCGGCGGCCAGCGCGCGCCGTTCGGCCGGCTGGGCGATCTGCGCGATGCGTCGCCACTGGTCGAGCAGCGCGGCGAACGCGGAGTCGATCTGCTTGCCGATGCTGACGGGCCAGATGCGCGTGAACACGAGATACACGACGACGTTGCCGAGCAGGATGCCGATCGTGCGATCGCGCGCGAGCGTCAGGTCGAAGCCGGGGCCGGCGCCCTGAATCACGCACAGGAAGAACGCGAACGCGACCTGGAAACCCGCGTACGCGATGCGCGGCGAGCCGAATGCGACCCACGCGGACAGCCACGCGCCGGCGAAGACGAGCGCCATCAGTTCGCCGATCGACGACAGCGACGGGACGACGAACACGAGCGCGGCGGTGCCGATCAGCGCGCCGACGATGCAGCCGGCGATGCGCAGCGTGAGCTTCTCGACCGTTTCCGCGGTCGAGCCGAGCGACACCATGTAGCAGGTGATGAAGCAGGTATGGATGCCCGACCAGTCGAGTTGCGAATACAGCAGGTAGCAGAACATTGCCGCTGCCGTCGTTTTCAGCGCATAGCGGACGTGGTCGGGATTGGTGCGCGCGTCGGGCAGGAAGAAGCCGCCGCGCGGGGCGGGTGGTGCGGCGGGTTCCGCCGGTTTGTCGGCGGCGGTATCGGTTGATGAGGCCGATACGGCCGGTGCGTCGGTTGCGGGCGGCTGCGCGAACTGCGTGATCGCGATGTGCAGGTCCGCCGCGACGACACGTGCGAGCGGCGGCAGTGCATCGGGCGCCGGCAGCGCGAGCGTCACGTCGACCGGATAGCCGCCCTGTTCGAGGATCGCGGCCATCTCGTCGAGCGTCGCCGCGATCGGCGTGGCGAATGCGTCGGGCAGCCGCGCCGCCGGTTCGCGATCCGCAAGCGCGACCGCGACGAGCAGCGCGGTGCTCGACGCGACGGCCTGCCGCAACGCGACGACATCGGCACTGGGCGACGAACCTTCGAACTTCGACAGCTTCAGCCACGTGAGCAGCTGCTTGTCGCCTTCGCGCAGGCTGGCATCGAACGCGTCGCGCGCGCCGTCGTCGCCGCGCAGCCGCCGCGCGGCGAGCCGCAGCCGTTTCGCGAGCTGCGCGTGCGCGAGCTTGCGCGGCGACGGTGCGATCAGCAGGTTGACGACGATCGCGACGCCGACGGGGATCGCGACCATCAGCCACGCATAGAGCAGCGCGCGCGTCGCGGCTTCGCCGACCGGCGCCAGGCCCAGCTCGTCGAGTCCGAAGCCGACGATCATCGCGAGAATCGCGCCGACCGGGCGCAGCTTGCTGGCGGACGTCAGGTAGAGCAGGCCGACCGACAGCACGGCCATGCACGCGACGCGCAGCACCGAATACTCGATGCTGAAGATCGCGACGCCGATCACGAGCGCGATCACGAGCGTGACGAGCAACAGCATCGCGACCGCGAGCACGGCGCTCGTCACGCGATCGGCGCGGTTCAGGAAGAACACGACATACGCGGAAATCGCGGCTTCGGGTGTGCCGTATCCGCTCGTCACGAGCACGACAAGCGCACAGATCAGCGCGACGCGCACGGCCATGGCCGCGCGCCCCGGAAACGGCGCGAGCAGCCGCAGGACTTCGCGCGGGCCCGGCGAGCGGACGTCAGCGGCAGGCTGAGCCATGCCGGACCTCGACGATCGCGCTCGCGCCGACACGTACGAGCTTGCCGTCGGGTTCGTCGAGCTTCACGCGCACGGGGAAGCGCTGCGCGACGTGCACCCAGTTCACCGAGCGCTGCACGATCGGCAGCGAGCGTGGCAGGTTGATGCGGTCGCTGTCCGCGATGCCCGCGCCGATGCCGACGACCTTGCCCGTCATCGGGCGATCGCGGTCGATCATCGAATAGACGGTCGCGCAGTCGCCCACCGCGATGCGATTGAGCGACGTTTCGCGGAAATTGCCGACCGCGAACCATTCGCTCGCGTCGATCAGCGTGAAGATCGACTGGTTCGGCGCAAGCGTTTCGCCGGGGAGCACGCTCAGGCCCGTCACGAGCCCGTCGTGCGGCGCGCGCACGACCGTATCGTCGAGCGCATGCCGTGCGCGGGCCAGCGCCGCTTCGCGCGCGTGCAGCGTCGCGATCGCGTCGGCGTCGTCGCCGATCGTCTGCGCGGACGCGCGCTGCTGTTCCCGCGCCTGTGCGAGCGAGACGGACGCGTCGCGCTGGCGCACCTTCGCCTGGTCGAACTGCTGCGCGCTGACGTAGCCCTGCGCGGCGAGCGGCGCGAGCCGGTTCACGTCGCGCGTCGCGAGATCGTAGTTCTGCGTCGCGCGCTTGACCTGCTCGGCGGCGACGGACGCGTTCGAACGCTCGCCGATCAGCGAACGGCGGCGTGTGTCGAGCGACGCGCGCGCGAGTTCGAGATCGGCCTGCGCCTGCGCGACGGTCAGCCGGTACGGTACGGGATCGATCACGTACAGCAGGTCGCCTTTCGCGACGCGCTGGTTTTCATGCACCGCGAGCTGCACGATGCGGCCGCCGACCGGCGACGCGACGTGCACGACGTCCGCGTCGATCGACGCGTCGTCGGTGGACGGGTACGCCGTCGTGCGGTGGTACGCGTACGCGAGCGCCGCGATGCCGAGCGCGACGATCGCGAGCGCGATGACGCGGCCTTTGACGGAGGGGCGGGCGATGCCGGCGGCCTTCATGCGAACGGTCCCGTGCCGGTGAGCCAGACGAGCACGGCGACCACGAGCCCGATCGCGGTGCAGACGGCGAGTTGGTAGGGCACCGTCGCGGCCCAGCCGGTCGCGACGAACACGCGGTGCGCGACGATCGCGCCGACGATGCCGACGATCGCGCTGACGAGCCACAACGGGAAGTACGCGCCGAACAGCACGTAGGACGGCGCGCCGCGCGATGCACAGCCCGCGAGCGGCAGGGCGGGCGCGAGGACGGCGGCGATACGCAGCGGCGCGCGCGGCGTTGTTTTTCTCATGGTGTGACGAGCTCGACGTTGGGGGTGGATGCCGGGCGCGGCGCAATGCGGATCATCGCGACCGGCCGGGCCGCGACGACGATTTCAGGATACGGGGCCGATCATAAATCAGCGTAATGCGGATCGCCAGCGATCCGGCGCGCGTCCACGGCAGGGGCGGGGCCGATCGTGGCCGCGCCATCGGTCATGCCGGACGGTCCGGCAGTGCGTGTCGGCAGCGATGATCGGACCGCCGCGATTCTGCCAGCACCCGCTCGTGCAGGGTTGCGAACGGACTGTCAAGGATCGTCAGATGAAATCGTGCAGCGGGGTTTGCCATGTCGACGCAGCGGCAATCGGCGCGCAAACGGCTGATTGCCGCTCGAACGCATGCGAATCAGTCCGGCTGGCCGCGGCCGTCCTCGACGAGCAGGCCGGCGAAATCGCGCGCGAAACGCGGAGGCGCATCGAGATCGGCGACGCAGATCCGCAGCCGGCGCTCGGTCCAGTCGTCTTCGAGCGCGACGAGGCGCGGCGCCATCGTCTTCGCATGACGGCGCGCGGTGCCTTCGGGCAGCACGCCGACCTTTGCTTCGATCATTCGGCAGGCCGTCTCGAAGCTGCCGACCTGGATGCGCCTGCGCAGCATGCGCAGCACGTCGCCGGCGACGATGCCGACGTCGATCAAGCCTGCCTGCGCAGCGCGCACGATGTCGGGGCTCACCCGTTCCTGCATGTCGATCGTCACGTGCGGATGATCGACGAGACAGCGGCGCCGCACCGCCGGCCGCGACCCGTCGTCGCGGCCGGGATCTGTGTACCATCGTGCGTAGGGTGCGACGCGCGGCACCGGGCATCACGGCCCGATGCGGCGCGCGTCGCGGAAGCGGTCGTGCAACGAAGGTGAGCATTCCATGCGAAGTTTCTTTGTCCGGTTCATTGCGATCGGCGTGCTGTTCCATCTGTACGTCGGGATGCGGATCATTCCCGATGCGTTCGTGTCGCCGCTCGCGCGCACGATCGCGGCGCTCGTGCTGGCGAGTTTCGTCGTCTTGATTCCGGTCGGGATGTTCTCGCGCCGCTTCGACGAAGGGTGGGCAGCGACGCTGGTCGGCTGGGCGGGCGCGCTCGCGATGGGCTTCTTCTCGTCGCTGCTGGTGCTGACGTTCCTGCGCGACATCGTGCTGCTCGGCGTGCTCGCGTGGCGACATCTCGGGCATGACGGCGCATGGAGCGGCGCGGCGCCCGACACGGCGCTCGGCGTGCTGGCGGCCGCGGTGCTCGTGACGGCGATCGGGTTCGTCGGCGCGCGCCGCACGGCGGCGGTCAAGCGCGTGTCGATTCCGGTCGCCGGCCTGCCGGCCGCGCTCGACGGGCTGACGATCGTGCAACTGTCCGACATCCACGTCGGCCCGACGATCAAGCGGCCCTACATCGAACGGATCGTGCGCGCGGTCAATGCGCTCGACGCCGACCTGGTGGTCGTGACGGGCGACGTGGTGGACGGTTCGGTCAAGCGCCTGCGCGAACACACGGCGCCGCTCGGCGAGATGCGCTCGCGGCACGGCACCTTCCTCGTGACGGGCAACCACGAGTACTACGCAGGTGCGCATGCGTGGATCGACGAATTTCGTCGTATCGGGCTGACCGTGCTGCTGAACGAGCACGTGCTGATCGAGCGCGGCGGCGCGCGGGCGGTGCTCGCGGGCGTGACCGACTTCACGGCCGGCGGCTTCGATCCCGCCCATCGCAGCGATCCCGAGCGGGCGTTGGCCGGTGCGCCGCCCGACGTCGGCACGAAGATCCTGCTCGCGCACCAGCCGCGCAGCGCGGAAGCGGCGAACCGCGCGGGCTTTACCGTGCAGTTGTCGGGACACACGCATGGCGGCCAGTTCCTGCCGTGGCCGCCGTTCGTGCGTCTGCAGCAGCCGGTGATCGGCGGGCTGAACCGCATCGGCGACATGTGGCTGTATACGAGCCGCGGCACTGGGTACTGGGGGCCGCCGAACCGCTTCGGCGTGCCGTCCGAGATTACGCTGATTCGGCTGACACGCGGGTAGCCGGTGGCCGAGGACGGCCGTTACGCGACGCGAACGCGCATCGCGCGCCCCGCGGTTTCCTTTTGTCGGGAATGACAGCGCATGGCGGCGTGCGGCGCCGTTGGCTAGTATGCAGACATGCGTTCGCTCCGTTCCTTGCCCGCTCCTGCCGACATGTCGACGCCCGATCTCTTCGCTGATACGCCCGTGCCCGACGTGGACTGGTACCCGGACTGGCTGGCGCCGCCCGACGCCGATCGCGCGCTGGCCGCGCTGATCGACGAGGTCGCGTGGCGGCAGGACACGATCCGTACGCCGCGCGGACGCATTCCGTTGCCGAGGCTCACCGCGTGGCAGGGCGAACCGGATGCCGTGTACGTGTACTCCGGAATCCGCAACGTGCCGGAGCCGTGGACGCCGGCCGTGCTCGCCCTCAAGCGTGCGGTCGAGGCGACGTGCGGCGTGCGTTTCAACAGCGTGCTGCTCAATCGCTATCGCAACGGGCTGGACAGCCTCGGCTGGCATGCGGACAACGAACCCGAACTCGGCGATGCGCCGGTGATCGCGTCGGTGAGCCTCGGCGCGATGCGGGTGTTCGATCTTCGCCATCGCGCGAGCGGCGTCACGCATGCATACCGCCTCGTGCATGGCAGCCTGCTCGTGATGGGCGGACGCACGCAGGCCGAATGGCAGCACCGCGTGCCGAAGGCGCCCAGCGTGCAGGGCGAGCGCGTCAACCTGACCTTCCGGCGCGTGTCGATGGCGGCCGAATAGGTCGCACCCCGTTTCCGTGATTGGCGAAAGGCCAATCCAAGCCATCGCGCGTGCGGCACGTTGCCGCACGAACGCGATGTCGGGCCGGCCGACGTGTCGCTCAGCCCCGTCCCGCAAGGCTTTGAGTCAGACTCGATCGAACGGGCGGTTCCGATAGATGAGTGAAACCTCTGATGGTGCGTCGCAACAATCGCTGATTAGACTGTGGAATGGCAGAAGCGCGTCGGCACACCGGCGCGCCCCCCTTTTCGACATGCCTTCGTGCGTTGCCGATGCAGCGCGCAACGGGGCAGGAGCACAACGCGTGACCGTATTCGACCCTTCCTTCGAACCCTCGCTGCACGTCTTCGAGCAAGACGGCGGATGGCAATGGGCGCTGACGGTGAAGCGGGCGACCGGCGTCGGCGTGAAAGTCGTGGCGTTCAGCCGCGAAGGCTTTCGCGGCGAAGCCGAGGCATACGCCGCTGGCCAGCTTGCCCGCGCCGAATATGACGCCGCCGTGACGGCCTGACGTCGTCGCGGCGATCCGGCGCGAGGATCGCCTTCCTCTGTGCCGTCCGTTGCCGGACGGCGCTTTTCCGACTGCTTCCGTTTTTTCTCCAGGCGCGAAATGCGACCGTTTGCCGGCATTCGCTGTGCCAAATGGTCCGTGCCGTTCGACACAGGCATGCCTATGCCGCCTTCGATGCGCGGGCATCGCGTCGACGAGGCGACACGCGTGGCGAAAGTCTGCACGCCGGCTCATGACCTCCCGAGCAGGTGCAACCACGTATCGCACGAGGGAGCGTGGAAAACGCCGATTCATATCGTAATAAAATATGAGGTTATTGCATCGGCGAGACAATGACGTCCCGCTTTCCTGAAAGGAGCTATCCGTGCAATTGACCCAATTAGGCGGGCATGTCGCCCAATCCGGCATCGCCGAACGGCAAAAACACGCGCAGGCGCTGATGTTCGGGATGGCGAACATCGACGAGTACATGTCCGGCGGCGTCTGCTACGACGCCGCGGCCTACGTGCGGTATCTGCTGCGCGCGGACGCGATGATCACGCCCGCGGCGCTGCTCGACACGATCGGCCAGTCGTGGAGGACGCGCTTCAACTTCGAGACCGGCACTCAATGGGACGGGCGCGCGAGCATTCCGGCGGGCACCGCGGTCGGCTTCGCTCGCGGCGCGAATGTCTTTCACGCGGCGATTGCCGTCGGCGGCACCCGGATCCGCGGGATCAACGGCGGCCTGCTGGGCGCCGGCTGGCTGCATCCGGTCGATCTGGCACGCGTGCTGCAGCCGGATCCGGCCGGCGGTTTTGCGTACGACCGCACGACCATTCGTGTTTATCTGTCGCGCCTGTAGGCGGTCCGACGTCAAGTTCCGTGCTGCTGGCCGTCGTCCGGCCGCGTGCCGTGGGCGGGCGCCGTGCGGTCAGCGCGCTGGCGTCCGGCGATTTCTGCATGGCGTCGCGCGGTCCAACGCTGCTATCCTCTCGACCTTGAATGACGCGTCATGGTGGCGTGGACGCGCATGCTGCGTCGCGGCGCCGCGCGCCGGTGCGAGCCCACGCGCGCACTGAGGTAGCATGACTGAATATCCACGACGATCGATGACCTGTTTCGTGACCGATTTCCTTCCGTCCATGTCCACATGGTCAAGACAACGATGAGCGGTGCACCCGATCCGGCGGCGCCCGGCGACGAAGAATCGTCGGGCGGCGCTTCGTCCTATCTGGTGCCGGGGCTCGAACGCGGGTTGCGGATCCTCGCCGAATTCTCCGCGCGCGAGCCGGTGCTCGGTGCGCCGGAACTGTCGAAGCGCATCGGCATTCCGCGCACCACGACGTTCCGCCTGCTGCAGACGCTCGAGGCGCTTGGTTTTCTCGAACGCGTGAACGGCGATCGCTATTTCCGGCTCGGCGTCGGCGTGCTGCGGCTCGGCTTCGAATACCTGAATTCGCTCGAACTGACCGATCTCGGCACGCCCGTGCTCGAACGGCTGCGCGATTCGACCGGCCTGTCGACGCACCTGCTGATCCGCGACCAGCGCGACGTGGTGTTCGTCGCGAAGGCGCAGAGCAATGCGTCGATGTTCGGTTCGGTGAAGGTGCACGTCGGCACGCGCCTGCCCGCGCATGCGACCGTGCACGGCCACGTGCTGATGGGGGACCTGACGCGCGATGCGATGCGGCAGCTCTATCCGGAGAAGAAACTCGAACAGTTCACCGAGCGCACGCCCGGCACCGTCGACGAACTGTACGAACGCGTGCGTCATTACGCTCGGCTCGGCTATGCGGTCAGCGAGGCCGCGTTCGAGAGCGGCATTTCGGCCGTGACCGCACCCGTGCGCGATCATTCGGGCTCGATCGTCGCGGCCATCACCGCGACGGTGCCGCGCTCGGAGATCGGCGAGGCCGGCGAGAAGGAGCGGCTCGTCGAGGCCGTGTGCGGTGCGGCGGTCGACCTGTCGCAACGGCTGAACTATCGTCCGCTCGAAAGCGACCCGACGTTCGCGCATGCGCGCCACAAGGTCGCGATGTTCTGACGCTCGCGTATCGATCCGGCCGCGGCGCGCAGCATTGCAGACGACAAGAGCGGCCCGCGGGCCGCTCTTGTCGTTCTCGTGCGCCGAAGCCCGGTGCCCGAACGCGTTCAGAACGAATGATGAATCCCGGTCAGCACGATCACCTGGTTCGCGGTGCTCGACACGCCGGCCGTGAAGAACGCGGCCTTTGCGCCGCCGGAAGCGTGTTCATAAAGCACGTTCGCATACAACTGCGTGCGCTTGGACAGCGCGTAGATGTCGCCGAGTTCGACCTGCGTCCAGCGGCGGCCGGCCAGCGTCGTGGTTGCCGCGCCGCCCGCGATCGTGTTGAACGCGCTGCTGCGGTAGTTCACGCCCGCGTCGTAGCTCTGGAACGTGTCGGAAAACCCGTTCGACTGCATCTTCACGCGCGTGTAGAGGCCGTGCACGAGAAAGTCGCCGATCTGGTAGGACGCGCCCGCGCCGATGTTCTCGACCTTGCTGGCGAGATAACCGTTCGCGGTGTTCTGCCCCTGGAACGACGTGATGCCCGTCTGGCCGATCAGGAGCGAGCGATCGTGCTCGTTCGAGTAGACGGCCGACGCCTTGAACGGCCCGTTCGCATAGTTCAGCGCGACGCCGACCGATTTGCCGGTCGAGAAGTTCGTCGTGTTGCCGAGCGCGAGCGTCGCCGCGGCCGAAAAGCCCGCGAAGGTCGGTGAACGATACTTGATCGAATTGTTGTACGGCACGTTGCCGGTCGCGGCGAGCCCGTCGATGTTGCCCGGATGGAACGCGTACCAGCTCATCGCGAGGTACGCGGTGCTGAGCGGGTCGAGATAGTCGAACGCCAGCGGCGTCTGGCGGCCGAGCGTCAGCGTGCCGTAGCGCTCGGCGCCGAGGCCGACGAACGCCGCGCGATTCCAGATCGTGTTCGCGGTCGCGAACTGGCCGTTGTTCGTATAGAAGCCGTTTTCCAGCTGGAAGATCGCCGACAGCCCGCCGCCGAGATCTTCCTTGCCTTTCAGGCCCCACCGGTCGGGCTGCGTATTGCCCTGGATCATCGCCCACTTCGCGTGGCCGCCGACGTTGTTCACGTACGAGACACCCGCGTCCATGCTGCCGTACAGCACCACGCTGCTCTGCGCCCACGCGCCCGACGCGGCACCCATTCCGATGACTGCCGCTGCTACCGCATGCTTGACCATTTGATCTCCTGACTCTCCAACCTGATGAAAACGTGTTGCGACGGCCTGCGCGGGGACGGCCGGCCGTCGCGCGGGTGCATATCGTCGAGCGGGCATTTGTATGTTCCATATAAGGAACATCGTGCCTCTGATGGAATGGAGTATAGGGGCGCGGAGCCTTCGATCAAAAATAAATTTTTCGGGACGGATGAGTGCTCCCGTGAGGCCGTACAGCAAGGCCTGATGCCTTTGGAAAACCGATAAACCCCCGTCAAACAACAAAAAATTACATTCGATAAGGTAGATGAGCGGAGCGGTCGAACTGTGCGTCGGTGTTTTCCCTAGGACATGCAGCTTTTTATTTTGCTCGCGGAAAGTCGCTCCTATAATCACCATCCATAAACTGATGTTCCTGATATGGAACAAAACGGAACAAACCGAGAGTCGATCAGAAGGAAGGGTGCGAGATGTCTGAGCAATGGATTTGTGCCGGTCACGCCGGCGCGCTGTCGGAAGACACGCCGATCGAGTTCAAGCGGACCGACGGCGTGGAAATCGGGATCTACCGCGTCGGCGACGACGTGTATGCGCTCGAGAACGTATGCCCGCATGCGTATGCGCTGCTGACGCAGGGCTTCGTCGACGAAGGCACGGTCGAATGCCCGCTGCACGAGGCCGTGTTCGACATCAAGACGGGCGAATGCCTGAAGGGCCCGGGCGGGCGCGCGCTGAAGCAGTACGCGGTGCGCCTCGCCGGCGAGGAAATCCAGATCAAGGTGGACTGAACATGAAAGAAGCGACCGTCAACTTCAATCCCTTCCTGAAGCCGTGGGTGGCGCCGCAGCCGAACAACGTCGCGGGCAAGGGGCAGATCGAGATCCCCGGCCAGGTCGAGAACCTGGTCTGGCAGAACCGCAAGGCCGAACCCACCCAGTACGAGAACGACCTCGGCGATGCGCTCGAACGCGTGTTCGAGAGCGGCGCGATGGAGCTGGACGATGTCGTCGCCGGGCTGAACCGCATCGGCTTTCGCGCGCCGGACGGCACGGTTTGGACACCTGAGCGTTTCCGCGCCGAAATGGCCTCGCTGGCGGAATGAACGCGCCGACCGCGCCGCGCGCCTGAGCGCCGACCCGACAACCGCATCCGGAGCACACTGATGACGTCCCCCGACCAACACGAAACCCAACACGACCCGGTCCGCGACTACCTCGATCGCGGCATCAAGAACTACTGGTATCCCGTCGCGCCGAGCTGGCAGGTGTCGAACGCGCCCGTCGGCCTCACGCGCCTGTCCGAACAGATCGTGCTGTGGCGCGATCACGACGGCAAGGTCCACGCGCTGGAAGACCGCTGCCCGCACCGCGGCGCGCGCCTGTCGCTCGGCTGGAACCTCGGCGGCAACATCGCGTGCTGGTATCACGGCATCGAAGTCGACGGCGGCGGCACGGTCAACCGCGTGCCGGCGGTATCGAACTGTCCGCTCGAAGGCACGAAGTGCGTGAAGTCGTATCCGGTCGAGGAGAAGGCCGGCGCGATCTTCCTGTGGTTCGGCGACGAAGCGCACGGCGAGCCGGCGCCGCTGAATCTGCCGGAAGAACTGGTCGCCGACGAATACGCACACTTCCTGTGCGTGTCGAACTGGAAGTGCAATTACCAGTACGCGATCGACAACGTGATGGACCCGATGCACGGCGCGTATCTGCACGCGACGTCGCACTCGATGGCCGAAGGCGACAAGCAGGCCGACATGCGCGTGCGCAAGACGGACACGGGCCTGATGTTCGAGAAGATCGGCCAGCGCGACGTGAACTTCGACTGGGTGGAGCTCGGCGAAACGGGCTGCCTGTGGATGCGCCTCGCGATCCCGTACAAGCAGAAATTCGGCCCCGGCGGCAACTTCGGGATCATCGGCTTCGCGACGCCGGTCGACGGCGACCACTGCCAGGTCTATTTCTGGCGTACCCGCAAGGTCGGCGGCTGGCAGCGCGACGTGTGGCGCTTCATGTACCGCAACCGCCTCGAAGGCCTGCACTGGGACGTGCTCGAGCAGGACCGCTACGTCCTCGAAAGCCTCGCGCCGCATGCGCGCGATCACGAATACCTGTACCAGCACGACGTCGGCATCACACGTGTGCGCCGGATGCTGCGCCAGCGTGCGCAGGAACACCTGTCCGCGCTCGACGCGCATCGTGCGGCGCATGCCGCCTCGGAGCACGCGAATGGCTGAGTTCGCTCCGGTCGTGGCATTGCGCGGTCGCCGCGTGCTCGTCACGGGCGGCGCGCGCGGTCTCGGCGCGGCGTTCGTGAAGGCGCTGGTCGAAGCGGGTGCACAGGTCGCGTTCGGCGACGTGCTCGCGGAAGAGGGCCGCGCGCTCGCCGCGCAGCTCACGCAAGCCGGCCACGCCGCGCATTTCTTCGCACTCGACCTTGCCGATCCGGCCAGCATCGACGCTTTCGTCGCGCAGGGCGCGGCGGCGCTCGGCGGCATCGACGCGCTGATCAACAACGCGGCGATCACGAACTCGGGCGGCAAGCTGTCGACGGAGCTCGACGTGGCGACCTGGGACGCCGTGATGAACGTGAACGTGCGCGGCGTGTGGCTCGTCAGCAATGCAGCGCTGCCGCACCTCGCTCAGTCGGGGCGCGGCGCGATCATGAATCTTGCGTCGGATACCGCGTTGTGGGGCGCGCCGAAGCTGCTCGCGTACGTCGCGAGCAAGGGCGCGGTGATCGCGATGACGCATGCGCAGGCACGCGAGTTCGGCGCGCACGGCGTGACGGTCAACGCGATCGCGCCAGGGCTCACCGAAGTCGAGGCGACCGCCTACGTACCGGCCGAGCGCCATGCGTTCTACCTGCAGGGCCGTGCGCTGACGCGCGCGCAGGTGCCCGGCGACGTGACGGGCCCGGTGCTGTTCCTGCTGTCGGACGGCGCGCGCTTCGTCACGGGTCAACTGCTGCCGGTCAACGGCGGCTTCGTAATGAACTGAATTGAAGTTTTCACTCGGAATGAAGGAGAGGACGATGGCGGACGCCGATTTCGAACGCAAGTCGTGGGACCAGCCGGAAGGCACAAGCTTCAACGACTGGATGGAAGGGCGCGTCGCGCGCTACGCGACGCGGCGCTACGACTGGGACGCGCTGAAATTCCAGGCCGACTACGACCCGAAGTACCGCCGTGCGCAGATGCGCTACGTCGGCACGGGCGGCACGGGCGTCGCGAAGGACGTCAACACGGTGCCGGCCGGCAACTTCACGTTCTCGACGATGGTCATCCCGGCCGGCAACATCGGCCCGAGCCACATCCATATCGACGTCGAGGAAATCTTCTTCGTGCTGCGCGGCAAGATGAAGGTGATCTGCGAGCGCGACGGCGAGACCTGGGAAGCGGTCCTCGGCGAGCGCGACCTGATCTCGGTGCCGCCGGGCGTGTATCGCACGGAAATCAACATCGGCGAGGAAGATGCGCTGATGTGCGTGATGCTCGGTTCGCCGAAGCCGATCACGCCGACGTATCCGCCCGATTCGCCGCTCGCGAAGATCAAGCGCTGAGACGGGGCGGGTGAAGCAATGAGTGTCATCGACAAACGCGACCGCACCGCGGCGTTCGCCGCGCTGCTCGGGCAGTTTCCCGAACAGCGTTGCGTAGCCGGCGCGGCGGGCACGATCGGCTACCGTGAGGCCGGCGCGCGGCATGCGGGCCGCGCGCTGCCCGCCGTGCTGCTGCACGGGATCGGCTCGGGCGCCGCATCGTGGGTGTGCCAGCTCGACACGCTCGGCGCATCGCGCCGCGTGCTCGCGTGGGATGCGCCCGGTTACGGCGTGTCGACGCCCGTGCACGGCGCGTCGCCTGCCGCCGCCGATTACGCGGCATCGCTGAACGCGTGGCTCGAGGCACTCGGCATCGAACGCTGCGTGCTGGTCGGCCATTCGCTCGGCGCGATCATCGCGGGCGGTCTCGCCCGTGTGATGCCCGCGCGGATCGCCGGCCTGCTGCTGGTGTCGCCCGCCGGCGGCTACGGCAGCGCACCGGCCGACACCCGCGAATCGCGCCGCGACGCGCGGCTCGCGATGCTCGCGGAACTCGGCCCGGCCGGGCTCGCCGAGCAGCGCAGCGGCAACATGCTGTCCGGTTTCGCGAACGAGGAGGCACGCGCGTGGGTGCGCTGGAACATGGCGCGCATCGTGCCGGAAGGTTATGCGCAGGCCACGCATCTGCTTGCGAACGCGGATCTCGCGGCCGATCTCGCCAGCTTTCGCGGCCGCACGGCCGTGGCCGTCGGCGCGAACGACGCGATCACGCCGCCGGCTGCGTGCGAGCGGATCGCCGCGGCCGCGCACGTCGGGCTGCAGGTGATTCCGCAGGCCGGTCATGCGGGTTACGTCGAACAGCCGGCCGTTTATTCATCGCTGATCGACGGCTTCTGCCGCCAATGCGATCGTCAACGGGGGCTGGAATGAGCGAACCGTTGCAACAACGGCAGGACGCAGACAACGCGAAGGCCGAAGCCAGCTACGTGGTGCCGGGCCTCGAACGCGGGCTGCGGATCCTCGCCGAATTCTCGCCGCGGGAGCCCGTGCTCGGCGCGCCCGAGTTGTCGAAGCGACTCGGCATTCCGCGCACGACGGTGTTCCGTCTGCTGCAGACGCTCGAATCGCTCGGCTTTCTCGAACGCGCGGACAAGGATCGCAACTACAAGCTCGGCATCGCGGTGCTGCGGCTCGGCTTCGAATACCTGAGCTCGCTGGAGCTGACCGATCTCGGCCTGCCGGTGATCGAGAGCCTGCGCGATGCGACCGGCTTCACGACGCACATCGTGATTCGCGACGGCCGCGACGTGGTGTTCGTCGCGAAGGCGCAGAGTCAGTCGCCGGTGTTCAGCTCGATCCGCGTGAACGTCGGCACGCGGCTGCCCGCGCATGCGACGACGCACGGCCACGTGCTGATGGGCGACCTGTCGCTGAAGGAACTGCATGCGCTGTATCCGGAACGCGTGCTGAACCGGATGACGAGCGCGACGCCGGAAACGGTCGACGCGCTGTACGACGTGATCCGCGAGGACGCACTGCGCGGCTACGGCGTCAGCAATTCGTCGTTCGAACGCGGGATCTCGGTCGTCACGGCGCCGGTACGCAACGAGACGCAGAAGATCGTCGCGTGCATCACGGTGACGGTGCCGAGGCCGGAGATCGACGCGGCGCTGATCGCTGACGGGCTGATCGACAAGGTACAGCGCGCGGCGGCGGAATTGTCGCGGCGGCTCAATTACCGCTCGGATGACGAGCACACGTTCATGAAAGCTTTAGGACTGAAATGAGACCCCCACGCATGCTTCGCACGCTGCCCCCCGACGGGGCGGTCAATCTTCTTGGGGCGGCCCGGCGACTGATGAAACAGCCCCCACGTTCGCTTTGCTCACTGCCCCCCGAGGGGGCCGCCGGCCCTCTAGGGGCGGCCCGGCGAGGGCCGACGACATGATTGAGATCGATCTGACCGGGCAGGTGGCGGTGGTGACGGGCGGTTCGTCCGGCATCGGCCTCGCGACCGCCGAACGGTTCCTGCAGGCGGGCGCGTCGGTCGCGATCTGCGGCCGCGACGGCGAGCGCCTCGCCCGCGCCGAAGCGATGCTGCGCGACAAGTACGCAGGCGAACGACTGCTGGCTGCGCGCTGCGACGTGCTCGACGAAGCCGACGTGACCGCATTCGCGCAAGCGGTGTCCACGCGTTTCGGCCGTGCCGACATGCTGGTCAACAATGCAGGCCAGGGCCGCGTGTCGACTTTCGCCGATACGACCGACGACGCCTGGCGCGAAGAACTCGAGTTGAAGTACTTCAGCATCATCCGTCCGACGCGCGCCTTCCTGCCGCTGCTGTGCGATGCGGCCGCGCCGACGATCACCTGCGTGAACTCGCTGCTCGCGCTGCAGCCGGAGCCGCACATGGTCGCGACGTCGTCGGCGCGCGCCGGCGTGCTGAGCCTCGTGAAATCGCTCGCGACCGAACTGGCGCCGCAGCGCATCCGCGTGAACTCGATCCTGATCGGCATCGTCGAGTCGGGGCAGTGGCGCCGCCGCTACGACACGCAGGCGCAGCCCGGCGAAAGCTGGGAAGACTGGACGGGCGCGCTCGCCCGCAAGAAGAACATCCCGCTGAATCGCTTCGGCAAGCCCGACGAGGCCGCCTGGGCACTTTTTTATCTCGCAACGCATCTGTCGTCCTACACGACGGGCAGCCATATCGACGTTTCTGGAGGCTTTGCACGCCATGTCTAAAAAAACCACGGTTGGCGAGCTGATTGCCGCCTTTCTCGAGCAGTGCGGCGTGAAAACCGCGTTCGGCGTCATCTCGATCCACAACATGCCGATCCTCGACGCGATCAACTCGCGCGGCAACATCCGCTATGTCGGGGCGCGCGGTGAAGCCGGTGCGCTGAACATGGCCGACGGGCTGGCCCGCGTATCGGGCGGGCTCGGCGTCGCGTTCACGAGCACGGGCACGGCGGCCGGCAATGCGGCCGGCGCGATGGTCGAGGCACTGACGGCCGGCACCGCGCTCCTGCACGTGACCGGGCAGATCGAGACGCCGTATCTCGACCGAGATCTCGCGTACATCCACGAAGCGCCCGACCAGTTGTCGATGCTCGACTCGATCTCGAAGGCCGCGTTCCGCGTGCGCACCGTCGAAACCGTGCTGCCGACGATCCGCGAAGCCGTGCGCATCGCGCAGACCGCGCCGACGGGCCCCGTGTCCGTCGAGATTCCGATCGACATCCAGGCGGCCGAAATCGAATGGCCGGAAGACCTCGCACCCGCCCACGTCGCGGTGCGCGAGCACGACACCGCGCGCGTCGCGAAGCTTGCCGACGCACTCGCGGCCAAGCGCCGCCCGCTGCTGTGGCTCGGCGGCGGCGCGCGCCATGCACGCGAGGAAGTCGAACGCCTCGTGAAGCTCGGCTTCGGCGTCGTGACGAGCGTGCAGGGTCGCGGCGTGCTGCCGGAAGATCACCCGGCGACGCTCGGCGCGTTCAACGTGCATGCGTCGGTCGAAGCGTTCTACAAGACCTGCGACGCGCTCGTCGTGGTCGGCTCGCGCCTGCGCGGCAACGAGACGCTGAAGTACAAGCTCGCGCTGCCGCAGCCGCTGTTCCGCGTCGATGCCGACGCGCTCGCCGACAACCGCGGCTATCGCAACGAACTGTTCGTGCATGGCGATTCGAAGCGCGTGCTGGCTGAACTGGCCGACCGCCTCGAAGGCCGGCTGTCCGTCGATCCGCAATTCGCGGCCGATCTCGCGGCGGCCCGCGAAGACGCGGTGGCCGACGTGGCGAAGGGCCTCGGGCCGTACAAGAAGCTCGTCGACACGCTGCAGGGCGCCGTCGGCCGCGACTACAACTGGGTGCGCGACGTGACGATCTCGAACAGCACGTGGGGCAACCGCCTGCTGAAGATCTTCGAGCCGCGCTCGGGCGTGCATGCGCTCGGCGGCGGTATCGGCCAGGGCATCCAGATGGGCATCGGCGCGGCGCTCGCGGGCGCCGCGGCGAAGACGGTCTGCCTCGTCGGCGACGGCGGCCTGATGGTCAACGTCGGCGAACTCGTGACGGCCGTGCAGGAAAACGCGAACGTGATGATCGTGCTGATGAACGACCAGTGCTACGGCGTGATCCGCAACATCCAGGACGCGCACTACGGCGGCCGCCGCTGCTTCGTGCAGCTGCACCAGCCCGATTTCGCGCAGTTCTGCGCGAGCTTCGGCCTCACGCACTACCGGATCACGTCGCTCGACCAGGCCGAGGCGGTCGTGCGCGAAGGGATCGCGAAGGAAGGGCCGGTGATGGTCGAGGTCGACATGCTGTCGGTCGGCTCGTTCGCGTCCGCCTTCGCGGGCCCGCCGGTGAAGCAGGAAGCGCCGACGGAGCGCCAGTATGCATAACGGGCAAAAGCGGGCGCACGCCCCGGTCGACATCGCGATGATCGGCTTCGGCGCGATCGGCGCGGCCGTGTACCACGCGGTCGAGCACGATGCGTCGCTGCGCGTCGCGCACGTGATCGTGCCGGAACACCAGCGCGCGGCGGTACAGGGAGCGCTCGGCGGCGCGGTGGAGGTCGTGTCGTCGGTCGACGCGCTGGCCCGCCGCCCCGAGTTCGCGCTCGAATGCGCGGGCCACAGCGCGCTCGTCGATCACGTCGTGCCGCTGCTGAAGGCCGGTACCGACTGCGCGGTCGCGTCGATCGGCGCGCTGTCCGATCTCGCGCTGCTCGACGTGCTGTCGCAGGCCGCCGACGAAGGCGGTACGACGGTGACCCTCCTGTCGGGTGCGATCGGCGGCATCGACGCGCTGGCGTCCGCGAAGCAGGGCGGCCTCGACGAAGTGCTGTACGTTGGCCGCAAGCCGCCGTTCGGCTGGCTCGGCACACCGGCCGAGGCACTGTGCGACCTGCACGCGATGACCGAAGAGAAGGTGATCTTCGAAGGCACCGCGCGCGACGCGGCGCGGCTCTATCCGCAGAACGCGAACGTCGCGGCGACGGTCGCGCTCGCGGGCCTCGGGCTCGACGCGACCCACGTGCGCCTGATCGCCGATCCGACGGTCGCGCGCAACGTGCATCGCATCACCGCGCGCGGCGCGTTCGGCGAGATGTCGCTGGAAATGAGCGGCAAGCCGCTGCCCGACAACCCGAAGACGTCCGCGCTGACGGCGTACAGCGCGATCCGCGCGCTGCGCAACCGCGCGGCCCGCTGCGTGATCTGACCGGACCATCGAGCGTTCGCCCGCGCCACGGCGAGGGCGGATGCGCAGAGACAGATTTGTGGGATAGGTGACATGACTTCTTTCGATACGAGCCTCGTGCCCGACGGCAACATCCTGATCGGCGGCGAGTGGCGGCGCGGCCGTGGCGCGCCTTACACGAGCATCTATCCGGCCGACCAGTCGGTGAACATGGAAGTGTCGACGGCGAACGCGGAAGACGCGGCCGACGCCGTCGCGGCCGCCGACGCCGCATGGCGCCGCGCCGACTGGGCCGGGCTCAAACCGCACCAGCGCGCGCAGGTGCTGTACCGCGTCGCGGACCTGATCATGCAACGCCACGAGGCGCTCGCGCACCTGCAGCGCCGCGACAACGGCAAGCCGATCGGCGAGACGCGCGTGCTGGTAGCCAGCGCCGCGAACACGTTCCGCTATTTCGCGGCCTGCCTCGAAACGCTCGACGAAGAACTGACGCCGTCGCGCGGCGATTACCTGACGATGAGCGTGTACGAGCCGATCGGCGTGATCGCGGCGATCACGCCGTGGAATTCGCCGATCGCGTCCGACGCGCAGAAGCTTGCGCCGGCGCTGGCCGGCGGCAACGCGGTGGTGCTCAAGCCGGCCGAGGTCACGCCGCTCGTGTCGCTCGCGCTGGCGCGCATCTGTGAGGAAGCCGGCGTGCCGAAGGGCGTGCTGAGCGTGCTGCCGGGCAAGGGTTCGGTGATCGGCGACGTGCTCGTGCGCCATCCGCTGGTGAAGAAGGTGTCGTTCACCGGCGGCACCGAGGTAGGCCGCGGCATCGCGCGCATCGCGGCCGAGAAGCTGATGCCCGTGTCGCTCGAACTGGGTGGCAAGTCGCCGACGATCGTGTGCGACGACGCCGATCTCGATCACGCGGTCAACGGCGTGCTGTACGGGATCTTCAGCTCGTCGGGCGAGGCGTGCATCGCCGGGTCGCGGCTGTTCGTGCAGCGCGCGGTGTACGACGCATTCATGCAGCGTCTGGTGGCCGGCGCGCGCAAGCTGCGCGTGGGCCACCCGACGCGGCCCGACACGCAGATGGGCCCGCTGATCACCGCGAAGCATCGCGAGTCGGTGGAGCGCTACGTCGCGCTCGGGCTGGAAGAAGGCGGCCGCCTGCTGTGCGGCGGCGAGCGGCCGACGGGCGACGGGCGCGAGCACGGCTTCTTCTATCAGCCGACGATTCTCGAGGGCTTGCCGAACAGCGCACGCATCTGCCAGGAGGAAATCTTCGGGCCGGTGCTGGTCGCGATGCCGTTCGACGACGAAGCGTCGCTGATCGCACAGGCGAACGACAGCGTGTTCGGCCTCGCGGCCGGCATCTGGACGCGCGACTACAAGCGCGCGTGGCGCATCGCGCGGGCGCTGGAGACGGGCACCGTGTGGATCAACACGTACAAGCTGTTCTCGATCTCCACGCCGTTCTCGGGCTGGAAGGAGAGCGGGATGGGGCGCGAGAAGGGGCGTCTCGGCATCCGCGAATACATGCAGCAGAAGAGCCTCTACTGGGGCTTGAACGACGCGCCGCTGCCGTGGGCGAACTGAGCGAAGGGGAATGACGCAATGAGCATCTTGGGAATCGAGCAGATCACGTACGGTGTCGACGACCTCGTCACCTGCCGGCGCTTTTTCGCCGACTGGGGCTTGAAGGAAGTCGCGCACGACGACACCCGCGCCCGTTTCGAAACGCTGAACGGCTGCACCGTGCTGGTCGTGCGGGCCGACGATCCGTCGCTGCCGCCCGCATTCGAAGCCGGCCCGACGCTGCGTGAAGTCACGTGGGGCGTCGCGACGCGGCAGGAACTCGACGCGCTGCGCACGAAGCTCGCCGGCCAGCCCGGCTATTACGCGCAGGAGGATGCGGTCGGCTGCATCGATCCGAACGGGATGTCGATCCGCGTCGAAGTCACGCGCAAGCGCGCACTCGACATCACGGGCTCGCCGTCGAACGTGTGGGGCCAGACGCTGCGCGTCGACCAGCCGAGCCCGATCTATGCGCGTGCGGAGCCGGTCGAGGTCGGGCACGTCGTGTTCTTCACGAACTGCCTCGACGCGCAGGAAACGTTCTATCACGAACTGCTCGGCTTCGAGACGTCGGACCGTTACCCGGGCCGCGGTGCATTCATGCGCTGCGCGCCGCACGGCGGCCATCACGACCTGTTCCTGCTCGCGCTGCCGAATGGAAAACGCGGCCTGAACCACGTCGCGTTCACCGTGCGCGACATCCACGAAGTGTTCGGCGGCGGCATGCACATCGACCGCTGCGGCTGGCAAACGCAGCTCGGCCCGGGGCGTCATCCGGTGTCGTCCGCGTACTTCTGGTACTTCCAGAACCCGGCCGGCGCATTGATCGAATACTACGCGGACGAGGACGTGCTGACACCCGAGTGGCAGCCGCGCGAATTCGAGCCGGGCCCGACCGTGTTCGCCGAATGGGCGGTCGACGGCGGCCTCGACGGCAACACGCGCCGGCAGAAGAACGCGAAGGCGCCGGAAGGCAAGTTCATGACGGAGCGCAAATCGTGAGCGAAACGAACTCGCAGGAATCGGCCGCGCCGGGCACGGTCGTCGTGATCGGCGGGGGCCAGGCCGCCGGCTGGGTGCTGAAGACGCTGCGCGCGGAAGGCTTCGCGGGCCGCCTCGTGATGATCGCCGACGAGCCGCACTTGCCGTACGAGCGCCCGCCGCTGTCGAAGGCCGTGCTGGCCGGCGACGCCGACATCGAAACCGTGCGCGTCGTGCGCCCCGACGAATTCGATGGGCTGAACGTCGAAGCGTGGCAGCCGGAACGCGCGGCGTCGATCGATCGCGCGCGCCGCGTGGTGAAGACCGAAAGCGGCCGCGAGATCGCATACGACCGGCTCGTGATCGCGACCGGCGGCACGTCGCGCCGCTTGCCCGATGCGCTCGTCAACACGCCGAACCTGCATTACCTGCGCACGCTCGACGAAGCGGCCGCGCTCGGCGAGAAGCTGCGCGCGAGCCGGCGCGTGCTCGTGATCGGCGGCGGCTGGATCGGCCTCGAAGTCGCGGCAACGGCGCGCAAGCTCGGCGTCGATGCGATCGTGGTCGAAGGTGCGCCGCGCCTGTGCGGCCGTTCGGTGCCGCAGATCGTGTCGGACTTCCTGCTCGACCTGCATCGTTCGAACGGTGTCGAGGTGCGGACGGGCGCGGCGCTCGCGTCGCTCGACCCGCTGCCGGATGACGCGTCGAAGGTACGCGCGACGCTTGCCGACGGCACGACGATCGACGCCGATTTCGCGGTGGCCGGCATCGGCCTCGCGCTGAACGTGTCGCTCGCGAGCGACGCGGGGCTCGCGATCGACGACGGCATCGTCGTCGACGAATACGGCGCGACCAGCGATCCGGCGATCTTCGCGTGCGGCGACGTCGCGAACCATCACAACGGCTGGCTGAAGCGGCGCGTGCGGCTCGAATCGTGGGCCAACGCGCAGAACCAGGCGATCGCGGCGGCGAAGGCCGTGCTCGGCGTGCGCGCACCGTACGCGGAGATTCCGTGGTTCTGGTCCGATCAGTACGACGTGAACCTGCAGATCCTCGGCGATCTGCCGGCCGATGCGCAGCTCGTCGTGCGCGGCGATCTCGCCGCGCGCCGTGCGACGCTGTTTTTCGTTGGCGACGGGCATGTGAGAGGTGTCGTCGCGGTGAACAACGCGCGTGAGTTGAAGCTCGCGCGCAAGTGGATGAACCAGGGCCGGGCGGTGGATACGGAAGCACTGGCAGACACGACCCAGGCGCTTGCCTGACCGGCCCAACCCGGAAAGAGATCCAGGAGATACCCCGCATGAGCACTTTCGACAACGTCGTGGCCGGCAGGGCCACGATGGAAGCTGCCGCCGCCACGCCCGGTGCGATCATCGCGCGGCTCGAGCGGCTGCCGGCCAACGCGATGCAGATCCGTGCGCGCGTGCTGATCGGCACCGCGACGTTCTTCGACGGCTTCGACGTGATCACGATCGCGGCGACGCTGCCGCTGCTGATTCATAAATGGGGGCTGTCGCCGACGCAGATCGGCATGCTGATCGCGTCCGGCGCGATCGGCCAGTTGATCGGCGCATTCCTGTTTCCCGCGCTCGCGGAAAAGCACGGCCGCGTGAAGGCGATCGCGTGGAGTTCGGCGGTGATCGGGATCACGAGCATCGCGTGCGGCTTCGCGCCGACGTTCGAGGTGTTCGTGCTGCTGCGGATCCTGCAGGGGCTCGGGCTCGGCGGCGAATTGCCGGTCGCGGCGACGTACATCAACGAGATCACGCGCGCGCATGGCCGCGGCCGCTTCGTGCTGCTGTACGAGATCGTGTTCCCGATCGGCCTGCTCGTGTCGATGGCGCTCGGCGCGTGGCTCGTGCCGCGCTTCGGCTGGGAGATCATGTACTTCGTCGGCGGGCTGCCGCTGCTTCTGTCGCTCGTGCTCACGCATCTCGTGCCGGAATCGCCTCGCTGGCTCGCGTCGCGCGGGCGGCTCGCGGAAGCCGGGCGCGCGGTCGGCGCGTTCGAGGAATCGGTGCGCGGCGAGCTGCCGCCGGCCACGCAGGCGGCCGCGTTCGACGAGATGGTGCGTCAGCATCCGAAGCGCAGGATGAGCGACCTGTTCAGCGCCGCGTATCGCAAGCGCACGCTCGCGGTGGCGACGCTGTGGGCGACCTGCGGGTTCATCCAGTACGGGCTGTCGACCTGGCTGCCGACGATCTACAAGAACTTCTATCACGCGCCGCTGCAGCTCGCGCTGAACCTCGCGGTGATCGGCTCGGTGATGGGCGTGCTCGGGTCGCTGGCCTCCGCGCTGCTGGTCGACAAGCTCGGCCGCAAGCCGGTGATCGTGTGGTCGTTCGTGCTGTGCGCGCTGTCGCTGGCGTTCGCGGGCATCTATCACGCGTCGTCGGTGTATGTGGTCGCGACTTTCTGCTCGCTGTCGCTCGGGCTGATGGCGTCGGGCTTCATTACCGCGTACGTCTATACGCCGGAGCAGTATCCGACGAGCATCCGCGCGTCGGGCTGCGGGCTCGGCAGCGCGTGGCTGAAGATCGCGTCGTTCGCGGCGCCGATGATCGTGCCGCACGCGATCATCGGCGGGAACCTCGCGCCGGCGTTCTACCTGATCGGCATCGTGCCGCTGATCGCGGCGGCGACCGTGCACTTCGTCGGGATCGAGACGAAGGGGAAGGTGCTGGAGGCGCTCGAGGCGTAAGCGTGGCCGGCAGTCACGGTCCAGGTACTCGGGCCCGGGAGATGTTCCCCGGGCCCTTTTATTTCGCCGCGGTCCGTCGTTCCATGTGGAGCGCTGCCAACGGGCGCCATGGTTGCCGCACGGCTCACGTGTTCTAATTCACGGTCCCGATTTTCATCAGACCGTCGCCATGCCCCTGTTCGAACCCGTCACGCTGAATACCTCCCGCCTCGTCCTGCGGCCGCTTCGCGACGCCGACGCACACGCATTCTTCGAGATCTGGTCCGATGCGGAGGCGATGCGCTACTTCTCGTTCTCGCCGATGACGCAGCTCGAACAGGCCGAGGAGCGCATCGCGCGCAACGTGCAGACCGCCGCGAGCGGGGAGAGCCAGACTTGCGTGCTCGAACTGCGGGAGACTGGCGAAGCGCTCGGCGAATGCGCGCTGTTCCATGCGAACGCGCAGTGCCGGCGCGCGGAGATCGGCTTCAGCCTGCGGCGCAGGTTCTGGGGCGGCGGATACATGCGCGAAGCGGCGACGGCCGTGATCGATCATGCCTTCGCCACGCTGCGACTGAACCGCCTCGAAGCCGATATCGATCCGCGCAATGCCGCGTCGGCGCGGCTGCTCGAACGGCTCGGCTTCGTGCGGGAAGGGCTGCTGCGCGAACGCTGGATCGTCGGCGACGAAGTGTCGGACAGTGCGCTGTACGGGTTGCTGGCGCGCGATCGACGCTGATGCTGTGGCGGCAGCGGATTACTTCGCGGCAGGAACGATCGCGCACGCGTCGATGCAACGACGCGGGGTCATCGGGTTCGGGCCGCCAGGTGCGATTCGACGGCCGGTAAGGTTGCATTCACAACTGCGCGAGCCAGCCCTCGACCTTGTCTTTCCCGCGCAGCGTTGCAACCCATCGGTCGGGCAACGCCTGTTCGCCGTACAGCCCGCCGGCGAGGCCGCCGGCGATGGCCGCCGTCGTATCCGTGTCGTTGCCGAGCGCGATCGCGCGCTTCACGCAGTCCTCATAG
Source organism: Burkholderia sp. AU39826 (assembly GCF_020419965.1). Lineage (NCBI taxonomy): Bacteria > Pseudomonadati > Pseudomonadota > Betaproteobacteria > Burkholderiales > Burkholderiaceae > Burkholderia > Burkholderia sp. AU39826. The sequence continues at coordinate 146,221 of NZ_JAIZQG010000001.1, forward strand.
CTGCCCGTCGACAGCAGGCAATGGATCGCCGACCAGAAACTGTCGACCACATAACCCGATCCTTGCGGCGCGTCGAAGCGGCCGTCGAGCACGATCTTCAGTTCGATTTCGTCAGCCGTGCCTTCGTAGCGCGCGAGCAGTTCGTTCTCCGCTGCGCGCACCGCATCGGGTGCGGGCTGGCCATCGACGATCCTCAGCGCCGTCAGGCAATAGAGCGCGCAGCAAAGCTGCGAACGCATGTGACCGTGCGTGACGACGCTCTGCTTGTACGCGAGCCGGATCGCGTCGTCGCGCGACGCGGCGACCATCGCGACGGGGAAGCAGCGCATCAGCGAGCCGTTGCCGTTGTCGCGCTCCTCGCGGGGCCCGGCCTCCGCGGGCGCGGCGCCGGCCGCCAGCGCATGGAACGCGCGTTGCGTCTGCAGGCCGACGTCGAATACGCGGCCGTCGGGCGTGAATGCGCCGCGATGAAACCAGTCCAGCAGGTTGCCGGCGAACGTATCGAGATTCAGGTCGTGCTCGCGCAGCAGTGCGTCGAGCAGCGCGAGCGCCTGCGCACCGTCGTCGCTCCAGGTGCCGGGCGGTACGCCGCCGTGCGCGCGAGCGAAGCCCGGCGGCGGGGTCATGTCGATCGCGGCAGGCGGCGGGATCGACGCGGCGTCGTGGAATTCATACGGCACGCCGAGCGCGTCGCCGATCAGCAGGCCCAGCAGGCCGCCGCGCAGGCGGGATCGTCGGTTCGGAATCGTTGTCATCAAGGCGAATTCGGGTTGGGGCGGCTTGCGTCGCGGAAGACCGTGCACAAGACCTCGAACTGGGCCCCGTCATTATGCCGTCGCCGCCAATTGGTGTCCCTTTCGGACTGTTCGTCGGGCGCCTTCGCGCGGTGGCAGCCGCAGTCGTCGTTGAAACGACCCGCGACGATTACGTCAATACTCGTCCGGCCGCCACGTCGGCAGGCACTTCGCGCTCCAGTGCCTTGGCGGCGAGTTCCCCGACCCAATCCGCATCGGCGGGATCGACGACGCCATATTGGTCCGGCGGAAAAAAAGCATGGTGGTGAGCCGCCGCAGCCAGGCGCTCACATTCGGCGTGAGACAGCAGACAGGACGTCACGGTCAATGGCGCCGCCGGTCCACTCCATCTCAATCCGATGCGGATATGGGTGCGTGGTGCAAATGCGATTGCCAATTCTCGCCGCGGGATCAATCGTTTCGTCTCCGAGGGGAGCGTTGGCGGTCCGTACCAATTGTCTGCCGCAATTCGATGATCCAGCACCAGCCAATGGCCGACGGACGTTCGGGCCAGGATCCACTGCCTTACTCGGGCCCTGCCGGGTTTGAGCTTGCCGTCGATCCATTCCTCGACGTAGACGGGTTCCGGATCGTAGTCGTCCGACCACACGACGATTGCCGAACATAGCGTATGGCGCTCCAATTCGACATGCCCGTTGGACGGCATTTCGCGCCAGTACCGCTGTCGGGTACCGTACGTCGCGACGCACCAGTTCAAGCCGATCCACGCTGCGATGAAGAGCGCCGTGACCCATATGACGGTGACGGCTGTTTCGCCGACCGCACGATCCATATCAAAGGTTGGATCGACCATTCCGCGGTATGCAAGCATACCCAGCAGATACGCGAGTATCGGGACCGCAGGCCCGACTACGACCGGCACCACCAGAATGGCGAGCCAGCTTCGAACATGCACGATCCCCGCCGACTTGGCGCGCGCACGCTCCTCATCGCTCATCGCCGCGACTTCCCGCGCGGGAATGTCGTCGCTCGGGGTGTGGAACCGCTCATACGTATTCTGGCATTTGGGCATTCGACGGGGCGTTCGCTGAAAGAGGGCGATATAGCAGGGATTTCCTCGAGGAACTGATTCTTGCATACGTCAGGGTCGGTTCTCAGACGGACGCATGTGCGTTCTGTACGAAAAACAAGACCGATGCGCTGCGGTCGGTGCGAAACCATGCGGCAGGGGGCCCGTATGCGCAGGTGGCCCAAAGTCGAACGGTAGCGGATGAAACGACGCCGGGAAGACAACGACGCGCTGGGATTGTCGCGAGCGGATGACTTGCCGGATTCACCGGGCGAACGTACGCTTGGTCGATATCACGGTCCACCCACCGGTTATCGACCATGCAAGCTCATCCTCTGCGTCTTTCCCCCGGCGACGATCTGCGCGGCGCGATCGAGCTGGCGTTGCGCCGCCACGATTCGCACGCGGCCTTCGTGATCCAGGGCATCGGCAGCCTGAGCGTCGCGCAGTTGCGTTTCGCCGGCGCCGACCAGCCGACCGAGCTGCGCGGCGACCTCGAAATCCTGACGCTGGCCGGCTCGGTGTCGCCGGACGGCGCGCATCTACATATGTCGATCTCGGATGCAGCCGGCCGCGTGACGGGCGGCCACGTCGCGAGCGGCTGCGTGGTGCGCACGACGGCCGAGATCCTGCTCGCGCTGCTGCCCGCGCATCGTTTTTCGCGCGAGCCGGATGCGGACACCGGTTTCAACGAACTGGTGATTCGGAGCGCGCCTTCGTGAGCGGGGCGGCAACGCCGCATCGACACCGCGATGCGCCGATCGCTGCGTCCTTTCCGCCCGCATAAAAAAGGCGCCGCGGCCATTCGGCCCGCGGCGCCTTGCGGTGCGCGGCGACGTCGACCACCCGCCGCCGCCCGGTTGCGCGCTTAGATCTGCACGGTGTCGGCGACTTCCTTGAAGTCCTCGATCTGGTCGAAGTTCATGTACTGATAGATCTTGTCGCCGTTCGCGGTGAGCACGCCCATGTCGGCCATGTACTCTTCCTTGGTCGGGATCTTGCCCAGACGCGAGCAGATCGCCGCCAGTTCCGCCGAGCCGAGGTACACGTTCGTGTTCTTGCCGAGGCGGTTCGGGAAGTTGCGGGTCGACGTCGACATCACCGTCGCGCCTTCGCGCACCTGCGCCTGGTTACCCATGCACAGCGAGCAGCCCGGCATTTCGGTGCGTGCGCCGGCCGTGCCGAACACGCCGTAGTGGCCTTCTTCCGTCAATTGCTTCTGGTCCATCTTGGTCGGCGGCGCGACCCACAGCTTGACCGGAATGTCGCGCTTGCCTTCCAGCAGCTTCGACGCGGCGCGGAAGTGACCGATATTGGTCATGCACGAGCCGATGAACACTTCGTCGATCTTCGCACCGGCGACGTCGGACAGCGTCTTCACGTCGTCCGGATCGTTCGGGCACGCGACGATCGGCTCGTGGATGTCGGCGAGGTCGATTTCGATGACGGCCGCGTATTCGGCGTCGGCGTCCGGCGCGAGCAGTTGCGGGTCGGCCAGCCACTGTTCCATCGCCGCGATTCGGCGCTGCAGGCTGCGCGGATCCTGGTAGCCCTGCGCGATCATCCACTTGAGCAGCGTGATGTTGCTGTTCAGGTATTCGATGATCGGCTCCTTGTTCAGGCGCACCGTGCAACCGGCAGCCGAACGCTCGGCGGACGCGTCCGACAGCTCGAACGCTTGCTCGACCTTGAGGTCGGGCAGGCCTTCGATCTCGAGAATGCGGCCCGAGAAGATGTTCTTCTTGCCTTGCTTCGCGACCGTCAGCATGCCTTGCTTGATCGCGTACAGCGGAATCGCGTTGACGAGGTCACGCAGCGTGACGCCAGGCTGCATCTTGCCCTTGAAGCGGACCAGCACCGATTCCGGCATGTCGAGCGGCATCGTGCCGGTGGCGGCCGCGAATGCGACGAGGCCCGAGCCCGCCGGGAAGCTGATGCCGATCGGGAAGCGCGTGTGCGAATCGCCGCCGGTGCCGACGGTGTCGGGCAGCAGCATGCGGTTCAGCCACGAGTGGATCACGCCGTCGCCCGGGCGCAGCGCGATGCCGCCGCGCGTGCTGATGAAGTTCGGCAGCGTCTGGTGCGTCTTCACGTCGACCGGCTTCGGGTATGCGGCGGTGTGGCAGAACGACTGCATCACGAGGTCGGCCGAGAAGCCGAGGCACGCGAGGTCCTTCAGTTCGTCGCGGGTCATCGGGCCCGTGGTGTCCTGCGAGCCGACCGACGTCATCTTCGGTTCGCAGTACGTGCCCGGGCGCACGCCCTGGCCTTCCGGCAGACCGCACGCGCGGCCGACCATCTTCTGCGCGAGCGAGAAGCCCTTGCCGCTGTCGGCCGGCTGGTGCGGCAGGCGGAACAGCGTCGACGGCGGCAGGCCCAGCGCTTCACGCGCCTTCGCGGTCAGGCCGCGGCCGATGATCAGCGGAATGCGGCCGCCGGCGCGCACTTCGTCGAACAGCACGTCGGACTTCACCTGGAATTCGGCGATGACCTTGCCGTCCTTCAGCGCCTTGCCTTCGTACGGGCGCAGTTCGACCACGTCGCCCATGTTCATCTGCGACACGTCGAGCTCGATCGGCAGCGCGCCGGCGTCTTCCATCGTGTTGTAGAAGATCGGGGCGATCTTGCCGCCGAGGCACACGCCGCCGAAGCGCTTGTTCGGCACGAACGGGATGTCCTCGCCGGTGAACCACAGCACCGAGTTGGTGGCCGACTTGCGCGAGGAGCCCGTGCCGACCACGTCGCCGACGTACGCGACCAGGTGACCCTTTTCCTTCAGCGATTCGATGAACTTGACGGGGCCGCGCTTGCCGTCTTCTTCCGGCGTGATGCCCGGGCGCGCGTTCTTCAGCATCGCCAGCGCGTGCATCGGGATGTCGGGGCGGGTGGTGGCGTCCGGCGCTGGCGACAGGTCGTCGGTGTTGGTTTCGCCCGTGACCTTGAAGACGGTGATGGTCAGGCTTTCCGGCACTTCCGGACGGCTCGTGAACCATTCGGCATCGGCCCAGCTCTGCAGCACGGCCTTCGCGTGCGCGTTGCCCTTGTCGGCGAGTTCCTTCACGTCATGGAACTGGTCGAACATCAGCAGGGTTTTCTTCAGCGCGTCGGCGGCGACCGCGGCGACGGCTTCGTCGGACAGCAGCTCGATCAGCGGCTGGATGTTGTAGCCGCCGAGCATCGTGCCGAGGAGTTCGGTCGCGCGCGCCCGCGAGATCAGCGGGCAGGCGGTCTCGCCCTTGGCCACGGCGGCCAGGAAGCCGGCCTTCACGCGGGCGGCTTCGTCGACGCCGGCCGGCACGCGATGGGTGATCAGGTCGAGCAGTGTCTGCTCTTCGCCGGCGGGCGGGTTCGTCAGCAATTCGACCAGTTCGGCGGTTTGCTGAGCCGTCAGCGGCAGGGGAGGAATACCGAGCGCGGCGCGGGCGGCCACGTGAGCACGAAAGTTTTCAAGCATGGGGAGACCTGCTGATATTGCGTTGGAGGGGAAGGCCTTGCCGGCACTCCGGGGCTATTCCAGGCACTGCTTTGAGCGGGATTCTAGTCTCAATGGTCTGGAACGTCAAATGTCTTATGTCTTATATAAGACTTGGGGGTGTGAAAGGCGGGGCGGGGCCGTATGGCGCAGCCGGCCTTGTCGGGCGGATGCTGGGGTGTCGGTTCAGGTCCGTCGGTGTCGCACATATCTGCACAAGCGCGCAGGAAACGGTACACACCGGGCGCGTTCGGGCCGCTACGCTTGCTGTCACGCGGCTTGCATCGAGTGTCGGAACGGGAGGCGGGGGTCGTCGCGCGCCTGTCGATTCGCCCCGGGCGGCAGCGATTCCCTTGACTCCGGCGATCCACCACATGCGCTCCAGAGACGCGATTTTCCTGATGATGGCGCTCGTCGCGTCGCCGACCGTTCACGCGGCCGCGCCCGGCGACGAAACGCGGGATCCGGCGAGCCGGCCCGTCGCGCTGGTCTATCGCGGTCCTGCCGCGTGCGACGGGTGCGCCGAAACCATCGCCAGACGCCTGCGGGAATCGGCCCACCGGTTCCGGGTGATCTACGTGGGGCCGGCGGAAAAGCTCAAGATCACGCCCGCGGCGCTGGCCGGTGCGGCGCTCTACGTGCAGCCCGGCGGCGGGCAGGACATTCCCGGCGCGGCAGCCAGCATCGGCCGAAACGAAATGCGGGCCGTGCGGCGATACGTAGCGAACGGCGGCCGATATCTCGGACTATGCATGGGCGCCTACCTGGCCGGCGCGCAGGGTTTCGGGCTGGTTGCCGGCGATATCGACGCCGAGGTCGGCCGGCCGGGTTCGACGCTTCACGGCATCGCCGACACGGTGACGCCGGTCGTGTGGCGCGGGAAAAAGCGCTGGATCTACTTTCAGGACGGCGCGAGGCTCCCGGTCGCGCCGATCGGCTCCGGCGGGACTGTGCTGGCGATCTACCCGAACAAGGACATCGCGGCTGCCACGTACCGCTACGGCAAAGGGCGCGTGGGCCTTGCCGGCCCGCATCCGGAGGCCGATGAAAGCTGGTATCGCCAGAATGGTCTCGAGAACCCGGACGGCGTGGTGCCGGACCTGGCCTACGACCTGATCGACGCGACGATGAAGCCTTAGCGGAGCTGCCGCGGCGCGCGCGGTTTATCGCCGTTTGGCGCGATACGCGTCGAGATTCTTCCGCGCCTGCGCGCGGATCGCGCGCTGCATGAAAGGCGTCCAGCCGAGCAGCGCGCCTTTCATCCCGAGCGCCTGACGCGCCCAGCGCCACAGGTCGAAATGGTCGCGATGCTCGACGATGCGTCCGTCGCGAAACCGGAAGCGCGCATCGATCCGGTTGACCACCATTCGGCCGGTCGCGGCGAACCGGTAATGCGCGCTCCACTGCGCGCGCCCGGCCTGGCCGTCCGCGGCGACTTCGCCGAACGTCAGCGAGAATTCCTGCGCCCGCGCGACCAGCATCCGCCACATGTCGCGCGCGAGTTCGCCGCGCAGTTCGCCGAACGCGGGATCGCTGAACACGATGTCGTCGGCATAGCACGCGAGCATCGCATCGATGTCGCGCTGCTGAAAGGCCGTGTAGAAGCGCTGGATCAACGCGGTGTTCGGATCGGTCATGTCGGGTATGAGTGCGCGGGGAGGCGGGTGTGACGTTCGTCGAAACGTCGAACGGAAAAGCGGCGGCGGGCAGCGCGAGCCGACGCCCGCGCGAGCCATGTCAGGCGCGGCCGGCTCGGGCGCGGCTGGTTTGCCGCCGGATGATACGCGTCAGCGGGCCGCCATCGCAACGTCCTGGCTGCTGCGTCCCGTCACCAGGCAGCCCGACATGAAGGCCTCGCTCTGACTGCCGGCGGCGGCTTCGCCGAAGCCGCGGCCGAGCGCATCGGCCTTCACTTGCGCGGCGCCTTGCTCGCATGCGAGCGGGCTGGCGTCGCGGCCCTGCGCGTGCAGGATCGCGCGATCGCCGATGAGATAGGCCAGCAGCGCGAAAACAGCGATATGTACGGCTCGTCTCATGGTTCGTCTCCTCGTCGCTCAAGCGTAACGCGGACACGTCCGACGAAGCACTTGGGGCTTCCCCCGGTAAACGTCTGCTGAAAGCGGTGGCGGGGCAGGGCGATCCCGTCCTGTTTTTCCGCCGTTGCTGGAGAGGCGGGCAATGCGCTCGAGTTTGACGAATGTCAGGGTGCGGGCGGGCGGCGGCGCTCGCGCGGCCGTTCAAGGCGATAGCATGAATGCATGATTTGACGGAACGCGATGCGGGGTCGACCCATCGGGTCCGGCAAGCAGGCAAATGTTGAATATCGCTGTCGAAATAGTGAGGAATCCAAATGTTGAACGTCTCTTCCGTCCTGATCAGTCTTGCCCCGATGTGGGCCATCCTGCTGCTGGCTTCTTCGGCGGCCGCCTATTTCGTGTTCTGGCGCAAGGCCATCAAATAAGCGCTGCGCGACAGCGTGCGCCCGGGGCGCACGCGTGACGCGCCGCTCCCGTCATTGCACCGCCGTCACTGGCACAGTCGAAATCCGTACCAGCCGGCCCATCACGCTGCGCCGAAACACCGACATCAGCGCATGCAGCGGATCATGCCGCGGCGCGACCACGACGATCTCGTCGCAGCCGGTCTCGGCCGCCACGGCCGCGATCGTATCGGCCACCGGGCCGACCTTCACCTCGACGGTGTATTTGACGCCGGCCTCCTTCAGAATCCGCTCTGCCATCGCCAGATCGCCGGCCGCGAATTTTTCTTCGATCGCGCGCAACCGCGACAGCGGGTGATAGGCCTCGAGCCGCGTGGATTCGAGCGGCGCCTGCACGTTGATGAGCACGACCTCCGATGCGCAGCGCTCGCGATACAGGAATGTCGCGTGGCGAACCGCCTGAAGCGAGCGCGGCGAATGGCCGACCGGAACCAGCAGCTTGAGCATGAGCGATATCCAGGAAACGGGATGCTTCCAGCGTAGCGCGCGGCCAGGCCGGGCCATCTAAAGAGATCGCGCGGCCGCGTAAAAATGTCGTTAACGGGCGCCGGCACATGACGCGCCTATTAGAAATATAAGAAATTTAAATTTATGCGCATAAACGATTTCATCGGGCGTGGCGGCCTGGGCAGCGCGGCGTCTGGCGCCCGGATTTAGTCGAATCCTCAATGAATCGCGACGGAAAATATCGGAGGTCGAGCATCCGGCGTCACGTAGAGTAGAGTATCGGCCGCGGCGCGGCCGCCTCCCGGCGGGCATGGGAGCGCGCGCCGTCGAGCGGCCCGCCATTCGATCCGATTCCAGGAGACCCCGCATGCCGCACGGCGCCCCGCAGTTTCTCGCCCCCGCTTCCATTTCCGTCGATCCGATCGTGCGCCTGTCGGCCGGTGAGCTCGCGGCGGCGATCCGCAGCAAGGCGGTTTCGTGCGTCGAGACGATGCGTGCGTATCTCGATCACATCGAGCGTGTGAACGGCGCGGTCAACGCGATCGTCGCGCTGCGCGAGCCTGATGCGCTGCTGGCCGAAGCCGCGGAAAAGGATGCGGCGCTGGCGCGCGGCGAGTACCGCGGCTGGCTGCACGGGATACCGCAGGCGCCGAAGGATCTGGCGATGACGAAGGGGCTGCGGACGACCTACGGCTCGCCGATCTTCCGCGAGAACGTGCCGCAGGCCGATTCCGTCGGCGTCGCGCGAATGCGCGCGGCGGGTGCGATCTTCATCGGCAAGACCAATACGCCGGAGTTCGGGCTCGGTTCCCACACGTTCAACGAGGTCTACGGCGCGACGCGCAACCCGTACGACCTGACGAAGAGCGCGGGCGGCAGCAGCGGCGGCACGGCGGCCGCGCTCGCGTCGCGGATGCTGCCGGTGGCGGACGGCAGCGATTTCGGCGGATCGCTGCGCAATCCGGCCGCGTTCTGCAACGTCTACGGCTTCCGTCCGTCGCAGGGCCGCGTGCCGCGCTGGCCGGGCGTCGACGTGTTCATGCAGCAGCTCGGCATCGAAGGGCCGATGGGCCGCACCGTCGGCGACGTCGCGCAACTGCTCGCGATCCAGGCCGGCTACGACCGCAACGATCCGCTGTCGCTCGCGGAGGATCCGGCCGTGTTCGCGCAACCGCTCGACGCGGACCTGCGCGGCAAGCGCATCGCGTGGGTGGGCGACTGGAACGGCTATCTCGCGACGGAGGCCGGCGTGCTCGCGCAGTGCGAGCGCGGGCTGGCGACGCTGCGCGAGATCGGCTGCGACGTCGATGCCGCGCTGCCGGCGTTCGCGCCCGACCGGATCTGGCGCCTGTGGCTCACGCACCGGCACTTGCTGTCGGGCGGCGGGTTGCTCGCGCACTATCGCGACCCGGTGCGCCGCGCGCTGCTGAAGCCCGAGGCGATCTACGAGGTCGAAGGGCTGCTCGCGATGCAGGGCGCGGCCGTGTTCGACGCGAGCGTCGAACGCACCGCGTGGCATCAGGCGGTGCTGAGCTTCTTCGATCGTTACGACTTCATCGCGGCGCCGACCGCGCAGGTATTCCCGTTCGACGTCGAACAGCGCTGGCCGCAGGAGATCGCGGGGCGCGCGATGGACACGTACCACCGCTGGATGGAAACAGTCGTGCCGTGGACGCTCGCCGGCTGCCCGGTGATCAACGTGCCGGTCGGCTTCAACGACGCGGGGTTGCCGATGGGGATGCAGCTGATCGGGCGTCCGCGCGCCGATCTCGCCGTGCTGCAGCTTGCGCGCGGCTACGAGCAGGCGGCCGACTGGGTGACGCGGCGCGTGCCGGCATGGATGGCGGCGTGATACCGCGGCCGGCAGGTGGCCGGTAGGCGGGTAGGCGGGTGACGAAACGGGCGGCGGCGAGCTGCCCGTTTCGTTTTGCATCGTTCGACTTGAAGCTCGCCGGCGCAGGCGGGAGCCGGCATTCATTGATGCAACCGGAGAAAGAATCGCAACGCGTGCACGGCATCGCGCGGCAAACGTACGCGAATCCGCGCGACGGGGCCCGTCGGTCGCCGAATTGCAAGCGGCGGCGCGGCGTGATTTCGTTTCGATGTGTTTCAGTCGTTGCGGCGGCGCGCGACGCGCTTCGACAATATTGCCTCGATCATTCGGGCACGAGGAAAACACATGAAGCACATTCGCGCGACGGGCCGGTATCTGGCCTCGGCAGGCATCGCGTTCGGCATCCTGGTGAGCGGCACCGCACACGCGCAGCTCGACCTGCAGTCGATCGGCGCGTCGCTGCTCGGCGGCGGGCAGCAGGCGGCAGCGCCGGCGCAGGGCGGTGTCGCGCAGTTGCTGCAGGCCTATGTCGGCGCGAACCAGCAGGTGCTGAGTGGCCAGTCGTCGCTCGCATCGGCGATGGGGCTGACGGGCGCGGCCGGGCAGGCGCAGCAGGCCGCGAGCCAGTTGTCCGGCGGCGATGCGCTGTCGCCGGCCACGCTGTCGCAGATGGGCGGCGCGCAGCAATCGGTGTCGCAGGCGCTCGGCCAGGCGTTCGCGAGCGGCGGCGCCACGCACGGCCCGATCGACAAGCAGGCGTTCAGCAACGGGCTTGCATCGCTCGGGCAGGGGCTCACGCAGTATTCGCAACTGCAGTCGGGACTCGGCAATCTCGGCTCGACGAGCGCCGCGTCGCTGCTGCAATCGGGCCTGAATCCGCAGAACATGCAGGCCGCGTCGTATATCGCGCAAAGCGCGCCGAGCCAGTTGCAATCGCTCGCGGCGACGCTCAGCCAGGCCGTGCAGTTCGCGACGAGCCAAGGCATTTCGGTGCCGTCGGTTGCGTCGTCCGCACTGAAGCTGCTGCCGTAACGTCGCGCGGATGCGTGCGCGATGCGTCGCCGGCATCGCGCGCGCCGGCCACGAACGATAGTCCCGCACACCATGGGGATTTCGCGCGATGCTATCGTGGCGTGTTCCTTTTATCGGTGCCGGTTCATGACTGACTCGTTCGACCTCTCGCGCTATTTCTCCCGCATCGGCTACGACGGCCCGGCCGAGCCGACGCTCGACGTGCTGCGCCGCCTGCACCTGCTGCATCCGCAGGCGATTCCATTCGAAAACCTCAATCCGTTGACCGGCGCGCGCGTCGCGCTCGACCTGCCCGCGATCGTCGACAAGGTGATCGAACGCCGCCGCGGCGGTTACTGCTTCGAACTCAACAAGTTGTTCTACACCGCGCTCACGACGATCGGCTTTCGCGTGACGCCGCTGATCGCGCGCGTGCGCTGGATGCGGCCGCCCGAGATCGTCACCGCGCAGACGCACATGCTGCTGCGCATCGACCTCGACGGCGCGGCGTGGCTCGCGGACATCGGCTTCGGCAGCGCGACGCTGACCGCGCCGCTGCGCTTCGTGCCGGGCGAGCGGCAACTGACGCCGCACGGCGCGTTCCGCGTGATCGACGCACCGGTCGACGGCGAATTCGACATGCAGTTCGAAATTCCCGACGGCTGGCAGACGACTTACCGCTTCTCGCTGAAGCCGGCCGAATGGATCGATTACGAAGCCGCGAACTGGTTCACGTCGACGTATCCCGAATCGATCTTCGTGAACGACCTGATCGCGTGCCGCGTGCTGCCGGACGGCCGCGCGGCGCTGCTCAATACCGTGCTGACGCTGCGCGACGCGGCGGGGGCCGGGCGCACGATTGCGTTCGACAATGCAGCCGACTGGGCCGCGTGCCTGCGCGACACGATCGGCATCGATACGGCGGGATTCGATCTCGACGCGCTGTTCGTGCGGCTTGCGGCGCGCAGCGCGAGGTAACGCGGGCAGACGATGCACGGCAAGCGGCCTGCTCGCGGGCCGCGCGCCGTTTCAATCCAATCGTTTCAGCCCATCCGTATTTGACTTTTGCTAGATTGCTAGCATACTAGTACCCATGACCGACGAAGAAGTGAAGCAATTCAACGTGTACCTGCCGCTCGGCCTGATCCGGCAGGTCAAGCATCGCGCCATCGAGACGGAGCAATCGCTGTCCGCGCTGGTGGCCGACGCGTTGCGCGCGTATCTGGCCGCGCCGCCGCCCGGCGCGGAGCCGTCCAACAAGGAGGAGTGACATGTCGTCCGAACGGATCGAAGCTGTGTACCTGACCACGCACAACTGGGGCAAGTCGGCGAAGTTCTTTCAGGCGCTGGGCTTCAGGCTGGAATTCGAAACCGATCACCAGTCGGGCCAGTTGCGCAGCGGCGACGGCCCGTTCCTGTTCATCGCCGAAGTGCCGCCGAGCGAAAAGCCCGACATGCAGGTCGTCATCAAGGTGGCCGACGAGCAGGCGGTGCAGCCGCAGCCGATCGTCGATGTCGTCACCCCGTTCGAGGACACGCACTGGGGCACGCGCGACATGACCGTGCGCGATCCGGACGGTCGCGTGTGGCGCCTGCAGGCGCCGGGCAAGCAGGGCGCATGAGGTCGACATGACGGATATCCGCGAAGACGACGCACTCGACAGCACGGCCGCGCGTGTCGCGCTGTGGCGCGCGCTGCACGTCGAACTCGACGCGCCGCCGCATGTGCTCGCCGACGAGATCGGGTTGCAATTGCTCGCGCCGGCACCCGGCTGGCAGCAGCGCGGCGACATGGATCCGCAGTTCACGCGGCCGTTTCGTGCGTCGATCGTCGCGCGAGCGCGCTTCATCGAGGACCTCGTGGCCGAGCAGGTCGCGCGCGGCGTGAGCCAGTACGTGATCCTCGGCGCGGGGCTCGACAGTTTCGTGCAGCGCCGGCCGGACATGGCGTCGTGCGTGACGGTATTCGAAGTCGACCAGCCGGCGCCGCAGCGCTGGAAGCAGCGCCGCCTCGTCGAACTCGGCTTCGGCGTGCCCGACTGGCTGCGCTTCGTGCCGGTCGATTTCGAGGTGAAGCAGTCGTGGCGCGACGCGCTCGTCGGCGCGGGCTTCGATGCCGGCCAGCCGGCGGTCGTGGTGTCCACCGGCGTCAGCATGTACCTGACGCGCGAAGCGAATGCGGCCGCGCTGCGCGAAGTTGCGTCGCTCGCACCCGGTTCGACGTTCGCGATGACGTTCCTGTTGCCGCTGGACAATGCGGATCCGGACGTGCGCCCAGGGATGGAAATGGCCGCGAAGGGCGCGCGGGCGAGCGGCACGCCGTTCATCAGCTTCTTCATGCCGGACCAGATCCAGGCGCTTGCACGGGAGGCCGGCTTCGCGAAGGCCGAACACGTGTCGGCCGCCGAGCTGACGCGCCGTTATTTCGCCGACCGCACGGATGGCCTGCGGCCGCCGAACCGCGCGGAAGAATTGCTCGTCGCGACGGTCTGACCCGGCACGTTCGTCATCCCGGTTAGACCGGTCACGCGCGTTCGAGCACGGCCATTTCCCGCACGACCACGAGCAGCACCGCGAGGCTCGCGCCGCCTGACGCACGCAGATCCGCGAGCAGGTGCTCGTAACGCGCGAGCGCGGCCTCGCGGCGCGCGCGCCACGCACCGACGATCGTGTCCGGCGTGGTCGAGTCCGGCGATTCCGCGAGCGCGCTCGTCGCGAGCGTGCGCTTGAGCCGCGCGACTTCCGCGAGTGCGGCGGCGCGCGCGAGCATGTCCCAGTGCGTCGGTGTCGGCAGGGTCGCCGCGCGTTCGCCGATCCACCCGTAATTGAGCAGCGTGCCGAGCGAGAAATAGACGCCCGCGACGAGTTCGAGACTGCGGTTGCTGGTCGCGGCCACTTCGGCGATGTCGAGCAGCGCGGCCGAGATGTCGCCGCTCGCGACGCGTACCGCGAGCGCGCTGTCGACGCCGGCATCCACGAGCACGCGCTGCCGCTCGGACAGCGCATCGAGATCGTCGGCCGGCAGCAGCGACGGCAGTTGCGGCGCGAGCCGCTGTGCGGCGTCGCGGCAGCGCGCGATCAGCTCGGCGACGCCGCCGTCGGCCACCGCGCCCGCTTGCAGGTGCCGCAGGAACCACAGCGCCGCGCGTTCCAGCAGCCGCGCGACGTCGACGAACATGCGCGCCTGCACGTCGTCGGCGACGCGGTTGTCGAGCGCGTCGATGTCGCGCCACACCGCATCGAGGTCGAACACGTCGCGCGCCATGATGCACGCGCGCACGATGTCGCCGGGCTTCGCGTCGGTTTCCTCCATCAGCCGGTGCACGAATGCGCAGCCGACGCGGTTCACGAGCGCGTTGGTCAGGTGCGTCGCGAGAATCTCGCGGCGCAGCGGATGGCGGCGCATCGGCTCGCTGAAGCGCTGCTGCAGCGGCTTCGGGAAGTAGTCGACGAGCATCGCCGCTACCAGCGGATCCTCGGGCACGTCGGATTCGAGCAGCGCGTCGTAGAGCCACATCTTGCTGTACGCGAGCAGCACCGCGCGCTCCGGCGACGTGAGGCCGAGCTTCGCGGCCTGCCGCTCGGCGACTTCGTCGTCGGTCGGCAGGAATTCGATCACGCGGTTCAGGCGGCCCGCGCGTTCGAGCCAGCGCATCAGGCGCGCCTCGGCGTCGAGCAGCTCGACCGCATAGCGGCCCGCGATCGACAGCGCCTGCGTCTGGTAGTAGTTGTCGCGCAGCACGAGCAGCCCGACTTCGTCGGTCATCTCGGCGAGCAGCGCGTTGCGCTGCTTCTCGGTCATCTCGCCGTCGGACACGACGAGCCCGAGCAGGATCTTGATGTTGACTTCGTGATCCGAACAATCGACGCCGGCCGAGTTGTCGATCGCGTCGGTGTTGATGCGGCCGCCGCGCTGCGCGAACTCGATGCGGCCGAACTGCGTGCAGCCGAGATTGCCGCCTTCGCCGACGACCTTGCAGCGCAGGTCCGCGCCGTTCACACGCACCGCGTCGTTCGCGCGGTCGCCGACCTGCGCGTGGGTTTCGCGCGCGGCTTTCACGTAGGTGCCGATGCCGCCGTTGTACAGCAGGTCGACCGGCGCCTGCAGGATCGCGCGGATCAGCTCGGTCGGCGGCAGCGCGTGCGCGTCGATGCCGAGCGCGGCCTGTACCGCCGGCGACAGCGGGATCGTCTTCGCGGTGCGCGGATACACGCCGCCGCCCGGCGAAATCGCGGCCGCGTCGTAGTCGGCCCAGCTCGAGCGTTCGAGCGCGAACATGCGCTGGCGCTCCGCGAAGCTCGTCGCCGGGTCGGGGTTCGGGTCGAGGAAGATGTGCCGGTGATCGAACGCGGCGACGAGCCGGATATGCGGCGACAGCAGCATCCCGTTGCCGAACACGTCGCCCGACATGTCGCCGACGCCGACCACGGTGAAGTCGGTCGTCTGCGTGTCGATGCCCATCTCCCTGAAGTGCCGTTTCACCGATTCCCACGCGCCGCGCGCGGTGATCGCCATCTTCTTGTGGTCGTAGCCGACCGAGCCGCCGGACGCGAACGCATCGTCGAGCCAGAAGCCGTATTCGTGCGAGATCGCGTTCGCGTAGTCGGAGAAAGTGGCCGTGCCCTTGTCGGCGGCGACGACCAGGTACGGATCATCGGGGTCGTGGCGCACGACGTCGGGCGGCGGCACGATCGCGTTGCCGGCAAGGTTGTCGGTGAGGTCGAGCAGCCCGCGCAGGAACGTCTGGTAGCACGCGATGCCTTCGCGCATCCAGGCTTCGCGATCGGTCTGCGGCGGCGGGTTCTTCACGACGAAGCCGCCTTTCGAGCCGACCGGCACGATCACGACGTTCTTCACCATCTGCGCCTTCATCAGCCCGAGCACCTCGGTGCGGAAATCCTCGCGGCGATCCGACCAGCGCAGGCCGCCGCGCGCGACGCGCCCGCCGCGCAGGTGCACGCCCTCGACGCGCGGCGAATACACCCAGATCTCGAACATCGGCTTCGGTTCGGGCAGGCCGGGCACCTTCGCCGGGTTGAACTTGAACGACAGGTACGGCTTCGATTCGCCGTTCGCGTCGGCGAGGAAATAGTTCGTGCGCTCGGTGGCGTTGATCACGCCGAGGAACTGGCGCAGGATGCGGTCCTCGTCGAGGTTCGGCACCTGGTCGAGCGCGCCTTCGATCGCCTTCAGCAGCCGTTCGGCCTGCACGTCGCGCGTGTCGCCGATGCGCGGGTCGAAGCGCAGCAGGAACAGCGCGACGAGTTGCCGCGCGATCGCCGGATTGCCGGTCAGCGCGCGTTCGATATACGCGTCGCTGAAGGTCGAGCCGACCTGCCGCAGGTATTTCGCATACGCGCGCAGGATCGTCACTTCGCGTGCGCTCAGGTGCGCGCGCAGCACGAGACGGTTGAAGTCGTCGTTCTCGATCCGGCCGCTCCAGATCCGGTCGAACGCATCCTCGAACAGGCCTTTCACGCGCTCGATGTCGAACTCGGTATCGTCGGCGAGCTCGAGGCCGAAATCGTGTACCCATGCATGCGTGGCGTCCTGCGTCTGGATCCGGTACGGCCGCTCCTCGTCGACGCGCACGCCGAGATGTTCGAGCATCGGCAGGCTGCGCGACAGCGCGATCGGGTCGCCCGCGCGATACACCTTGAAGCGGAACGCGCGCGGCTCGGCCTCGATCGGGCGGTACAGGTTCATCGCGAGCTGGCCCGAGTCCTTCACGCGCTCGATCAGCTCGATGTCGCGCACGGCCGTGCGCGCCGGGTAGTCGTCGCGATAGCCGGCGGGGAACGAATCGGCATAGCGCTGCAGCAGGCGGTTGCCTTGCTCTTCGCCGAATGTGTCGAGCAGCGCGTCGGCGAGATCGTCCTGCCACCGGCGCGTGACCTGCACGAGCCGCGTTTCGAGCTCGCGCGTGTCGACGTCGGGCATCGTGCCCGGTTCCGCATGCACGACGAAATGAATGCGCGCGAGCGCCGATTCCGACAGCAGCGGCGTGAACTCGACGTTCACGCCGTTGTACGCATCGACCAGCAGCTTCGCGATGCGGCGGCGCAGATCGGTGTTGTACTTGTCGCGCGGCACGAACACGAGACACGACACGAAGCGGTCGAAGCGGTCGCGGCGCACGAACAGCCGCGTGCGCTGGTGTTCCTGCAGGCGCAGGATGCCGAGCGCGATGTCGTAGAGCCGGTCTTCGTCGGCCTGGAACAGTTCGTCGCGCGGATAGGTTTCGAGCACCGTCACGAGCGATTTGCCGAGATGCCCCTTCGGCAGGAAGCCCGCACGTCGCACGATGTTCGCGCACTTGCGGCGCACGATCGGGATCTCGGTGAACGAACCGAAATAGGCGGTCGACGTGTAGAGGCCGATGAAGCGGCGCTCGCCGGTGACCTTGCCGTCCGCACCGACGAGCTTCACGCCGACGTAGTCGAGGTAGCCGGGCCGGTGCACGGTCGCGCGCGAATTCGCCTTGGTCAGGAAGATCGGCCAGGGGCCGGTGATGATCTCGGCGGCGGCCGGCGGCAGCGGCGTCACGTCGGGCGCGCCGGACGTGCGCAACGATTCGCGCAGGATGCCGAAGCCCGAGCCCTCGATGCCGCGCAGGCCGAAACCCGTGCCGTCCGATACGAGCGCGTAGTCGCGCTGGCCGAGGAACGTGAAGTGATCGGCGGCCATCCATTCGAGGAACGCGCGTGCCTCGATGTCCTCCGCGGTCGATTCGCGCGCCTTCATCTCCTTGATCGTCGCGCGGGCGATGTCGACGATCTTCGGCCAGTCTTCCACCGACGCGCGCACGTCGCCGAGCACGCGCGCGATGTCCTCGCGCAGCGTGTCGAGCAACGCGGCGTCGCCGCAGCGGTCGACTTCGAAATGGATGAACGACGCGAGTTGCGACTGGCCGTCGCCGGACGTCGCGCCGCCCGCGTCGACCCGCTCGATACCGCCGCCGGCGCCGCGCCAGATGCGGAACACCGGATGCAGCGCCGAATGCAGCGCGAGCCCGAGACGGTTGATGGCCATCGTCACCGAGTCGACGAGGAACGGCATGTCGTCGTTGACGATCTCGATCACCGTGTGGTCGGAATGCCAGCCGTGCTGCTCGAGGATCGGGTTGTACACGCGCAGGCGTTCGCTGCCGGGCACGAATTTCTGGGCGGTCTGCCAGTGCGCCATCGCGGCGCCGTACAGGTCGGCGATGCCGCGGCTCTGCAGATCGTCCGCATCGACGAAGTCGTAGTAATGACGCAGGAAGGGTTCGACGATCCGGAACGTGGCGTCGGGCAGGCGAGCGCGCGCGAATTCGACGACATCGGAGAGCAGGTGTGCGACGACTTCCTCGTTCTTCGCTTCCATGGCGGTCTCCTCGTCGGGTGGCCATCGGCTGCTGCGTCTGCCCCGCATTATGCGCCGATTGCGTGACGAAGCGATGTGCGGGCGCACAACGGCGGCGGGCGCCGCGGGGTAGGGTTAGGGTGCGGCACCGGGCAGACGACGCCGAAGCGACGCCGCCCGTGTCGCTCAACCCTCATCGCTCCACAGCTTCCCGGCCGTCGCCCAGTTCTCCTTCTTCACGTCGGTGAGAATGATATCGACCGAGCCCGGCGCGCAGCCGAGCGTCTCGCACGTGACGCGCGTGATTGCTTCGACGAATGCGCGCTTTTGCTCGACGGTGCGGCCTTCGAACAGCTGGATATTGAAAGTCGGCATGACACATGCTCCGGTTGGGATTGAACGATTGACGACGAGCGATTCGGTACGGTGCGGATGCGGCGTCAGTCGCGATACGACGGATCGACCCGGTCGAGCCGGCGCAGCAGCGCCGGCCATTCCAGTTCGCCCTCGATCACGCCGCCGGCGCGCAGTTGTGCGGCGGTGCGCTCGGCGATGGCCGGTTCCGGCAGCACGAGGGGCCCGCCGCCTGCTTGCGCGCGCAACTGGATGTCGCACGCCTTGATCAGCGTGTCCATCAGAACGTACGCTTCGGCGACGGTCCGGCCGACCGTCAGCGTGCCGTGATTGCGCAGCAGCATCGCGGATTTCGCGCCGAGGCTCGCGGTCAGCCGCGCGCCTTCGGCCGGCGAGAACGCGAGCGCCTCGTAGTCGTGGTACGCGAGATCGCCATGAAAGCGCAGCGCGTGCTGCGACGCCGGCAACAGCCCGTCGCGCTGGATCGACACAGCGACGCCGGCCGTATTGTGCAGGTGCATCACGCAGACGGCGTCCGCGCGCGCGGCGTGCACGGCCGCATGCAGCGCGAAGCCCGTCACGTTGACCGCGTGCTCGCCGTCTCCGATCCGGTTGCCGGCCAGATCGATCTTCACGAGGTTCGATGCGCGGACCTCGTCGAAGGTCAGGCCGAACGGGTTGATCAGGAAGTGGCCCGGCTCGCCGGGCACGGTTGCGGACAGATGCGTGTAGATCAGGTCGTCCCAGCCGTTCAGCGCGACGAGCCGATACGCGGCGGCGAGGTCGACGCGCAGCTTGCGTTCGGCGTCCGAGATCGCGCCGCCGGGCTTCACGGCATCAGGACGGTGTGCGAATGACATCGGGTTCTCCGAGGGTGAGGCGGCGCGCGACGGCTACGGTCACCCATGACGCGAGCGCGAACGGGGCCGTGAACACGGTAATGCCTGCGCGCATCGCGAGCCACTGGATCAGCGCGGCGAGGGCGGCGGCCGCGAGCGCCGCACGCGGCCCGCGCGACATCAGCGCGAGCGCGGCGAGCGCGCCGTTGAAGCCGAGTAGGCCGCCGGCGAGCGATGCGTCGCTCGCGCCGAGCGCGACGAGCAGCACGGTCGACGCGATCGCACCGCCGAGCGCGAACGCGGCCGCGCGGCGCGACGCGACGGCCAGAGCGGCGACGACCAGCGCGCCGGCCCATGCGCCTTGCGCGAAGGTGGTCTGAGCGACGCCCGACAGCAGCGCGTCGGTTGCGGAAGCGAGCGTCGGCACGGGATCGGCGCTCGCGCCGTCCGCGTGCTGCGACGCGACAAACGGCAGCCACAGCGCGGTGACGGCCAGGCACGGGCTCGAATACGGGCACTGGCGCCAGCGGGCGAGCGGCACCCGCATCGCGCGTTGCACGAGCGCCGCGCCGATCGCCACCAGCGGCGCCAGCGCGACGGCGGCGAGTTGACCGGGCGCGAACAGGACGGCGATCAGCGCGGCCAGCGCGCCGTTGAAGCCGTGCAGCCCCTGTTCGACGTCGCGGCGCTCGGCGCCCGTCAGCACGGCCGTCATGCTGGCGGCAGCCGAGCCGACCAGCGCCGCGCTCGCGAGCCGCAGATCGGTCAGCGCCAGCGCGGCGAGCAGCAGCGTACCGGTGAGCGCGTTCGCCTGCAGCACGATTTGCCCGATGCCGCGCAGCAGGATGCGCAGGTCGATCGACGGCGAGGCGGGGCGGGCGGTAGGCATGATGGCGGCGGAGCAGGACAAGCCGCGAGCATAGGGCACGTTTCGATGCACCGGAATAGGGAATTCTGGATAGTCAGGATTTGTGGCGGATGCCCTGATGTGGGGCATGGTCGGTGTGTATTCGGCGCGGGGGTAGTCGACTTCGCCGAGCGGCTCGGCGCTCTGGTCATGTTGACCACGACGACCCAACGTTGGACGAAATCGCGTATCGCTCCGAGAGCTCGACCAGGCTGTGATCTCAAGGCGATATGGTTGCGGTTCGACCACGCTCGCCGGACGCGGACCGAAGCTCGATAGCGAGGTCTGCTCTCGCGAATGCGCTGTTGTAGAACCGTGCGGCAAGGGGACTGTGGGTCTCGACTCGCCCACGAAGCCCGCCACGTTCAGCCGTTCGTTCTCGCACCGGGCATTGAATGCGTATAATACGTACAATACGTATTACTCGTCCCGGAGACGCCATGGTCACCATTACCGCAACTGAACTGGCCCGCCATACTCGCCAGATCCTCGATCAGGTCGCCCAACGCCGTGAGACGATCGTGGTCGAACGCAACCAGACCGTGATCGCGCGGCTGGTCCCGGCCGAGCCCGTTATGGACGCCGCACAAGCGCTCGAAGGCCTGCCTGCAAGTTTCGACGCCGAGGACGCAGCCCGTTGGCTGCGAGATAGTCGCAGCGGCTTCGAAGACGGAGTTCGTGATCCGTGGGCATGATCATCGACAGTTGCGTGTGGGTGGGGCTGGCCGGCGGCACGGTCGAATCGCGTGCCGTGATCGACACGGCGGGTGATGCGCCTGTGTTCATCTCGACGATTTCGTTGGGCGAACTGGCATTCGGCGTGCAGGCTTGCGCGGACGCTGCCGAACGCGCGCGGCGCGCCGCCCATTTGCGCCAACTTGAGCGCCGACCTGTGCTTGAAGTCACGCGCCACACTGCGGCCGCTTTCGGGGTGCTGGCTGCTGCTGTCAAGCAGGCGGGCCGCTCGCCGCGGCCGCGCTACAACGATCTGTGGATTGCAGCGCAGGCGATTGAGCACGGCTATGCGCTGATGACGCTGAACGTCGCGGATTTCGCTGATTTGCCAGGGCTAACCGTGCGCGTGCCACATGCTTCAACGTGAACGAGTGGCGAGCGTGAATCTGGACTGAACCTTGGACGGTGCGCCAGCCGCCGGGTGGACCGAGTTCGCCGTTCGAGGATGAGCGCGGAGCGGCGCGAGTCGTGGAAGCTATCCGATCGGCGTTCGAGGGGCTGGCAATAGCCGCCGAACACGAATGACGCGCGCTGGACTCGTCGACGGCGGCATTCTCGACAGCCGGGATTTGTGTGACGATGCCTCGATGTGCGGTAACAAGGAGGCGGCAGAATGCGCGAACTGCGGTGGGCGTCGCTCGAGGGCGACGGAATCGAACATCTGACGTTTGACCGGAATGATTCCGGCATCGTCGTCGAAAGCGCGGTGGTCGGCCAGCGGTACGGCCGTGCATACGGGCTGGTGTATCGCGTCGAGTGCGATGCGCAATGGCGCGTGACCTACGCGGTGCTCAAGGTGATGGGCGGTGGCACGCTCGAACTGCGCGGCGACGGGGCCGGGCACTGGCGCGACGGTTCAGGCCGCGAACTGCACGAGCTCGACGGCTGCATCGACATCGACATCGCGGCGACGCCGTTCACGAATTCGCTGCCGATCGGCCGCCTCGGCCTCGCGCGCGGCGAGCGACGGCCGATCGACGTCGCGTACATCTCGACGCCGGATCTGAAGGTCACG
This sequence comes from Burkholderia sp. AU39826, assembly GCF_020419965.1. Taxonomy (NCBI): domain Bacteria; kingdom Pseudomonadati; phylum Pseudomonadota; class Betaproteobacteria; order Burkholderiales; family Burkholderiaceae; genus Burkholderia; species Burkholderia sp. AU39826. The sequence goes on from NZ_JAIZQG010000001.1 coordinate 168,504, forward strand.
CCGGTCAAGCAGGCTTATGCGTGCATCGAACCGGGCCGCCGCTACCGATACGAAGGCATCTTCCGGAATTTCACGGCGGAGATGGACATCGACGACGACGGGCTCGTGATCGACTACGAAACGCTGTTCAAGCGTTTGCCGCCGCTGCGCTGAATGGCCGCTCCCGTCCGCATGGCCGGCGTCGCCGCCGGTACTGCCGCGACCGCGGCCCCTTCATGCGCGGACGCGAACCGGTCGATCCGCGACGCGATCAGGTCCGGATGGCGCAGCACGATCCAGTGCGCGCCGTCGATTTCCTCGCGCACGTGCTCGCCGAGCCAGCGGTCGAGGTCGGCCGACATCTCGGGCGTCACGTAGCGGTCGCGCACGGGCACCAGGATCTGCACCGGCGCCTGCGCATACCGTTCACGCGGCTTGCTGGCCCGCGCGATGAAGTTCGCGCGGTACATCTGCATTCCGTTCAGCGCGTTCTTCAGTTGCGCGGGATCGCGCTCGGCGCGCACGCGCTCGGTGATCTGCAGCCAGCGCGGCCACAGCGCGGCGCCGCCGAGCCGCCACACCAGCGACGGCACGAGTGGCAGATGGAAGAACGCGATGTACCACGATTTCAGGCTCTGCTTGAGCCGCATCTTCGCGCGGAACACGTGATCGAGGCACGGGCCCGAGATCGACGTGTACGACGCGATGCGGCCGCGCAACGCAGGGTCGGTCACGGCCTCCCAGCACTGGATCGAGCCCCAGTCGTGGCCGACGAGGTGGAACGGCCGGCCGCCGCAGGTTGCGTCGGCCACCGCCTTCAGGTCGCCGGCGAGCCGCTCGAGCGTGTAGTCGGCGCGGCGGCGCGGCGCATCGGATGCGCCGGCACCGCGCACGTCGTACGCGATCACGCGGTAGCGCTTCGCGAGCCGCGCGCGGATCGGCGCCCACACGACCGCCGAGTCGGGGTAGCCATGCACGAGGATCAGCGGCGGCGCGCGACGCGGCCCGCTGACGTAGACGGCGAGTTTCACGTCGCCGGACGGGACGGTCAGCATCTCGTGAGCGCGCGCCATCGCGTCATGCCTGCGCAACCGGATGCAGCGGCACGCGGCGCGGCGCAGCCTGCGCCGCATAACGCGCGTTGGTCGCGTCGATGTTGGCGAGCAGCGTGTCGAGCCCCTGCAGATACTGATGGTTGTCGTGGTCCCACGGATGGAAGCCCGGCCGGAAATAGTCGAGCCATTCTCGCGCGATGCTCGGGAACACGCCATTCCTCGGGCTGTACAGATACTTCACGAGGCGCCACATGCCGCCGAACTTGCCATGCTTGCGGCGGTGCGACAGCATCAGCCGCACGTGGAAGTCGAACACGATCGTCCAGAACATCACGGTCGTAAGCAGCATCGTGCCGGTGCGCAGCAGGTAGCTGCCGAGGCCCGGCTTCATCACGACGTTCCACACGTCGTACGACACCGCCTTGTGCTCGGTTTCCTCCATCGCGTGCCACATCCACATCTGCTGATAGCCTTCGACCGACCCGTCGATCCGGTGCTCGTGGCCCGACAGCAACTGGTTCGCGAGGATCGCCGTGTAGTGCTCGAGCGCGATCGTGATCGCGAGCTGCATCGAATGCGGCAGCGTCTTCTTGAAGAAGCCGAGGATCGTCCACAGCCGCTTGTCGAGCTTGTGCGCGGGCAGGCCGGACGCCTGCAGCAGGTCGTTGTACTCGATGTGCTCGCGCGTGTGCATCGCTTCCTGGCCGATGAAGCCGACCACCTGCTTCTTCAGCTCGGGATCCTCGATCCGGTCGCGGTAATTGCGCACCGAATCCATGAAGAAGCGTTCGCCGGCCGGAAACAGCAGCGACAGCGCATTCATGAAGTGCGTGACGGGTACGCCCTGCACATGCCAGTCCTTCGCGCGTTCGGGCGGCAGCGCGAAACGGATGTCGCGCCGCACGGGCATCATGTTCGGTGTCGTCATGATTGTTCTCCCTGATTGCCTGCATTGTTGTAGGTGGCGTGCACCGGCGCCGGCGTGCCGCGTGCGGCGCGGCGGGCCTTCGCGGCCTCGCGGCGCGTCGCGAGCACGACGAGCGCCTGGTAGGCGGCGGGCAGGATGCGCGCCATCCAGTCCGCGCCCTTCGCGTCGCGGCCGATCAGCACGCGGCGCTTGTTATTTCGCACGCCGGCGAGGATCGTGCGCGCGGCGTCGTCGGCGCTCGTGATGAAGAACTTCTCGAAGCTGTCCTTGCCTTGCTGTTCGCTCTCGACGATGAAGCCGACCATGTTTTTCGCGACGCGGCTCGACTGCGCGATGTTCGTGCGGATGCCGCCCGGATGCACGCACGTGGCCGACACGCCGCACTTCATCATGTCGAGTTCCTGGCGCAGCGATTCGGTAAAGCCGCGCACCGCGAACTTGGTCGCGTTGTAGCCGCTCATGCCCGGCTGCGCGAAGATCCCGAAGATGCTCGACGTGTTGATCACGTGGCCGTCGCCCGACGCCTTCAGGTGCGGCAGGAACGCCTTCGTGCCATGCACGACGCCCCAGAAGTTGATGTTCACGATCCACTCGAGATCGCTGTATTCCATGCCTTCGATCGTGCTCGACAGCGCGACGCCCGCATTGTTGAAGATCATGTTGACCTTGCCGTGCTCCTTCGCGGTGTCGTCGGCCCACGCGAACATCGCGTCGCGATCGCCGACGTCGAGCACGCGCGTCGACACGCGCACGTTCGGCGCGATCGCGCGGACGATCCGTTCGGTTTCCGCGAGGCCGACGCCGTTCTTGTCGGCGAGCGACACGTGGCAGCCGGCCTGCGCGAGCTGGATCGCGAGCGCGCGGCCCATGCCCGAGCCGGCGCCCGTGATCGCGGCGACCTTGTTGGCGAAATCTCTCATGTCGGTGGCTCCTTGTCTGGCTCAGGCCGCTTCGGCGGACGTGGAAGCGGAAGCGGCCGGCGCGGCGGCGGGCCGCGCGGTCGTGTCGTGCGGTGCGCGATACGCGTGGTAATCGGCGATCGAGAAGCGCGCGGTCGCCTGGCGGAAGCGCCACGTGAAGCCCGGCCACAGCGTCGTGTTCTTGCCGGTGCGCGGGTCGAGGTACCAGCTCTTGCAGCCGCCCGTCGACCAGATCGCCTTTTTCAGCTTGCCCTGCAGGTCGTTGTTGAACTGGGCCTCGACGAGCGGGCGCACCTCGATCGCGTCCGCGTGCTCGCGGCGCATCGCCTGCAATGCGCCGAGGATGTATTCGATCTGCGACTCGATCATGAACACCATCGAGTTGTGGCCGAGGCCCGTGTTCGGGCCGACGATCATGAAGAAGTTCGGGTAGCCGGGCAGCGTCGTGCCGAGATACGCGTGCGCGCCGTCGCGCCAGGCGTCGACGATGTCGAGGCCGCCGCGGCCGACGATCGCGCCGCGCGGATACGGGTCGGCCACCTGGAAGCCGGTGCCGTAGATCAGGCAATCGACTTCATGGCGCTTTCCGTCGGTCGTCACGACCGCGTCGGCTTCGATATGGTCGATGCCGGTCGTGATCACGTCGACGTTCTTGCGCGACAGCGCCGGATAGTAGTCGTTCGAGATCAGCACGCGCTTGCAGCCGAGCGTGTAGTTCGGCGTCACCACCTTGCGCAGTTCCGGATCGGGAATCTGCTTGCGGATGTGGCGCAGCGCGAGCTTCTGCACGTTCTTCATCAGCGACGGATGGATCGCGAAGCCGAGCACGCGCGATTCGAGCATCCAGTAGATGCCGCTGCGCACGACCTTCTGCGTGAACGGCAGCGTGCGGAACAGCCATTTCTCGAAGCCGGTGAGGTTGCGGTCGGGCTTCGGCATGATCCACGGCGGCGTGCGCTGGAACAGCGCGAGCGACTTCACGCGCGGCGCGATCCGCGGCACGAACTGGATCGCGCTCGCGCCGGTGCCGATCACCGCGACGCGCTTGCCTTCGAGCGGATAGTCGTGATCCCACTGCTGCGAATGGAACGCGCGGCCCTGGAAGGTTTCGACACCGGGGATCGCCGGCAGCGCGGCGCGCGACAGCCCGCCCATTCCCGACACCAGCACGCGCGCGGACAGCCGCTTGCCGTTCGCGAACGTGAGGCGCCAGCGTTGCGCGGCTTCGTCGTACTCGGCGCGCTGCAACTCGTGATTCAGCCGCAGGTACGGGCCGATGCCGAAGCGCTGCACGCAGTCTTCCAGATACGCGCGGATCTCCGGCTGCGGCGCGAACATGCGCGTCCAGCGCGGGTTCGGCGCGAACGAGAACGAGTAGACATGCGATTGCACGTCGCATGCGCACCCGGGGTAATGATTGTCGCGCCATGTGCCGCCGACCGACGCGGCCTTCTCGAGGACGACGAAGTCGGTCACGCCCGTTTGCTTCAGGCGGATCGCCATCCCGAGGCCGGCAAAGCCGGTGCCGATGATGGCGATGTCGATGGTTTCGTCCAGGCCGTCGTGGCCGGGTGGACCGAAAGGCAACGTGCGAGCATTCATCCGGGTGTCTCCGATCTGGCTCATTTTTTAATGTTACATTGATTGATGTAACGATAGTGGGTGAACCCGGAAACCGCAAGAGGGTAGAGGCGGCGCTCTAAGGGCCGGAAGCCAGACGGGAAAAGGCTGAGCGGGGTTTGGAACGGTCCGGCTTCCGCAATGCGGGATGAGCGGAAAAGGCCGTCGGCAGGGCAAGACAGGGGAAAACCGGGGCCGCCCGCGCGCGGCGGCCCGTTTGAAACGGTATCAGGGGCTGATCGACCGGCCGGCGATCTCATGGAAAACCCCGGCCACGATCGTGACCTGCGCGAGCGCATAGAGGCCCCAGATCAGATAGTCGATGCCCGGAAAAACGCCGAGGAAGCGGCCGACGCCGATCAGCGTGTCGGAGCCGACGAAGATCAGGCTGCCGATGGCGACCAGCGGGCCGCGCGTGCGGGCGGCGAGCGCGAAGCTCGCCATCATGCACAGCACGAGCATGTAGACGGCGACCGGCGCCAGCAGCTCGCCGAGGTGCGGGAAGAACGCCGCGTAGAACGCCGGCGCGGCGATCCACAGCCCGACGAGCGCAACGATGCGCCAGCCGTGCGGCCGCGCGCGCCATCGGAAGAAGATCGCGCAATAACACACGTGCGTGAGCAGGAATGCGCCGAGGCCGAGGACGAACGACAGCGGCCAGTCGGGCAGCGCGAGCAGCACGTCACCGAGCACGGCGGCCGCGAGCGCCGCGCACAGCCATACGCGTTCGCGCGGCGCGCCGCAGGTGCTGCCCGCCGCGAGCAGCAGGATGCCCATCGCGGCTTTCGCGGCGGCCTGGCCCGGATAGGGGGCGGCGGCGAGCGACAGCCCGTACAGCAGCGCCGCGGCGATGGCGAGCGGCCAGAGCCGGCGGTAGGTGGCGGGAAGCGTGGCGATCAAGGCGGGTGTCTCCGGTTTGTTGTCGTCTGCGGTGGACGACGCGCCGTCAGGGGCGCGGCTGCCGGCCATTATCCGGAAGAACGAGCACGCCAAAACCGGCGAATCCTTCTAGGAAACGACGACGGCGGCCTGCGCTGCGGCACCGGATTTTTCCGCGCGTTGCCCCGGCGGAACCGGGGCAACGGCTGCGATTCGGCTTGCTATGATCGCCGCGGTATTGCCGTTGTCGCTGTCGATGTCCCGCGTCGCCTCGCGACTGAATGCGCGAGCCGATGCATGCCCGATGAATCCCCGCCGTGCCCGGCCCGCGCGCTCGTTCGAAGCGGGGCGGCGCGGCCGCCACGAAAACAGGTCCGACCATGACCGAACTTCTCCACGGCGACGGCGCGATCCGTCGCACGACGCCGTACGGTTCCTCGATCGAAAACACCTATGGGGGCGTGCTGTCGTTCATGCGCCGCAATTACTCGCGCGCGCTCGACGGCGTCGACGTCGCGATCTCCGGCGTGCCGCTCGATCTCGCGACGACCTATCGCTCCGGTGCGCGGCTCGGGCCGGCCGCGATCCGCGCGGCGAGCGTGCAGCTCGCGGAGCTCAACCCGTATCCGTGGGGCTTCGATCCGTTCGACGACCTCGCGGCCGTCGACTACGGCGACTGCTGGTTCGACGCGCACAATCCGCTGTCGATCAAGCCGGCGATCGTCGAGCATGCGCGCACGATCCTGCGCTCGGGCGCGAAGATGCTGACGCTCGGCGGCGACCACTACATCACGTATCCGCTGCTGGTCGCGCACGCGGAGCGCCACGGCAAGCCGCTGTCGCTGATCCATTTCGACGCGCATTGCGATACGTGGGCCGACGACGACCCGGACAGCCTCAATCACGGGACGATGTTCTACAAGGCCGTGAAGGAAGGGCTGATCGATCCCGCGACGTCGGTGCAGGTCGGCATTCGTACGTGGAACGACGATTTTCTCGGGATCGAGCGGCTCGATGCCGCGTGGGTGCATGACCAGGGTGCGCGGGCGGCGGTCGAGCGCATCGTCGAGATCGTCGGTACGCGGCCTGCATACCTGACGTTCGATATCGATTGCCTCGATCCGGCGTTCGCGCCAGGAACGGGGACGCCGGTCGCGGGCGGGTTGTCGTCCGCGCAGGCGCTGGCGATCGTGCGCGCGCTCGGGGCGGTGAATCTGGTCGGGGCGGACGTCGTGGAGGTGGCGCCGGCGTACGATCACGCGGACATCACGGCGATCGCGGCCGCGCATGTGGCGTGCGATCTGCTGTGTCTGTGGCGGCAGAAGAAGGTGGCGGGGGCGTTGCGTTGAGCGCGTGGCGCGCGGCACGCGACAGCGGCCGGCGGGGCAGCGCGCCCGGCCGGCCTGCCGATGCAGGGGGCCGCGCGCGTTACTTCGCCGCCAGCGCACCCGCCACGCTTTTGTCGACCCAGGCGTTTTCGGCCACGCTCAGTTTCTGCGGAATCAGCTTCGCCGCGTGGAACGCATCGGCCACACCTTGCTGCGCGGCGACGATGCGTTCGTCGATCGGCACCGCACCGAACGGCACGCGTTTGATCCACGTCTCGACGAGCGCCTGCGGCAACCCGACCTTCGGCGCAAGCAGCGCGGCCGTGTCGGCCGGATGCGCGTTGACCCACTGGCCCGTTTCCCGCGCCTGTTTCAGGATCGCGCCGACCACGTCGGGATGCTGTTGCGCGAAACTCCGCGTCGCCTCGTAGAAATTGTTGGTCGCGGCGAGCCCCGTGTAGTCGGACAGCGTGCGCACCTTCAGCGCGCTTTGCGCGGCCGCGTAGTACGGATCCCACACGGCCCACGCATCGACGTTGCCGCTTTCGAACGCGGCGCGCGCATCGGCCGGCGGGAGATACACCGGCTGGATTTCGTCATAGCGCACGCCGGCTTTCTTCAGCGCCTCGAGCAGCAGGTAGTTCGCGCTCGAGCCTTTCTGCAATGCGACCTTCTTGCCGCGCAGGCCGGCCACCGTCCGGATCGGCGAATCGGCCTTCACGAACACCGCTTCGTTGTGCGGCGCCGGCGGTTCCGCGCCGACATAGACGAACTGCACGCCGGCCGCCTGCGCGAACACGGGCGGCGGCGCGCCCGTGTAGCCGAAGTCGATGCTGTTCGCGTTCAGCGCCTCGAGCAGTTGCGGGCCGGCCGGGAATTCGAACCATTGAACGCCATAGCCGAGCGGCTTGAGCCGCGCTTCGAGCGCGCCCTGCGCCTTGACGACCGACAGCAGGCCGGCCTTTTGATAACCGATGCGCACGATCTTGTCGGCGCCGCCTTGCGCGAACGCCGACGCGGCGGACAGGGCAACGAGCGAGACGGCGGCGGCGCGGGTGATCCAGCGGGTGAAACGAATCATCGAACGAACTCCATGCGAGGCATCTTCGGGGAGCGGCCGGCGCCGCTCGGTTGGAAGAATCGTCGCACGGGCGATCGCGCCCGCAAACGAAGCATTGCCGATATGGATATGACGGCGTCGGGCCTATGCTTTGTCGCCGCCGCCCGCCGGATCGGGCGTGTCCGTCGTGCCGGACTGCCGCGCTGCTTCGTCGCTGAGCTTCTTGTCGAGGATCGTCGCGACCCGCCCGCCGAGATATGCGCCGGCCGCGGTTTCGAGCGCGCGGTTCGTCTCGCCTTCGACGAACACGGCCGCGAGCGGGCGCAGGCGCCAGATCGCGTCGACCAGTTGGGGCACGTCGGTGGCCGGCGGCAGCGTGCCGGCGTCGTAGCGGTCGAGCCGCTTCACGACGAGATCGACGAGCAGGCGCGCGATCGCGTCGAAATGCGGCCGCGCGAGGCTGATCACGTCGAGCAGCTCGCGCGGCGGAATCCCTTCCTTCGTCATCGCGGCCGCCGCCTCGAGCAGCGCGGGGCTCTTCGCGACGAACGACAGGCCGCGCCGTTCGAGCAGCCCGAGCTCGGTCACGCGCGACAGTTGCGTGGTCGCCTGCGGGCCGAACATCTGCGCGAGTTGCGCGAGCGAGTAGGTTTTCGGCAACTCGTGCGACCAGCGGCCGCCGATCGCATTCTCGAGGCCGAGGATCGAGCGCAGATCGTGGCCTTCGTCGATCGCCTTGATCAGATCCTGGATGTTCGACAGCGTGTAGCCGCGCGCGAGCAGATGGTTGATCAGCTTCAGGCGCGCGACGTGCGTGTCGTCGTAGATGCCGACGCGCCCGCGTTTCTCCGGCGGCGCGAGCAGCCCGCGATCCTGGTAGGCGCGGACGTTGCGCACGGTGGTGTCGGACACGCGCGCGAGCTCGTCGACCGTGTATTCGTTGCGGGAATCCGGCGCGGCCTCGTCGGGCGTGGAATGAGTCTGTTTTGACATGCGGCCATTCTAGCGCGCCGCGGCAGGCTCGGGCGAGGCGGGGCGCGTGTTCGCGCCGTCGCCGAGCGGGCGCTGCAGCAGCGCCGTGTCGATCCAGCGGCCGTGCTTGAAGCCGACCGCTTTCAACAGGCCGGCCGGCTCGAAACCGAACGCGCGATGCAGCGACGTCGAGCCGCCGGTGCCGCCGTCGGCGATCACCGCGATCATCTGCCGCCACGGGCCGCCTTCGCAGCGCGCGATCAGCGCCGCGAGCAACGCGCGGCCGATTCCGCGCCCGCGTTGCGCATCGTCGATGTAGATCGAATCCTCGATCGTGAAGCGGTACGCGCTGCGCGTGCGGTACGGCGTCGCGTACGCGTAGCCGGCCACGCGGCCGTCGCATTCGGCGACGAGGTACGGCAGCCCGTGGTTCAGCACCGCATCGCGGCGTACGCGCAGTTCGGCGACGTCGGGCGGTGTTTCCTCGAACGACGCGACGCTGTGGCGAACGTGGTGCGCATAGATCGCATGGATGGCATCGAGGTCGGCGTCGGTCGCGTCACGCACGACGGAGGCGGAGGCGGAGGCGGAGGCGGTGGACATGGCGGCGGGGCGAATGAAGTGAAAGCGCTACTATGCCGGCCGCCGACGCGCGTGGCAAAGCCGTTTGCGGTTTCGGCGGCTTACAGGCGGCCGTCCGCCGCATGCACCGCGTCGGCGATCGCGTCGGCGACGCGCTGCACGCGCGGCGATCGGCGCACGTCCGGATGAACCACGAGCCAGATCTCGCGCGCGATGTCGCAACGCGGGGCGGCCGTCAGCTCGACGAGCGGCGCGCCGGCGTGCGCCGTTGGATCGTCGACGAGAAAGCGCGGCAGCAGCGCGACGCCGGCCCCGGCTGCGCACGCGCGATGTTGCGCGGCCAGATCGTTGGCGATGAACGCGAAGCGGCGCCCGGCCGCGAAGCGTTCGAGCCACTGCTGCTGCGGCGTTTGCGCGAGCGCGTCGTCGTAGCCGACGAACGGCCAGGTGTCGGGCGGCGCATCCGCCCATTCCGGTGCCGCGCACAGCGCGAAGCGCATCGTGCCGAGCCGGCGCGCGGCGAGCCCCGGCTCGCTCGGCCGCGACAGCCGCACCGCGAGATCGGCTTCGCGCGCATACAGGTTCGCCGCATGCATCTCGCCCATCAGGTCGATCCGCAGCGCCGGCCACGCGCGCTGCGCACGGGCCAGGCGCGGCGCGAGGAAATGGCTCGCGAACACCGGCGACGCCGATACGCGCACGACGCCGTCGAGCGCGGTCGCGCCCTGCGCGGCGCGCGCGAACGCATGCGCGTCGGCTTCGAGGCGGGCGGCGTGCTCGGCGAGGTGCAGCCCTTCGTCGGTCGGCGGCCATCCGCGCGGCAGCCGATCGAACAGCCGGATCCCGAGCGCCGATTCCAGCGCGTCGATGCGCCGCGCGACCGTCGAATGCTGGACCTGCAGCGCGCGGGCGGCGGCCGACAGGCTGCCGCCGCGCATCACCGCCAGAAAGTAGCGGATGTCGTCCCAGCTCATCGGCAGCACGGGCGAGACGGCAAGATCGCGGTCGGTCGAATTTTGCACAGTAGGTGGGCGTTAAACGTGAATTCCGTCGAATTATGCACGATGGGATGATCGTGTCACTTCATTCGACAGCGAGGAACGTCATGTCCCAAACCACCCAAGCCATCCAGATCGGGATCGACCGTTACGGCGACGCCGACGTGCTGCGCCGCGTCGATGCGCCCGTCGCGCCGCCCGGCGCCGGCGAAGTGCGGATTCGCCAGACCGCCATCGGCGTGAATTTCGTCGACATCTATTTCAGAACGGGCGCGCATGCATTGCCTGCGCTGCCGGCGGCGCTCGGCGTCGAGGCGGCCGGCGTGATCGACGCGGTCGGGCCGGGCGTGCCGGATCTCGTGCCCGGTCGGCGCGTCGCCTATGCCGGCATGCCGACCGGCAGCTATGCGAGCCTGCGCACGATGCCGGCCGAGCGCGTACTGCCGATTCCAGACGGCCTGAGCGACGAAGCCGCTGCCGCCGGGCTGCTGAAGGGGATCACGGTGTACATGCTGCTGCATCGCGTGCGGCAGGTCGGCGCCGGCGATACGGTGCTCGTGCATGCGGCGGCCGGCGGCGTCGGACTGCTGGCGACGCAATGGGCGCGTGCGCTCGGCGCGCGGGTGATCGGCACCGTCGGCTCGGCCGCGAAGGCCGCGCTCGTGCGCACGCACGGCGCCGAAGCGGTGGTCGATTATCGCGAGGAGGATTTCGTCGCGGCGGCGCGTGCGTTCGGCGGCGGTGCGGGCGTCGACTACGCGATCGACGGCATCGGCGGCGACGTGCTGACCCGCACGCTCGGGGCGATTCGTCCGTTCGGGATGGTCGCGAGCATCGGGCAGGTGGCCGCGATCGGCGCGCGACAGACGTTCGATCTCGACGAGTTGGGCCCGGCGCGTTCGATCGCGCTCGCGCGGCCGAGCGTGCTCGGCTTCATCGCGCGCGACGTCGGCGCGTATCGCGACGCCGCGCGCGCGACGCTCGACCGGCTGGCGGGCGGGATGCACGTCGAGATCGGCGCGCGGCTGCCGCTGGAGCAGGCGGCCGATGCTCACCGGTTGCTGGAGTCGCGCGCGACCACGGGCGGCGTCGTGCTGCTGGCGTGACGGCGGGCGCGGGCGGCTTGCCTGCCCGAAAAATTGACGACGATCAGCCGCGAAGCAGGGACGGACTCAAGTTTTGTGCAGGCAAACCGTAATACAGAGGGCCGCGGACCGATTGCCGCGGCATTTTTCATCGCTCACGTGCCGTCATGAACCTGAACGCCCTGTTTTCCCGTTTCTCGATCCGTACGCGGATTTTCTCCACGCTCGGCCTCGTCGCCGTGCTGCTCGTCGTGTCGGGGCTGATCGGCCTCGCGGGCATGCAGAGTTCCAATCGCGCCCTCGACGAGGCCTATACGCGACAACTGGCGGCGAAGACCGCGCTGTCCGCGGCGAGCCTGAACCTGACGATCGTGCGCACGACGCTCGACCGTGCCCTGCTGCATCCGGACGCGGCGGAGGTTCCCGATCTCGTGAAGAAGGCCGAGGGCTATCTCGCGAAGGCCGACACGGCATGGCGCAACTACGCGGCGATGCCGCACGACGGCGACGAGGGCCCGCTCGCGAGCCGCCTCGATGCCGCGCGCCAGGCGCTGATCGGGCAGGCGCTGAAGCCGATGATCGATGCGATCCGCGAAGGGCGGCGCGACGAAGCCGACCGGTTGCTGATGACGGTCGCGCCGCCGCTGTCGGTCGCGCTCACGCAGGCGACCGACGCGCTCGATGCGTACCAGGCGGCACGCGGCAAGGACGTGTACGACACCGCGCAGACCTATTACGGCTGGATGCGCATCGGCGCGATCGCGGGCATCGCATTCGGGCTGGCCGCATGCCTCGGCTGCGCGATCGGCCTGCATTTCGCGATCACGCAACCGGTGAATCGCCTGCTGTCGCATTTCCGCCGGCTGTCGGACGGCGATCTCACGTCGGAACTGCGCTGGTCGTCGCGCGACGAGATGGCCGAACTGGTCAAGGGCGTGACGGGCATGCAGCGCAGCCTCGCGGACACGGTGCGCCAGGTCAGCCAGGGTTCCGAGGCGATTTCGACGGCGACGCACCAGATCGCGGCCGGCAACACCGACCTGTCGCAGCGCACCGAGGAACAGGCGTCGGCGCTGCAGCAGACGGCCGCGAGCATGGAGCAACTGACGGCGACCGTGAAGCAGAATGCCGACCACGCGCTCGAGGCGCAGGCCTGCGCGGACAGTGCGAGCGAGATCGCGACGCGCGGCGCGACGGTCGTCGGCGAGGTGATCGGCACGATGAACGAGATCGACCAGAGCTCGCAGAAGGTCGCCGACATCATCGGCACGATCGAGGGAATCGCGTTCCAGACCAACATTCTCGCGCTGAATGCGGCGGTCGAAGCCGCGCGGGCGGGCGAGCAGGGCCGCGGCTTCGCGGTGGTCGCGGGCGAGGTGCGTACGCTGGCGCAGCGCTCGGCGTCCGCGGCGAAGGAAATCCGCACGCTGATCGGCGAATCGGTCGAGCGTGTCGCGACGGGCTCGCGGCTCGTCAGTACGGCCGGCGCGACGATGCAGGACATCCAGCAGGCGATCGGCCGCGTGACGGGCATCATGACGGAGATCGCGGCCGCCTCGAGCGAGCAGCGCGACGGGATCGAGCAGGTGAACCGCGCGGTGTCGCAGATGGATCAGGTGTCGCAGCAGAACGCGGCGCTCGTCGAGCAGGCGGCGGCCGCGGCCGCGTCGCTCGAGGAACAGGCGGATGGGTTGCGGCGTGCGGTGGGGGCGTTCCGGGTGGCTTGAGCAGGGAGAGGTGAATCGCAGCGGATCTGTCGGCTGATGCGACCTGTTTCACGGGTGGGTCGATGCTATCGTCGTATGATCGAGCGAGCAGTCTGTTGAGAAACAAAGCCCCGCTACCGGGGCTTTGTTTTTTGTAAATCAAAATTTGATGTGCAACCTTTAAAACAAAGGTAGTCTGGCACGAAGCCAATCCCACTTGGAGGGCGGAATCATCAGATGTTTTTTGTAATTCGATTCATCGGCCAAGTCGATATAGCGTACCAGATTGCCCTCGTAACCCAGAGGCGGGTGAGAGCTTTCTCCATGATGCCAGTTGACGGAGAAATATCGCTTTGCAAGAAGCTCGCCCTTTTCACTAAACACTCTTAGCTCAATGTTGTCATTCGTCGCGTCCTGATCATTTCCGCCGGTGCCGCACAGCTTGAATCGGTACCAAACGCCATTCATGTTTTTTATACCGCCATCTAATGTCTCCGGGCGATCATAGAAGTCACACCGTCCATAGGCGGGGCGATTGAAATGAACGATCAAACCTGCGCATACGTAAATGACAATGGCTAAGCCAATGTATCTGATGGCTCTATTCTGCATATTTCACCAAGATCAAGATCGATCGGTTTCTTCAGTTTCAAATAAACTGGATTCGAATATATCATGAAGTCCCTGCCCCTGTGATGTCTTTCTCGCCATCGACTGTAGTCTGCATTATGGATTGGAAAATAAACATCGGACGTCTTGAATTTTCCTAATATACTTCTTCGTGTGTCGACAGGTTTGTTGATGTTTTTTGACCAAATGTCAATGTCGGATTCTCGTTTTGGCGAGCTTGATCCTGTAAGAATTGACCCCGGGGCGATGATGACGCCATGTTTGTTCCAGTGGCCTAAATATTGTTTTCCGTTGAATGAGTAGTTGTCTTTCACGTAAACATATATATGCGTGATTCTACCCGTGGCGCTTAGGCAGTAAAGCGTACCTGATTTTTCATATTTGAAGTATTTTTCGCTTGAAATTTCAACATTTCCAATGGCTGCATAAATGTTGAAATTGGCCAGCGCCCCCGTGAGATCCGTTGGGGAAAGGTTCTCCAGGGTGTCCCAATTTCCTATTTTCGATAGCTGGAATTGCCAGTCGTTGTGAAATTTATGCAAATTTCTTGTGAATGAGGCGGTGTTGAAGTTGAACGTAGAATTTCTTTCTAAAAAGAGCTCTTTGACAAAAGACTTGGTGATATCTGATGCTGTTCGTATGGAACGTTCGCTGTAGATATCGCTCGCGAGAAGTTTATTGTACTTTTTTCTGACATTTCCGAATTTCAAAATCCATTCGAGGGTAACGTCATCGTCATTCAGCGGCTGGGCTGACGTTGGATCGTCGTTGTAAACATGCGCAGCGCCCGCGAACCAGATCCGCGCAAGCCTGGCCGAAACCTTCCAGCCCAGATTGTCCATCGCGATTGGCACGTCCTGGAGATCGAAAGGGGGCGGATTTTCGCAAACCTCCGATTCCGCCTGCGTCTGCGGTCGTTTGGTTATCGCCTGATCGGCTTGCGGCGGCGGTTGAGGTGATGCAGGAGGCTCCGGAGCAATCGAAGGCCTGGAAATCGCTTTGGGCGGCGGCGGCTTTTCCCCCGGTGCAAGCCGGTCGATCGATACGCTCCTTTGCGTATCGAGCGGGACACACCCTCGGGAACCCTTGTATTCCTTCAACTCCGATCCGAACAATCCCTTTTTCGGTTCGTAGTAAGGCAGCTTTTTTACGTCGGCCATCGAATATTCCGCGTGCAACGAATGGCCTGGCATCGTAGCGGCCGGCTGCAAGCGGACAAAGCGTCAGGGATTGCCGAAACAGGTTGAAACGAGCGTGGGCAAGGGTGCGGGGCGTCGGGAAATGTGCCCGATTGTGTCAACGGCCACGATGTCGAAGTTAGTCCAGGGCGTGCGTTCGCCCGCCCGCCGCGTCAACCCGCCGCGTCCGCGAGTTGCGCGGCCGCGCGCGACGACGCGACGATCAGCAGCTTCATCGTCGCGCGCGTCGCGCCGACGAACAGCTTGCGCGCGGCACGCGCGTCGAGCGTGTCGAAGTCGACTTCCGTGAGGATCACGCACGGCGCCGACTGACCCTTGAAGCGGTAGATCGAATCGAGCAGCACGTCGCCTTCGCGATACTCGGGATTGCCGAACAAGTCGTACTTGCCGGTGAAGCGCTTGATCCGGTGCGGGCCGAGCTGGTCGAGCGGCGCAAGCACCGAGCCTTCGCGGCCGCGGTACGACAGCACCGCGATGTCCTGCTTGCGGAAGCCGAGCGACAACGCATGCGTGATCGCGCGCTTGGTCGCATCGATGCAGGCTTGCGCCAATGCGTCGTCCGACGCGCCGTCTTCGCCGTAGGCCGACACCGACGGTTCGGAGCCGTCGAACGGGCTGCCCGAGCGCAGTTCGGCCGCGAGCGGCTCGACGCGGCCGACGACGTCGCGCACGAATTCGAGCAGGTCGCGCGGGCTGCGGTAATTCGTGAGCGCCTTCAGCGTGACCCAGCCAGGCAGCGCGACGGGTTCGCGCATGTACAGGTTCTGCAGCGGATCTTCCAGCCACCACCATGCGCCGTCCGGCGCCAGCAGGCGCTCCAGCGCGGCCGCCCACGGTGCGTGGAAATCCTGCCCTTCGTCGACGACCAGCACGTCGAAGCGCCAGCGCTCGGGGATCGGCGCTTGCGCGAAACGCGCCTCGAGCCGTTCGAATTCGCCGGGCGCCTGGAAGTCGGGCGTATAGCCGCCATCGCGCGCGACCCAGTCGCACAGCTGATGGTAGTTCGCGATCTTCGCGCCGGGCGGCGCGATGCGCGCGATGTAGTCGGCGAGCGGCCGGTTGAAGCACACATACAGCACGCGCTTGCCGGCCGCGACGGCGTCGCGCATCACCTGGACCGCGAGCTGGGTCTTGCCCGAGCCGGCCGTGCCGGTCACGCGCAGCCGGAACGGCGCGAAGTCGAGCTGGCGCGCCCATGCGGCGAGCCCGCCCGACAGCCGGGTGACGAGCGTGCCGGCCTGCCCGACGAGCGCGCTCGTGTCGGGCGTGAGCGCGAGCTCGTCCGCGAGGAAATGGTGGAGCTTCGGCGCGTTCGGAAAGTGTTCGTCGTCCTCGGGCAGGATCTGCAGGATCACTTGCGCGAGCTGCGTCTTGCGCGACGCATCGACGATGCGCTCGGGCGCGACGCCGGCGATCGACGCGTCGCGGATCGAGTAGTCGGGGCAGTACAGCAGCGCCTCGACGCCGTAGACGCCCGCGCCGAGCGCGGCCGTCAGGCGCCGGTGCAGCGTCTCCTGCGTGCGTGCGAGCTGGATCGGGACGTTGCGCTCCTTTTGCAGGTAGACCTTCACGAGCCCTTTCGGGGTCTCGCGCAGGAAGCCGGCCTTCTGCTCGATCAGCAGCACGCGGCCGGCCGGGCTCACGACGACGAACGCGGCTTCGCCGAATACCGAAAACGCCTGATCGGCGCGCGTCCAGTGGACGCCGTGATACACGGTGTAGCTGTCGGGCAGCGCGTGTTCGAGCGCGGCGAGCGTTTCGCGCTCGCGTTCGGCCGCGCCGGTCGCGGCGAGGCTTTTCCAGTCGTCGGGGATGAGGCGGGCCATGGCGTCGGGCGGCGGATGCCGGCGTGGGCGTGAACGGGTGCGGCTATTGTACTGAGGAACCGGTTCATGCCCGCGGCGCCGCGCGGGCGTTGGCCGTTCGACGGGCGGCCGGCCCGGCGAACGTCAGCCGCGCGCGAGCCGCTTCGCGAGATCGGCGCTGAGGATCGCCATGCGCGCGGGCTTTTCGTAGCACACCACATCGAACGCGCGGATCACTTCGCTGATGTCGGCTTCGCTCGCGCGGCCGGTGAGCAGGGCGCCCGTCAGCACGAAAACCGGCGCGCCCGGGTTGTCGGACGTGCGCACGGCCTTGATCGCGGTGGCGGCCGTGCCGTCGTCGAACAGCCATTCGGTCAGGACTGCGTCGAAAGCCTGGCCCTGCAGCGCGTCGACGAATGCCGCGAGACCGTCGAACGCGGCCGTCGCGAAACCCTGCCGTTCGAGATAGCGGCACAGCTCGTTTGCGCTGACACGATCGGGGTCGATTACCGCGACGACGAGCTTGTCGCTTTCCGCGCGGCGCGGATAGATCTCGATCTTGTGCACGTCGTATGCGTTCTGGTACAGCACGCCGGTATGGCGCAGCACGCGCCAGCGGCCGTTCTGTTCGTACGCGACGAACTCGGGGCGCGCGCCGGCTTCGAGCGGCGCGCCGATCCAGGCGGTGCATGGAATCTCGGCGACGCCCGCATACAGGACGGCTTCCTGGCTATAGGCGCCGACCATGCCCGGGTCGAGCGTTTGCGCGCCGAACAGCTGGGCGGCGGGTTCGCCGTACGCTTCGGCGACTTTCTTGATCTGCGCGAGCGTCCAGGGGCTGCTGCCGCGCAGTTTGCGGTGGCCTTGGGAGAAACTCAGATCGAGGATGCGGCACAGCTCGGTAGTCTGCTGGCGCTTGCCGATGCCGTTGCGGGTCATCAGCTCGCGCACGCGCTCGGCAACCGCGAGGGAATCCGTGGTGATTGCTTCAGTGGTCATGCTACGGGAACGGATCGTGACGTTCAGAACGACGCCTTGCGGCAGTCTCGGCGGACAGTCTTCATGACGTCCAATGGCGAGCCGACCGGCCACGCACGGAAAAGATAACTTTACCGCAAAATGGTCGTCATTCAGTGTGGTGAAAGGTGCGTTTGTGTGAAAGGTGTGTCATGAAGTTACGCCGGGCCTGCGTCGGCGCGTGCGCGCGACGGTGCGTTCGGCACCTTTGGGCTGCATTCCCATGGGCCGGCGTGTGATTCCCCACGAGGCGGCAGGTAATCGCAACGCGACGCACCAACGCAGGGCGCGATCACGTCCGGCCGGGATGTTCCGAGGATATCGCGCGGCGAACGGCCGAAGCACCTGCAGGACGAACAATCGATGGTTTCTTCTAGTGAAACCAGCGCGGATACATTTTTTGGCGCCCGCGGCGCTGCGTGCTACGATTTCGCCGTCTCAAAAAAGTGTTGAACCGATGCAGAAGAAATTCTTGATGCGCGGCTACGAGATGAACTGCGAGCCGCGCGTGACGGAGGCCGGCAAATACGCCGCGCAGGTCGAGGTCACGAAGGTGGGTTTCAGCCGTGAAGCCGCGTTCCGCAAGCTGGGTGAATTCGACACCGAAGCCGAGGCCGTCGCGTACGCGAAACGATTCTCCGAAGAATGGCTGAGCCGCTATGCGTAGTGCAGCGCGTGCGGCGCCCCGAACGGCCGGAATTCCTGCCTGAATATTGCGAATGCCCCCGGAAATTCGTAGATTGACGGCTCCCGTCGTGAGGTATCGATCGTCCGAAGGCAACGCGATTGGAGGCTGCGAATGTCCACTTTGTGCATGCAGACCGTCGTTCACGGCGTTCGCGCTACGGCGGCATGTACATGAACGGCTCGCCGTCCTCCCGCTCGACCGCCAGGAGCCGCTGGAGCTGATCCAGCGCGAATAACCGGTTTCCCTCTGCCGCCGCCTCGGCGATCGCGGCGTCGACCAGCTTGCGCGCCCGCGCGAGGATCACGGTTCGCTGACGGGCGATCTCGAGCACCATCCGTTGCTCGACGTTCTGCCGATTCGATTTCCTGTCGCTCAGGTGACGCCAGCGATCGCGAAGCTCGGCCCAGGTGATGCGCTGAAATTCCGGAATCGTGCGCGGCAGCGTGCCTGCGTCGGCCGGCTCGGGCTGCCCGCGCAATGCGCAGCGCAGTGCCGCGCGAGCCCGCCACTCGTCCGAAAACGGCGCATACACGTCGCGCGTGCGCCCGATCGGATTGGCGCGCTCGATCTCCTTGTCGAGCAGGTAGCCGAGCCGCCGAAGCGCGGACCCATGCGCGAGCATGTCCGGATCGAGCACACGGATGCGGCGCGATGCGTCCGCGACGTGGGCTTTCAACTCCCACAGCGTCAGGCGGAGGTGCTGCACTTCGAGTATCAGACGCTGGACGTCCGCGTAGGTGCACTGCGTCCACCATTCGGTGAGGTCGTTCAGCTTGGGCGGATCGAATGGGGGGAGGATCATTTTGCTGCGACGATACTGTATGGATATCCAGTATCGTCGCGTGACGATCCGGGGGCGTCAAGCCGAAAAAACGGGGACGGCCGGAAAGACGCGTGTGCGGATGCGCAAGGCGCCCGGGATCGTTGCGCGGCGCTCGCTTCATCGGATGACGTTGCCGCGATAAGCTTTGCCGGCCATGCACCGATTCCCGACAGAGAACAATGACCACCACCTATCCGCTGCACGACGCATTGACCCACGCCGAAACGGCGTTTCCGACCGAAGCCGACGTCGTGATCGCCGGCGCCGGCATCATGGGCTGCGCGGCCGCTTACTACCTCGGCCTGCGCGGCCTGAAAGCCGTCGTGCTCGACAAGTCGCGCATCGCCGGCCAGCAATCGACGCGCGCGTGGGGCTTCGTGCGGCAACAGGGGCGCGAGTCCGCCGAAGTGCCGCTGATGATGGCCGGCATGCGGATCTGGGAAGGTCTGGAGCAGGCGCTCGGCTTCGATCTCGAATGGCGGCAGGGCGGCTGCCTCTATATGGCGGACAACGAAGACGACTGGGCGTCGTTCCAGGCGTGGCTCACCGTGGCGCGCGAACACGGGCTCGACACGCGCACGCTGACGCGCGCCCAGATCGACGAACGCGTGAGCGGGCTGTCGGCGCAGGCCCGTACCCTCGGCGGCTTGTATACGGCGACCGACGGGCAGGCCGAGCCGCGTCGCGTGGCCGCCGCATTCGCGGCGCGCGCGACCGAGGCGGGCGCGCGTTTCTTCGAAGGCTGCGGCGTGACGGCGATCGAGACGGCTGGCGGCGCGGTCGTCGGCGTCGCGACCGAGCGCGGCGCGATCCGCACGCGGCGCGTGATCTGCGCGGCCGGCGCGACCAGTTTCCGGCTGCTCGACGGCGTCGGCATCCGGCTGCCGCAGCAGGCCGTGCGCGGCACCTGCATGCGCACCAACGTGGTTCCGCCGGTGTCCGCGGCGACGATGTGGGGCCATGGTCTCGGCATCCGGCAGCGCACGAACGGCGCGATCAATCTTGCCGACGACATGCAGGTCGACGTCGATCTGACGCTTGGCCACCTGCGCGGGTTGAGCCTCTTCTGGCCGCAATTCTGGTCGCAACGCGACAAATTCCGGCTGCACCTGAATGCGTCCGCATGGCGCGACGTGCTCGCGCGCATCGGCGGCGCGACGGGGCCGATCGAGCCGCGCGATCCGCAGCCGCAGCCGAATCGCGCGCATGCGCCGCGCGCGCTCGCGAAGCTCAAGGCGATCTTTCCTGCGCTGAAGGATGCGCAGATCGTCGAGGCGTGGGCCGGCCTGATCGACGTGCTGCCCGACGGCATCCCGGTGATCGATGCACCGGGTACGCCGTCGGGGCTCGCGATCGCGACGGGGTTCTGCGGGCACGGTTTCGCGATGGGGCCGATCGTCGGCCGGCTGCTCGCCGAATGGATCGACACGGGCGCGCCGTCGCTCGACCTGTCGGCGTTTCGCGCGCGGCGTTTCGTCGACGGGACGATGGTGCGGCCGCGCAGCATGCTGTGACGGCTGCGCGCGTGCGTTCCCGTCGTAGAATCGAGCCCGCATCCTTCAGGAGATTCCCCGTTGGCCACGCCATCCGATCAGCGCCGCTCGTTGCGCATGCGCCTGCGTTGCGCCCGCAACCCGTGGCAGGCGCCGCGCGCGCGCACGCTGTTCACGCGCCCGGCGACGTCGCCGCGGCGCACGCTGCTGTTCCGTCTCGGCGCGGTCGTGCTGTTGTGCACGCTTGCGTTCCTCGTGCTGTATCTCGATCGCGACGGCCTGCGCGATTCGACCAAGAGCACGCCGATGACGGTGGCCGATCTCGTGTACTTCACGATGGTCACGGTCGCGACGGTCGGCTACGGCGATATCGTGCCCGTCACGGCGCGCGCGCGCCTGCTCGATGCGTTCTTCATCGTGCCGATCCGTATCGGCATCTGGTTCATTTTCCTGGGCACGGCGTATCAGTTCGTGATCCAGCGCGTCATCGAGGAATTCCGCATGAAACGCCTGCAGAAGCAACTGTCCGATCACATCGTCGTGTGCGGTTATGGCCTGTCGGGATCGATCGCGGTGCGCGAGTTGCTGGAAAGCGGCGTCGATCCGGCGACGATCATCGTGATCGATTCGCAGCAGCAGGCCCTCGAGGCGGCGACGTCGCTCGGCGTGACCGGATTGCTCGGCGATCCGGCGCACGAGGATCTGCTGCAGCAGGCGCAGGTGCGCGCGGCGAAGGCCGTGATCATTTCGGTGACCGACGATCCGACCGCGATCCTGCTGACGCTGTCGGTGCGCAGCATCGCGCCCGATACGAAGATCGTCGTGCGGATCCAGGAGAACCTGTACCAGCGGCAATTGCGGCAGGCGGGCGCGGACGTGATCGTGTCATCGACGAAGATCGGCGCGCTGTTGCTCGCGGATGCGGTCCACAGCCGCTACATCGTGCCGTTCGTGAACGACATGCTGTCGACGCGCGGGCGCGCGACGCTGCTGGAGCGCGAGGCGTTGCCGCATGAGATCGGCTGCCTGACGAACGTGGTGCCGGGCGCGATCGTGGTCGGGCTCGATCGCTGCGGGAAGATCTATTCGTTTTACGAGGATCCGCCGTGCAGGATCGAGGCGGGCGATACGCTGGTGGTGATTCAGTCGGCGCGGATTCAGGATCCGGATGTTTGACGGCGTTTGACTTTGGTCATGTGCCCATGACCATGAAGCCTTTCTCGAATTCGGCTGCAGCTGTGATCTGCCGGAACACCTTGCAGCGGAATCAGCGGTCTTGGGGAAACCGTCTCCAAGCCCGGCCTCGCGTCGCCGGACGGCGTACGAGCAGCCCCCGCTAACGAAACGCCCGCATCTGCCCCGTCATCATCTGCAGCATCTTGTTGGCGGCCACCGAGAGCTTGCGGCCCACGCGCGTGACCATGTGCGCTTCGGCGTTCTCGAGGATCGGATGCGCGATCTCGATCGCGAACAACTCCTTGGCCTGCAGTTCGGCCGTCACCGCGAAGGCCGGCATCACCGAAATACCGAGCCCGGATTTCACGAACTCCTTCAGGATCGCGAAGGAATTCGTGGTGACGACCGGCGTGAGCCGCACACGCTCGGCGTATTCGACGGCCTCCATCATCTGCCGCGTACCGTAGGACGGGTGAGTGGCCGCCAGCGGGTAGGTGGCGAGCTGCTGCACCGTCAGCACCTTGTGGGTGCGGCGCGGGAAATCGGGGCCGACGATCGCCATCATCGGCTGCCGCTTCGACGCGCGCGACACCACCTTGGGCTCGGCCGGCGGGTTGTACACCAGGCCGATCTCGCCCTCGTCGTTCGAGATCTTGCGGATCACGTCGTTGGTGCTGCCCACGTCGAGGTTGACGCGGATCCCCGGGAACTGCCGGCAGAACTGCTGCATCGGCCCGGCCAGCAGATCCGAGACGAAGCCCTCGCCGAGCACCAGGCTGACCTCGCCGGTCTTGAGCCCGCGCAGTTCCTGCAGACGCGAGATCAGGTCGTCGCGGTGCGCGAGCTGCTCGCGGAAATACTCGATCACGCAGCGTCCCGCTTCGGTGGGCGTCACGCCGCGCGCGTGGCGCTCCACCAGGGTGGCGTCGAGCTCCTTCTCCAGCAACCCGATCTGGCGGCTCACCGCCGAGGGCGCCACGTCGAGCCAATCGGCCGCGGCGCGGATCGTGCCGCAGCGCACGGCCTCGTAGAAATAGACGATGCGGCTGTCGGTCAGGGTATCGCTCATGATCCTGGCGTTCTAAAAAAGAGAACAATCTCAATATTGGCGTTGATTGATTATACGGATCGCCGGGCCGAACATCGTGGTCATGCAAGGCGGGCGCAAGCTGGCGCGCCGGCCTCGAACCAACAGCTATCGGGAGTCGTCGGATGAAAACGGTGGGCGTGATCGGTCTGGGCAACATGGGGCGCGGCATGGCGGGCTCGCTGCGGCGCGGCGGCTACACGGTGCTCGGCTACGACGCGGCGCCCGGCGTGGCGCTCGCGCTGGCCGAACAGGCGGTACTGTCGGCGCGCGATTCGGTGGCCGGGATCGCGCGCGACGCCGACGTGCTGCTGCTGTCGCTGCCGACCTCGGCGGTGGTCGAGGCGGTGGTGCTGGGCGCGGGCGGCGTGCTCGAGAGCGCGAGACCGGGCACGATCGTGATCGACACCACCACGGCCGATCCGGACAGCACGCGGCGCGTGGCGGCGGCGCTGGCCGAGCGCGGCATCGGCTTCGTCGACGGCCCGGTGAGCGGCGGCCCGAAGGGCGCGGCCACCGCCACCATGACGATGGTGCTGGGCGGCTCGGACAGCGATATCGCGGCCATCGAGCCGATCCTCGCGGTGATCAGCGCCAAGCGCGTGCATGTGGGCCCGGTGGCCGCCGGCCACGTCACCAAGCTGCTCAACAACCTGCTGACCGGCGTGCACCTGCTGGCCGCCAGCGAGGCGGTGCGCACCGCGCGCGCGGCCGGCGTCGATCCGGAAAAGCTGGTCGAGGCGCTCAACGGCGGCTCCGGCCGCAACAGCGCGACGCTGACCAACTACCCGACCTGGATCTTCAACGGCAAATTCGATTCCGGTTTCACGATGAAGCTGATGCGCAAGGACGTGCGGCTCGCGCTGGGCCTGCTCGACCAGTTCGACAGCGTCGCGCCGGTGGCGCGCGAGGCGGCGCGCGTGTGGGCCGCCAGCGAGGCATCCGTCGCCGACGGCGAGGACTTCAACCGCATCGTCGACTTCCTCGACCCGGCCTGAGGCCGGGCCGCCCGCGCCACGATCCCGCTCGACTCACCTGTACGGAAACCCGACATGACCCAGCACGCAGACCAGTTGCTCGCCGCCTTCGCGCATTTCTTCCCCGGTGCCGCCACGATCGGCTCGTATATCGACGGCGAACTCGTCGCCGGCCAGGGCGACACGATCCAGCTTTACGATGCGGCGACGGGCGACGAAACGCTCGCCTATCGCGACGCCGGCGCAGCCGTGATCGACCATGCCGCAGAAAGCGCGCGCCGCGCGCAGCGCGAATGGTGGGCGCTCACGCATGCCGCGCGCGGCCGCGTGATGCAGGAGGTGGCGCGCGCGATCCGTGCCGAGGCCGAGGCGATCGCGCGGCTGGAGGCGTTGGGCTCGGGCAAGCCGATTCGCGACTGCCGCGGCGAGGTGGGCAAGGTCGCCGAAATGTTCGAGTACTACGCGGGCTGGACCGACAAGTTCTACGGCAGCGTGATTCCGGTGCCGACCTCGCACCTCAACTACACGCGCCGCGAGCCGGCCGGCGTGGTGCTGCAGATCACGCCCTGGAACGCGCCGGTATTCACCTGCGGCTGGCAGGTGGCGCCCGCGGTGGCGATGGGCAACGGCGTGCTGCTCAAGCCCTCGGAGCTGACGCCCTTCACGTCGCTGGCGGTCGCCCGGCTCGGCGAGCGGGCCGGGCTGCCGCGCGGCCTCGTCAACGTGCTGGCCGGCTTCGGTCACACCGCCGGGCAGGCCGCGATCGCGCATCGCGTGGTCGGCAAGGTGGTGTTCGTCGGCTCGCCGGCCACCGGCGCGCGCATCGCCGAGGCCGCCGCGCGGCGCGTGCTGCCCTGCGTGCTGGAACTGGGCGGCAAGTCGGCCAATATCGTGTTCGCCGACGCCGACCTCAAGCGCGCCGCGCTGACCGCCCAGGCGGCGATCTTCGCCGGCGCGGGCCAGAGCTGCGTGGCCGGCTCGCGCCTGCTGGTGCAGCGCGCCGTCTACGACGAATTCGTCGCGATGGTGGCGGCCGGCGCGAAGAAGATCCGTGTCGGCGCGCCGCTCGACGAGGCGACCGAGGTGGGCCCGATCAACAATCGCAAGCAGTACGACCACGTGATGTCGATGATCGAGCGCGGTGTGGCCGCTGGCGCCACGCTCGCCAGCGGCTCGGCCGAGCGCGTCGCGGAGGGCCGCGGCGGCTACTTCGTGGCGCCCACCGTGCTGACCGGCGCGTCGAACGCGATGGAGGTGGCGCGCACCGAGATCTTCGGGCCGGTGGTGGCCGCCATCCCGTTCGACACCGAGGACGAGGCGATCGCGATCGCCAACGACACCGACTTCGGCCTGGCCGGCGCGGCCTGGACCACCGACGTGGCGCGCGCGCATCGCGTGGCCGCGCAGGTGAATGCCGGCACCTTCTGGGTCAACGGCTACAAGACCATCAACGTGGCGTCGCCGTTCGGCGGCTACGGCATGAGCGGCTACGGCCGCTCGAGCGGGGTCGAGGCGCTGTACGAATACACGCAGACCAAAAGCGTGTGGGTCGAGACGGCCGAAGCGCCGCCCACCGCGTTCGGTTATCTGTAACCACCGGCCCGCATTCGACGGCAGCCGGGCTTCAAGGGGAGACTCGTCATGGAACACGCACTGGGTATCGAGCGCCGCGAGCTGGGCGGCGCGGCCACCGCCAAGGTCCTGCTTTACGCGGCCGGCATCCTGCTGGTCGCCGAATGGATCGGCTCGTTCACGTTCAAGCTCGGCCCAGGCAAGGTCGTGCTGCTGCCGATGATCTGGGCGCTGCTGCTCGGCGCCGCGGTGGGGCTCGCCAGCGCGCGCTGGAACGGCAGCGCGCGCCTGAGCGTGCCCGACCAGTTCTTCGCGGCGGCGATCCTGCAGCCGGCGCTGCTGCTGTTCGTCTCCAAGCTCGGGCTGATGGTGGGCAGCGCGCTGCCCAAGCTGGCGTCGGCGGGCTGGGCACTGGCCTTCCAGGAATTCGGCCACTTCGTCGGCACCATCCTGCTCGGCCTGCCGCTCGCGTTGCTGCTCGGCATCAAGCGCGAGGCGATTGGCGCGACGTTCTCGGTGGGCCGCGAGCCGAGCCTGGCGATCATCGGCGAGAAATACGGCATGGATTCCGCCGAGGGCCGCGGCGTGCTGGCCGAGTACCTGACGGGCACCGTGTTCGGTGCGGTGTTCATCGCCGTGTTCGCGGGTTTCGTGACCAGCCTCGGCATCTTCGATCCGCTCGCGCTGGCGATGGGCTCGGGTGTCGGCTCGGGCAGCATGATGGCGGCCGCCTCGGGCGCGATCGCCGCGCAGCAGGACCCGGAGACGGCGAAATCGGTGCTCGCGTTCGCCGCGGCCAGCAACCTGATCACCACCACCATCGGCACGTACTTCACGCTGTTCATCTCGCTGCCGCTGGCGGTCTGGGGCTATCGCGTGCTGGAGCCGCTGATCGGCCGCACCACCAAGGCCTCGGCGCAGCCCGAGGCGGCCAGCCCGTCGCTGGGCGAGGTGAGGACGGAGGCGCCCGCGCTCGGCTACGGCGGCAAGCTGCTGGCCTGGATCGTGACGGCCGCGATGGCGCTGGTGTGCGACTGGATCGCCCACGGCACCACACCGCTGGCGGGACTGCCGGGAATCGCGATCATGGTGGGCGCGACGATCGTCGGCGATGCGCTGGCGCGCGTGACGGGGCGGCGGATTCCGGCGGTCTGCTGGGTGTCGGTGGTAGCGATGTTCCTGACCTCGCCGTGGTCCCCGTGGGCATCGCAGATCGCCGCGCTCAGCTCGCACAACGATTTCCTCGGGGTGACCACGCCGATGCTGGTGTTCGCGGGGCTGTCGATCGCCAAGGACATCCCGGCCTTCCGCCGGCTCGGCTGGCGCATCGTGCTGGTATCCTTCGTGGCCAATGCCGGCACCTTCATCGGCGCGACCCTGGTGGCGCAACTGTTCCATATCTGATCTGATGCCTCGCGGCACGGCGGCGGGCGGCATGGGCCGGCCCGCCGCCGCGCCGCGACGACCTGACAAAAGCGCTCCCATCCGCATGAAACTGATCGATTCCATCGTCGCGCACGCCGACGAACTGACGGCGCTACGCCGCGATATCCATGCCCATCCCGAGGTGGGCTACGACGTGTTCCGCACCGCCGAACTCGTTGCCGGGCGGCTCGAGCAATGGGGCTATGCCGTCACGCGCGGCGTCGGCCGCACCGGCGTAGTCGGCACCTTGAAGCGCGGCGACAGTGCGCGTGCGATCGGCCTGCGCGCCGACATGGATGCGCTGCCCGTGCAGGAGGCCAACACCTTCGCGCATCGGTCGACGGTGTCCGGCGCGATGCATGCCTGCGGCCACGACGGGCATACCGCCATGCTGCTGGGGGCCGCGCGCCATCTGGCCCGGCATGGCGAGTTCGACGGCACCGTGCAGTTGTTCTTCCAGCCGGCCGAGGAAGCGGGCGGCGGCGCGCGCGCAATGATCGAGGACGGCCTGTTCGAGCGTTTCCCCGTGGATGCCGTGTTCGGGCTGCACAACTGGCCCGGCATCGCGGCCGGCGATTTTGCGGTGCGGCCGGGGCCGCTGATGGCGTCGACCAGCCTGTTCCGGATCGACTTGCGCGGTGCCGGCTGCCATGCGGCCATGCCGCACCTGGGCCGCGATCCGGTGTTCGTGGCGGGGCAGGTGCTGAGCGCCCTGCAGGGAATCGTCACGCGCAACCGCAATCCGATCGACGGCGCGGTGCTGTCGGTCACGCAGGTGCATGCAGGCGAGGCGATGAACGTGGTGCCGACCGATGCCTGGCTCGGCGGCACGGTGCGGACCTTCTCCGATGCGACGCTCGACCTGATCGAGACGCGCATGCGCGCCGTGGTGGCCGCGACGGCCGCGGCCTTCGATTGCGAGAGCGAGGTGGATTTCCAGCGCCAGTATCCGGCCACCGTGAACGACGCCGAGCAGACGGCGGTGGCGGTGGCGGTAATGCGCGAGCTGGTGGGCGACGCGCATGTGAACGCAGCCGTCGATCCGACCATGGCGGCGGAGGATTTCTCGTTCATGCTGCGCGAGAAGCCGGGTTGTTATGCATTCCTTGGGAATGGGGCGGGCGATCATCGCGTGCATGGGCACGGTGGCGGGCCGTGCCTGCTGCATAACGCCAGTTACGACTTCAACGATGCGTTGCTGCCGGTGGGGGCGAGTTATTTCGTGAAGTTGGTGGAGCGGGTTCTGGGGCGGTAGGGCGGTGATGCAGGCACGGCAGCGGAGGCGGAGGCGTAGGCGACACCGCTCTTCGCGACACCGCGGTCGCTGACGATTTTATTTCGTCCAACGAAAAGACACGATTACGGGAGAGTTTACCGATTCCGCGTCGGTGTCGACCGATGAAGTGACATTTTTACTCCGCAAACGGTGACGACCTTTGCTTGGTTCTGCCCAACCACTTCGCGCATCCCTCGATCCCTGCATCACCGATGTGACACGTTAGTGTCATTGATGAATTTGTTTTTTTCGCTTGATTGGATCCCGGTCGCACTGGATAGAATGCTACCCGTTCCGATAAATACGGAATGGTTAGTACATTTTGTCGCTTCGACCATAGCAAAAAAACAGAGGATCCAGACATGCGAGACAAGGGAGCAGCGACGCTGCTGTCCGAGGAAATCGTTCTACTCGGCGGCATCGAGAATATTGCACGACGCCATTTCGTGATGGGGCTCGGTGCAACGCTTGTGGCCGGATGCGGCGGCGACGGAGGTAGCGCGGTTACAGACGGCGAGCGTACATCGGCAACCAGCAGCGGCCAGGCGTCCGGGGTTGCTCCGGCTTCGGACGGTAGCGGCGCAGGCGCGAAGTCGGCAGGCACCGCCCAAACCCGCACCTTCAAGCATCCTGGCTTGCTGCATACCGACGCTGATTTCGAACGCATGCGCGCTAAAGTCGCCGCGCAGGCTTCCCCGTGGATCGATAGCTGGAACGTGCTCGTCGCCAACGGTCACACGCGCCTGACGAACAAGCCGAACCCGCAGGTCGGCATCTATCGCGGCAATGATCCGACGCATGGTCAGAACTACGGCGCCCTCTACAACGACATCGCCGCCGCCTATGGCGACGCGTTGCGCTGGAAGGTGTCGAACGACACACGCTATGCCGACAAGGCCGTGGAGTATCTGGACCAATGGGCGTCGACGCTGACGACGCTTGGCGGCAGCGACGTGGCGCTCGCCGCCGGCATCTACGGCTACGAGTTCGCCAACGCAGCCGAAATCATGCGCGGCTACAGCGGCTGGAGTCCGGCCGGACTCGCCGCGTTTCAGGCCATGATGCGCAATGTCTTCTACCCGGTCAGCCATGCTTTCCTGACCCGTATCGACACCGCGATGGACACGCACTACTGGGCCAACTGGGGTCTGGCCAACATCGCGTGTGTCCTGGCCATCGGCGTGCTGTGCGACGATGCCGAGCTCGTCGACGAGGCCGTCACCCATTTCAAGACCGGTGGCAGTAATGGCTGTATCCGGCAAGCCGTGTACTACCTGCACCCCGGCAACCTCGGGCAATGGCAGGAAGCCGGCCGGGACCAGGGCCACAGCACGCTCGGCATTGCATTGACGGGCGCCATTTGCGAGATGGCGTGGAATCAGGGCATCGACCTGTACGGCTATGACAACAATCGCTTTCTGGCGGGCGCCGAATACGTGGCCAAGGCCAACCTGAAGCAGGCGGACGGCACGGTCTACACGGTGCCTTTCGTCACGTACCAGAACAGCGCCGGCGTCATCCAGACGCAGTTCTCCACCGGCGGGCAAGGCGGCGCCCTCGGGCGGCCCTGCTGGGCGCTGGTGGCCAACCATTACATCAACCGCAAAGGTCTGGCGGCACCTTACACCAGGCGCGCCGCCGAGCTGGTGGCGCCGGAAGGCGGCGGCGGCAACTACGGCCCCAACAGTGGCGGCTTCGACCAGCTCGGCTACGGCACGCTCACCTGCACGCTCGATCCCGGCGCCCCGGCCCCAACGCCGACCGGCCTGACCGGCTATGCCAGCGCGGGCAAGGTAGTGCTGTCGTGGTGGGGCAGCAGCAACGCCGTCAGCTACACCGTCAAGCGCGCCACCATGGCCGGCGGACCGTACAGCACCATCCAAAGCGGCATCACCGACCTGTTGACCTATACGGATATGCCGGCCGGTGCCGGCACGTATTTTTATGTCGTGACGGCGCAAACGATTGCGGGCGAATCGGCGCTCTCCAACGAAGTGAAAGTGATCACGGCGCAGCAACTGCTCGCGCACCTCGCGTTCGATGAAGGCGGCGGCGTCACGGCCGCCGACAGCTCGGGCAACGGGCGCAATGGCACGCTCAACGGCGCAACGTGGGCCGTGGGGCGCAGCGGCAACGCGGTCTCGCTCAACGGCTCGGGCGCGTATGTGGCGTTGCCCGACGATCTGCTGGCCGATGTATCGGACTTCACCATCGCGAGCTGGGTGTTCTGGAACGGTTCGCAAACGTGGGCACGCCTGTTCGACTTCGGCACCGGTTTTCACCGCTACATGATGTTCACGCCGCGCGGGCAGTCGCGCACCGGCTGGGCCGGCATGCGCTTCGCCATGACGGCCAACGGCCCCGGCGACGGCCCTCCGGAACAGATCATCGACGCCCCCACCGCGCTGCCGAGCAAGCGATGGGTGCATGTGGCCGTCACGCTATCGGGTTCGACCGGCACGATGTACGTGGACGGCACGCCCGTCAGCACCAACACGGCGATGTTCCAGGCGCCGTTCCGTCTTGGCCGCACCACGCAGAACTGGCTGGGCAAATCGCAATACGG
This sequence comes from Burkholderia sp. AU39826, assembly GCF_020419965.1. NCBI lineage: Bacteria > Pseudomonadati > Pseudomonadota > Betaproteobacteria > Burkholderiales > Burkholderiaceae > Burkholderia > Burkholderia sp. AU39826. Next base: position 199,350 of record NZ_JAIZQG010000001.1, read on the forward strand.
TGCCGACGCCACGTTCAACGGTTTGATCGACGATTTCCGCCTCTATCGCGGTGCGCTCAGCGCTGCGCAGATTGCATCGCTCATGGCGAACTGATCGTGCAGGGCTCGATGGCGGGCCCTGCGATGGACTTCTTTCTTTACGGACTTCTGATGACCGTGTTTTCTCAACGATGGATTGCCGCTGCGGCGATGGCGTGTGCGTTATGGGGCTGTGGTGACGGATCCGATAGCGCGGCAGGCGTGAACAAAATGAGTGCCAACGTAGCCGCCAATCGTAGTCAGGTCGGCGGAAATGGCGGCGGCAGCAACCTGCCGGCGGCCAGCTGGACCAGCGTCAAGTGGGGCGGGGGCGGCTATGTCACCGGCCTGATCTACCATCCAGCCAACGCGAGCCTGCTGTACGCACGCACCGACGTTGGCGGCGCGTACCGCTGGAACGCGACCAACTCGACGTGGATGCCCATCACCGACGGCATCGGTTTCGGCGCAGGCGAGGGCGATTTCCACGGCGTCGAAAGTCTCGCGCTCGATCCGAACGACGACCAGCTCGTCTACATGATGACCGGCATTACCGTGACGCAGGGTCACAACGGCCGCATCTACATCTCGAGCGATCGTGGCAACACCTGGACGCACTATGACGTGCCGTTTCCGGTCGGCGGCAACGACAACGGTCGGGCCACCGGCGAGCGCCTGCAGGTCGATCCGAACCATCCGTCGACGCTGTTCTACGGATCGCGCACGGCCGGCCTGTGGAAGAGTGCCGATTCGGGTCGCACCTGGGCGCAGGTCTCGGGCCTGTCCCCCGCCACGATCAGCGGCGGCGGTTCCCCGATCGGCGTCGAACAGGTGATCTTCGATACGTCGGGCAAGGGCAGTGGCCAGCCGACCTGGATCATGTGGGCCACCGTCGCCCCCGACTACGCGAACGCGGCGGGCCTGACGTCGACCCTGTACAAGTCCACCAACGGCGGCTTCTCGTGGACGCCGGTGCCCGTCCCGCCGACGGTGTCCGGCTACTACATCCCGCACGTCGTGCGCACTTCCGACGGCAACTTTTACGTGGTGTTCAACGCGGGCGTCGGCCAGGGTATCGGCGGACCGAGCTATCTCTACAGGTTCGGCGGCAGCAACAACGGCAACTGGACGCTGCTCAACCGCTCCACCGGCAACGGCTTTGGCGGCCTGTCCGTCTCCGGTCTGGGCGCGTCCGCCCGCATCGCACTGGGCATGACCGGCTGGAGCGACACCAGCAAGACCATTCAGCTATCCGACGACGGCGGCAGCACGTGGCGCGAAATCGAGGCCGGCATGCCGCATACCGGCATTGCCTCGGGCGGCTGCGCCGGCTGGGTGGAGGGCGTCACCATAGACCCGGCCAATCGCGATCACATCATGCACGTCCACGGCGGCGGCATCTGCGAAACCACGAACGCCTCGTCGCCCACGCCAACCTGGCGCCCCAAGGTCGACAACCTCGAGGAAACCGTGACGCTGGCGCTCGTCACGGCGCCGCCCGGTGCGTCGTACAAGTTCATCAACAGCGCCGGCGACATCGGCACGTGGGTCAATACGGATCTCACGACGAGGCCGACGAAAGGCCCGTTGAACACGTGGAGCAGCGGCAATTCGGCCGACATGTCGTGGTCCGATCCGACGTACATCGCCGCTGCAGGCGTCGACAACGCCAACGGCCATGCCACCAAGGGCTTCTGGTCGGGCGACAGCGGCAATACCTGGGCGACGTTCGCGTCGCTGCCTGACGGCGCCGCGGCAAGCCAGAGCAACGTAGGCAACCTGGTCGTCCCGTCGCGCAACAACGTGACGTGGGCACCGCCCGACTCGGTGCCGTCGTACACGACAAACAATGGTGCCAGCTGGACGTCGACCAACCTGCCGGCGTTCAGCGCCAAATGGAACGGCTTCCCGCGTGCCTACCGCCTGGCCGCGGACCGCAAGAACCCGAACAAGGTCTATGCCTACGACTCCGGCGGTGCATCGTGGAGCTGGCAGCGCGGCAAGATCTACGTGTCGAACGACGGCGGCCACACGTTCACGCTGAGCCAGGGCTCGGTGAACGCGAACCTGGCCTGGAATGCGTGGCGGGATACGTCGATGGCGGTCAATCCGAACGCGGAGGGCGATCTGTGGCTGGCCGACGGCACGGCCGTGTACCACTCGGTGGACTCGGGGGCGACCTGGACGAAGCTCGGCGCCTTTGCGTCGACCAACGACACACCGGGCGCCACCGTGATCGCGTTGGGCAGGGCGCCGACCGGTTCTCCGTACTCGGCCGCGGTCTATGTGGAAGGCACAGTGAACGGCGTCTGGGGCATTTACCATTCCGACGACGGCGGTGCGACGTGGGCGCGCTTCAACGATGACGCGCACCAATTCGGCGACTCCGGCGTGATGGCCGGTGACTGGAACACATACGGCCGGATTTACGTCAATGGCGCCGCGCGCGGTCTGATCTTCAGCAATTGAGGTTGATCGGCCTGTCGACCGTCCGGTTGCGTTTGCAACCGGACGGTAGCGTGGGTGAAATGGTCGTTGCCGTTGGCGCGGCCCGGACGCGATCGACTGCACGCGTTTCGGACTGACACCTGAGTCGGCACGCACGGGCAGCGTCGACCTACGCAGCGGGCGCAACCGATGCGCCGGCAATCTTGTGTCGATCGAGCGCCTGAGCGACGAACCCGGATGCCTTCGCTTGCTCGACGAATGCCCGCAATGTCTCGGCGGCCGCCGCACCGCGGCGCTTCGGCAAACCCATCGCTTGACGGATCACCATGAATCGCTCGTCGAGCAAACGCAGGCCGGGGGTTTGACGTGCGTCTGCCTCGAGCTGTTGCTTCACGCCAGCGGCGACCTCGAGGCCCTGATCGAGGAACGTTCGGACGACGGCCGGAGATGACGGTGCGCGCACGATCCGCGCATGCTTCAATTCGCGCGTCAGGAACAGATCGTAAGCGCTTCCCTCGCCAACCGCCACGCGGATCGACGGCTGGTCGACATCGTCGTTGGAGCGAATCGACGATCCGTCTCGCACCAGGTAATAGCCTTCGATCAACACGTACGGATCGGTAAACGCGAGGGTTTCTCCTCGCCGTGGATCGATGGCGAAGAAGCCGACGTCAGCCCGCTCATCGCTGACCGCCTGAACGGACTTGCCCGCCGTATCGAACACCACCAGTTCAAGTTCTACTCCGAGCGTTGCGGCAAAGGCGCACGCCAGGTCCACCGAAACACCGGTTGGTGCGCCCGATGTGTCCTTGCCCGCGAGAATGGGATTCCCGAGATTGATCGATGCCCGCAGCTTGCCGGCAGGTGTGAATGCGCGAATGACGGATGGGTCGGGTTTCATGTCGATAGCGTGAAGAACAAAAAATCGTATGGAGACACGGGCCGTCAGCCGCAGACCCGCGCGTCGCTCGACTTGCGTGGCGCGAGCGCTCGGGGCCTCAGCAGTATCGCTACGGCCAGCACGCTGGCCAGCGCGATACCGCCCGCGAGAAAGAACGCGCTGAGGAACGTGTGGCTTTCCTGCACGAGAAAGCCGGTTGCAGCCGGACCGACGATGCCTGCGCAGTTTGCGATCGCGTGTACGCATCCGCCGACACTGCCGAGTTTCGGGCCGGGAATCGTGTCCTGAATCAGTGCCCAATAGGCGCTGCCGCTCAGATAAAGTGCAAACACGGCAATGGCCATCAACAGCAGCGCGCCGAGCGTCGTGGTCACGGCGCCGGCCAGCGTGACACACACGCCCGCCGTGCCGAGACAGGCGATCAATACCCGCTTGCGCGCAAGCAGCGCGTTGCCCGTGCGGCGAAAGATCAGATCGGACAGCACGCCGCTCAGCCCGTAGCCGATGAACCCCAGCAGCCAGGGCAGCACCGTCGCGAGACTCATGCTTTTCAGGCTCAGGTGGCGGTCCATCGTCAGAAAGGTCGGGAACCAGGTGAGAAAGAAAAACAGGATGTAGCTGTAACCGAAGTACGAAATCATCGCCGCGAGAATGGCGGGCTGCTTGAGATAGAAGCCGAGGGGCCTCAGGTCTGCAGGGCTTTCAGGGACGCTTCGGTCGGATTCGATCAGCCGGCGTTCGTCATCGGATACGCGTGCATGCTGGTGCGGCTTGTCGGTCGCCATGAACACCCAGAAAACCAGCCAGAGCAAGCCGAAACACGCGATGCCGGCGAATGCGACGCGCCAGCCGTAAGCGGCTGTCAGCAGGCCGACTACCGGCCCCGCCACCGCGCCGCCCAGCGGCAGGCCGCAATTGGCAAAGCCGAATGCGGTCGCCGATTCCTTATGCGGGAACCAGTTGTTGACGATCTTGTTGATCGTCGTCGCGAGCGGACCTTCGGCCATGCCGAACAGGGTGCGGACGGCCAGCAGCGATCCGAAGCCGCTGGCAAGGCCGGTCGCGCCGCATAGCAACGACCACGTCAGGACGGCCCCGGAGAAGACGCGTTTGCCGCCCCAGCGATCCGCCGCCCATCCGCCAATGAAATTGAATGCCGCGTAGCCGATGAAGAACGTCGAGAACAACAGCCCGAGGCTGCTCGGCGACATATGCAGTTCCCGCATGACGGCGGGTGCGGCGACGGACAGCGCCGCACGGTCGAGATAATTGATGAAGCCTGCGATGAACAGCAGCAGGACGATGCGCCATCGAATGTTTGTCACCTGTCTCACCTGTCGCTCCTTGGAGCTTGTTATGTGCTTGACGGTCGGGCGCGCGAACGCGCTGCCCGGCTCGTCGCTTGTCGGTTCGCAGCCGCGCCGCGCGTTCGGAACGGCGCGAGCGTGGTGAGCCGCGCCGCCGCGAACGAGGCGTTCAGCGTTGCGGACGTGCGATCGCTTCCAGCATGGCGAGCTGTGCCGCGCCGATATCGATGCCTTCCGCCATCTGACGTTCCAGGCGACCGAGTTCGATCTCGCCGGGCACGATCACGGGCGCATCCGGATCCGCGGGTCTGGAGCCGTGCAGGATCGCCGCATAGTCGGCCATATGCGTGGCGAGCCACTCGGTGCTGCCGAGTCGCGTCGTATCGATGAGAATGAAGAAGTGGCCGAGATTCTGCGGTTGTTCAGGATCGTCTTCCCACGACTTGACGTGCGTGAGATACGCCGCGCCGGAAAGCAGCCCAGCGAACAGATCGACCACCAGCGCGAGGCCGTAGCCCTTGTGGCCGCCGATCGGCAGCAGAAAGCCGTCGAGTGCGGCTTTCGGGTCGGTGGTCGGTTTGCCTTGCGCGTCGGTTGCCCAATCGCCGGGAATCGGTTCGCCGCGCTTGAGCGCGTTGCGAATCTTTGCCCGTGCCGCGACGCTGATCGCCATGTCGAGCATGAACGGATGACCATTCGGGTTCGGGACGCCAAAGCCGACAGGACTGTTGCCCAGGCGCGCGTCGGTGCCGCCCCACGGCGCAATCGTCGTCGTCGCGTTACTGCCGATGATGCTGGCGAAGCCCTGCATCGCGGCGAGGTACGAATACGGCGACACGGGGCCGAAGTGATTGCTGCCGCGCACGAATACACAGGCAATGCCGTGTTCGCGTGCGGCGGTCATCGCCAGGTCGAGTGCGCGATGGCCGACGAGCGGGCCGATGCCGTTGTCGCCGTCGAGGCGGTGAAGCGCCGGCGCCACCTGTTCGGCGGTGATCGAAGGCGTGGGATTGATGCCGCCGATGCGCAGGCGCGCACCGTATGACTCGACACGGCTCGTGCCGTGCGTGCGCAAACCGAATAGGTCGGCAAGCACGAGGATCGTGGCGGTGTCCGTCGCATCGGCGCGCGTCAGGCCGAGCGCGCAGAGAGCTTCGATGGTCAACTCGGTCAGATGTGCGCGGCTGACGACGCCATGGGTGGGAGTGGGCTGGGTCATGGAATGCGTTGTCTCCTTCGATTTGAAAACCGTGCGGTTCAAGCGGTTGCGAATAGCACGACGCTTGCGTTTCGCACATGATCGAGCAGGAGCGGCTCACGCAACAAACGCATATTTTCGTTCGATTGGTGCGTCGTGCGCACGAATCGAACCCAACCACCAGATGCCCGCGAAGGCTTCGCCGTGCCACCCGAAGCCGTGGCCCGGCGCTTCGCCTATGCGGCAGCGCTTGTGCGCGGCACATCGGGCGCGCGCATCTCCGTCAACAACTGAAGGAAGAAGCGGCCTGCGGAGGACAAACCGCGGCCGCGCCGCTGGATGACACCCAGCGTTCGCCGTATCGGCGGATCGACGAGCGCGACGCTGGCGAGCGCCTTGTGCGGGCCGCGGGGCATGGCGAGCCGAGGTACGACACCGACGCCCAGGCCCGCTTCGATCAGGCTCACGAGCGCGGGCACATGGCGTACCTCGCAGAACCATTTGGGCCGGTCGGCGACGCCTACCAGCGCTTCGTCTATGACCGCGCGATTGCCGCTGCCTTGCGCGATGGCCAAATACTCGAGGCTGGCGAGCTCCGCCCACGCGACGGATTTGCGTTTTGCGAGCGGATGACTGCGCGGGCAAGCGAGAACGAAAGGGTCATCGAGCAGCGGGGTGAATTCGATGTCCGGCTCGTCGGTGCCGACGTAAGTCAGGCCAAAGTCTGCCTCCCCACGCGCGACGGCCAGAAAAACCATCGACGACGGCTCGTCGATGAGACGAAGGCGAATGCCCGGGTAACGCTGATGATAGGTCGCGATGGTTTCCGGAAGGAAGTAGCGTACCGCCGACGGCACGCACGCGACCGTGAGTTCGCCGGTCATCTTGCGTGCAAGATCGTCGAACTCGAGCATCGAGTTGTCGACTTCATTGAGGATGCGGTGAGCGCGCTCGAGAAACCCGCGACCGACGATCGTCAGGTCCATCTTCCGCGTCGTTCGCTCGAACAGTCTGACGCCCAGCACTTCCTCGAGTTTTTCTATCCGGCGCGATAGTGCGGACGCCGACAGATGCAATGTGTCGGCCGCGGCGCGAAAGCTGCCGAGGTCGGCCGTCGCGACAAAGGCCCGCAAGTCCGATATCTCGAAATTCATTCCGATGATCACCGCGATGAAAAGGGATGCTCAGTTTCAGCGCACCGATTGGGGCTGTCAATTCGTGCGTATGGCACACGAATTCGCCGGCGCATCAACCTGTCTTGCGGCGAGCCAATCCCGTTCTTCGTGCGCCATTGCGGCGCCCGGCGTGCGAAGCATCCCGATTCAAGTAACCACCGCCAAATCAGCCGAAGCCCGCAAGCGGGCCATGTCGCGTGCAGGCTCGACGGACTCATGCCTGCTTTCAACCGCCGGCTAGCCGCTTTCCGCGCTGACAAATACCCCCCATTTTGAAGAGCACCTTCCCGCCGCGCAGGGCTAACAGCAGAAAATCGGCTCATTACACTGCGCCCGTCGCATCGCCGAGAAGCCTCGACGCGGCACATACGCAGCGCGCAAGCGTTACGACCGGCAAACGAAAAACCTGGGGGGAAATCGTCATGAACAAGCGTTGGGGGATCATCGCGCCCGCCGCCTTGCTTGCTGCTGCCGCACATGCGCAGAGCAGCGTGACCCTGTACGGCAAGATCGAGAACGGTATCAACTACACGAGCAACGCACGCGGCCACGGAACCGTGCAACTGCAAAGCGGCTATGACTACGGCAGCCGCTGGGGTATCAAGGGCACGGAAGACCTTGGCGCAGGCTACCAGGCGATTTTCACGCTCGAGAACGGTTTCGACGTCAACACCGGCAAAATGAACCAGGGCGGTCGGGAATTCGGCCGCCAGGCCTTCGTCGGCATCGCGTCGGATCGATACGGCACGCTGACGTTCGGTCGCCAGTACGATCCGGGCGTCGACCTCTTCTCGCCGCTCACCGCGAACGGCAACTGGACCGGCTACCTGTTCTCGCATCCATACGACAATGACAACACCGACTACTCGTTCCGCGTGAATAACGCGGTCAAGTACGTGTCGCCGGTGTGGCACGGCGTGACCGCGGAGGCGATGTATGGATTCAGCAATCAGGCGGGCGGCTTCGCGAACAACCGCGTGTATGGCGCCGCGCTGCAATACCAGCAGGGCGGGCTGACGGTCGGCACGTCGTATCTGAAGATCAATAACGCACGCAATACCGATTCGACCGGGGCGATCACCGGCGACAACACGTTCGACGCATCGTCGCAGCAGAACATCGGCATCGGCGTGAATTACGCGTTCTCGAATGCGCTGGTGGGATTCACGTATTCGCACGTCGACGTCTACGACCCGACTTCGAACGCATATTTCACCGGTACGACGCAGCCGGCGGGCGGTGCGTGGAAATCGTGGAAGTTCGACAACTTCGAGGTGAACGGCCTCTATCATTTCACGACCGCGTTCTACGTCGGCGCGGCATACACGTACACCCAGGCCCGCGTCGCGTCGACGGTCGGCGCGTTCAATCCGAAGTGGCATCAACTGAGCACGAAGTTGAATTACGACTTGTCGAAACGCACGTCGGTATTCGTGGAGGGCGTCTATCAGCATGCGATGAACGCGCACACGGGAACCGACTTCGACTACGCGTACATTCCGGGCGCGGCCGACATTTCGTCGGGCCCGAATCAATATGTCGCGCGTATCGCGCTGCTGCATCATTTCTGACGCCCATGCCGTTCGCGTAAGCTGCGCGGCTTCGCGAACGATACGCGCATTCATCCGATCTCGCTGCGGCGGGTGACCGACCCGCCGTCGTCGGCGACACCCCGCGATCCGCGGAGCGCTGCACCGCATGCGCGATCAAAGCGGAAGCACGGAAGTCTGCTTGATCCTCTGCATCGGAATCTCGGTCTTCACGCTCTGCACGCCGTCGATCCGGGTCAAGTGGTCGATCTGGAGTTTCCGATAGGCGTCGATGTCGGCCGTCACGACGCGCAGCAGGCAATCGCAATCGCCCGCCATCAGGTGGCACTCGAGAACCTGCGGAAGACGTTGAACCGCCTCCGTGAAACGGTCGACGGTTTTCGCGTCCTGGCTCGTCAGCCAGATGCGGACGAAGACGGTCAACCCCGCGCCGATCTTCGATGCGTCGAGCAGCGCCGCGTAGCGCTCGATGACGCCGGCCTGTTCCAGCTGCCTGACGCGACGCAGGCACGGCGACGGCGACAAGCCCACTTTCTGCGCCAGTTCCACGTTCTGGATTCGCCCATCTTCCTGGAGCACGCGCAGAATGCGACGGTCCATTTCGTCCAGCTCGATCATCGCCATTGATCCGACAGATTGGGTTGAGGCACGCGGTGCCCGAATGTTCGCTTCTTGAGGCACGGAATTGCCAAATCGCGCCCATCTTAAGTCGAACACGCAACCTGAAATTATTTTTTCTGCGATAAATTTTTGCCCGTAGCAGCCGGGACGGTCCCGCTGCCGATCAAGGGGCAAACGATGAGCACCGATTCCGTTCAGCACTTCGAATTCGAACAAAATCCTCACCCTGTCGCGGCGGCGGAGCGCGCCGCGCTGCTCGCCAATCCCGGTTTCGGCCGGGTCTTCACGGATCACATGGTGACGATCCGGTATTCGGCGGAACAAGGGTGGCATCAAGCGAAAATCGGGCCGCGCGAACCGTTCCGATTCGATCCGGCGACGCTCGTGCTGCACTACGCGCAGGAAATCTTCGAGGGCTTGAAAGCCTATCGGCTTCCGGACGGCGGCGCGGCGCTGTTCCGTCCCGATGCGAATGCACGGCGCTTTCGCCATTCGGCCGAGCGGCTGTCGATGACACCGTTGCCGGAGGCGATGTTCGTCGAATCGGTGCGTGCGTTGGTCCGGGCCGATCGCGACTGGATTCCGGCGTTCGACGGCGCGGCGCTGTATTTGCGTCCGTTCATGATCGCGACGGAGGCGGTGCTCGGCGTGAAGCCGTCGCCGGAGTATCTGTACTGCGTGATCGCGACGCCGGTCGGCGCGTACTTCAAGAGCGGCGCGTCGGGCGTGACGCTGTGGGTGTCCGAGCACTACACGCGGGCGGCGCCGGGCGGAACGGGCGACGCGAAATGCGGCGGCAACTACGCGGCGAGCCTGGCCGCACAGGCGGAGGCGATCCGCGAAGGCTGCGAGCAGGTGGTGTTTCTCGATGCGGTCGAACGCCGCTGGATCGAGGAGCTGGGCGGGATGAACGTGTTCTTCGTGTTCGACGACGGGTCGATCCAGACGCCGCCGCTGAACGGGACGATTCTGCCGGGCATCACGCGCGCGTCGTTGATCACGCTGGCCCGGGAACTGAATTACACGGTGCGGGAGGAAGGCTACACGATCGAGCAATGGCAGGCGGATGCGCGCAGCGGTCGGCTGGTCGAGGCGTTCGCGTGCGGCACGGCGGCGGTCGTGACGGCGATCGGCCGGGTGAAGGGCCGCGCGTACGACTTCACGATCGGCGAAGGGGGCGCGGGGCCGGTCACATCGCGCCTGAAGGCGGCGCTGCTCGATATCCAGAACGGGCGCGAAGCCGATCGCCACGGCTGGGTGGACCGCGTGTTTTGAATTCGGCACGGCGGCCCGCGCGACCCGCGATGGCCGCCATGAAAGCTCGGCCGGTATCCCGGCCGGAAGTCGCCGCGCTGCCTCCTGGAATGCTTCGATCATGTCGGTTGTTTCGTTGTCGCGGGCCATTGACCGCCTGCTTATCGTCGACCCCGGTCTTCATCGGCTGCTGGGCGGTGCGCGCGCCGCACTGGCGAGCATGCTTGCCGGCGCGCTCGGCATTGCGTCGGCGCTGCACCTCGGTTTGGCGATCACCACCGGCGCCGTGGGCATACTTTTCGCGATGATCGCGCCGCTCTTCCTGCGCGATGCTCATCGGCTGGACTGGTATGAATCGCTTGCGTGGCAGTACGGCGTCGCATGCACGAGTTTCGCCGCGGCCGCCGTCGTGAGCGCGTGGCCCGCCGTCGGCAAGGCGGGTTTCGTGACCGTGCTGTTCTGTTCGATGCTGTGTCAGACCCGCGGGCCGCGCGCGATCGGGTGTGCGTTTCTCGCGATCGCGATGTACTACCTCGGCCTTTATCTGCATCCGACCGCGCTACAGGCGAGCCGCATGCTGGCAATGTCGATCGCGGGCCCCGCAAGCGTCGTGCTCGTGTGCCGGATGCTGTTGCCGGTGCACGCGGCGCCCACGCCCCGGCGCATCGCGCGCTCGGTATCGCTGCAGGCGGCGTGCATCGCACGCAGCGACGTGTCGCACGCCGGCTCACTGAATGCGATCGCACATCTTCTGGCGCTGAACGAAGCCGCCATCGCGCTCGAGCATCATGCATCGACACTCGATGAACACGACGCGCATGCATTGCACACCGCGCTCGTCGCATTGGAGATCGCGTCGGCCCGGCGCGTGCTGAACCACGATCGGACCGATGCCGCCGCCGCGGCGCTACGCGCCGCGATCGTCCGCTTCGATTGCGTCGCCGACGCAGTGGCGGCGCGCATGGCCGCCGCACCTGCGCCCGCGATGCCGCGGCCCGCGCGTGCGGTGCGGTGGAGCGCCGGCTGGCGCACGCTTGCATGGTTGCCGGCGTTCCGCGCGGCTGCAGCTGCGTGTGCCGCCATGCTGATCGGCGAGACGCTGTCGTCGGAGCGATGGATGTGGGCGGTGCTCAGCACGTTCGTCGTGTTCTTTGGCACGTATTCGTGCGCGGACACGATCTACCGCGGCGCGCAACGCGTCGCCGGCACGCTCGCCGGCGCGCTCGCGAGCGTACTCGTCGTCGGCGCCGTTCATCATGCGAATGCGCTCGTGGCGGTCGTCATGGGCGTGTGCGTGTTCGCCTGGGCGTACCACATCCTGCACGCCTATGGGCGCGGCGTTTTCTTTCTCACGGTGCTGATCGGCCTCGTCTATGCGCAACTCGGGTTCGAGATCGGCGCGCTGGCGGAACTGCGGATCGGGGAGGTGTTGATCGGCTGCGCGGTTTCGCTCGCGGCGGCGATGCTGGTGATGCCGCTGGCGGCGTCGCGCCACATCGCGACGCGCTCGCACGGCCTGTTGGCGGCGCTGCGCGAACTCGTGCACGAACACGACGACGGCACGCGGCCGGGGGCCGCGCACACACGCGCGGCCGATCGCCGTTTTCACGACGTGCGCATGGCGATCAGGCCGCTGGCCGCGTGGCGCATGCTCCGTGTATCCGGCGATGCCCGACGGTTGGCGGACACGCTGCTGGTCTGCTGGCTTCATGGCCGAATCGTGGCGACGCTTCTGCCTGTTGAAGCCGGTGGCGCGGTGGCCGCCGTCGAGCGGCGTGCGCGCGCCGCCCTCGCCACGCGAATCGATGCGTTGATGAGCGATCTGGATCGCAGCAGCCCGGTGCGACGCGACGCGGATGCGAACGTCGGGCACGCAACGCGCGCGATAGCCGGTGATCCTCCGTTACCGGCCCATCGGGAACTGGCTCGGCTCGACGCGAAGTTGAGCGAACTCAACCGGGCATTCGAGGACGCGCTGTTCGGACGAAATACCGAAGAGGCACGGCCGCATGGGTCCGACAGCAGCGTTCGCGCCACCGATGTTCGGGAAGCGATACGTTGTTCAGGCGTCTGAAGAATCGAGCGCCAGCCGGATCGCATCGCGCGTCCTGCGTGTTGCCACGGCTGTCTGCATCGTGCGGAATAGCCCGACGAATCCCGCGTTGGTATCGAGCCCGAGTGCGGCGAACGGCTTTGAGTCGAGGATCGCGAGCGGGTCGCCGCTTCGCACGCGCTCGAGATCCGCTGCATCGAATTGCGGTTCACTGACGACGAACGCGTTGCCGAGATCGTCGACACCCTGCAGGTAATGCTGGAAGCAGGCCAGCAGCAGGGCTTCACGGCGCATGTCGCCGTTGCGCGCGAGCAGTGCCCCGATGGTCTTTTCATGAAATACCGGGATCTTCGACGCGCCGTCGTGCGCGACGCGCAGCAACTGGTCGCCCAGTGCGGCGTTGCGAAAGCGCGCGAGCGTATTTCCCGCATAGGCGGCCGCGGACACGCCGTGCGGCAGCGTGAGGATCGGGGCGACGTCCCGGGCAAGGAAGGTGTCGAGCAGCGCGGCGAGATCGCGATCGGCCATGGCGTCGTGGACGAAGCGATGTCCCAGCAGAATCGCCGGGTAAGCGAGCAACATGTGGGAAGCGTTCAGCATGCGCCCCTTCATGGCTTCGTACGCATGGACGTCGTCGCGCAATTCGACGCCCGCCGCGTCGAAGGCCGGGCGTCCGGCGCTGAAACTGTCCTCGACCACCCATTGCGAGAATGCTTCGGCAACGACGGGCGCCGTGTCGTCGATGCCTGACAACCGGTTGACGTGCAGGCGGACCGCGTCCGTCACCTGCGGCGCGATCCGGTCGACCATGCTGTTCGGGAACGCGACGTAACGCTCGATCCAGGCAGCGAGATCGACGTCGATCGCCCGCGCGAAATCGAGCACCGCGCGTCGCGCGGTATCGCCGTTGCCGCGCAGATTGTCGCAGGACATCACGGTGAACGGCAGCACGTTGGCGGCCCGGCGCCGTCTGAGCGCTTCGACGATGAACCCGAACGCGGTACGCGGTGGTCCTCCCAGAAGATCGTGCGCGACGTCGGGCGTATCGAACCGAAATGCGCCGGTCGTCTCGTCGAGGTTGTAACCGCCTTCCGTGATGGTCAGCGATACGATCCGGATCGCCGGATCGGCAAGCCGGGTCAGTACGGCTTCCGGATCGGCCGGTGCGTGCAGATACTCGATCATCGCACCGATGACGCGCACGGCTGCCGCGCCGTCGCTCGAGAACTCCGTCAGCGTATAGAGGCCATCCTGCGCGCGAAGCGCGTCGGCCTTTGCGACCGAGGCCGGGCCGTTACCGAGGCCGATTCCGCATATTGCCCAGTTTGCGTGACCGGGCAGATGCAGCACATGGTCGATGTAGCGCGCCTGATGGGCGCGATGGAAATTGCCGACGCCGATATGCGCGATGCCTGCGGTCAAGCGACGACGGTCGTATGCGGGAACGGCGACGTGTGGCGCCGCGCGTCCGAGGGTTGCGTTGGAGAGCGGATGGAGCGGGCCCTCTTCGCGCGCCGGAGGGGATGCGTTGTCGTTCATGATCGCGAGGTGTTTCTCGATGAGGAAGGTCAGGCGCGTTCGCGCAACGCGGGCGTCGTGTCGTGCATGCGCCGCAGCCAGCGTTCGACGAGCGACGGCAGCGCGGCCATGTCGTTGAAGACGACGTATGCACCCGCGGCGTGCAACTTGTCCGTTTGCGTTCGTGCCGCGTGCGCGGCGCCCACGAAGCCGAGCACGGTCATGCCGGCGGCGATCGCGGCGGCCGTCCCCGTCGCGCTGTCTTCGACGACGATGCACCGTTCGGGCGTGACATGCATGCGACGGGCGGCGGCCAGATAGACGTCGGGTGCGGGCTTGGGCGACGGCACCTGGTCGGCCGTGAACAGGCGTTCGCCGAACATGTCGGCCAGGCCGATCCGGTCGACCACGCTGCGCACGTAGGCAAGATCGCTGTTGCTCGCGCACGCCTTGACGAGCGGGATGGCGGCGAACGCGTCGCGCACGCCGTCGATGGCCGGCGCATTCACCGCGTTTGCGTGCACGTCCATGCGGATCGCGTCGACCGTATCGTCGTCGAGCGGCCGATCGACGATGGTTGCGACCGTGCGCAGCAGTTGCTCGGCTCGCATGCCGAGCAGGGGACGCACGACGTCGCGAAGGCCGGCGAGCCCCCAGAGATGCTCGAGGCGCGTCACGATGATGCGTGCGGCGATGGCCTCGCTATCGACGAGCACGCCGTCGCAATCGCTGATCAGCGCATGATCCGAAAGTTGGCGTGTGGCAATGCGTTCGTTCATGTTGGATTCCGTGACGAGAAGGCGGGAAAGACGCGGCTCGCTTGATCCGGTTCGCTCATGACTGGCGCGGCCCGAACGTTCCGCGCTTCAATGCGCGTTCGATGTCCTCGAGGCTGCGACCGCGCGTTTCCGGCACCATCGAGTAGATGAACACCCATGCGAGCGCGTTGAGGCACGCGTACGCCCACATCGCCCCGCCGACACCGAGCCATTGGGTCACGGTCAATGCCGTGCCGGTCAGCAGCAGGTTCGAGCCCCATAGCATCGCGGCGTGCGCGCCGGTGGCCTGGTTGCGGATCGCGACGGGGTAGATTTCCGCGCCCGTCAGCCAGCCGATGACCTGGATACCGCCGGCGTTGAACACCATGAACGCGATCAGGCAGATGACGATCCACAGTTGCTGCATGGGCAAGGCGACGTCGCCGCGCAGCAGGCAGCCAAGCAGCACGAGGCTGGCTGCCGCGACGGGCAGCGTCGCCAGGCTGAGCGTGCGGCGGCCGACATGGTCGACGATCAGCTTGCCGATGAAGGTCATCACGAGATACGTCATGGCGACGCCGAGCGCGGCCCAGAGCGATGCCGACGCGCCGAACCCCGCGTCGCGAAGGAACGTCGGCGTGTAATAGATCATCATCTCGATGCCGCTGAGCTGGGTGAACGCGGCGACGCCGAGGCCCGCAACGAGGGCGGGGCGCACCCAGGGCTCGCGCATCGTGCGCCAGCCCGATGTCGCGCTGTTCTGCTGTCGCTCGACCACATCCCGAATATCGGCAATCTCGTGCCGGACGGCAGCTCGAGATTCCCGCACCTTCGACAACTCGCCATGCGCGTCGGCGATGCGATCCTGCTCCACGAGCCAGCGCGGGCTGCGCGGCAGCCGCGTCATGCCGACCATCAGGATCACTGACGGGACGACCGCGATACCGATCATCGCCCGCCAGGAAAACAGGTCGTTACCCGCGACGCCGATCAATGCCGCGAGCAGGATGCCGATGCCGATCGACACGTTGAAGTAGGTGACCAGGCGGCCGCGCTTGTCCGGCTCCGCGAGTTCGGCGATGTAGGTCGGCACGATCTGCGTCGAGCCTCCGACCGCGAATCCGAGCACGAGCCGGGCAGCGGCAAGGGACCACACGTCGGGCGAGAGCGCGGCAGCCAGCACGCCGGCCGCATAGATCGCCGAGACGATCGTGATGGTCTTGCGGCGTCCGAGCGCGGCCGACATGCGGGTGCCGGCCAGCGCACCGATCACCGCGCCGAGCAGGATCGCCGCGGCGACGAGTTCCTGCGCGCGGTAGTCGAGGCCGAAGTCTCGCGCGATGAGGGGCAGCGCGCCCGAAATGATGCCGGTGTCGTATCCATAGAGCCCGCCGGCGATCGCCGCGATCGATGCGACCGTACGCATGTAGGCGGACGGCGTGGGCCGGGGACGGGCCGCGGGTGTGTCGGGAAGGGCGGAATCAGAAGCCATGACGGTTTTCCTTGTGATGCGGTTCGTCGCATGGGCGAACGAACGCGTGACGTGACGGCATGTGTCCGCTGCGGCAACAGTCGCCACCGCATGTGCGGCGGCGCTTTGATCGAGTCGCGCAGCGGGACGGCGCGGACGGACGCTCAGGCGAGCGCGTGGACGTGGCAGGACGGCATGCCGCCGCGCCGGGAAAATGGCACGCGCCGATGAGAAGGACTTCCGGTTTGTACGGGGGGTGATTGCCTGGTCATGTCGGTCACCGAGTAGGGAAATCGCTCACGGCCCATTCAAACCGGTTTGGGTCGAGGGCGCGACGATTCCTCTGGTTGAGCACGATCTGAAGCCGCACTTGGAGCAAGGCGCCAGTGTCTCCTCTGGCGCTTCACGGCCTGCGTTGCAGGCGAACGATTCCGCCGTTGCCGGATGGAATCGTGTCGGTATTTCGGCGGACCGGTCGGTCAGGCGCCGAAACGGGGGATGCCAGCCGGGAGGGGCTGGCGGGCTAGGGTCCCGTGGCGAGCGATGCAAAGGAGCATGTCGCGCGAGGCATGAACAATTATCCAGAAACGGAGCAAAAGATCAAGTCTACAAAATCATGTCTGGGCGAGCAGCCCGGGCTGGGGAACGGGGCGATTCCGCGATCCGGTCCTTTCACGTGCGCTCGAGCATCTTGAGCGCCGCGGCGGCCGCCCCCGCACGGGTCTCGACATGCAACTCGCGGAACAGGTGTTCGAGATGCTTGTTCACCGTGCGCGGGGCGATGCCGAGATCGCCGGCGGCGTGCCGCAAGGCCAACGTGTGGGGTGTGTTCTCGATCACGGGCGAGCGCCACGAAGTGCCACCACGCGAGTCACCGTACAACACGCTCGTGCTGATCGACAATCGCGGCGAGATCATGCAGCAAGAAAGTTTTCAATGATTCGCGCAACTTCGGCCGGTGCCTCTAGCGGCGCCAAATGGCCGACACCGGGAAGAACGTGCATGGTCGCCTGCGGAATGCGCGGCAACAGTTCCGTCCGCAACGTGACCACGCGATCCACCTGGTCCAGTTCGCCGGAGATGACCATCGTCGGAACGTCGATCGAAGCTACTGCAGCACGGATGTCCTCGCGCATTGCCACCTCCGGCCAAGCGGCTTTAGCTTGCGGCGCAGCGTTCAGGCTATCCTCGATGATCATTTCACGACAGGCGGCGTCGAGCGGTTTGGCGGTGAGTACGTGGTCGATGACGAATTCGACCGACTCGCGCGATCGATAGGCGCCCGTCAGCGTCGCACGTTCTTCAGCGGAAAGCAGCATCGGCGAGGGCGGTGATGGCGCGACGAGCACGAGGCCTTGAAGCCCAGTCGGCCGTCGCGACGCGATGAACTGCGCGACCTTGCCGCCCATGGAATGACCGACGAGTACGTAGCGTTGCAAATCCAATGTCTCGATGATGCCCTCGGCGTCTGCCGCGAGATCGGCAATGCCATAGCCATCCGCTGGTGCAGCGGACTTGCCCCAGCCCCGGTGGTCGGTGGCAACGGTGCGATATCGGCTCGATAACCGGTCTGTCACACGTTGCCATGTCCGCGACGAGCCGCCGTAGTAATGCAGGAACACCAGGGCAGGATCGCCGTGGCCGGCTTGGGTGACGTGGATTCGCGTGCCATTCACTTCGATTTCCATTTGCGCTGCCTCCTCTCGGTTGGATGAGGCAATCGTAGCGTCGAGCCTGAAATTTGATAATTGCACGCGGGATAGCGGCAGTCGATAATGGCGTGATCGAATCAGGTTGATGCGAAAATGGACCGATTGACCAGCCTTGGCGTGTTCGTCGCTGCGGTCGAAGAGGGCAGTCTGGCTGCGGCCGCGCGGCGTTTCGGGTTGTCGCCGGCCATGGCGGGAAAACATGTGAGTGCGATCGAAGCCCAACTGAATGCGCGGCTTCTACAACGAACCACGCGGCGCTTGAGTCTGACCGATATCGGTCAGACATACTACGTTCGCAGCAAGCAAATTCTGGAAGCGTTTGAAGACGCCGGCCGGGAAGCGCACGATTCGCAACGCACGGCGCGCGGCGTGTTGCGAATCGCGGCGCCTGTCACGTTCGGTGCGATGCACTTGGGCGAGGTCACTGCCCGCTATCTCGAGGACCACCCGCAGGTCAACGTGGAAGTGCTGCTCGGCGACCGTTATGTCGACCTCCTGGAGGCCGGTATCGACGTCGCCATCCGGATCGGGAAGCTTCAGGGCAACGGGCTCGTTACAAGTCGCATCGCGCCATGTCGAATGGTTATGTGCGCGTCCCCCGCGTACATCGAGCGGCATGGAACACCGCGTAGGCCAAGTGATTTACGTCATGCACAGCGGCTCGTCTTCAGCGAAGCCGTCTCGGCCGGAGATTGGACGCTATTCGATGCGAAAAACCGCGCGCATGTGATCGAAGGGCCTTGCCGAGTCGCCGCCAACAACACCCAAATGCTCATGTCTGCCGCGTTGGCGGGCGCTGGCGTCGCGTACGGCCCCACGTTCGTCTTCGGGGAGCATCTGCGGCGAGGCGAGCTCGTCGCCCTGCTGCCGAACTACCGAGCGACCGAATTGGCGATACAGGCGGTCTACCCGAGTGCGCGGCGCATACCGCTCAAGGTTCGACGGTTCGTTGACTACCTGACCGCGGCGTTCGGCAACGAGCCTCCCTGGGATCGAAGTATGAAAGGGTAGTCTTGTTTCCGGCGATCGGTACAAGGGCGTGTAACCCCTATCGTATACAAGCCGTTTCGAGTGCGGCCCGTCGTGGTTCGATACGAGGACGAAGCGGGGTTTGTCGTCCCCGATTGCTGACGCCTTGCGCTTGCAAGTACCACCGTCACGTTCCGAGCGACGACATCAAATAATCGATCACCACCCTGACTCGCGCCGGTACGCGTCGACCGGCTGGATAGACGAGGTGGGTTGCCATGCGTTCCGGCTGAAATTCAGGCAGGAGGACTTCGACTTGTCCGGCATCGATTTCGGCTCCGAAGAGCCATCGTGGGGCCTGCGCAATGCCGAGCCCGTGCAGGACCGCTGCGCGCACCTGCTCTGCGTCGCCCGTCAAAAACGATCCGTGCGGAACCCGATGAACGGTTTCCCGTCCGACCTTGAAGCGCCAAGGGCGGCGCTCGTGGTTTTGAGCGAAGACGACGCCTGTATGTCCGTCCAGATCGGCCAGCCGGGTAGGCCTGCCTTTGGCCGCGAGATAGCCCGGACTGGCGACGAGCAGCGATTCCGTCTCCGATAGTTTTCTCGCTGTCAGCGAGGAATCCATCAGTGGCCCATGGCGGATCGCCAGGTCCAATCCTTCGCCGACCAGATCGACCTGTCGCTCGGATACGGATAATTCGAGCGCAACGTGCGGATATTGTCGAAAAAAACCGGGAAGCAATGGCGTCACGCATAGGCGGCCGTAGGCGGGCGCCGTCGTCAATTTAACCAGGCCTTGTGGAGATTGCTGTCGCGTCCCGACCGATGATTCCAGCGAATCGAAGCCCTCCATCAAGGGCTTGGCCGATTCATAGAACGCGTGGCCTGCTGCGGTGATCACTACCTGACGCGACGTTCGCAACACCAACTGAGCGCCGAGATACTCCTCCAGCGCGGCAATCTGCTTGCTTACGGTCGGTTGTCCAATGCCTTCCTCTCGCCCTACAGCGGAAAAACTGCCGCATTCGACCAGTCGAACGAACAGGCGAATTGCATTCAGGCGATCCATGAGTATTCGTATCGATCCATTCTGTACTGGAATCGATGGTATGCCGGGCGGCTGCGTTTCGGCAACAGGCGCACTTGTTTAACTTACGGCCTGTGCAGTTACCGCCATCACTGTTTGCCGCTGGAGAAACGCGTCATGAAAGCTATCTGCGTTACCGCTGAACGCTCGTTGGAAGTACAGGATATCCGGCCACCGAGCCGGGCGGAAGCAGGCCATCTGCTGATCGACATGGAGGCATCTGCGATCAACCATGGAGACAAGTTGTTTTTGCGTGCGCGTGCCGAGGGTAGCAACGCGCTCGCGGCGAGCCAGTACGGCGTATGGGGCGCTTCCGGCGCCGGGACGGTGGCGGCGACGGGTGCCGGCGTTCCCGCGCGTTATATGGGTAGACGCGTCGCGATCTATCGCTCGCTGAACCGTAGCGCGTACAACGTCGGGCTGTGGTGCGAAAAAGCGCAGGTGCCGTACACGAGCTGCCTGATCTTGCCCGAACACGTCAGCGTACGCGACTACTGTGGGTCGCTCGTGAACGTGATGACGGCCTACGCGTTTCTCGAAACGATTGCCGAGGCCGGGCACCGGGGCGTGATCGCCACGGCGGGGAACTCGGCAACCGGGCTGGCGCTCGCGGCACTCGGCCGTCGGAGAAACATGCCGACGATCTCCATGGTGAGGGGGCAGGCGGCGCAGGAAACGCTGCAACGCTGCGGTATCGAGCATGTCGTGCGCACCGATGAAGACTTTGTCGACACGCTCGGAAAGCTGTCCTCCGAGCTTGGAACGACGGCTGTATTCGATGGCGTGGGCGGTGTGCTGACCGGCCAGATGGCAACCTGTTTGCCGATGCGCTCGTCGATATATTTCTACGGCACGATGGCCGGCCCCGTTCCGTTTCCCGTGTCGGCGCCGCTTTTCATGACGAAGGATCTGTGGATGCGGCGTTTCAGCAATTTCGAAAGCCGGACGGTGCGAGAGCACGACAGGTTGGTGGCTGCTCTGAGTGCGCTCGAGGGCATGATCGGCGACCCGGTGTTCAGGACGCGCGTCGGCCAGGAATTCAGCCTTGATCGGATTGACGACGCCATGGCGTACGAATCGATCGACGGTCGAAAGGCGGTACTGACAAGCCGATCATGAAGCCATCGATTGGGCGTATCGGTCTCGGGTTCGCCCGTCGATGCGCCTGCCAGGCGATAGTCGGGAAGCCGGTGTTTCATGGCGGCGGCAAGTGCGGCCGACCTTGCTTGATATCCTGGCCGGGATGCTGATTCGCATTAATTTCGATTGACCCGCCGGCGCCCGCACCGGCGCCGCGCTGCGCAAGTTCCGATGCGGGCGTCAGGCGGCTAGAAACGATGCAACATGCCCATGCGATAGACCATCTGGTTCGGCCCTGATGACGCGCCAGCCGACGCATCCACGATCTGTGCCTCGTCGAAGCTGGTCCCGGTACGCGCGCTGACGACATGCTGCCACGCACCTTGCAGATACAGCGACGTGCGTTTGCTCAGGTCATAGTCGAGCATCAGGGCGATCTGGTGCCACTTGGGCACATATTTCGTGTCGGACGTATACAGATGCGCCATGGTGAACGTGTAGGCCGCTCCCAGCCACATGGCATGCGTGAAGTAGTACTGCGCGTTGAGTTCGAAGTTGTCGAATTTCCATGCATTCCACGTCGCGCCATTCTGCAGGGCGGTATTGTCGATCCATGCGTTGCCGACGGGGTTGTAGACATCGACATGGGACCAAGCGGCGCCGACGAGTACGTGGGTAAACTGGTAGGAAGCCGCTACGCCGATGTCCTGCTGCGACGACCCGTTGAAGAGATCGCCACCGGTGACCGCGCCACCCGCCGCGAGCCCCGGATTGTCGAGCTTCAGATAGGACGCCGCCGCGGTCAGGTTGCCGTTCTGGTAGTTCAGCGTGGCGCCCCACACGCGATTGTTCGAGAATCCGCCGGGCTGGTTGCTGAAGCCGTACATCGCTTCCGCGGTGAGTCCACGGTATGTCGGGGTCACATACTTGACGGCATTGTCGACGCGGAAATCCCAGTCCGTGTTGTCGTTGTCGAACGGGTGGGTCGCGATGTCGCCCGCCCAGTTGCCGGCCGCCGTGATACCGCCGAAGCCGAGCGCGTCGACGCTGGTGTCGTACTGGCGTCCGAGCGTGAGCGTGCCATACCGTGAAGACGACAGGCCCACGAACGCCTGACGGCCGAACATGCTCGAATCCTGACCCAGCTTGCCGCTGTTCACGTTGAAGCCGTTTTCGAGTTGAAAGATGGCCTTGTCGCCGCCGCCGAGATCTTCACTGCCTTTCAAGCCCCAGCGGCTGCCGAAGGTGTCTCCGCTCGACAGCTGCCATGCGCGATGACCGCCTGCGTTGGTCGTGAAGTTGAGGCCTTCGTCTATCAGCCCGTATAGCGTGACGCTCTGCTGTGCGTGCGCCGCACCGGCGAGCAGGAGTGCCGGCGCGAATGCGAGCCAGCGCAATTTCATCGATTGACGTTTCATTTAGTTGCTCTGATGGTGTGGTTGGATAGTCGGCACCGGATGGCGCTGACGTCGATGTCGTCCCGAGATGCGATTTCGGCGGACGAGGCAGTGTAGGCAGAGGAAAAGCGGTCGCCGCAACGTGCACGGAAAGACTATCTTTCAGTATTCGAAAGTGTCATGTACCGCTAAATGTCGTGCGAAAAGATGGAGTGTTTTGAAGCCTCGATGGCGATCACACGCTTGGCGACGTGTTGTTTTAAATTTTCCTCCGGTTGACATCGAGATTTTATTCGCGTGAAACGTCGGCATGTCGGAAAAGTCGATCCACGTGGCGATCTGCCGATCACCGTCGACGATCGAGTCGGATCAATTCAAAAAAAAGCGCGCGGCCGCGAGGCTCGCGCGCAAACTCGGAGAACGGTTGCCGGAGAGGATTCAGTTACCGCTCGATGCGACGGTATTGGCGGCCCCGACGCAATCCTGCCGGTACTTCTGCATCAGGCGCGCCTGTGCCGAATCGATATCGTCGGGATAGCTGCTTTCGTCGCCAGACGACGGGTTGTAGCCGACCGACTCCAGCTCGTTCAGTTCATTGACGAGCTGCCGGTGCGAGACCGGGCCTTTCGCGTGCACGAACGGGTAGTCGTGGCATTGCGCCGACGTGAGTTTCGTCTCGGCATGTGCGGAGACGCTCAATGCGAGCATCGCGGCGCAAGCGAGGTAACGGACGGGATGATTCATCTTCGGCTCCTGGATAGCGTTGGGTCGAGGCCGCACGGCAGGGAGCCTGCGTCGGCCGCAGGACGAAGATTACGGAGGCAGGGCTATCTAAACCGCAGCGCGATGATGAAACATGTTTTAGGCAAGCCCGGATCGCGCCATGCACGGGCTGCCGCATGCATGGGAAGTTAAAGAATCCTTCATGCGCGTGTTTCCGGATGGTTAGGAACAGCGGCGTATCGTCGAGCGACGAATCGATCGATGCCGCGCACAAGGAGGGAATGCAATGAAGTCAATCGTCATGATGGCTGGACTCGTCACGCTGGCGTGTGCGTCGCTACCGGCGTTCGCGAAGGTGCAGGGCACCGGGCTCGCGGTCGCCGATGTGACGCTCGCGCACGCGAAAGCCGAACAGCGGGATCGTGCGAGCGATGCCGCACGTGATCTCGCATCGCATCGCGCGGACAAATCGGGCACACGATCGCACCCGGGCTGATGTCGCGTTGCGGCGCTTCGTACGGCGCGTGTCCACGACGGCCGGCGCGCGATGTTGCCGGACATGAAACTTTCTTCATGAAGCGGATGCGCATCCTTTACGCGTGCGCGTATAAGCTCGACTCGAGCGCGTTCGACCGTTGGGTATCGACACGCAACTCCCTTTCGACGAAGACGAGAATCGTACATGGCATCATCAGCTTTCCCGGTGAACGAGCCCGCGCTGCCCGACGAGCCGGCCGAGGGCCGAGCGGCCATCGCACACGTACTCGCGATCGAAGACGACGAAATCACCGCGAACGAAATCGTCGGGGAGCTGGAGAGGCGTGGCTTTACGGTCGAATGGGTGGCGAACGGGCGCGACGGCATGGTCCGCGCGCTCGGCAACGAGTTCGACGTGATCACGCTCGATCGGATGCTCCCGGTCGTCGATGGCCTCACGATCCTGACCACGATGCGCAGCGTCGGCGTGCGCACCCCCGTGCTGATGCTGAGTGCGCTCGGCGATGTCGACGAGCGGGTTCGCGGGTTGCGCGCGGGCGGCGACGACTACCTGACCAAACCGTTCGATCCCGAGGAAATGGCCGCTCGCCTGGAGGTGCTGCTGCGGCGAAGCCACGCCGCGCCGGCCGCGCTCGACACGACGCTGGTCGTCGGTCCGCTCAAGCTCGACCTGATCTCGCGCAAGGTGTTTCGCGACGGCGAAGAAATCGTGTTGCTGCCGACCGAATATCGCGTGCTCGAATACATGATGCGCAATGCCGGGCAAACCATCACGCGGACGATGCTGTTCGAGGCCGTATGGGGCTATCACTTCGATCCCGGCACGAACCTGATCGAAGTGCACATGGGCCGGTTGCGCCGGAAGATCGATCCACCCGATGCGAAGCAGATGATCCAGACGGTACGCGGTGCAGGGTATCGCCTTGGCTGAGCCGGATCCCGTGGCGTCCGTCGCGCATCACGTCCACCCGGCACCCGCGCGACGCTGGTATTCGAGTACGTTTCGGCTCGTGTCGGTCTATGCGGTCACGTTCTCCGTGTCGGTCATGCTGCTGCTCGGTTTCATCGCATCGGTGATCACGCACGACATGGAGCGGGAAACCGATACGGTGATCGATTGGCAGATGATCTACTTCGATTCGATACAGGACGGCCAGCTTCCCGCCGCGATCCAGCACCGGATCGAGCACGAGCGAATGCACACCAACTACTACGGACTCTTTACCGCGGACGGCAGGCATATTGCCGGCGATGTGCTGGCGTTGCCCGCGGGCATGCGGCCGACCCGCAACGGCGTGACGCTCGATCACACGATGCCGATCTCGGGAGACCAGGTGCCGCCGGTCGTGCGCGCGATGGCGGAGCGGCGTGCGAACGGCGACGTGCTGGTGCTCGGTCGCGACCTCACGCATATCCTGCGGATCCGCGCGGCGATCATCCAGGCGCTGGTCGGCGGCGGGCTGCTTTGCCTGGGCGCGGGCGTCGTGGGCGGCTTGATGCTCAGCGTGCGGCAAATGCGGCGTCTGAAAGAGGTCCGGCGCATCACGCAGGGTATTGCGCAGGGCGACCTCGGCCAGCGGCTGCCGGTCGGCGGACACGACGAGATCGATCTGCTGTCCCATCTCGTCAACCATATGCTCGAGGAGATCGAGCGCCTGATGAACGAGGTCAAGGGTGTCTGCGACGGCATCGCGCATGACTTGCGAACCCCGCTCGCGCACGTGCACACGCTGCTCGCGCAGGCGGCGCAGCGTGCGGCGCGGTTCGACGATGCCGTGCTGGCGAATCTCGTTTCGCGTGCGCGCAACGAGACCGACGTGTTGCTCGGCCGTTTCCGCGCGATGCTGCGTATCGCCGAAATCGGCTCGTTGCAGCGGCGAGGCGGGTTCGCGGCGCTGTCGCTGGAGGATCTGGTGCTGGACGTCGGGCAGTTGTTCGAACCGCTCGCGGACAGTCGCGCGATCCGCTTCGTGCAGGCCGTCGAGCCGGTCGCGCGGATACACGGCGATCGCGCCCTCTTGTTCGAGGCACTGAGCAATCTGCTCGACAACGCGCTCAAGTACACGACGTCGGGCGATACGGTACGCCTCGAACTTCACGACACGCCGTGCGGTCCGCGCATCGACGTGATCGACAATGGCCCGGGCATCGCGGCCGACGAGCGCGAGGCGGTGCTGCGGTATCGGTACCGCAGCCGCCGTACCGGGCATCTCGCCGGGGCCGGGCTCGGCCTGAGCATCGTGTCGACGGTCGTCAACGTGCACGATTTCACGTTGCGCATAGGCAATGCCGAGCCCGGCACGCGCGTGACGATCGAATGCTGGCCGAGGTCGCTGGGATGACGGCCGTCCGGACGAGGCCGCACGTGCCTGCGTATTTCCGCCGCGAGGCCGGTTGACGATGCGTGTCCTGCTCGTGACTTCGCCGCATCCGGAAGCGTCGTGGCTGCACAAGGCGCTGCAGGAAAGCGGGCACAGCGTGCAGCGCGCCGACGATCCGCGCGACGGCCTGTTCCTCGCCTCGCAGGAGGCGTTCGACGCGATCGTCGCGACCGCGTTCGAGCCCGGCGGCGATGCCGCGCTGATCGCGATGCTGCCGCGTTTCGTTGCCGACGGCGGCGGCGCCGCGCTCGTGGTGCTGATCGGCGAGGCGTCGGCGCGCGAACGCATTCATGTGCTCCGCGCGGGCGCCGATGCGTGTTTCTGCGCGCCGTATTCGTTCATCGAGCTGCACGAACGCATGCAGGCGCTGCAGCGGCTCGTGGGGCCGCGCGATGCGGACCGGCCGGTCGCGCGTGCGTCCGCGGTCGAGACACTGGCGCGCGAACTCAAGAACGGCAAGCTGCGCGTCGCCGTGACGCGCCGGGAATTCCTGCTGCTCGAATGCCTGATGCGCCATCCGAACGCGCCGGTGCCACGCGACCAGTTGATCCGGTATGTCTGGCAGGACAAGGAGGATGTCGATCCATCGAGCGTCAATCTCGTGGTGTCGCGGCTGCGCCGCAAGCTAGCGCGGCATCTGCCCGACGTCCGCATCGATACGGTGAGCCGCTACGGCTATCAGGTAACGCTGCCGGACGCCTGAGCGCGCGGTTCCGGCCGCGCGACGAACATGACGAGACGGGCGCCCTGCCACCGGCAGCGCGCCCGTCTCGTTCGTTTACGAGCCGAAGAACGGCACGCAGAAATCGGCTGGGCCGACGCAATCGCCGGGGCCGTCGGGCCGCGCGGACGCACAGCCGGACAACACGACGCAGGTAGCCATCGCGAGGAGCGCGAGACGGGCGGAACGAGCGAACAACGAACGAAGCTTCATGGATGGCGAGCAATCGGGTGGACGCGCGGCGTCGCCGCTGGCGGCGCGGGCCGCGTGAGCGGGGCGCCGCGCCCGGCCGCACCGTCACGCGTCTCAATGCGCATAGAGCGTGGAGTTCAGGTACTTGAGCTGCCCGTCCTGTTCGGCCTGCACGAGCTCGGCATGGACTTCGGCGCGCGTCTTCTCGTGGATCGGCTGGCCGTAAGGCGGCACCCACTGGCCGGCAGCCTGAGCGCCGGGCGCGCCGTCCTTGGTGGCGGCCGGGGACATGTGGATCGGCTGGCTGCCGGTCAGTGCAAACGCGGGAGCGGACAGCGCGCCGATCGCGGCGAGCATGGCGGCGGCGACGATGTTGGCGGTTTTCATGTCGGGAGTCCTCATGATGATTGACTGGGTTCATCCCCCGGCGCGGCGTGCGGGTGCCGCGCGCGGGTTGAGGACAAGCATAGAGGAGGGACGTTAGCGGATCGGCATGCGCAACGTGAAAAGAAATTCATGCACCGGCCCGCATTCGCGCAGACATGAAGCAGGTATGTCGTGAAGATGAAGCGGGTTTCATTTTGCGGGCGGTTTCGATAACGGCGCTGTCATGCCCGCTGCCTAAATTGGGCGCCATCGCATCGCGCACGAGCGGCCACGCCGCCCGGGCCGGCGATGCGATCGGACCGATCCACTCCAACGAAACCATCATGAAGACATATCTGGCAATTCCGGCGGCGGTCGCATGCCTGCTTTCGAGCGCGGCGCATGCGCAGAGCAGCGTGACGCTGTACGGCACGATCGACGCGGGCCTGGACTACATCAGCAACCAGAAATCGGCCGCGGGCGCGGGGCCCGCTTATGGCGTGCAGAGCGGCAACGTCAGCACGTCGCGCTGGGGGCTGCGCGGCAACGAGGATCTCGGCGGCGGCCTCGCGGCCGTGTTCACCGTCGAGAACGGCTTCAACGTCGCGAACGGCAAGTTCGGCAACGGCGGCGACGTGTTCGGCCGCCAGGCGTGGGTCGGCCTCGCGAGCCGCCAGTGGGGCACGGTGACGCTCGGCCGCCAGTACGATTTCCTGGTCGACTTCGTCGCGCCGCTGTCGGCGACCGGGTCGGGATTCGGCGGCAACCTCGCCGATCATCCGTACGACAACGACAACCTCGCCAACGACACGCGCATGAACAATGCGGTGAAGTTCCGCAGTGCGAACTATGGCGGCTTCACGTTCGGCGGCGCTTACGGCTTCAGCAATCAGGGTGGCGGGTTCAGCAACGACAACGCGTACAGCGTCGGCGCGCAGTATGCGAGCGGTCCGGTCGCCGTCGCCGTCGCGTACCTGCAGTCGGACCAGCCGGGCGGCGTGAACAAGCCGCAGAACACCGGCGGTTCGCTGAGCAGCTCGGATGGCGATGCGATGCTGGCCGGCGGCCGCTGGCGCACGTTCGGCGCTGGTGCGCACTATGCGTTCGACCATGCGACGGTCGGCCTGGTCTATACGAGAACGATCCTGAACGACCCACGAGAACTGTCGCAAGGCGGGTCGTATGGCACGGTGAACGGCCAGTTGCTAACCTTCAGCAACTACGAACTGAATGCGCGCTATTGCCTCACGCCGGCTTTCTCGCTGGGCGGCGCCTATACGTTCACGCAAGGCCGCTTCGACGAGGCGGGCCGCAGCATCGCGCCGAAGTGGAACCAGTTCATGCTGCAGGCCGACTATGCGCTGTCGCGCCGCACCGACCTTTATCTGGAAGGCGTGTACCAGCGCGTGACGGGGGCGGACGGCGTCGCGGTGCTCGGCCACGCGGGGATCTTCAACCTGGCGGCATCGGGCAACGATCGTCAGGCGGTGGTCGCGGCCGGTATCCGTCACAAGTTCTGAGCGGTCGGGCCGACGTAAAAAACGGCACCCGTCATCGCGACGGGTGCCTTGAAATGCGACACGCCTCGTTCATGCCGCAAGGGATTCAGTTCATTGAAGGGGCGACGTCGCGGCCGGTACTTGCGCGCCGGATGCGGCTTCATCGGTCGACCAACCGCCGCCCAGCGCGGCGATCAACCCCACCGCCGCCAGTTGCCGGCGCGTGTCCAGCTCCAGCATCGCAACCTTCGTATCGAGTTCGGTGGTCTGCGCCGTCACCACGTCGAGATAGCTGACGACGCCGTCCCGGTAGCGCGACATCGACAGCTGCAACGTGCGTTCGGCCGCGTCGAGCGCTTCCTGCTCGCGCTCGGCTTCGTCGCCGAGGTGGTGCGTGAGGGCGAGGTTGTCTTCGACCTGCTGGCACGCGTCGAGCACCACCGCGCGGTATTTCGCGCCGTTCTCGGCCAGCTGCGCGCGCGCCTGGTCGGTGAGTGCCTGGCGCCGGCCGCCGTCGAACAGCGACAGCGCGAGGCTGGGCCCGATCGACCAGATCTCGTTCGGCGCGCGGAGCCAGTGGCCGAGGCCCGAGCTCTGGTACCCGCCGACCAGCCCGAGCGTGACGTCGGGGAAGAACGCCGCGCGCACCACGCCGATCTTCGCGTTGGCGGCGGCCATGCGGCGCTCGGCGGCCGCGACGTCGGGGCGCCGCTGCAGCAGCGTCGCGGGAATGCCGGCCGGAATCGCCGGCAGATACGCCGCGTTCAGGTCCGGTGCCAGCGAGAACGACGATGCCGGTACACCCGTGAGCGTCGCGATCGCGTGCTCGTAGAGCGCGCGCCGCGCCCGTACGCCCTCGGCCGACGCGCGGGCCGAATCGAGCTGCGTCCGCGCGCGCGACACGTCGAGATCGGACGCGATGCCGCCTGCGTGCCGACTCATCGTCAGGCGCAGCGCGCGCTGATACGTGTCGATCGTATCGGCCAGCAACTGTTGCTGCTGATCGAGCCCGCGCAGGCTGAAGTACGCGCTCGCGAGGCTGGCCTGCAAGCTCAGTCGGACCGACGCGAGATCGTCGGCGCTGGCCTGTGCGTCGGCGCGCCCGGCCGCGACTTCGTTGCGGACTTTGCCCCACAGGTCGAGGTCGTAGTCGAAGCCGGCGTCGAGCGTGTTGTCGCCATAGACGTTCGGCTGGTTCGAGCCGCGCAACGGCCGCATGGCCGACTGACGGTTGCTCGAGACCTGCGCGCCGAGGCCGATGGTCGGGAACAGGCCCGAGCGCGCCTGATCGAACAGCGCGGTTGCCTCGTCGTGGCGGGCCACGGCTGCGGCCACGTCGGGATTGGCCGCGGCCACCCGCGCTTCGAGCCGGTCGAGCACGGGATCGCGGAACGCCTTCCACCAGCCGTCGCGCGCGATGCGGTCGGCCGGCTTCGCGGGCTGCCAGCCGCCCGCTTCCTTGAAGCTGGCCGGCAGCGCGGGGTGCGGCGCATGATAGGCAGGTGCGAACGAGCACGCGCAGAGGAACGCGACGCCGGCGAGCGTCGCGCAAAGCCGAAGCCGGTTAGCCATGCGCACGCTCCGTATCGCGCGCGGCCGACGCGACGGTGCGAGCTGGCGCCGCGAGCCTGACCGGATCGCCGGCGGCGAGCGAGTCGGGCGGGTTGTCGATCACGCGATCGTCCGGCGCGAGGCCGGTCGCGATCTGCACGTGCGTGCCGAGGTCGGTCGCGATCGTCACGGGCTTGAATACCGCGCGATCGTCCTTGCCGACCACGGCGACCTGCAGGCCGGCTTGCCGGAAGATCAACGAACTGGCCGGAATCGTCAGCACGTGGCTGCTGCCGGCCGGCAGCGCGAAATGCACCTCGGTGTATTCGCCGGGAATCAGCTTGCCGTCGGGGTTGTCGACCATCAACTGGACGAGCAGCGTGCCGGTCGAATCGGCGATCGAGTCGTCGGTGTCGGCGAGCGTCGCCCGGAAGGTCTCGCCCGGATGCTCCGGCACGGTCAGTGTGGCCGTCATGCCGGGCCGGATCGCGGCGGCCTCGTTCTGCGGCACGCTCACGTAGACGCGCATCCGGTGCACGTCGGACACGGCAAACAGCTCCGGGCCGGCGCCGCCGCCGGCCGAGATCAACTGGCCGATGTCGGTCTTGCGTGCGGTGACGACGCCGTCGAACGGCGCGACGATGCGCTTGAACGCCTCCAGCGCCTCGAGGCGCCGCACGTTGGCCTCGCTGGCGGCGACGATCGCCTGCTTGGCCGCGAGGTCGCTGGTCTTCTCGTCGGTTTCCTGCTGCGACACCGAATCCTGCGCGAGCATCCTCGTCCAGCGCGCGGCCGTGGACGCGGCAAGCTTCTCGTTGGCGAGCGAGCTCTGCAGATCGGCGCGCGCCTGCAGCAGTTGCTGGTCGAGCTCGGGCGTATCGATCAGCCCGAGCAGTTGCCCCGACTTCACGTGCGCGCCGATATCGGTGTACCACGCATGCAGGTAGCCCGACACCTGCGCATGGATCGGCGCGCTCTCGAATGCGGACAAATGGCCGGGCAGCACGAGCGTGGCGCCGTCGCCGCCGGTCGACGGCGTGTACGCGACCACGGTCGGCACCGCTTGCTCGGCGGACCAGGTCGTCATTTCCTGTTTCGCGTGCGCGCGGCCGATGATGCCGGTCGCCACGATGCCGACCGCGATCAGCGCGGTGAGCGTGGCGACGAGCTTGAGGTTGGGCAGCCGTTTCGGCGACTTGATATCGATCTCAGTGGACATGGGAAGCTCCGGACGCGGAAGGGGAGTAAGCGCGGGAACCGTCGTGCTTGAGCGCATCGCGCCGATGCACGAGGCTGAACACGACGGGAACGAAGAACAGCGTCGCGATCGTCGCGCATGCGAGGCCGCCGATCACCGCGCGGCCGAGCGGCGCGTTCTGCTCGCCGCCGTCGCCGAGGCCGAGCGCCATCGGCGCCATGCCGATGATCATCGCGAGCGCGGTCATCAGCACCGGGCGGAAGCGCGTGAACCCGGCCTCGAGCGCGGAGGCCAGCGCGTTGCCGGTTTCGGCCAGGCGCTCGCGCGCGAAACTGACGACGAGGATCGAGTTGGCGGTGGCGACACCCATGCACAGGATCGCGCCGGTCAGCGCCGGCACCGACAGCGGCGTATGCGTGGTGAACAGCATCCAGACGATGCCGGCCAGCGCCGCCGGCAGCGCCGAGACGATCACGAATGCGTCGGCCCACGAGTGGAAGTTCACGACGATCAGCAGGTAGATCAGCACGATCGCGCCCACGAGGCCGAGCAGCAGGCCGGCGAACGCGCCGTTCATGGTCTGCACCTGGCCGCGCAGCGTGACGGTCGAGCCCTTGGGCACGTCCTTCGCGGTGGCCTTGACGATATCGTCGATGTCGGCCGCGACCGCGCCGAGGTCGCGCCCCTGGGTGGTCGCGTAGATGTCGAACAGCGGTTCGATGTTGTAGTGCGACACCACCGCGTTGCCGACACCGCGCGTGATCGTGGCCAGGCCGCCCAGCAACTGGGACTGGCCGTTCGCGCCGGTGACCGGCAGGTTCTGCAGTGCCGACAGCGTGGTCATCCTGTACTGCGGCGTTTGCGCGACGATCGGATAGGACACGCCGTTGCGCGGATTGAGCCAGTAGGTCGGGTCGACCTGGCTGGTGCCGGCCAGCGTCGCGACCACCGAGTTCGTCACGTCCTGCTCGGTGATGCCGAGCTGGTCGGCGCGCGTGCGGTCGACCGTCACCGTGAACTGCGGATAGGTGCTGGCCTGCTGGATGCGCGGGTCGGCGACGCCCGCGATCAGGCGCAGCTTGCGGTACAGCTCGCGCGCATAGGCGAGATTGGCCTGCTGGTTGGGGCCGGCCACTTGCAGGTCGACCGGGGCCGGTGCGCCGAAGTTGAGGATCTGGCTGACGATGTCGGCGGGCAGGAACGAGAACGTGGTGCCCGGATAGGCGCGCGGCAGGCGTTCGCGCAGCGCGCGCACGTAGTCGGCGGTCGGCGCGTGATCGCGCGACAGCGAGATCAGGATGTCGCCGTCCTGCGGCCCGAGCGTGCCGCTGTTGTTGTAGGTCAGGTTGATCCCGCTGTTCGGCAGGCCGATGTTGTCGATCACTTCGCGCAACTGCGCGGGCGGAATCACGCCGCGGATCGTGTTTTCGATGCGGTCGAGTTCGGCGGCGGTTTCCTCGACACGCGTGCCGACCGGCGCACGCACGTGCAGCGCGATCTCGCCGGAGTCGATGGTCGGGAAGAAATTGCGACCGAGCGACGGTGCGAGCAGGAAGGACGCGGCCACGATGCAGAGGAAGGCGACGACGAACGGCTTGCGGCGCGTGAGCGCGAGGCCCAACAGGATCCGGTACGACGCGCGCACGGCTTCGAAGCGGCGCTCGAATGCACGCTGGAAGCGCACCAGCGGATTGCGCGACGGCGGGACGTCGTGCGCGCCGGCATGGCCCGCGTGCGGATCCATCACCGCGGCCAGTTCGCCCGACGCGTGGCCGGCCGACGCGTGCGGCTTGAGCAGGTATTGCGCGAGCATCGGCACGAAGGTGCGCGACAGCACGAACGACGACACCATCGAAAAGATCACCGCCTTGGCCATCGGCACGAACAGAAAGCGCGAGATGCCGTCGAGCATCAGCATCGGCACGAACACGATGCAGATGCACAGCAGCGAGACGAGCGCCGGCATCACGATCTGTTTCGCGCCGTCGACGATCGCGGTGCGCGTGTCCTTGCCCTGTTCGAGGTGCCAGTTCACGTTCTCGATCGTCACCGTCGCATCGTCGACGAGGATCCCGACCGCGAGCGCGAGGCCGCCGAGCGTCATCACGTTGAGCGTTTCGCCGGTGGCCGCGAGCAGCGCGATCGCCGACAGCACGGCCAGCGGGATCGACGCGGCGATGATCAGCGTCGAGCGCCACGAGCCGAGGAACAGCAGGATCATCAGCGAGGTCAGCGCGGCGGCGATGATGCCTTCGCGCGCCACGCCGCTCACGGCGCCGTTCACGAAGGTCGACTGGTCGCCCATCGTGACGAGCTTCAGGCCCGGCGGCAGCGTCTGTTCGACCAGCGGCAGCTTCGCCTTCACGCCGGCGATGATGTCGAGCGTCGATGCGGAGCCGTTCTTCAGGATACTCATCAGCACCGCGCGGCGGCCGTCCACGCGCACGATGTTGCCCTGCGGCGGGTAGCCGTCGCGCACGTGGGCGACGTCGCGGATATAAATCGTCGTGCCGCCGACCGACTTGATCGGCAGGTCGTTCAACGCGTCGAGCGAGAGCGGGCTGTTGTTGAGCTTGATGTTGTATTCGAAGCGGCCGATCTTCTGCGTGCCGGCCGGGATGATCTGGTTCTGCTGCGCGAGCGCGTGCGCGACGTCCTGCGCCGACAGTCCTTTCGACTGCAGCGCCTGCGGGTCGAGGTCGATCTGTACTTCGCGTGTCTTGCCGCCGTACGGCGTCGGAATCGCGACGCCGGGCACCGACAGCAACTGCGGCCGAATGAAGTTGACCGCGTAATCCCCCAGCTTTTGTTCGTCGAGTGTGTTGCTGGTCAGCGCGATCTGCAGCACGGGCACGGTCGACGCGTTGTAGTTCAGGATCTGCGGCGGCGTGGTGCCGGGCGGCATCTGCTTGAGCACGGTCTGCGAGATCGACGTGACCTGCGCGGTCGCCGTGCGGATATCGACGGTCGGCTGGAAGAAGATCTTCACGATGCCGTAGCCGCGGAACGATTGCGACTCGATATGCTGGACGTCGTTCACCGTCGTGCCGAGCGTGCGCTCGTAGTACGTGATCACGCGTCCGGACATGTCGTCCGGCTGCAGGCCGGCGTAGTTCCACACGACGCTGATCACCGGAATGCGGATGTCCGGAAAGATGTCGATGGGCGTTCGGATCGCCGCGAGCGGGCCCGCGATCAGGATCAGCAGCGCCAGTACGACGAACGTATAGGGCCGCGTGAGCGCGAGCCGGACAATTTTCAGCATGAGGTGCTGCTCCGTTCAAAAGCGTCGTGAAGAAGAGCCGGACGTGCGCGTCTTCGGGAAAATACCGATGCGCATCCGATGACCGCATTCTGCGGAGCAGCCCCTAACAGCGGGTCGCTAAAAAGATGAAACAAGTTTTAAGTGGCGGACGGGCTCAACCGAGCAGGTAGCCCGAGCCGCGGATCGTGCGGATCAGCGGTGCCGCGCCTGGCCGGTTCACCTTCTTGCGCAGGCGGCCGACGTGCACGTCGATCAGGTTCGTGCCGGGATCGAAACGGCACCCCCACACGGCTTCGAAGATCATCGTGCGCGTGAGCACGCGGCCGGCGTTGCGCATCATGAATTCGAGCACGCGGGACTCGGTCGGTAGCAGCGCGAGCTCGTGCGCGCCGAGCGTCGCGCGTCGCCGCACCAGATCAAGCTCCAGCTCGCCGGCGCGCAGCACCGTGTCGACGTGCGTGCCGCGCGGCCGCCGGCGAATCAGCACGTCGATGCGCGCGCACATTTCTTCGAGCGAGAACGGCTTGACGAGGTAGTCGTCGCCGCCGGCGCGCAGCCCCTGGATACGCTGATCGACGTCGGACATCGCACTCATCACGAGCACCGGCGTATCGAGGCCGACGCCGCGCATCGTCGCGAGGATCGTCAGCCCGTCGAGGTCGGGCAACATGCGATCGAGCGTCACGACGTCGTAGTGCGCGCTCATCGCGCGGTCCATGCCGTCGCGGCCGGTGCGCGCGACGTCGATCTGGTGGCCTTCGGCACGCAGCGAGTGCGCGATGTGATCCGCGATCAGCGGATCGTCTTCGATCGTCAGGATATGTGCCATGGCGTGCGCGACGCGGCGAAGTTACGCAGCGGCAAGCTGCATGGCGATGCGCCCGGGCGTGCGATAGTGGTCGACCACGTAGTCGATGAAGCTGCGCACTTTCGTGGACAGATAATTGCGGCTCGGGTAGAGCATCGAGATGCGGCGCGGGCCGCCGTTCGCTTCGTAGCGTTCGAGAATCGGCACCAACGTGCCGCGTGCGAGATCGTCGGCCACGAGCGGATGCGGCAATTGCGCGATACCCATGTGATTGAGTGCCGCGATCCGCACCATCGTGTTGCTGGTCGATGCCAGCGCATTGCCGGTATAGATGCGGCAGGCGCCGTCGGTAGCCGAGAACTCCCAGTTGCGCGCGGCGCCGTTCGACACGGTCAACAGGCTGTGCGTATTCAGTTCGACCGGCTCGACAGGCGTGCCGTGCCGCGCGAGGTAGTCGGGGGACGCGACGACCACGTCGCGCACGCTCGTCAACGTCCGCGACACGAAGGTCGAGTTGACGAGGCGGTGATCGTCACAGAAGCACACGTCGTAGCCGCCTTCCACCATGTCGACCTGGATATCGAATGTCGTCACGTCGAATCGCACGCGCGGATGCGCGATGCGATACGTGGACAGCAGCGTGCACAGCCCGGCCGCAACCGAGGTGGCCGACGCGGCGATGCGCAGCGTACCGTGCGGATCGCGATTGACCTGCGCGAGGTTCGATTCGATCTCGTCGAGCTTCTCGATGATCGCGCGGCAGCCGTCGAGGTATTCGCGGCCCGGCTCGGTGAGCGACAGGCTGCGCGTGGTCCGGTTCAACAGGCGCATGTTCAGATGGGCCTCGAGCATGCCGACGCTGCGCGTGACCGCGGCGGCCGACATGCCGAGCTGACGTGCGGCGAGACTGAAGCTCGACAACTCGACCACACGCGTGAAGACACGCATCGCTTGCAGTTGGTTCATG
The DNA here is from genome assembly GCF_020419965.1 of Burkholderia sp. AU39826. NCBI lineage: Bacteria > Pseudomonadati > Pseudomonadota > Betaproteobacteria > Burkholderiales > Burkholderiaceae > Burkholderia > Burkholderia sp. AU39826. Next base: position 236,039 of record NZ_JAIZQG010000001.1, read on the forward strand.
ATCGGCGAGGAGTGGATTTGCCGGAAATACGGAGCGGCGCGTCCGTCTTCGGCGGGCTGCGTCGACGCATCGCGCTGCGCCTGCCGGGGGCGGGCAGCGAATCCATTATGGAAGGCACGCGGCGGCGGGACGCTAAAAAAACGGTGCTGGCCGGATGAAATTTCGTTTAGAAAGCGGTGGAGTCGGATGGACGACAGCGCGACGCGCTTTCTGAAGATTTCTAAAAAAAGATTCATGCATGGATCACAAATCTTCAGGCAGCCAACCTGTACCGAGGTCGATAATGAGATCACGTAACCGTAGCAAGGACGACGAAGATGGCACAACCGTTGAGCATCAAGATGATCGAGGAGCGCGGCAAGCTCGTCGTGCTGATGTCGATCGAGCGTGGCGCGGCAGTGCTCGATCCGGAAGACGTGGACGCAGTCATCCAGTACTTGAGCCTGCTGCGCGCGTCGATGCAGCCCGCGGTGCCGGAACGTCCGCCGCACGAGCAGCCATTCGTGACCGAAATGGACCCCTGCTGGTATGCCGAACGCCATCCGCTGCAGGGCGGCGCGGTGCTGTTGCTGCGTCACAGCGGGCTCGGATGGGCAAGCTTCGCGCTACCGCCGCACAGCGTTGAGCGGTTGCACGGTTCGTTGACGCAACTGCTCGAGGACGAGCGGCAGGTGATCGGCCTGCCTCACTGAAACCAATCTGCGTCGCGACGGGCTGGCATTCAGCGTCGCGACGGCGCGGTGCGGTCGCCGCCCGTACGTGAACGCTGCCTTCCGGCGCGGGCTGCGGCGCGTGTTACCCGCGACCGACGAACGGCATCGCGGTCGCCATGATCGTCATGTTCAGGATGTTCGTATCGAGCGGCAGATTCGCCATCTGGACGATCGCGTTCGCGACATGCGCGACGTCCATTCGCGCTTCCGGCGCCAGGCTGCCGTCCGCTTGCGGGACGCCTTGCGTCATCCGTTCCGTGAGCGACGTGGCCGCGTTGCCGATGTCGATCTGGCCGCACGCGATGTTGTACCGGCGACCGTCCAGCGCGAGCGACCGGGTGATCCCGGTCACCGCGTGCTTGGTCGCCGTGTACGCGATCGTGTCGGGGCGCGGCGCGTGCGCCGAGATCGAGCCGTTGTTGATGATTCGGCCACCCTGCGGCGTTTGCGCCTTCATCAGCCGCCACGCGGCCCGCGCGCACAGAAAGACGCCGGTCAGGTTCGTCGCGACGACGCTGTTCCATACGTCGAGTTCGTAGTCGCCGAGGGAAACGACCGGGGCGTTGCGGCCGGCGTTGTTGAACAGGACGTCGAGCCGGCCGAATTGCTGTGCGATCTGCGCGAACGCGTGGTCGACCGATGCTTCGTCGGTCACGTCGGCGGGAAATACCTGCGCGTCGCCGCCGGCGGTGCGGATGGCGTCCCGCGTTTCGCGTAACGACGCCTCCGTGCGCCCGAGCAGCGCGACGGTGAAACCGGCCTGGGCGAGCGCGACGGCCGCTGCGCGACCGATGCCGGAGCCGGCGCCCGTGACGGCGGCGAATTTCTTCGAGTCAGACATGGCTTGATTTCCTGCGGGTCGAGTAGGGGAGGCAGGCGACGACCGATGGCATCGCCACTTTGGCAATGTAGTCGAAATGCGGCGGGTACGGATTCAAGCGACATCGTGAAGCGCACGCTGGATACCGTGGCTTTCGCTCAACGCGGAGCCGAGCGAGCGGCAGGGCGGAGCAACGCCCCGCCGGCCGTCACTTCACACACTCGAGCGCATACTTCAACCCCGGCCCGAGCAACCCGCGCCACACGTCCCACATATGCCCGCCGTCGACGATGCGCAGCTCGGCCGGGTTCTGCGCCCGGCGCAGCTGTGTGTACAGCACGCTCGACTCCGCCTGGATCGTCAGGTCGTCGTCGCCGGCCGCGATGAACATCGGCACGCGCCAGTTGCGCGCGAAATAGCCGCGCAGCAGCGCCGGGTAATTGAGCTCGTGCCACACGCGCGGATCGAACTGCCGGTCGCCGAATACGCCGACGTAGCGCGCGGCGGAATTGAGCGGCGGCTCGTTCGCATAGATCGCGGGGCTCAGCAGCATCGCGCCGCAGAACAGCCCCGGCTCGAGCAGCGAGAAGCGCAGCGCGCCGAAGCCGCCCATCGACACGCCGCCGATCGCGCGCCCCGCGCGCTGGTTCGACACCGCGAAGTGCGCTTCGACTTCCGGCAGCAGGTCGTTGAGGAACGCGCTCTGCATCTTCTCCTTGCGGTCGACGTACCAGTCGGTGCCGCCCTGCGGCATCACGATCACGACGGGCGGGATGTCGTGGCGCTCGATCAGCGTGTCGGCGGTGGCCTGCAGCCGGCCCTGCGTGACCCAGTCGTTCGCGTTGCCCGCGTTGCCGTGCAGCAGGTACATCACCGGGTAGCGGGCGCCTTCCGGGTTGTAGCCGGGCGGCAGGTAGACCGTGTACGACCAGTCGCGTTTCAGCGACGCCGAGCGGAACGTGCGCAGCACGACGCTGCTGCCCGGATTGACCGACGGCTCCTGCGCGGCCGACGGCGTCGTCGCGGTCTGCACGGCAGGCGGCGCGGGGGATACCGCGGCCGCGGGCGCCGGCGGCGTGGCATGGGCGGTGGCGATGGCGCCGGCGATCAGGGCGAGGGCGAACGGAAGGGCGAGTCGGCGCATGGCGAATCGTTTCAGGAGAGGCGCCGGCTATCGTCGCAGCGGCGCATGACGGCGCGGCGCGTCATGGCCGCGAACGGAACGGCAGCCGCGCGACGAGCGGCCCGTAGAGCTTGGCGACGAGATACAGCAGCCCGATCGCGACGGCGTCGGCTGCCAGCCCGAGCGGCACGTCGAGATAGCCTTCGGTCGCCTGGTAGAGCAGCGAATCCACCGCGAGCGAGATGCCGGTGCCCGCGACGAAGCACAGCAGTCCCTGCCGGCCGATCGTGCCGATCCACGGCATCGCGTGCGCGACCTTCTTCATCCAGCCGAGGTGCACGAGCTTGGCGGCGAGCCACGCGATCGCGAGGAAGTTCACGAGTCGCAGCGCGCCGAGGTTCTGCTTGATCGACGGATCGGTCGGGAACGGCTCGATGCGCAGCCGGTAGTATGCGCCGGCCGCGACGACCGCGAGCGACGCGGCCGTCAGCAGCCAGCCCTGCGGCCTGGGCGCGAGGGTCTGGTAGACGGGCTGGCAGCGCGCGATCACGCCGAGCACGAACAGGAACTGCCACGCGAACGGGTTGAAATCCCACGGCGCGCCTTCGACGGTCGGCAAGAAGCGCGCGACGTGCGGCGCCGCGTACCACAGCGATCCGCTGAACGCGAGCATCAGCCACGGCTGCGTGCGCGCGAGCGGCAGCGCGAGCGGGACGAGCAGCGCAAAGAACGCGTACATCGGCAGCACCGACGCGAGGTACGGCTGGCGGCGGAACAGCAGGATGTCGCGCAGCGCGGCGAGCGGCTTGTGCAGCAGCCCGTCGAGATCGTTGGTCGGCATGTTCGGGCCGTCGATCGCCAGCGCATTCAGCGCGGCGGTGATCAGCAGCATCAGGCCGGCCGTCACGAGGAACGCGCGGTAGATCTCGAACGCACGCCGGATGAAGCGCTGGCGCGCGGCGGCTTCGTCGTGCCGCTCGGCGAGCGAGTTGTACGCAATGGCGGTCGCGAAGCCGCCGAGGAACACGAACACCTCGGCCGCGTCGCACAGCGCGTACGCGTGCAGCGTCACGCGCGACAGGATGCTGCCGCCGATGTGGTCGACGACGATGACGAGCAGCACGAGGCCGCGGAAGAAATCGAGCTCGGCGTAGCGGCCGGCCCGGGCCGGCGCGCTCATCGGAGCGCCTTTCGGCGCGGGCCGCGGTTACGGCCGGCACGCGCCGCGCATGAATCGGGGTCAAGCATGACTTCGTGAAGAAATGGCGAACGGATGCGCATTGTGCCACCGATGCGGCGCCCATCGGGTTTACGCGGATGGCGGGCCGGCCTGCCGCCGCCGACAAGCGCGGTCGGGCCGTGCGCGCAACCCGGCAGTTGGACGAGCGCAACGCTTTGCGCGCGATGACCGGTACCCGATGGACGGACGATTTCCGACGTGACACCATTTTGTCCTCACGCGGCCGCACACCGCGTCGTCCGCCCTGCGGGCCACACATACAACAGATCGAACATACGCCGGGCGTTTGGCCCGCCCGGCCCCCGGCTCCGGAGATTCGTCATGAAGAAGCACGCCATTTTTGCCGCCGCGCTCGCCGCTTGCGCCGCGCCGGCCTTTGCCGAGAACAGCGTGACGCTGTACGGCCTGATCGACGAAGGCTTCAATTACACGAACAACGTCAACGTCAATGGGGTCGGAAAGACCAACTACCAGCTCGCGAGCGGCTATGCGCAGGGCAGCCGGTGGGGCCTAAAGGGCAGCGAAGATCTCGGCGGCGGGCTGAAGGCGATCTTCACGCTGGAAAACGGTTTCGACGTGAATAACGGCCGGCTCGGCCAGGGCGGTCGCATGTTCGGCCGTCAGGCGTTCGTCGGGCTGTCGGAGTCGCGCTTCGGCACGCTGACTTTCGGCCGCCAGTACGATTCCGTCGTCGACTATCTCGCGCCGCTGACCGCGAACGGCAACTGGGGCGGCACGCTGTTCTCGCACCCGTTCGACAACGACAACACGGACAACTCGTTTCGCGTCAACAACACGGTCAAGTACGCAAGCCCCGACTGGAACGGCCTGACGCTGGGCGGCACGTACAGCTTCAGCAACAGCACGGGCTTCTCGAACAACCGCCAATACAGCATCGGCGCGCAGTATTCGCTGGCCGGGCTGCAGGTCGCCGCCGCGTATCTGCAGGCGAACAATCCGGGCATCGGCAACGCGGGCGCGATCGCGGCCGACGACGCGAACTTCGTCGCCGATCGGCTGCGCATCTTCGGCGGCGGCGTCAACTATACGTTCGGCCCGGCCACGGTCGGGTTCGTCTATACGAAGACCGACGTGAAGAACCCGGTATCGACGGTCTACCTGCCGGCGTCGACGTTCGCCGGCCTCGGGCTGACCGCGACGAAGTTCCAGAACTTCGAAGTCAACGGCAAGTACCAGCTCACGCCCGATTTCTACCTCGGCGCGCAGTACGTGTACACGGACGGCAAGTACGACGCCGCGGCCGGCTCGTTCAAGCCGAAGTACCACACGGTCGGCCTGATGGCCGACTACAGCCTGTCGAAGCGCACTGACGTGTACCTGCAGGGCGCGTGGCAGAAGGTGGCCGGCGACAAGACGGGCACGGCGGCCGACGGCGGCTACGTCGTCGGGACGGACGGCCCGTCGTCGTCGTCGAACCAGTTCTCGGTGCGCGCCGCGATCCGCCACAAGTTCTGAGTGCGCCGGCGTCGGGGCGCATGCCCCGGCACGGCCGCCGTCAGTCCGCCCGGTGCGTGCCGCCGAGCGTTTCCGCGAGCCAGTCGACGAAGATCCGCACGCGCGGCGCCAGGTGCCGGCCGGTCGGGAACACCACCGCCACGGGCAGCGGCGCCGCATTCCATTCCGGCAGCACCTCGACCAGCGAACCGTCGGCGAGCAGCGGCGCGAGCCCGTCGCGCGGCGCCTGGATCAGCCCGAGGCCCGCGACGCAGCACGCGAGATACGCCTGCGAGCTGTTGACCGACACGACGCTGTGCATTTTGACGGTGCGCATCTCGCCCGAATCCATGTCCGCATATTCCCAGTCCAGTTCGCGGCCCGTGCGGCTCGAAAAATAACCGACCGCGACGTGGTCCGGCAGATCGTCCGGCGAGCGCGGCGTGCCGTGGCGCGCGAGATAGGCGGGCGACGCGCAGTTGAGCTGGGCCATCTCGCCGACGCGCCGCGCGACGAGCGACGTGTCGGACAGCACGCCGACCCGCACCGCGCAGTCGATGCCGTCCGCGACGAGATCGATGAAGCGGTCGGTCGTGCTGATCACGATGCGCAGGTCGGGGTAGCGCGCGTGGAAATCCGGCAGCGCCGGAATCACGTGATTCAGCGCGAAACGTTCGGGCAGGTCGACGCGGATCACGCCGCGCGGTGACGCGCCGGCGTCCTCGAACAGCGTTTCCGCGTCGTCGAGATCGGCCAGCAACCGCACGCAGCGCTCGTAGTAGGTCGCGCCCTCGGCGGTCAACGCGACGCGCCGCGTCGTGCGTTGCAGCAGCCGGACCTTCAGGTGCTTTTCCAGATACTGGACGGCGTTGCTGACCGTCGGGCGCGGCAGCTGGAGTTGCTCGGCCGCTTTCGTGAAGCTGCCGAGATGGGCGACGCGCGCGAAGATGCGCATTGCTTGCAGATGGTCCATGCGGGCGAGAACCTTGGCGGGAAAGGAACAGGCTCCATTGTTAATCAGCGTCGAATGGTTTGGTGGAGCGTTTCGCGTTTATCGCGCGGCGTCACGCGGCCAGAATCCGTTCCATCCACTCACCATTTGAAGGAAACGGACATGGACATGCGTCAACTGGGCCGCACGGGCCCGCAGGTATCGGCGATCGCGCTCGGCTGCATGGGGATGTCGGATTTCTACGGGCCGGCCGATCGCGACGAAAGCATCGCGACGCTGCACGCGGCGCTCGACCACGGCATCACGATGCTCGACACCGGCGATTTCTACGGGATGGGCGATAACGAGATGCTGATTCGCGACGCGCTGCGCGGCCGTACGCGCGACCAGGTGCGCATCAGCGTGAAATTCGGCGCGCTGCGCGATCCGGCCGGCGGGTTTGCCGGCTACGACGCGCGGCCCGCGGCGATCCGGAACTTCGTCGCGTATTCGCTGAAGCGGCTCGGCACCGATTACCTCGACATCTATCGCCCGGCCCGCGTCGATCCGGCGGTGCCGATCGAGGAAACGGTCGGCGCGATCGCCGATCTCGTGAAGGCCGGGTACGTGCGCCATATCGGGCTGTCCGAAGCCGGCGCGGACACGATCCGCCGCGCGGCCGCCGTCGCGCCGATCGCCGATCTGCAGATCGAGTACTCGTTGCTGTCGCGCGGGATCGAGGCCGAGATCCTGCCCGTGTGCCGCGCGCTCGGCATTGGCGTGACGGCCTACGGCGTGCTGTCGCGCGGGCTGCTCGGCGGGCGCTGGACGGCGGCGCGGCAGGGCGAGTGCGATTTCCGCGCGGCGAGCCCGCGCTTCCAGGGCGAGAATCTCGCGCACAACCTCGCGCTCGTCGACGCGCTGCGCGCGATCGCCGACGAGAAGGGCAGCAATCCGGCGCAGGTCGCGATCGCGTGGGCGCTGTCGCGCGGCGCCGACATCGTGCCCCTGGTCGGCGCCCGCAAACGCACGCAATTGCAGGACGGTTTGCTGGCGACTGAATTGCAACTAACGGTCGAAGATCTCACGCGTATCGAAGCGGCGGTCCCCGCCGGGGCGGCTGCCGGCGAGCGCTATCCGGCCGCGCAGATGGCGCACCTCGACAGCGAGCAGGGCCGGGGGTGATTCACGGGGCCGGATCGACGCGCCTGAGCGCTCCGTCCGGCGAGCCCGAGCCAGCCTCAGGCAAAACCAGATGGCGGGCGGCATGGCAGGCAGGCACCATCGGCGCCGTACTCAACGGACGGAATGCCTTCATGCAAATGCATACGCTGACGATCGTCGTGCTGGTTTTCCTGCTGGCCGGCGCGGTCAAGGGGATGATCGGTCTCGGGCTGCCGACGATCGCGATGGGGCTGCTGACGCTCGCGATGCCGCCGTCGGCCGCGGCAAGTCTGCTGCTCGTCCCGTCGTTCATCACCAACGTGTGGCAGCTGTGGCTCGGCCCGTCGTTTGGCGCGCTATTACGCCGGCTGTGGCCGCTGCTCGCCGGCCTGACGGTCGGCACGCTGACGGGCGGGTTACCGGCGCTGGCGGCCGGCAGCACGTGGACGCACGCGGCGCTCGGCGTGGTGCTGGTGCTTTACGGGCTATGGGGGCTGGCGGCCGCACGGCTGCCCGCGCCGGGGCGCCACGAAAAATGGCTGTCGGCCGTGGTCGGCTACCTGACGGGCGTCGTGACGGCCGCGACCGGCGTGTTCGTCGTGCCGGCCGTGCCGTACCTGCAGGCGCTGCGGCTGTCCAAGGACGATCTGATCCAGGCGCTCGGGCTGTCGTTTACCGCGTCGACGATCGTGCTCGGCCTGCAGTTGCGTGTGACGGGCGCATTGCAGACGGTCGATCTCGGCGTGTCGGCGCTCGCGCTCGTGCCCGCGCTGGCGGGAATGGCCGGCGGCCAATATGCGCGGCGCGTGATGAGCGAGAAGATGTTCAAGCGTTGCTTCTTCGTCGGGCTGCTTGCACTTGGCGCGTATATGGCGGGGTCGGGGTGGTGGTGAACGTGCGCCCGAACGCTGAATGATCCCGAAGCCGGTTTCGGCAACCGGCTTCGGAAACGGTCACGAGGTGGCGGTCGTGCCGCTTACGCCGGATCGGCGTACCTCAGCGTCCACCCGACGGTGCGGGACGCGCCCGCGCCGAGCGCGAACGGCTTCGTCGTGCACGCGAAGTTCGAATGCAGTTGCCCGATCGGCGTCGTCGACAGCGGATTCGTCGTGCCGTTCGCCGTGTCGAAGGCGGACAGCGCGCAGCTGTCGAAGCCGGACGCCGCATAGCCGGTCGCCGCGCTGTTCGCGTACGTCACCGACATCCCGTCGCCATTGGCCTGCGTCGACGCGAAATCCGCAAACGACGTGAAGTCCGTCTCCACCGCGAGGTTGCCGGCGAGCGTGCCCGAACTCAGCGTATCGGTGCGCGAAATCATGCCGTGCGCGAACGTCAGCACCGTGTGCACCTGCAGGTCGAGATCCGTCGTGTACGCGGCGTTCTTCGACGCGAGCCGGAACTTCGTCGTATCGAACGACACGATCACCTGGCCGTTGCTCTGCTGCACGTTCAGGTTCTTGTAGTACGTGACGGGAATGTAGGTTTTCGCGTTGTACGTCACCTGTGGCAGCAGCAGCGCATAGCCGAGGTCGGTCGTGCCATAGATCAGCTTGTCGGAGAACGGCACCGGGTAATACGGTGTGTACGCGTTGTAGTCGGGCGCCTGGCTGAGATTCAGGTTGATCACGCGCCGGCCGTCGCGCACGGTGAGCAGCGCGGCGCTGTACGGATGCGCGGCGTCGCCCGGCTGGTTGTACCAGGTGAGCGTGTAGCGCGGCAGCGCGTCGAGCCACGCGCGGTAGTCCGCATCGGCCATCGGCGGCTGGCCGCCGAAGCCGAGCTTGTTCCACCACGCGTTCACGTACAGATACTGGTGCAGCAGGCTGAAGTTCTCGCCCATCACGCGCGGCTTGCCGCGATACGTATCGGTGCCGCGGCCCTTGACCCACATGTTCACCGACGGCGTCGGCAGCGCCGGGTCGTACCAGTACGTGTCGAATCGGCGCGCGGCCTGGTAGATGAATGCATACGCGACCTGTTTCTCGCGATCGGTCAGCACGCCGGCATTGGCCGCGGCCGTCAGCACTTCCATGAACGCGGAATCGCCGTACGGGCCGATCGAGCGGCCGTAGTTGAAGCCCTGGCCGTCGGTGTTCAACTGCGGCAGGATCAGATCGACCGACTTGCGCAGATAGCCCTTCAGCTCCGGCGTGAGGTTCGCTTCGTTGCCCATCTCGAACGTGCGCTCGACCACTTCGCCGATCAGCAGCGTGCTGTAGCGGTCGAAGCGCGCCTGGTCGTAGTAGGTCGTGTGCGTGTTCGACGCTTCGTCGGAGAACCCGCCCGACGAGTCGTTGCGGATGTGGTTCGTCAGCGTGTACAGCAGCGCATCGCGCGCGCTCATCGTCGCGACGGCCGGATCCGTCTTCGACGCGAACGACGGGCTGCTCCAGCCGAGCTTCTGGCGCAGCCCGGCGATGCCGTAGGACACCGCATAGTAGTTCTGCGCGGTGTTGAGCGACGCGATGTCGATCGGCGTGCCGGCGGCCGGGCACGTACTGGTCTTGCCGCTCGCATCGGGGCCGAACATGTCGCAGAAGGTGAGCCGCTGCTGCAGCGTCGCGAGCATCGCGTCGCTGAAGACTTCGTTGAGCATCCCGTGGGCCTTCAGGTTGTTCAGCGCGACGAGGTAGTAGTACTCGCCCCACGACGTGTTCGCATACGCGTAGTTGCCGCCCGACTGCGCCATCATCGCGGTCGTGATCGTCTGGTACGTCGCGAGGTAGCTCGCGTATTGCGGGTCGTTCTTCGCCTTCATGTCGATCAGGATGTACGACAGGCCGAGGGCGAGCTTGCCAGGCAGGAATTTGTCGCCGGTGTTCGTGTCGAGCACGTGGACGGGCGTGCCGTCGCCGAGATCCATCACGACCTGCGTGAAGTCGGGCGATTTCCGGATCAGGTCGAACAGCGCGCGCATCTGGCCCATCATCGTGGCCGGGACGTTCGTGCCGGCCGGCACGCGGGTGTCGGGCGCGCCATAGACGAGCGCCTGCAGCGAGTTTGCCGCGAGCGCGGGCGGGGTGGACGAAGGGGGCGGCGCCGGCGTGTCCGTTACGTCGTTTCCGCCGCACGCGGTGACGAGCACGACGGAAAGGGCGCTGAGCGCGGCGCCGAGCGCGAATCTGCTGCGCGGATGCATGGTGTCTCCAGTCTTGAATAGTGATGAAGGACGGGCACGGGTTGCCGTTGCCGCACTCGAGGCCCGTACCCGGCTTCCGCCTTGCAATCCTGATTCCCTGAAGGCGGACGGCCTGAATCACACATCGAGCGGGCAAGCGTTCCCCTGCGCGGGCCGTGACCGGCGTCGCGCTCGAGCAGTGGAAAACGTTTTCCAAATTTAGGCATCGAACGACGTGATGTCAATGAACTTTCACGTCGGATGCGCCGGTAGAAACCCGAATGGCCGAGAGGAATGGTGCGGAAGGGGGAGTCGGATTATGGGAAAAACGCCGGGATTCTCGTCGATGATCGAGCGGACATTGGACGCGACAACGGCCTGTAAGCGGCGCGCGGCCGCAACGCGTGGAAACGGATTCCCGATGTGTGAAGAGAGAAAACGTTATCCATAAGAATCGCAATGCGTATGAGCGGCCGCCGGCCGCCGCCCGTCGCGCGCGACGGCCTGCCGTTCCGACGACGTCAAAGCTGCTTCTCGATCGCCGCCTTGTCGATCACCGACCACACTTGGCGGATCTTGCCTTCGTGAAATTCGTAGAACACGTTCTCGGCGAACGTGACCTTGCGGCCGTCGATGGCGAGCCCCATGAACGTCCCTTTCGGCGAACACGTGAAGCGAAGGCGGCACGCGACGCGCGGCGGCTCGCACGCGAGCAGCCGGATCTCGAAACGCAGATCGGGGATGTCGCGGAAGTCCTGTTCCAGCATCGCGCGGTAACCGGCGAGGCCGAGCGGCCGGTCGTTGTGAATCACGTCGTCGGATACGTATTCGCCGAGCGACGGCCAGTCCTGCCGGTTCAGGCAGTCGATATACGCGCGATAGCGGGTGGCGAGATCGGTGTCGGTCATGGCCATGTCTCCGTATGTCGATCGGGTGAGTCGAATGTGGTGCGCGTTACCGCGGCGGCGTGGCGCCCGACAAAAACGCGACGAACTCGCGCGTGTACTTCGGCAGCGCGTCGAACGACCGCGCGCAGAGCGTCAGTTTCCGATGGCTCCACGGATCGGACAGCTCGACGAGCCGCACGTCCATCGTCTGCATCGCGCGCTCGGCCGCATGCCGCGACACGATGCCGATGCCCACGCCGCTCGCGATCACGCGGCAGATCGCGTCGAAGCTCTTCAATTGCACGCGATAGCGGATCCGCTTGCCGAGCGCGCGCGCCTGGTCGGCGAGATGCACCTGCAGCGCGCTGCCGTCGGTGAGGCCGATGAAGTCTTCGCCCGCGATGTCGTCGAACGCGATCTTGTCGTGCGACGCGAGCGGATGCGCGGCCGGCACGACGACGATCAGCCAGTCTTCGCGGAACGGCTTTTGTTCGAGCCCGCCGAGGCCGACCGAATCGGCGACGATGCCGATCTCGGCCGTCTTGTTGCGGATCGCATGCACGATCTCCTGGCTCGAGCGCTCCTCGACGCTGATCGACAGCTTCGGATGGCGCGGCAGGTAATCGGCCAGTGCGTCGGGCAGGTATTCGCTCAGCGATGCAGTGTTGCACAGCAGCCGGATATGGCCGCGCAGCCCCTGGCCGTATTGCTGCAGTTCGCCGCGCATGTGATCGATCTGCTGCAGCACGGTGCGCGCGTGGTGTTCGAGCGCGCGGCCCGCATCGGTCGCCTGCGCGCCCGACTTGGTCCGGTGCAGCAGCGGCACGCCCAGCTCGTCCTCCATCCCGCGAATGCGCTCGCTCGCCGCCTGCAGCGTGATGTGCGTGCGTTCGGCGCCGCTCGTGATCGTGCCGGCCTCGCAGATGTTCAGGAAGAGCCGCAGGTCGGTCAGGTCGAAGCGCATGATGAAAAGGCGATGGGGGAATGGCCGATAAGTTAGCAGGAACCGCGGCGGCGGTCTCAGGGTTGGCCTGAGACCCGGTTCGCCGCTTCCGCATTTCCGGGGCGCGATCGATGGCCGATCATGAACGCACATCAACCGGGGAGCCCGTCATGCGGATCGATTCGTCATGGGGCGTGTCGTTCAAGATCGCGCTGCATCTGCTGTTCCTGTGCGTCGGCGTTGCGTGGGCCGGGGCCCAATTCGTCGCATGGTTGCGATGAACGTCGCGCGTTTGTCTATGAAAACGAAGTTGCCATAGTTTTTTGCGACGAAAATTCTTCCGTTTTTCTCCGAAAGGACCATCAAGTTTTTCCGGATCGGACCGTATTACCGGTAACGCATGCCGGCCGGCATCCGCTCCGTGATCGTTTGTCATCATTGTTTGCATCCGGTTACACGTCGGCCGTTCCGTTTTTGAGATGCTTGAAAGATTGTCAAACCGGAGTCGGATCGTCCATGAAAACGCGCGAGATTCACCGCAAGGCGGCGTGGCTGTCGGGCCTGGCCGCCGTGCTCGTCATGGCCGGTTGTGCAAGTACGCAGTCCGTCCCGCCGAGCGACACGCTGGCGGGGCAGCCTTCCGATGCGAGCCCGCCCGCCGCGCCGGCGGCCGCCACGATGCCGCCCGCGCCGATTCTCGTCGCACGGAAGTACGTCGTGAAGCGCGGCGACACGCTGACGGGCATCGCATCCGCGAACGATTGCAGCGTGGCCGACTTGCGCACCTGGAACAAGCTGGCCGCGAACGGCAGGCTGCGCATGGGGCAGGTCCTGCGCATCGTCAAGCAGCAGCCGCTGCCGCCCGCGGGCGCGGCCGGCACGCAGGCTGTGGCGGGAAATGGCGCGGCGGATAATCAGGCCGCTTCGCCGGCCAATCCGCAAGCCACCGCGTCGACCGCGAGCGACCGCCAGGTCGTCAAGGAAACGAAGCGCCATGCGGGCGGCGTCGCGCTCAAGTGGCCCGCAACCGGCAAGATCGTCGAAGGGTTCCGGCCCGGGCAGAACCGCGGCATCCAGATCGCCGGCCGGCCGGGCGACCCGGTTCGCGCCGCGGCCGACGGCCGCGTGATGTATGCGGGCACCGGCCTGAACGATTACGGCAGCCTGATCATCGTCCAGCACAACGCGGATTTCCTGACCGCCTATGCACACAACCGCAAGCTGCTCGTGAAGACGGGCGACATCGTGCATCAGGGCGATGCGATCGCCGAGATGGGCGACCTCGACAACTCGCGTGTCGCGCTGCTGTTCGAGGTGCGACGCGACGGCAAGCCGGTGAACCCGATGCCGTACCTGCCTTCGTCGCAAGGGTGAAGCGCGGCCGTCGCGCTGGAACGCGGCGGCGGTCGCTGCTACGCTAGGGTTTGTTCATGCGAATCCCGCCACCGCGGGCCGACGGGCGTCTTTCGGGGATGCGCGGCGAATGCCGTCGCGGGCCGGCCGTCGGCGTGAACGGTCGCGCGTCGCCGATGCGCGGCCGCGTTGCTTCGCGCCACCGTTTCCGACAGAACAGATCTCATCCATGGAACATTCTCCGACACGCCGCTCGCTGTTGCTTGCCGCCGTTGCCGCGCCGTTCGTTGCCGCATGCACGTCGGCGCCGGTCGCCGACCAGGGGCGCGCCCATACTGGACAAGCCGAACTCGCCGCGCTGGAAAAGGCCTCGAACGGGCGGCTCGGCGTCGCCGCGCTCGATACGTCGAACGGCGTGCGCATCGCGCACCACGCGCGCGAGCGCTTCCCGCTGTGCGGCACGTATGCGGTCATGGCGGCCGCCGCGGTGCTCGCGCGCGGCGCGCTCGACGCATCGCTGCTGCCGCGCCGCATCCTGTACCGTCGCTATGAAATCGTGTCCGGCTCGCCGATTACGGAAAGCCACGTCGACACCGGCATGACGATCGCGCAGCTGTGCGCGGCGATGCTGCAGTCGGGCGACAAGGGCGCGGGCAACCTGCTGATGGGCGTGCTCGGCGGCCCGCAGGCCGTCACGGCGTTCGCGCGCGAAAGCGGCGACACCACCTTCCGCCTCGATCACTGGGAACCCGAGCTGAACAGGGCCGCGCCCGGCGACGAGCGCGACACGTCGACGCCGGTCGCGATGGTCGACACGCTGCAGCGGCTGCTGCTCGGCGACACGCTGCGCGAACCGCAGCGCGCGCAACTGACGGAATGGATGGTCGGCGGCGCGCGCGGCGCGACCGGCATCGCGGCTGGCGTGCCGCCCGGCTGGCGCGTCGCCGACAAGGCCGGCACCGGCGGCTACGGCACGACGACCGACATCGCGGTGCTGTGGCCGCCGTCGCGCGCGCCGATCGTGATGGCCGTGTCGTTCACGCAGCCGGAGGCGACTGCCGCGGCGCGCGCGGACGTCGTCGCATCGGCGGCGCGCATCGCGGCGGGCGCGCTCACCGCGACGGCTTGAGTATCCGGCGTCTCGCGCAAAGCCGGCGTTTGGCTTATCGTGTCGGTCAGCGCGCGCCGGCGTCGGCGCGCGGCCCATCCGCGCCGTTTCCCGTTTCCCGTTCGCCATGCGCCGACTTCCGCCCCTGCACGCGCTGCAGATCTTCTCGACGGTGGCTCGCCACCGCAGCTTCACGCGCGCGGCCGAGCAGCTGTGCATCACGCAGGGCGCGGTGAGCCGGCAGATCCAGACGCTCGAGGCGCATTACGGTTTTCCGCTGTTCAGGCGGCATGCGAAGGGCCTCACGCTGACGGCCGAAGGCGAGCAGTTGTTGCCGGTGGTCGACGAGAGCTTCGCGCGGATCGAGGACATCTCGATGAAGCTCACGCGGCAGCGCACCGATCTCGCGCTGAAGGTGCCGACCTGCGTGATCCGCTGGATGCTGCCGCGCATCATGCGTTTCCAGGGCGAACATCCCGATCTCCACGTGCAGATCACGACCGCGTGGCAGCACGTCGTCGATTTCTCGAGCGAACCGTTCGATGCGGCGATCGTCTACGGGACCTCGCCCGGCCCGGGCGTCGTCGCGCTGCCGCTGTTCGACGAGCGGCTGACACCCGTTTGCGCGCCCGAGTTGCGGCAAGCGTCGCCGCTCGATGCGGTCGGCGATCTCGCGCGCCATACGCTGCTGCATCCGACGCGCGACCATCGCGACTGGCGCGCATGGCTCGACCATGCGGGCGAGCGTGGCGTCGATCCCGCGCGCGGGCCGACGTTCGACACGCTCGATCTCGCGACGAACGCGGCGATGCAGGGCTTCGGCGTCGCGATCGGCGACGTGACGCTCGTCGACGACGACGTCAGCGCGCGCCGGCTCGAACGGCCGTTCGACATCGTGCTCGAGACGGGCGCGCGCTATTTCTTCGTCTATCCCGAGAACCTCGGCGGCCAGCAGAAGATTCGCGCGTTCAGCGACTGGATCGCGCGCCATCGCGACTGACGCGCGGCCGCGGCGAGCTTTACTGGTAGGTCACGACGGCGATCATCGGTGCACGACTGTTGCCCGCGCGCTTCGGTAAAACGATTGCGCCCGAAGCTTCGGTAAAGGTCGTGGTCTTGACGGCCTGCTGGCTTGCCGCGTCGACGAACGCGATCTGCCCGGTCGCGGGCCGCGGGCAATCGGCGCGTATGCGGGCGGCGTTGGCCGTGTCGGGCGCGAACGAGCAGGGCGGCTCGACGATCATGCCGGTGAAGTGGATGATGCCGGATGCGCCTTCGGCAAAGGACGAGGAAGGCGCCAGAAGCGAGGCAGCCAATGCGAACGAGGCGGCGAACAGGCGATGCTTCATGACAGGCTCCAGAGAGGAAGCGCGTCGCAGCGAGGCCGCTCGAATGGCAGTCCGTCAACGCTGCGATGCTGTATGCGTAAACGGCAATTTCATCGAACCTCTTGAGTGAGAAACCGGAAATAACGACGACGAGCAAACGACGCCGTGTTTCTTCAATCAATTTATCTCAAAATTGTGCGGCCGCAAGTCAGGGTATTGCCGATGACGTAGGCTCGGTGGACACCCGTCAATGGATGCGGGATTTGCAGGTAAATCGTTGAGGGCTCAACGAATCGGCAATCCTGAGAATGACGATTCGCCAAAAGAAAACGGCCGCTCGCGCGGGGCGAGCGGCCGTGTTGCGCTGGCGCGCGGCGGGCGGTGTTCAGCCCGCGCGCTTGCGGATCGCGCCGACGACCACGAGCAGCACGATCGCACCGATGATCGACGCGATCCAGCCGGCGCCCTGGCCCGGCGCGTACCAGCCGGCCGCGCGACCGACGTAGCCGGCGACCAGCGAACCCACGACGCCGAGCACGATGGTCATCAGGATACCCATCTTGTCGTCGCCCGGCTTGAACGCGCGGGCGAGGAGGCCGACGATGAGCCCGACGACCAGGGTTTCGATGAATTGCAGCATGGATGCCCCCTGTTGCTGTTGAGTTGTTGACGAAAGGAAATGGACTCGCCCGGCGCACCGGGGTTCCCTGCGACGGCGAACCCGTGCGCGGCGTGCCGAGTATCGCATGCCGGCGCGTCGTGCGGATGTCAGGCGGTCGGCACACCGGCCGCCGGATCGAGCCGTCGATAGCCTTCGGTCGCGTTCAGCAGCGTGCGCGTGTAGTCGCGTGCGACCTGCCCGGCGCGCACGTCCTCGACCCGCAATTGCTCGACGATCTCGCCGTGCTGCATCACCGCGACGCGCTGGCACAGGAAGCCGATCACCGCGAGGTTGTGGCTGACGAGAATCATCGTCAGGTTGCGCTCGCGATGCAGGCGGCGCAGCAGGTTGAGGATCTCGGCCTGCACCGATACGTCGAGCGCGGACGTCGGCTCGTCGAGCAGCAGCACGCGCGGCTCGACGATCAGCGCACGCGCGATCGCCACGCGCTGCCGCTGGCCGCCCGACAGCTGATGCGGATAGCGGAAGCGGAACGACGGGCCGAGGCCGACCTCGGACAGCGCGCGGGCGATCCGCGCGTCGGCGTCGCCGATCGCATGGATCGACAGCGGCTCGCGCAGCGTCTGGTCGACCGTGAAGCGCGGATGCAGCGATGCGTACGGATCCTGGAACACCATCTGCACGTGCCGGCGGAATGCGCGATCGGGCGTGCCGCCCACCGCGCGGCCATCGATCGACAGGCTGCCGCCCGCGAGCGGCACGAGGCCCGTCAGCGCACGCAGCAGCGTCGACTTGCCGGATCCCGATTCGCCGACGAGCCCGAATACTTCGCCGTCGCGCACCGCGAAGCTCGCGTCGCGCACGGCGTCGACATGACCCGTGCGGGTCGGGAAACGAATGGAGACGTGATCGACGTCGATCATCGTGCGGGCTCCTGTCGATTGGCGGGCGCGAAGGCGGGCGGTGCGGAATCGAGCCATGCCGGATCGCGCCGCAGCACCGGCAGTTCGTCGGGCGGGTTCGCGAGCGGCGGGTTGGCCGCGAGCAGGCCGCGCGTATAGGGATGCGAAGCGTCGCGCAGGTCGCGCGCGGCGCAGGTTTCGACCACGCGACCCGCATACATCACCGCGACGCGATCGCAGAACGACATCACGAGCGGCAGGTCGTGACTGATGAACATCAGGCCCGTGCCGTGGCGCGCGATCATCGCGTCGAGCACCGCGAGCACCTGCATCGACACCGCGACGTCGAGCGCGGACGTCGGCTCGTCGGCGATCAAGAGGCGCGGGCCGGTCGACACCATCATCGCGATCATCACGCGCTGGCCCATGCCGCCCGACAGCTCGTGCGGATACGCATCGGCGACGCGCGCCGGATCGCGGATCTGCACGGCCGCGAGCGCCTCGACGATCCGTTCGCGCAGCGCGCGGCCGCGCAAGCCGGGCTCGTGCAGGCGGAACGCCTCGCCCATCTGCTTCGCGACCGTCATCACCGGATTCAGCGAATATTTCGGGTCCTGCAGGATCATCCCCATCTGGCTGCCGCACAGCCGCCGGCGCTCGCGCGGCGACATCGCGAGCAGGTCGTGCCCCGCGAAGCGCATCGTGCGCGCCGAAAAGCGCGCGGCGTCGGGTAGCAGGCCGAGCAGCGCGCGGCCCGTCAGCGACTTGCCGGAGCCCGATTCGCCGACGATGCCGAGCCGTTCGCCGGGCGCGAGGGTCAGCGACAGGTCGCGCACGGCGTCGGTCACGCTGCCGTCGTGCCCGCGAAAGCCGATCTTCAGCCCGTCGATCTCGCAGAGCGGCGCCGGCGCGGTAGTGGAATTCGTCGGCATGTCACGCTCCATGACGGGGATCGAAGACGTCGCGCAGCCCGTCGCCGAGCAGGTTGAACGCGAGGCTCACGAGCAGGATCGCGATGCCGGGCAGCGTCGCGACCCACCACGCGTCGAGCAGCACGTTGCGGCCCGACGCGACCATGAAACCCCACTCGGGGCTCGGCGGCTGCGCGCCGAGGCCGAGAAAGCCGAGGCCCGCGACGGTCAGGATGATGCCGGCCATGTCGAGCGTCGCGCGCACGATCACCGACGACATGCACAGCGGCATGATGTAGCGCAGCAGGATGCGCGGGCCCGACGCGCCTTGCAGCCGCGCGGCATGGATGTAGTCGGCTTGCGCGATGCGGATCGTTTCGGCGCGCGCGAGCCGCGCATACGCGGGCCACGCGGTGATCGAGATCGCGACCACGGCGTTGATCACGCCGGGGCCGAGCGCGGCCGCGAACGCGAGCGCGAGCACGATCTTCGGGAACGCGAGCGCGATGTCGGTGATGCGCATCAGCACGCTGTCGACGAAGCCGCCGCAATAGCCGGCCGTCGTGCCGATCAGGAGGCCGATCGGCACGACGATCGCGACGACGAGCAGCGCGATGCCGAGCGTCAGGCGCGACCCGGCGATCAGCCGCGAGAGGATGTCGCGGCCGAGCTGGTCGGTGCCGAACCAGTGCGACGGCGAGCCGGGCGCCAGCAGCCGGTCGGACAGCACCTGGCGCAGCGGATCGTGCGGCATGATCAGCGGGCCGACGATCGCGACGACGATCAGCGCAAGCAGGATCGCGAGCCCGAACAGGTTGAGCGGATTCGTGGCGAACCGGCGCCAGCGTCGGTACGCGAGGCCGAACGCGGCCTGCGAACGCGACGCGGGCGCATCGGAAAGCAGCCACGCGCGCAGGGTGAGACGCTCGGCATTCATGGTCGGGTCGCCTTCGGCATGGGTGGAGCAACAAGCAGGATGGAAACGGTCATGTCGAAGCGGCCCTCAGCGCGCACGTGGATCGAACACGCGGTACAGCGCGTCGGTCAGCAGGTTGACGGTGATGAACATCGCGCCGATCACGAGCGTCGCGCCGAGCACCGCGTTCATGTCCGCGTTCAGCAGCGCGCCGGTCAGGTACGAGCCGAGCCCCGGCCACGCGAACACGATCTCGGTCAGCACCGAGCCTTCGAGCAGGTTGCTGTACGTGAGCGCGATCACGGTGAGCAACGGCACCATGATGTTGCCGAACGCGTGCCGCCAGATCACGCGCCGCTCGGACAGGCCCTTCGCGCGCGCGGTGACGATGTATTCCTGGCTCAGCTGGTCGAGCATGAACGAGCGCGTCATGCGGCTCAGATACGCGACCGAGTAGTAGCCGAGGATCGCGGCCGGCAGCGCGATGTGCGATACCGCGTTGCGGAACACGTCCCACTCGCCCGCGAGCGCCGCATCCAGCAGCAGGCTGCCGGTGCGCGGATCGACCATGCCGTCGTACACCGGGTCGAGCCGGCCGGGGCCGCCGACCCAGTGCAGCCGCGCATAGAACAGCAGCAGCCCCATCAACCCGAGCCAGAACACCGGCACGGAATTGCCGATCAGCCCGACGAAGCGCGCGACGTGATCGATCGGCCGGTTGTGCTTCACCGCGGCCGCGACGCCGAGCGGCACGCCGATCGCGATGCCGATCAGCGTCGCGATCGTCGCCAGTTCGAGCGTGGCCGGAAACACGCGCCGGATATCGTCGAGCACCGGGTTCGCGGTCAGCAGCGACACGCCGAGATTGCCGTGCAGCACGTCGCGCGCGTAGATCAGGAATTGCGTGGCGAGCGGCTTGTCGAGCCCGAGCGCGATGCGCTCGGCCGCGTACGCTTCGGCCGACGCGCGATCGCCGAGGATCGCGAGCACAGGGTCGATCGGCACCTTGCGGCCGATCACGAACGTCAGCGCGAGCAGCCCCGCGAACGTGACGGCGAGCGTGATCGCCCAGCGCAGCACGCGCAGCGCCCAGCGTACGGCCGGGCGCCGCGCGGGCAGCGTGCGCAGCGCTTCGAGGGAGGAGGCGGGAGTCGACATGCGGCGAATCTTATTGCTTCTTCAGGTTGCGGTACGACACGAGATCGTTGATCGGCCCGACTTCGAGCCCGCTCACGCCGGGCCGCGTCGCGACCTGCGCGACTTTCTCGAACATGATCACGAACGGCGAGCGCGCGAGCACTTCCTTCTGCATCGTCTGGTAAAGCTGCGCGCGTTTCGCGGCGGCCGGTTCGGCGAGCGCGGCGTCGGTTTGCTTCGTCAGTTGCGGGATGTCCCAGTTGTTGCGCCAGGCCAGCATTTTATAGCTCGACTTGTCGGCGTTGTCCGGATTCCACGCGAAGCCCTGCGCGTTGCTGTGCGGATCGACGTAGTCGGCCGACCATTCGCCGATGTAGATGTCGTGCTGGCGCGCGCGGTATTTCGCGAGCGTCTGCTTGTTGTCGCCGGGGATCAGCTGCACCTTGATGCCGGCCAGCGCGAAATTCGCCTGCACGGCCTGCGCGATCTCCGTGTACGGATAGTCGTTGCGCACGTCCATCGTCACCGAAAAGCCGTTCGGCACGCCGGCCTTCGCGAGCAGCGCCTTCGCCTTCGCGACGTCGAGCTTGTACGGGTTCGCGTTCAGCGTGCCGAGGAAGCCTTCGGGCAGGAAGGTCTGGTGCACCTTGTAGGTCGTCTTCACGACGTTGCCCTGGATACCCGCGTAGTCGACGAGCCATTTCAGCGCTTCCTGCACGTCGGGTTTCGCGAGCGTCGGGTTCTTCGTGTTCAGGCCGAGATACAGCAGCGTCGCCTGCGGCGATGCCGCCACCTTCGCCTTGCCCGACTTCACGACCGACGCCAGATCGTCGGGGCTCAGGTCGCGCGCCGCGTCGACGTCGCCGTTTTCCAGCAGCAGGCGCTGGCTTGCCGCCTCGGGCACGTGGCGCAGCACGATGCGCTTCATCGCGAGCGGCAGCCGGTAGCCGTCGAAGCGTTGCAGCACGAGGCTGTCGCCGGCCGTCCACTTGACGAGCCTGTATGCGCCCGAGCCGGCTTCGTTGGTCTTCAGCCACGCGTTGCCGAAGTCGTTGCCTTGCTGGTGCGACAGCAGCAGCTTCCTGTCGAGCACCGACGCGGGCCACGAGCCGAGCACGTTCAGCACGAAGGTCGGCGCGTACTTGCGGTCGGTCGTGACCGACACCGTCGCGTCGTCGAGCTTCTTCACGTTCGCGACGACGTTCGCCTTCGTGAGGCCGATGCCGGTCAGCACGGCGGCCGGCCCCTTGTCGAGCAGCACCGCGCGCTGGATCGACCACGCGACGTCGTCGGCCGTCAGCGGGTTGCCCGAGTGGAACTTCAGGCCGGTACGCAGCTTGAACGTGTAGGTCAGGCCGTCGGGGCTCACCGTCCACGATTGCGCGACGTCGCCGTTGAATTTCGACGGATCGCGCAGGTCGACGCGCACGAGCCGGTCGTACGTGTTCGCAACGTATTCCTCCGGCACCAGTTCGTAGATTTCGCCCGGGTCGAGCGTCGTGAATTCGTCGAGCAGCGTGGCCATCACGAACATGTCCTTCGGCGTTTCCGCGTGGGCGGCGGCAAGCGGAACGGCGGCGAATACGGACGCGGCGGCCAGCGCCGCGACGAGCCGGGAGGTCGGGAATTTCATGGGCGCTTCTCCATCTGTCGTTTGAGTCGTTGAACGTGAACGTGCATGCAAAAGGGGGCGTGCGCTGCCGCTACATCAGGCGCCACGGGCCGCTCGCCGCATTGTCGATCTGCGGCAACGCGTGCGAGCCGGGCAGTTCGTAGTGCCACCATTCGCTGTCGATGTGCGCGAAGCCGGCCGCGTGCATCACGCCGAGCAGCAGCAGCCGGTTGCGCTGCACTTGCTCGGGCAATCCCGCGTGAAAATGACCCGACGCGGCGACCATCTCGTCGAAGCCCGTGCCCATGTCGAGCGGCTCGCCGTTCGCGCCGACGAGCGTCAGGTCGAGCGCGGTGCCGCGGCTGTGATTCGAGCCGCGCCCGAGATCGGCGACGAAATTCGGATCGGGCAGGAAGTCCCACAGCACCTGCTGCGCCTGCGGCGGCCGGTAGGCGTCGTAGATGCGCAGCGTGAAGCCGGCCTGCGCGGCGACGTCGACCGCGCGGCGCAATGCGGCTTCGGCCGGCGCCAGCAGCAGGCAGTGCGCGCGGCGGTAGATCGGCTTGCCGGTCAGGTTGCGGTCGGTCGCATAGACGAGATCGATGTCGACGCGATGCGTGGCGGGCGTGATTTCGACGAGGCGGTAATCGTTCATCGGCGGGGCGGCTCGCTCAGGATTCGAATTGGTCGAACGTGCGCTGCAGTTCGCGGTTGCGCGCGACGCGCCGGTCGATCGCGGGGCCGAGGCGGTCGACCACGGCCGTGATCAGCAGGTTGAACAGGCAGGTGAGCGGTGCGAGCGAATCCCAGAACTGGCCGACGTCGGTTTTCACCTGCAGCAGATCGGCCGGCCATTCGCGCGCCCACGGGCAATACAGATCGGTGACCAGCGCGAACGGCTGCCCGCGCTCGGCGGCCGCCTGGCAATAGCGGCGCGCGCTGCGCGAATACGCGCGCGTGTCGGTGACGATGCAGTACGGCCGTTCGAACTCGGAATTCAGCGAATCGACGTACGAACCCGACTGGCCGTCGGAATAGAACACGCGCGGGCGCAGGTATTCGAGGTAGCTGCTGAATGCGTTGCTGATGCCGCGCGTCGACTGGATGCCGAGGATGAACACGGCGTCGGCATGCGCGATCCGGTCGGCCACCTGCGCGAACACCGGGCCTTCGGCCAGGCGGTACACGTGGCGGATCGCGTCGAGCTCGCGCTCGAGCGACGACGCGAGCGTGCTGCCATTGCTGTTGCTGTCGCGCTCGCCGGCGGTCGTTTGCGTGGCGCTGGCGCGGCGGTACTCGTCGAGCCGGTCGGTGATCATCCACGGGCGATCGCCGCCGCCGCGCAGTTCGCGTTTCAGGTCGTCGAGATTGCGGTAGCCGACGCTGCGCAGGAAACGCCCGACCGAAATGCCGCTGGTGCCGGCTTGCTGCGCGATCTGGTCGGCGGTCTCGAGGCCGAGCCGATCGAGGTTCGCGAGCATGTAGCTCGCGATGCGCTTGGCGGTCGGCGTCAGCTCGGCATAGCGGGACTCGACGGTATGGGCGAACGCGCAGGTCATCGGCTGTTAGATCGTTGTCATTTGATGATTCGATGTCATCTATCTGACAAAACCAAAATCATTGGCGCCAGCGAATAAAAACTATGGCTGGCTCACGATGATAGGGGCGGGGAATACCCGATGAGCGGAGACGGTTGGCCCGCATGACGGATTATTCCTGACAGACATATTACGCGTTTATGCCTGACAGGAATAATTTGCGTTTATTTCTCACGGAGATATACTGCATGGATCGTATACCGAGCCCATCCCCGTGAATCTCATCGTCAATACCCCCGTGCAACTGGCTGAAATCCTGTCGTCCGCACGTCAGGCCAAGGGGCTGACGCAAACCGAAGCGGCGGCGCGCATCGGCGTCGGCCAGTCGCGCCTGTCGTCGCTTGAAACCACCCGCACCGAAAGCCTGTCGCTCAAGCAATTGCTCGAATTGACCGCGCTGTACGGTCTCGAACTCAGCATCCGCACGAAGGACGGGCGCGACGTTGCCAACGTCGAGTGGTAATCGATGGGACGCAAATCGCACGGCCGCGCGCTATCGATCTGGGCCAACGGCGTGCGGGTGGGAATCTGGCGGATTCCCGCTCGCGGCGACATGGAACTGCTGTACGACGCCGGCTGGAAACAGTCGGACGCCGGCCGCCCGCTGTCGCTGTCGCTGCCGTTCGGCGTCGGCGATGCGCCGTTGCGCGGCGCGCGCGTCAATCACTACTTCGACAATCTGCTGCCGGACAGCAATGCAATTCGTCGGCGGCTTGCATCGCGGTTCGGCACGGCGACGATCGAGCCGTTCGATCTGCTCGCCGCGCTCGGCCGGGACTGCGTCGGCGCGGTGCAGTTGCTCGGCGAGGATGAAACCCCGGCAGGCCATGACCGGATCGACGGCACGCCGTTGTCCGACGACGAGGTGGCGCGCGTGCTCGATCAGGCGAGCGGGGCGGCGGGCGGTGCGCAGGACGACGACGATTTCCGCCTGTCGCTGGCCGGCGCGCAGGAAAAGACCGCGCTGCTGTTTCACGACGGGCGATGGATGCGTCCGCATGGCGCGACCCCGACGACGCATATTCTGAAGTTGCCGCTCGGGCTGGTCGGCAACAAGCGTGCGGATCTGACGACATCCGTCGAAAACGAATGGCTGTGCCTCGCGATCCTGCGTGCGTTCGGCCTGCCGACGGCGGAGGCCGACATCGTGCGTTTCGGCGCACACAAGGTGCTGTCGGTCACGCGCTTCGATCGCGCGCTGCATCGTGACGGCGGCTGGCTGTTGCGCTTGCCGCAAGAAGATTTCTGTCAGGCGCTCGGCGTGCCGCCGCATCTGAAATACGAATCGCAGGGTGGCCCCGGGGTGCCCGATCTGGCCGGCATTCTGCGCCGGTCGGAAACGGCGCAGGCCGACCTCGACACGTTGTTCACCGCGTTGGTGGTGTTCTGGATGCTTGCCGCACAGGACGGGCATGCGAAGAACTTCAGTCTGCGCCTGCTGCCGGGCGGCCGCTTCCGTCTGACGCCGCTCTACGACGTGATGTCGATCTGGCCGGTCGAGGGAGATGGCGCGAACCAGTGGTCGTGGCACAAGGCGAAGCTCGCGATGGCGGTGCACGGCAAGCGCAAGCACTACGCGATGCGCGATATCACGCGCCGGCACTTCACTGCGATGGCGGAGCATTGCCTGCTTGGCGATATCGCGACACCGATCGTCGAACGGCTCGTCGCGATGACGCCGCAGGTGATCGAATCGGTTGGCGCGGCGCTGCCGGCCGGATTTCCGGCGAGGATCGCCGAACGCATTCTCGGCGGATTGCGCTTCGCCGCGCAACGACTCGCCGACATGCCGCGGGAGTGACCGGTCCCGGTTCCGCTCCGGGCCGGTGAAAGCCGGCGCATCCGCATTTTTCCATTCCGGTTTGCGCGCCAGGAAACCCGAATCGATGGCATTGGGCGGCAATCGCGCGGTGCGCATATCGAGCACAGCTTGCCGCCATTTACAGTCTGCTGCATCGCAATAATTACAAAATTAAAGTCGATCAGTTTAACTCATCAATCAAGATTAATAATTCATTTAATTTTTAGATGGTTTTGTATTTAACTTGCGTCACGGGATGTTTGATTTTCGGTAATTCGAAAAAGCGGCAAGTATTCCGTAATGGAAATTCTCTCGATTGCACGAATAAGAGGAAATCATGACGAATCTTTCTCGACGCAAGATGTTGACGAGCACGGCCGGCGCGATTGCCGCCGCGGGCATCGCGGTAACCGCCAAGGCCGCCTCGTTCGGTAATCCGGACAGTCCGCCGGAAGGCGCGGTGAATGCGCGCAACCGCCAGAGCCTGACCGATCCGGGGCCTAAAAATCCGGCCATCGCCAATCAATTCCCGTCCTTTCAGGATCCGCCGGCCACCGATATCAACGGGATGCCGTTATTCTGGGCGTCTTTCAATAATGCGCATAAGCGCATTCAAAATGGCGGATGGGCGCGCGAAGTCACGCAGGACGATTTCGCGATTTCCGAAACCATTTCCGGCGTCAACATGCGCCTGACGCGCGGCGGCATTCGCGAGATGCACTGGCACCAGCAGGCCGAGTGGGCGATCATGCTCGACGGCCGCTGCCGGATCACGGTGCTCGACGAACTCGGGCGGCCGTCGGTCCAGGACGTCAAGACCGGCGATCTCTGGTATTTCCCGCCCGGCCTGCCGCATTCGCTGCAGGGCATCGGCAGCGAGGGCGCCGAATTCCTGCTCGCATTCGATAACGGCCGCGCATCGGAATTCAACACGCTGTTGCTGACCGACTGGATCGCGCATACGCCGCCCGATGTGCTCGCGCTGAACTTCGGCGTGCCGGCCGATGCGTTCCGGAACGTGCCGCTCGACAACCTGTGGATCTTCCAGGGCGACGAACCGGGCCCGCTTGCGGACGCGCAGCGCGCGTCGGCCGCGTCGGCCGGGGTGCCGCCGCATCCGTTCGTCTTTTCGCTCGGCGACATGAAACCGGTCAGGAAGACGCGCGGCGGCGAGGTGCGGATCGCGGACAGCACCAACTTCAACGTGTCCACGACCGTCGCGGCGGCGCTCGTCACCGTGCACCCGGGCGGCATGCGCGAGTTGCACTGGCACCCGAACGCCGACGAATGGCAGTACTACCTGCAAGGCGAGGCGCGGATGACCGTGTTCGACACGGGGCCGAAGGCGCAGACGGCCGACTTCCGCGCGGGCGACGTCGGCTACGTGAAGAAGAGCCTCGGGCACTACGTGCAGAACACCGGCAAGACCGACCTCGTATTCCTCGAGATCTTCAAGACCGACCGCTATGCGGAGGTGTCGCTGTCCGACTGGCTCGCGCACACGCCGCCGAAGCTCGTCGAAGCGCACCTGAACATCGCGCCGGACGTGATCGCACGGTTTCCGCGCAACCGTCCCGACGTCGTGCCGCTGTGACGCCGCCGGCGTCCTGCCATGGCCGGCACGCGGCATGCTGGTTGTGGCGGGGCGCGATCCCTGAATCAGCCGTCCTCATTCGAACGGAATACTTGCCATGATTCCCGTCCCGAGCAAACCTGCCGGCGGCTTTGCGCTGCCGGGCCTGTCCACCGAGCAGACCGACGGCGCGGCGCGTGCCGCGCTGGAAGGGCGCCGCACCGGCGTCGCCGCGTTGCTGCCGTTCGTCGGCCCGGCCGTGATCGCATCGATCGGCTACATGGATCCCGGCAACTTCGCGACCAACATCCAGGCCGGCGCCGCGTACGGATACCGGCTGCTGTGGGTCGTGCTGGCCGCGAACGCGATCGCGATGCTGTTCCAGGCGATGTCGGCGAAGCTCGGCATCGTGACCGGCCGCAATCTCGCCGAGCTGTGCCGCGACCGCTTCCCCGCGCCGGTCGTGTGGGGCATGTGGGTGGCGTCGGAGATCGCCGCGATGGCGACCGATCTCGCCGAATTCCTCGGCGGCGCGCTCGCGTTCGGGTTGCTGTGCCACCTGTCGCTGTTCGCGGGGATGATCGCGACCGCGTTCGCGACCTGCGCGATCCTCGCGCTCGAAAAACGCGGCTTCCGGCCGCTGGAGGCGGCGATCGCCGCATTGGTCGGCGTGATCGGCGCGTGCTATCTCGGCGAACTGCTGATCGCGCCGCAGGACTGGCATGCGGCCGCGTTCCATCTGGTGGTCCCGCAGATTCCGGATCATGCGGCGCTGACGATCGCGGTCGGCATCATCGGCGCGACGATCATGCCGCACACGCTGTATCTGCATTCGGGCCTCACGCAGGATCGCACCGCGCCGCGCGACGACGCCGAGCGGCGGCGGCTCGTGCGTTTCTCGAACCGCGAGGTCGTGGTCGCGCTCGGGCTCGCCGGGTTCGTGAATCTCGCGATGGTGATGATGGCGTCGTCCGCGTTTCATGCGGCCGCGCCGGGCATGACCGACATCGGCGACGCCTATCACACGCTGATCCCGGTGCTCGGGCCGGCGGCCGGCGCGCTGTTTCTCGTCGCGTTGCTGACGTCGGGCGTGTCGAGCTCGGTGGTCGGCACGATGGCGGGGCAGGTCGTGATGCAGGGCTTCATCCACCGCCGCATGTCGATCTGGGTGCGGCGCGCGGTGACGATCGCGCCCGCGTTCGTGGTGGTGGCATTGGGCTGCGACGTCACGCGCGCGATGGTGGCGAGCCAGGTCGTGTTGAGCTTCGTGCTGCCGATGCCGATGATCGCGCTGCTGCTGCTGTCGGCGCGCACGGACGTGATGGGCGCTTACGCGATGCGGATGCCGCTGCGGATCGTCGCCGGCGCGGCGACGGTCGTGATCGTCGGGCTGAATGCATACCTGGTGTGGGCGGCATTCAATTGAACGGGTGCGGGCGGCCGCCTGCTGCCGCATGTCCGGCGCCCCGCGCGGCCGCCGGATCGCGTGGCACTGCCGGCCGCCGACGCGCGTCGCGGCCAGCGCGGGCGGCCGCGATTACTTCGCGAGCGTGCGGTACGACACGAGGTCGTTGATCGGCCCGATTTCCGGCCCGGTCGCGCCGGGGCGCGTGGCGACCTGCACGACCTTCTCGAACATGATGATGAACGGCGAGTTCGCGAGCACGGCCTTCTGCAGCGCCTCGTAACGCTGCGCGCGCTTCGCGGGCGACGGCTCGACGAGCGCGGCCTCGGTGTCCTTCGTCAGTTGCGGAATGTCCCAGCCGTTGCGCCATGCGAGCATCTTGGTCGGCGACTGGTCCGAGTTGTCCGGATTCCACGCGAAGCCGCGCGCGTTGCTGTTCGGGTCCATGTAGTCGGGCGACCATTCGCCGATGAAGATGTCGTGCTGGCGCGCGCGGTACTTGCCGATCGCCTGCTTCGCGTCGCCCGGGATCAGCTTCACGCGGATGCCCGCCTGCGCGAAGTTCGCCTGCAGCGCCTGCGCGATCTCGAGGTACGGATAGTCGTTCGGCATGTCCATCGTCACGTCGAAGCCGTTCGGCAAGCCGGCCTTCGCGAGCAGCGCCTTCGCCTTCGCGACGTCCTGCTTGTACGGCCGCGCGTTCAGCGTGCCCAGGAAGCCTTCGGGCAGGAAGGTCTGATGCACCTTGTACGTCGTGCTGACGATATTGCGCTGGATGCCGTCGTAATCGACGAGCCACTTCATCGCCTGCTGCACGTCGGGCTTCGCGAGGTTCGGGTTCTTCGTGTTCAGGCTCAGGTAGAGCAGGGCGGACACCGGCCACGACGCGACCTTGATCTTGCCGGCCTTCGACAGCGCGGCGAGGCTGTCGGGGCTCAGGTTGCGCGCGGCGTCGGCGTCGCCGTTCTCCAGCAGCAGCCGTTGCGCGGAGGCTTCGGGCACGTGGCGCAGCACCACGCGCTTCATCGGGTACGGCGTGCGGTATTTGTCGAAACGCTGCAGCACGATGGTCTCGTTCGGCGTCCACTTGACGAGCTGGTACGGGCCCGAGCCCGCGTCGTTGGTGCGCAGCCAGCCGCTGCCGAGATCGTTGCCTTGCTGGTGCGACAGCAGCAGCTTCTTGTCGAAGACCGATGCCGGGCATGCGCTCAGCACGTTGAGCACGAAGCTCGGCGCGTACTTGCGGTCGGTTTCGAGCACGACGGTTTGCGGATCGACCACGCGTACCTTCTGCGTCACGTTCGCCTTCGTGAGGCCGAGATCGGCGAGCACGCCGGCCGGCCCCTTGTCGAGCAGGATGGTGCGCTGCAGCGACCACGCGACGTCGTCGGCGGTGACCGGGTTGCCGGAATGGAACGTGAGGCCCGGGCGCAGCTTGAACGTGTAGGTCACGCCGTCGGCGCCGACCGTCCACGATTGCGCGATCTGTCCGTCGAAGCGCGTCGGGTCCTTCAGGTCGACGCGCACCAGCCGCTCGTAGGTGTTCGCGACGTATTCGGACGGCACCAGCTCGTAGATCCCGCTCGGGTCGAGGGTCGTGAATTCGCCGAGCTGCGTGGCGACGACGAAGATGCCGGGCGGCGTGGCTGCCTGCGCCGGCAGCGCCGGAACAAGCGCGACGAGCGCGGCGCTGACGAACAGCCGGGACAGCAGGTGCTTCATGCGGGCTCCATCGAAAGGGAATCGTGGTGCGATTCTCTCATCGACGGGCACCCGGATGAAAATATTCGGCACGCGCGCCGGGCGGCGCACAGCGGCGGGCCGGGCGGGCGCCCGGCGCAGGGGGCGTCAGATCGCGCAGCGCGCGATCGCGAAGCGCATCGCTTCCTCGGCCGGCTCGTTGCCGGAGCCGCGCACGACCTTGATCACCGAGCCGCTGCCCGACGGCGTCAGCGTGACGAAGTAGGAATTCGAGCCGACGGCGATGTCGGTCACGCCGTTGTGCTGCGATTGCTCGGTGCCCGACAGGCGGCTGTCGAGGCAGTTCGCGACCGCGTAGGCCGGACGTTGCGACGACACGTAGATCATCGGCGCGGCGCCCGAGCCGGCCGAGTCGGACGAGGGCGCGGAACCGCAGGCGGCGAGCAGCGCGGCGGGAAGGAGCAGCAGGAATCGTTTCATGGTCGGCGTCGGGTGTCTCGTGTCGAGGCTGGGGCGCGGGGGGCGAAACGCGAAGCTTCGCGACGAAACCGCCCGGAATCGGGCCGCTTTTGACGGACGACGAGACGGCAGGCGGCTGACGACGGAGTATACCCGCAGCATCCGACGCCGTTGGCGCGTTGAAACGATTCGATACAACACGGGCTCGCTGCCGCACGGGCGCCTGACGATGGTGCCGCCATGACGGGCGAGTTCCGCGGCCCGCGCGACGCAGGCGCTGCGTCCCGCGCAACGAACGCCGATCAATGCGCGCCGGCCGCCGCCGCATCGGCATCGCCGCCGCCCGAGCGCACCGGTTTCGTGATCCAGATCAGCGGGATGATCGCGATGAAGATGATCGCCGACACGTAGAAGATGTCGTTCAATCCCATCACGGCCGCCTGCGAATCGACCGATGCATTGAAGAACGCGAGCGCCGAATCGGGGCTCAGGTGCAGCAGCGAACGGGTCGTGTCGAGCTGCTGCGTGAAGACCGGATTGGTGACGCTCGCCTGTTCGGTGAGCCGCACGTGATGCAGGATCGTGCGATCGTTCCACGCATTGCTGATCAGCGACGTCCCCACCGCGCCGCAGAACGTGCGGCCGAAATTCGACAGGCCGGCCGCGGCCGGAATCTTCTCCGGCGGCAGCCCCGACAGGATGATCGACGTCAGCGGCACGAAGAACATCGCCATCGGAATGCCTTGCAGCAGCGTCGGCAGCACCAGATCCCAGCGCGACACGTCGGTGTAGAACGTCGTGCGCATCATGAACACGACCGCGAAGCCGACGAACGCGAGCGTCGCGATATAGCGCGGGTCGGTGCGCGGCAGCAGACGCCCCATGACCGGCGTGAGCAGGATCGCGAACAGCCCGAGCGGCGCGGTGGCGAGCCCCGAATCGATCGCGCGGTAGCCGAGATAGCCCTGCATCCATTGCGGCAGCAGCACGAGCGTGCCGAAGAACATCCCGTACGCGACGGAGATCGCGATCGTGCCGCCCGCGAAGTTGCGCTGGGTGAAGAGCCGCAGGTCGACGATCGGGTTGGCCTCGTTCAGCTCCCACACGAGGAAGAACGCGAAGCCGATCAGCGCGACGATGCCCAGCGCGACGACGACGGGTGAATTGAACCAGTCGAGGTCCTTGCCCTTGTCGAGCATGATCTGCAGCGACGCGACCCACAGCACGAGCAGGAGCAGGCCGACCGTATCGATCGGCAGGCGGCGCGTGGCCGATTCGCGATCGCGGAACACGAACCACGTGACGGCCGCCGCGAAGAAGCCGACCGGGATGTTGATGTAGAAGATCCACGACCAGTTGTAGTCGTAGGTGATCCAGCCGCCGAGCGACGGCCCGGCGATCGGGCCGACGAGCGCCGTCATCGACCACAGTGCGAGCGCGGTCGACGACTTCTGCCGCGGCCAGGCGCCGAGCAGCAGCGCCTGCGACAGCGGCGCGAGCGGCCCCGCCACCGCGCCTTGCAGGATCCGCGCGGCGAGCAGCGTCGGCAGGTTCGGCGCGATCCCGCACAGCCACGACGCGAACACGAACAGCAGGATCGACGCGACGAACAGGCGTACCTGGCCGAAGCGCTGCGTGAGCCAGCCGGTCAGCGGAATCGATACCGCGTTCGCGGCCGCGAAGATCGTGATCACCCACGTGCCTTCATCGACGGATACGCCGAGGTCGCCCGAGATCGTCGGGATCGCGACGTTCGCGATCGACGAATCGAGCACGTTCATGAACATGGCGAGCGATACCGCGATCGTGCCGATCGCGAGCTTGCCGCCCGACAACGGTGCCTGGGGTGACGGAGATGACATGGGGTTCCTGCGTGATGAAAGGGAGCCGGCCGTGCGCGCCAGCGGTCGCGCACGCGCGTGCGGCGCCGGCGCGGGCGAGCCGCGTTGCGGGCGGACACGCACGGCGTGCGAGCGGCCCGGCAAGCGGAGGGCCGTCCGCGCGCAGCGTGCGGTTCAGGCGTTCAAGCGGATCGGCGAAGCCGTGACGGGCTTCGGCAAGCAGGCAGGCCGGTCAGGAAGGCGCGACGCGCGTGACGCGTCGGCGGGCAGCGTTCACGTGGCTGCCGTAGCATGTGTGGTCGTTTTTCATCGCCACAGGCTAACGATGCGGCGAACGGCGATCAACGCCTGCGTGCTCATTAATTCCTTTCTTGCGCCGCAATAATGCAGCGGGCGCGCATCGATTGTCGGTCGTGCCGGGCGCGTTACGGTGCGGTCCGCCACGCGGTGAAGACTTCCGTCAGGAACTCGACGAATGCGCGCACCTTGCTGTCGAGCGTCGCGCGCTTCGGGTAGAGCGCGTGCAGTTCGACGTCGTCGGTGCGATGCCAGTCGGGCAGCACGATTTCGAGCTCGTTGTTCTCGATTCGCCGGGTGGTGAAGTGGGTCGAAATCAGCGCAATGCCGCCGCCGCTCGCGGCTTGGCGCAGCACCGTGACCGATTCGTTCGAGATCAGCACCGGCCGTACCGGTACTTCGGCCACGTCGCCGGTCGCGTTGGTGAGGCGCAGGGTCAGGCCGGGCGTGTCGCGGCCGACGAACAGGATGTCGTGACCGGCCAGATCCTGCGGCGTGTGCGGCCGGCCGGCGCGGTCGAGATAGTGCGGGCTGGCCGCGAACTTCGCGTGCGACCAGCCGAGCGAGCGCGCGACATAGCCTGAATCGTTCAGCACGCCGGTGCGCAGCGCGACGTCGAAGCCGTGTTCGACGAGGTCGAGCGCGCTGTTGTCGTAAATCAGCACGAGCTGGACCAGCGGGTAGCGCCGGCGAAACTCGGCGAGCGCCGGTTCCAGCTCGAACAGGCCGATCGCGTAGGGCACCAGCACGCGCAGCGTGCCTTCGGGTTCCGTGCGCAGCGCGCGCACCTGACGATCCGCGTCGAGCAGGATTTCCTCGGCGCGCAGGCAGCGTTCGTAATAGTCGCGCCCGGCTTCGGTGACGGACACGCGGCGCGTCGTGCGGTACAGCAACTGGACGCCGAGGTCGTCCTCGAGCTGCCTGATCTTGCGGCTCACGCGGCTGAGCGGCATGTCGAGTTGCGTGGCGGCGGCGGTGAAGCTGCCGCGTTCGACCACGCGCAGGAATATCCGGATGCTCTGGAGGTCCATGCGATTCGTTTCAGTGTTCGGGATGCGCGCATCTTACCGTTGTGGGCCGGATCGCCGCGGGTCGAGCCAATTATCCCGCCCGGCGCAATAACGCATTCCACCGCTGCCCCGTAGTGGCGGCCGGCGCGCGACCGTATGCTCCCCGCATGAAATTCGCATTCCCCAGCATGCCGTCGCTCGCGGCCATCCGGGCCGCGCTGCGCGATGCGTGGCCCACCTTGCCGCCGGGCGCGCTCGGCTTCGCATTGCGCAATACCGCCGCGTCGTTGCTCGCGCTCCATATCGCGTTCCGCATGAATCTCGACGATCCGATCTGGGCCGCGTCGACCGTGTGGATCGTCGCGCAGGGTAGCCGCGGGATGGGGCTGTCGAAGAGCCAGTACCGGATTCTCGGCACCGCGATCGGTGCGGCCGTGGCGCTCGCGCTGACCAGCGCATTCGCGCAGACGCCGCAATTGTTCCTGCCCGCGCTCGCCGCGTGGATCGGCCTGTGCGCGGGCATCGCGACGTTCCAGCGGAATTTTCGTGCGTATGCGGCGGTGCTCGCGGGCTATACGGCCGCGATCGTCGCGATGGACGCGGTATCCGCGCCGCTGCATGCGTTCGACATCGCGGTCGCGCGGTTTCTGTACGTGGTGGTGGGCATTCTGTGCGGTGCGCTGTTTGAAACGGTCTTCGCGCCGGGCGCGCCGCTGAAGGAGGTCCGCACGCGGCTCGCGCGCTATCTCGACCGCGCGGCGGCGGTCGGCGCGGGCGCGCTGCGCCGCGAGCCGAACGACGCGGCCGTCCACCGGCTGTTCGCGGACGCGCTCGAACTCGATACGGCAGCCGAATATGCGGCGGCTGGCGCACCGCCCGTGCGTAACATGATCGGCCATCTGCGCGTGGCGGCGCTGGGCGTGCTCGCCGCGCACGCCGCCGGGCAGGCGATCCGCGAGCATGCGGCGCGCAGCGGCGACGCGCCGGAACCGCTCGTCGACGAGGCGGCAAGCGTGCTCGACCGGGTCGCCGTGTCGGGCGACTCGGGGCACGAGATAGTGGCGCTACGCGCGCGCGTGGACGACGCGTTGCGTGTCGAAGCGGCCGTACCGGCCGGCACGGACACGTCGCGCCTGCTCACGCTCGACCGGCTGTCGGCGCTGCTCGGCGGTTTCGGCCGCGCATTCGCGAGCCAGGCATTGCTCGACCGTCCGGTGCCGCCGCCCGCACGCGTGCGCTATGCGTTCCATCGCGATCCGGTGCTCGCGTGCCACAACGGCGTTCGTGCGTTCATCGCGGTGCTGGCCGCGTCGGCGATCTGGATCTTCACCGCATGGCCGGCGGGCGGCGGGTTCGTCGCGATCACGGCCGTGGTGAGCGCACTGTTCTCGACACGTCCCAATTCGGTGCGTGCGATCGTCGGTTTCCTGAAAGGCACCGCATGCGCGGCGGTCGCGGGCGTCGTCTGCAACTTCGCGCTGCTGCCCGCGGTGTCGGGCTTCGAGATGCTCGCCTACATCCTCGGCGTATTCCTGATCGGCACCGGGATCGCGATGCGCCATCCGCGCACGGCGGCGATGGGCAGCGCGTTCTCGATCTTCTTCTGGAATTTCACGTCGCCGGACAACACGACGCGCATCGGCGATACCGCGTTCCTGAACAGCGCGCTCGCGACGCTGCTCGGTATCGCGTTCGGCGCGCTGATCTTCGCGCTGGTGTTTCCCGGCGATCCCGGCACCAGCCGGCGCCGCCTGCATCGCGCGGTGCGCCGCGATCTGGCCGGGATCGCGCGCGATCCGCGTGCGTGGCCCGCGAGTGCATGGTTGAGCCGCACGGCCGACCGTCTCGCGCGCGAGCTCGGCTTCGCGGGCAGCCTGCCGCAGACGCTGATCGAGCGCGACATGCGCGATCTGCTCGCGATCTGGGGACTCGGCGACAGCCTGCTGTCGCTCGCCGAACTGGCCACGCACGAACCGGCCGTGCGCCGTGCGGCAGCGGTGGTGCGGGGGCGCATCGTGCAGGCGGATTTCGCGCGGCTCGAACACACGTGCGCCGCAGCGGCCCGCGTGTTGCGGCGTCGCGTGGCCGCGCGCGACGGCGACGCCGCGCATGCGTTGCTGAGCGGCGTGGTCCTGCTGCATCGGATCGCGGACGCGGCCGCCGAGCATGGCGGCTTCCTGCGTGGCCGTCGCGATTGGGCGGGGTGGGTCAGGTGACGCGGCAGGGCGGGTCGGGCGTCGCCTCCGCGGGCAACGGCTCGCGGTTCGGGGCAGGCAGCCTCCGCAGCCGGTGCCCGCGCGGACGAACGATCTTCGCCGCGCTCCGTCAGGCGGCGATCGAGGCCGGCGCGGCCGCGCGATGCAGCAGCACGGGCACCGACTTCGACGTCGGCGTGTTGCACACGTCGCCGACGCTGTCGAGCGGCACGAGCGGGTTGGTTTCCGGGTAGTACGCGCCGATGCAGCCGCGCGGAATGTCGTACTCGACGAGCAGGAAGCCGTTCGCGCGGCGCTCGATGCCGTCGTGCCACACGGTTTCCATGTCGACCCATTCGCCGGCCGCGAGGCCCAGCATCGCGAGATCGTCGCGGTTGACGAACACCACGCGGCGCTGGCCGAACACGCCGCGGTAGCGGTCGTCGAGCCCGTAGACGGTCGTGTTGTACTGATCGTGCGAGCGCGTCGTCATCAGCGTCATCAGCCGCTCGCCGTGCAGCGCGCGGGCGCGCTGGATCGGCGTGTCGGTCGGCAGCGCATGCGCGATGAAGTTCGCCTTGCCCGTCGGCGTCAGCCATTCGCGGTCGCGCGACGCCACGCGCAGGTGGAAGCCGCCCGGCCGCGCGATGCGCGCGTTGTAGTCGTAGAAGCCGTCGAGCGTCGCCTCGATCGCGTCGCGGATCTTAGCGTAGTCGTCCTTGTACGCGAGCCAGTCGATCTTGTCGCTGCCGAACACCGCGTGCGCCATGTGCGCGACGATCGCGGGCTCCGACATCAGGTTCGGCGACGCCGGCTTGTTCATCCCGTACGACACGTGGACCATGCTCATCGAATCCTCCACCGTCACGCCCTGCGCGACGTTGTCCTGCAGGTCGATCTCGGTGCGGCCGAGCGTCGGCAGGATCAGCGCGTCGCGGCCGTGGATCAGATGGCTGCGGTTCAGCTTGGTCGTGATGTGCACGGACAGTTCGCAGCGGCGCATGCCTTCCCACGTGCGCGGCGTGTCGGGCGTCGCCATCGCGAAGTTGCCGCCGAGGCCGATCAGCACCTTCACGCGGCCGTCGAGCATGCCTTCGATCGTCTCGACGACGTCGTAGCCGTGATGGCGCGGCGGTTCGAAACCGAACACGTGGCCGAGCCGGTCGAGGAACGCCTGCGACGGTTTTTCCTCGATGCCGACCGTGCGGTTGCCCTGCACGTTCGAGTGGCCGCGCACCGGGCACAGGCCGGCGCCGGGGCGGCCGATGTTGCCGCGCATCAGCATCAGGTTGGTCAGCATCTGCACCGTCGCGACCGAATGCTTGTGCTGCGTGATGCCCATCCCCCACGTCGCGATCACGCGTTCGCTGCGCGCGTAGCGCTGCGCGAGCGCATCGATCTGCTCGTACGGCACACCGCTTTCGGCGGTCAGCGCGGCCCAGCTTTCGGCGCGCAGATCGTCGGCGAACGCGTCGAAGCCGGCCGTGTGCTCGCCGATGAACGCGGTGTCGACGACGCGCGGCGCACCGGCGGCGCGCGCGGCGTCGTCGAGTTCGAGCACGCGCTTGGCCATCCCCTTGATCAGCGCGAAATCGCCGCCGATCGTCGGCTGGATGAACGTCGATGCGATCTTCGTGCCCGACATCGTCAGCATCTCGAGCGGGCTTTGCGGATCGGCGAAGCGTTCGAGGCCGCGCTCCTTCAGCGGGTTGATCGACACGATCGTCGCGCCGCGCTTCGCGCACTCGCGCAGCTCGCCCATCATCCGCGGGTGATTGGTCGCGGGGTTCTGGCCGAAGATCAGCAGCATGTCCGCATGCTCGAAATCGTCGAGCGTGACCGTGCCCTTGCCGACGCCGACCGACGCCGGCAGTCCGCGGCTCGTCGCCTCGTGGCACATGTTCGAGCAGTCGGGGAAGTTGTTCGTGCCGTACAGCCGCACGAACAATTGATAGAGGAACGCGGCTTCGTTGCTTGCGCGGCCGGACGTGTAGAACGCGGCCTGGTTCGGGTCGGGCAGCGCGCGCAGATGGCGCGCGATCAGCGCGAACGCATCGTCCCACGCGATCGGCACGTAGCGATCGGTCCGCGCGTCGTACACCATCGGGTCGGTGAGCCGGCCGTGCTGCTCCAGCTCGAAATCCGACTGTTCGAGCAGTTCGGTCACCGTGTGCGCGGCGAAGAATTCGGGCGTCACGCGCTTGCTCGTCGCTTCCGCGGCCACGGCCTTCACGCCGTTCTCGCAGAATTCGAACGTCGATGCGTGCTGGCGGTCCGGCCACGCACAGCCCGGGCAGTCGAAGCCGTCCGGCTGGTTCTGGCGCAGCAGCGTACGGTAGTTGCCGCCGGCGACCTTTTCCTTGATCAGGTTGATCGTGACGGCTTTCAGCGCGCCCCAGCCGGCGGCCGGGTGGGTGTACGGTTCGATGCGCGCAGTCGCGGATTTCTTTTTCATGATGCCGGGTGTCGGGGTCGATGCGTGCAGAGTACGCGCGCCGCCCGTCCCGCTGTGTGTACACCTGTTCACTTCAAAAAAGAGTACAGTTTCGGCCATTCATCCCGTGCGGATCGCAACTGTGTTGCTGAAGGGAAGTTGAAAGGGAGGCGCGTGAAGCGTTACGAACAACTGGCCGACGATCTCCAGGCGCAGATCGAGCGGGGCGTGTACCGGCCCGGCGAGCGGATTCCGTCGGTGCGGCACGCGAGCCGGCAGCAGCAGCTCAGCGTCACGACCGTGCTGCGCGCGTACCTCGTGCTGGAAAGCCGCGGCCTGATCGAGAGCCGGCCGCAGTCGGGCTATTTCGTGCGGGCGCGCACGGCGGCGCCGGCCGAGGCCGAGCTGCATGTTTCCTCGCCGGTCGCCGAGCCGTCGGCCGTGGACGTGAGCCGGCTCGTGCTGTCGACGCTGCGCTCGATCGCGCGCGACGACGCGGTGCCGCTCGGCTCGCCGTACCCCGACGCATCGCAATTTCCGGTGCAGCGCCTCGCGCGCTACGCGCAGGCGATCGGGCGGCGCCGCACGCGCTGGGGCGTGATCGACGATCTGCCGCCGGGCAACCAGGAGCTGATTCGCCAGATCGCGCGGCGCTATGCGGAGCGCGGGGTCGCGGTCGAGCCGGGCGAGATCGTGATGACGATCGGCGCGACCGAGGCGATCAACCTGTGCCTGCAGGCGGTCGCGAAACCGGGCGACACGATCGCGGTGGAGTCGCCGACGTTCTACGCGATGCTGCACGCGATCGAGCGGATGGGCATGCGCGCGCTGGAAGTCGCGACGCACCCGGGCGACGGCATCGATCTCGACGCGCTGGAGCGGGTCCTCGCGCGCGAGCGCATCGCCGCATGCATGGTGATGCCCAATTTCCAGAATCCGCTCGGCTTCCAGATGCCCGATGCGCGCAAGCGCGCGCTCGTCGAGCTGCTCGCGAAGCACGACGTGCCGGCGATCGAGAGCGACGTCTATCACGAGCTGCACTTCGGCGACACGGCGCCGAGCGCGCTGAAGTCGTTCGATCGCGACGGGCTCGTGCTGCATTGCGCGTCGTTCACGAAGAGCCTGTCGCCGCGCTACCGGATCGGCTGGGCGATGCCGGGCCGTTACCGGGACCAGGTCGAGAAGCTGAAATTCCTGAACACGCTCGCGACGCCCGCGATCGAGCAGCTCGCGATCGCCGAGTATCTGAAACACGACGGCTACGATTTTCATCTACGGCGCATGCGCAAGCAGTATGCGCAGCAGGCAAGCCTGATGAGCGCGATGGTGCGGCGTTTCTTCCCCGAAGGCACGCGGCTGTCGCAGCCGCAGGGCGGGTACGTGCTGTGGGTCGAGCTGCCGCCGCGGGTCGACGCGATGAAGCTGTACACGCTCGCGCTCGCGCAGCGGATCACGGTCGGGCCCGGGCACATGTTCTCGGCCGGCACCGATTACCGGCACTTCATCCGGCTCAACTACAGCTACCCGTGGTCGCGGCAGATCGAGGACGCGCTGAAGGTGCTGGGGCGGCTCGCGTCGGAGTGCGCGGCGCGCTGAGCGTTGCCGCGCGGCGGCAGGCCGCCGCCGGTATCAGGCCGCGCGCCGCGTGTGCGGCCCGGCTTGCGCGGCGTCGACCATCTGCCGCATGTCGAAGCCCGACGGATGCTGATACACGCGCAGCCCGAACTCGGGCAGCACCGCGATCAGGTGGTCGAACAGGTCGGCCTGGATGGTCTCGTAGTCGACCCATGTCGTCGTATCGGTGAAGCAGTACAGCTCGAGCGGGATGCCTTCGGCCGTGAGCGGCAACTGTCGCGCCATGTTCATCATGTCGCGGCGGATGCGCGGATGGCCCTTCAGGTAGTTCGCGACGTATGCGCGGAACGTGCCGAGATTCGTCAGCTGGCGGCGGTTCGCCGGGCACTCGCCGGCCGCGCCGAGCGTGCCGTTCCATTGCTCGATCGCATCGACCTTGTCCGCCAGATAGTCCTTCAGCAGCGTCAGGCGTTCGAGCCGTTCGATCTCGTCGTTCGTGAGAAAGCGCACGCTCGTCGCATCGACGAACAGCGCGCGCTTGATGCGGCGACCGCCCGCTTCGGTCATCCCGCGCCAGTTCTGGTAGCTCTCGGTGATCAGTTTCCAGGTCGGCACCGTGATGATCGTGTGATCGAAGTTCGCGACCTTGACGGTGTTCAGCGTGATGTCGATGACCGTGCCGTCCGCGCCGGCCGACGGCATCGTGATCCAGTCGCCGATCCGCAGCATGTCGTTCGACGACAGCTGCACGCCGGCGACGAGGCCGAGCAGCGTGTCCTTGAAGATCAGCATCAGCACCGCGGACATCGCGCCGATGCCGGACAGCAGCAGGCCGATCTGCTTGCCGGTCGCGTCGCCGATCACGACGAGCGCGGCCGTGATGAACATCACGAGCTTGACGAGCTGCATCGCGCCTTTCAGCGACAGCCGCGGCTGGTCGCGTCGGGACGTGCGGTGCGTATGTTCGAGTGCGGACAGCGTCGCGCTGATGGTCATCGTCACGAGGAACACGATCAACGCGAACAGCACCTTGTCGACGACCTGCACGACGAAGCCGGGAACGCCGGGCACCGCGCCGAGCCCGAGCTTGATCACGACGAACGGGACGATGCGGTTCAACCATTTGACGGCGCCGAATTCGAACAGCGCGTCGTCGACGCGCGTGGCGGACAGCCGCGCGAGCCGCGCGACCACGCGAAACAGCAGGAAATGGACGACGGCGGTGATTGCACCGGCGGCGGCGAGCAGGACGACGATGCCGACGAGCGGCGTCAACCAGAATTCGTTCAGGGTCATTGGGGCAGGCTGGATCCTTCTTGTGCGTTGAATCGGCGCCGCGACGCGGCGCGCGCCCGGTGAAGGGCATATGAAAGGGACCGTGATTGTGCCATCGGGTTCCGGATGTGTATCGCAAATACATGTCGAGCGGCTCCCGTATCGGCTCACCATTGCGCAGGTATCCTCTGCATCGACGTGAAGGAAGAGGCAATCCGCATCACCGCACGCTGACGTGCGAGCCGGTTGCCCGGCATGGCGGACGCAGGAGGGCGATCGGCTGGACGTCATGACGCAGGCCTTCGCGCGTCGAGGCGCTCGATGGGCGATCCATGCAATCATGCGGACGTCGCAGGCGCTGCCGGCATGCCGTTCGCATTGGCGCGCAGTCCGTCCGGCGACGGTGAGCGACAGGCAACGCCGTCGCGCACCCGTTCGTGGCTCCCGTCACTTCGATCTCACGCATTTCACGCATGCAAGATTCCAACGAAAGCCGTCCGTCGCGCGTGCGGCTGCTGAAAGGCATCCTCCCGGTCCGTCGCGGGGGCGCCATCCGCGACATCTTCGCGGGCATGTCGCTCGCGTCGATGGACATCCCGCAGGTGCTCGGCTACGCGCGCATCGCCGGCATGCCGGCCGTCACGGGGCTCTACACGGTGTTCCTGCCGCTCGTTGCGTTCGCGTGCTTCGGCGCGTCGCGCCATCTCGTGGTCGCCGCCGATTCCGCGACCGCGACGATTTTCGCGAGCCGGCTGTCGTCGATGGCGCCGGCCGGCAGCGCCGACTATGCGGCGCTGGCCGGCATGGTCGCGTTGCTGACCGCCGCGATGCTGCTGCTCGCGCGCATCTTCAAGCTCGGCTTTCTCGCCGATTTCCTGTCGCGCACGGTGCTGGTCGGTTTCCTCGCCGGCGTCGGCGTGCAGGTGTCGATCGCGATGCTCGGCGACATGCTCGGCCTGTCCGTGCCGTACCCGGCGTCGCGCAGCCTCGCGCAACTCCACTACGTCGTCACGCACCTCGTTCACGCGCACCGGCCGACGCTCGCGCTCGCGGCGCTCGTCGTCGTCGCGATTCTCGCGTGCAAGCGGTTCCTGCCGCGCGTGCCGATGCCGATGATCGCGGTCGCGGGCAGCATCGCCGCGAGCGCCGCGTTCGGCTTCGCCGCGCACGGCATCGCGGTGCTCGGGCCCGTGGCGGGCGGGCTGCCGCCGCTGCGCTGGCCGTCCGTCACGTGGCAGCAGTGCCTCGATCTCGTGCCGGTCGCCGCTTCGTGCTTCGTGATGATCATCGCGCAGAGCGCGGCCGCCGCGCGCGTGTTCGCGCAGCAGTATGGCGAGGACGTCGACACCAATGCCGACATCCTCGGGCTCGCGGCCGCGAACGCGGCGGCGGCGCTCGGCGGTGCGTTCGTCGTCAACGGCAGCCCGACGCAGACGGCGATGG
Organism: Burkholderia sp. AU39826; assembly: GCF_020419965.1. Lineage (NCBI taxonomy): Bacteria > Pseudomonadati > Pseudomonadota > Betaproteobacteria > Burkholderiales > Burkholderiaceae > Burkholderia > Burkholderia sp. AU39826. The sequence goes on from NZ_JAIZQG010000001.1 coordinate 278,929, forward strand.
CCGACGGCGCGGGCGTGCGCAGCCAGATCGGGCATCTCGCGTTCGCCGCGGTCGTCGCCGTCGTGCTGCTGTTCTTCAGCCCGACGCTGCAGTACCTGCCGCACGCGGTGCTGGCGGGCATCGTGTTCACGATCGCGCTCGGGCTGATCAACGTGCGCAGCCTCGCGGCGATCCGCCGGGAAAGTCCCGGCGAATTCACGCTCGCGCTGGTCACGGCCGCGGCCGTCGTGACCGTCGGCGTCGAGCAGGGCATCCTGCTGGCCGTCGCGCTGTCGCTAATGCGGCACGTGCGCCACAGCTACCAGCCGCACACGATGGTGCTCGAACCTGTCGCCGGTAATGGGCGGTGGCAACCGGTGCCCACCCGGCGCGGCGCGATGACGGCGCCCGGGCTGATCGTCTACCGGTTCGGCTCCGATCTGTTCTTCGCGAACGATCATCTGTTCGCTGCCGAAGTGACAGCGCTCGTCGAGGCGGCGCCGGTGCCGCCGCGTTGGTTCGTCGTCGATGCGGGCGCGATCACCGATGTCGACTATTCGGCCGCGCGGACCTTGATCGATCTCGTCGCGACGCTGCATGCGCGCGGCGTCGGCGTGCTGTTCGGGCGCGTGAGCCGCTATCTGCGCGCGGACATGGATCGTCACGGGATCACCGACGTGGTCGGCGCGTCGTGCATCTTTGCCACGCTGCATCAGGCGCTGGAGGCGGCGGGCACGACGCCCGCGCCGCAGGAGCCGGGCACGGTGTAGGGCCTGCGCAAGCCTGTCATTGGCATGAACAGGCCCTGACGCCGCGGCGCTACGCGAGCGCGCGCAGCCGTGCGAAACCGTTGCGCAGGCAGCGGGCCAGTTCCGTCGCGGCCGGTGTGTGCTGGCCGCGCGGCACGTGCAGGTTGATCGAGAAATTCGGCAGGGCGGGCAGGCCGCTGCCGGCCGGCAGGATGTCGAGATCGGGCGGCACGGTGGACGCGAGCCAGACGGTCACGGCCAGATCGGCGCGCACGGTCGCGGCCGTGGCATCGAAGCTGCCGTTCTCGAACACGGTGCGCCACGGGCGATCGCAGCCGCGCAGTGCATCGAGCACCGTCGGGCGGAATGCGCAGGTCTGCGCGACCATCGATACCGGCAGCGGCGAGTGCCGGTGCGCGGTGCCGCCTTTCGCGCCGACCCACACCAGCCGGTCGACGGCGATGCACTCGCCGCGCGACGATCCGACCGGCGCCTCGATCAGCGCGACGTCGAGGTCACCGTGCGTGAGCCCGCGCCGCAGCTCCAGCGATGCCGCGCACACGAGCGTGAGCGCGACCTGCGGATGCGCGTGGGCATAGCTTCTCAGGATCGGCGCGAGACAGGTGCCGACCAGGTCCTGCGGCGCACCGAGACGCACCGCGCCTTCCACCGCACCGGCGCTCAGGTCGGCGAGCAGCGCATCGTGGACGGCGAGCAGCCGGCGCGCCTGTTCGAGCAGCCGCTCGCCGGCGGCCGTCAGCAGCAGATTGCGATGCTCGCGGACGAACAGCGGGCCCGACAGCATTTCGAGCCGCGCGACCTGTTGGCTGATCGCGCCCTGCGTCAGGTGCAGCGCGTGGCCGGCCGCCGTCATGCTGCGATGATCGGCCACCGAGACGAATGCGCGCAGCAGCGCGAGGTCGAGATTGCGTGCCATGCGTCGCATTATGAATGCTAATGCAAGGCATAAAAAGCTTTCGCTGTCGTAATGGAGGAATCGCAGGTAAAAACGAGGCTTCAGCAACGACAACCGGGAGCCTTCGTGCCGCTTCACGACTATCTGCCGCTGGTGCTGTTCGTGATCGTCTCCACCGTGACGCCGGGCGGCGCGACGACGCTCGCGACCGCATCGGGCGCGCATTTCGGCTATCGGCGTTCGCTGCCGCTGATGGCGGGCATCGCCGCGGGCCTGGCGTCGATGGCGGCGGCGGCCGCGGCCGGCCTCGGCAGCGTGCTGCTCGCGCTGCCCGCGTTGCAGCTCGCGATGAGGGCGGCCGGTTCGGCGTACCTGATGTGGCTCGCCGTGCGCATCGGACGTGGCGGCAAGCCGCGGCTCGATGTCGACGTGCACCGGCCGCAGGGGTTCGTCAGCGGCGTGTGGATGCTGTGGCACAACCCGAAAGGCTGGGCGATGACGCTCGGCGCGGCCGCGTCGTTCGCGGCGCTCGCGTCGGGGCCGGCACGGCTCGGCGTGCTGCTCGGCTTTGCATTCGGCGTGGCCGCGATGGCGTCGCTGTCGCTGTGGTGTTTCGCCGGGCTGCTGTTCGCGCGCGTGTTGCGCACGGAGCGGCAGTGGCGTTGCCTGAATGCGGGGCTCGGCGTGCTGCTCGCGGCGTCGATCGTGCCGATGTGGCTGCCGTAGCGGAAGGCCGCGCACGCGGCGCGGCCCGTGTTCAGCGCGAACCGGCCGGTGCGTTGCCGGCCCGTCGGTCGCCGGCGCCTGCACCGGCCGAGCGCAACGGCAGCCGCAGCGTCGTCACGAAGCTCGCCGCGTGCAGCGCGCACAGCAGGCCGAACGCCCACGCATACGCGACGCCCTGCGTGCCGCCCGCCGCGACCGATTCGGCCTGCAGCCGCCACGCGAGAAACAGCGTGCATAGCGTCGTGAACGTCGGGCCGCCGAGCCGCTGCACGATATTGAGCGACGTCGTCGCCATCGGCAGGTTGCGGCGCTCGACCGACGCATACGCGGCGGCGATCGACGGTGCGCCGATCGCACTCTGACCCATGCCGCGCAGAAACAGCGCCGGTACGAGCACGAGCGGATCGTAGCCGGTCAGCGCGAGGAACACGAACGGCAGCGTGGCGGCGAGTGCGAGCAAGGCACCGCCGGCGGCGAGCCGGCGTACGCCGAACCGGCTCGTCAGCGCGCCCATCGACGGATAGGTGACGAGCATGCCGAGCCCGAGCGGCGCGAGCAGCCAGCCCATCTCGCCCGGCGAGCGCCCACAGGCCTGGATCAGGAACACGGGGATCAGCATCTGGCCGGCGTACAACGCACCGTTCGACAGGAACTGCGTGCCGGCCGCCGCGCCGAACACGCGCGAGCGAAACAGCGCGAGATCGATCAGCGCACGCTCGCCCCGGCGGCGCTCGAAGCGCACGAACGCGACGAGCAAGAGCGCCGAGCCTGCGACCGCCGCGATGCCGGTCATCGCGCCGATCCGCTCGACGCCGTACAGGAACAACACGAGGCCCGGCGACAGCAACGCAAGGCCGATCCAGTCGAGTTCGCGCCGCGGCGCATCGTCCCGGTCGCCGGGCAGGAACCGTACCGCCAGCGCGAGCGCGAGCGCGCCGACGGGCAGGTTCACCAGAAACAGCCAGCGCCACGACGTGTGTTGCAGGATCGCGCCGGCCACGACCGGGCCGAGGATCGGCGCGAGCAGCACCGGCACCGCCGCGTAGCCGATCACGCGCGCCATCTGCTGGCCGGCGACGCGCGCGATCATCATCTGCGCCATCGGCGCGAGCAAGCCGCCGCTGACGCCTTGCAGCACGCGAAACGCGATCAGCGACGGCGCGGACCACGCGAGCCCGCACAGCGCCGACGTCAGCGTGAACGCCGAGAAACACCACAGGTACAGCGCCTTCGCGCCGATGCGATCGACGAGCCAGCCGCTCAGCGGCAGCACCAGCGTCAGCGCGAGCAGGTAGCCGCTCGTCACCCACTGGATCGTCGACAGGCTCGCATGCAGGTCGGTCGCGAGGCTCGACAGCGACACGTTGACGATCGTCGCATCGAGTTGCGACAGCAGCGAACCGAGCGTCGCGACCGCGCTGACTTTCCAGATCGACGGATCGAGCCGGCCGGCCGCGCGGCCCGGTGCCGGCCGGATGCGTGGGGCGCTCACGCGCCGCGCCGGTCAAGCAGCGCGATGATGTCCTGCGTCGTGCCCGTCTCGCCGAGGCGCGGGAACAGCCGCTCGACGCTGTTGACGTGCGCGTCGGCATTGAGGTCGGTCATCGCGTCGACGGCGAGCGTCACGTGATAGCCGAGTTCGTGCGCCTGCCGCGCGGTCGATTCGACGCCGATGCTCGTCGCGACGCCGGCCAGCACGATCTGCGTGACGCCGGCTGCCTTCAGATGTGCGTCGAGACCGGTGCCGGTGAAGGCGCCCCAGGTGTGCTTCGTCACCACGTGGTCGCCTGGCTGGCGGTTCAGTTCGGGGACGAGTTCGGTCCAGTCGGCGGGAAGTTGCGCCGTGCGCGGCGGTTGCTCGGTGCGGCCCGGCGCGCCGCCCGCGACGTTGACCAGCACGACCGGCAGGCCACGGCTGCGGAATGCGTCGAGCAGTTCGCGGGCGTGCGCGATCACCGGTGCGACCGGATGCGCGGTGGGGAGGGCGACGATGCCTTTCTGCAGGTCGATGACGACCAGCGCCGTGTTCGTGTCGAGACGGGTTGCGCTCATGATGGGGCTCCGGGGAAAGGGCGAAGAAAGCCGGGCGCGCGCATGCCGCGCGGCGCACCGGCCGGGTTCATTGCTCGCCGATGCGGCGGATCAGCGGGATGGCCGCGGCGAGCGTGTCGAGGTCTTGCGGATCGAGTTGTTCGATCGCCGCGCCGAGCCACTTGTGTTTCGCGGCATTGCGCTTGCGCCGCGCGTCGAGGCCGGCCGCGGTGAGTTTGAACAGGATCTGGCGGCCGTCGGTCGGATGCGGCTCGCGCTCGACGAGCGCGTCTTCCTCGAGGCTCGCGAGGATCGCCTTCATCGACTGCGGCTTCATCGCTTCGGCGCGCGCGAGATCGGCGGTCGTCATCGGCCCGTGCCGATCGAGCCGCGCGAGCGCGCTCGTCTGCGACATGCCGAGCCCTCCGGAATCGACCTCGGAGCGCAGCCGGCGGATGAGCTGGCCGACCGCGAGGGTCAGGTCGGCGGCGACGGTTTCGGCGGAAACGCCGGGTTTGCGTGGCGGGTTCATGCGGCGAATCTTAGAACACGACAGCTAAACTTGCAAGTTTAGCTGTCGAATTGATCGCCGGCTGGCGACACCGTCAGCACGCGATTACATGCGCCGATGCACGACCGGTACGACTTCGCTGTATCGCGGGGTCGCGTTTTCGTGCAGCAGATCGCCGAGGTACTGGCCGAGTTCGTCCGCGGCGAGCGCGGACGGAATCTGCAGATTGGCCGGGCGCCGTTTGCCTTCGGCGCCGAGATCGAACACGGCCCAGCGGCCGTCCGTGCGCACGACGGCGAGCAGCCGGCCGAATGCGTTGAAGCGGTATTTGTGCTGCATGGCGTCGCTCCGGTGGCGTGAACGCGCCGGCTGCCCGTACGCGTTTACTGGATCGAACAGGACAGCCAGCGATGGATCCTGATTGAGTCGCTCGAAACGCCGGCACGCGTTGGTGCGCCGAGCAGCACGACCGTTTCGCGGCGGCCTTTCACGCGCATGCGCATCACGACCCCGTGCCCCGATTCGTTGATGAAGCCGGTTTTCTGCAGCCGGATCGGCAGGCGGCGGTAGCGCACGAGCGGGTCGGAATTCACGTACACGAGTTCGCCGTCGCCGGGGCGCACGGTGGTCGACAGATCGGTCGAGAAATAGCGGATCAGCGGATCCCGCGCGGCCGCGTCGACGAGCCGCGCGAGGTCTTCCGCCGTCGACACGTTGTGCGGAGACAGGCCGGTGGGTTCGCGAAAATGCGTATGCCGCATGCCAAGCTGGCGCGCTTTCCGGTTCATCGCGTTGACGAATGCCGCGCGCCCGCCCGGGTAGTCGCGGCTCAGCGCGGCGGCCGCGCGGTTCTCCGACGACATCAGCGCGATATGGAACATCTCGCGGCGCGACAGTTCCGAGCCCACCTGCAGGCGCGAACCGGTGAACTTGATCGTGTCGCGGTCGCGCGCGGTCACGCGCAGCACGCCGTTCAGCGGCCGATCGGCGTCGCGCGCGACGACCGCCGTCATCAGTTTCGAGATCGACGCGATCGGCCGCACGGTGCGTGCGTGGCGGGCCAGCAGCGGCGTGCCGGAATCGACGTCGAGCACGTAGGCCGCGCGGGAATGCAGCGTCCCCACCGCGCGCGGGGTGTAGCCGCAGCTGGCGAGCAATGTCGGTTTCGCGGCCGGGCGCGGCCGCACGGCGGTCGTGCGTTTCGCGCGCCGCTGCTGCGGCGCGGGTGCCGCGTGGCGTTTGGCCGCCTGATGCGTCACGCGCGAGCGGCGATGCTTGACGGCCTTTTTCTTGCGATGGGGTTGCTTCGTGACGACCTTCGTGTGTGCATGCGGCTGCGCATGGGCGGTGCGATGCGGCTGCACGCGCTGCGCGGACGCGTTCGTGGCGAATGCGAGCAGCAGGAACGACAGGGCGAGGATCAGGGTGATCCGGGCGCGAGGCACGCGCGCGATGAGGCCGGTCAAGCGAAAGTCTCCTTTTCACGCGCGATGCGGCTGCGCGGATGCATGGGCGGTCGGCGGGTGCGGGAAATTATACGGTCGATCGCGGAGCGATGACGATTCGATGACGCGCAATGACGCGCGATACGGGAGGATTCCGATCGTTTTCGAATTGTCGGGCAGCGGTGCGCGTGGGACAGAACGCGAACAGAAGGCGAGCAGATGTGCGGGTCAGCGCGGCCAGTTTCGCCGCGACACGACCGCGAAACTGACCGCGATCGAACCCGTCACCGCGCGCGGCGGCGTGTCGTCCAGCGCATCGCCGAAGCGAAAGCGGCGGCTGCGCCCGTCGGTGCGTTCGGTACGACGTTTCGGTGCGCGCGTATCGGCGGCGACGACGCATGCGTTTGCGTCCGCGACATCGCATGGTGGCTCGGCTACGCAGTCGGCAGCTTGATCGACGGACATGAAAGTGGGTTCCGGGAAGGGCATGTCCGTATTGAACGCCATTGCGTTCGATCGGTAAAATGAATATTTCAATCGTTACGATTCCACGAAAGAATGGAACTGAAACTGCTGCGCACGTTCCTGACGGTCACCGAGCTGTGCCATTTCAGCCGTGCGGCCGATGCACTGCACATGAGCCAGCCCGCGCTCAGCAAGCAGATCGGCGCACTCGAGGCGAGCCTCGGCGGCAAGCTGTTCGAGCGCGGCCGGCATGGCGCGGAACTCACGCCGTTCGGCGAACGCTTCCTGCCCGACGCGCAGGCGCTCGTGCGCGATGCCGACGAAATCCTGGCGCGTGCGCGGGAAGCGACGAGCGGGCAGCGCGGACATTTGCGGCTCGGCATCTGCCTGTCGGTGCTGACGCTCGTGCCGAAACTGATCGCCGAATTCCGTCGCTGCAATCCGGGTATCGCGGTGACGCTGAGCGACCTGTCGTCGTCCGAACAGACGCGCCGGCTGCGCGCCGGCAAGCTCGACGCCGGTTTCCTGCGCCTGCCTTCCGACGAAGGCTTGTCGTCGTTCAAGGTGACCGACGAGGCGCTCGCGCTCGCGGTGCCGCCGCATCTCGGCTTCAAGCGCGTGCCAGCCAACCTCGACGTGCTCAATGAAATCGGCTTCATCGCGCTGCAGCGTGCGCGCGGCCCGGGGCTGGCCGCGCAGATCGACCGGTGGTGCGTCGAGCGCCGCTTCGTGCCGCACGTGATGCAGCAGGCGGAAGACGTGCAGTCGGTGCTGACGTCGGTCGCGGCCGGCGTCGGCGTCGCGTTCATCCCGTCGAGCGCGCGGTATCTGCTGCGCGACGCGACGGTGCTGCCGCTCGACGGCCGGGACGCGAAGTGGCGCGTGGGGCTCGCATGGCGGTCCGAGCGCGACGATCCCGTCACCGCGCGTTTCGTGTCGTTCATGCGCGCGGCGCTCAAGGGCGCGTGACGCGGCGTATAGTGTCCGCGATCGTTTTCTCCATGCATGCCGGCCCGACGCCGGCCGACGAACCCGAACCGATGACTTCAGAATCCGACGAATTCCCGCTCGATCCCGCACTCGTCGCCACGCTCGCGACGCTGAACGAAGCCGCGAGCGATCCGGCCGGCAAGACGTGGTCGCTGTCGAAGATCGCGAAGCGCACGCAACTGCCGATGAGCACGCTGCGGCGCGTGCTCACGCAGTTGGACGCAGCAGGCCTGAGCGCGACGACGTTGAACGAGGACGGTACCGGCAGCGCGACGCTGACCGACGAAGGGCGCGCGGTGTGCGCGCAACTGTTCGGCGCGAACGACGCCCAATGAATGAAAAACGGGCCGCTGAGGCGGCCCGTTCATCACCGAACGACGGCAGGTCGGGTCGTTCGGCCCGCGCGGGTAGTGCACGGGCCGGCACGTCGTCATCGGCGCGCCATCAGAACCACTGCTTGTAGCGGCGCACGTAGATCGTCTTGACGATCTGCGCGAGCACGATGTAGCCGACCATCGTCGCGGCGAGCCACAGCCAGTAGGTGCCCGGCAGGTGCATGAAGCCGATCGCCTCCGCGAACGGCGAGAACGGCAGCCAGCAGCCGATCGCGATCGCGGTGAAGGTCGACAGCAGCACCGGCAGCGACGCCGTGCTTTGCAGGAACGGGATCTTCTGCGTGCGCAGCAGATGCACGACGAGCGTCTGCGACACGAGACTCTCGATGAACCAGCCCGAATTCATCACGATCTGGCCGCTCGCGCCGCCGTTCAGGTGATACAGCGCGCCCGCACCGAACACGGTCCACATCAGGACGTACGTCGTGATGTCGAACACCGACGACGTGGGCCCGACCCACAGCATGAAGCGGCCGATGTTGCCGGCTTCCCACTTGCGCGGCTTCTTCAGGAACTCGGGGTCCATCCTGTCCCACGGCAGCAGCATCTGCGACGTGTCGTAGATCAGGTTCAGCACGAGCAGTTGCGTCGCGAGCATCGGCTCCCACGGCAGGAACGCGCTGGCGACGAGCACCGAGAACACGTTGCCGAAGTTCGAGCTGGCCGTCATGTTCAGGTACTTCAGGATGTTGCCGAACGTCTCGCGGCCCTTGATCACGCCTTCCTCCAGCACCATCAGGCTCTTTTCGAGCAGGATGATGTCGGCGGTTTCCTTCGCGATGTCGGCGCCGCTGTCGACCGAGATGCCGACGTCCGCGTCGCGCAGCGCGGGCGCATCGTTGATGCCGTCGCCGAGGAAGCCGACCGTGTGGCCGTTCGCCTGCAGCGCCTTGACGATGCGCGCCTTCTGCAGCGGCGTGAGCTTCGCGAACACGGTCGTGCGTTCGACCGCCTGCGCGAGCGTCGCATCGTCGAGCGCGTCGATTTCCGTACCGAGCATCGGCTTGCCCGGGGCGAGGCCGACCTGGCGGCACACCTTCATCGTGACGGTCGCGTTGTCGCCCGTCAGCACCTTCACCGCGACGCCGTTCTCGCGCAGCGCGGCGAGCGCCGGCGCGGCCGATTCCTTCGGCGGATCGAGGAAGGTCAGGAAGCCGCGCACGACGAGATCACGTTCGTTGGCGGTGCGGTATTGCGCGCGTTCGTCGCCGCGCGGGATCGTGCGCGTCGCGAGCACGAGCACGCGGAAGCCGTCCTCGTTGTACGCGGTGGCTTGTTCGAGCAATCGCTTGCGGGCCACGAAGTCGAGCGGGCGCACGCCGTCTTCGTCCTGCACGTGCGTGGAGACCGCCAGCATTTCCTCGACCGCGCCCTTGCAGATCAGCAGGTGCGTGCCGCGCGTGTCCTCGACGACGACCGACAGGCGGCGCCGCACGAAATCGAACGGCAGTTCGTCGATCTTCTTGTAACCCTGCGGCTTCACGCGTTCGCCGATCTCGTCGGCGCGCGCGACGACCGCGATGTCGATCAGGTTCTTCTGGCCGCTCTGGTGGAAGCTGTTCAGCCAGCCGAGCCGCAGGATGTCCTCGTTCTTGTGACCGGACAGGTCGAGGTGGTGTTCGAGGATGATCTTGTCCTGCGTGAGCGTGCCGGTCTTGTCGGTACAGAGTACGTCCATCGCGCCGAAGTTCTGCACCGAGTTCAGCCGCTTGACGACGACCTTGCGGCGCGCCATCGCGACCGCGCCGCGCGCCAGGTTCGCGCTGACGATCATCGGCAGCATCTCGGGCGTGAGGCCCACGGCCACCGCGAGCGCGAACGTGAGGGCACTCAGCCAGTCGCCCTTGGTCAGGCCGTTGATCATGAACACGATCGGCACCATCACGAACATGAACTTGATCAGCAGCCAGCTCACGCTCGTCACCCCGCGGTCGAAGCTCGTCTCGATGCGCTTGTGGCTCACGACGTTGCGCGCGAGCGAGCCGAAGTACGTGTCCTCGCCGGTCGCGACGACGACGGCCGTCGCCGTGCCGCTGACGACGTTGGTGCCCATGAAGCAGACGTTCTCGAGATCGAGCAGCGACGCCGGTGCGTCGTTGGCCGCGCCGGCCGCGGGCGCGCCCGCGGATTTGCCGGCCACCGCGCCGAGCGTGTCGTACTTCTCGACCGGCAGCGCCTCGCCGGTCAGCACGGCCTGACTGATGAACAGGTCGCGCGACGCGAGCAGGCGCACGTCGGCGGGGATCATGTCGCCGGCGGAAAGATGCACGATGTCGCCGACGACGACCTCGCGCATCGGCACTTCGCGGCGTGACGGCTCGGCCGTGTCGGTCACCGCGCGCTGCACGGTGGCCGTCGTGCGAACCATCGCCTTGAGCTTCTCGGCCGCGCGCAGCGAACGGAATTCCTGCACGAAGCGCAGCAGCGCGCTGATCGTGACCATCGTCAGCAGGATCGTCATGCCGACGTAATCGCGATCGTCGGGCGCCGCGAAGTAGACGTCGGTAAAGAAGCTGATGGCGGCCAGCACCAGCAGCACGTAGACGAACGGGTTGTGGAACGAGAGCAGCAACTGGCGGGTCCAGTGCGGCGGCTTGTCGTGCGCGATTTCGTTCGGGCCGTCATGCTGCAGGCGGTCGGCGGCCTGATCGTAGGTGAGGCCGCGCGTGCTGGTGCGCAGCGACTTCAGCGTGTCTTCGAGCGGGCGGGCCGCTTCCCGCGCGGCGCGCATGATGCGCGGTTCGTTCTGCTGGCCGGCGCCGGCCTTGATGAAGCCGCGCTGTTTGTTGTGCGAGGTGTTGTGTCGTGTCGTCATGAGTCGCTCCTTGCGCACGAGGCGGCGGGCGGGGAGCGGCCGTGACGTTATCGACGCACGAACGCTCCCCGCCGCGTCGCGTCAGGCGCGATCGGCTGTGGATCGGTAAAGGCGGGAACGCTCGCCGGCGCGCGCGCGGCGCACGGCGTGTCGATGCGCGGCGTCGCACCGGCGAGCGGTAATCGACTACTGTCGTCTGAGTTCATCTGCACTCCTGTCGGTTGCGAATGGTCGGCACGGGCGATCGGCAGCGGCGCGCGCCACGAGGCGCGCGGCCGGACGGCACGCGAACGGAGGGCGCACGCGGCTGGCGCCGCGCGCGGCACGAACGCACACGCGCGACGGCGCGTCGCGTGCATTCGACAACATCGAAAATTCGGCGGGAGATCGGGCCGGTAGTCAGGCCGGAAGGGCGCCGCATCCTGCTTCCCGGGATGCGGCAGAAGACGAGGCTCTGCGCGTTTTCCTCAGGCAGCAGTCAAGTTGGTCATGCACCAACTACAACTCGCATCGGTGTTCACAGAACACTCCATGTAACTAGACGGGGGCGATGGTAATGGCTCGCCGTGCGAAGCGTCAACCCTTTTGTCGGGCGTTATTTCGAGATGCTTGATCGCGTGGGTGCATGTTCGCGGTCGCGCCCGACAACCCGCAATGAAACAGCCGCGCGCACACCTTGTCGGCATGCGCGCGGCCGCGTCGAACGAGATGCCGGTTACTGGTTCGCGGTCGCGACGGCGGCCGCTGCATCGAGGATGCCCGAGCCTGCCGGCATCGCGGTGCACGACGTGCCGGCCGAGAGCTTCGCCGCGCGCGTGCCGCCTTGCAGCTTCTGCATGATCTGCGCGGGCGTGAGGTTGCCGTTCACCGACAGCATCAGCGCGGCAACCCCCGTCACCTGCGGCGTCGCGAGGCTGGTGCCGGTCGCGGGGCCATAGGTGTCCGAGCCCGGCGTCGTCGTGCCGGCGTTCGACGTCGACAGGATGTTGACGCCCGGTGCGCTCAGCGCGACGTCGGCGCCGAAGTTGCTGAACGATGCGCGTCGGCCCGTCGCGTCGGTCGCGCCGACGGTGATCACGCCGCGGCAGTTCGCGGGCTGGTCGAGCCCGGTCGACAGGCCGTCGTTGCCGGCCGCGACGATCACGGTCACGCCTTTCGCGGTCACGTCGTCGATCGCCCGCTGGAACGTCGTGCTGCACGCGCCGACCCCGCCGAGGCTCAGGTTGATGATCTTCGCCGGGCGCGGGTTCGTCGGTACGCCGGACACCGGAATGCCGGCTGCCCAGCGCATGCCGTCGGCGATGTCGCTCGTCACGCCGCCGCACTTGCCGAGTACGCGCACCGGCAGGATCTGGCCGAGCCACGACACGCCGGCGACGCCGGTGCCGTTGTTGGCGGTCGCGCCGATCACGCCCATCACGCGCGTGCCGTGCCAGCTGCTGTTGCTCGGCTGGCTCGCACAGTGATAGAACGGGCCGTTGACGTCGTCGAGTTCCTGCTGCGTGACCCAGTCGCCCGGATCGGTTGCGTCCGGGCCGCGCGTCGAGCCGTTGTTGCTGGTGTTGATGTTGCTGATGAAGTTGTAGCCTTGCTGTATCAGATTGCCGACGAGGTCGCCGTGCGGCCGGTAGCCGGTATCGAGCACGGCCGTGACGACGGTCGGCGAACCCTTGGTCACGTTCCATGCGGGCGGCAGGTTGATGCCGGCGGTCGGATCGGACAGGTACCACTGCTGGTTGTAGAGCGGGTCGCTCGGCGTGTCGCGGATCTGCATCGGGTGATCCGGTTCCGCGTAGTCGACGTCGCTGTCGGCCGCGAACGCCTGTGCGAGCGCGGCGGCATCGGTGGCGGCCATGCGCTGGCCGAGCGACAGCACGGCCGCGCCGTTCGAGATCGTTCGCTCGACCTGAACGTTCACCGGCGTTTGCGCGACGGTGCTCGCGTACGCGCGTGCGCTGCCGGTCACCGGCGCCGTCCAGCGCGTCATCGCGCGCTGGATCACCGCGTCGAGTCTCGAACCGTCGTCGACGGCCGCCATCGCCCGCGTGGCCGTCAGCGTTTTCAGCTTGACGATGAGGTGATCGACCGGCGGCTCGACCGGCGCCGTCTGCGCGGCCATCTGCACGGCGGCCTGCTGCGACGAGCACGCATTGCCGCCGGACGACGCCGGCGGAGTGGTCGGGGCGGGCGCGGGTGCCGGCGTGGGAGCGGGCGTCGGCGCGGGCGCCGGTGCGGGTGACGCGTTGGACGGAGACGGGTCGCTGCCGCCGCCGCCGCCTCCGCCGCAACCGGCGAGGGGCAGGAGCGCGGCGGCGGACAGCATACCGGCGAGCATGCGCGCATGGGCCGAACGGGCCAGCGCGAAATTGAAGCGTTTGGCTTTCATGTTGAAAGTCGATCCTCGTAGATAACCGTCGTGCCGGTGGTGGTGCCTGGTCCGGCGTAAACCGGACCTTGTTCTTGTCGGGCGCACGCAGCGCTGCTGCGACGCGCCATGCATTGGGTAACGGCTGATGAGGCGGCTTCTTGAGTATGTTTTGTGCGAAAAAGGCGCGAGACGCAAACGATTGCGATGCTGTCTTGCAGCATGAGCGCGCGTTTGGAACGGGCGAGTTGTTCATGGGGTGCAAGATTGCAGGCAGGGAGCCGGCGAAACGTGCGCCGCAGGCGCTTTTGCGCGTCGCGGAAACGATGCCTCACGGTGAGGCGCGTGACTGAGGGCGCTTGACGCTTTCCCCGATGCGGGGCGAATTTTGTCAGGCGTAGGATCGCGATTCGATCAAGGTTTCTTCAGGAGAAAAGCATGGATCACCGCTTCCGTTGGCTGGCTGTCGCGCTGGCCTGTGCGCTGGCCGGCGCCGCGCACGCGCAGGCCCTTACCGGTACGCTGAAGAAGATCAAGGACACGGGCGTCGTGTCGCTGGGCATTCGCGAGTCGTCGGTGCCGTTCTCGTATTCGGACAACCAGCAGAAGAACATCGGCTACTCGCGGGACATCGCGTCGCGCATCATCGACCAGTTGAAGACGGATCTGAACCTGCCGAACCTCGCGGTGAAGGAAATCCCGATCACGTCGCAGAACCGCATTCCGCTGCTGCAGAACGGGACGATCGACTTCGAATGCGGGTCGACGACGAACACGCTCGAGCGGCAAAAGCAGGCCGCGTTCTCGAACAGCATCTTTCTGTACGGCATTCGCTTCAGCACGCGCAAGGATTCGGGCGTGAAGGACTTCGCGGACCTGGCCGGCAAGACGGTCGCGACGACGGCCGGCACGTCGGACGAGCGCCTGCTGCGCAAGCTGAACGAAGAGAAGGCGATGAACATGACGATCATCAGCGCGAAGGATCACGCCGAAGCATTCATGAACGTCACGACGGGCCGCGCGGTGGCGTTCGTGATGGACGAGCCGCTGCTGTACGGCGAGATCGCGAAGGACCGCAACCCGGGCGCGTATACGGTCGCGGGCACGCCGCTCGTTCACGAAAACTACGCATGCATGATGCGCAGGGACGATCCGGCGTTCAAGCGCGTCGTCGACGGCGTGATCGCGAAGATGCAGACCTCGGGCGCGGCCGAGAAGCTCTACGATCAGTGGTTCATGCGGCCGATTCCGCCGAAGGGCGTGAGCCTCAACTATCCGCTGTCGCCGGAGATGAAGCAGTTGTTCAAGAATCCGACGGATCAGGCGCAGTATTGATCCGGCCGTCTCAAAGAAAAACCGCCGGCACGTGCCGGCGGTTCGGGCGCGGCGCGCCGAGTGGCGCGAACCGCGTCAGGCCTTGATTTCCGGGCCGCGTGCGGCCGGTGCGACGGGAGCGGCCGGCGTTGCCGGGGCCGCCGACGGCATCGGCGACTGCGCCGGGACGATGACGAGCACCGGTTGAGGAGCGGCCCACGCCGGTATCGCGAACCCGACGGGCTGCGGCATCGGCATCGCGAACGCGTTGGCGAGCGCGATGTGCTGGAGCGCCATCATCTGCTGCTGCATCGCGACCATCTGCGCCTGCGCCGCCTGCATCCGGTACTGCGCGGCCTGGATTTGCCGCAACGCCGCCGCGGGCGGCATGCCGCCCGACGACGCCGTCTGCATCTCGAAGCTCGCGCCGCCTTGCGGGCTGTGCCAGCTCCACGTGCTGACCTTCATCGGGCCGACGGCCGTCTGGACGACCCGCGTTTCGGCCTTCACGGGCACGGCCTGCCCGTTGACATTGACGAACATCGGTTGGGCGGCGGCCGCCGCGCCGGCTTGCCCGGCCAGCGCGAACACGGGCACCAGCGCCAGCGCGCCCGCCGCCATATACGAACGGAATCGCATCTTCGTATCTCCATCGAACGAGACTGATCGAATCAACAATGACGTACGGCTCACGGAGTGAGCCATCCGAGACAATGCGGCCGTCGGCTTAAATCAACATTAAAATCGCGGCCCGCCGGCCCGATCGGCGCATGTCGGGACGTGCCGCGATCGGCATTCAACCTCGCCCGCGCCAGGGGGAATCCTGTCGCCCGGTGCAACAACAGGCACAATACGGAATTCGCCACCCCCGCACGCATGTTCGCCATACGAACATTGACGGCGCGGCACTGCTGCCCGACCTCCTTCCCAGTCATGAACGCCACGCTCACTCCGGCGCGCGAGTCGAATTCGCCGCGCTTCCTGCTGTTCCTGATCTGCCTGTTCGCGTCCGCCGGCCAACTCGCGATCGACATCTACGTGCCCGCGCTGCCCGACATGGCACGTTCGTTCGCGACCACGCCGCAGGCGATCCAGTCGAGCGTGTCCGGCTACATGGCCGCTTACGCGCTCGGCCAGCTGATCTTCGGGCCGATTGCCGATGCGTACGGACGCAAGCGCGTGCTCGCGTTCGGGCTCGTGATCTACACGATCGGCTGCCTGCTGTCGCTCGGCGCGCCGAACCTGGAGACGTTCGTGCTCGCGCGCTGCCTGCAGGGCTTCGGGATCGCGACCACCAACCTGCTGGCGAAGGCGATCATCACCGATTCGTTCTCCGGCCAGGCGTTGATGCATGCGTTCACGTACATGTCGATCGCATGGGGGCTGGCGCCGATCATCGCGCCGGTGATCGGCGCGCACCTGCAGGAATGGTTCGGCTGGCGCGCGTGCCTCGTGTTCCTGCTGGTCTACTCGCTGGCGATGTGGGCGCTGCTGTGGCGCTACCGCGAAACCTTGCCGAAGCCGGTGCGTCTCGAGCCGCGCACGCTGATGGCGAACACCGGCAAGGTGCTGGCGAGCCCCGTGTTCCAGAGCTGCTTCCTCGCACAGGGGCTGTGCTACAGCATCCTGCTGGTGTTCAACATCGTCGGGCCATTCATGGTGCAGACCACGCTGCACAAGCCGCCGACCTTCTTCGGCTACCTCGCGCTCGGCATCGGCCTCATGTATTTCCTCGGCGGCCTGTCGAACCGGATCCACGGCCGCGGGCTGCCGAGCGCCGAGCAGCGGCTGCGCATCGGCGCGCGCGTGATGGCGGGCGCGTCGATCGCGATGCTGGTGCTGGCGCTGAGCGTCGGCCTGCGCGTGTGGACGCTCGCGACGCCGGTGCTCGTGATGGGTTTCTGCGCGGGCGCGATGTATCCGACGCTGATGGCCAAGGGCAATTCGCTGTTTCCGCATATCGCCGGCCTGACGAGCGCGATTCTCGGCTGCGCGCTGCTGCTCGTGTCGTCCGCGATGATGGGCCTGGCCGGTTTCGTGTCGATTCGCGTGCTGACGCCGCTTGCGGTGTTCTTCGTCGCGTTGTCGTTCATCGTCGTGTGGATGGTGACGAAGCTGCTGCGCCATCTGTCGCGGCAGCAGGCGGCACCGGTCGTGTGCGGGAGCGGCGAGGCGGCGTAAGCGCCGGCTCGCGACCGACCGACTGATGAACCGGATCCTGCTGAGTCGCGTCGCCCGGTCCGACGCCGCCGACCTCATCGCCGCCAACCGCGCGAGCCGGAGTCACCATATGCCGTGGGTCGATTCGTTCATCGACCAGACCGGGTTCGATCAATGGTTCGCCCGCTGCCTGACGGGGCCGAACGTCGGATTGGTCGCGCGCGAGCGGGCGTCGGGCGCGGTGGTCGGCGTGGTGAATCTCAACGAGATCGTCGGCGGGGTGTTTCAAAGCGCTTATCTCGGGTACTACGGGATGGCGAATCTCAGCCGCAAGGGGCTGATGACGGACGCGGTGCGCGCGGCGGTCGACGTCGCGTTCCGCGAACTCGGGCTGCACCGGCTCGAAGCGAATATCCAGCCCGGCAACCATGCATCGATTGCGCTGGTCCGACGGCTCGGGTTCAGGCAAGAGGGGCTTTCGCCGCGCTACCTGCGCATCGGCGGCGAATGGCGCGACCACGAGCGTTGGGCGCTGCTGGCCGACGACGCGCGCGAAGCGAACGCCTGACGGTCGATTCCTGTCCCGTCTCGTCTCGTGTTCCTTACAGCGGATGCGCGGCGCCGGCCTGCTGCAACAGCGACACGGCAACCGGATCCGGCAGTCCGTTCGAATCGATCGCCCCAGCCTTGGCCAGCGCGACGAGATCGCTGTCGACGCCCGGTTGGCCGACCACGAACGACGTGGTCAGGAACGCCGGTGCGGCCAGCGTGACCGCATAGCGCTGCTGCAGGTTCGTCACCACGGCCGATTGCGCGGCCTGCACGGTGTCCGGGCTGTTCATCGCCCGCTGGTAGCGCAGGGTGCCCTGGAAATTGCCGATCAGCCCGGCCGTGTTCGTCCCGAGTTGCGCCGCGAGATAGACGAGCATCAGCTCGGTCTCGGGCGTCGTATTGAAGGTGCCGCCCGCGTAGGCGAGCGAATGCAGGCTCGCGCCGCCCGCCGCCACGGTGATGACGCATGGCAGCGCGGCGTTGAGCGTCACCCGGTAGTTACCGCCGCCGTCCGTCAGCGTCGTGGCCGACCCCGCCGCGCAATTGACGGCCACCTGCGCGCTCGCGAGCGCGTCGCCCGTCGCGGCCGTACCCGACAGCGAGACGGTTTGCGTGTTGTCGTTGAAGCACGCGTCGACGCCGAAGCAGGCTTCGCCGTTGCAGGCCTGGAGGGCGGCGAGCGTTGCGACGCACAAGGCGCCCAGCGCGGGGCGGGTGAAGCGCGTAAGGCGAAGGTTCATGGTCGCGGGCGATCGAGAGAATGAGGCAACCGGTGCGCATCGGGAATGCGACGCTACTGTAATTCTATGTCGTGAACCGGCGTAAAAGCGAATGCAGCCGGCCAGCAAGACCGGCCCGCCGCCTCACGGCTTGCGCGCGGCCGGCTTCGCGAACGCGCCGCGTACCTCGAAGCCGATCGCATCGGCGACGTTGCCGCGCGCATCGACGAGCTCGAGCCGGTGCCTGCCGGGCCACGGCAGCCACGCGACGCGGTCTGCGTGCCCGATCACCTTGTCGTCGAGCCGCCACGCGAACTTCGTCGCGCGCCCGGCCGAGCGTTCGAACCAGATCCGCTGGTTCTTCGGCGGAATGTCCGGATCGATCGCGAAGATCGTGCCGTCGGTCGGCGCGCCGATCGTCAGCGGCGCACGCGCACCGTCCTTGCCCGGCGTGGCGGGCGCCGCGAGCCGGATCGTGTCGACCGCCGTGCCCGCGACGAACCATTCGTTGCGGGCCGGCTCGATGTCGCGCTCGAACGCGATCCGGCGCGTCTCGACGCCGGCCGGCGCACGCGGCGCACGGCTCGGCAGGTCGCGGTGCAGGTAGCCGACGACGGCCGACCACACGGGCGACGCGCCCGTGACGCCCGACACGTCCCACATCGGCGAGCCGTCCGCATTGCCGACCCACACGCCGACCGTATAGCGCGACGTGAAACCGATCGTCCAGTTGTCGCGCATGTCCTTGCTCGTGCCGGTCTTGACCGCCGAGAAGAAGCGCGTCGCGAGCGGATTGTCGAAGCCGAAGGTGCGCACGCGCGCGTTGTTGTCGGACAGGATGTCGGTCACGACGAAGCTGGCCGCCTCGCTGAACACGCGCGTGCCGGCGTCCGGCCGCGCAGATGCCGATGCGCCGGCTGCCGGCGCGGGTGCCGTGGCCGGCAGGTCGACGACCTTGCGCGCGACGCCGCCGTTCGCGAGCGCACGGTAGGCGTTGGTCAGCGACAGCAGCGTGACGTCCGCACTGCCGAGCGCGAGGCTGAAGCCGTAGTAATCGCCTTCCTGCGCGAGCGGCAGGCCAAGCGCGGTCAGCGTGCGCGCGAAGCGGTGCGGCGTGACGAGCACCAGCGTGCGCACGGCCGGTACGTTCAGCGAGCCGCCGAGCGCGCTGCGCACGCTCACCCAGCCCTTGAAATCCTTGTCGTAGTTCTGCGGAATGTACAGGCCGCCGCCGGCGGCGAGGTTGATCGGCGCATCGTCGAGCAGCGACGCGGCCGTCAACCTCTTTTCATCGATCGCCTGCGCGTAGAGGAACGGCTTGAGCGTCGAGCCGGCCTGGCGCGGCGCGAGCACGGCATCGACGTCGCGCGCGCTCGACAGCGCCCCCGACGAGCCGACCCACGCGCGGATCTCGCCGGTCGCGTTGTCGATCACGACGACCGCGCCGTCCTGCACGTTGCGCCGGTGCGCGGGTGCGTTCAGTTCGGTCAGCGCGCGCATCAGCGTGTCGCGCGCGAAGCGCTGCAACGGCGCGTCGAGCGTCGTGCGGACCTGCGCGCCGGCCGCGGGCCTGACCTCGGCCGCGATGCGCCGCGCGAAGTGCGGGGCGAGGGCGGCGCCCTCGTCGCGTACGGCATTGGCCGGACGTGCGACGACGAGCTGCACGTAGCCGTCGAGCGACGCGCATGCCTGCCCGGCCTGCATGTCGCGAAGGATCCGGCATGCGCGCTCGGCGAGCTTCGCCGGCGCCGCATTGGGCGCACGCACGAGTGCGGCGGCGATCGCGGCCTCGCGCGCGTCGAGGCCCGACGGCGCCTTGCCGAACAGCACCTGCGACAGCGCGCCGAGCCCGATCGTCTCGCCGCGGAACGGCACCAGGTTCAGGTAGGCCTCGAGGATCTGGTCCTTGCGCCAACTGCGTTCGAGCCACAGCGCGTTCACGGCCTGCGTGGCCTTCTGCGGCAGCGAGCGCTGGCCCGAGCGGCGCGGCGAATCGCCGAGCAACCCCGCGAGCTGCATCGTGACGGTCGACGCGCCGCGCGTGCGCTCGTTCCACAGGTTGCCCCACGCGGCGCCGGCAATGCCGCGCCAGTCGACGCCGCTGTGTTCGTAGAAGCGCTTGTCCTCGGACACGACGATCGCCTCGCGGAACGCGGGCGATACGTCGGCGAGCGATACCCAGTCGCCGCGCCGCTCGGTGAGGTCGACGCGCGTGCGCTGCAGCGGCGTGCCGTCGCGCGCGAGCAGCACCCAGTCGGAGCTGCGCCAGGTGCGGCGCACGTCGTCGTAGCCGGGGAGCGCATGCGCGACGAGCGGGGCGGCCAGCACGACGGCGACGAATACGCGGCCGGCGAAACGCGCCGGCCGCGGCAAAGCCAGATCGATCATCGCGGTCTCGTTACTTGCCCGCGTCGGCCGGCTTCACGGTCATCGGCGGGTTCGGCCACAGGCCGTACACGGACGGCGCATACAGTGCCTCGACACGTGTCGGCGGCAGCCCGAACGTGCCGACGTTGTTCAGCCGCACCGTGTACTCGACCGAGAATTTGCCCTTCGGCAAATAGTCGTAATACGCGCGGTAGCCGTCGAAGTCGCGCTCGATGAACGTCGGCCATGCGCCGTCGGGCGTTTTCTCGCCCTGCGTCGCGGCTTCGGAATCGCGGCCGAGGCCCGACCCGAGGATCGTCGCGCCCGCCGGAATCGGATCGTTGACGGCGACCCACGTCATGTCGCTCTGCGCATCGATGTCGAGATGCACGCGCACGACGTCGCCGCGCGTCAGCACGCCCTTGACGGCCGGCGACACGGGCGTGACGGTCTTCGTGATCCGGTAGCCGGCCGCGAACGGCGCGCGCAGCGGCACGGCCGCGAGGCTCTCGACGGTTGCCCACGGGCGGCCGGTGCCGTCCTGCGTGACCGACAGCGTGGCCGGCCCCTGCGACGCACGCGGCCACGGCATCAGCACGCTGCGCGCGGCGGCCGCGCGGGTCGCCGGCGTGGCCGACGCGGGCGCATCGGCGGGCGCGGCCGATGCCGGCTGCGACCACGAGATCGTGCGCGCGTCGCCGCCGAGCGCCACCTTCGTCGCGCCGGTGACCGGCGTGCTCTCGTAGGTACGCGAGAAGCGCTCGACCGCGAGCAGGCCGAGCGCGTTCGACGTCGTCGTCTGCCATGCGCCCTGACGTTGCAGCGCAAGCAGGCCAGCCGTCACGCGCGGCATTTCATCCTTCCATGCCGGGTCGCCCGCGAATTCCAGCGCGAGACGCGCGGCATTGGTCTCGTTGCTGGTCATCAGCCACCACAGGTCGTCGTCGCGCGCGGTCGAGAACACGAGCTGCGTGCCCTGGTACGTGAGGCGCGCCCGCAGGATCTGGTCGACCTGCGCGCGTTTCTCGTCGCGTTGCGGGATGTCCTTCACGCGCGTCAGGATCGCGTGATAGTCGATCACCGCCGACGTCGGCCATTGGTTCGGCGCGATCTCGATCGAACCGAGCATGCGGCCCTGTGCGGCGCCGTAGCGCGACAGCGCCTCGATCGCGGCGAGCTTGCGCAGGTCGCGATCCTGGCGCGGCGCCCACGCGTTGCGCTCGATGCGGCCGTCGACGAAGCGCGCGAGCCCGGCCTCGAGCTGCGTGCGCAGGTCTTCCGGCAACGCGAAGCGCGGATCGAGACGGCTGGCTTCGTCGGACACGACGAGCAGGTACGACGACAGCGTCGGGCTGCCGTGGTGCGAATCGTCGGACGACGGCGGGAAGTAGCTCGCCAGCCCGTCGCTGTCGAGGTAGACGGGCATGCGCGCGATCAGCGCCTGCCATTGCGCGGCATCGCGCAGCCCGATCGCACGCGACGTCTGCTGTTCGAGGCAGCGGTACGGATAGCGCTCGAACCAGCGCCGCACGCCGGGCAGGCCGTCGGCGAGCTTCGACTGCAGCGACACGGCGATGCCGCCGCGCGGTGCGCCTTGTGCGTTGCTCACCGCGCCGGCCGGGGCCGCGACGGGCACCGTCAACGTGCCGTCGACCTGTGCGAGCGTCGCCTGCTGCACCGTG
This sequence comes from Burkholderia sp. AU39826, assembly GCF_020419965.1. NCBI lineage: Bacteria > Pseudomonadati > Pseudomonadota > Betaproteobacteria > Burkholderiales > Burkholderiaceae > Burkholderia > Burkholderia sp. AU39826. The sequence goes on from NZ_JAIZQG010000001.1 coordinate 301,110, forward strand.
ACGGGCAGCGCGGGCACGACCTTCTGCGCGACGGCCAGTGCATCGGACGCGCGCTTGCCGCCTTGCTCGGCCGCCTCGATGCGCCAGTTCAGCGCACCGGCCGCATCGAGCGCCTGCTCGGGCACGGTGATCGTCCACGCGACCTCGGTCGCCGCATTCGCCGCCAGCGACACGGTCTGCGGCGCGACGTCGAGGCCCGTCACGCGCGGCGTCACGACGACCTGCATCGCGCGGTCGGTCGTGTTGCGCAGCGTGACCTGCGCACGGAACGCGTCGCCTTCGCGCACGAGCGGCGGCAGGCCGGAGATCAGTTGCAGATCCTGCGTGCTGCGGATCGACGTGCTGCCCGTGCCGAAACGGTCGGGGCCGACCGCCGCGATCGCGACGATCCGGAAGCGCGTGAGCGCGTCGTTCAGCGGCACCTCGACTGTTGCGCTGCCGTTGGCATCCAGCGTCACGCGCGGGTTCCACAGCAGCAGCGTGTCGAACAGCTCGCGGGTCGGCGCGCTGCCGCCCCCGCCGCCGGCCGGCACGGCCTTGCGGCCGAAGTGGCGGCGGCCGACGATCTCCATCTGCGCGGTGGCCGTCTCGACGCCGTACGCGCGCCGGCGCAGCATCGCGTCGAGCAGGTCCCAGCTGTTGTTCGGCATCAGTTCGAGCAGCGCCTCGTCGACGGCCGCGATGGCGATCTGCGTGCCGGCCGGTGCGGGCTGGCCGTTCGGCAGCGTGACCTTCACGTGCGCCTGCGCCTTGCCGCGTACGGTGTAGCGCGTCGCGTCGGTCGTCACGGTCACGCCGAGGCGATGCACGCCGGTGCCGACCTTGATCTCGCCGAGCCCGTAGCGGAACGCGGGCTTCGACAGGTCGACGAACGCGGTCGGCGCCTCATAGTGCCGACCTTCGCGCCAGAACGCGCGCGCCCATTCGACCGGCGCCTTCCAGCCCCACGTGAAGAACGAGTACCACGGCACCTCGCGAATCCGCCCGCGCAGCGCGAGCACCGATACGTAGACGTTCGGCCCCCACGATTCGCCGACCTTCAGGTCGACGGTCGGGTTCTTGCCGTTCAGCTCGACGATGTGCGTTTCCATCACGCCGCCGCGCTCCACCGCGACGAGCGCGGTTGCGTAGCGGAACGGCATGCGCACCTGGAAGCGGGCCGTTTCGCCCGGTTCGTACGACGTTTTCTCGGGGATCACGTCGATCCGGTCGGTGTTGTCGCCGCCGAACCAGAGTTCGTCCTCGCGCGTGACCCATACCGACGTCGACGCATTCGACGTGCGGCCGTCGCCGTCCTTCGCGACCGCGATCAGCTGCACGTTGCCGGCCTGCTCGAGCGTCGCGTCGCAGGCCATGCGGCCCTTGTCGTCGGTCTTGCCCGAGCACAGCACGCCGAGGTCGCGCGTATCGCTCTTGTTGTCGTACGCATAGAAGCCGCCGACCATGCGCTTGCGCGACGACGTCGTGATGCGCGCGATGCCCTTGATCTCGATCGGCACCGACGCACGCGGCTTGCCCTGCAGGTCGACCGCCAGCGCCTGCACCGGCACGCGCTGGCCGACCGACACCCAGCGGCCGGCCTTGATGCCGGCCACCACCGCGGCCGGCCACAGGATCGTGTCGCCGCGGATCGTCTGCACCTCGCCGTTCGGGTCGGCGAACGTCGCCTCCAGCGAGATGCGCTTCGGTGCGTCGACGTCGGGCAGGCCCTTGAGCGTGACCGTGCCCGCACCGTTGCGGTCGAGCGTCAGCGGCAGCTTGTCGGCGATCAGTTTCGTCGCGTCGGGATCGTTGCTCGATGCCGACGACGACGTGTTGTCGCCGTCCTGCGCATCGTCGTCGGCGTTGCCGTCGTTCGTGTCCGGACGATACGGCGTGAAGCTGAAATCCTCGAAACGATCGGCGAACGGCGGCGATGCCCACTTCATCAGCGCCGACACCTGCACCGGCAGGTTCGATGCGCCGCCGCCCGACACGTAGTCGATCTGCACCGCGAGCGGCGCTTCCTTCGCGGCGACGAGCGGGCTTTTCTGCGCGTCGCGCGCGCCGATCGAGCCTTTCAGCACCGGCAGGCGGAACGCCTCGACGCGGAAGCTGCCGCTGTAGTAGGTGGCGGTCGGCGCATCTTCCGGGCCGCCTTCGAGCTCGACGCCGTATTCGCCGAGCTTCGCGGCGGCCGGCAGCGTGAACTGCGAGTCCGCGCTGTGGTCGGCCGCCCACGTGAGCGGCAGCTTGTAGGTCTGGCCCGTGCCGAGGTGGCGGATCGTCACGCGCGTCGGGTATTGCGACGGGAACGCGAGGCTCTGCAGCGTCTCGGTGCGGATGAAATGCTTCATCGACACGGTTTCGCCGGCGCGCAGCAGCGTGCGGTCGAACACCGTATGCGCGCGCACGGTCGGCGCGCTGTCGGTGTCGGTCGGCACGTTGAAGCGCCACGATTCGATCCCGCGGTTCCAGCCCGAGCTGACGAACGCCATGTCGGGGCCCGTCTTCGGATCGTCGACGCGGGCCGATACGAAATAGTCGTTGAAGGTTTCCGACGCGTTGCACGCGCGCTTAGGCTCGAACGGCCCGTCGATCTTCAGCAGGCCCTGCGCGTCGGTCTTGCCGGCCGCGATCTCGTCGCCGTTGCAGTCCGACACGCGGATCTGCGCGTTCGGCACCGGCTTGCCCTTGTCCAGCGTCGTGACCCACACGAGGTTGTTCTCGCGGCCCTGTTTCAGGTGCACGCCGAGGTTCGTGACGAGCACGGTCGTGCGCACGTACATGCTCGACGGCTTCGCGAGCAGCGAGCGGCCGAGCGCGGGCGACGCGAGTTCGAGCACGTAGAAGCCGGGCTTGTCGATCGGCACGCCGACCACCTCGAACGGGCGCAGCGTCTTCGGGTCGGCCTTCGGCAGCGTCAGCACCTGCGCGCCGGGCTCGCCCGTCAGCAGCGACAGCGAGCGCACGTCGATGCGGCGGTTCTTCGGCGCGGGCTGCTTTTCGCCGGCCTCGAGCGGCACGTACACGGGGTGTTGGCCCTTGCGTTCCAGCAGGCCGGGAATCTGGTCGTCGATCGAGCCGGCCGTCATCGACCAGTTGTCGAAGCGATCGACGGTGCGCATCCATTGGCGGATCGCGGTGTCGTTCTCGACCTTCAGGTTCGCGAATTGCGCGCCGCCCGCATTGAGGCCGGCGATATGCAGGTCGGCCTCGACGTTGCGCAGCGTGACGGGCACCAGCGCGGGCGTATCGGGTTCGGCGAAGCGCTCGACGATCCCGAAGGTGCCCGACGAGAATTTGGCGAGCGGCGGCATCGGCGCGGTGCGCGTCGCGAGCGGGAACAGGTCGGCATTGGACAGCGGCCGGTCGGTCACGTCGCGCAGGCCGGACGGCAGCTCGACGGTCAGGCCGGCCTGCGCGGGCAGCGGCGGGTTGAACGTGACGGTCGTCACTTCCTCGCTGCGATCGTCGGCCGCGAAGGTGGGCGACAGCGAGCCGTCGGGGCCGCGCAGCTTGATCGCTTCGGCCTGCTTGCGCGAGATCGGTGCGTTGAACGACAGCGTGAGCGGGCGCAGCGGCGTGCAGGGCGCCTTCGCGTTTTCGCGTTCGCACGAGAAGCTCGCGGCGAACGGTGCGCGCACGGTGAAATCGAAGCGCCGTTCGGTGTCGTTCGCGATGCCGCTCGGGCTCGCGACGCCCTTGCCGTACACGAGCTGCATCTTCGCGCTCGCCGGCAGCGCCTGCGAGCACGACAGCGTCAGCACGCGCGCCGCTTCCTTCTTCCAGCCGAAGTGATCGAGCAGCGCGTTGCGCGTCTCGTCGTCGGCCGCCGTGACGGGAATGCGGTTGCCGATGCCGGCCGCTTCGCACCAGATGTTCGCGAGCGCCGAGCGCGGCTCGGCCGGGCCGTTCAGCTTCATCACGAAGACCTGCCGCTCTTCGATCTCGCGCGAGCCGGGGCGCACCGATACCGGAAACGGGCCGCCCGTCTGGAACGTGAAGCGACGGGGGCCGCTGACCGCGTTGCCGGCGACCGAGCGCAGCGTGTCGTTGAGCGCGACCGAGCAGCGCACGCCGGGCGGCAGGTCGCTTTCGAAATCGTAAACCCAGGTCTTGTCGTCGAGCCAGTGGCCCTGGCCGCGCGCGGCCGTCGAATCGTTGCAGGTCATGCGCGCCGGATTCGGCGCGGAGGCCGAGCCGAAGGCGACCATCGCTTCGTCGAACTTGACGACGCTCTGCCGGACTTCGGTGACGGTGCCTTGCGGCGATACGCTCACCGTGCGCGCCGCGCCCGCATGCAGCGACAGCGCCATGGCGCCGCCGAGCGCCGCGACGGCGCCGATGCGCCAGAGCAGCCGGATCGTGTGGTTGGTCTGGTTGGTTTGTTTGTTGTGCTTGTCGCGTTGCTTCATCGCTCGATTGCCCTCGGAGGGAAGCTTTCTGTTTGATTGCACGGGATTCTAACCGACCGCCGTGCGCGCGCAGCGCGGCGTGCAGGGGCAGTGTGTGGTCGGCGCGCGACACGGGCAGGCGTGCCGCAGATTTGTCGCGTCGACGACACAAAAATGCAGCGAAATGTCGATTACGCCGGATTGCGGAACATTTAATGAACTATAAAAAGATTGTTCGATTCGATTTGTGCGCGTACATTTCAGGTCCGCGCCAATGTTTGAGAAATATCAAGCGTGGTTTTCCCGAATCCGGTGTTCGAGAGAAGGAAACATGCACAACGACAACACCCCCCAATCGCGTCGTGACGACGCAGCCGCAACCGGCATCACGCGGCGTCAATGGCTGCAGGGCGCACTGGCGCTGACGGCGGCGGGCCTCACCGGCTCGCTGGCGTTGCGGGCCCTGGCCGACGATCCCGGCACCGCGCCGCTCGATACGTTCATGACGCTTTCCGAAGCATTGACCGGCAAGAAAGGGCTGAGCCGCGTGACCGGTCAGCGCTATCTGCAGGCCTTGCAGAAGGGCTCGTTCAAGACGGCCGACAGCCTGCCGCAACTTGCCGGCGCGCTCGCATCCGGCTCGCTGAATCCCGACCAGGAATCGCTCGCATTGACGATTCTCGGCGCGTGGTATCTCGGCATCGTCGACGACGTCGTGATTACCTACGAAGAAGCATTAATGTTCAGCGTGGTGTCCGATACCCTCGTGATCCCTTCGTATTGCCCCAACAAACCCGGCTTCTGGGCCGAAAAACCGATCGAGAGGCAAGCCTGATGGCCGATACCGATACGCAAAAGGCCGACATCGTCGTCGTCGGGTCCGGTGTCGCCGGCGCGATCGTCGCGCACCAGCTCGCGATGGCGGGCAAGTCCGTGATCCTGCTGGAAGCCGGCCCGCGCATGCCGCGCTGGGAAATCGTCGAGCGCTTTCGCAACCAGCCCGACAAGACGGATTTCATGGCGCCGTACCCGTCGAGCCCGTGGGCCCCGCATCCGGAATACGGCCCGCCGAACGACTACCTGATCCTGAAGGGCGAGCACAAGTTCAACTCGCAGTACATCCGCGCGGTGGGCGGCACGACGTGGCACTGGGCCGCGTCGGCGTGGCGCTTCATCCCGAACGACTTCAAGATGAAGACGGTGTACGGTGTCGGCCGCGACTGGCCGATCCAGTACGACGATCTCGAGCATTACTATCAGCGTGCCGAGGAAGAGCTCGGCGTGTGGGGCCCGGGCCCCGAGGAAGATTTGTACTCGCCGCGCAAGCAGGCGTACCCGATGCCGCCGCTGCCGTTGTCGTTCAACGAGCAGACCATCAAGAGCGCGCTGAACGGCTACGACCCGAAGTTCCACGTGGTCACCGAGCCCGTCGCGCGCAACAGCCGCCCGTACGACGGCCGGCCGACTTGTTGCGGGAACAACAACTGCATGCCGATCTGCCCGATCGGCGCGATGTACAACGGCATCGTCCACGTCGAGAAGGCCGAGCAGGCCGGCGCGAAGCTGATCGACAGCGCGGTGGTCTACAAGCTCGAGACCGGGCCGGACAAGCGCATCGTCGCCGCGATCTACAAGGACAAGACGGGCGCCGACCATCGCGTCGAGGGCAAGTACTTCGTGCTCGCCGCGAACGGCATCGAGACGCCGAAGATCCTGCTGATGTCCGCGAACCGCGATTTCCCGAACGGCGTCGCGAACAGCTCCGACATGGTCGGCCGCAACCTGATGGACCATCCGGGCACCGGCGTGTCGTTCTACGCGAGCGAGAAGCTGTGGCCGGGCCGCGGCCCGCAGGAGATGACGTCGCTGATCGGTTTCCGCGACGGCCCGTTCCGCGCGACCGAAGCCGCGAAGAAGATCCACCTGTCGAACATGTCGCGCATCAACCAGGAGACGCAGAAGATCTTCAAGGCCGGCAAGCTGATGAAGCACGAGGAACTCGACGCGCAGATCCGCGACCGTTCCGCGCGCTACGTGCAGTTCGACTGCTTTCACGAAATCCTGCCGCAGCCCGAGAACCGCATCGTGCCGAGCAAGACGGCCACCGACGCGATCGGCATCCCGCGCCCCGAGATCACGTATGCGATCGACGATTACGTGAAGCGCGGCGCCGTGCACACGCGCGAGGTCTACGCGACGGCCGCGAAGGTGCTCGGCGGCACCGACGTCGTCTTCAACGACGAGTTCGCGCCGAACAACCACATCACCGGCGCGACGATCATGGGCGCGGATGCGCGCGACTCGGTCGTCGACAAGGACTGCCGCACGTTCGACCATCCGAACCTGTTCATCTCGAGCAGCTCGACGATGCCGACCGTCGGTACGGTGAACGTGACGCTGACGATCGCGGCGCTCGCGCTGCGGATGTCGGACACGCTGAAGAAGGAAGTCTGACCGTGCGGAAATCTACTCTCACCTTCCTCCTGGCCGGCTGCCTTGCGTTGCCCGGCCTCGCACGCGCGGCCGATTCGGCCGATCCGGCGCAGGTCAAGCGCGGCGAATACCTCGCGGTCGCCGGCGATTGCATGGCCTGCCACACCGCGAAAGGCGGCAAGCCGTTCGCGGGCGGCCTCGACATGCCGGTGCCGATGCTCGGCAAGATCTATACGAGCAACATCACGCCCGATCCCGATACGGGTATCGGCAACTGGACGTTCGACGATTTCGAGCGCGCGGTGCGTCACGGCGTGTCGAAGAACGGCGACAACCTGTATCCGGCGATGCCGTACGTGTCGTACGCGAAGATCAACGACGACGACGTGCGGGCGCTGTACGCGTACTTCATGCACGGCGTCGAACCGGTCAAGCAGGCGCCGCCGAAGAACGAGATCCCCGCGCTGCTGAGCATGCGCTGGCCGCTGAAGATCTGGAACTGGCTGTTCCTGAAGGACGGTGTGTACCAGCCGAAGCCCGAGCAGAGCGCCGAGTGGAACCGCGGCGCGTATCTCGTGCAGGGCCTCGCGCACTGCAGCACGTGCCACACGCCGCGCGGCATCGCGATGCAGGAGAAGTCGCTCGACGAAACGGGCGGGAGCTTCCTGTCGGGCTCGGTGCTCGCGGGCTGGGACGGCTACAACATCACGTCCGACCCGAACGCGGGGATCGGCGGCTGGACGCAGCAGCAGCTCGTCCAGTACCTGCGCACCGGCAGCGTGCCGGGCCTCGCGCAGGCAGCCGGCCCGATGGCGGAGGCGATCGAGCACAGCTTCTCGAAGATGACCGAAGCCGACATCGGCGCGATCTCGACGTACATCCGTACGGTGCCGGCCGTGGCCAGCGGCGACGCGAAGCAGTCGCGCTCGTCGTGGGGCAAGCCGGCCGAGGACGGCCTGAAGCTGCGCGGCGTCGCGCTCGCGTCGTCGGGTGTCGATCCGGCGCGGCTGTATCTCGGCAACTGCGCGACCTGTCACCAGATGCAGGGCAAGGGCACGCCGGACGGTTACTACCCGCCGTTGTTCCACAACTCGACGGTCGGCGCGTCGAATCCGACCAACCTCGTGCAGGTGATCCTGAACGGCGTGCAGCGCAAGGCCGGTAGCGAGGACGTCGGGATGCCGGCGTTCCGCCACGAGCTGTCGGACGCGCAGATCGCCGCGCTGACGAACTACCTGACCGGGCAGTTCGGCAATCCGGCCGCGAAGGTGACCGAGCAGGACGTCGCGAAGCTGCGCTGACGCGGCGCGCGACGAAGCAGGGCGACAACATAAAAGAGGAGGAGCACAGCACATCGGGCGGGCCCCGATGCCGGTTGTTGCAGAGCGGAGCGGGCGGCGCGGATGGCCGCCCGCTCCGGTTCACAGGCAATCCGGTGCGTGCGGTTGCGCGCGCATCGTTTTCGTTGATCACACCATGACACCGAATCAACCGTTTCTCGCGTCCCAGCGCGATGTGCTGCTGCTGCTGTCCCGCATTCTGCTCGTGATCCTGTTCGTGATGTTCGGCTGGAAGAAGATTGTCGACTTCTCCGGTACGATCGCGTTCATGGGCAGCGAGGGCGCGCCGGCGCCGATCATCTCGGCGGCGATCTCCGTCGTGATGGAGTTGTTCGTCGGGATCGCGATCCTCGTCGGTTTCCAGACGCGCGCGCTCGCGCTGCTGCTTGCGCTGTATACGATCGGCACCGGCATCATCGGCCATCACTACTGGACGATGACGGGCGGCGAGCAGATCAACAACATGATTCACTTCTACAAGAACATCGCGATCTCGGGCGGCTTGCTCGCGCTCTGCGCGGCCGGCCCCGGACGTTTTTCGATCGATCGCGGCTAAGCAGACCCGAGGCGCGTGCATGGGGCGCGCGTCGGACGGTCGAGACTTCGAGGGGGCATCATTTTGCGACTCAAATACTTCGCATGGCTGATTGCGGCCGCCACGCCGGCGGTTGCGTTTGCACAGACGAGCGTCACGCTGTACGGCCGGATCGACGGCGGCGTCGAATACCTGAACCACATCGCGAAGCCGAACGGCGGCAGCGGCACGCGCTGGAGCGCGGAAAGCGGCGACTGGGGCACCAGCATGTTCGGGCTGAAGGGCGTCGAGGATCTCGGCGGCGGGCTGTCGACGGTCTTCAACCTGGAAACCGCGTTCCAGGTGATGAACGGCCAGACGGGCGGCGGGCGCATGTGGTCACGGCGCGCATACGTCGGGCTGAAGAGCGACACGTGGGGCCAGTTGCAGGCCGGCCGCAACCTGTTCATCGACAGCGACGGCGTGTGGGAATTCGATCCGTTCGTCCAGCAGGCGTTTTCGTCGGCGTCGCTCGTGCGCGGCCGCAACTGGCCGCAAAGCAGCAACAACATCGAATATCACAGCCCGGTGATCGGCGGTTTCGACGTGCAGGCGCAATACGCGTTCGGCAACCAGTCGCGCGGGTTCAACTACGGTGCGGCCGACGATTTCGGCCGCTCGGACGGGATCATGATCTCGTACCACTCACCGGTGCTCGACGTGCGCGGCATCTACGACGAACTGCGCGACAACAACGGCAAGTTCAGCAACATCTTCACCGCGTCGCGCGAGTACTTCGTCGGGGCGAACGTGAAGGTGTCGAAGTTCAAGATCCAGGGGGCGTATACGCACTACCAGGCGCCGGACAGCCCGGCGGGGGTGGCCGATCGTGCCGATCATTACTGGCTCGGTGCGACGTATACGGCGACGCCGCAATGGGCGGTGACGGGCGGCGGGTACTACGTGAAGGTGGGCGACGGCGGCGGCGATGCGTCGCACGATCCGTCGGGTCACGCGATCATGTACGTGCTCGGCACCACGTACAACCTGTCGAAACGCACGTTCCTGTATGGGACGGTCGCGTATGTGCGGAATGGCGGGAATTCGAACTTTTCGCTGATTGCGTCGCCGCGCGATGCGACGTCAGGGACGAGTCCGATGACGGGCGAGTCGCAGACCGGTGCGTATGTGGGGATGATGCATACGTTCTGAGTGAGGTGGTTCGTGTAGGGGAAAAAGGCATGGGCGATGAAGGTCCGTGCCTTTTTGCGTTTACGGCGTTGCCGGATCATTATGACGTGCACATCAGCGCCGGCGCGCAGATCGAGGTGCGCCGGGCCTGCCGCAGGCCGTTATATGGCTGCCGTGCATCGCCCATTCATCTTTTCGCCGCGAGTCTTATAGCTGGCGTTACGCATCGTGCTACCGATAACGTGCGTTGATCAGCAGATGGATGTTGGCCAGCACGCGTTCGCCGTCATGCGGACGATCGGGGCCATGAAACAGCCCGACCTGCATGTCGATCACGAGCAGTGCGCGTTTCGGGGAGGCGCTTCGGACATGGCGTTTCTCCTGAGTGGCCGATGCAGACGGAGAAACGAAAAGACCCCGTCCGGAACCGGCGGGGCCTGTGGGAATCGGTGACGCTACGATCTTGCGCGCACTCGCCGCACGGGCCCGCCGAAGGCGGTCGTGCGCGTGGTGGTCGAAAGGATGATCGTGGCGTTGTGCATTGGTCGATGATGCCCGATGCGCGCGCGCGACGTCAATGACGCTTCGCACATCGCGCATCCCCCCAACGCTCAATCGAGCGCCTTCCCCGCCTTCTCGTCCATACAGCGAATCGCAAGCAGCGTCAGCACGCCACACCCGATCGCATACCACGCAGGCGCATTCGGATTGCCGGTCGCCACGATCAGCCACGTGACGAAGAACTGCGCGAAGCCGCCGAAGATCGCGACGCCCACGCTGTACACGAGCGCACCGCCGGTCGCCCGCACCGCCCGCGGAAACAACTCGCCGAGCATCGCCCCCGTCGCGCCGATGTTGATCGCATGCACGATCGACAGCGCGGCGATGATCGACAGCAGCGACACAGCGCCCGGCCAGCGATTCAGTGCGATGAACGCGGGGTAGATCGCGGCCATCAGCACGATGCGCGTCCACCAGACGATCCGGTTGCGCCCGTACACGTCGGACAGATGGCCGCCGATCGGCGTCACGAGCATCAGGATCGCCCCGGCGACGCAGCCGGCCGTCATCGACAGCCACGTCGGCAGGTGCAGCACCTGGACGCCGTAGATCGCCATGTAGAACACGATGATGTAGTGGATCGACGTGCCGCCGATCGTCACGCCGAGGCCTGCGAACACGGCCTTGCCGTGATGACGCAGCACGTCGGCGAGCGGTAGCGACGCGACTTTTTCCACGGATGCATGTGCGGCAGCAGCAGGCGCGGCAGCAGGCACTTCCTCGACGGTCTTGCGCAGCCAGTAGCCGAGCGGCACGAACAGCGTGCCGATGATGAACGGCACGCGCCAGCCCCAGCTTTCGAGTTGCGCGGCCGTCAGCGTCGACGTCAGCGCGACGCCGGTGAGCGCGCCCGCGAGCGCGGCGAGCCCCTGGCTCGAGAACTGGAACGACGCATAGAAACCGCGCCGATGCTGCGGCGCCTGTTCGAGCAGCAACGTCGTCGACGCACCGACTTCGCCGCCCGACGCGAAGCCCTGCAGCAACCGGGCGAGCACGAGCAGCAGCGGCGCGGCGATGCCGATCTGCGCGAAGGTCGGCGCGACCGCGATCGTCGCGGTGCCGAGCGCCATCAGCAGCAGCGTGAGGATCATCGCCTTCTTGCGGCCGGCGCGGTCCGCATACATGCCGATCACGAGCCCGCCGAGCGGACGCGTGACGAAGCCGACACCGAAGCTCGCGACCGCGAGCATCAGTTGCCCGAACGACGAATGCACGGGAAAGAACAGCTTGCCGATCAGGATCGCGAAGAAGCTGTAGACGGTGAAGTCGTAGAACTCGAGCGCGTTGCCGACGGCGGCGGCCGCGATCAGCCGGCGTTTCCTCGCGGCGGCGCGGGCATCGACCGGCGTGCCGGCGAACGGAAGGGCGGACGTTTCCATGGGGTTCCCCCGGTTAGCGCGAAACTGCGTGGTGAAGTGCGTTCAGGCCGCGAGCCAGGCTTCGGCGACGCGAACCCAGTAGCTCGCGCCGATCGCGAGGATGTCGTCGTTGAAGTCGTAGCCGGGGTTGTGCACCATGCAGCCGCCCTTGCTGCCGATTCCGTTGCCGATGAACGCGTAGCAGCCGGGGCGCGCCTCGAGCATGAATGCGAAGTCCTCGCTGCCCATCAGCGGCGCCGCTTCGGTTTCGACGCGTTCCGCGCCGAGCATCTGGCGCGCGATGCCGGCCGCGAACGCGGTCGGTTCCGCGTGATTGACGAGTACCGGATAGCCGTAGTCGTAGTCGATTTCCGCGGTGACGCCGAAGCTTTCCGCCTGGCCTCTCGCAAGCGCTTCGATGCGGCGCGCGAGCAGCGCGCGCACGTCCGCGTTCAGCGCGCGCACCGACAGTTTCATCACGACGGTTTCCGGAATGATGTTGAACGTCTCGCCGGCCTGCACGCTGCCGACGGTGATCACGGCCGCATGCTGCGCATCGACTTCGCGGGCGACGATCGTCTGCAGCGCGACCATGATGCTGCCGGCGGCGGACATCGGATCGCGCGCGAAATGCGGCATCGCGCCGTGGCCGCCGACGCCGCGCAGCGTGATCGTCACGCGGTCGGCCGACGCCATCGCGGCGCCGGTGCGGAACGCCATGTCACCGGCCGCGCGGCCCGGCATGTTGTGGATCGCGAAAATCGCGTCGCACGGGAAACGGTCGAACAGGCCGTCGTCCATCATCGCCTTCGCGCCGCCGAAGTTTTCCTCGGCCGGCTGGAAGATCAGGTTCAGCGTGCCGGAGAACTGGCGCGTGGCCGCGAGGTGGCGTGCCGCGCACAGCAGCATCGCGGTATGGCCGTCATGGCCGCATGCATGCATCTTGTTCGCATGGCGGCTGGCGTACGGCAGGCCCGTGGTTTCCGCGAGCGGCAGCGCGTCCATGTCGGCGCGCAGGCCGACCGTGCGCGTGCCTTGCCCTTCGCGCAGCACGCCGACCACGCCCGTCTTGCCGATGCCGCGATGCACGTCGTAACCCCAGCCGCTGAGCAGCTCGGCGACGAGGTCGCTCGTGAGCGTCTCTTCGAATGCGAGTTCGGGATGGGCGTGGATGCGGCGGCGTACTTCGACGAGCTCGGGGGCGATCGCGGCGATGCCGGGGATGATGGGGTTCACGGCTTGCAGCATGGTCTCTCCAGTGGGGCTGGTGGGGCATTTGACGCGCATATGACGACCAAGCATATAAATTTCTTTTGCGTACCAGAAGCTGCTAAATTGCTTTGGTGCACACCGTCGGTTGCCGCTCGGGAATACCCTGAACCCCTGCGCGGTACGGCGCACAGGGTTTCCACGGATCACGCATCGCCCCATGAAATACCATCAGCTGAAAGCGTTCGTCACCGCCGCGGAGGAAGGGAGCATTCGCGCGGCCGCGCGGCGCCTGAACGTGTCGCCGGCCGCGCTGACGAAGGCGGTCAAGGAACTGGAGATCGCGCTCGGCGTATCGCTCGTCGTGCGCACCGCGCGCGGCGTGCAACTCACGGCGTTCGGCCAGCAGTTGCAGGTGCGCGCGCGGCTGATCGTCGCCGAAATGCAGCGCGCCCGCGACGACATCGAGCAGGCGCAGGGTGCGATGACGGGTTCCGTCTCGGCGGCGATCACGCCGGCGGCGGCGGTCACGATCCTGCCCGACGCGTTTCGTGCGTTCCGGCGCCGCTTTCCAGTGGCGCGCGTCAACCTGATCGAAGGGTTTCCCGGTGTCGCGCTGCCGCGCCTGCACGACGGTTCGCTCGATTTTGCGGTGGTGGTCGTCGTGCCCGAACTGCTGGCGGCCGAGTTCGATCATGCGGAGCTCTATGCGAGCCGTTCGCTGATCGTCGCGCGCAAAGGGCATCCGCTCGCGTCGGCCACGTCGCTCGCCGATCTCGTCGAGGCCGACTGGCTGATGAATCCGTCGCCGGAAAGCTCGACGCAGGTGCTGTTCAACTCGTTCGTCGCGTACGGGCTGCCGGTGCCGGCGCGCGTCGTCGAATGCCCGAGCTTCGGTCTCGCGCACAGCCTGATGACGGGTTGCGACCTGATCGCATCGATGCCGGAACAGTTGCTGCAAGGCGAATGGGCGCGCGACCAGCTCGCGGTGCTGCCGATTCGCGAGCGCTTGCCGGGCGTATCGGTGCAGGTCGTCACGCGCCGCGACAGCCCGCTGACGCCGGCCGCGGCGATGCTGCTCGATTGCCTGCGCGATTCCGCGCGGCGCAAGGGGCTGCGATGAAAGGGCGCCTTGCGCGGATCGCGTAGTGATCCTGACGATCCTGGGCCCGGCACGCGCTGGCCGCGTACCATTGCGGCGCCCGCCGCGCGAGCCGGTATCATAGCGGCCGGCCCGCCGCTTCGGCCGGCCTTCAAATCCATCGCCATCCGGCATCCAGCAATCAGAGGCATCACATGACCAGTGCAACCCAATTCGACAACGTATCGGTCGTCAAGCGCGCGAACGTCTATTTCGACGGCAAGTGCGTGTCGCATACCGTGCTCTTCCCGGACGGCACGCGCAAGACGCTCGGCGTGATCCTGCCGTGCGCGCTCAACTTCGGCACGGATGCGCCCGAATTGATGGAAGTGCAGGCCGGCAAGTGCCGCGTGAAACTCGACGGCAGCAGCGAATGGCAGACCTACGGCGCCGGCGAATCGTTCTCGGTGCCGGGCAAGAGCCGCTTCGACATCGAGGTGATCGAGACGCTCGACTACGTGTGCAGCTACCTGTAACGCGCTTTTCGCGCGGCAAAGAAAAAGCCCCGCCGAAGCGGGGCCCGTTGCAAGCGGATGGCGCAAGGCCATCCGGTGCGCCAGCCTTCGTTACAGGCAGGCGCTGATGTCGCCGGCGGCCGCTGCGTCGCCGCGCACGCCGACCCACGTCTTCGCATCCGGCTTCCACGACGGACGAACCATCGCGGCGGCGCCATTCGGCGGCTGCTGGCCCGGTGCGTACACGTCGGTCGCGAGGCCGTTGGCCAGCACGTTCTGCGAGATCACCTGTTGTTGCGACTTGTCGGCCCAGGTCTTGGCGATGCATGCCGAGACGTCCGGCGCTGCTTTCTGGCTTTGTCCCACGTTCTGCACGGCGGGTTCGGCCGCATGAGCAGAAATTGCCACGGTCAATGCGATGAGCGGTAAGTATTTCACGTTCACGTTATCTCCCTCGAGTCGTGATTGATTGAGTGGGATGCGCAGCAGTGCTGCGTGCAAGTGAGATCGCGTTGGGCACGCCCGGTTCCGGTCATTCCGAAACAAGTTGTTAACGCGCTTGCCAAACGGCGGCTCGAATGCTGCGCATGTTGCTGCGGCGCGGCATGCGTCGTGTACGGCTCGACGTCATGCGTCGGTCGGCGCGCTACCCGGTCGTGGTGTGGTGACGTGACGGCCGCGGCGGCCGGCATGTGTGCGCATGCCGCGCCGCGACTCTTTATCGGATGACGAAGTGGAATGGCTGATGGATGGCCCCGTCGCATGAGCACGATGATGACAAACTTTCGTCGGCCGGATTGTTAACCAACTTTAAACGGGCGAAAGCAACGGAGTGAGGCGATGCGGCGCGCCACGGGCGCGCCGCATCGTGGAGCAGTGCGAGGCGAGGAAGCGATGCGCGCGGCAGAGCACCGCGCACGCGGGTGATGTCAGCCGGCCTTGCGCGAGCCGACGTCGCGCAGGTTGACCGGAACGACCGGACGGAAGCGCTCGCGCTTCTGTTCGTCGTCGAAGTGCTGGAGCGCCGGCTTGATCAGGTCGCTGCGCGACACGATGCCCGTGATGCGCAGCGATTGCTCGTCGGCGACCACCGGCAGGCGTTCGAGGCCGAGCATCGCAAGGCGCGACGCGACGACACGGCAGGTTTCGTGCGCGAACGCGACGGCCGGTGCGCGCTCGGCGAACGCGGCCGAGATGGGCGTGTCGGCGCCGGCCTGCGCGCGCTGGGCATCGAGCGTCGCGCGATCGGCGAGGCCGAGCAGCCGGCCGTGCTGCACGACCGGGTACGCACGGTGCGTCTGTTTCGCGCCGAAGTATTGCGCTTCGACGGTATCGAGCGTGGCCGCGCCGTCGATCGCGACGAGCCGGTCGGCCGACGTCATCACTTCGCCGATGTCGTGCCGCTCGAGCGGATCGACACCGTATTCGCGATAGATGTGGTAGCCGCGGCGCGCGATCTTTTCCGTCATGATCGAGCGTTTCATCGCGATGGTCGCGAAGCCGTGCGCGACGAGCGTCGCCGCGAGCAGCGGCAGCAGCGCGTTGGTGTCGTGCGTGAGACCGAAGGCGAATACGATCGCGGTGAGCGGGGCGCCGAGCGTCGCACCGAGCGTCGCGGCCATGCACACGAGCGGCCACAGCGCGGGATCGCCACCCGGCAGTACCGGCGACAGCACGGTGCCGAGACCGGCGCCGAGCATCAGCAGCGGGGCCAGTACGCCGCCCGACGTACCCGAGCCGAGTGCGATCACCCACATCACGGCCTTCACGATCAGCAGTGCGAGCGCGATCTTCAGCGCAATGTGCTGGTGCAGCAGGTCGCCGATCACGTCGTAGCCGACGCCGAGCGCGCGCGGCTCGAGCCAGCCGCCGACGCCGATCGCGATCGCGCCGATCGCCGGCCACCACATCCAGTGCACGGGTAGCTTCGCGAAGGCATCTTCGACGCGGTAGAGCGCGGCCGACAAGCCGCACGCGAGCAGGCCCGAGAGCACGCCCGCGACGATGCACGACAGCAGCGCGACGGGCGTCGGCGCGGCCGTCGTCAGCGGAAACAGCGGATCGACGCCGAAGAACACCGCGCGGGCGAAACCGGCCACCGCGCACGCGAGCGCGACCGGCAGGAAACTGCGCGGACGCCATTCGAACAGCAGCAGTTCGACCGCGAGCAGCACGGCGGCCACCGGCGTGCCGAACACGGCCGTCATGCCGGCGGCCGCACCGGCGACGAGCAGCGTCTTGCGCTCGGCGGCGGTCACGTGCACGCATTGCGCGATCAGCGAGCCGAGCGCGCCGCCCGTCATGATGATCGGGCCTTCGGCGCCGAACGGGCCGCCGCTGCCGATCACGACGCCGGACGACAGCGGCTTGAGGATCGCGACCTTCGGCGACATCCGGCTCTTGCCGAACAGGATCGCCTCGATCGCCTCGGGAATGCCGTGGCCGCGGATCTTTTCCGAACCGAAACGCGCCATCAACCCGACGATCAGCCCGCCGATCACCGGGACCGCGATCACCCATGCGCCCAGCGTGTTGTTCGCGGGCGAACGGTCGGCGAACGACAGTTGCTGGAAGAAGAACAGGTTCGCGAACAGGTGGATCAGGCTCAACAGCACGAACGCGGCAAGCGTGCTGAGCAGGCCGATCCCGGCGGCAAGCAACGCGATCCTGGGCAGGCGTTCGTTGGTCGAGAAATCGCGTTTGTGCGGTGCGTTCATCCGTGTGGCAGGGGTCAGTAATCGATTTGGGGAACCTGGAACGTGCCCTTGAGCGACTTCAGCTCGGCACGATGCATGGCCGCGAGACGGGCGAGCAGCGTTTCGCCGGCCGCTTCGAGGTGGACTTCGACCTGGCGGCGGTCGGCTTCGCTCGGCTTGCGCTTCACGAGTCCGAGCGCTTCGCAGCGCGTCACCAGCGCCACGACGCCGTGGTGGTGCGCCTGCAGGCGTTCCGCGAGTTCGCCGATGGTCGCCCATTCGCGATGCGGATAGCCCTTGATGTGCAGCAGCAGCAGGTATTGCAGCGGCGTCACGCCTTCGCTTTGCGCGGCACGTTCGGAGAAGCGCTCGAAGCGGCGCATCTGGTAGCGGAACTCGGACAGTTGCTGGAAATCGCTTTTCGTCAGTGCGCGTCGGGTATCGTTCATCGGGGGCGGTCGGGCATTCGGTTACGGTGGCGGTAAATATATCATAACGTGATATAAATGGACGAAATCGGGCGGAAAGGGCGCGTTTCACGTTTCTCGTTCCGCGGACAGCGATGGGGCGTGCGCTACGCGGCCTCGAGCATTTGGGTCTGCCGATAAAGGCCCGTGACGAGATCCGTCTGCGTGATGATGCCGACGAGCCGGCGCGACGCATCGACGACCGGAATATGGTGGTGGCCCGAATGCGTGAACAACGGCACGAGCGCCGTGATCGGCATCGTTTCCGGCACCGCCGCGACGTCGCGCGTCATCACGGACGCGACGCTCGCGGGCTGGCCGCCGAACGATCGCGGCAATCGTGCGGACAGGCGTTGCCACAGCGGGGTCGAACGGCGCAACGGGCGCGTGAGGTCGGCGCGCGTGACGATGCCGGTCAGGCGGCCTTCGCCGTCGACCACGGGCAGCGCCTTCACGCGGTGGCGGTCGAGCAGCGCGAGCGCGGCCGTGATCGACGTGGACGGCGCGACCTCGATCGCGTTCTTCGTCATCAGGTCGGCGCACTTCAACTGGCCGAACGTGCGCGCATAAGCCTGCATTTCGGTTTCGCGCAGCAGCGTTTCGAGATCGTCCGGATCGACGTCGAGCCATTCGCCGCGGCGCTTGAGCACCGCGTCGAGATCGCCGCGCGTGAAGCCGCCGCGCGCCGGCGCGGCGGCGCCGGCCTGCGGTTTCGCTTCGGGGCGCACGCCGCCGTGCGGGTAGCGGTGCCCGGTCAGCGCGTGATAGACGAGCGCGGCCGACAGCAGGATCGCCGATTGCAGCGCGATCGGCTGAAGGACGAAGCCGAAGCCGAGCGCATGGATCGCGGGGCCGCCCACCACGGCCGTGAGCGCGACGGCGCCCGACGGCGGGTGCACGCAGCGCAGCGCGAACATCCCGCCGATCGCGCAGGCGATTGCGACCGCGGCGGCCGTGACCGGATCGGCGATCCATTGCGCGCACGCGACGCCGACCGTCGCCGCGACGAGATTGCCGCCGATGATCGACCACGGCTGCGCGAGCGGGCTTGCCGGCACCGCGAACAGCAGTACGGCCGACGCGCCCATCGGCGCGACGAGCAGCGGCACGAGGCCCGGCACGCCGGGCAATAGCCGCATCGTGACGCCGACCGTCGCAATGCCCACGAGCGCGCCGGTGCACGAGCGCAGGCGTTCGCGCCAGCCGAGTGCCATCGGATGGGGAATGAAGCTGTGCAGCCATTGCCGCAACGTGCGGCGCGACGGGTAGGAGCCTGGCGACATGGGGGTAAGCGGTAAAAACGGCAACGCGGAGGCGCGGCGACAAGCACGGGATTATATCGCGTTGTGATACAAATTGTCGCGCCGCATCAGGCGCGTTGGCCGCGCGTGATGCACGAATCTTGCGAAAACCTTTCATCGGATGGGAGCTTGTGCACGCGTAACCGCGCAAATTTGTCCGCAGCGGCGTACAATTCGGCGCACTCGATTCCCCCGTCATGCCAGAACCCTGTCCTCGATGCCCGCTCTCCCGCCTTCTCCCCGGCACGGCGCTCGATTCGACGTGGCTCTTCGCGCCCGCGTTCCGTTACCCACCTGACGCGAGCGCCGCCGACGTCTCCCCACTGACTCTCCCCAAGCCAATTCAATGGACATGCTCGAAAACATGCGCCTGTTCGTGCGCGTTGTCGAAGCCGGCAGTTTTACCGCGGTCGCGAAGGAAATCGACGCGACCACCGCCCAGGTGTCGCGCGCGGTCTCGAATCTCGAAGCCCACGTACAGACGCGCCTGCTGCATCGCACGACCCGCCATCTCGGCCTGACCGAAAGCGGCGAGCGCTATTTCGAGCGCGCGAAATCGATCCTCGCGGAGCTCGACTACGCGAACGCGGAGGCGCGCAACGCGCTGCTGCGGCCGAGCGGCAAGATGCGCATTCATGCGATGACGGGGCTCGGGAAGAGTCATGTCGTGTCGTCGATCGTCCGGTACCAGGAGGACAACCCCGACGTGTCGGTCGAGCTGACGCTGGCGCAGCGGATGCCGAATCTGGTCGAGGAGGGCTACGACGTGTCGATCGTGACGGCGTCGCAGTTGCCCGATTCGGGTTATGTCGCGCAGATCTGCGGCACGAGCTGCAGCGTGCTCGTCGCATCGCGCGAATACCTCGCGCGGCACGGCACGCCGCAGACGCCCGACGACCTGCCGAACCACGTGTGCCTGCGCCTCGACACGCCCGCGTCGCCGGCCAGTGAATGGCGCCTGGAGCGCGGCGACGGCGAGGAAACCGTCTACGAGCTGCAGCCGGCGCCGTTCCAGGTCAACGTGCCGGACGCGCTGTGCGTCGCGGTGCGTGCCGGGCGCGGGATCGCGTGCGTGGCGCTGTATACGGTGCTCGACGATATCCGCGAAGGGCGCCTGATCCGCGTGCTGCCGGCGTACCGGCTGCAGACGGTGAGCGTCTATGCCGTCTACGCGACACGCCGCTATCTCGACGCGAAGATCCGCACCTTCCTCGATCACCTGCGTACGACGCTCACGCCCGCGCTGGAGAACGATCTGCGCGAACTCGACCGGTTGACGACGGAGCACATGCCGGGCGGCCGCCTGCGCGCGTGACCGCGCCGGTGTGCCGCCGCGGCGTTCATGCGGCCGGCGCGATGCGGATCCGCTCGAAGCGGCCGGCGAGCCACCCGTACGCGGCCATGCCGATCAGCCCGTGCGCGGCGACGAACCACAGCGCACCGGCGAACGAACCCGTGCTGGCGACGAAGTAGCCGATCACGAGCGGCGTGACGATCCCGGCGATGTTGCCGAGGCCGTTGAAGACGCCGCCGCTCAGCCCGACCATGCCTTCCGGCGCCGTGTCGGCGAGCACGGCCCACCCGACCGCCGCGAGCCCCTTGCCGAAGAACGCGACCGTCATCAGCGCGATCACGGCCGCGTTCGACGATGCGCCGTTCGCGAGCACGAGCAGCGTCGCCATCGCCATCCCCGCGACGAACGGCGTCTTGCGTGCCTTCGACGGATGCATGCCACGCCGGATCAGCCAGTCCGACAGCACGCCGCCGAGCACGCCGCCCGTGAAGCCGCAGATCGCCGGCAGCGCGGCGACCCAGCCGGCTTCCATGATCGTCATTCCGCGTCCCTTGATCAGGTAGATCGGAAACCACGTGATGAAGAAGTAGGTGAGCGCCGTGATGCAGTATTGGCCGATGTAGATCGCCCACAGGTTCCGGTGGCGGAACAGTTGCGACACGTCGTGCCACGACGCGCGCGGCCGCTCGCGCATACGGTTCGCCTCGAGATCGACAAGCGCGCCGTGGGCGCGCAGGTAGTCGCGCTCCGCGTCCGTCACGCGCGGGTGGCCGTGCGGCTCGCGATACCACGCGAACCACAGCGCGGCGAGCGCGATGCCGAGCAGCCCCATCCACAGGAACACGTGTTCCCAGCCGAGCGCATGCGTGAGCCATGCCATGGCCGGCGTGAACAGCACGACGGCCATGTATTGCGCGGAATTGAACAAGGCCGACGCGGTGCCGCGTTCGGCCGTCGGGAACCAGCATGCGACGATCCGCGAATTGGCCGGAAACGCCGGCGATTCGACGAGCCCGAGCATGAAGCGCATGACGAACAACGCCAGCGTCGCGGCCGCGCCGTGCACGGCGAACGCGCCGACCGTGCCCTGCAGCATCGTGAATACCGACCACAGCAACAGGCTCAGGCCGTACACGCGCCGCGCGCCGAAGCGGTCGAGCAGCCAGCCGCCCGGAATCTGGCCGATCGCATAGGCCCAGGCGAACGCCGAAAAGACGACGCCGAGCTGCACGGGCGTGAGCCCGAGGTCGTGCGCGACGCCGGTGCCGGCGATCGACATCGTCGCGCGGTCCGCGTAGTTGACGACGGTAACCGAGAAAATCAGCGCGAGGACCGCATAACGGACGCGGCCGATCGTGCGCGATGCGGCGGGTGAGGCGGCGACGGCGGCGCCGCTGGATCGATTGGACATGCGTGTCTCCTGGCCTCCGTCGTGCGGAGGCATCCGTGTCGTAATGGAAGGGGCGGCGCCGCGCTCAGTGCGTGACGCTGGTCGGCGGGCGCTGACCCGCGAAGCACGCGGCGAGGTTCGCGAGCACGATGCGGCCCATTGCCTCGCGCGTTTCATGCGTGGCGCTCGCGCGGTGCGGCTGCACGACGACGCGGTCGAGTTCGAGCAGCGCGGCCGGCACGTGCGGTTCGTGCGCGAACACGTCGAGACCGGCGCCGGCGATCGTGCCGTCGGCCAGCGCGCGCACGAGCGCGGCTTCGTCGATCAGCTTGCCGCGCGCGACGTTGATCAGGAATCCTTTGGGGCCGAGCGCGGCGAGCACGTCGGCCGTCACGAGCACGTTGCCGTGATCGGCGGAGGCCGCGATCACGAGCACGTCGCTGTCATGCGCGAGCGCGGCGAGGTCGGGCACGTAGCGATAGCCGCTGTCGCGATGCTCGCGCGGCCCGAAGTAACTGACGGGCATCCGGAACGCCTGCGCGCGCTGCGCGATCGCGCGTCCGACGCGGCCGAGCCCGACGATGCCGAGCCGCTTGCCCGTGACCTGCGTCGCGAGCGGCTGGGCCGTTTTGCCCCAGCGGCCGGCGCGCACGATCCGCTCGCCGGCGCCGAGGTCGCGCAGGGTCATCAGGATCAGCCCCAGCGCCATGTCGGCGACGTCGTCGGTCAGCACGTCGGGCGTCGTCGTCACGTGGATGCCGCGCGCCCGGGCACGATCGAGGTCGACCGCGTCGGTGCCGATGCCGTTGATCGCGACGATCTCGAGCGCGCCGAGCCGCTCCATCAGCGCGGCGGACAGGCCGTTCGCGCCGCCCGTCACGACGCCGCGAATTCGCGGCGCCACGCGATCGAGCAGTGCTTCCGGTTGCTCGGCCGCATACAGCCGGTGCACGGTGTAGCGGGCGGCGAGTTCGGCGTCGATCGCGTCGGGGAGCGGCTGGGTCAGCAGGATGTCGATGGTCATGAAGGTCTCGGTCGTAGTGCGCGGCGCGGGCCGCGCATCAGGTGGAACCGAGTATAGAAATCGCATCGATATGCGTCTAACATCAAAAGACTATCGATTGATTCAACATTTGAATGATTGAACTGCACCAGCTTCGCTGCTTCGTCGCGGTTGCCGAAGAGCTGCATTTCGGCCGCGCGGCCCGGCGGCTCTTCATGACCCAGCCGCCGCTCAGCCGGCAGATCCAGTTGCTCGAGCACGCGCTCGGCATCGCGCTGCTCGAGCGCAGCAGCCGGCAGGTCAGCCTGACCGCGGCCGGCGAGCGCTTCCTGCGCGATGCGCGGCACATCCTCGAATTCTCCGCGCGCGCCGAGCAGGCCGCGCAGCGTGTCGCGCACGGCGGGGCCGGGCGCATCACGCTGGGGTTCACGGCCGTCAGTGCGTACCGGATGATCCCGGTGCTGCTCGCGCATGCGGCGCACGCGCTGCCGGACGTCGACGTCGAACTGCGGGAGATGGTGTCGACCGTGCAGATCGACGCGCTCGCGTCGCGGATGCTCGACGCGGGTTTCGTGCGCCAGCGCGCCGCGCGCCAGCCGCTCGAATACCGGCTCGTGCAGCGCGAGCCGATGCTCGTCGCGGTCGCGGAAGGCGCGCCGCTCGCGGCCTACGAGCAGATCGGCCCCGACGAGCTCGACCGGCAGCCGTTCATCGCGTATTCACCGAACGAGGGCAAGTATTTCCACGACATGATCTCGGGGATGTTCGCGGGCGCCGGGCGGCTGCCGAACTACCTGCACTACGTCGGCCAGACGCATACGATCCTCGGCCTCGTGCGCGCGGGGCTCGGCGCGGCGCTGGTGCCGGCGTCGGCGCGCGAGCTTCATGTCGACGGCGTGGTGTTCCGGCCGCTCGCGGGCGTCAACGTGGCGGCGGAGCTGTATCTCGCTTGGCGCGCGGACAACGATAACCCGGCGCTGCCGGTGTTCAACGCGATGGTCGAGCGGTTTCTGACCGAAAGCACGGACGACGCGGGCGTCTAGCGGCGCTTGCTCGCCCGTTCCGCGTGGCGCGACGTGCGATGGCGGCCCGCTGACGGCGGCGTGAAGCGAGGGATGAGGGCGGGGCTTGAAGACGTGCGCGCGGCCCGGCGGAGCGCATCCGCCGGGCCGCGCACAGGCACGTCAGTGGGTGATCGACAGGAACAGGTACGCGGCGAACAGCGCGACGTGCACGACGCCGTGCAGCACCGTCGTGCGCCCCTGGCTCAGCGTGAGCGTGCTGACCAGCAGCGTGAGCGCGAGCAGGACGGTTTCCATCGCGCCGATCCCGAGCGTGAGCGGCTGGCCGACCCAGATGAACACGGCAGCGACGGTCGGAATCGTGAGCCCGATGCTCGCGAGCGCCGACCCGAGCGCGAGGTTCATGCTGGTCTGCAACCGGTTCGCACGCGCGGCGGTGACGGCCGCGAGCCCTTCCGGCAGCAGCACGAGCGCGGCGATCACGATGCCGACCGCGGCTTCGGGCGCGCCGAGCTTCAGCACCGCATGCTCGACGGCCGGCGACAGCAGTTTCGCGAGCAGCACGACCGCGACGAGGCTCGCGAACAGCAGCACCATGCTGATGGCCGCGGTGCGGTTGCTCGGCGCCGCCGCGTGCACCGCTTCGTTGGCGCTGTCGTGCTCGGCGAGGAAGTAGTCGCGGTGGCGCACGGTCTGCACGAACACGAATGCGCCGTACAGCACGAGCGACGCGACGCCGGCGAACGCAAGCTGCGATTTCGAGAAGAACGGGCCCGGCGCGGCGTTCAGGTAGTTCGGCATCACGAGCGACAGTACCGACAGCGACGCGAGCACCGCGAGCGCCTTGCTCGCGCCGCGCCCCTGGAAATCCTGTTCGCCGTGCTTCCATGCGCCGACCAGCAGGCAGATGCCGACGATGCCGTTACAGATGATCATCACGGCGGCGAACACGGTGTCGCGGGCAAGGCCCGATTTCTCGGGGCCCGCGCCGAGCATCACCGACACGATCAGCGCGACTTCGATGACGGTCACGGCAACCGCGAGCACGAGCGTGCCGAACGGTTCGCCGACGCGGTGCGCGACGACTTCCGCATGGTGGACGGCGGAGAACACGGCGCCGGCGAGCGCGGCCGCGAACACCGCGATGACGAGGCCTTCGGCCGGCACGACGCGCGACAGCGCGAGCACCAGCCAGGCGGCAAGCGGGGCCCAGAGGGTCCAGCGCGGGAGCTGGTTGGACGAGAGCGGCATGAGGGGTTCCTTATGCGAGTGGCGGCGCGCGACGCGCCGTCACGGGTTGATGAAGCCCGGCCGTACTATCCGCCGAACGAGGACGATGAAACCGAAGGGCGGCAGCGCGCAATGGCGCTGCCCGGTTCGCTGCCGCGAGGCGGCGAGGGGCGCGGGCGGGCCGAAGCCCGTCGCGGGACGAAACGGTTCGATGCGGCTGCCCGCGGCAGCGAGACAAGCATGGGTGGCGACGCGCGGGCCGGTGGCTCGATTCGCCCCCATAAGGACGGCCGGCGATGGACGGCGGTGACGGCGCGACACGCGTTTCCCCCTTCAATCCGGCAATTTGTCGAATTTTATCAGGCGTTGCGGGGTCGCTATCTCATATTCGAGCGCTTACATTGACCTTTCGGTTTGCAAAAAGTGCCGCGCTCTTTCGATTTCTTTGTCGTTGCGGTTTTCGTCATGCTCTCTTGCACGACAAATTCGGGCTCGCCCTGACATAAATCTACCGACCGGTCGGTTTATAATCGCTCGCACTTCCACTTCATGACGGATCGCAATCGATGGCTGTTTCCTCTGCACATTCGGTGAACTCGGGCGCGCTGGCGCCGTCGGCCGTCGTCGGCGTGATCGGCGCCGGCGCGATGGGCGCGGGCATTGCACAGGTCGCGGCGGCGGCCGGCCATCCGGTGTTGCTGTACGACCTGAACGAAGCGGCCGGCGACAAGGCGCTGGCCGGCATCCGTGCACAGTTCGCGCGGCTGGCGGAGAAGGGTCGGCTCGAACCGGCGCAGGCCGACGCGGCCGGCAACCGGATCCGCGCGGTGCGCGCGCTGGCCGATTTCGCGGGCGCCGCGCTGATCGTCGAGGCGGCGGCCGAACGGCTCGACGTGAAGCGCGAGATCTTCGCGACCCTCGAGCGCCATGTCGACGACGCGTGCGTGCTGGCGACCAACACGTCGTCGATCTCGATCACGTCGATCGCGGCCGGGCTGCGCGTGCCGCAGCGCGTCGCCGGCCTGCATTTCTTCAATCCGGCGCCGCTGATGGCGCTCGTCGAGGTGGTCAGCGGGCTCGCGACCGCGCCCGATATCGCCCGGATGCTCGTTGCGACCGCCGCTGCATGGGGCAAGCAACCGGTGATGGCGAAATCGACGCCGGGCTTCATCGTGAACCGCGTCGCGCGGCCGTATTACGCGGAGGCGCTGCGCGTGCTGAACGAGCAGGGCGGCGCGCCGGCCACGATCGACGCGGTGATGCGCGAAGCCGCCGGCTTCCGGATGGGGCCGTTCGAGCTGATGGACCTGATCGGCCACGACGTGAACTTCGCGGTGACCGAGTCGGTGTTCCGCGCGTATTTCAACGACCCGCGCTACACGCCGTCGCTGATCCAGCAGGAACTCGTGAACGCGGGCTTTCTCGGGCGCAAGTCCGGGCGCGGCTTCTATTCGTATGCGGACGGCGCGACGCCGCCCGCCCCCGATCTCGAACCGCCGCGCGCCGCGCCGGCCGACGTCGTGCTGTTTGCGCAGGACGGCCCGGCCGCCGCGTTGCACGCACGCTTGGCCGAACGTATCGACGGCGTCCGGCAGGCCGGCGCGCAGCCGGACGAACTGCTCGCAACGGCCGGCCGCGCGTCGATCGCGCTGACCGACGGCCGGACGGCCACGGCGCGCGCCGCGCAAACCGGCGTGGCCGATCTCGTGCTCGTCGACCTCGCGCGCGATTACGCGCAGGCCGGGCTCGTCGCGCTGACGCGCGCGCTCCAGTGCGGCGACGCCGCGTACGCCGATGCGGTCGGGCTCTTTCAGCAGGCGGGCTTTCGCGTCGTCGGCTTGGCTGACGTGCCGGGCATGGTGGCGATGCGCACCGTCGCGATGCTCGCGAACGAAGCCGCCGACACGGTGAACCAGGGCGTGTGCTCGCCGGCCGATCTCGACCTCGCGATGGAGAAGGGCGTGAACTACCCGTGCGGCCCGCTTGCGTGGGCCGATGCAATCGGCATCGGCCGCGTGCACCGCGTGCTGTCGAACCTGGCGGCGAGCTACGGCGAGGACCGCTATCGCGTGTCGCCGCGGCTCGCCGCGCTGCATGCGGCCGGCCGCATGTTCCGGTCGTGACCGCCTCGTCACCTCGAACACGATAACGACATCACTCCATTGGAGGAGCCCCCGATGATTCACCCGACGCACCCCGCCGCCGCCCTCGAGCCGATCGAGACCGCCAGCCGCGACGAACTGCAGGCGCTGCAGCTCGACCGCCTCAAGTGGTCGCTGCGCCACGCCTACGACAACGTCCCGCACTATCGGCGCACGTTCGATGCGGCAGGCGTGCATCCTGACGATCTGAAGTCGCTCGCCGATCTCGCGAAGTTCCCGTTCTCGACCAAGAGCGATCTGCGCGACAACTATCCGTTCGGCCTCTTCGCGGTGCCGCGCGAGCAGGTCGTGCGCGTGCACGCGTCGAGCGGCACGACCGGCAAGCCGACGGTCGTCGGCTACACCGCGCGCGACATCGATACGTGGGCGAACGTGACCGCGCGCTCGATCCGGGCGGCCGGCGGCCGTCCGGGCGATACGCTGCACAACGCGTTCGGCTACGGGCTTTTCACCGGCGGTCTCGGGATTCACTACGGCGCGGAGCGGCTCGGCTGCATGGTCGTGCCGATGTCCGGCGGGCAGACCGAGAAGCAGGTGCAACTGATTCGCGATTTCGCGCCGAAGATCATCCTCGTCACGCCTTCGTACATGCTGAACCTGATCGACGAGATGGTGCGGCAGGGGATGGACCCGGCCGAATCGTCGCTGAAGATCGGCATTTTCGGCGCCGAACCGTGGACGCAGGCGCTGCGCGACGAAGTGGAGACGCGCGCGGGCATCGACGCGCTCGACATCTACGGGCTGTCGGAAGTGATGGGCCCGGGCGTCGCGTGCGAATGCGTCGAGACGAAGGACGGCCCGGTGATCTGGGAGGACCATTTCTACCCCGAGATCATCGACCCCGTCACCGGCGAAGTGCTGCCCGACGGCAGCCAGGGCGAGCTCGTGTTCACGTCGCTGACGAAGGAGGCGATGCCGGTGATCCGCTACCGCACGCGCGACCTCACCGCGCTGCTGCCGCCGACCGCGCGCGCGATGCGCCGTCTCGCGAAGATCACGGGCCGCTCCGACGACATGCTGATCGTGCGCGGCGTGAACGTGTTCCCGAGCCAGATCGAGGAGATCGTCGTCGCGCTGCCGCAGTTGTCGGGCCAATTCCAGATCACGCTGTCGCGCGACGGTCACATGGACCGGCTCGACCTCGCGGTCGAGTTGCGCTCCGAGGCGGCGGCGTCCGTTTCCGACGCCGATCGCGCGGCGCTCGCGCGCGAGCTGCAGCACCGGATCAAGACGATGGTCGGCTTGTCGTCCGGCGTGACGGTGCTCGCGGCCGGCGGCATTCCCGCGAGCGCGACCGGCAAGGCGCGGCGCGTGATCGATCGCCGCCAGGCCGCCTGATTGTCGATGGATGCCGTTCTACCCGAGGAAACCTGTTCGATGGATGGATTGAAGACCCTGGCCGTCAAGGTCGATGCGCGCGGCATCGCGACCGTCGCGCTGCAGCGCGGCGACGTGCTGAACGCGTTCGACGAGACGATGATCGCGGAGCTGACCGACGCGTTCACGACGCTCGGTCGGCGCGACGACGTACGCGCGATCGTGCTGCGTTCGGACGGCCGCGCATTTTGCGCGGGCGCCGACCTGCAGTGGATGCAGCGGGCGAGCGCGAACGACGCGGTCGCGAACCTGCGCGACGCCGAGCGGTTCGCCGCGATGATGCGCGCGATCCGGCAATGCCCGAAACCGACGGTCGCCCGCGTGCAGGGCCACGCGTTCGGCGGCGGCGTGGGCCTGTGCGCGGCGTGCGACATCGTGATTGCGAGCGACCACGCGCGCTTTTCGGTCAGCGAGGCGCGCTTCGGGATCCTGCCGGCCGTGATCGGCCCGTATCTGGTCGAGGCGGTCGGGCAACGCCAGGCGCGCCGTCTCGCGCTGACCGCGACGCAGCTCGCGGCCGCCGAAGCCGTCGCGATCGGGCTGATTCATCAGGCCGTGCCGCTCGATGCGCTGGACGACACGCTCGAGCGGACGCTCGCGGAACTGGGCCGCAATGGCCCGCACGCGCTGATGGAGATCAAGCGCTTTTTCGATGCGATCGGCGAGTACCCGCCGTCGGATGAGCGCGCGGCGTTCACCGCGCAGACGATCTCCCGCGTGCGGGCGACGCCGGAAGCGAAGGAAGGCTTCGCGGCCTTCTTCGCGAAGCGGCCGCCGGCGTGGGAGACGGGCGCCGAATAAGGCTGCGCGACGAACATCCACGGCGATCGACGCGGAAACCGGGGGCGGCCGCATTTTGCGTCTCGGGCACGGGCGCTTGCACTACAATGCGTGACCCCCGGCGCGCTGCCGGCCCCGTCCCGACCGATGCTTCGCACGATGATCGTCAACCGCCTTGTCTCCGAGATCCTGTTCGGCTTTACCGGCCTGATCGGCATCATCAATCCGATCGGCATCGCGTTCCTGTTTCTCGAACGGACCGAGGCGCTCACCGCGCATGAACGGGATCTGCTCGCGCGGAAGGTCGCGTTCAATGCGTTCGTCGTGCTGATGGTCGCCTTCTTCGCCGGCACGCCGGTGCTGCATTTCTTCGGGATCTCGATGGAAGCGCTGCGGATCGGCGGCGGCTTCGCGGTTGCCGTGGCCGGCTGGCAGATGCTGAACGAACCGGACGGGCCCGGCGGCGGCGACACGTCGGTCAAGCCGATCGACGCGAACGCGATCATGACGCGCGCGTTCTTCCCGCTGACCATGCCGCTGACGGTCGGCCCCGGCTCGATCGCGACCGCGATCGCGCTGAACGCGAACCGCACGCACAAGCTGTCGGAGTTCGCGCTGTCGAGCATCGTGTCGATCGCCGTGTCCGTGCTCGTCGCGCTCGTGATCTGGCAGGTCTACAGCCGCTCCGCGCTGCTCGCGCGCTACCTCGGCAGCGAAGGGACGAAGGTCGCGAAACGCGTGTCGGCGTTCCTGCTGCTGTGCATCGGCGTGCAGATCATGCTGACCGGCTTCTCCGCGTTCCTGCAACCGCTCGCCGACCAGGCCAGATAACCGGGGCCACCCGGTTCATCCTTCAAGGGGCCTCCTTTCACGCAGCCTGCACGCGGCGCGCGGTCATGCGCGTTCGCGGCATGCGGGATACCATGCGACGTCTGGCGGATGCGCGGCGCGCATCCGGCCGCAATCCCCACCTGATTGGCGAGGCGTGCAATGGAATACGTGAAATTCGGGTCGACCGGGCTGGACGTGTCGAAGCTGGTGCTGGGCTGCATGACGTTCGGCGAGCCGTCGCGCGGCACGCATCCGTGGACGCTGCCGGAAGCGGAAAGCCGCCCGATCATCCAGCGGGCGGTCGAGGCCGGCATCAATTTCTTCGACACCGCGAACATGTATTCGGACGGAACGTCCGAGGAGATCGTCGGCCGCGCGCTGCGCGATTTCGCGAAGCGCGACGAAGTCGTGATCGCGACCAAGGTGTTCTACCGGATGCGGCCGGGGCCGAACGGCGCCGGCCTGTCGCGCAAGGCGATCATGACCGACATCGATCAGAGCCTGAAGCGGCTCGGCACCGACTACGTCGACCTCTACCAGATTCACCGCTGGGACTACGGCACGCCGATCGAGGAGACGCTCGAGGCGCTGCACGATGTCGTGAAGGCCGGCAAGGCGCGCTATATCGGCGCCTCGTCGATGTTCGCGTGGCAGTTCGCGAAGGCGCTGCACACGTCGAAGCAGAACGGCTGGACGCGCTTCGTCAGCATGCAGAATCACCTGAACCTGCTGTATCGCGAGGAAGAGCGCGAAATGCTGCCGCTGTGCGAGGACGAAGGCATCGCGGTGATTCCGTGGAGCCCGCTCGCGCGCGGGCGCCTGACGCGCAACTGGGACGAATCGTCGGAACGGCAGCAGAAGGACGACGTCGGCCAGCGGCTGTACGACGCCACGGCCGATGCGGACAAGGCGGTCGTCGAGGCCGTCGCGGCGATCGCCGCCGCGCGCAACGTGCCGCGGGCGCAGGTCGCGCTGGCGTGGGTCGCGCAAAAGCGCGGCGTGACCGCGCCGATCGTCGGCATTTCGAAGCCGCGGCAACTGGACGATGCGCTCGGCGCGCTCGCGCTGAAGCTGACCGACGATGAAATCGCCACGCTCGAACGCCCGTACGTGCCGCACGCGGTCGCCGGGTTCAACTGAGCGACGGCGGCGGCGGTACCTGCGCCGCGTTCAGCGCGCGGCGGCGAGCATCGGGTAGGTGAACAGGCCGAAGTGGACGACGTTCAGCCCCGCGTGCGCGAGCGCGGCGGCGAGCAGTCCGCCGCGCCGCCACGCGAGGCCGTAGCCGACGCCGGCCACCGTGCCGAGCACGATCCATTGCCAGCCGCCCGCCGCGTGCGCGGCGCCGAACAGCACCGCGCCGGCCGCGAGCGCGACCCACGGGCCCCACGAGTACGCGCGGAACATGCGTGTCAGCCCGCCTTGCACGTAGCCGCGAAACAGCGCTTCCTCGGCGAGCGTCACCAGCAACAGGTTGTTCACGAGCCACAGCCAGCCCGCCGGCGGCCATTTGGGCGCCCAGCCGACCATCCCGAACGCGAGCGCGCCGGCCAGGCACGCGGCGGCCGTGGCGACGGCCGCCACGACGCCGGTGCGCAGCGCGCGCGACAGCGCGACGCCGGGGGCGACCCACGGCAGCACCCACAACAGCCACAGCCCGACGAGCGGCTTGTCGAAGTTCAGGTACATCGTGAATGGCGCGGCGTCCGGGGTGAAGCGGATCGGCCCGATCACGCGCGGATTGTGGAAGCCCGGAATCAGGTGCAGGCTCAGCGCGATCGCCAGCGCGGCGAAGACGAGGTGCGCCACGATGCGCACCGCGAGCGGGCGCTCGGGCAGCACGCCCCACGCGGCCGCGATCAGCAGCGCGAAGGGCGCCAGCGTGATCGGCGCAAGCTGGCCGAATGCGAGCGCACCCGCATAGCCGAGCACGGCGAGGCCGATGCTCAGGCCGTGCAGCGGGCGGTGCCATGCGAATGCGGCGGCCGCGAACAGGGCGATCCAGATCGTGGCACACGGAAGGAGCGAAAGGGACATGACGGGAAACGGATGGGCGGACGAGACGCCGCGCATCATACAGCAGGCGCCGTGAAACGCGGCCGGGCGGCATCGGCCGGGCAGCCGGCGCACCGCGTGTCAGCGGCCGGCGGTTTCCGTGACGCCGCCGCGGCCCGGGATGTCGACGCTGTTGCGCACGCGCATCCGCCGCCGATACCAGAACGTCCACAGCAGCAGGCAGCCGAACACCGTGTAGCCCATCACCGGCGACACGACGAGTACGCGTTCGACCGGCCAGTTGGCGACCATCCACCAGCGCAGCAGCATCTCGAGCGTCATGATCGCGCCCCACACGAACGTCATCAGCCGCAGCATCTGCCGCAGGCCCGGCTGCGCGTCCCAGACGGCTTCGAAGTGCGCGGCGCCGCCGTCCATCTCGCGGGCCACGGTGGCGCGGGCCAGATAGTAGATCAGCGGGCGTTCGCGCAACAGCGACAGCAGGAACACGATGCCGATCGTGCCCGAGCCGATCGATTCGCGCATCAGCAGCGTGCGCGGGCTGCCGCCGAACGCCATCCCGACGATCGACAGCGTGATGCCGAGCAGCACGATGGCCGCCACCGCGTCGATGCGGCGCGAGCGGATGAATTCGACGATCGACCAGACGATCGGCGGAACCGCGGACGCGTACAGCGCGCCGGTTTCGCCGAAATACGGATGCGCGACCCGATAGGCTACCCACGGCAGCACGAGGTTGACGAAGAGTTCGAGTATCAGTCCGGCTCGCGGTTTCACGGTGCGCCATCCCACGCAGGTCGGGGCGAACGCGCGAAAGGCGTGGTCGCCCCCGGTTGCCTCGACAATGCCCTGAAAAGGGTTCGGTCCAGTATATCGAAGAATCGCGCGGGGCTCGGGGTTGTGAATGTTTCCGCGTGCCGCGTCCGGATGGAACGCGGCATGGCGGCAGCCCCGGACCGGGGTGATGAGGGTTGCGCGCCGCGCCACGCGGGAAAGGGAGGCGGAATCACGCGCCGCCCGCGCAGGGGCGACGCTACGACGGCATAGCGGCGGCCTGCGCGCCGCGGCGCGAATCGATGCCGCGGATGCCGCAGGCGCGCGCGTGCGGTCAGGAGACGGCCGGCTGGACGATGATCTTCACGTTGCGGTCCTTGTGGTTCACCAATTCCTCGAAGCCGCGCGTGACGATGTCGCCGAGCGCGATGCGCCCGGTGATGAGCGGCTGCACGTCGATGCGGCCGTCCGCGATGAAGCGGATCACGTCCGCGAATTCGCCGTTGTACGCGAGCGAGCCGATCACTTCCTTCTCGGTCGACACGATGTCGAAGAAGTTGAACGGCGCCGGTTCCTCGAAGATGCCGACCATCACCGACTTGCCGGCCTTGCGGATCACGTCGATCGCGAGCTTCGCGGTGGCCGTGTGCCCGATGCATTCGAACGACACGTCGGCGCCGTAGCCGCCCGTCAGCGCCCTGACTTCGGCGATCGCATCGGACGTCTTCGGATCGATGACGACGCTCGCGCCCACCTCCAGCGCCTTCTGCTTGCGCGCGGCCGACATTTCCAGCGCGATCACGCGCCCGGCGCCCGCGGCCTTCGCGCACATGATCGTGCACAGGCCGATCGTGCCCGCGCCGACCACGACGACGGTCTGCCCGACGATGTTGCCGGCCTTCTTCACCGCGTGCAACCCGACCGCGAGCGGTTCGATCAGCGCGCCGGCCTCGGTCGGGAAATCGTCGGGCAGCTTGTACAGCAGCTCGGCCGGCACGTTCACGTATTCGGCGAATGCGCCGTTGTTCATCAGCCCGGTGAACGCGAGGTTCTCGCAGATGTTGTACAGCCCGTGCCGGCAGTACCAGCAGGTGCCGCAATGCTGGCACGCGTCGGCCGTCACGCGGTCGCCGACCGCGAAGCCCGACACGCCCGCGCCCAACTCGGCGATCTCGCCGCTGAACTCGTGGCCGAGGATGCACTGGCCCTTCAGGCCGGTCAGCGGGTGCGGCGCGTCGACAGGGATGAACACGGGCCCGGCGACGTATTCGTGCAGGTCGGAGCCGCAGATGCCGCACCAATGCACGCGAATCGTCACCCACCCCGCGGGCGGGCGCTGCGGAACGGGAACCTCTTCGACGCGGATGTCGTGGCGGCCATGCCAGACGGCGGCCTTCATGCTGGGCGGGGTGATCGATGCCGGTGTACTCACGTTGCTGTCTCCGTCGGGTTGTCGTCGGGTGCGCGGCAATGCTGCCGGTGCGCCCGTCGCGCGATTGCGCGATCGACCGGTATGCAGGAACGGGGCCAGCGTGAATCAGGGCGGTGCGTGGCAAGCGGAAGCACGCGTGGCGTGCGTTGCACCATGTCGCTTTCCGGCGGCCGGCAACGATTCAGAAGAAACGGAGCGTCGGCTCTGCTGCGATAGCGAAACGGCGGGCGGGGTGAGACGGCGGGACGTTCGTCTCACCGTGATGAGACGAATCGCGAGACGAACGTGACGGGGGCGTTGCCTGCTTCGCGTTCAGGCGAGCACTTCGTCCACGGCAACCGCGGCGAGCGACGTGAATCCGGCGGCGCGGTACAGCGGCTGACCGGCTTCGGTCGAGATGAGCCACGCGCGGCGCGCACCGCGGTGCCGCGCGTGCGCGACGATCGCGGCGAGCAGTTGCGTCGCGAGGCCGCGGCGCCGGTATGCGTCCGCCGTCCCGACGCGGTCGACGACGATATCGCGGGGCGACGCGAAGCCGTAGCGCGCGGTGGCCGCGATCTGCCCGTCGAGCCGGTGCGCGAACAGGAACGCGGCGGGATTCGGCTGGAATGGCGGGAAGGCGCCGCTCGTGTTGAACGCTTGGATCGCGTCCGGCGTGTCGCAGGCGAGCGCTTGCGCGAGCGCGTCGTCGCCGGACAGCCCGTCGATATCGGCGGCCATGAAATGCTCGTCGGTCAGCCGGCGCGTCCTGCCTCGCAGCGCGGGCGGCAGCGGTGCCGCGCCGTAGCGCGTGATCCACGCGCCGACGGCAAACGGGCCGGCGCCGGATTCGGGCGCACCCTCGATCATGAAATGCTCGAAAGGCCGGCCCATCGCGCGGTCGAACTGCACGACATGGCCGTCCGGGCCGTCGTGCAGCGGCGCGTCGCGCCGGTCGCGCGCGGCGCAGTACCCGGCGATGAACGCGCGTACGGCCGCCTTGCGGCGGGGGAAATCGGACCAGGCTTCGTCGAGCGGGAACAGCGTGGCCGGGGCGGGGGAGGCGGTCGGCATGCGTAGGGGCGCGGCGTTGTCAGGGCGAAGGCGCCAGCTTAGACCAGGATGCCGTCGCGTGTCGCGCCGGCCATTGCCGCGATCGCCGAAACGGATCGTTGCGCACGCTACCCCTTTACTTGAAGTTAACTTCAATTTGTATCATGTGCGCCAGTCCGATTGCGCTCGCGTGCGGCATCCCGTTGCACGCGGCCGCCAAGCATGCTCAACACCATGGAAAGCCCGATCTGCGAAGAAGACCTGTCGTGCGACGCGTCGGCGTTGGACGAAGACGATGCGATGCCGTCGCGCGGCGGCGCGGTCGCGCATCCGCTCGTGACGATCGGCCGTACGCCGATTCCTGAGCAGGCGACCGCCGCGGCGTCGCCGTTGCGCCCGCAACTGTTCGTCACGGTGCTGGAGGCGGGCGACGACGCGCTGCTGGTGCGCTGGGTCGACAGCGGCCGGTGTCATTACGGCGAGCAGCGCTGGCGCCTGCGCGTCGCGTTGCAGCCCGGGCGCTGCGCGCTGTCCGGGCAGCCGATCGAGCCGGGCGAACCGGTGTTCCGGCCGGTGCGGCGGCCCGTGCCGGCCAACGGCGACGAGATGATCTGTCCGGCCGCGGTGCCGGGCGTGGCCGGTGCGGCGCACGATGGCGCGCCGGAAGACGGTGGCCCACGCCATCCGGCCGATGTTCATGGCTGAACATCGGCCGCCAGGGAGCGACGTCATTTCTTCAGATCGTGCCGGTACTGGATGAAGCCGGCGTTGTTCGCGAGCTTGTCGTACAGCGCGCGCGCGGTCGTGTTGGTCTCGTGCGTGAGCCAGTACACGCGGCTCGCGCCGGCTTCGCGGGCCCGGTCGTACACGGCCTCGATCAGCGCGCCGCCCGCGCCCTGGCCGCGCGCGTCGGGCGCCGTGTACAGATCCTGCAGGTAGCAGTACGGCCCTTCGGTCCAGCACGAGCGGTGGTAGATCGCGTGCACGATCCCGACCAGCGCACCCGACGCATCGAACGCGCCGAGCACGAACATCGGCTCGTCCGGATCCATCAGGCGCGCCCATGTGGTCGCGAACACCGCGTCGCTCAGCGCGGTGTCATAGAACGTCTGGTAACCCTGCCACAGCGGGCGCCATGCGGCTTCGTCGGCGGCGACGAGCGGGCGCACCGTGACGCGCGTCGCGTCGTTCGCGCGGCTGGCCGCGTCGCGCGCGCTGGCCTGCGCGTGGCGGATCGCGGTGAGCGACTGGCGCTGGTTGCCTTCGGCGTCGAAATTCTCCGGCGCGAGCCAGGCTTCGAACGCGGCGCGGACGTCCGGCCATTCGCCGTCGATGATCGAGAACCACGCGGTGTCGCGATTGCGGCCGCGGTAGACCATCGCCTGCCGGAACGTGCCCTCGTAGCGGAAGCCGAGGCGCGCGGCCGCCTTGCGCGACGGCGCGTTCAGGTCGTCGCACTTCCATTCGTAGCGGCGGTAGCCGAGCGTATCGAACGCATACTTCATCAGCAGGAACTGCGCTTCGGTCGATACCGGCGTGCGCTTGAGCAGCGGCGAGAACGTGACGGAACCGACCTCGATCACGCCGTTCGCCGGATCGATGCGCATCAGCGCGAGCGTGCCGACCGCGCGGCCCGTGGCGCGATCGATCACCGTGTAGTGCAGCGGATCGGCGCTCGCCTGCGCGCCGCGCGCGTAGTCGCGATAGCTGGACGCGTCGGCGTACGGGCCGTGCGCCAGATAGGTCCAGTCGCGGCCGTCGGGCGCCTGCGCGTACGCGGCGTACAGATCGGCCGCGTGGCGTTCGGCGTCGAGCGGTTCGAGCCGGCAGTAGCGGCCTTCGAGCGCGATGCGCTCGGGGCGCGGGCGCGCGGACCAGTCGGGAACGGGTTGGCCGATGGGCTGCTGGAAAGCGTTGGTGAGCGTGGGCAAGGTCGATCTCGCTTCGGTTGGCGGCCGGCGACATGCCGGCATGCAGACGATCGTAGTCCCGGCGAGGTACCATGAGAAGCGCCAGCGTGCGGCAAATTTATGGTGCCACGGTCGGTAGCCGCCAGCCGTACGCCGCTCACCATCCGTCCCGTTCCGACCTCTTCACGCCGCGATGTTCCGATGACGACTGCCTTTCCTCCCGGCGACACGCCGTTGCTGCCGCTCGATGCGCCGCTGGCGCGTACGCCCGGCGCCCCGTCGCTGCAGCGCCAGCTGCTGCGCCGCTTGCGCGACGCGATTCTCGGCGGCGCGATGCCGGCCGGCACGCGGCTGCCCGGCACGCGCGCGCTGGCCGACACGCTTGGCGTGTCGCGCAATACGACGGCCGCGGTATACGAGCAGCTCGTCGCCGAAGGTTTCCTGCAGTCGGACCGTCGCGGCACGCGGGTCGTCGGGCTGTCGCGGCCGGCGCCGCCGCGCCGGCGTGCCGCGCCGCCAGCCGTCGCGCAGCGGCTCGGCCGGATTCGCCCGAGCCTCGTCGGCACCGGCGAATCGGAGGGCTTCCGGCCGGGCGTGCCCGCGCTGTCGCATTTCCCGGTGGACGCGTGGCGGCATGCGATCGATCGCGCATTGCGCCGCGCCGGCCGCGATCTGCTCGCGTACGGCGATCCGCTCGGCGAGCCCGCGTTGCGCGAATCGATCGCGCGCCACCTGGCCGTCACGCGTGGCGTGCGCTGCGATCCCGAGCAGATCGTGATCACCGAAGGCGCACAGGGCGCGATCGCGCTGTGCGCGCAGTTGCTGACGAATCCGGGCGATACGGTGTGGGTCGAGGAGCCCGGCTATCGCGGCGCGCGCTCCGCGATGCAGGCGGCCGACCTCGACGTCGTGCCGATGCCCGTCGACGCGGAAGGGCTGCGCGCGGAACCGGACGACTGGCGCGAGCGGCCGCCGCGCCTCGTCTACACGACGCCGTCGAACCAGTTCCCGACCGGCGCGGTGCTGTCGATCTCGCGCCGGCTCGCGCTGATCGATGCGGCACGCCGCCATCGCGCGTGGATCATCGAGGACGACTACGACAGCGAATTCCGTCACACCGGCGAGCCGATCGGCGCGATGCAGGGGCTCGCGGCCGATTCGCCGGTGGTCTATCTCGGCTCGTTCAGCAAGACGATGTTTCCGGCGCTGCGGATCGGTTTTCTCGTGCTGCCCGACACGTTGCTGGCCGCCGTGCGGCCCGCGTTGCCGGAGATGCTGCGCGGCGGGACGCGCCATGTGCAGCTCGCGCTCGCCGATTTCATCGAGACGGGCGAGTACGGCCGGCATCTCGGCCGGATGCGCCGGCTGTATCGCGACCGGCGGCGTGTGCTGCTCGCCGCGCTCGACAGCAGCCTGAGCGTGCCGCACCAGGTCGAGGGTGGCCCCTGCGGGCTGCATCTCGCGCTGCGGCTGCCGGCGCGTTATCGCGATCGCGCGATCGTCGAAGCGGCGCGCGCGCACGGCATCGGGCCGTTTCCGCTGTCGGGTTTCGCGATCGATGCGGGGCGCGCCGGCAACGGGCTCGTGCTCGGTTTCGGCAATACGTCCGCGGATGCGTTCGAGCCGATGTTGCGGGTGGTGTCGGCGATCGCGGAGCGGGTGGGCGCGGGTCACGCGTGACGGGTGGATTCAATACCCGGCGCTTTAAAGGCCATGGCGGGCCGCAAATCATTCAATATTTTAAAAATCCGGCCGATATCTCGATATTGTCGATTTCCGACCGCGCAGCCTGAATCGAAAGTTTTGTCTTTTCCATCGCAAAAAATGGTCAATGTCGCTTGTCACGGCGCCTGCGGTGAGCGACGATTTCGCTCCGTAACAAACGGTTACTTTTGTGCCGTCACTGGATATCGGAGAACGAAGGCGCGATGAGTCGCGTCGGCCGGGTGCTCCAATAAATAACAATGCCGATCGCGACGAGATCGGCCGCAGGCATCCGAGTGCGTGATCACCGCATATGCCGCCTGCGAAACCGTATAGAACGACATGAAACCGGATTCAAGCCGCTATTGCTTCCCGAATCTGCTGGAAGCGTTTTTTATCGTCGTCGTGCTGAACATGGTCGAGTATGTGACGAACTCGATCATCTGGTCGGCCGGTCGCGGCGCCGGCCTGCAACCGATGGCGATCGCCAGTATTGGGCGTGTGCTCGCCAATGGGCTCGTATTTACGGTGCTGCTTCATCACGGCAAATTCACCTACCGTCGCTTGCTGCACGATGGCGTCGATTCCTGGCGAACGACAATCGGGCGATTTCTCGTGCCCGTCGTGCTGATTACGCCGGCATTGGTGGTGGCGATGAGCGTGCTGGAAGTCGGCATCGGGCAGTTTTTCTCGTGGAGCGGCAGCCGCGATGAAGCCCGGGAAGTGTATGTCAACGGCGGGCTCGGCCTGATCGTATTGACCTGCGTGATTGCGCCGCTACTCGAAGAGATGCTGTTTCGCGGCGTGATGCTGCGCAGCTTCCTGCGACAGTATCCGGAGGGAACGGCTATCGCCCATTCGGCCGCGGTGTTCGGTCTTGCGCATATGAACGTCTATCAGTTCGTGCTCGCATTCGGACTCGGCTTGCTGATCGGAAAGCTCTATGCGGCTACCCGATCGCTGTTGCCGGGCATGTTGATTCATGCCTGCTACAACACGGCCGTGGTGATCGTCGCGCTGAAATCGCCGTTCGTCCTTGCCAAGGAGAGCCTGCTCGAGATCTGGCCGGCTTCCTGGTGGTTCGGCGCGCTTGCGTTGGGCGGTGTCGGCGCATGGGGGCTGGTCAAGTCGGTCGATGCGCTGCGAATGGCGCCGGCCGGTATGGCAAACAACGATGGCGCGAACTGAACGCGCGCGGTGACGGGTTTCTACAACGAGCAAACGAGGTGAAGCATGCGGGGCAAGCAAGTCTGTCTGGTGGGGCTGGCGAGTACTGTGTTGATGCTGACGGCATGTGGCGGCGATGACGGTGGCGCGGCCAAAACGGGCAGCAACGCGTCGAACAACGACACGGCGGGAACGCCGACGGTCCCGTCGCCCGCCACGCCGGCGCCGGGCGCGCCGGCCCAGCCGTCCGTCCCCACGGCCTGCCGGCCGAACGGCAGCTTCAGCTATTCGGGCGCTGCGTCGCCGGTCGCGGCGAACAACGGCCAGCTCGCGGTGCTCGTGGTGCCGAATTTGCCGAGCGAGTGGGCGAAGAATCGCAACATGACGGCGGCCGATGTGCCGGCAACGAGCCTGGTTCAGCAGGGAAGCGGCGCGTTTACGACGCTGGCGTCGTCGGCGGCGGCGACCGACTGCCTCGGGCTCGACCACGGGGCCGTGACCGAGATCCAGGGCGTCGGCACCGATGTGGCGATCGGCCGGTGGAATCGCGCGATGGATACCGACGGCAATACCTATGCCGATACGCAGGGCGTGCACTACGCGGTCGGCACGCCGCTGTCATTGCCCGCGACGGGCGGCCCGCTTTCGTGTACGCAGGTGATCGCCGACACGGTGGCGAGCAACGAGGGCGGCACGAACGGGACGCTCGTGTCGGCTTCGGCCACGCTCGATCCGGTCACGCGCATGCTCACCACGCTGGACCTGTCGATCAAGCTCGGGAGTGCGCAATACGGGTTGACGTACACGCAGGTGCCGTTGAACGGCGTGTTGAAGACCGCCGGGCCCGCGACGATTCAATCGATCGTCGTCGGACATGACGCGGCTCAGCCGCTCGTTGCCGTCGGCTACACGGCGGCGGTGCCGACCACGCAAGGCGTTGGCGGGGTCGCTGTGTTGTCGTGTCACTGACTCGAGTCGATGCCGGTTCGTCGACGGAAGGAGGCCGATGACGAACCGTTTGTTGTTTGCGCGCCGCATGCGGTCTGTCGGCAATGCGCGACCGGCAAATGGGTGGCCGCGGACCGCGACGATGAGGTGGCGGCGACGCGCACAGTGAGCGATGCGTGGTGAATATTCGGATTGACGAACCGCGCAGTTTGTTCGAAACGAACGCCGTCGCGGTTCCAC
Source organism: Burkholderia sp. AU39826 (assembly GCF_020419965.1). Lineage (NCBI taxonomy): Bacteria > Pseudomonadati > Pseudomonadota > Betaproteobacteria > Burkholderiales > Burkholderiaceae > Burkholderia > Burkholderia sp. AU39826. The sequence continues at coordinate 342,464 of NZ_JAIZQG010000001.1, forward strand.
CACCGCGACACCTTCCGGCATACGGGTTTCGATTCGTATGTCCCAACCGGCGCTTGGGCTATAAATGGTTGGGTGTACCGGTGCTTGTCGGACGCCTGCGCGTCTCGCGCAGGGCGGCGTCGCGGCTGCCGGGGGAGGTGCGCCGTGGTTTGCCAGACGCTTGCTCGCGCCGTGCTTCGCACCGCGTTGATCGGGGGCGTGTTCGCCGGAATCCTGCCGTCGCCCGCCGCCGTTGCCGGCACGCTCGCGCCGCACGCCGCACCGCCGGCGATGAAGGCGCGGCCGTCCGCCGCGCCTTATGCGATGCCGGTCGACTTCCCGGCGATCGTCGAGCGCTACGGCCCGGCGGTCGTGACCGTCATGGCCGCCACCCCCGATCCGCAAACCGGCGGCCCGGCCTTTGCCGCCCTCGATCCCGACGATCCGCTCGCCGCGTTCTTCCGGCATGGCGCGCCACCGGCCGCGCAGGGGCCGCAGGCGCAGGCGCCCGATCCGGCGCCGCGCGCGGTGTCCGGCAGCGGCTCGGGTTTCATCGTCAGCGCCGATGGCCTGATCCTGACGTCCGCCCATGTGGTCGACGAGGCGACCGACGTGACGGTGCGCCTCACCGACCGCCGCGAATTCAAGGCGACGGTGCTGGCCGTCGATCCGCAAAGCGATGTCGCCGTGCTGCACGTCGACGCGACGAAGCTGCCGTTCGTGCGCGTCGGCGATTCGTCGAAAGTCCGCGCGGGCGAGCCGGTGATGACGATCGGCGCACCGGACGGATCGGGCAACACGGTCACGGCCGGCATCGTCAGCGCGACGTCGCGCCGGTTGCCGGACGGCAGCGCGTTTCCGTTCTTCGAGACCGACATCGCGCCGAATCCGGACAACTCGGGCGGCCCCGTGTTCAATCGCGCGGGCGACGTGATCGGCATCGCGGTGCAGGTCTATACGGGCGCCGACCGCTACGCGAGCACGACGTTCGCCATCCCGATCGCATTCGCGGCCAAGGTGCGCGCCCAGTTGCGCGCGCAACAGCAGGCGCAGATGCAGGCGCAGCCGGCTCAGGCGCCCGCCCCGGGCGCGCCGCCGTCGGCCAATGCGTTCGGCGTCGACGTGCAGGACGTCGGCGTCGGTCTGGCCGCGGCGTTCGGGCTGCCGCGTCCGGCCGGCGCGCTCGTCAACGGCGTCGCGCCCGGTTCGCCGGCCGCCGCGGCCGGGCTGAAGCCCGGCGACGTGATCGTGAAGATGGGCGACAAGGCCATCGGCCGCTCGGCGGAACTGGACGACCTGGCCGCCGCGCTGCCGCCCGGCGCGAAGGCGCCGCTGCGCGTGATCCGCAACCGTGCGCCGGTGAAGCTGACGATCGTCGGCGTCGACGATGCGGGCGGCGGCCCGGCCGCGACAATCGGCCCGGCCGCGCCGAAGGCCGCTGCACGGTTGGGGCCGGGGCCGGCCGCGGGCGAAGCAGGCGACCACGGCGACCGCCTCGGGCTGACGATGCACGCGTTGAGCGATGACGAGCGCCGTTCGACGGGGCTCGCGGTCGGAATGATGGTGGACGCGGTGCACGGCCCGGCCGCGCGCGCGGGCATCCAGCCGGGCGACGTCGTGCTGGCGCTCAACGACACGCTGCTCGAGACGCCGGACGACGTGCCGTCGCTCGAAGCGAACGGCGGTAGCGTGATCGCCGTGCTGATCCAGCGCAACAACGCGCGGAAGTTCGTCTCGGTGCGCACGCGTTAGGGCGTTGACGCGGCTGGTGTGGTCCGCCTAACATCGGCCGATATCGCTGGCGGTGCGCCGCCACGCATTCGTGACATTCAGGAGCCATTCGGCATGAAAACGGCTTGCTTGATCGTAGTAGTCCACAGGCGCAGGGCCCGGTAGCGGGATCGCGCCGGTACCCATGCGCCCCCGACTCGTTCGGGGGCTTTTTTTTGCGTTGCGCACGGCCGCGCGGCCCGTGCGCGGGAGGGCATCCGCTTGCCATCGAACCCGTCGACCGCTTCCGCCCCGGCGTCGCCGCGGCACGCCACGCTGATCATGCTGTGCGCGCTGTCGGTCCTGCCGCTGAGCCTGTTCCTGCCGTCGCTGACGGGCGCGCTGCTGACCCCCGCCAACGCGGGCTACCTGCCGCTCGCGATGATGCTGCTGTCGGCGGCGATCGCGCTGGCGGCCGCCGTGTGCGTGCGCGCATTCGACGGACGGGACGCCGCGCGGTGAGCGCGGGTGCGCCCCGGTACCGGCGCGCGGCCGAATGGCGGACAATCCGCCGCATGCCGGGAGATGACGCACGATCGGCGCGCCGCGTGTCCCGGCGAGCGAGAAGGGCGACTGGACGAGGATGCGATGAGCGACTTTTCTGATTTCCAGCGGGACATTGCCGATGCCGCGAGGGCGACCTTCAGGGCGCTGCGGGCGTTGCACCCGGACGAGCATTTCTATGCGTTTGCGTTGTACACCGACAGCGGCGCGATGACGGTGGTGCCGGCCGCCAATTCGGTCGAAGGGCTGCGCCGGATTTGCGCGCGACAGGCGGTTGCGGACGACGATCCGTGGTTCGTGTGGGGCGTGTCCGAGTGGGCGTACGCGGCGGCCGAGGCGTCGCCGTTCAACGCGATCTGCGGCAGGCTGGCCGACGAAGTGCTGAGTCCGCAGTTCGTCCAGTCGCGCTTCACGGAATTTTCCCGACAACTGCACGCCGACATGATCGCGGCATTGCGGCTGCTCGATCGCGACGGCGTGTTCGGCACGGGCGACGCCAGGGCGGCCATCACGCTGTTCGTGTCGATCAGCGACGACGACGCGGCCGAGGCGCTGGAAAACGCGTCGGCGAAAGCGCTGAATCCGCCGGCCGTCGCCGACGCCTTCCTGCGCCGCTACGACTGACCGGCATCGGGATCCCGCGGGGCGGCCCGGGCAGGCCGCCCTGTAAACGGCATTACGGCTTCGCGCCGACCACGAATTCGAACGTCGCGACGCCGTCGACGCCGCCCGTCACGCGGTCGCCCGGCTGCAGCGCGCCGACGCCGGCCGGCGTGCCGGTGAAGATCAGGTCGCCGGCCTTCAGCTCGACCGAGCGCGACACGTACGCGATGACGTCGGGCACGGGCCAGATCATGTCGGCGAGGTCGCCTTGCTGGCGTGTGTCGCCGTTGACCGCGAGCCAGATGCGGCCGGTCGCCGGGTGGCCCGTGGCCGCCGCCGCGCGCAGCGCGGTCACGGGGCCCGATGCGTCGAAACCCTTCGCCCAGTCCCACGGCCGGCTCAGCTTCTTCGCGTCGGCCTGCAGGTCGCGGCGCGTGAGGTCGACGCCGACGCCGTAGCCCCACACGTGCGACAGCGCGTCGGCCGGGTCGATCGACCGGCCGTCCTTGCCGATCGCGACGACCAGCTCGATTTCGTGATGGAGATCGTTCGTCAGCGGCGGATAGGCGACCGTGCCGCTGGCCGGGACGATTGCGTCGGCCGGCTTCGTGAAGAAGAACGGCGGTTCGCGGTCGGGGTCGGCGCCCATTTCGCGGGCATGGTCGGCATAGTTGCGGCCGACGCAGAATACGCGGCGGACCGGAAAGCGCGCGGACGACTGTTCGACTTCGACGGAAGGACGCTCGGCGGCGTCGATGACATAGGCGGACATCGGAAGGCCTCGTTCGGTAGGAAGACGGAGGGCCGGCACACCGGCCGGCATGCGTGCAACGATACCCGACGCGCGTGCGTGCGGATGCGACGCAACTGCGTTTTACCGGGACAAAACTACGCGTCGGCGGCCGGCGGCGTGTCGTCGCCGTCGGGCAGCGCCGCGTTCGCGTCGCGGTACGCCTTCGGCGACACGCCGACCCGCGCGCGGAAACGCCGTGCGAAATACCCTTCGTCGCGGAAGCCGACCGAGCGCGCGATGTCCGCGATGCGCCGGCTGGTGTGGGCCAGCAGCGATTGCGCGAGCGCGATCCGGCGCTCGGTCACGAGATCGGTGAAGGTGCTGCCGGTTTCCTTGCGGACCAGGTGCGCGAGGTAGTTCGGGGAGAGAAACGCGGCTTCGGCGGTCGCCGCGAGCGTCAGGTCCTCGCGGGTCAGGTTCGCGCGCACGTGGCGCAGCACGCGGGCCAGCGCGTCGCGCCGGCCGGCGCGCTGGGCGCCGCGCTGCGCGAGCTTGTCGAGCGCGCCCGCGTACTGCGTGCAGACGAGCCCGATCAGTTGCAGCAGGTAGCCGCGCAGCAACGTGGTCGAGCCGAACGTGCGCACGCGATCGGCATCGAGCATGCACAGCGCGAGGCGGCGCGCTTCGTCGTACGTGTCGCCGGTCAGGATGAAATCGAGGTGCTCCTGGAAGCGGAACGGCGTCAGCTCGGGGAAGCGATGCGCGGGCACGTCCTCGAGATCGAGCGGATCGACGTCGAGATCGGCGCGCAGGAACGCCTGGCTGAAGTTGATCACGATGAAATGCGCGCCTTCCGGATGCGGAATCAGGTGCTCGCGGTGCGGCAGCACGAACGCGAGCGCGCCGCGCGGAAACGGCCGCGTGACGCCGCCGATGCGCTGCTCGGTGTCGCCGCCGAGGTTGAACTGGATCTGGAAATACGCGTGCCGGTGCGGCTCGGTGATCGCCTGGCGCGACGCCTGGTCGCGGATGTAGAAATCGAGCCGGTCGCTGCGTTCGGGCATCCCGTACAGGCGCGGCGGGGCGGTGGAGGGCATGAAGGATTCTGCTGTTCGTGACGCGGTTGAGCCGCGATGGTACAGCGAACCGGGCGCGACGGGCACGGGCGCTCGCGCGGTCAGCCCGCAGCGAGCCGCGCGACCCGGCGCCGCAGTTCGGGCACGACCTCGGCGTCGAACCACGGATGGTGCTTGAACCATGCCTGGTTGCGCGGGGACGGATGCGGCAGCGGCAGGAGAGCAGGGCCGTAGTCGCGCCAGGCCTGCACGGTGTCGGTCAGCGTCGCCTTGCGCGTGTCGCGCAGGAAATGCCGCTGCGCGTACTGGCCGATCAGCAGCGTGAGCCGGATCGACGGCAGTTCGGCCAGCAGCCGGTCGATCCACAGTCGCGCGCATTCGGGGCGCGGCGGGTTGTCGCCGCTCGCGCCGCGGCCCGGGTAGCAGAAGCCCATCGGCACGATCGCGAAGCGCGTCTCGTCGTAGAAGGTGTCGGTGTCGACGCCGAGCCATTCGCGCAGCCGCTTGCCGCTCGCGTCGTCCCACGGGATGCCGCTCGCATGGACGCGCGCGCCCGGCGCCTGCCCGACGATCAGGATGCGTGCGTCGCGATGAGCGCGCACGACCGGGCGCGGGCCGAGCGGCAGGTCGGCCTCGCATGCACGGCACGCGCGGATTTCGGTGAGCAGCACGTCGAGCGGCGTGCGCGTGGGTTTCGGCATCGATTCGGAGCGGGGACGGAGTAGCAACGCGGTGTCGGCCGCGCGGCACGGGCAGGCAGCGGCCGGACGGCCGGCCCGGCGTGGAGCGGCCCGGGCGGGCGCGCCGCCCGCCTCGTGCGTCCGGCTTCGGACCTCACGCCCGCGACGGGCCTGCCGCGCCTTCGGCGACCGCAGCATCATACAACGCGGTCTGCGCGATCGCCGCGGCGATACGCGCGTCGTCGTGCGAACCGTCGAGCATGCCCCAGCGCCGGTATTGCGACAGGAACCACACGCCTTCGCGCGGATCGGGCCGGTTCACCGTGCCGCCGTCGTGGAAGCGGATCGGCAGCGGCGGCGTGGCGAACGGCCCCGCGCCGTAGTCGCCGAGCAGGCGCGGCGCGATCAGCCGGGCCGGCACGCCGAGCGCGTCGGGCGACGCGAGCCAGTCGGCCGCCTCGCGGCGGTGCGCGGCGCTGTCGAGCCACGCGCATGCATCGACGAGCGTGCGGACCAGTGCGCGCGCGGTGGCCGGATACAGCGCGACGAAGTCGCGCCGGGTCGCGAGCACCTTCTCCGGATGATCGGGCCAGATCTCGCTCGTGACGGCGACGGTGCGGCCCGCGCCGCATGCTTCGGCCACCGCGTGCCACGGCTCGCCCGCGCAGAAACCGTCAAGCTCGCCGCCCGCGAGCGCCGCGACCATCTCGGGCGGGGGAATCACGACGCTGCGCACGTCGCGCAGCGGATCGATGCCGTGCGACGCGAGCCACGCGTTCAGCCACATCGCATGCGTGCCGGTCGGGAAAGTCTGAGCAAGCAGCGGCTTGCGGCCGAGCGTCGCGAACGCGGTGCGCACGCTGGCGGTTTCGCGGTAAGCGTCGGCGAGGCCGCGCGACAGCGTGATCGCCTGGCCGTTGCGGTTCAGCACCATCAGCGCGGCCATGTCGGCCTGCGGGCCGCCGATGCCCAGCTGCAGCCCGCAGACGAGCCCGTACAGCGCATGCGCGGCGTCGAGCTCGCCGCTGAGCAGCTTGTCGCGCACGGCCGCCCACGACGGCTGGCGACTCAATTCGAGCGTGAGGCCATGGCGCGCGCCGAGGTTCAGGCGCTGCGCGACGATCAGCGGGGCCGCATCGCTGAGCGCGACGAACCCGAGGCGAAGATGCGCGCGTTCCGGCGCGGCGGGAGGTGAGGTATTCATGGCACTCATGACTGGGGTGACGCGTCGAGCAGTTGTCGCGCGACGTCGACGATGCGCAGGCCCTGATCCATCGCGCGCTTGCGCAGCGCCGCATACGCATCGTGTTCGGACAGCTTGCGCTGGTCCATCAGCACGCGTTTCGCGCGGTCGATCAGCTTGCGCTCCTCGAGTTCGCGCTCGACGTCGGCCAGCCGGCGGCGCAGCGCATCGTCGTGCGAGAAGCGCGCGAGCGCGACTTCCAGAATCGGCGCGAGACGCTCGGCCGACAACCCTTCGACGAGATACGCGCTGACGCCCGCGCCGACCGCCGCGCGGATCAGTTCCTGGTCGGCGTCGTGACTGAACATCAGCACGGGGCGCGGGGCGGTCGCATGCATGACCGCGAGTTGCTCGAGCGTATCGCGCGACGGCGAATCGGTATCGATGATCACGACGTCGGGACGTTGCTCCTCGACGGCCGCCGGCAGGCGCGCGGGCGTCGCGACGTCGTTCAGCATCTCGTAGCCGAGGCGCGCGAGCGCGTCGCCGAGTTCGCCGATCGGCTTGTCGGTATCGGTGACGAGCAGCACGCGCAGGCGGGCGGGCGGGGCGGACGAACTCATGAGGCGGGCAACAGGAGCAGTGACGCGTCGGCGCAAGGGGCGAACGATGCATGCCGGCCGCACGCGCGGCCGGTGCTGAACGGAACGGGGAGCGGCCGAAGCCGCGCGGGGCCGCGCATGTCAGGCGGCCCGTGCCAGCGCCGCGTCGGTCGTCGCTTCGGCGTCCGCGCCCTGCGCGGCCGCTTCGCCGATCGCGCCGCCGACGAGGATCACGGCCGGGCTGCCGAGCCGCGCGGCTTCGACGCCGCGCGCGAGGGTGCCGAGCGTGCCGGTCCAGCGGCGTTCGTCGGGCGTGCCGGCCCATTGCACGGCCGCCGCCGGCGTCGACGCGGGGAGCGCGGCGAGCAGGCCTGCCGCGATGCGGTCGACGCGGCTCATCCCCATGTAGATCGCGAGCGTGGTGCCGGTCGCCGCGAGCCGTGCCCAGTCGGGTTCACCGTGGTCCTGGCGATGCGCGGTGACGAACGTGACGCCCTGGCAGTGCTCGCGGTGCGTGAGCGAGATGCCGAGGCTCGCGGCGGCGGCGAAGCCCGACGAGATGCCGTTGACGATCTCGACCGGAATCGCGGCCGCGCGCAGTGTCGCGAGCTCTTCGCCGGCGCGCCCGAACAGCAGCGCGTCGCCGCCTTTCACGCGCACCACGTGCGCGCCGCGCAGCGCGTAGCGGCGCATCAGTTTCTCGATGAACGCCTGCGGCGTGGAGCGGCAGCCGCCGCGCTTGCCCACGCGGATCACGCGCGCGTGCGGCGCGAGTTCGACGATGCCGGGCGCGACGAGATCGTCGAGCAGCAGCACGTCGGCGGCGGCCAGCGCCTTGACCGCCTTCAGCGTGAGGAGATCGGGATCGCCGGGCCCGGCGCCCAGCAGCGTGACTTTGCCTGTCGTCATGTCGTGTTCCTGTGCCGCATCGCATCGCTGCGGCGGTCTGATGTCGCGTTGTTGCTCGGCGGCGGCGGGCGGTCGAAACGCACCGGCATCCGGCCGTGCCGTGCACGGAGGGGACGCCGTTGTCCTGACGGGCCCGCCGTGAACGGCGGGCCGGGTTTGCGGGGACTGCCCACCGGCGCCGTTGCCGGTGTGACGAAGATTCAGCAATATCCGGGCCAGCCGGCGCGACGATGCGGCCTTTGCGCGACGCGGCGCACCGTGCGATGGCCGCGAGCATGCATGTGCCCGCTGCGCGCGAGCAGCCGCCATGCCGCATCGGCGTGCATCGTGCCCCGTCAGCGCGCACCGCGTCCCGCACGGCGACAGTGCTGCAGCGCACCACATCTGTGCCTCGGTGCATCGCGACGGAGAGCGCGCCGCGCGCCGCGGTGACGCGCCCGATGCCCGGTGCGCCTTGTGCGGCGGGGCTCGCGGCGCGATTGACGCCGACATGGCACGTCGCTTGCGTAAGCTGGTTCGGGCGGATCAACGGCGATTCGCTTGCAGCACCGAATACCGACGCGCCCGGCAACGGGCTTCATGGGCAACGGCGTCCTACGCATCAGGTCTCGACGAGACCGGGTGCGCAGGACGCCGTTTTTCGTTTGGGCGGACGACATGACCGACAAAGCAACCCGTATCGATCTCTTCAGCCTCCGCACCGCGCCGATGCGCGCGTTCCATCTGACGTGGATGGCGTTCTTCGTATGCTTCTTCGCGTGGTTCGCGTGCGCGCCGCTGATGCCGCTGATCGCGCGCGAATTCCATCTCACCGCGGCGCAAGTCGCGAACATCAACATCGCCGCTGTGGCCGCGACGATCGCCGTGCGGCTGCTGGTCGGCCCGCTGTGCGACCGCTTCGGCCCGCGCCGCGTGTATGCCGGGCTGCTGCTGCTCGGCGCGATCCCCGTGTTCGCCGTGTCGTTCACGCACGATTACTTGTGGTTCCTGATCTGCCGGCTCGGCATCGGCGCGATCGGCGCGGGCTTCGTGATCACGCAGTACCACACGTCGGTGATGTTCGCGCCGAACGTGGTCGGCACCGCGAACGCGACGACGGCCGGCTGGGGCAATGCCGGCGCGGGCGCGACGCAGGCGCTGATGCCGCTGCTCGTCGCCGCCGGCCTGATGCTCGGCTTCGGCGAGGATTCGTCGTGGCGCATCGCGCTGGTCGTGCCGGGCGTGGCGATGCTCGTGATGGCGTGGGCGTACTGGCGCTTCACGCAGGACTGCCCGCAAGGCGATTTCGTCGCGCTGCGCAAGCAGGGCGTGACGGTCGACAGCGGCAAGAAGGGCGGCTGGGCGAGCTTCTTCGCGGCCTGCGGCAACTACCGCGTGTGGATGCTGTTCGTCACGTACGGCGCGTGCTTTGGCGTCGAGGTGTTCATCCACAACATCGCCGCGCTGTACTACGTCGATCACTTCAAGCTGTCGCTGAAGGATGCCGGTTTCGCGGTCGGGATGTTCGGGCTGCTCGCGCTGTTCGCCCGCGCGCTCGGCGGCTGGCTGTCCGACAAGATCGCGGCGCGCCGCAGCCTCGACGTGCGGGCGGCGCTGCTGTGCGCGCTGATCGTCGGCGAAGGGCTCGGGCTGATCTGGTTCTCGCATGCGCAAAGCGTCGGCATCGCACTCGTCGCGATGCTGACCTTCGGCCTCTTCACGCACATGGCCTGCGGCGCGACCTACGCGCTGGTGCCGTTCATCGACCGCAAGGCGCTCGGCGGCGTCGCGGGGATCGTCGGCGCGGGCGGCAACGTCGGCGCGGTGGCCGCGGCTTTCCTGCTGAAGGGCGTCGGCGACGTGCAGCACACGCTGAGCCTGCTTGGCCTCGCCGTCACCGCGACCGCGCTCTGCGCGATGGCCGTGCGCTTCAGCGAAGAACACAAGGCGCGCGAAGCCGAGCTGCGCGATCGCGCGCTGGCCGCCGCCGCCAACGCCGCGAACTGATCGACCGAAGGAACCGTCATCATGAAACTCATCGTCATCGGCCACGGCATGGTCGGCCACAAGCTCCTCGAATGCGTCGCGGCGCAAGCCGGCACGGCGGGCGCGCCGCACGTCACCGTGCTCGGCGAGGAGCCGCGTCCGGCCTACGACCGCGTGCACCTGTCCGAATTCTTCGCGGGCAAGTCGGCGGACGACCTGTCGCTCGTCGAACCCGGCTTCTTCGAGCGCCATCCGCGGTTCGACCTGCGCCTGAACGCGCCAGTCGCGTCGATCGACCGCGCCGCGCATACGGTCACGCTCGCGTCGGGCGAAACGCTCGCGTACGACAAGCTGGTGCTCGCCACCGGCTCGCGTCCGTTCGTGCCGCCGGTGCCGGGCCGCGATCGCGCGGGCTGCTTCGTGTACCGGACGATCGAGGATCTCGAAGCGATGCAGGCGTGCGGCGCGCAGGCCCGGCGCGGCGTCGTGATCGGCGGCGGGCTGCTCGGCCTCGAATGCGCGAAGGCGCTGCGCGACATGGGGCTCGACACGCACGTCGTCGAATTCGCGCCGCGGCTGATGGCCGTGCAGGTCGACGACGGCGGCGGCCGGATGCTGCGTGCGAAGATCGAGGCGCTCGGCGTGACCGTGCATACCGGCAAGAACACGCTCGAGATCGTCGACGGCGACGAAGGCGCGCACCGGATGGTGTTCGCCGACGGCTCGCATCTCGACACCGACATGATCGTGTTCTCGGCCGGCATCCGGCCGCGCGACGAACTGGCCCGCGCGTGCGGGCTCGAGATCGGCCCGCGCGGCGGCGTCGCGATCGACGACGCGTGCCGCACGAGCGACGCCGACATCTACGCGATCGGCGAATGCGCGGCGTGGAACGGCACGGTGTACGGCCTCGTCGCGCCCGGCTACGACATGGCGCGCGTGGTCGCGAAACAGCTCGCGGGCGACGCCGCCGAAGCGGCGGACGCGGCGTTCGCCGGCGCCGACATGAGCACGAAGCTGAAGCTGATGGGCGTCGACGTCGCGAGCATCGGCGACGCACACGGCACGACGGCCGGCAGCCGCACCTACCAGTACGCGGACGAGCGCCGTCAGGTCTACAAGAAGCTCGTGGTGTCCGACTGCGGCAAGTTCCTGCACGGCGCGGTGATGGTCGGCGACGCGGCCGAGTACGGCACGCTGCTGCAGATGATGCTGAACCGCATCGAGCTGCCCGAGTCGCCGGAATTCCTGATCCTGCCGTCGTCGGACGGCGCGGCGAAGCCGGCGCTCGGCGTCGACGCACTGCCGGAAGGTGCGCAGATATGCTCGTGCAACAACGTGTCGAAGTCGCAGATCTGCGCGGCCGTGGCCGACGGCGCGACGAGCCTCGGCGCGCTGAAGACGTGCACGGGCGCCGGCACGTCGTGCGGCGGCTGCGTGCCGCTCGTCACGCAGATCATGAAGGCCGAGATGAAGAAGCAGGGCCTCGCGGTCAACAACCATCTGTGCGAGCACTTCCCGTATTCGCGGCAGGAGCTGTTCCACCTGATCCGCGTCGAGCGCATCACGACGTTCGACGCACTGCTCGCCAGGCACGGCCACGGGCTCGGCTGCGACGTGTGCAAGCCGGCCGTCGCGGGCATCCTCGCGTCGTGCTTCAACGAGTTCGTGCTGAAGAAGGAGCACGCGGGCCTGCAGGATTCGAACGACTACTACCTCGCGAACATCCAGCGCGACGGCACGTACTCGGTCGTGCCGCGCATGCCGGGCGGCGAAGTCACGCCGGAAGGGCTGATCGCGGTCGGCCAGGTCGCGAAAAAATACGGCCTGTACACGAAGATCACGGGCGGCCAGCGCGTCGATCTGTTCGGTGCGCGCGTCGAGCAGTTGCCGTCGATCTGGGAGGAACTGATCGCGGCCGGCTTCGAATCGGGGCACGCGTACGGCAAGGCGCTGCGCACCGTGAAGTCGTGCGTCGGGTCGACGTGGTGCCGCTACGGCGTCGACGATTCGGTCGGCCTCGCGATCGACCTGGAGAATCGCTACAAGGGGCTGCGCGCGCCGCACAAGATCAAGTTCGGCGTGTCCGGCTGCACGCGCGAGTGCGCGGAAGCGCAGGGCAAGGACGTCGGCATCATCGCGACCGAGAAGGGCTGGAACCTGTACGTGTGCGGCAACGGCGGAATGAAGCCGCGCCACGCGGAACTGCTCGCGTCCGACCTCGATCGCGCGACGCTGATCCGCTACATCGACCGCTTCCTGATGTTCTACGTGCGCACGGCCGACCGTCTGCAGCGCACCAGCGTGTGGCGCGACAACCTCGAAGGCGGCCTCGACTACCTGATCGACGTCGTCGTGCACGACAAGCTCGCGATCGCGGCCGAGCTCGAGGCCGACATGCAGCACGTGGTCGACACCTACGAGTGCGAATGGAAGCGGGCCGTCACCGATCCGGACACGCGCAAGCGCTTCCGCCACTTCGTGAACAGCGACGCGCCGGACACGACGATCGAATTCGTCGAGACGCGCGGCCAGATCCGGCCCGCGACGCCCGCCGAGCGCGCGGGCGGCAAGCCCGTGGCGATTCCGGTCGTCGCCGAGCCGGCGACCGTCTGACCCCGACCGTCATCCGTAACCGAGCAAGGAGCCCATCATGAACGACCGTCTTCCGCTGTCCTGGACCCGCGTGTGTCCGCTCGACGACATCGTGCCGAACACCGGCGTGTGCGCGCTCGTCAACGGCGAGCAGGTCGCGGTGTTTCACGTCGCGCATCCCGACGGCGGCGTGTTCGCGATCGACAACGTCGATCCCGTGTCGCAGGCCGCCGTGATGTCGCGCGGGCTGATCGGCAGCCTCGGCGAACGCGTCGTGGTCGCGTCGCCGCTGTACAAGCAGCACTTCGACCTGCGTACCGGCGAATGCCTGGAAGCGCCCGAGCAGTCGGTGAGCGCGTATCCGTCGCGGGTCGAGGACGGTTTCGTGTGGGTCGCGGCCTGAGCCCGCCGGAGCACGCATGACCGCCACCCCCGTCAAGAGCGTGTGCCCGTACTGCGGCGTCGGCTGCGGGATGGTGCTGCACGTCGAGGACGGCGAAGTCGTCAAGGTATCCGGCGACGCCGACCATCCGACCAACTTCGGGCGGCTGTGCACGAAGGGTTCGTCGGCGCACGTCGCGCTGCGCCGTTCGGGCCGGCTCGACCGTGCGTTCGTGCGCCGCGCGCGCGAGGACGACCTCGTGCCGCTGCCGGCGCGCGACGCGATCGCCGAGACCGCGCGGCGGCTGCGCGCGGTGCTCGACGCGCACGGGCCCGATGCGCTGTCGTTCTACGTGTCGGGGCAGATGTCGATCGAGGCGCAGTATCTCGTCAACAAGCTCGCGAAGGGCTTCGTCGGCACCAACAACATCGAGTCGAACTCGCGCCTGTGCATGGCGAGCGCGAGCACCGGCTACAAGCAGTCGCTCGGCGCGGACGGCCCGCCCGGGTCGTACGACGATTTCGATCGCGCGAACCTGTTCTTCGTGATCGGCGCGAACATGGCCGACTGTCACCCGATCCTGTTCCTGCGGATGATGGATCGCGTGAAGGCCGGCGCGAAGCTCGTCGTCGTCGATCCGCGCCGCACCGGCACGGCCGACAAGGCCGACCTGTTCCTGCAGATCCGGCCCGGCACAGATCTCGCGCTGATGAACGGGCTCCTGCACCTGCTGCATGCGAACGGGCGCACCGATGCCGCGTTCATCGACGCATACACCGAAGGCTGGGATGCGATGCCCGCGTTCCTCGCCGACTACACGCCCGACCGCGTCGCCGCCATCACGGGGCTTGCCGAGGCCGACATCCGCACGGCCGCGCAATGGATCGGCGACGCGCAGGAATGGATGAGCTGCTGGACGATGGGGCTCAACCAGAGCACGCACGGCGTGTGGAACACCAACGCGATCTGCAACCTGCATCTCGCGACCGGCAAGATCTGCCGCCCGGGCAGCGGGCCGTTCTCGCTGACCGGCCAGCCGAACGCGATGGGCGGGCGCGAGATGGGCTACATGGGCCCGGGGCTGCCGGGCCAGCGCTCGGTGGCGTCCGACGACGACCGCCGCTTCGTCGAGAACCTGTGGCGCGTGCCGGCCGGCACGCTGCGCAAGGACACGGGCAACGGTACGGTCGACCTGTTCGAGCGGATGGCGGCCGGCGACATCAAGGCGTGCTGGATCGTCTGCACGAACCCGGTCGCGACCGTGCCGAACCGGCGCAACGTAATCGCCGGGCTGCAAGCCGCGGAGCTCGTGATCGCGCAGGACGCGTTCCTCGATACCGAGACCAACCGCTATGCGGACATCCTGCTGCCGGGCGCGCTGTGGGCCGAGGGTGACGGCGTGATGATCAACTCCGAGCGCAACATGACGCTGATGCGCGCGGCGGTCGCGCCGCCCGGGGATGCGCTGCCGGACTGGCGCATCGTCGCGGAAGTCGCGCGCGCGATGGGCTTTGTCGACGCGTTCGACTATGCGTCGGCGGCCGACGTGTTCGACGAGATCGTCCGTTTCTCGAATCCGGCGACCGGCTACGACCTGCGCGGCGCGAGCCATGCGGCGTTGCGCGACGGGCCCGTGCAATGGCCGGTCGCGCCGGGCACCGCGCGCGAGCGGCACCCGATCCGCTACCTGAACGACGGCGTGAGCCAGACGCCGCGCGCGGCCGACGGCGGGCACGATGCGCCGCGCCTCGCGTTCCCGACGCCGTCGGGCAAGGCGCGCTTTTTCGCGCGACCGCACGTCGATCCGGCCGAACTGCCCGACGGCACGTTCCCGATCGTGCTGAACACCGGGCGATTGCAGCATCAGTGGCACACGATGACGAAGACGGGCAAGGTCGCGATGCTGAACAAGCTCAACCCGCGTCCATTCGTCGAACTGCACCCGGACGATGCGAGCGCGCTCGGCATCGCCGCGAAGGACAGCGTCGAGATCCGTTCGGCGCGTGGCCGCGCGGTGTTACCGGCCGTCGTGACCGAGCGCGTGCGGCGCGGCAACTGTTTCGCGCCGATGCACTGGAACGACGTGTACGGCGACGACCTGTGCATCAACGCGGTGACGAACGACGCGATCGACCCGGAATCGCAGCAGCCCGAACTGAAATATTGCGCGGTCGCGCTCACGCGCGTCGACACGGACGCGTTCGCGTCGGCCGACGATGACACGGCGCGCGTCGACGCAGGCGCGGACGATGCACCGCCCGCGCCTGCGATCTCGCCGATCGCGGCTTCACAGGAATTCGACATGGCAGACCTCGACACTTTCGCGGCCGCGCTCGGCGTCGCCGATCTCGCGCCGCCGCCGCTGACCGACGCCGAGCGGCTGTACGTGGCCGGCCTCGTCGGCGGGCTGAAGGCGAGCGCCGGCCGTCGCGACGGCGGCGTGCCCGTGCTGCCGGCCGGCGCGCCGTTGACGCCGCCCGTGCGGTTCTGGCTCGACGGAATGCTCGCCGGCCTGTTCAGCCGCGCGCTGCCTGCCGGCGCGCAGAGCGCGGCGGCGCCCGCGCTGCCGGCCGACGCCGCCGCGGCCGGCGGCGTGCGCATCGTGCGCCCGCGCCCGAAGGTCACGTTGTTGTGGGCGTCGCAGACCGGCAACATCGAATCGCTGACCGAGGATTACGCGACGAAGCTGATGAACGCCGGCTTCGAGATCCGCACGGCGTGCATGTCCGACTATCCGGTCGCGTCGCTCGCCGGTGCGCAATACGTGCTGCTGATGACGAGCACGTTCGGCGACGGCGATGCGCCCGACAACGGCAGCGAATTCTGGGACGCGTTGCAGGCCGGCGGCGCCGCGCGCCTCGACGGCGTGCATTTCGCGGTCCTCGCGTTCGGCGACCGCAACTACGACCAGTTCTGCGGCCACGGTCGCCGGCTCGACGCGCGCCTCGCGGAACTCGGCGCGGCGCGCCTGTGCGCGCGGGTCGATTGCGACGTCGAATTCCAGCACGATGCCGATCAGTGGCTCGAACGCGTCGTCGCGCGCATCAAGGAGGCCGATGCCGCGCTGCACGCGGTGCCGTCCGGCGGGATGAGTCCGTCGGGGCTGGTGCCGACGAAGGCGCATCCGGCGCCGTCGAAGCTCGTCGCGAACCTGCGGCTGAACCGGCCGGGCGCCGCGAAGGACACGCGCTACGTGTCGCTGTCGACCCAGGGCGCGAATCTCGAATACGAAACCGGCGACGCGCTCGGCGTATGGCCGACCAACTGCCCCGAACTGGTCGACGAACTGCTGTCCGTCACCGCGCTGAAGGCCGATGCGCCGGTGTCGGTGCCGGGCGTCGGCGACATCCGGCTCGGCGATGCGCTCGCGCGCCACTTCGACATCACGCGCCCGCATCCGGACACGCTGGCCTTCATCGCGTCGCGCAGCGCGAACGGCGCGCTGAAGTCGCTGCTCGGAGACGATCGCAAGAGCGACCTGAAGCAATGGTTGTGGGGGCAACAGCTTGCGGACGTGCTGCACGAATACCCGGTCGAGCTGTCGGGCGCGGAGCTGGTCGGCATGCTCAAGCGCATGCAGCCGCGCCTCTATTCGATCGCGTCGAGCCCGAGCGCGCACGCGGGCGAGATTCACCTGACCGTGTCGGCCGTGCGCTATCACAACGGCCGGCGCGCGCGCAAAGGCGTCGCGTCGACGTTCCTCGCCGATCGCGCGGACGACGGCCGCGTGCCCGTGTTCGTGCAGAAGTCCGCGCACTTCCGGCCGCCGGTGAACGGCGACGTGCCGATCGTGATGGTCGGCCCGGGCACCGGCGTCGCGCCGTTCCGCGGCTTCCTGCACGAGCGGCGGGCGCGCGGCGCACGCGGGCGCAACTGGCTGTTCTTCGGCGAGCAGCACGCGCGGACCGACTTCTATTACGGCGACGAGCTCAGCGAGATGCATGAAAGCGGCTTCCTGACGCGGCTCGATCTCGCGTTCTCGCGCGACCAGGCCGACAAGGTCTACGTACAGGACCGGATGCGCGAGCAGGGCGCCGAGCTGTTCGCATGGCTGGAGGAAGGCGCGCACTTCTACGTGTGCGGCGACGCCGCGCGCATGGCCAAGGACGTCGATACGGCGCTGAAGGCGATCGTCGCCGAGCATGGCGGCATGTCGGACGAAGCCGCGAACGATTACGTCGCGCGGCTTTCGAAGGCGCGGCGCTACATGCGCGACGTGTACTGATGGCGTGAGCGAAGCGGCCAACGCCCGCCCGCCGCGTCGGCGGCAGGTTATTGCCGCCGCTCCCACGCACGCGCCTGCTCGGCGCGCACGAACGCTTCCGACGAGGCCGGTAGCAGGTTGCGGAACGCGCCGCCGTCGCCGTCGATCACGTCGACCATCTTCGCGATCATTTCCTCCGGGTCGTGCTGTTCGAGCGGGAACGTCAGCCGCGCGGGCGTCACCGTGTGCACGGCCGAATCGTGCCAGCGCCGTATCGTTTCCATCATCCGGTCGTTGAAGCCGGTGCGGTACGGGCCGGGGTTCACGACCGCGACCTGGATCCCGTGCGGTTCGAACTCTGCATGCATCGCCTCGGCCACCGATTCGATCGCATGCTTCGACGCGCAATACGCGCCGGTGAACGGCCCCGTGATCAGCCCGGCGATCGACGACACGAACACGATCTTGCCGCGCCAGCGCGCGAGCATGCCGCGCGCGACTTGCTGCGTGAGGTCGAGCGGCCCGAATACGTTGACGTCGAACAGTTCGCGAACGATCTCCATCGGCAGATCGACGAGCGCGCCGGCTTCGCCGACGCCCGCATTGTTCACGAGCACGTCGATTTCGAGATCGGCCGCGCGGGCGCGGTCGTAGGCGGACGTGACATCGAGCTTGATCGCCTGCAGCGAGGTGCCGCGCCGGGCTGCTGCGGCGTCAAGCGTGTCGATCTCGGCCGCGGTGCGCACACCGGCCGTCACGTGATGGCCGCGTTCGGCGAGCCGCAGCGCGACTTCGAGGCCGAAGCCAGAACCTGCGCCGGTGATGAGAATGCGTTTCTGTGCCATCTGCTTACCTTGTGGTGTGAAGGGTTGCCTGAAAAAGGTCGCGGCAGTGCCGCGCGATCGCGGTGTCTTCGTCGACGCTGCCGCCCGAGACGCCGATCGCGCCGACGCAGCGCCCGTCGCCGTCGACGAGCGGTTCGCCGCCGCCGAACGTGACGAGCCCGCCGTGACTGTGCTCGATGCCGCGCAGCGGGCCGTCGCCCGACATCGCGCCGAGCGCGCCGGTCGACGCGCGAAAGCGCACCGCCGTCAGCGCCTTGCGCTGCGCGAGATCGATCGCGCCGAGAAAACAGCCGTCGGTGCGCACGAACGCGAGCAGGTTCGCGCCGGCATCGACGATGGCGATCGCGACGCCGGCCATCTGTAGCGATGCGGCATGCGCGAGCGCCGCGTCGATCGTGCGGCGGGCGACGGCGAGCGGCAGTGCGGCGGTGAGCGGGTTCATACGGGGGGCTCCGATAGGACGACAGGGCCAGTGTAGGCAGTTGCGGTATATGCGAGAATCCGCATTCCGCTGGAAGCAGTTTCAAGTTTTTTTAATGATGGGGCAGGCGATGAGCAGACGCGATCCGATGGCCGGGCTGCACGTGTTCATGACCGTCGCGACGGCCGGCAACTTCACGCGCGCGGCCGCCGCGCTGGGCCTGACGCCGGCCGCCGTCAGCCTCGCGATCGGGCAGCTCGAGGGCGAGTTGAACGTGAAGCTGTTCAACCGCAGCACGCGCGGCGTGAGTCTCACGGAAGCCGGCCAGCGCTACTGGCGGCAGACCGAACCCGCGTACCGGCAGGTCATGCAGGCACGCGACGAACTGAAGGATGCGCGCAGCGAGCCGAGCGGGCTACTGCGCGTGACCGCGCTGCCGCTCGCGCGCTTGCTCGTGATCGCGCCGGTGCTCGCGACGTTCCGCGAGCGCTATCCGAAAGTCCGGCTCGAAATTCGCTACGAGAACGAACTCGTCGACATCGCGAAGGACGGCTTCGATGCGGGAATCCGCCTGGCCGACCGGCTACAGCCGGGCATGATCGGCGTGCGGATCGCGCCTGCGCTGACGTGTGCGCTGGTCGCGTCTCCGGCCTATCTTGCCCGGCACGGCACGCCCGAGTCGATCGCCGCGCTCGCGCGGCATGCGTGCATCCGTTTCCGGTTTTCGGAAAGCGGACGCCTGCACAAATGGCTGCTGCGCGACGGGCGGCACGACGTCGATCTCGATCCCGATGGCGTGTTCGTGACGAACGACGACGATGCGGTGATCGACGCGGCGCGCGCTGGGGTCGGCATCGCGTTCGCGTTCGTGCGCGAGCGGATCGAGCAGGACCTGCGCGACGGCACGCTCGTCGAGGTGCTGCCCGGTGCGTGCCGGACGCTGCCGCCGATGTGGCTGTATTACGTGAACCGCAAGCACGTGCCGGCCAAGCTGCGCGCGTTCATCGACGTGCTGCGCGAGCGTGAAGGCGCGGGCGCGGCGTAAGCGCAGCGGCCGGGCCCGCTGCAACGATCGATCCGGCGGCGCATGATGGCGGCTCCACCACGAAGCCATGGAGTCGCGCGATGACCATATTTCCGCATTTTCCGATTCGAACGCTCGTGATTGCCGCGGCGGTGGCGGCCGTCGCGATTTCCGGCGCACCGGCCATTGGCCAGACGTCGACGGTGCCGGCCGGCACGGCTGTCGCGACGCCCGACAATGCGATCCTGCTGACGGTGTTCCTGAAACACGACCAATCCCGCCCGCTCGCCGAGTTGAATGCGCAACTCGCGAAGCAGGGGTTCTACAAGGCGTTTCCGCCGCCGGGCGTCGAAGTCGTGAGCTGGACCGTGACGATGGGAATCGGTCAGATCGTCGTGCTGCGGCTGCCGGCGTCGCGGCTGCGCGAGGTCAATCGCGTGCTCGAGGACACGGCCTGGGGCGCGTACCGGACGGAGTTCTACCCGACTTACGATTACAAGGCGATCGGGTTGGGCGAGCATGAGCGGGCGAAGTAGCGTACAGGGGTGTATTTCCGCACCGACGGTGCGCCGCACGGGCGCACCGGATCGACTCGTTCCCATTTCGAAACGCGCCGCGCCGTCGCGTTTTCGTCCTCACCGTCCGCGCTTGGCGCGGCAGATTTCTCCCAAATGGATCACAACGCGTTCATCCGATGAAAAAACCGCCCCGGTTCCCGGTATGATGCGCACCTGCGTTCGTGGAACGCCGTATTTCTATGCGGTTTTGATGCGCAAGACATCACAAATTCGCACAAAGCGAACATGAAAGATTTTGTAATATAAGTTCCGTATACTCGTAAGTTCTGGTTTCGGCGCCGCCCGCCCTCGTCCTGGCCGGCCGCCCACGCAGAACAACGAGATTTTCGTCGCCGCCCGGCCCACCCGCGCCGCGACACGCTATGCACCACCACTGAACACGTTATGTCTTCCCGCCACCCTGGTTCGCCCGGCCCTGCCGCGGCGGTGATCGCCCGTGCCCGGGCGCTGATCCGCCACGAGCGCGTGCTGTCGCCGCTGCTCGCGCTCGGTATCGGCCTGCTGCTGATCGTGGTTTTCCAGCACCTGTCGGAATCCGTCGACTACCGGTCGGTGATGCGCCAGTTGCGTCACATGTCCGTCGTCGAATGGAGCGCGTCGCTCGCCGCGACGGCGCTCAGCTATCTCGCGCTCGTCGCCCGCGATGCGGTCGGCCTGCGCTACGTCGCGGCCAGGGTGCCGCGCGTCGCGCTATGGATCGGCGCGATTGCCGGCTCCGCGCTCGGCAACGCGACCGGTTTCGGCGCGCTGACGGGCGGCGCGGTGCGCGCCCGCGTGTACGGCGTATCGGGCGTCACGCCCGCCCAGATCGGCCGGATGACGGTGTTCACGAGCGGCACGCTCGCGCTCGCGATGGTGCTGATGACGGCGGTCGGCATGGTCTGCGTGCCGGAGGCGCTCGCCGCGATGCTGCACGTCGCGCCCGGCGTGCTCACGTGGACGGGGGCCGCGTTGCTCGTCGTGCTCGCCGCGCTGGTCGGGCTGTGCGGCAACGCCGCGCGCCCGGTCGCCACGCGCTTCAAATGGTTGTCGTTCGACGTGCCGGCGCGGCGCGATCTCGTCGCGCAAGTCGTCTACGCGGTGCTCGACGTCGCCGCCGCGGGCCTGACGCTGTGGGTGTTGCTGCCGGCGGCGCCCGTCGGCTTCCCGACCTTCATTACCGTCTATGCAGCCGCGTTGCTGCTCGGGATGATCGGCCATACGCCGGGCGGGATCGGCGTGTTCGAGGCGGCGATGGTCTTCACGCTCGGCCGCGAAGTGCCCGCGCACGAAATGGTCGCCGCGCTGATCGCGTATCGCGCGATCTATTTCGGCGTGCCGCTCGTGCTGTCGGCCGGCCTGCTGGCCGGCTTCGAAGGCCGTGCGCTGCGGCGCCGGCTCGTCACGCGGCAGGCCGCGCGTGTGTCGCAGCTCGCGCCGGTGTTCCTCAGCCTCGTGACGTTCGCGGTCGGCGGGATGCTGGTGATCTCGAGCGCGACGCCCGCGTTCTGGCACCGGATCGCGATCCTGCGCCACATCGTGCCGCTGTGGGTGCTCGAAGGCTCGCAGGTGATCTGCAGCGTGCTCGGCGTTGCGCTGCTGTTCGTCGCGCGCGGGCTGCTGCGCCGGCTCGACGGCGCGTGGTGGATGACCTTCGCATTGACGCTCGCGAGCCTCGCGCTGTCGCTGGCCAAGGGCCTCGCGTTCGTCGAGGCCGGCGTGCTCGGCACGCTGCTCGTGCTGCTGCTCGTCAGCCGCCGCCGGTTCAACCGTCATTCGTCGTTGCTCGCCGAGCGCTTCACCGTGAGCTGGTTCGTGTCGGTGGCGCTGGTGCTGATGCTGGCCGTGTGGGTGCTGTTCTTCGCGTTCCGCGACGTGCCGTACACGCGCGAGCTGTGGTCGCATTTCTCGTTCGATGCGCGCGCGCCGCGGGCGCTGCGCGCGACGCTCGCCGCCGGCGTGTTCGTTGCCTTGTTCGCGCTGTGGCAACTGCTGCGCCCGGCGCCCGGGCGTTTCGTGAAGCCCGCGGCGCAGGATCTGGTCGACGCGGAGCAGATCATCCGCGCGCAGGAATGCAGCGACGCGGGCCTCGCACTGATGGGCGACAAGTCGTTCCTGTTCTCGGAGTCGCGGCGCGCGTTCCTGATGTACGCGAAGAACGGCCGCACGTGGGCCGCGCTGCACGACCCGGTCGGGCCGCGCGAAGAGTGGCCGGCGCTGATCAGCAAGTTCATCGCGCTCGCGCATGCGCACAGCGGCCGCGCGGCGTTCTACCAGGTGCGCGCGAACGCGCTGCCGCTGTATCTCGACGCGGGGCTCACGCTGATGAAGCTGGGCGAGGAAGCGCATATTGCGCTCGACCAGTTCGACCTGAAGGGATCGAACCGTTCGCACCTGCGCTATGCGCTGCGGCGCGGCGACAAGGATGCGCTGACGGTCGAGGTGATCGCGCCGGACGACGTGCCGGCCGCGCTGCCCGCGCTGCGCGACATCTCCGACGGCTGGCTCGACAGCCGCGATGCGCGCGAGAAGAGCTTCTCGGTGGCCGCGTTCCACGACGGCTATCTCGCGACGCAATCGGTGATGCTGGTGCGGCAGGCCGACAAGCCGATCGCGTTCGTCACGTTCATGACGACCGACCTCAACACCGAGGCGACGGTCGGCGTGATGCGCCATCTGCCGGACGCTTCGCCGTACGCGATGGAGTATCTGTTTACGCAGCTCGCGCTGCATCTGAAGGAAGCGGGGTTCCGCAAGCTGAGCCTGGGTATCGCGCCGTTCTCGGGGATGGGCGCGGCGAAGATGCCGTCGCCGTTCCACCGGCTCGGCCTGATGGTCTGGCGCTTCGGCGGCCGCTTCTACAACTTCCGCGGCTTGCGCGCTTTCAAGAGCAAGTTCGAACCGCACTGGGAGCCGCGTTATCTCGCGGCCTCGGGCTCGGTCGGCGTGTTCGTCACGCTCGCGGATCTGTCATTGCTGGCTGGAGGTCGGCGTTCATGATGTTGACGAAGGGAATCGCGCGGGCGGCAGCCGCCTGCGCGGGAATGATGCTGGCCGGCGCCGCGTGCGCGGCGCAGCCGGCCGCAGTGAAAGCCGAAACCGTGTCCGGCGGCCGCTATGGGCCCGTGACCGTGACGAAGCCAAGCGGGCCGCTGCGCGGTTTCGTCGTGCTGTTCTCGCGTGAGGCCGGCTGGCATGCCGCCGATCAGCAGGCGGCCGACGCGCTCGCGAAAGCCGGGGCGATGACGGTCGGCGTCGATTCCGGGCGTTACGCGGCGAATCTCGCCGCGAAGCAGGAGGCCTGCCACCACCTCGACGGCGACGCCGAGGCGGTCAGCCATCAGCTCGAACGTCTCGCGCAGTCGTCGCGCTATTTCACGCCGATCGTCGCGGGCGTGGGCCAGGGCGGCGCGATCGCGAAGCAGATCCTGTCGATGGCGCCGGAGAACACGATCGCCGGTGTCGTCGCGGTCGGTCCGGCCGCGAAGCTCGATCCGCGCTTCAAGCCGTGTCCGCCCGATCCGACGATCGTGCGCCGCGCGATGCCGGGCTTCGTCGAAACGGCTGCCGCGGGCGACACCGCGAAGCTCGTGTCGCTCGTCACGTCGCACCTGCACGACACCACCAGCAGCGACGAGCTCGACGTGTCGGACCTGCCGCTCGTCGAGCTGCCGGCCAAGGGCGGCAGCGACCGGCTCGCGATCGTGATCTCGGGCGACGGCGGCTGGCGCGATCTCGACAAGACGATCGCCGAGGCGTTGCGGCGCGACGGCGTGTCGGTGGTCGGCATCGACAGCCTGCGCTATTTCTGGAGCGAGAAGCCGCCCGCGCAGGTGAGCCGCGATCTGGCCCGGGTGATGCGCACCTACATGGCGCGCTGGCATGCGAGCCGCGTGGCGCTGGTCGGCTACTCGTTCGGCGCCGACGTGATGCCGTTCGCGTACAACCGGCTGCCGGCCGACCTGCGCGACAAGGTCGTGGTGATGTCGCTGCTCGGCTTCGCGCCGTCCGCCGATTTCCAGATCCGCGTGACGGGCTGGCTCGGCATGCCCGCCAGCGACAACGCGCTGAAGGTCGCGCCGGAGATCGCGAAGGTGCCGCCGGCGCTCGTGCAGTGCTTCTATGGCGCGGAAGAGACGGACACGATGTGCCCGGCGCTCGCGAACACGGGCGCCGACGTGATCAAGACGCAGGGCGATCACCACTTTGGCCGCGATTACATCGCGCTCGAAAAGAAGATCCTCGGCGGGTTCGGCAAGGCGACGGCGGCGCGCTGAACGCAGGCGGCGCCCGCGTGACGTCGGGCGCCGGCCGGTTTGCTTGCGGTTCATCGCGTTCCGAGGTCAAGCGTCGACGACGAGCGCCGGATCGAGTGCGCGGATGCGCTGGTCGATGAAGTAGCCGCCGCCTTCCTGGTAGCGCAGGAACAGGCGGCCGCACGTGCGGCAGCGGTTGACGGTGCAGCGGTTGTACGGGAAATGGCGCGGCGCGATCGGTGCGTCGTCCGACGCGTAGCGCGTGCCGGCCGGATGATATTCCGCATAGGTCGGCTCGGCCTCGCCCGGCGCGACGAGCGTGGCCACTTCGGTCAGTTGCGTGTCCGGCAGCGACAGCGGCAGGGTCGTCCAGCCGGCGAGCGAGGTCCTCGTGCATGCGCACGGCTGCGTGACATGCGCGGCTTCGGCCGTCAGTTTCAGCAGCGCGTCGTGATCGATGTAAGGCAGTGGGCTCATGAGCAATCGGGAAAGGGCGGCAGGACCTGCAATGTAACCCGCGTGCGGCCTGGCTGCATGGCCGTGACGCGCCCCGCGCCGCGCGCATCGTGTGCGATCAGCCTGCCTTGCGGACCGGCGGCTGCGCGACCAGTTCGCCGAGCACGCGGATCGCGCGTTCGATGTCGCGGCTCCACGGGTGGCCGAAGTTCACGCGCACGCAGCGCTCGAAGCCGTGCGCGGCCGAAAAGAGCGGCCCCGGCGCGAAGCTGACGCCGCGAGCGATCGCCTCGCGATGCAGTTCCATCGCGTCGATCGCATCGGGAAACGCGAGCCACAGAAAATACCCGCCGTCGGGCCGTACCCATTCGACGCCGGCCGGCAGCCAGCGCCGCAGCGCGTCGTCCATCCGGTCGAGCTGCGCGTGCAGCGCGCCGCGCAGCTTGCGCAGGTGCCGGTCGTAGCCGCCGTGCTCGAGATAGTTCGCGATGCCGGCCTGCGCCGGAATGCTGGCCGACAGCGTCGTCATCAGCTTGAGCCGCTGCACCTTCTCCGCGAACCGGCCGGCGGCGGCCCAGCCGATCCGGTAGCCGGGCGCGAGCGTCTTCGAGAACGAACTGCAGTGCATCACGAGGCCACGACGGTCGAACGCGCGCGCGGGCAGCGGGTAGTCCGGGCCGAAATGCAGCTCGCCGTACACGTCGTCCTCGATCAGCGGCACCTCGCGCGCCGCGAGCAAGTCGACGAGCGCGCGCTTTTTTTCGGTGGACAGCGTGACGCCGGTCGGATTCTGGAAATTGGTCATGAACCAGCACGCGCGGATGTCGTGCCGGTCGAGCGCGTTCGCGAGCGCATCGAGATCGAGGCCCGTACGCGGATCGACGGGAATCTCGACCGCGCGCAGGTCGAGCCGCTCGATCGCCTGCAGCGCCGCATAGAAGCCGGGCGCTTCGACGGCGACGACGTCGCCGGGCCGCGTGACGGCCATCAGGCACAGGTTCAGTGCTTCGAGTGCGCCGTTCGTGACGACGATTTCGTCGATCGGCTGCGAGATGCCGGTGGCGAGATAGCGCCGCGCGATCTGCTGGCGCAGCGCTTCGCTGCCGGGCGGCAGGTCGACGACGGTGCTCCACGGGCTCACGAGCCGCGCGGCTTGCGCGAGCGACTTCGCCAGACGCGGCAGCGGAAACAGTTGCGGCGCCGGGAACGCGGACCCGAGCGGCACGATGCCCGGCTGCGTGGCCGCATCGAGCACGGAGAACACGAGGTTGCTGATGTCGACCTTGCGCGTGGCGCCGACGCGGCTCGTACGGTGCTTCGCCACCGGGCTCGCGGCCGGTTGCGCGCCCGGCGCAACGTAGTAGCCGGAGCGTTCGCGCGCGCGGATCAACCCCCACTGTTCGAGCAGGTAATACGCGCGAAACACCGTCGACTGGCTCACGCCATGCTGCGCGATGATCTGCCGCAGCGACGGCAGGCGCGTGCCGACGGCAAGGTTGCCGTTGCGGATGTCGTCGGCGATCGTATGGGCCAGGGTTTCGTAGCGTTTCATCGGCGTGGGCGGAGCGCGTCGCCGCCGTGCACGGGCCGCAGCGGCGCCGCGCCGGCGGGCGCCGCTCATTGTCCGATGCGCGGCCAGAAAAGGAAAGCGCAGGGCGGCGGCCCTGCCGTCCTGCTGCGCCGGGCCGCTTTCGGCTCGACATGTCGCTTGCCGCCGCCGCGCGGCGGCGGTTCAACCTTGCCGACGATGAGCCGATACGGCAGCGCGTCGGCCACCGCGAGCGGTACCACGAACGTGCTTTTCGCGATCTTCATCACGCAGAGGCAGGCCGTGATGGAGATCGCGCGAAATTGCTCGCGAAGTTCTGGATGCCGAAGAGCGATGCGACGTCCGCGGGCGTCGGGGTGCGGCGCGGCGCGGGCCCATGTAATTAGGTTGCGTTCAGCCGTGACGCCAGCGAGCGCGCGCGATGTGCGGCTTGTTCCGATTGCGTGCCCCTGCGTTTTATGGTCTCGTTGCGGGATATCGCATCGACCCGAAAAAGGACAGTCGAATGCAGCGGGGCGAGTCACGCGGGGTCCGATTGATCAGGCGAATCGGCGCACACAGGCGCGCACGCGGCGCCGTGCGCGCGCTGCTTGTCGTATTGACGCTGGGCTTGCTGGCACCCGCGCCGCCCACCTTCGCCGCCGCTCCCGAAACCGCCAACGACAACGTGCTGCGCGTGCTCGCCTGGCCCGGTTATGCCGACAGCGATGTCGTCAGCGCATTCGAGGCGCAGTTTCATGTGCGCGTCGAGGTGACGCTGGTCGATTCCGACGAAGCGCTGTGGGCGCGTATGCACAGCGCATCGCCGCCCCCGTACGACGTGCTGGCCGCGAATACGGCCGAGATCCAGCGCTATGCGCACGAACGCCTGCTTGCACCGATCGACCTGCCGCGCGTCCCGAACCGGCGGCGGCAGTTGCCGAATTTCCAGCAGCTCGCGACGATCGGCGGCCTCGTGCAGGACGGCGCGTCCTACGCGATTCCGTTCACGTATTCGTCGATGGGGCTGATCTACGACCGCAAGCAGGTGCCGGCCGCGCCGCGCTCGATGCGCGAGTTGTGGAATCCGCGCTATCGCGGCAAGGTGCTCGACTTCAACAGCGCGCAGCACAATTTCTCGTTTACGGCGCTGGCGCTCGGCTATCCCGATCCGTTCCGCCTGTCGCCTGCGCAGACGCTTGCCGTCGCCCGCAAGCTGATCGACCTGCGCCGCAACCTGCTGACGTACTACACGCTGCCCGAGGAGGCGACCGCGCTCTTTGTCCAGCATCGCGCGGCGCTGATGTTCGGCAACTACGGCACGCAGCAGGTCGAGCAGTTGCGTCGCGCCGGCGCGGACGTCGGCTACGTGATCCCGGACGAAGGCGCGCTGGCATGGCTCGACTGCTGGGCCGTCACGCGCGGCGCCCAACGTCCCGAGCTCGCGTTCGCGTGGATCAACTACATGCTCGAACCGGCGATCGGCACGCTGCTCACCGAGCGCCAGGGCCTCGCGAACACGCTCGAGCCGCCTCGTGGCGTGGAGACCGGGCGCCAGCATCTCGTCTGGCTTCAGCCCGTGGAGGACATCGCCCGCCGCGAATCGCTGTGGAGCCGCATCGTGTCGGGCGACCGGCCAGAGCAGTTCGGAAAATGATCCGGCTCGGGCTCACGTCGAAGCTGTCGGTGCTGTTCGCATGCATCGGCGTGATCGCGTCCGGCACGACCGGCTACTACGCGTATCGCGCCAACCGCGCGATGCTCGTGCAGGAAGCGCAGCACAGCCTGCTGATGTCGACGCAACTGCTCGGCCAGCGCTTCACGACCGCGCTCGCCGACGTGGCCGACGATGCGCTCGTGCTCGCGCAGTTGCCGTCGTCCGCGTTCGTCGCGGGCGCCGACCACCCGGACAACGCGAGCCGCATGCGGCTCGAGCAGGTGTATTACAGCTTCATGAGGAATCATCCGGAATACCTGCAGATCCGCCTGATCGCGAGTGGGCATTTCGGGATCGAACGCATTCGTCTCGATCGCGATGCGCGCGGCATCGTCGTGCTGCCGGAAAGCGTATTCCAGGAGAAAGGACAGTTTTCCTACGTATTCGATACGCTCGCGATGGCGCCCGGTCATATCTACCTGTCGCCGATCGCGATCAATCACGAGACGGGCGCGCATGCGGCGCAAGGGCTGCCGATCCTGCGCGTGGGGACACCGGTGGTCGACGCGTCGGGCCAGACGGTCGGCGCGCTCGTCGTCGACGTCGAGCTGTCGCGCGTGTTCGACCGGCTCGAACGCGATCTGCCGCCAGACTATGGGGTCTATCTCGCGAACGAGTGGGGCGACTTTCTCGTACATCCCGATTCGTCACAGACCTTCGGCTTCGATCGCGGCCGGCGCGTGCTGATGCAGGATCGCTTCGCCGCCACGCGCGCGCTGTTCGACAGTGCGCGCACGAACGTGACGCTCAACGGCCTCGCGCAACCCGACGAGGCGCCGGGCCAGATGTTCGCGTTCGTGCGTACGCCGTTCGGGCACGACGAGGGCAATCGCTTCGTCGTGCTCGGGATGGCCCGCCCGCTGGGCGACGTGCTCGCGCCGGCCGGCATGCTGGGCGAACGGATCGTCAGGATGGTGCTCGTATCGAGCATGCTCGCGGTGATCCTTGCGATCCTGTTCGCGCGTGCGATCACGCGGCCGTTGCAGACGCTTGCGCGCGCGGCGACGCATGTGTTCGACGATCCGGCCGCCGAGCGGCTGCCGGTCGCGCGTGCCGACGAGATCGGCGTGCTTGCGCGCTGTTTCGAAAGCATGCGCGTCGAGATCCGCACGCAGGTCGCGATGCTGCGCGCGAAGCAGCAGGAGCTCACGCATCTCGCCGGCCACGATCCGCTGACCGCGCTGCCGAACCGTATGCTGTTCATGGAGCATCTGGACGCCGCGATCCGGCACGCGGCCGCGGTACGCGAAGGGCTGGCCGTCATGTTCGTCGACCTGGACGGGTTCAAGCAGATCAACGACCAGCTCGGACACTCGGCCGGCGATCGCACGCTGGTCACCGTTGCGAAGCGGTTGACCCACGTGCTGCGCAGCGGCGACATGGTGGCCCGGCTGGGCGGCGACGAATTCATCGTGCTGCTCTCGGACGTGCATTCGCCGGCGGTGATCGGCGATGTCGCGACGCGCATCCAGATCGTGATGGCCGAGGAACTGGAGTTCGACGAACGGCGCGTGGCCGTCGGGGCGAGCATCGGGGTCAGCGAGTTCCCCGCGGACGGCGCGTCGGCCGAGGAACTGCTCGTCAAGGCCGACGCGGCGATGTACGCGGCCAAGGCGTCCGCGCAGTGCGCATGCGTGCGCTACCAGGATCTGATTCGGGGCAGCACGCCGGACGAGACCGGTCGCGTCGCGTCGGGCGGCCGCTGACGGCGGGCCGAAACGCGACGAGCCCGTCGCGGGACGGGCTCGTCGCCGTGCGGGCTGCGCGCGCCGGGCGCGCGGCGGCGCGCTTAATGGCCGAAGTAGACCGAGTCGTGCCGGCTTTGCACCCGCACGGCCGGTGCGCCGCTGTCGCCGGTGGCGGCCGGTTGCGAACCGAAGCCGCTGTTGTCGACGCCGCGCACGCGGGCTTCCGCGGCCTGGACGTCGGCCGGATAGTACGGGCTCGACTGGCTCGGCTTGTAGCCGGCGTTTTCGAGCTGGACCAGTTCGTTGCGCACTTGGGCGCGGGTCACGGTGCTTTGTGCGAATGCGCCGAACGAGGCGGACAGGGCGACGGCGGCTGCGACTGCGGAAACGAGCGATTTCATGATGACCTCCGATGTTTATTGGCTTTCCGCATGCGACGCCATGTCGTCAGCGGTTGAATACATCGTAGGCGCCGGGTCACCTAGGGTAAACGTGAGTTTGAGTGAAAGATCGTTGCTTTCGCGGTAACAATGTCGCGGCCGAACGTCTTCTGTCCCCATGTTGTATGAGGGCGGATTGAACGGAGTGGCGGGAGAGTGAAA
Organism: Burkholderia sp. AU39826; assembly: GCF_020419965.1. Taxonomy (NCBI): domain Bacteria; kingdom Pseudomonadati; phylum Pseudomonadota; class Betaproteobacteria; order Burkholderiales; family Burkholderiaceae; genus Burkholderia; species Burkholderia sp. AU39826. Next base: position 372,743 of record NZ_JAIZQG010000001.1, read on the forward strand.
GGGCGGGGATGTCACGCGGGCGCGGGCGCCCGGGCGGCGAAGGGCCGGCCCGTCGCGCGGCGGCACGGCTCGCCCCAGGCGGCCGGATCAGACCCCGTCGTCGTCGATTTCCTTGCGCTCGCGGCGTTCCTCGTTGCCGCGACGCGCGCGCAGCCGCTGCCGCGACAGGACCGCGATCACCTGCTGGGTCGGCGCGCCGGACGGCAACTCGTTGCGGATGCGATCGGGGACCATCGGCAGGCCCGCGCGCTGACGGCGCAGCGCCTTGGCGATTGCCCGGCGGCACTCGTCGCCGTGGCAATCCCATTCATCGCGGATTCTCTGGCAATAACGGCATCGTTCCATCCGGCTAGTCTAGCGCGTCTTCGGGAATGAAGCAGGGCGTGGTGCCGGACGCCGGCGGCGCCGGGGGCGGCAGTCCTTCAGTCGGATTGAAGTGCATCATCGAATGGTGCGGCGTGGCGACGCGTGGCTGTCCGCTGCCTGACCGCAGGGCCGGTTCAATATAATTCAAGAGAACGCGGCATACCATGCACGGAATACATGCCCTCGAACAAGGAAACCCGATGACGCTTGCCCAGTTGCAGGCCCTGGCTGCCGTGGTCGAGCTCGGCTCGCTGACGGCCGCGGCAGACCGGCTCAGCCGTAGCCAATCCGCGATCAGCCACGCGCTGACGGAGCTGGAGGACATCACGCAGGTCAAGCTGCTCTGGCGCGACCGCCAGCCGGTCGTCCTGACGGCGGCCGGCGAACGCCTGTGGCCGTATGTGCAGAGCGTGGTGCGGGAAGCGCAGATGCTGCGTCAGCAGTTCAGCCTGGCGCGCGGCAAGCTCGAAGGAAAGCTGGTGGTCGCGTCGCTGCCGAGCGTGTCGCTGGCGTTCGTCGTTCCCGCGCTCGAGGCGTTGAAGGCGATGCACCCGGGCGTATCCGCGGTGCTGCTCGAAGGCACGGACAGCGAAGTCGAAGGGTGGATCGACGACGGGACGGCCGACGTCGGCGTGGTGGCCGGCACGAAGACGTTCGCGCACAACCTGCCGCTGCTCGACGAGGATTTCGTCGCGGTGGCCGCCGCCGACATGTTCGCCGGTCGCAAGAGCGTGTCGGCCAGGCAGTTGGCCGCGGCGCCGTTCATCTTCTCGAAGGCCGGGTGCGGGCCGGTGATCGCGGATTACTTCGCGCGCGGCGGCGCGCCGCTTCGGGCGGCGTTCAACGTGGTCGAGATGCGCACCATCCTGTCGATGGCGGAAGCCGGCATGGGCGTGTCGATCGTGCCGCGCATCACGCTCACGTACACACCGTTCGGCGGCCGCGTGCTGGCCCTGTCGCCGCGGCTGCATCGGTCCGTGCGGCTGGCGTGGAATACCGCCGGCAACGCGGTCGCCGACGCGTTCGTGCGGCTCGTCGACGCGCAACGTGCGAAAGCGGAAAAGACGATTCGCACGCGCGCGAAAAAGGGCAGGTAGCGGCCGGCCGCAAGATGAGCGGCGCTCATGGGCCGCTTGCAGTTTATTCATGCCGACGATGGCCGCGATGCAATACATTGTTCGCATCTCGTGATCGTCGTCCTGAAGGAGCGTGCCGTGCCTGCCTTGCCCACCCTGTTTGCGTTCGGACTCGTGTCGCTCGGGATGGTGCTGACGCCCGGACCGAACATGATCTATCTGGTTTCGCGCTCTATCTGCCAGGGCCGCCGCGCCGGGCTGGTGTCGCTCGGCGGCGTCGCGCTGGGATTCGTGTTCTACATGGTCTGCGCGGCAGTGGGCATTACCGCGCTGGTGATGACCGTGCCGTATGCGTACGATGCGCTGCGCGTAGCCGGGGCGTTGTATCTCGCCTACCTCGCGTGGCTGGCGCTGAAGCCGGGCGGGCGCTCCGCGTTTCAGGTCGGGGAGTTGCCGCACGACAGCCGCACCAGGTTGTTCGCGATGGGCTTCGTCACGAACCTCGCTAACCCGAAGATCGCGGTGATGTACCTGTCGTTGCTGCCGCAGTTCATCGTGCCGGGGCACGGCAGCGTGCTCGCGCAATCGCTGGCGCTCGGCTGCGTGCAGATCGCGGTGAGCGTCAGCGTCAACGCGCTGATCGCGTGCGCGGCCGGTTCGATCGCGGGCTTTCTCGCGGGGCGGCCGCTCTGGGCGGCGGTTCAGCGCTGGCTGATGGGGACGGTGCTGGCCGGGTTGGCGATGCGGATCGCGCTCGAATCGCGAAGCTAGCGCGGTGGACGCGGCTCCGAGCACGGCCGGTCGCGATCCGGCCTGCCGTCAATGCCCCGGCCATCCTCACCCGTGGCAATTGCCCTCGGCCTGCTTGCTCGTCCGCACGGGCTTGGCCTTGTCACGACGCCGGCCGCGTGTCGCGAGCCAGCACAGGATCGACCCGCCGCACACCATCGACGCGCCTTGCCAGAATTCGGCGGACAGCGGCGCATCGAGCAGCATCGCGGCGAGGGCGGCGGCGAGCACCGGCGTGAAGTACGATGCGCCGACGATGACCGTCACGTTGCCGTGCATGATGCCGGTGTTCCAGGCCGCATAGCCGAAGCCGAGCGCCGACGCGGCCAGCACGAGATACGCGACCGCGTGCCAGCTGAACGTCATGGCGCCGCCGCCTTCGATCGCGAACTTGGTCCAGAGCACCGCGGCGACCAGCATGAAGAACGGCGTGACGCCGTTCTTGCCGTCGGCGAGGCGCGCGGTCACCGTGCAATAGCCGGCCCAGATCAGCGCGCCGAAGAATGCCAGCCCGTAGCTGAGCGGATTGTCCGCGACGTTGCGCAGCATGCCGGCCGGATCGAGCCCCTGGTCGCCGCCGAGCACCCGGCAGATGCCGAGCATCGACAGCAGGACGCCCGGCACGACGAGCAGGTTCGCGCGCTGCTTGTTGAACACGATGGCGGCGACGAGCGTGAGGCTCGGCCACAGATAGTTGACCATCGCGACTTCGATCGCTTGCTGACCGTTGCGCGCATAGCCGATCGACAGCGACAGGCATACCTCGTACGACACGAACAGCAGCCCGCCCCAGAGCAGATAGTTTTTCGGGAATCGGCTCAGGTCGGGGAAGCCGATCGAAAACAGCAGCAGCACGGACGCCACCGTATAGATCATCGCCGCGCCGCCGGTCGCGCCGAGGCTTTCGCTGACCCCGCGAACGAGCGCGACCACCGACGCCCATAACAGCACCGCGCCGAGCCCGATGAGCGTTGCCTGGTTCTTGCGTTTCATGCTTGCTGCGTGTTTCAACATGCCCATTCGATTTCGGATGATTCGGGTCGGCTCGCGCGTGCTGTTGTCGCGAGCAGCGGTACCAAGCGAAGGTTCCGCCGGAAACGCGCATTTTACGGGGGCGCGGCCGTTGCGGCGTTGCAGCCGCACGGGCATGTATGACGGATTCGGTCGCGCGAACCGATCACGCGTCGTCGATGCGCCACGGTGCGCCAATTTCCGACAACGCGGGTCGATCGAGTCGAGCATCGCGTTCCGCATCGGGCCGAGCGTGGTGACAAGGAGGAAACCGGCTTCGTCGATCGACAGATCGATCAGCGGCCAGCCGCCGGCCGCATCGCGAACTTCAAGCCGCCGTTCGTGTGGATCGACTTCGACGTCGCCATGCGCTTGTCGCGGCACATGGCGACGGCATCGAATGCGGCGGCCGAAGGCGGCGTGTGAATGCGGTATTCGAAACTCATCTGCATGGGGCGGTGTGCGAGGCGGGCAGTCTAACTCGCGCCGGGGTATTCCGTTCTCGACGGCAACGCGTCGGACGTCCGCCGCAGCGGGCGCCCGACGCGTCGATCACCGCTCGTGCCGCTTCTTGCTCAGCTCGATCGTCTCGAACAGTTCGTATTGCGCGGTTGGCTGCTGGTCGGCGCCCGGCGCGTGGTAGTAGCGCATCGTGATCGTCGTGTGGCCGCCCGGCTTGCCCGGATCGTGGTCGAACACCGCGATCCCGTAGCCGGTGCCCGTATCGCGGCGCGCGGACCAGATCGCATCCTCGAGCGCATCGGCCGGCTGGCGCACGAACGTGTTCGGCGCGGTGCCCGGCACCGGCCGGTTCGGCTTCGTGAACACCTTCGCCTGCGCGAAGCCGGTCGACGGGTTTTCGCCGTACACGTCGAGCGGCGCGCTGGTGCCGCCGCCGCCGAGGATCAGGTGGATCGTGCCGTGGCTCGTGTCGAACGTCGTGCGGCCGGGATCGTTCGAGCCGACCGGGCGCGGCTGCAGCGTTTCGACCACTTCGCCGGTTTTCGCATCGACGCCCGCGCGGTGATTGCAGCCGCGCACCGGATAGCTGCGCTCGTAGTCGTGATCGTGGCCGCACAGTACGAGATCGACGCCGTAACGGTCGAACAGCGGCAGCCACGCTTCGCGAATGCCCTTGTCGGACCCGTTGCCCGTCTTCGACGAACTGAGCGCGTCCTGGTGCATCTGCACGACGATCCAGTCGATGTCGTCGTCATGCGCGGCGTGCCGCAGCGTGCGCTCGAGCCAGCGTGTCTGCTCGCCGTTGCTGTAGCCGCGCACATAGAACGACGTACCGGGCTCGATCGGCGGGCGGCCGGTGCTCGCGGCCGGCACGAGCGGCGCAGGGCCGCCGACGAACGCGGCGGCATCCTGGTACACGACGTCGTCGGCGTCGAGCGACACGAACAGCACCGAGCTCACGCGGAAGCTGTACCAGCGGCCCGGAAAGTGCGTGCCGTTCTCCGGCAGCGTGTAGCGGGCGAGGTACGAGTCGAGCCCCTGCGGACCGTTGTTGAATTCGATCTCGTGATTGCCGGGGCAGGGCATCCACGGGCGATTCGCGGCCGACGTCTGGTTGTTGTTGCCGAAATCGCGCCACACGTCGGGCTGGTGCGCGGGGTTCAGGTTCGCGTAGCAGAGGTCGCCGTTCAGCAGGTGAAAGAGCGGCTGGAACTGCTCGACCGCCTGCACCGCGAAGCGGCTCTGCGGCGACGACAGCACCCACGCGCCGTTCGGCGTCGCGAGATCGCCGTAGCTCGTGAAACGGAACGGCGCCCGGCCGCGCGGCGCGGTCGAGAAATTCGCGGAGAACGGCTGCGCGGCATGGCTGTCGTTGTCGGCCGTGATCTCGTAGCGGTAGCGCGTATCCGGCTTCAGCCCGTGCACGCGCGCGTGGTACGTGAACACCGTTTCGCCGTTCAGGCCGTCGGTGTACAGGCGCTGGACGCCGTGCACGGTGCGCGCCGGCTCGCCGTCGGCGACGATGCGCGCGCGCGGGTTCACGGCCGGCGCGAGCGACGCCCACGAGATCACGACTTCGGACGTCGGGTCGTTGCCCCACGTCAGGTGAACCTGTTCGGGCGTGCCGTCCGGGTTCGACGCGCCGGCGCGGGCAGCCGCGAGCCCGCCGGCGGCGGTGGCGAGGCCGGAGACGCCGGCGAGTTTCAGGAAGCCGCGACGCGACACGGACGCGGCCGGCTCGTTCGGCTGGTCAGGGAGAGTGTCCTGGTTCGACATGGTCGGTGTTTTCGTTGATGGGGCGCGAGGTGGGGAACCGTGCGGCCATGCGCGAGCACGGCCGGGGCCTGGGCCGGAAACGAGCGGGATCCCGGTCGCATGCATTGTCGAAGGGCAGTTTTGCCGCGGTGTGACAGTACCGCGACCCGGCATGCGTGGTGGCCGGTGCGTACAACCGCGCGTTGCGCGCCTCCAGTCACCATCGGTGCCGGGGCGCACCCGAAATTTATTTGCCGACACCGCGACGGATTTCTTCTGCCTGCTCCGTTTAACGCATGAACGACCGCTTCTGGTCGATGCCCGTTATTTCGGAGTCTTTCATGAAACTTTCCGTTCCGTTGCGATTGGCTGCCGGATGCGTGGCCGCGCTTGCGGCGTCGGCGGCATTCGCGCAGGCCGTCATCGTCGCGCCTTACGCACCGCCGCCGCCGCGCGTCGAGGTGATGCCCGCACCCCGTGCCGGTTACGTGTGGGATCAGGGCCACTGGCACTGGCGGCAAGGCCGCTACGTATGGATTCCGGGCCACTGGCAGATCGTGCGGGTCGGTTACCACTGGGTGCCAGGGCACTGGTCCGCGCGCGGCCCGGCCTGGCGCTGGGTGCCGGGCCACTGGGCCTGACGGGCCCTGACGTGCACGCCGCCGCGCGTCGAAGTGACGCCGGCGCAGCGGATCCTTCTCGCAACATCATGAGCCGAAGCGATGCCTTTTCGAACCATCGTGATACTGGCGGCCGCAGCCATCGTGCTGGCCGGCTGCGTCGTGGTGCCGGCCCGGCCGGTGTATTACCGGCCCGCGCCGGTCGTCGTATATTGAGCGCGCCGGCCGACGCTCGCGCGGCCGGCTGACGGGATCGACATGCGGCGCGAACGGGACGTCGATGAAACGGATATGGCCGACACCGTGTGCCATGTCGGGCGCGACGCGCGCGGCGTTGATGAACGGGCGGCATGGCGCCGTCCGGCGCCGGCCCGACGCATGCAAGGAGAGCACCACGATGAGCTTCAGCCGGGCGGCGGTTCCCTCTGCCGTGACAGTGCACCGCTCGCGCGCCGGTCGACGGAGCCGGCGGCGTTGAGCGATCGCGGCGACCGCGATCCGGACGCGGAACTCGTCGCGCGCGTCGGCGCGCGCGATTCATCGGCGGTGCGCGTGCTCGTCGCGCGCAAGCTGCCGCGGCTGCTCGCATTGGCGACGCGCATGCTCGGCGACCGGAACGAAGCCGAGGACGTCGCGCAGGAGACGTTCTTGCGAATCTGGAATCAGGCGCCGCGCTGGCGCGAAGGCGAAGCCCGCTTCGACACGTGGCTGCATCGCGTCGTGCTGAACCTGTGCTACGACCGGTTGCGCGGCCGGCGCGAGGAGCCCGTCGATACGCTGCCCGACGTGCCCGACACGCAACCGGAGCCGGCCGCGCATGCGGAACTGCGTTCGCGCGACGCGCGCGTGCGGCAGGCGCTGGCCGCATTGCCGCCGAGGCAGCGGGAAGCGCTGGTGCTCCAGTACTATCAGGAAATGTCGAACGTGGAAGCGGCCAACCTGATGGGCATCACCGTCGATGCGCTGGAAAGCCTGCTCGCCCGTGCGCGGCGCAATCTGCGCGCGCAACTGGCCGGCGACCCACCTAGCGAGGACAAGCGATGACACCCGAACGATTTCGCACCATCGTCGCCGCGTACGGTTCGGACGCGCGGCGCTGGCCGGCCGCCGAGCGCGCGGCCGCCGAGGCGTGGGCGCACGCGAACCCGCGCGACGCGCTGCTGGCGCTCGACGATGCGGCCGACCTCGATGCGTGGCTCGCGTGCGATACGGTCGAGCCGCCGGCGCCGTCGCTCGTCGAGCGCATCGTCGCGACGGCGCCCGCGCCGCGGCGCGCACGCCGGCGCGGCGCCGTATGGTGGTCGGGCGCGGCGTTCGCGGGCGTCGGCCTGGCCGGTGCGCTCGCGGGCGCGGTGGCCGTGTCGATGCTGATGCTCGGCAGCGCGCCGCCGGCGCCGCACGAGCCGGGCTATCTGACGACGACGTTCGGCAGCCCGAGCGTGGACGGGAGCGACGAATGACCGAACGCGGCTGGAAACTCACCCTCGTCGGCTCGGTCGTGCTGAACGTGTTCATGCTCGGCGCGATCGGCGGCGGCGCATATCAATGGTTCTCGACGCATCGCGACCTGCATGCGGGCGGCACGCCCGCGCAGCGCACGGCGTTGCGTTTCGCGGCGGACGAATTGCCCGATGCGCGGCAGCGCGAGTTCGCCGCCGCGCTGAAGGCGGCGCGCAAGAGCGGCCGCGATTTCGCGCGCGAAGGGCGCGACGGCCGGATTACCGTGCTGGACCTGCTCGCCGCGCCGCAACTCGATCGCGCGGCGATCGATGCGGCGCTCGAGCGCACGCGCGCGGCCGACACCGCGATGCGTGCGCAGGTCGAGCGCAGCGTCGTCGATTTCGCGGCGACGCTGACGCCCGACGAGCGCGTGAAGTTCGTCGACGGGTTGCAGCACAGCGGCAACTGGCGTCTGCCGCCGAAGCTGCGGAAGAAGCCGGACGCATCGGCGAGCGAGTAAGCCGCGCGCGGGCGGCACGCGACTCCGCGTATTGCTCGCGCGTCATGCGTGTGCCGGTTCCGGCGCATTGCCCGGGCGTTGTCCGTCGACGATGTGCGCCGCCGTGCGGCGAGATTTCCGCCCGCCGTTTCCCGATCACGAAAAATATTTTCCCGCCCCGCGACGGATTTCCCGGTGCGCTTGCGTTGAACGTGAGTACGCACCGCAAGAGAGCCCGTCATGGACCATCCGAACGACGCCACGCCGGCCGCGATCGCGCTGAACCGTTTCGGTCTCGGCGCACGGGCCGACGAAGCACCGCCCGCCGAGCCGAAGGCGGCACTCGTCGCGCAATTCGACCGCTACGACGCGCGGCCCGCCGCATGGGCCGGCGAGCCGGACGCGGTCACGCTTGCCACGCGCTTCGCGAACATCCGCAACGCGATGACGGGCGACGACGCGGCCGCGAAGCGCGCGACCGCGCAATCGATCCGCCGCGACGGCTACGATGCGTATCGCAGCGCCGTCGCCGCGCGCATGAACAGCGCGCTGACCACGTCCGCGCCGTTCGTCGAGCGTCTCGTGCATTTCTGGGCGAACCATTTCGCGGTATCGGTCGACAAGGGGCAGGTGGCCGCGTATGCGGGCGCATTCGAACGCGACGCGATCCGTCCGCACGTGCTCGGCCGGTTCGAGGACATGCTCGTCGCGGTCGAGCAGCATCCCGCGATGCAGGTGTTCCTCGATCAGGCGCGCTCGGTCGGCCCCGACAGCCCGGCCGCGCTGCGTGCGCAGGCACGCAATCCGTCGGCGAAGCGCGGGCTCAACGAGAACCTCGCGCGCGAAATCATGGAACTGCACACGCTCGGCGTGCGTACCGGTTACACGCAAACCGACGTGACGGAATTCGCTCGTGCGTTGACCGGCTGGAGCATCGCCGGCGGGCGCGGGCCGCAGCCGGGCGACGCGGCGCCCGGCGCATTCGTGTTTCGCCCGAATCTGCACGAACCGGGCACGCGCACGGTGATGGGCCGCACCTACGATCAACCGGGCGAAGCGCAGGCGCGCGCGATCCTGCATGACCTCGCGCGTTCGGAGGCGACGGGCCGGCACATCGCGTTCCAGCTTGCTCGTCATTTCGTCGCCGACAACCCGCCGCCCGCGCTGACCGACCGGCTCGCGCGCGCATTCGCCGCGAGCGGCGGCGATCTGCCGACCGTCTATCGCGCGCTCGTCGATGCGCCCGATGCGTGGGCGCCGGTCAACCGCAAGTTCAAGACGCCGTGGGAGTGGGCCGTATCGTCGCTGCGCGGGCTCGGGTGGCGCGACACGGGTGATCTCAAGGCCGCGCCGCTGCTCGCGCAGCTCGGCCAGCCGGTGTGGCGGCCGGGCTCGCCGGCCGGCTACGACGACGTCGCCGCGAGCTGGGCCGCGCCCGACGCGCTCGTGCGCCGCGTCGAGATCGCGCAGCGTCTCGCCGCGCGTACGGGCGACCGGCTCGACCCGCGCACGCTCGGCGACACGCTGCTCGCCGGTTCGATGAGCGCGCCGACCGCGACCGCGCTCGCGCGCGCCGAAAGCGCGACGACGTCGCTCGCGCTGCTGCTCGTGTCGCCCGATTTCCAACGGAGATGACCATGGCACTGTCCCGCCGACAATTCCTCAGCGTCGCCGCCGCCGGCGCGGGCGCGATCCTCGTCGCGCCGCGGATCGTATTCGCGAACGTCGAGACCGACCGGCGCTTCGTGTTCGTGATCCAGCGCGGCGCGGCCGACGGCCTGAACATCGTCGTCCCGTATGCGGAGCCCGCGTATGCGTCGCTGCGCGGCCCGCTCGCGATCGACACGGCGGCGGCAACGCGGCTCGACGGCACGTTCGCGCTGCATCCGTCGCTCGCGCAGACCGCGCAGCTGTACCGCGACGGCCACGCGCTGTTCGTTCATGCGATCGCGTCGCCGTATCGCGACCGCTCGCATTTCGACGGTCAGAACGTGCTCGAAACGGGCGGCCGTGCGCCGTACCAGGTGAAGGACGGCTGGCTGAACCGGCTCGCCGCGCTGCTGCCGGCGACGCGCGACAGCGCAATCGCGTTCGCGCCGACCGTGCCGCTTGCGCTGCGCGGCACGGTGCAGGCCGCGTCGTATGCGCCGTCCGGTTTGCCGGCCGCGCCGGACGATCTGCTCACGCGCGTGTCGGCGCTCTACGAAGCCGACGCACAGCTCGGCCCGTTGTGGCAGTCGGCGATGGAAGCGCGCGGCCTCGCCGGCGATGCGCATGCGCGGCAGGACCCGGTCGGCGTCGGCAAGCTCGCCGCGACGTTTCTCGCGCGCGACGACGGGCCGCGGATCGCGATGATCGAGACGGGCGGTTGGGATACGCACAGCGCGCAGAACGCGCGGCTCGCGAATCAGTTGAAGGCGCTCGATACGATGCTCGCCGCACTGCGCGACGGCCTCGGGCCGGCATGGCAGCAGACCACGGTGCTGGTCGCGACCGAGTTCGGCCGCACGGCCGCGGCGAACGGCACGGGCGGCACCGATCACGGGCAGGCGTCGGTGGCGATGCTCGCGGGCGGCGCGGTCGCAGGCGGACGTGTGATCGCCGACTGGCCGGGGCTGCGGCCCGGCGACCTGTACGAAGGGCGCGACCTGAAGCCGACCGCGTCGCTCGACGCGCTGATCGCGGGCGCGGCCGCCGACAGCCTGCGGCTCGATCCGGGCCGCACCGCGTCCGCGTTGTTCGCGGAAAGCGGCGCGACACGGCCGATGAGCGGCCTGATTCGCGGGGGCGCGTGAGGCGGTGCATGCCGCGCGCGGCCCGATCAACCCATTACACAACAGGGAGAAATCGACAATGAAGATCCGATCCGTTTCGCTGGCCATGCTGGTGAGCGCGAGTGCCGCGCTGATGTCCGCCTGCGTGGTCGAGCCCGTGCGGCCACCCCAGCCCGCGCCCGTCGTCGAGGTGGCGCCGCCGCCGCCCGCGCCCGGCTATCGGTGGGCGAAGGGGCATTACCGGTGGGCCGGCAATCACTGGGCGTGGGTGCCGGGGCACTGGGTCGCCGTGTACTGACACAGCACGCGTGTCGACGGGTCGCGCGGCGAGATCGACGTGCGGGCGGCAAGCGATCGGGCGAATTGCAGTCACGATGGGTTTCGGGTGGGCTCGACCTCGTTCACCGAGTCGCGGTGCGCCGGCCAGGTGTTCAGTCCCACCCGATCCGGTGCTTCTCCTCCGTCTCGCGATGCCGCCAGTCGTCGTCCGCGTGAAGATACTGGCTCGTCGTCGTCAGCGACACATGGCCGAGGTTGTCGCGCACGAGCCGCAGGTCGACGCGGCCGTCGGCCATGTGCGAGCCCGCGCTGTGGCGCAGCCAGTGCGCGGACGCCTGTTCGAGCACGCGCGCCGCCTGCTCGCCGGCCTCGCCGTTCGCGCGCAGCCGGTCGGCCGCATGCCGGAACACCTGCTTCACGATCCGGTGCAGCGCGGCGCGCGTGAGCGGCTTGCGCGTCTGGCCGACCGGGAGCACGAGCGGCGTCGGCTCACCGTCGAACGGCAGCGCGGGCAGGCCGTGCGTGCGCCGGTAGCGCGCCAGCTCGGCCATCATCTCGTCGGTAGCCGGCACGAGCCGCTGCCGGCCGCCTTTGCCCGTCACGTCGAGCCACCAGCGCTCGTGCCCGCTCGCGTCGCGTCGGCAGAAGAACTGGCCCATCGTCGTATCGGCTGCTTCGGTGATGCGCAGCCCGCCGAGATACAGCAGCGTGAAGAGCCACCGCGCGCGATCCGCATGGACGCATGCGCGCGCATCGTCGCGCGGCATCGCGGCGATCGCGTCCTTCACCGATTGCCACAGCGGCTGCCCGAGATGGCGCGTGACGCGCGGCGCGGGCCGGCGCTGCCGCTGTCGCGACAACGCGAGCGGGTTGCCGGCCAGATAGCCGGCCTGCACGAGCCACGAGAACATCACGTTCAGGATCACCAGCGCCTGTCGCTGACTGGCCGCCGACAGCGGCCCGTAAAACGGCCGCCAGCGCGGATCGTCGCGCGGATGCTTGCGGCCGCCGTTCGCGCACCACGCCTCGGCCGGCGCGGGCGCGAGCAGGAATTGCCGGTAGACGACGAGATCCTCGTGCGTGAGCGACGACAGCGGCTTGCCGCACGCGATCACGGCCCACAGCAGCAGGCGCTCGGCTTCCTTGCGGTAGTTCTGGAACGTGGTCGGCGTATCGACGAAGCGGGCGAGCCACGCGCGCACGGCGTCGAGGTCGTTGGTCGCGGCGATCTGCGGATGCGCGCTGCCCGAGCGGTTGGTGCCCGTGCGTCCGTCGAGCGCGGCCGGCACGGCGAGCGTATCGATCGGCAGCGGGCGGAGTGCGGTGTCGGACGAAGCGGATGACGTCATGCGAAGGAAACGCGCCGCGCGAGCCGCGCGGGCGTGGCCGGCGAACGAAGGCAGTGCGTCGAAGCGTGTCGGGAAGCGTCGATGGTACACGATCACTACCCGGTGAAGCGGCCGTCGATGGCGATCGCGTGGCCGGTGACGATGCACGCCGCGGGCCCGGGAGACGGTAACGTATCGGCTCGCACGCGACATCCGACAAACCGGAATGGCCGAACGCGTTCTGCAAGGTGTTTGTGAACCTTCTCGCCGGGTGGCTCGTCTAATTGGCCCTGCAACGCTCCCAGAGGCATGCCCGATGATTCACAAGACCCGAACGCTGCTTGGCGCGGCCGCCATTGCCGGCAGCATGCTCGTCGCCGGATGCCAGACCGACGCGGCGGCCACCGCGCCGAATGCCGCTCGCCCGGCCGACGGCAAGCCGGTGACCAAAACCGTCTACGTCGCGCCGCAGTCCGCGCGCTGCACGGGCGTCGCGCCGATGGAGTGCCTGCAGGTGCGCGGCAGCCCGAGCGAGCCGTGGAGCCTGTGGTACGCGGGAATCGAAGGGTTCGCGTACCAGCCCGGCTACCTGTACACGCTCGAAGTCGACGAATACCGCGTCGCGCGGCCGCCGGCCGACGCTTCGTCGATCCGCTGGGTGCTCAAGCGCGTCGTCGAGCGCCGCCAGGTGAACTGACGGCCGCGATCACGCGGAAGGGCGCGCCGCGGTACCGGCCGCCGGCGCGGCCGTATCGATCCGCCGGAACACGACGGACGACAGCAGCGTCACCGCACCCATGCAGGCAAACGACAGCATGAACCCGTGCGCCGTCGAGCCCCGATAAGTGGCGAACAGGTTGACGAGTCCGCCGCCGATCGACACGCCCAAACCCATCGCGAGCATCTGCATCATCGTGAACAGGCTGTTGCCGCTGCCGGCGTCGGCATGCGACAGCCCCTTGAGCGTCACGCCGTTCATCGCCGCGAACTGCATCGAATTCGCGGCGCCGAGCACGATCAGCAGCGCACCTTCCAGCACCGGCGCGGGCCGCGCCGACACCAGCGCGAACCCTGCGATCGCGCAGCCGACGATCCCCGTATTCACGACCAGAAACGCCGCATAGCCGAAGCGCTTCACGAGCGGCGCGATCCACCGCTTCACGACGACGCCCGCGATCGCGGCCGGCAGCATCATCAGCCCCGACTGCAGCGGCGTATAGCCGAGCTGCACTTGCATCAGCAGCGGCAGCATGAACGGTACCGAACTCGTGCCGATCCGGCACAGCAGGTTGCCGAGCAGCCCCGACCCGAAGTTCGGCTCGCGGAACAGCCCGAGGCGGAACAGCGGCTGCGTGCGTCGCCGCGCGTGAGGCAGGTACGCAAGCGCGCTCGCCAGCCCGAGCCCGGCGAGCGCGGCCGCCCACGCGGCGCGATGCGCGGACATCGGCGGGTCGATCGCCAGCGACAGCGCGATCATCGCGGCCGACAGCAGCGCACAGCCGACGAAGTCGAACGGCGGCGGCTGCGTCGCCTGGTCGTGCGGCAGGTAGCGCTGCACGGCGATGAAGCCGACCACACCGACCGGCACGTTGACGATGAACACCCAGTGCCACGAAATCGCCTGTGTGAGCCAGCCGCCGAGCGTCGGCCCGACGATCGGGCCGAGCTGCCCGGCGATCGACACGAACGCGATGGCCGCGACGTACTGTTCGCCCGGCACGCGGCGCAGCACGGCGAGCCGCCCGATCGGCAGCAGCATCGAGCCGCCGATGCCCTGCACGGCGCGCGCGACGACGAGCTGGCCGAGCGTGTGCGACGCCGCGCAGCCGATCGACGCGAGCACGAACACGAGGATCGCGACCGAGAACACGCGGCGCGTGCCGAACCGGTCGGCGAGCCAGCCGGATGCCGGCGTGAGCATCGCCATCGTCAGCGTGTAGACGACCACGACGGGCTGCATCGCGAGCGGCGACGCATGCAGGCTTTGGGCGATCGAAGGCAGTGCCGTGTTGACGATCGTCGTATCGAGTGACTGCATGAAGAAGGCAGCGGCGACGATCCAGAGCAGCGCGGAATGTGTGGGTTCCCGGGACATGGCGAAATCGGTGGTACGGAAGTCCGGCGTGAGCGGCGCCGCCGCATGGTCGCACGGCGGCCGCTGGACTTCGATCGCCCGATGGTACCGATTCCGCTCGTCATCGGGAAGCGGTTTCGCCCACTGCATCGACGACATGTTCATCGTCGGACGGACGGTGCTCGACGCGGCGGACGCGCGTTCGCTCGGGCGCGCGGCGCGCCGGGCGTGCGTCGTTGCGCGTGGCGATGAACGGATGCTCGACGTAGCGGTAAGTCAGCAGCGCACACAGGACGGCAATCAGCGCGCATGCGAGTGCGAGCGCCCAGATGCCCGAGTCGCCGGCCGAATTGATCGGGAAAACGAACTTGTTGAACGCATGGATGATCATGTACACGATCACCATGTGGATCATGTAGATGCTGAAACTGGTGGTGCCGAGCAGCGCGAGCGGCCGGGTCTTGAGCACGCCGTAGAACGTGTTTCCGCTGGCGATGCAGAGAAACACCGGAAGCAGCGGCAGCGCGCCTTCGATCGAATAGCGTTCGGCCGGGGACGGAGACGTCGCGAGGATCAGCAGCGCGACGGTTGCCGCCGGTTTCGTGGCCAGCCGCGCACGGATCGCGGGATGTCGCGACACCTCGTAGGCCACCGCGCCGAACGCGAACAGCAGCGCCATGCCGCCCGGCGGCCCGTACAGCGCGGCGCAGGCCGTGACGATCGCGAGCGCGAGCAGCTTGCGCCACGCACGGGTGGCGACGAACCACGCGAGAAACGGAACGGCGACGTAGAACCGCCATTCGTAGGCGAGGGTCCACCAGACGCCGCTCAGATAGGGCGTGCGCTCCGCTCCGTTGATCGGGAACGCGCCGAACCAGCCGAGCGAAACGGTCTTGAGCAGGTCGGCCAGCAACCGCGTCGGTGCGCCGACGGCGTTGCGGGGAAACCAGTAAAGCGTGCATGCGACGATGACGGCCGCGTAAAACAGATAGAGCGGCGCGAGGCGCCGCACGCGTCCGACGAAGAAAGTCCGCACGTCGAGCGTGCCTCGGCATGCGCGTTCCCAGAACAGCAGCCCGGTGACCATGAAGAACATCGCGACGGGGATCGTCCCGAGATTGCGCAGGAATTCGGTGCCGGCGCCCCAGACGCCGGTCGACAGCAACGCCTGGTTGCACGCGAAGTGATGAAAGACCACGGAGGTGGCCAGGATGCCGCGGAAACCGTCGAGATTGCGATAGCGCATCGACAGCGACTTGTCGACGGCCGATCGGTAGAACGGTACGTGTCGGGCGACGAGCCACGCAATGATCGCCACGGCCGCAAGACAGGCCGGGAAGTAGAGTTTGTCGGGTGTCGGGGAGAAGAGGGTTTCCAGCGTTGGCGTAACAAGGTCCACTGAAGAGCGTCTCGTGTCTTGGATCGGGATTTTCAGGCACGGAGGGTCCGCGTCGATGCAAGGTCTTCTGCGCGCTTCGCACGGCGTTCGATCGCCGGTCTTGTGGTCTGATGGTATCAAACGATAGCGCTGCCCGCGGCTGGTTGTGCAACATGATGTTTCAGCGCGAATCGACGCGACGCCCGCGGTCTTGGCGCATGTCACCGACTAGGCCGCGCCGCAAATTGAGTTCCTCGCCGGCCGACGTGCGTCGTGATCGATGGGTGCCAGATTGGCCGTTCGGCCGGCTTCCATATCGTCCCGCTCGGGCTTACCTTGAGCGACAGCAGGTCGATGCGTCGGACCAGCGGCGAAAGGGGGCGGATGCTCGCCGTCCGTTGCCGCCGGTTCGCGCCGGCTCCCGTGTCCATCCGGTCACAAGGGTGATAGCAATGCTTGCAATTTACCCTCGTGACGCTATCATTGATAGCAAACCTGGATGGAGGTACTCATGGCAAATCTTCTGGTGCGTAACGTGGATGACACTATCGTTCAAAGCCTGCGTGAGCAGGCAGCGGCCAACGGCAGGAGCGCCGAGGCCGAACATCGAGCCATTCTGGCCGAAGCGCTCGGCCGGCCGAAGCGGCGGACATTCGCGCAAGTGTTGATGAGCATGCCGGAGGTTGGCGAAGACGCGGATTTCCAACGTGTTCAGGATTCAGGCGAGGTCGGGCGTGTTTTTGATTGATACGAACGTCATCAGCGAAATCAGGAAGGGCAAGCGAACCAACCGGGGCGTGCGGGCGTTCTTCAGGCAGGCCGAAGCCGACGCGAGCCCGCTTTACCTGTCGGTCGTGACGGTGGCCGAGCTGCGGCGCGGTGTCGACCTGATCCGTCATCGCGGCGATCAGAGTCAGGCGTCGGCGCTCGAGGCCTGGGTGGCGATGATCCTGTCCGGCTATGCGCCGAACATCCTGCCGGTCGATGTCGAGACCAGCCAGATGTGGGGGCATTTGCGCGTGCCGGATCCGACGCATGAGCTCGACAAGCTGATCGCGGCCACCGCGCTGATCAACGATCTGACGGTCGTCACGCGCAACGTCGACGATTTCGCTCGCACAGGCGTCCGGCTGCTGAATCCATTCGACTAGCGTCGCAGCGGCGGTCCTCCCGTCCCAACAAACGATGTAGCGCCCTTGGCCGGCTGGCATCCGGCGCAATGCCAGAGGGTCCGCGCTTGTGCGCTGCACCAAAAGAACTTGACGAAACGGCCGCGACCGCGTAGTGTCCGAGACCGAAGTCGTCAAGAAGTTCGATTGCTCATCATTGGCCGCACACCGTGCGGCGGTCGTTGGTCTCTCCCTCTTTGATTCTTTCTGTGCCCGTCGCGGGCGCATCTTCATCATTCGTCATTTGTATTAAGGAAGTATTTGTGGATACCGGTACCGTCAAGTGGTTCAACGAAACCAAGGGCTTTGGTTTCATTTCCCCGGACAACGGCGGCGACGATCTGTTCGCCCATTTCTCGGAAATTCGCGGCACGGGCTTCAAGACCCTGGCCGAAGGCCAGAAGGTCAGCTTCGAAGTGAAGCGCGGCCCGAAGGGTCTGCAAGCGTCGAACATCACGCCGCAGTAAGCCGCATCGGCATCGGTCGCCCATCGGCGGCCGCTGCCGGATAGCGTATCGCCGGGGCGCCGCTCGACGGCGGCCTGTGCGTTCCGATGCGCACGACCGATGCATCGCGACAATCACGATGCATCGGTCGTGACGCCTCCCTCATCGCATGCCTGACCGCATGCGACGCAACGCCCTCGTGAAATGCATGCCGTTTCGCGAGCGCATCACCGCTTGAACGCATCAACCCGAGCAGACCGCCGCCATGCCGTAGCTGGCGCGGTCCCGACTTGCGCGGCGCCGCTGGCGCCGCAGCCACCGACCGCCCGAACGTCGCAACGCGCCGGGCACCGATCGCAAGACTGGCCCGAGGCCCGTCTGAACGAACCGATCCCGGCCGCTTGCCGGCCGCCGTCCCGTTTGCGGGAGCCGGCGCCGGGCAGTCGCCGCGGCCGCGGTCAATCACCTTGTCTGGAGGAATTGGTTTGGCAAAAGAAGAACTGCTGGAACTGGACGGAATCGTCGACGAAGTGCTGCCGGACAGCAAATACCGTGTCACGCTGGAAAACGGTGTCGTGGTCGGCGCGTACGCGTCGGGCCGCATGCGCAAGAACCACATCCGCATTCTCGCGGGCGATCGCGTGACGCTGGAACTGTCGGTGTACGACCTTACCAAGGGCCGCATCAACTTCCGGCACAAGGACGCGAATTCCCCGCGTCCGCCGCGAAGCGGCCAGCCGCGCCGCTAAGCGGCCACGATAGGTGCGCAGCGCGCACCTATCGTTCCCCGTCCGGTCTCGTGGCCGGACGAACCGGATGAACGGCACGCGGCGTGCCGTTCGTCGGTAGTCGGCGGCGCTGTCGCGCCGCGGCTTCTTCTCGCGGCTTCTTCTGTTTCTCCCGCCTTTACCGGCGCCGCGTGTGCCGAGCGCGCATGTCACGCGTCATGCCGACCGCTGTACGGCAACTGCCGCCACCACCGCGCCCGTCAATTGAACCGCCGCGCCGGCGAACATCGCCACCCGCAGGCCGGTCGCGCCGCCGTGCATGGCGGCGAACGCCGTGCCGAGCACCGCGATCCCGAGCGTCGCGCCAGTCATCCGCGCGACGTTGACGAGCGCGCTGGCGGTGCCCGAGCGCGCCGCGTCGACGGCGCCGACCGCAACGGTCATCAACGGGCCCGTCGCGATTCCCATCCCCAGCCCCGTCAACGCGAGGCCGATTTCTGCGCCAAACAGGCTCGACGCGTCCGCCGACGCGCCGATCGCGGTGAGCCCGCCTGCGATCACCGCGACACCGCCGGCCGTCGTCGCGCGCGCGCCGATGCGCTCGGAAAGCGGCCCCGACCACGGCGATACGACGACGAACACGAGCGCCATCGGCAACAGCGCAAGGCCCCCGCCGGTCGAATCGAGGCGGCCGACGCTCTGCCACGTCAGCGGCAGCAGAAACAGCACGCCGTACATTCCGAACGTCATGCCGGTGGTCGCGGCGATCGCGCCGCGAAACGCGCCGATCCGGAAAATATCGAGCGGTACCAGGGCGGCTTCGCCGTGGCGGCGCTCGATCGCCACGAACGCGACGAACGACGCAACCGCGATGCAGCCGGCGATCGCACAGGCGGCCGGCGCTTCGCGGAACACGATCGCCGCATACGCGAGCGCGCCGAGCGCGAGGGCGCCCGCGACTTGCGCGGCGCCGTCGAAATGCCGGCCGTGCGGATCGGACGACTCGGGCACGGCCGGGATCGCGAGCAGCATCGCGGCGATGCTCAGCGGCACGACGACGAAAAAGATGCTGCGCCAGCCGAAGTGCCGGATCAACACGCCACCGAGCGTCGGGCCGATCGCCATCGCGACGCCATTGCATGCGGCCCAGATGCCGAGCGCGCGTCCGCGTTCGACCGGGTCGCGCCACACGACGCGCACGATCGCAAGCGATGCCGGCAGCAACAGCGCCGCGCCGACGCCGGCCAGCGCGCGTGCGGCGATCAGCACCGACACCGACGGCGCCAGCGCGCACAGCAGCGACGCGATCGTGAAGATCGTCGTGCCGGCCATGAAGATGCGGCGGCGCCCGTACAGGTCGGCGAGCAGGCCACCCGTCAGCAGCAGCACCGCGTACGTGAGGTTGTAGCTGTCGACGACCCACTGCAATGCGCCGACACCGGCATGGAAATAGGCGCCGATCGCGCGCGTCGCGAGATTGACGACGGCCGTATCGACCTGGGCGACGAGCACGGCGATGCATAGCGTGAGCAGCGTCACGCCGCGGCGTTTGGGGGCGTGGTCGGCGAGTGCGGCGGTATCGGTCATGGCGGCGTTCCTCGGCAGGCGCTCGTGCAACCTTGAGCGCGGCCTGCTGCCAGCGTCATGTCAGCAGGCGAGGGCACCAGGCGATGCAAGCGCCATGCCCGCACCTGCGCATACGCTCCGGTCACCACTCGCGTTCAGGATCGCGCGTGCGTCAACGGCCTGCGTCTACCCTCATCCGGTCGCATACCACGACGAGTGTTTTCATCGACATGGTTGTCCGCGTACTCAGGCAAGATCATCGCCGAGCCCATCGGTTTTGATGAACACCGATGCGCGATTGCCGTCGGGCGCGCAATCGTGCTTCAGCGAATGCGTCGATGTTTCCGAGCGTGACCGGTTCGATCGCGCGCAACGACTCCGTTGCGACGATTTCGCCGTACGCGGCCGATTGCATGCATGACACCGCGTACACCACCGGCGCCGATACCGATCGATTGCGTCACGCATCCCCATTGGCTTAAGATCGTCGCGAGATCATCCCACGCCTTCAGCGTCAATGAAAAAGAGCATAAGCCTGCGGGTCGCCATCATCGCTTCCGCCGTTGCCGTGTACAGCGTCTACATGCACATCCAGCAGTTGATCAGCGGCTGCATGTGGGTCAGGGGCCATCAGCGCTGCAGTTTCGAAAACAGCACGAATTTCGAGGGCTGGATGGATCTGGACCTGATGATCACCTGTTGCTGGGTCGCCGCGGCGGTGGTCGGGTGGATTTCCGTTGCGCAGGGCGCGAAGAAGCCGGGTTAGCGACGTCATGCACGTGCTGCCCGACCGAGCAGGCACGACATCCCGCTCGACCGGATCGAATCTGTCAATTCGTGACAACGCGCATGGGCTGGCGAGCGAAGCCGGCGCCCTCGACGCATTCGGGCCCGAAACGAACGCCTGATTCCGCGGCCGTCGGGCGACATCGTGGCGATCTTCGGCGACAGGCGTCGCATCGCGCACTGCGCGAGGGGAGGTTCACGTGCAATTTCCGACAGGATCGGTGGTCGCGCTCAGCTCGGCCGCGGCGACGATGTTCTCGATGGGCATGCTGTTTCTCGGCTACTGGGGATTGCACGAAGCGCTGCCCTGGCGATTCGGCGACTTCGTCGTGATCGTGCCCGCACTGGCGGGTTTCGCGTGCCTCGCCAGCGTGCCGTTTCTCGCAACATCGCCGATGAAAACGCCCGACGACGAGTCGCGAATGTTCGTCGCGCGACGCGTGTTTCTGTGCGGCGCGGGTGCGGTGTGGTGTGCGATCGTCGCGTCGCTGTTCGTGTGAGAACGGGGCGGCGCGACGGTTTTCGCAACAGCCCGGCGAGTGCCTCCCGAAACGTCTTACGTGAGGCCGGAACGCAGGGTTTTCACGCCGCCATGACCGCGTTGCTTTCCCCCATTGCGTGCACTAGATTCGAAGCGTTCGTTTGTTTCAGAGCGCGAGGTGGAGCCATGACGCCGTGGGAGATTCAGGGCACCGAAATGATCAGTTGCAATTGCTCATACGGTTGCCCTTGCCAGTTCAATGCGCTGCCGACCAACGGCAACTGCGAAGCGATGGGCGCGATTTCGATCGACAGCGGACATTACGGCGACGTGGTGCTCGACGGCGTCAGGATCGCGGTAGTGTTCCAGTGGCCGGGCGCCGTTCACGAAGGCCACGGCAAGTGCCAGCCGGTCGTCGACGAGCGCGCCAGTCCGGCGCAGCGCGACGCCGTGTTGAAGATCATGACCGGTCAGGACACCGATCCATTCGCGACGATGTTTTCCGTGTATGCGTCGACGCTCGAGCACGCGTTCGAGCCGATCTTCACGAAGATCGATTTCGACGTCGATGTCGATGCGCGGCGCGGCCGGATCCACGTGGACGGTGTGTTCGATGCCGCTGGCGAACCCATCCGCAATCCGGTGACCGGTGACGAGCACCGCGTGCGGATCGACCTGCCGCACGGTTTCGAATACGAGCTGGCCGAGATCGGTTCGGGCACGGGGCGCTCGCAGGGCAACATCGCGCTGAATCTCGACGGAACCTATGCGCAATTCGCGCGGCTGCATCTGAACAACCACGGGCTGGTTCGGCATCGCGCCGCGGCATGACGCCGGTCGATACCTGGCTCGCGCGCGAGCGAGTCGTCACGCTGCTCGGCATGGCCGCGCTCGTCGGCCTGTGCTGGTTCTATCTGTGGACGGGTGCGGGAACCGGCATGTCGGCGCGGGAGATGACGACCGTCGCGCTGTTTCCGCATCGCCTGGCGGACGGCATGGGCAGCATGGATCCGTCGCTGCCGACCGTGATCGCGATGTGGTGGGTGATGATGATCGCGATGATGACGCCCGGCGCCGCGCCGCTCGTGATGCTGTACCGGCGCGTGCTGCAGCAGCACGGCGACGGAGCGGCGGGATCGGCGTTCACGTCCATGGCGCTGCTGGCCGGCTATCTGACGACGTGGCTGGCGTTCTCGATCGGCGCCGCGCTGCTTCAGGCGCTGCTGCAGCCGGCCGGGCTGATCTCCGCGATGATGCTGTGGTCGAAGAGCGCGCGCCTTTCCGCCATCGTGCTGGCGCTGGCCGGGCTCTATCAATTCTCGCCGCTGAAACGCGCGTGTCTGCGGCAATGCCGCGCGCCGGCGGCGTTCCTGGTCGCGCACTGGCGCCCGGGCGTTGCCGGCAGTTTCCTGCTGGGCGCGCGGCATGGTGCGGTTTGCGTGGGCTGCTGCTGGTTGCTGATGGCGCTGCTGTTCGTCGGCGGCGTGATGAACGTCGTGTGGATCGTCGCGTTGTCGCTGTTCGTGTTCGTGGAAAAGGTCCTGCCCGGCGGCGATCGTATCGGCCGTGTGCTGGGTGTCGTGCTGATCGCGTGGGCCGGTGTGACGTTGATCGTGTGAGGTGCGGCGCGTGCACGGAGCGTCGCCGTCGGTTTTTCTCTGCACGTGCTACGTAACCGAGGGCCAGCGCGGCGCCGATTTCCGGCATGGTCGCCCGTGTCGTCGGTACCACACCGGCGACCGTGGTCAACGGTCGTGGGGCCGCCGCGGGCGGCGGGGCGGCCCGCGCTCGTTCATTTCCTGACGATATCGGCCCTTGCCGCCGGCCGTGCCAGCCCGCGCGCGGGCAGCGGCGTCGACATCACGATCGACGTGCGCGTTTCGCCGTACAGGTTGATGCGTTCGATCAACTGTTCGAGATGGGCCATGCTGACGGCGACGAACCGCATCACATACGAATCCGCGCCCGTCACGTGATGGCATTCGACGACTTCGGGAATCGTCTCCAGCAGCTTGAGGAACTTCGCTTTCGCCGGTTGCGGCACCGTAATGCCGATCAGCGCGCTCACCGGATAGCCGGCCGCGGATGGATTGATCCGGGCCGTATAGCCTTCGACCACGCCGGCTGCTTCAAGACGCTTCACGCGCTCCGTCACCGCCGGCACCGACAGGTGAACCTGGCGCGCGAGCTCCGTATAGCTGATGCGCCCGTTGTCCTGCAACAGCGCCAGTATCTTCCAGTCCAGATCGTCCATCGCGGCGGGCGTTTTTAAGGTAGAGCCGCCATTTTTCCTTAAAAATCCCATTCAGCGAGGGCCGGACTTTCCCTACGATGCCTGTTCGATCCACCGAATGTCGCAAGGAGCAGGCGATGCTGTTCATCAAGTCCGTCGTGATGGGGCTGTCGATCGCGGTGCCGGTCGGCCCGATCGGCATGTTGTGCATTCAGCGCAGCCTGAGCCGCGGTTTCCAGGCGGGATTCGCGACGGGCATCGGCGCCGCGTGCGCCGACGCGATTTACGGCCTGCTCGGCGCGCTGGGCGTCGCGGGCATCGTCACCGCATTTCCGATGCTGACCGTCGGCCTGAAAGTCGGCGGCGGCGCGTTTCTCGTGTGGCTCGCGTGGACCATCGCGCGCCAGGCGCCGGCCGCACCGGCCGGGCCACGCGACTTGCCGCGGACGACCGTCCTGCGCGATTTCCTGACGACGTTCGGCCTCACGCTGTCGAACCCGATGACGATCGTGTCGTTCGTCGGGATCTTCGCGGCGCTCGGCCCGCTGCCGGGGGCACGGGAAGGCGCGATGTGGGCGACGGTGGCGTGGATGGTCGCCGGCGTGTTCGTCGGCTCGGCCACGTGGTGGCTGTGCCTGAGCAGCGCGACCGCCGCGCTGCGCACGAAGCTGTCGTTCGCGTTCATGCACGGGCTGTCGCGCGCGTCGGCGGCCGTCGTCGCGGTATTCGGCGCGATCCAGCTCGCCGCGGGCGTGCGCGGGCTCATCTAGGTGCACGGCGCGGCGCGGGGCGACCGGATCGCGTCACCCGCGGGATTTGCCGCATTCGATCCGGGGAGCCAGCGATCCGGCCGATGCCGTTGTCGTCCTTGTGTGCTCGTCCGTCGATCGCCGGCTCAATTCGACCCGTGCAAATGCGCATGCACGAAGCGCGCGATTTCCTGGCTCAGCTCGATGTCCTCCGGCGCGCCCATGAACCCGCCGTGCGGCATGCCCTCGAACACGTGCAGCTCCGTCGGCACCTGCGCGCGCCGCAATGCGCGATGCAGGCGCACGGCGTTCGACAGGAACAGGTCGCGCGTGCCGCTCTGGATGAAGGTCGGCGGGAAGCCGGCAGCGAAATCGCCGAACAGCGGCGACAGGTACGGATGCGCGAGATCGGCGCCGTTCGCGTAGAGCAGGTTGTTCGCCATCAGCGGCGCCGGCAGCACGACATCGACGAGCCGGTTGGTCTCGAAGCTGTCGCCGGATTCGGTCAGGTCGGCTTCCGGCGACAGCAGCACGAGCGCGGCAGGCAGCGGCAAGCCTTCGTCGCGGGCACGCAGCACCATCGCGGCGGCGAGATTGCCGCCGGCGGAGCGGCCGCCGATGACGACGTTTTCCGGTGCGTGATGCGCCAGCACGTAAGCATAGGCGGCGATGCAGTCGTCGAGCGCGGCCGGATACGGGTGTTCCGGCGGCATCCGGTAGTCGACGCCGTAGCAGCGGATGCCGAGCCGGTCGGCCTGCATCTGCGCGCCGGCGCGGCACGCGGCGCCGCCGCCGACGACCAGCGCGCCGCCATGCAGATCGATGTAGGCGCAGGCGCCGGAAGCCGCGGCGTCGGGTGTCGCGACATGCACGTCCGCATCGCCGACGCGGATCGTCTCGACGCTCGAGCGCACATAGCCGGCGAGTTGCTCGACCGCGGCCGTGTAATGCGCGTCGGCACCGGCCTTCACGCGCATCCATGCGTCGATGTCGTCCGGCGCCGGCATCACGTGCAACGCATTCAGCGGCACCCCGTCGTCGCCGGTCAGGCGGTGCAGCGCGGCGCGTGCTTCGTCGCTGATCGAGGTCGGGAAGGGCACGACACGGCTCGGCAGCACGACGCCGTCGGGTTTGTCTTTCATTGCTTGGATTCCGTTCGGTACGTCATGCGGCCGAAGGCCAGTGGCGCAGCATCACGTCGAGCGCATCGAGGCTGCGTGCCCACGACACGTCCGAATCCGGCGCGCTGTGCGAGAAGCCGCCGGCGCTTTCGAGCGTCACGTAGCCCATGAAGAAACCGCCGAGCAGGCGGATCGCATGCGCCTGGTCGCTATCGGGCAGGCCGTAGCTGCGCAGCACCGCCGCCGTCATCCTGACGAGTTGCCCGCCCGCGCTTGCGGCGGCGCGCCCGCCGCTCACCGGATGGCGCGCGGCCGCGAAGCGGCCCGGATGCGCACGTGCGTAGTCGCGATAGACGTTGGCGAGCGCGGCCAGCGCGTCCTTGCCGGTGCGGCCGGCCAGCGCGTCGGCGGCGCGCTCGGCCAGCTCCTGCAGCGCGAACAGCGCGATCCGGCTCTTGAGATCGTCGAAGCTCGCGACATGGGAATACAGGCTCGCCAGCTTGACGTCGAAATGCCGCGCGAGCGCTGCGCCGGTGAGTTGCTCGAAGCCGGTTTCATCGGCGAGCTGCGCGCCGGCTTCGACGAGCTTGTCCACGGTAATGCCGGCACGCGCCATGACGAATGCTATGCGGGTTAGTCAAAAAACTAATTTTATTAGCTTTTGCCGCGCTGTCAATTTTCCGCGCGTGCCGGTGTGGTGCGCCGCTCCGCTGCGTGGGGCCGTCAGAACGTATAGCTGACCTTGCCGAACGCGGTGCGCCCGAGCGTGTTGTAGCCGTACGCGGTCATGTACTGCCGGTCGAACAGGTTCGACAGCGACGCCGACACCGTCAGGTGCGAATTGATCCGGTACGACGCGCGCAGGCTCACCGTCAGGTACGACGCCAGATACTGCCGGTTGGCCGGGTCGTCGAACGTCGAGCCGCCGTACAGCAGCGACGCGCCTGTGCTCAGCGCGTGCAGCTTCAGTTCGTCCCACGTGTGGTCGACGTTCAGGCTGACCGTCTGGCGCGGCCGGCGGCTGAGCCAGGTCTGGTTGGTCTCGTCCTGCGGATTCAGGATGCCGACCGCGACGCTCACCGGCGTCGAGCGGCCGATCGTTCCCTTGTACGACAGGTCGATGCCGCGAATGTGCGAACGGCCGATGTTCATCGGCGAGAACGTCGCCGGGTTGTACGCGATCAGGTTGTTGACGCGCGTGTCGTAGATCGCCGCGGTGAACATGCCGTACGCCGTGTTCGCGTCGAGCGCGGCCTCGACCGACGTGCTGCGTTCCGGGCTGAGATTCGGATTGCCGTAGCCCGGGTAGTACAGGTCGTTGAACGTCGGCAGGCGGAACGCGTTGCCGTACGACACGCGCGCCGTGTAGACCGGCGTGATCGCCCACGACAGCGCGGCGTTGCCGGTGTTCACCGCCTGCCCGGCGATGATCTCGTGACGGCCGGCGACGAACATCGTCACGTTGCCGAGCGTCGCCGACTGGTGCAGCGAGAACGCGGAATCGTTGCGCGTCGGCACGCCGCCGGGAATGTCGACCGGCAGGAACGCCTGTTCGCGCGTGAAGTCGTACGCGAGCTTCGATTCGCCCGACAGCGGCAGGCCGAACAGGTGGAAACCGTGCGCCTGATGGGTCAGCGACGTCGACGTGCTGATGCGCTGCGAATTGATCTGGTCCGTCGCGAGGGCCGGGTTGTCTGCGTAGATGAACTGGCGATCGTTCGCATAGCCGAACGACTGGTCGAACTGCGTATCGGGCGTGATGTCGAGATGGAATGCAACGCCGGTCGTCAACTGGTGATCGCGCTCGCGATTCGCGTAGCCGCTGTTGTCGAAGGACAGATCGGAGCGGTGGTACAGCGCGAACGTCGAGATCGACCAGTTGTCGCGCGCATAGCCGAGCCGCGCGTCGAGATCCTGCGCGTGATACGGATTGCGGCCATCTTCGTGGCCGTAGAAGAAGGGCCGCGTCGCATCGATGCCGGCCGTGTTGTAGTCGTGCAGCCCGAGCGAATAGGTGAGCCCGCCCAGCGCGGCCAGCGGCCCCGTCGACGGCACCGTGCCCGACGTGCGGAACTGCGTGTCGAACGTCTTGTTCGAGCCGCCGTCGAACGACACGGTGGTCTGGTTCGGCTGGTTGGCGGCGCGACGCGTGAAGAGTTGCACGACGCCGCCCATCGCGTTGTTGCCGAACGACGCGGCGGCCGGGCCGGAGATTACCTCGACGCGCTCGAACGCTTCGGTCGGCAGGTCGGCCCACGGCGCGATGCCGGTGGTCGGCGAGCCGATCCGGATGCCGTCGATGAACACGGCGACCTGGCTCGCCGACGAGCCGCGGATGCTGACCGACGCGGACGAGCCGGGCCCGCCGTTCTGCGCGACGGTCACGCCCGGCAGCGTCGCGAGCGCTTGCGTGATGCTCGGGTCGGCCGGCGACAGCCGGTCGAGATCCTCGCGCGTGAGCACCTGCGTCGACGCATAGCGCCGGTCGAACGATTCGGGCAGGTGCCGCGTGTCGGTCACGCTGATCGTGGGCAGGTCCGCGCCTGACGCCGGTGCCGCGGGCTGCGCAGGCGCCGCGTCGCCGGCCGCATGGGCGAGCGGGGAAAGCAGCGCGGTGGCGGCGGACGTGGCAAGCAGGTGACGAAGGTTCATGAGACAGCGGGACAAAGCGTGTGACGTGTACGGCGACCGTGAGCCGGGGGCCGGCAGGGGATGCATGCCGACGGCGTGTCGGGGCGGCGCTTCCGGCCGGGAAGCGGATTCGGGAACGATGGACATCTGACGGATCCTGAGGTCGGGTCGTCCATGCAACGGGCGGCCGCCAACGGCGGTGCTTGCACATCGGGACACCCCGCCCGGTGCGGCTGCTGGACCTCGGGTCGATGGCAGGTCTCCTGGCTCGCGGGTCGCCATCCGTGCGGGCCTTCCCGGTTTCCCAGTGGCATGCGGTGGCACGGATTCGCCGCTCACAGTTGCGGGGGCAGCCGCAGATTCGGGGCGTTGCCCCTGCTGCGTTCCCTTTTGATCCCATCCCTGGGAACCATCAGCGCGCAAGGGTAATGGCGCGCGGTCGGGCACGTCAATCGTCCGGGCGCGCGGATGCGAAAAAACGTCATTACCCGGTGTCGGCTTTCCGGATGCTTGCGTTCGAGGTGCCCGGGCGGCGTTTCATGTCTGAAGAAATGGTCGGGTTCCAACGCATGCCGTCGCGCCCGGGCGGCGGCGATCGCGCGCGTATTCATGAAGACGCCTTCACGACCGACTTCGGGACGACGACGTAATCAGTCCGCGGCGCGAAACCTGGCGCGACGTGGAGGCGGGGCGGTGCGCGCATGACAGGATCTTCATGCGCGCCGCGACGCTCAGGCCGGTGCCGACACCAGCGCGCAGAAGTTCTCGAGATCGACGTTGCCGCCGCTGATCACCACGCCGACGCGCTTGCCCTGCAGCGCGTCCTTCATCCGTCGCACGGCGGCGAACGCCAGGCAGCCGGTCGGCTCGACGACGAGCTTCATGCGCGTGGCGAAGAAGCGCATGCAGTCGACCAGTTCCGCGTCCGTCGCGGTCAGGATGTCGTCGACGTCGCGGCGCAGGATCGGGAACGTGAGGTTGCCGACGTGCTGCGTCTGCGCGCCGTCGGCGATCGTGCGCGGCGTGTCGATGTGCACGATCGTGCCGGACCGGAACGATTGCTGCGCGTCGTTGCCGGCTTCGGGCTCGACGCCGTACAGCTTCGCTTGCGCCGACAGCGCGCGCGTGGCGAGCGCGGTGCCCGACAGCAGCCCGCCGCCGCCGAGCGGCGTGAACACCGCGTCGAGCGGGCCGACTTCGTCGAACAGTTCCTTGGCCGCGGTGCCCTGGCCGGCGATCACGTCCGGGTGATCGTAGGGCGGAACCAGCGTGAGCCCGTGCTTTTCCGCGAGCTGGCGCCCGATCTGCTCGCGATCCTCGGTGTAGCGGTCGTAGGTCACGACGTTGCCGCCGTAGCCGCGCGTCGCGGCTATCTTCGCGGCCGGTGCGTCCTGCGGCATCACGATCGTCGCGGGAATGCCGAGGATGCGCGCCGACAGCGCGATTGCCTGCGCATGGTTGCCCGACGAGAACGCGACGACACCGTGGCGGCGCTGTTCCGCGTCGAAGCGCGACAGCGCGTTGAACGCGCCGCGGAACTTGAACGCGCCCATGCGCTGCAGGTTCTCGCACTTGAAGAACACCTGTGCGCCGAGCGCGTCGTCGATCGTCCGCGACGTCATCACCGGCGTGCGGTGCGCATGGCCTTCGAGCCGGGCCGCGGCGGCGGCGACGTCGTCGTACGTGGGGAGAGTCGGAGAATTCATGGTCGCTCGGGGTCGAAAAAGTCAGTCAACTGGAATGCGGGGCGCGCCGCGTCACTTCGCATCGTTGTAGACGGTGGCGCGCGACACGCCGAGATGCTGCGACACGATCTCCATCGCGCGGCGCACCTCGAGGAAGCCGTCCGCCTTCAGCGTCTGCATCAACTCGCGGCGCTGGTCGGTCTTCAGCTCGCGCGGCGTCGTCGCGAGGCGTGTCGCGAAGGCGTCGATGCGCTGCCGGATCGCGTCCGCGCCGGCCGGGTCGAGCGTCTCGACGACGGCTTCGCCGTCCGTGCGGCAGAACTGGCTCAGCATGCCCTGGAAGCCGCGGAACAGCGTGACGTCGGCATTCAGGCACAGCGCGGCCACGTAGCGCCCGGTCGAATCCTTGATGCCGATCGACGTGCTTTTGGCGGTGCGGCCGTCGGCGAAGCGGTTCGGATAGTTCGCGAGCACCTGCGGGAAATCGTCGTCGGCGATGCGCGCGAGGCCGAGTTCGGTTGCGGGATCGCCGACCGCGCGCCCGGACAGGTTGTTGTGAATCGCGAGGATCGCGTGCTCGGGCGTGCGCAGGTCGTGCACGACGACCTCGGTGAACGGCGCGAACATCTCGCCGAGCCCTTCGGCGATGCGCTGCACCTGCTCGATCAGCGATGCCTGCTCCGACAGCAGTGGTTTGCGGTTCGTGCTCATGCGTGCTCCTGCGGGGCGGGGGCGTCCGTCGTCTCGGGGCGCGTGATGTCGGCCAGCAGCGGGCACGCGATCCGGACGTAGTCGGCTGCGTCGAGCACGACCGAGCGGTCGAGGCGGCCCGCGTTGAACGCGATCTCGGCGTTGCGCTCGACCAGCGCCGGATCGACGACGAGCGTCACGTTCGCATCGAATACGAACGGCGGCACGGCGCCCATCACGCAACGCGTGACGGCGGCCGCGAGGTCGGGCGAGGCGAGCGTCGCCTTGCGCCGGCCAACCGCATCGGCGACCTTGCGGAAGTCGATCTTCAGGTGGCCGGGAATCACCGCGAGCGCGGTGGCGTCGCCGCCGTCCTTGAACGTGCAGAGCATCGCCTTCGCGCCCTGTTCGGGGCGCGTGCCGCGCAGCGCGGCGATCGCGTCGGATTTGCCTTCCGCCGGATGCTCGAGCACGCGGAAACGCGCGCCGGCGGTAGTCAGCAGGTCGCAAAGCGTGTCGAATACGGGAGAGTCGTTCATGGCGCTCCGGGAGGCAGGCAGAGGCGCAGACGCGCTGGGATTAAAGAATTGTCCAAGTATAGACGTTTTGTCGCAGCCCTGACAAAGGCGAGAGCGGTCGTCGCTGTCCGGTCTTGCCGACGCGGCCCGTTCTCCAGCAGCCGAAAGGAGATTTCATATCGCGGAATTCGCATCGGTTTCCCGCCGCCGCGTTTTACCGCCGCTTGAAACCGTGTTTTGCATCGCAAAAACGCTTGGCTATCTCATTGAAAAACAACAAAAATTTATATCTTATGTCTTATATAAGACTTGACCGAAATGTTGCCGGACGGGATTACTATTGAGTCCATGCAGTTCGCTTCGTCACACGCGGCGGGCACGCTGAACTCTTTACTCAAATGCGCTTCGTTCCCAGGAGATAGACATGTCCCAATATCAAGACGACATCAAGGCAGTGGCTGGCTTGAAGGAAAACCACGGCAGCGCGTGGAACGCCATCAGCCCCGAGTATGCGGCCCGCATGCGTGCCCAGAACAAGTTCAAGACCGGCCTGGACATCGCGAAGTACACCGCGAAGATCATGCGCGCCGACATGGCCGCGTACGATGCCGATCCGTCCAAGTACACGCAGTCGCTGGGTTGCTGGCACGGCTTCATCGGCCAGCAGAAGATGATCTCGATCAAGAAGCACTTCAACAGCACCGAACGCCGCTACCTGTACCTGTCGGGCTGGATGGTCGCCGCGCTGCGCTCGGAGTTCGGCCCGCTGCCGGACCAGTCGATGCACGAAAAGACCTCGGTCAGCGCGCTGATCCGCGAGCTGTACACGTTCCTGCGCCAGGCCGACGCCCGTGAGCTGGGCGGCCTGTTCCGCGAGCTGGATGCCGCGAAGGACCCGGCTGCCAAGGCCGCGATCCAGGAAAAGATCGACAACCACGTCACGCACGTCGTGCCGATCATCGCCGACATCGACGCCGGCTTCGGCAACGCGGAGGCGACCTACCTGCTGGCCAAGCAGTTCATCGAAGCGGGTGCGTGCTGCATCCAGATCGAGAACCAGGTGTCGGACGAGAAGCAGTGCGGCCACCAGGACGGCAAGGTCACGGTGCCGCACGAGGACTTCCTCGCGAAGATCCGCGCGATTCGCTACGCGTTCCTGGAGCTGGGCGTGGACGACGGCATCATCGTCGCGCGTACCGATTCGCTGGGCGCCGGCCTGACCAAGCAGATCGCCGTGACGAACCAGCCGGGCGACCTGGGCGATCAATACAACTCGTTCCTCGACTGCGAGGAGCTGTCGGCCGATCAGCTGGGCAACGGCGACGTCGTCATCAAGCGCGACGGCAAGCTGCTGCGTCCGAAGCGCCTGCCGAGCAACCTGTTCCAGTTCCGCGCCGGCACGGGCGAAGCGCGTTGCGTGCTCGACTGCATCACGTCGCTGCAGAACGGCGCCGACCTGCTGTGGATCGAAACCGAAAAGCCGCATATCGCGCAGATCGGCGGCATGGTCAGCGAGATCCGCAAGGTGATCCCGAACGCGAAGCTGGTGTACAACAACAGCCCGTCGTTCAACTGGACGCTGAATTTCCGTCAGCAGGCCTACGACGCGATGAAGGCCGAAGGCAAGGACGTGTCGGCTTACGACCGTGCGCAACTGATGAGCGTCGAATACGACGACACCGAACTGGCCAAGCTCGCCGACGAGAAGATCCGTACGTTCCAGGCCGATGCATCGCGTGAAGCAGGCATCTTCCACCATCTGATCACGCTGCCGACGTACCACACGGCCGCGCTGTCGACCGACAACCTGGCCAAGGAATACTTCGGCGACCAGGGCATGCTCGGCTACGTGGCCGGCGTGCAGCGCAAGGAAATCCGTCAGGGCATCGCGTGCGTGAAGCACCAGAACATGTCCGGTTCTGACATCGGCGACGATCACAAGGAATACTTCAGCGGCGAAGCGGCGCTGAAGGCGGCGGGCAAGGACAACACGATGAACCAGTTCGCGTAATCGTCATATCCGCGGCAGAAAGCCAATCCGTGACGGGTTGGCTTTTTTTCATTCGACGCGTGGAGCGCGTGATTGCCCGGCACCTCGTTTCGAGCGGGGGCGTCTATCGCGATTCGAACAGGATGTTTGTGTACGCAACCTGATTCAGGGTTTGCCTGAGTAGCGAAAACGCTGATTCGCACGGCGTGTGTTCGCGTTGTTCGTTTGCCCAAGCGGCAGGTTGAAATTGCCGCTCGTGCGAAACCCTTGCAGGGCGGTCGTCACACACGTTTCGTCCCCAAACTGTGTGCGACGACGCCGTAAAAAGAACCTGCCTGCAACGCGCATGCCGGCGCGCCGGCGCAGCGGGTTTCTTGCTGCAACGCAACGCCCGCCCAATAACGGCGATGGTATGCTGGCCGACATGGAGTTGTATGGCAGGTTGCTTGCATGGCGAAACTCGCGTTCGCACGCTTATATACGAGACATCACCTTCTCTCGCCCGCATCGCGGCATCGACGCGCGCTCCGCTCGCGTGTCCCGTTCTGCTGCGCGCTGCCGCTCCCTGCGCTCCGCACGCATTCCCATCTCGCGGGTTCACCCCGCATCCCCCATCCCCCGCCCAATAATCTGGAGACATCCCCATGTCGCAAAACACTTTGGCCGAAGCAACACATGGCCCGCTGATCGCTCCGCCGGCCTTCGTCAAGCATCGCGAGCTGATCGACTGGGTATCGCGCATCGCGGCGCTCACGGAGCCCGAGCGCGTCGTGTGGTGTGACGGTTCGCAGGAAGAATACGACGCGCTGTGCCAGGCGATGGTCGACCAGGGCACGCTCACGCGCCTGAACCCGGCGAAGCGCCCGAACTCGTATCTCGCGCAATCCGATCCGTCTGACGTCGCGCGCGTGGAGGATCGCACGTTCATTTGCGCGGCTTCGCGCGACGACGTCGGTCCGACCAACAACTGGATCGATCCGGCCGAAATGCGCGAGACGCTCAGCGGTCTGTTCCGCGGCGCGATGCGCGGCCGCACGCTGTACGTCGTGCCGTTCTCCATGGGCCCGCTCGGCTCGCCGATCGCGCACGTCGGCGTCGAGTTGTCCGACAGCCCGTACGTCGCGGTGAACATGCGGATCATGACGCGCATGGGGCGCGACGTGTACGACGTGCTCGGCGAGGACGGCGATTTCGTACCGTGCGTGCACAGCGTCGGCCATCCGCTCGAAGCCGGCCAGCAGGACGTGCCGTGGCCGTGCAATCCGGTGAAGTACATCGTGCACTTTCCGGAAACGCGCGAGATCTGGAGCTTCGGCTCGGGCTACGGCGGCAATGCGCTGCTCGGCAAGAAGTGCTTCGCACTGCGCATCGCGTCGACGATGGGCCGCGATCAGGGCTGGCTCGCGGAACACATGCTGATCCTCGGCGTGACGTCGCCGGCCGGCAAGAAGTATCACGTCGCGGCCGCGTTCCCGTCCGCGTGCGGCAAGACCAACTTCGCGATGCTGATCCCGCCGCGGGGCTTCGACGGCTGGAAGGTCACGACGATCGGCGACGACATCGCGTGGCTGAAGCCGGGCCGCGACGGTCGCCTGTATGCGATCAACCCGGAAGCCGGTTTCTTCGGCGTGGCGCCGGGTACCGGCGTGAAGACCAACCCGAACGCGATCGCCACGCTGAAGGAAAACGTGATCTTCACGAACGTCGCGCTGACGGAAGACGGCGACGTGTGGTGGGAAGGGCTGACCGACACGCCGCCCGCGAAGCTGACCGACTGGCAGGGCAATCCGTGGACGCCCGAGATTGGCAAGGAAACCGGCCGCAAGGCCGCGCATCCGAATTCGCGCTTCACCGCGCCGGCCGCGCAGTGCCCGTCGATCGACGACGACTGGGAAAACCCGGCCGGCGTGCCGATCGACGCGTTCATCTTCGGCGGCCGCCGCTCGACGACGGTGCCGCTCGTCACGGAAGCGCGCGACTGGGTCGAAGGCGTGTACATGGCCGCGACGATGGGCTCCGAGACGACCGCGGCGGCCGTCGGCCAGCAGGGCGTCGTGCGCCGCGATCCGTTCGCGATGCTGCCGTTCTGCGGCTACAACGTCAGCGATTATTTCGCGCACTGGCTCAAGCTCGGCCGGCAGCTCGAAGCCGCCGGCGCGACGCTGCCGAAGATCTATTGCGTGAACTGGTTCCGCAAGGATGCGAACGGCAAGTTCGTGTGGCCGGGCTTCGGCGAGAACATGCGCGTGCTGAAGTGGATGCTCGATCGTCTCGAAGGCACCGGCGGCGGCGGCGAGCATGCGTTCGGCGTGTCGCCTGCGTATGAGGACCTGCACTGGGACGGCCTCGATTTCACGCGGGAGCAATTCGATGCGGTGACGTCGATGAACGCGGACGAATGGCGCGAGGAACTGAAGCTGCACGCGGCGCTGTTCGACATGCTGAAGCTGCGCTTGCCCGCCGAGATGACCGACACGATGAAGAAGATCGAGCAGCGTATCGGCGGCTGACGAGCGGCCTCGACGTCACCGCTCTGCAAGCGCCATGAACGCCCCGGGCCACCGTCGCGTGGCCCGGGGCGTCGTCGTTTCACGCGATCAACCGGTTGTCAGCCGAGATCGAGCGCGTTCGTCAGATCGCCCGGCGGCGTCGCGCCGCGCGCGGCGAACGCGTTGTCGCGCCGGACCACGCCGTCGAGCGGCGCGAGGCCGTGCACGCGGCTGATGAAGCGCAGGATCGCGTTCGTGTCGTACAGCGTGTGATCGACGAAGCCCTTTTTCGCGAACGGCGAGATCACGAGCGCCGGGATCCGCGAGCCGGGGCCCCAACGATCGCCGACCGGCGGCGCGACGTGATCCCACCAGCCGCCGTTCTCGTCGTGCGTCATCACGATCACGGTGTGTTCCCATTGCGGCCCGCGCCGGATATGGTCGATCACGGTCGCGATGTGTCGGTCGCCCGATTCGATGTCCGCATAGCCCGCGTGCATGTTCAGGTTGCCCTGCGGCTTGTAGAACGTGACGGCAGGCAGGCGCCCCGCGTCGATGTCGGCGATGAAGTGGTTGGTCGACGGTTCGTCGCCGAGCCCCGCGTCGCGCAAATGCTTGCGGCGAGCTTCGGTGCCGGGCGCGTAGTTCGCGAAGTAGTTGAACGGCTGGTGGTGGTACTGGAAGTCGGGCACCGTGCCCGTGTCGCGATGATCGAGCGCGTACTGCCACGCGCCGCTGTACCACGCCCAGTCGATGTTCTTCTCCGACAGGCGGTCGCCGATCGTCGCGTAGCCCTGCGGCGGCATCACGCGATGGTCGGCCGGATCCGCATACGCGGCGTTGCCCGGATCCGGCGGCGGCACGTAGCTCGGCTGGTACGGCGGCGCCATCGTGTTCACGCCGTACCCGTCCGGCGTCAGCGGGCCGTCGACCGCGAATTTCGGCGGGCCGTCGAGCGCGGACGCGGGCGAATCGTCGGCGAGCTTCAGGCGCGTGCCGGCCGGATCGTCGCCTTCGACCTTCGACAACAGCTTCGCCGCATGCGGATGCTTGTGCGCGTCCGGATACAGCGGCGGCTGCGCGGAGATCAGGAACATGTGGTTCATCCACGAGCCGCCGAAGGCCGCCATGAAGAAGTTGTCGCACAGCGTGTATTGCCGTGCGAGATTCCACAGCCGCAGCGTGTCGGCCGAATTGCGGTAATGGCCCATCACGAGGCCGCCCGAATCGGCCCACGCGGCGAACTGGTTGTTGCGCCCGCCCGCGATCTGCATCTGGTTCTGGTAGAAGCGATGCCACAGGTCGCGCGTGATCACGCCGTTCGGCAGCGGTTGGCCCTGCGCGTCGGTAATCCGGAACGGCGCGTTCGGCAGCTTGTCGATGTCGCGCTCGGCGATCGCGTAGCGCTTGCCGTCCACCTCCTGCGCCTGCGGCACGAGCCCGCCCCAGATCTTCGGCAGCACCGGCAGCGGCGTCTTGCCGTCGCGATCGAGCTGCTGCGCGTGCTCGGGGCGCACTTCGCTCAGCGGGTAGCGCACGCCGGGGAAATCGCCGTACAGGTTCGCGAAGCTGCGGTTTTCCGCATAGATCACGACGATGTGGCGCACGCGCTGGCGCAACGCTTCGTCGATGCGCAGGTCGGCGGCCGAACGCGGCGCGTTGCCCGCGGTGGTTTCGCAGCCGGAGAGCGCGACACCGGCGCCGATCGCGGCGAGGCCGCCGAGCACACGGCGGCGGTCGGGATCGGCGGGAAGGTCGTCGGGGCGATCGGGGGTGTCGTTCACGTCGTGGGCTCCTCGGATGGGCGGGTGAGTGTTGTCGTTCGATGCGCGCCGGTGCCGCGTGGGCGGCCGCGACGCGGGGCGAAAAAATGCAACGGCCGGCATCGTGCGAGGCGGCGCACTGCGGCTGTCACGAAAACGTCATGCACGCGACTATAGCGCGGCAAGGGGGCGGATGAAAGCCGTTCGTCTGACGATTCGACGCTCGCGCGGCGAGCGATGCGCGACGTCCGTGCGCGAACTAGACTTGAACCAGGGGCGGTGCGTCGCGGCGTGCCGCCCGGGCGAGGACCGCCCGGCGACGCCGGCCGATGGGGTTGCCGAGGCGGGATCGATGCGACGAACGACGCGACACAGCGACGCGACGATGGCGCGGATGCATGCCGTTTTCGCCTGGCCGCCGCGTACCGGATGCGCGCGCGTGCCGACGTGAGCGCACGCGGCGCAGCAGGTAGGGCCGGCCCGATGCCATGGACAGGAAATTCGACTACCCGGGATTGCTGATTGCGGCGGGCTTCTTCGTGCTATTCGCCGCGCAGTTGCTGATGCTGCGCCCGACGTCGGCGCCGATTGCATACAGCGATTTCCACCGGCTAGTCGCGGCGCGGCTCGTCGACGATCTCGAGGTCGGCCCGGCGTCGATCTCGGGCACGCTGAAGATGCCGCAGGCCGGCACGATCCTGCCTGCGTCCGACGCCGCGGTGGTGCGGCAGGCCGGCGCGCCGTGGCGCTTCACGACCAGCCGCGTGACCGACGAGCACCTGATCGACACGCTGACCGCCGCCGGCATCCGCTATCACGGCACGCCCGACACCGGCTGGCTCACATCGCTCGCGTCGTGGCTGCTGCCGCTGATGCTGCTCGTGTTCGTATGGAACATGATGCTGCGCAAGCGCGGCGGGCTGCAGGACTTCACCGGCATGGGCAAGAGCCGCGCGCGCGTGTACGTGCAGCAGGAAACCGGCATCACGTTCGACGACATCGCCGGCATCGACGAAGCGAAGGCCGAACTGCAGCAGCTCGTCGCGTTCCTGCGCAACCCCGATCGCTACCAGCGGCTCGGCGGCAAGATTCCGAAAGGCGTGCTCGTCGTCGGCGCGCCGGGTACGGGCAAGACGCTGCTCGCGCGCGCGGTGGCGGGCGAGGCGGCCGTGCCGTTCTTCTCGATCAGCGGCTCGGCGTTCGTCGAGATGTTCGTCGGCGTGGGCGCCGCGCGCGTGCGCGACCTGTTCGAGCAGGCGCAGCAGAAGGCGCCGTGCATCGTGTTCGTCGACGAGCTCGATGCGCTCGGCAAGGTGCGCGGCGTCGGCCCGATGTCGGGAAACGACGAACGCGAACAGACGCTCAACCAGTTGCTGGTCGAGATGGACGGTTTCCAGGCCGGCTCCGGCGTGATCATCATGGCCGCGACGAACCGGCCCGAGATCCTCGATCCTGCACTGCTGAGGCCGGGGCGTTTCGATCGCCACATCGCGATCGACCGGCCGGACGTGAACGGCCGCCGCCAGATCCTCGGCGTGCACGTGAAGCGCGTGAAGCTCGCGGCCGACGTCGATCTCGGCGAGCTCGCGTCGCGCACGCCGGGCTTCGTCGGCGCCGATCTCGCGAACGTCGTCAACGAGGCCGCGCTGCATGCGGCCGAACTCGGCAAGCCGGCAGTCGGCATGGCCGACTTCGACGAGGCGATCGACCGCGCGCTGACGGGCCTCGAGCGCAAGAGCCGCGTGATGAACGAGCAGGAGAAGCTGACCATCGCGTATCACGAAGCCGGCCATGCGCTCGTCGCGGAAAGCCGCGCGCATTGCGACCCGGTGAAGAAGGTGTCGATCATTCCGCGCGGCGTCGCCGCACTCGGCTACACGCAGCAAGTGCCCACCGAGGATCGCTACGTCCTGCGCCGCAGCGAGCTGCTCGACCGGATCGACGCGCTGCTCGGCGGGCGCGTGGCGGAAGAACTCGTGTTCGGCGATGTGTCGACCGGCGCGCAGAACGATCTCGAACGCGCGACCGCGATGGCGCGCCACATGGTCATGCAGTATGGAATGAGCGAGAAGATCGGGCTCGCGACGTTCGACGACGGCGACGCGCGCCAGGGGCTGCCCGGCGCATGGCATGCGGGCGACGGCCGCTGCAGCGAGCACACCGCGCGGATGATCGACGACGAGGTGCGCACGCTGCTGGCCGATGCGCATGCGCGGGTCGCGGCGACGCTCGGCGAACGTCGCGACGCGCTCGAACGCATCGCGCGACGGCTGCTGCAATGCGAGGTGCTCGAACGCGATGTGCTGCAGGCGCTGATCGACGGGCGCATCGAACCGTCGTCGGCCACGCCGGTATTACCCGGCGACGAAACGAGCGTGCGCGGCGGTGCGATCGAAACGGAGCAGGCGTCGGCGGTCGAGCGCGATTTCGTCGCGTACGGCCGGCCGCACGAAACCGATCGATGAAGCCGTCGCGCGTTCTCTTTCCGTTCTTTCCCGGCACGGAGTCGCCATGAGCGACGCGCACGTATCGGTCGAGAGGTATCGTGCTCGCTTGCACGACGACGGGGGTGCGACTGCGCGTCGGCGCGTCAGGATTCGGTCGCGGCCGCGACTTCGGCCGCTTCGGTGAGCGCTTCGAGAAAGCGCGTGCGCCACCAGTGCACGTCGGTCTTGCGCATGATCGCCATCAGCGCCGCGTGACGCTGACGGCGCTCTTCGAGCGGCATCGTGAGGGCGCGCTGGATCGCCTGCGCGGTGCCTTGCGTATCGTACGGATTGACGAGCAGCGCCGACTTCAGTTGCTCGGCCGCACCCGCGAAACGCGACAGCACGAGCACGCCCGGGTCGGCCGCGTCCTGCGCCGCGAGGAATTCTTTCGCGACGAGGTTCATCCCGTCGCGCAGCGGCGTGACGAGCGCGACCCGGCTCGCGCGGTAAAGGCCCGGCAGTCGCTTGCGCGCGACGGTGCGGTGAATGTAGCGCATCGGCATCCATTCGAGCTCGCCGTAGTCGCCGTTGATCGCGCCGCACAGGCTGTCCATCTCGCGCCGCAGGTCGTCGTAGGCGCCGAGATCCTCGCGGCTCGGCGCGGCGATCTGGATCAGCGTCGCGCGGTCGCGGTTCTCCGGATACTGTTCGAGCAGCTCGCGGAACGCATGCACGCGCTGCGGCAGCCCTTTCGTGTAATCGAGCCGGTCGACGCCGACCAGCAACTGGCGGCGCGAATATTCGTCGCGCATGCGCTCGAACATGTCGAGGCCGTCGCGATCGCGCGCGAGCGACTCGAACTCGTCGACGTTGATGCCGATCGGGAACGCGCCGGCCGACAGCGTGCGGCCGAATGCCCGCAGCCGTCCGTCCGGTAGCCGCGCCGCGCCGGCTTCCGCCTCGACGTAATGCTCGAAGTGGAGCAGATCCGATTCGGTCTGGAAGCCGACGAGGTCGTACGCGAACAGCGAGCGCATCAGCCATTCGTGTTCCGGGATCGCGGCCATGATCGGCGGCGGCGGCATCGGAATGTGCAGGAAGAAGCCGATCGGATTCGTGCAGCCCATCGCGCGCAGCTCGGCGGCGAGCGGAATCAGCTGATAGTCGTGCACCCAGATCACGTCGTCGGGCCGCAGCAGCGTGCGCAGCTTGCGCGCGAACAACTGGTTCACGCGCCGGTAGCCGTCGGCGAAGCGCCGGTCGAACTGCGCGAGATCGAGCCGGTAGTGAAACACCGGCCACAGCACGTTGTTCGAGTAGCCGAGGTAGTAAGCGTCGTAGTCCTGCGGATCGAGATCGACCGTCGCGAGCTGAATGCCGCCGACGTTCTGCACCTGCACGTCGTCGCCATGCGCGGGGTTATCGTCGCCGCCGCGTAGCCTGCCGCTCCAGCCGAACCAGACGCCGCCGGTTTCCTGCAGGCTGTCCTTCACGGCGACGGCGAGGCCGCCGGCCGCGGCTTTACGAGGGTCCGCGATGCGATTGGATACGACGACGAGTCGGCTCACCAGCTCTCCTGACGATTGTTGGGGGAAGGTTCGTGCGGCCAAGGCGCGAGAGGCAGACGCCACCGTCGGCGCGCGGTGCGCGATACGACGGGGCCGCATGGCGATCGGACGGGAGTCAGGGCACGCGATTCGCCGCCCGGTCGAAAAGTGCTTTTTTTAGGATACTCGTCATTCGTGCGTTTTAAAAGTCCATGTGGACGGACGGGGCGGACGCGTCTGCCGCGCGGTATCCATGGCAGCGATACGGTAACGGGCGATGCCCGAGCGGGACCGAAACTTGCGCCGCACGGCGAACGCAGTGTGCGCAAGGCTCCGCGGCGCGTACCGGCCGACGACGCCGCGCTGCCGCGCCGCGTTCCGCTGCGTCGTCTCGTCCATCTGCGCGATCGTGAGATTCCCCTCGAAGCGCGTCGTGTTCGCCCGCGGCCGGCGCCGCGGGCCGTACGTACGAAGGTCAGAACGTGGTGCGCAGTCCGGCCATCACGCTGCGGCCGCCTTGCGGGGCGAAGCCGCGCACGACCGACGTCGCGTAGCGAATCTCCTGGTTCGTCAGGTTGTCGCCGCGCAGGTACGCGAGCCAGTGCGTCGGGCCGACGCGGAACTTGTACGTCAGCATCACGCCGAGCGACGTGTAGCCGTCGGTGGAGAAGTCGTTGTCGGGCACGCGATGCTGCGACCACGCGTGCGTGACTTGCGCACGCGCGCCGAACGGGCCGTAGCCGTA
This sequence comes from Burkholderia sp. AU39826, assembly GCF_020419965.1. Taxonomy (NCBI): domain Bacteria; kingdom Pseudomonadati; phylum Pseudomonadota; class Betaproteobacteria; order Burkholderiales; family Burkholderiaceae; genus Burkholderia; species Burkholderia sp. AU39826. Next base: position 414,360 of record NZ_JAIZQG010000001.1, read on the forward strand.
GTCGGCTGCCAGCGTCGCGCGCAGCGGCGCGATGCGCGGCAGCGGCTGGCCCGTATCGACGTTGCGCGCGTGCGTGTAGTCGGCCGTCAGTTCGAGATCGACGGTATGGCCGCGCCGCGCGAATGCACGCCACTTGCCGTCCAGCTCGATGCCGTAGAACTCGGCGCGCACGCCGCGATAGATCGCCTCGTTGAGCGAGCCGTCGGTGCCGGGCGCGACCGGTTCGCCGTCGTCGTCCACCACGCGGCCGGTGTTGTATTCGGTCAGATAGTTCGAGAAGCGGTTGTAGAACACGCCGACGCTGCCGCGGTTCGGTCCGCTCGCATAGCGCAGCGACAGGTCGGTCGATACGGCCTTTTCCTTCGACGCGTTCGGGTTGCCGATCAGGAACTGGCCGGTCGCATCGTGCGGGCCGTTCGAATACAGCTCGTAGAAAGTCGGCGCGCGTTCGGTGTACGCGACGTTCGCCGCGACCGACCATACGGGCGTCAGCGAGAACAGCGCGCCGGCCGACAGGCTGCCCGCGTTGAAGTCGCGCGGCTGCGCGAGCGCGAATTTCTCCACGCCGGCCGGATCGGGATCGACCTTCACGTGCTCGAAGCGGCCGCCGAAGCTCAACTTCAGCGCCGGAACGACCTGCCATTCCTCGAGGCCGAACAGCGCGACGCTGTTGGTGCGCGTGGACGGCACGAGCATTTCGTCGCCCAGCGCCGAGAACGTGTTCTGGCCGAACTGCACGCCGATCGCGCCTTCGAACGGCCCGATCTTGCGATGGCGCGCCTCGATGCGCGCCTCGTAGCCGCGATTGCGGAAGGTGGTCGCGGTCTCGCCGTTGTCGACCTCCTTGTGGCGATAGTCGGTGTAGGCGAAATCGAATTTCAGCTTCGTGAACGGCCCGCTCAGGTTGCGCACCTCGGATGCGAGCGCGAGGCGTTCCTGGCGCATCCGCAGCCGCACGTCGCTCTCCGCGACGGAGCCGTAGTTCGATTCGTAGCCGCTGTACGACAGGCCCGCGAAACCGTCCGCCCACGTGTACGACGCGCCGACCGCACCGCCGTGCACGCGGCCGTCGCTGTTCGGCACGTTGCCTTCCGGCTGCGGCGTGTCGGGGCCGTCGATCGCGCGTTGCTGGCTGCTGCGTGCGTAGCCGGGAATCCGCAGCTTGCTCGTTTCGCGATCGAACGCGTCGACGTGGAACGCGAAGCGGCCGTTGCCGCCTTCGACCTGCGCGGCGCCGGCGCGCACGGAATTCGCGCCGCCATAGCGCGCGTCGAGCGCGCCGGTCACGCCCTGGATCGCCTCGCGCGGAATCCGGTTGTCGATCGTGTTGACCACGCCGCCCACCGCATTGCCGCCGTACAGCAGCGCGGCCGGGCCGCGCACGATCTCGACGCGCTCGATCGACAGCGGATCCTGCGGCACCGCGTGGTCGTACGACAGCGACGACGCGTCATACGCCGCGACGCCGTTCTGCAGCAGCCGGATCCGGTCGCCGTCCATCCCGCGGATGATCGGACGGCCGACCATCGGCCCGTAGGTGGTGGTCGACACGCCGGGCAGCCCGTCGAGCGTTTCGCCGAGCGAATCGGCCTGGCGGCGCGTCAGCGCATCGCCGGAAAGCTGGACGGTCGGTGCGAGCGGTTCGGCGTCGCCGAGCGGGTTCGCGGTCACGAAGATCGGTGCGAGCGGCGACGATGAGGCGGCTGGCGTGCCGGATGCGGCGGGCGCATCGGTCTGCGCGTGGGCGACGGCGGCGAACAGCATCAACGACAGGGACGAGAGCGGGCGAAGCGGTAAGCGAGGGAGGTCGCGCATGGTCGGTGAATCGGTTGGAATCGGGATCGGATAACGAGCGATGCGGATCACGGGTAGATACGATATATTGTTGCATCAGTGACGCGCAGTAACCCGTTGGAACATGGCTCGGCGACGCGCGGCCACCTGACTGGAACGGTGTCAGGGGGACGAGCACGCGAAATGATATGTTATATCATGTCAAATTCCAAGCCGGATAATGGGATCTCGTCGGCTTTCCGTTGGAACGGTGAAGGCGCGGCGGGAACAGCGGGCGGCGTGCAACCGCCGGCTCGCGCTTTCGCGTCAAACGACGCCGATCGTGCCGAAGCCGCGTCGACCGCTGCATCCGTTCCAATGCGTTGACGCGTATCAACGCGCTCCGATTCCGAAACCGGATACTGGGTCGCTCATCGACCAGACAGGAGCAACGCATGACCCAGACCATGAAAGCGGCCGTGGTACACGCGTTCGGCGAGCCGTTGCGTATCGAGGAGGTGCCGGTCCCGACGCCGGGGCCCGGCCAGATTCTCGTCAACATCAAGGCGTCGGGCGTCTGCCATACCGATCTGCACGCGGCCGACGGCGACTGGCCCGTCAAGCCGTCGCTGCCGTTCATCCCCGGCCACGAAGGCGTGGGGATCGTCGCGGCGGTCGGCGCGGGCGTCACGCACGTGCGCGAGGGCGACCGCGTCGGCGTGCCGTGGCTCTACACGGCCTGCGGCCATTGCGAGTACTGCTGCACGGGCTGGGAAACGCTGTGCCATGGCCAGCAGAACACCGGCTATTCGGTGAACGGCAGCTACGCCGAATACGTGCTGGCCGATCCCGATTACGTCGGCCAGTTGCCCGCGCAGGTGGCATTCGACGAGATCGCGCCGATCCTGTGCGCGGGCGTCACGGTCTACAAGGGCATTCGCGTCACCGATACGCGCCCGGGCCAGTGGCTCGCGATCTCCGGCATCGGCGGCCTCGGGCACGTGGCCGTGCAGTATGCGCGTGCGATGGGCCTGCACGTCGCTGCGATCGACATTTCACCCGACAAGCTCGCGCTGGCGCGGCAACTGGGTGCGCATCTGACGATCGATGCGTCGGTCGACGATCCCGCGAAAGTGATCCAGAAGGAAATCGGCGGCGCGCACGGCGTGCTGGTCACGGCCGTGTCGCGCAGCGCGTTCGCGCAGGCGCTCGGGATGGTCCGGCGCGGCGGTACGGTGGCGCTCAACGGGCTGCCGCCCGGCGATTTCCCGCTGCCGATCTTCTCGACCGTGCTGAACGGCATCACCGTGCGCGGGTCGATCGTCGGTACGCGCCGCGATCTGCAGGAGTCGCTCGATTTCGCGGCGGACGGCCTGGTGCGCGCGCATATCCATCGCGACCGGCTCGGCAACATCAACGACGTGTTCGCGAAGCTGCGGGAAGGGAAGGTCGACGGGCGCATCGTGCTCACCGACATGCATTGATGCCCACGCACGCCGCCGTGCGACGCATGGCGTCGCGGCGGCGTGACGGTCATCCGCGCATCACGGCGCGAAGAACACGTCGGTGCGGTTCGTCAGATTGCCCGCGCTCGTCTGCACGAAGAACGGATGGAACGACGACGACGGCATGACGTCGAGCCCCTGGTAGTCTCCGATGAAGAACCCTTCGGCGTTGGGCGCGAGCTTCATGTCGAACGGGCCGCCGACGCGCCGCTCGTCGGCGAACGTGGCGCCGCCGTCGTGCGAGATCTTGCGCCAGAAGCCGGTCGGCAGCGTCGTCGTGTTGCCGGCCTGCAGGTCGCGGAAGTCGTAGTGCGTGACCATCACCGCACCCGTGTTGTCGACGCGAACCGACGGATTGAACGCGGGGCGCCCGGTCGGCGTGTTCACCTGTCGCGGGGCGCTCCACGTCGCGCCGCCATCCTTCGACGTCGATATCGCGATCTCGTCGTACGTGCCGCCATTGAAGCGGCTGTCCTGCCACACGACGTAGAGCTGGCCCGATGCCGGGTCGATCGCGGGTTCCGGAATGATGTCGCCGGTGCGCACGGGTTCGCCGGTGTTCGGATCCGTGACGCCGACCGTCTGCAGCCCCGCGATGATCCGCGGCTTGGTCCACGTCGCGCCGTCGTCGGTCGACTTGACGAACGCGACCTTGCCGGCCGCCTTGCCGAACGGCGGCTGGATCAGGTCGAAGAAATCGTAGAGCGTGCCGCTCTTCGGATCGACGACGATCTGGTTGCCGATCGTCTGCTGGCGCGACGGCACGTTGACGATGACCTTCGCGGCGCTCCACGTCTTGCCGCCGTCGGTCGTCTTCGAGAACAGCGTGGGCCCGCGGTACGCCTGCGTGTGCAGGTTCGCGTACGGGTTGCCGTTCGGCAGTTCGAGACGGTCCCATACCGCGTATGCGGTGCCCGCCTTCACCGGGTTGGCCGTCACCGATTCCTTGTCGTTGAAGAACTGCGTCGTCGGCTCGTCGTTCGCGATCAGCACGGCCGGGCTGCTCCACGTCTGTCCGCCGTCGGTCGACACCGACGCGCCCACCGCGTTGCCGTTGTTCGACTGGTTGAACGAGATCGACACCGAGTACGCGGTGCCGTCCGGCCCGAACGAGACCCATGGATCGGACGCGCGTTCGTACTTGAGCCCGCCCGGCGCGCAGGCGCTGAACGGCTGCGGCGTGCGCGCCCAGGTCGCGCCGGCGTCGAACGTATAGCCGGCGACGAGCCCGTGGGCGCCGCCGTTCGACCAGCGGTCCTGCTGCCACACGCCGATCATGTTGTTCGGGTTCGCCGGATTGACCGCGAGCCACGGTTCGACTTCTGCATTCACGTAGTTGGTGCCCGGGCCGCCGATGGTGCACGCGGCGAACGGGCTCGGCCCGGACACGACGACGGGCTCGGCGTGCGCCGCGGCGGCGGCGGCCAGCGCAATCGCGGCGGACAGGCGGGTAACAAGCGGATGGGACACGATCATGCGTCGCATGGACGACTCCTCGGTGAGGTGCGGAGGCGATGGCGGGGCACGACGAGACGACGCGAAGCGGTGCGACCGGTCGTGCCGCACGCGTCGTTACGTGCCGTTCAGCATGCCGTTTCAGCCATCGCGATCCGCGTGCGCTGGATGCCGCCAGCGCTTCGGTCAAGACTCCTCTTCGTTTTCCTTGCTTGTCGGCTGTGTCTGCGATGTCGACCCGTCGGGAAAGCCAGTCCGGGCATGCGACGAATGTGTCGAAGTGGATTGCAATGTAGGCGATTCGAATGTCGCGCGACAGGCGGTTTTTTGTAACAGGACGTAGCCGGAAAGCGTTGCCGGAAGCGGGCGTCCGGCACGCAAGATTTGCCGTTGCGGCGGCATGAAAATCGAATCGAAAACGCGAATCGCAATCGCTTGCGATCGCTTGCGATCGATGCCGGCACGAGCCGGTCGCGCGCGCGTGAAGCGCCGTTCAGCGCTCCGCCGGAAACCGCTCCTGCAACGCGTGCAGCCAGCGCGCGACGACGTCGAGTTCGTCGTCGGAAAACCCGTCGCAGAGCTTGCCGTTGAGTTCGCGCAGCAGCACGCGCGCACGCTTGAGGGCCGCGTGGCCTGCGTCGGTCAGGTATAGCCGCGTCGCGCGGCCGTCGTCCGAATCGGCATGGCGCGTGATGAGGCCGGCCTTCGCCATCCGGTCGGCGAGCCCTGTCATCGCGGACGGCGCGAGCTGCAGCGCGGCGCCGACCTCGCCGATCAGCGCGCCGTCCTGCTTCGCGAGGCAGAACAGCGCGCCGGCCTGCGCGGCGCTCGCGCGCGTGTCGGTTTCGGCCTTGCGGTCGATCCAGCGCTGCACGCGCCGCTGGCCGATGTTCAACAGGAAAAACAGTCGTCGGTCTTCGCTCAAGCTGGGTTCCCGGCTGCAATGGAAAGGGAGGGGCGGCCCGCGGTGCGCGGCGTGTCGAGCGCCTGCGCGAGCCAGTCGGCGACGTCGGGCCACAGCACGGCGCCGGGCCGGCTCCGAAAGAAGCCCATGTGCCCGACCGGGCCGCTGCCCGCCGCGCGCGGATCGATCTGGCGGCGTTCGACCTTCGCGCGGGTCAGATAGCTTACCAGCAGGCCGATCGCGGCCGGGTTCGCCCACGGATCGTCGTCGAAGCCGAGCGCGAGGATCGGCAAGCGCTGCTTCGAGAAGCGCTCGGCCGCGCCGAGCGTCGGATCGTCGAAGAAGTAGTGCGGCAGCGTCGTCCAGCGGCTCCATTCGCGGAACACGCCGGCCGGCAGATCCTCGCCGAGCCCGAGCCGCCTGCCGGGCACGTAGCCGAGCAGTGCGGACGTCAGCGGGCCGAGCACGCGCAGGATCAGCCGCACCTTCAGGCGTTCGGCCGCCCGCGCGATCAGCCGCGTGCTGCCCGCGTGCGCGGCGACCAGCACGGCCGCGCGCAGATGCGTCGTCGCGCCGGACAGCCCGATCGCATGTCCGCCGACGCTATGGCCGACCGCCAGCAGCGGCAGCCCTTCATGCGTGTGCCGGGCCCAAGCGGTCGCGGCGCCGACGTCGAGCTCCATCCAGTCGCGCATGCGGGCCTGCAGCGCGCCCAGACGCGCGGGCCGCGATGCGCCGATGCCGCGATAGTCGTACGTCAGCGCCGCGAAACCGCGCTCCGTCAGGAAGCGCGCGAAGCCCGCATACAGCCGCTCGGGCACGGCCGTCGCCGGATGGATCAGCACCAGCGCGCGCGGCGGTGCATGCGGCGACCACAGCGTGCCGTGCAGCACATAGCCGTCGGCGGCGGAAAACTCGATGGGTCGGGCGGTCATGGCGTCCTCGTTCGGGGAGTTGTTTCGTATGCGAAATATAGTGCGGGATTTATTTCGTGCACGAAATATCCATCGAGGAATCATTCGAATTTCACGTGGCGGCCGTGGTGCGGCGAGCCCCGGGCATGCACGCGTAATTCATAAAATATTTGCATCTTTGCATAGAAGAATATTGCGTTTGTGTCATGAAGTGGATCGACGTATCTTCACCGGTTCCATCCGTCGCGCTGGCGGTTTCGCACGGCGGACCATAGGGCGTCGCCGTCGCAAGGCCGCCCGCCAACCTTCCGGGAGATCATGTTGCCGAGCCGAATCGTCACGGCGCTCTTGCTGGCGCTCGCCGCGCAGCCGGGCATCGCCAAAGACACCGTCACGCTGCGCGTGGGTGAACAGAACTACTTCAACATCCAGGCGTCGATGGAAGCATCCGGCGTGCTGAAGGACCTGCCTTACACGATCGAGTGGAAGCACTTCCAGGCCGCCGCGCCGGTGGCCGAAAGCCTGAACGGCAACGCGATCGACCTCGGCTTCCTCGGCGATTCCGCGCTGCTCACGCTGGCCGCGCGCGGCGCGCCGGTCAAGGTCGTCGCCGTGTCGCGGCAGAGCCTCGACGGCGTCGCGATCCTCGTGCCGAAGCACTCGCCGGTGCGGACCGTGGCCGACCTGCAGGGCAAGACCATCGCGGTATGGCGCGGCGCCTGGAGCCAGCAGCTCGTGCTGCGCGCGCTCGAACACGCGGGCCTGCGCGCCGATTCGGTGAAGTACGCGTACCTGATGCCGATCGACGCGACCAACGCGCTCGCGAACGGTTCGGTCGACGCGGTGTCGCTGTGGGAGCCGTTCGTCAGCACGCTCGCATTGCGGCAAGGCGCGCGCCCCGTAGCGACCGCGCAAGGGCTGATGCCGGCGCTGAGCTTCGTCGCCGCGAACGAGCAGGCCACGTCGGGCAAGCGCGCCGAGATCACCGATTTCCTGCGGCGCGTGGTGGTGGCGCGCCAGTGGGTCGACACTCATCCGCGCGAGTACGCGGACCTGTGGGCGAAGCGCGCGAAGCTCGAACCCGACGTCGCGTATCGCTGGCTCGACAACGCGAAACAGCGCGTCGGCCCGGTCGACGAAACGGCCGCGAAGGATGCGCAGAACACGGCCGATTTCCTGTACAAGGCCGGCGTGATTCCGGCCGCGTACGACACGTCGAAGCTGCTCGACCGCTCGTATGCGGGCGCGTTCGCCGCGCCCGCGCAAAAGACGGCCGCCGCGCAGTGACCGGGCGGCCCGCTTCACGGTTGCAGCGATTCCCGCGATTCCTGATCGACATACCCAAGGACATCCCGACATGCCAGTCGACATCATCGGCATGATCACCGCGACACCCGGCGCGGAGGTCGACGTACCGGGCGGCGCGGCCGTCCAGCCCGACTACGTGCGCCGCTTCGCGCGGGCGCACGAGGCCGCCGGTTTCGACCAGATCCTGATCGGCCATTTCAGCAACGCGGCGGACGGCTTCATCGTCGCGTCGTTCGCGGCCGCCGCGACCGAACGCATCCGCCTGCTGCTCGCGCACCGGCCGGGCGTGATCGTGCCGTCGGCCGCCGCGCGGCAGATAGCGACGCTCGACGTGTTCAGCGGCGGCAGGCTGGCGCTGAACGTGGTGTCGGGCGGCGATGATGCGGACCTGCAGCGCGACGGCGATTTCGTGCCGCACGATGCGCGCTACCGCCGCACCGGCGAATATCTCGACGTGCTGAAACGGATCTGGCTGGCCGATGCGCCGGTCGATCACGACGGCCCGTTCTATCGGCTGCGCGGTGCGTCGCCGGTCGTGAAGGGCGCGCAACGACCGCATGTGCCGATCTATTTCGGCGGCTCGTCGCCGGCCGCGCTCGCGGTCGCGGGCGAGCATGCGGATGTCTACATGACGTGGGGCGAGCCGCTCGACGCGGTGCGCGAGCAGATCGCGCGCGTGCGGGCCGCCGCCGCGCCGTTCGGGCGTGTGCCGCGCATCAGCGTGTCGTTTCGGCCGATCGTCGCCGATACCGAGGCGGCCGCGTGGGAGAAAGCGGAGGCGATCCGCGAGCGCGTGCGTGCGGCGCGGCTCGCGAACGGCCAGCCGATCGACGGCCACGCGCCGCAGAATGCGGGCTCGCAGCGGCTGATGGCAGCCGCCGCGCAGGGCGACGTGCTCGACGAGCGGCTGTGGATGGGTGTCGCGAACCTGACCGGCGCACGCTGGAATTCGACCGCGCTGGTCGGCACGCCGGAACAGGTTGCGCGAGCGCTGGGCGCGTATTACCGGCTCGGCGTCTCGACGTTCCTGATTCGCGGTTTCGATCCGCTCGACGATGCGCTGGCCTACGGGCGCGACCTGATCCCGGCGATTCACGCGCACATTGCGGAACTCGATCGCTCCCGGTCCGCGGTGCCCGCGTAGGGGAACGACAAGTCAATCGAATCGCCCCGGTATGTCCGTGACGACATGCCGGGGCGATGGTTTTGAACGAAACGCTCAGAACGACGGCAACCCCGGCGGATTGGTCTCCGCCCGCGCGATCGCCTCGCTCTGCAAACCCCAGCGCGCGAGCGCCTGCCCGTAGCGGCCGTTGCCGATCAGCGCGTTGGTCGCGAGCGTGAGCGCGGGCGCGAGCCCGCTGCCGCGACGCGTCGCGATCGCGACGTCCGCATTCGCCGGCCAGCCCGCATTGACGACGCCGACGCGACGGATCTTGCCGGTGCGCGCGGCCTCGTACGCGAGCGATGCGTTCGGGTTCAGCTCCGCATCGGCCCGGCCCGACAGCAGCGCGACGCGCGCGGTCGCATCGTCGTCGAAATAGAGCAGCTCGGCCGGCTTCAACCCCTGCGCGACGTTGCGCTTGCTCCATTCGAGCAGGATGCGCTCCTGGCTCGTGCCGGCGCCGGTGATGATGCGCAAGCCCGCGACGTCCTTCGGCTCCGCGATCTTCGCGATCGGGCTGCCGGTGCGCACGTAGAAGCCGTGCAGCCCGAGCCGGTAGGTCGTGAAATCGTATTTCTCCTTGCGCTTCTCGGTCACGCCGACGTTCGAGATCACCGCATCGTATTTGCCGGACGTCAGCCCGAGCGGCCAGTCGGCCCACGCGATCGGCACCAGCACGAGTGTGCGGCCGAGTGTGTCCGCGACCAATTGCGCATAGTCGGGATCGGCGCCGACCACGGTGCGCGCGTCGGTTGCATAGGTCGACACGGGCGGCGCGTGCGGTGAAATCGCGACCGTGAACGCGCCGTCGCGCACCCAGCGGTAGCCGCTGGCCGCACGGATGGCCGCGTCGTCGGGGCCGGCGCGCAGGCGGCCGGCCTGGCGCGGGTCGAGATCGGCCGTGGCGGCCGCCGCGCGCGCCGCATGCCACGGCAGGCCCGAAACCGCGGCCAGCGCGGCCACGATGAACTGGCGTCGATCGGTCATCGTGCGGCACCTCGCGAGTCGGGAGCGGCGCGCATCACAGCACCCGCGACAGGAACGCGCGGGTGCGCGCATGCGCCGGCGCGTCGAGCACGACGGCAGGCGGCCCGGCCTCGACGATGCGCCCGCGCTCCATGAACAGCACGTTGTCCGCGACTTCGCGCGCGAAGCCGATCTCGTGCGTGACGATCACGAGCGTCGTGCCCGAGCGCGCGAGCTCCTTGATCACGTCGAGCACTTCGTTGACGAGTTCGGGATCGAGCGCCGACGTCGGCTCGTCGAACAGCAGCACCTTCGGACGCAACGCAAGCGCCCGCGCGATCGCGACGCGTTGCTGCTGGCCGCCGGACAACTGGCGCGGGTACGCGTCGGCCTTGTCCGCGAGGCCGACCCGTGCGAGCAGCGTACGCGCGGTGTGCTCGGCCGCATCGCGCGTCACGCCGGCGACGGCGACCGGCGCTTCGATCAGGTTCTCGAGCACCGTCAGGTGCGGGAACAGGTTGAAGTTCTGGAACACCATGCCGACGGCCGTACGCCGCTTCAGCACGTCGCGCTCCTTCAGCTCGTGCAGCACGTCGCCGTCGCGGCGATAGCCGATCAATTCGCCGTCGATGTCGATGAAACCGTCGTCGACGCGTTCGAGATGGTTGATCGTGCGCAGCAGCGTCGATTTGCCGGAGCCCGACGGCCCGACGATCACGGTCACGCTGCCGCGCGGCGCGACGAACGACACGTTGTCGAGCACGCGCTGCATGCCGAACTGCTTCGACACGCCATGCACGGCCACTTCGCCGCCGGTGCGCGAGACGGCCGCAGCGGTATCGGCATGCGTGCCGGCATTGCTGTGTGCACGAGCGATCGAGGCCGCGCGGCGCGACGCGACACGCCGCCACAGCCCGCCGAGGCGCGCGAGCGCGAACGTGACCACCGACGGCGGCGGATTGCGCAGCGCGCCGCGTGCATAGTGCCGCTCGACCTGCACCTGGATCGCGGACAGCACGGTCAGGATGATCAGGTACCAGACGGTCGCGACCATCAGCAGCGGAATCACTTCGAGGTTGCGGCGATAGATCACCTGCACCGTGTAGAACAGCTCGGGCATCGCGAGCACGTACACCATCGACGTGCCTTTCGCGAGCGTGATCAGGTCATTGAACGCGGTCGGCAGGATCGCGCGCATCGCCTGCGGCAGCACGATCCGCGAGGTCTGGCGGCCGCGCGGCAGACCGAGCGCGGCGGCGGCTTCGAGCTGCCCCTGGTCGACCGCGAGAATGCCGCCGCGGATCACTTCCGCGGAGAACGCCGCGTGGTTCAGCGTGAGGCCGAGCACGGCCGCGAGGAACGGGCTGATCAGGTCGGTCGTCGGCGTGTCGAACCACACGATGTCGGTGAACGGCACACCGAGCCGCACGTGCTCGTACAGGTAGCCGAGGTTGTTCAGGATCAGCAGCAGCACGATCAGCGGAATCGAGCGGAACAGCCACACGAAGGTCCACGCGCTGGCGGACAGCAGGCGCGAACGCGACAGCCGCGCCAGCGCGACGAACGCGCCGAGCACGAAGCCGAACACCGCGCCGAGCAGCGTCAGCACCAGCGTGCGCGCGAGCCCCGACAGCACCGGCGGCGACAGGAACCATTCGGCGAACACCGGCCAGCCCCATTGCGGGTTGCCGAGGATCGAATGCAGCGTGATCGCGATCAGCGCGAGCGCGAGCACGGTGCCGGCCGTGCGCGACCGGTGGCGCGCGGGCACGATCCGCAAACGCGTGCCGGGCTCGCGTGCGCCGGGGGAAGAGAGCGGCGGCAACGCGCCGCCGAGGTGGGTCGTGTCGCTCATGTCGTTGGCATCCTCGAATCGGTCGATCGGCGGGCGCGCCGCGCACGGGCGGCGCGGCGCGTCAGGCGTGCGCTACGGCGGCCGTTTCCTGGGCGGCGGCGCCGGGCGTCGCATAGCGGCTCGCCTTGCGCGGCAGGCCGAGGTGGTCGCGCAGCGTGGCGCCGGGCAGGTCGCGGCTGTAGCGGCCGCGCGCCTCGAGCACCGGGATCACGAGCTCGATGAAATCGTCGACGCCCTGCGCCTGTACCGGAAAGCCGAGGATGAAGCCGTCGCCCGCGCCTGCGTCGTGCCAGCGGATCAGCTCGTCGGCGACGTGCTCGGCCGTGCCGATGAAGTTCGGGCGCGGCGTCGCGACCGCGAGCGCCGTCTCGCGCAGCGACAGGCCCTTGCGCTTCGCATCGGCCTTGATCCGGTCGGTGGTCGAGCGGAAGCTGTTGCGGCCGAGCTCGCCGAGTTCCGGGAACGGGGCGTCGAGCGCGTACTGCGTGAAATCGTGGTGATCGAAATAGCGGCCGAGGTACGCGAGCGCCTCGTCGATCGTCAGCAGGTCGCGGATCGCCTGGTATTTGTCCTCCGCTTCGGCGGCCGTGCGGCCGACAATCGGCCCGACGCCGGGGAAGATCTTCACGTCGTCGGCCTGCCGCCCGTGCTCGATCGCGCTCTGTTTCACGCGCCGCGTGAACGCGGCCGTTTCCTCGATCGACGGCGAATGCGTGAACACGGCATCCGCGTATTTACCCGCGAGGCCGATGCCGGTGTCGGACGAGCCGGCCTGGAAGATCACCGGCTGCCCCTGCGGCGAGCGCTGGATGTTCAGCGGGCCCGCGACCTGGAAGAAGCGCCCGTGATGATCGAGCGTATGCAGCTTGTCGCGATCGAAGAAGCGGCCGGTCGCGCGGTCGCGCACGAAGGCATCGTCGTCCCAGCTGTCCCACAGCCCCTGCACGACCTCGAGATATTCGTCGGCGATCTCGTAGCGCAGTTCGTGATCGGGATGCGCCTTGCCGTAATTCTTCGCGGTGCCTTCGAGCGGCGTCGTCACGACGTTCCAGCCCGCGCGCCCGCCGCTGATCGCGTCGAGCGACGCGAGCTGGCGCGCGACCGTGAACGGCTCGCTGTACGACGTCGAGATCGTGCCCGCGAGCCCGATTTTCTTCGTCGCGACCGCGAGCGCCGACAGCACCGTCAGCGGCTCGAAGCGGTTCAGGAAGTGCGGGATCGACTTCTCGTTGATGTAGAGGCCGTCCGCGACGAACGCGAACGCGATGCCGGCGGCTTCCGCCTTGCGCGCGACGCCGATCGCGAAGTCGAGGTTGATGCTGGCATCCGGCGGGTTGCTCGGATGCCGCCATGCGTTCATGTGGCTGCCTGCGCCTTGCAGCATCAGGCCGAAGGGGATCGATCGTCGGGTCGTCATGATGGGAGCGTCATGCGTTCTGGTCGGGGGAGAGGGAGCGGTCGGCCGTGAGGGCCGCCTGCAACGGGGTGGTGGACAGCGCGCCGCCCAGCCATTCGACCGACGCGAGCCGCGCCGCGTAGTCGGTGACCGGCGAATCGATCACGAACGCATCGACGTCGAGCCGCCGGCTCAATGCGTCGAGCGCGCGGTGGATGCGCTCGGGCGTATCGGCGAGTACCGTCGGGCGCAACTCGTCGATCCGGTAGTCGGACGCGCCGCTTTGCCGCGCGAATTCCGCGGCCGCCTGTGCACTGGCGAGGTTGAAGCTCTGGCCGCCCGCGAACTGCAGCTTGAAAATCTTCAGCGGCCCGATCAGTTGCTCGGCCTCGTCGCGCGTCGGCGCGGCGACCGCGTACAGCGCGACGAGCGGCTTCTCGCCGCCGGCGCCGCGGTACGCGTCGAGCGAGCGTTCGAGATTCACGTCGTCGCCGTTGAAATGGCCCGCGTAGCAGAAGCGCCAGCCGTTGCGCGCGGCGAGCGCGCCGCTGTCCGGCGAGCCGCCGAGCAGGATGCGTTCGGGCAACTGCGGCGGCGCCGGCATCGCCACCGCGCCGGCGAGCGGATGATCTTCGGCCACGCCCCAGCCGAGGAACGCGTCGAGCTCCGCGAGCTGACCCGCGAAATCGGGCTTGCGCGCCTTGTCGTGGAACCACTGCAGCGCGCGCGTGGTCAGCGGCAGCCCGCCGGGCGCCTTGCCGATGCCGAGATCGACGCGGCCCGGCGCGAGCGCGGCCAGCAGCTTGAATGTCTCGGCGACCTTGAACGGGCTGTAATGCTGCAGCATCACGCCGCCGGAGCCGATACGGATGCGCGACGTGTGCGCGAGCAGGTGCGCGACGACGATCTCCGGCGCCGAGCTGGCGAACCCCGGCGTGCCGTGATGTTCGGCGACCCAGAAGCGTGCGTAGCCGAGCTGTTCCGAGCGTTGCGCGAGCGTCGTGGTGAAGCGCAGCGCATCGGCGGCGGTCGCGCCGTCGGCAATCGGACTCTTGTCCAGCAGCGAAAGCGAATAAGACATGGTGAGCGACGTTCCTGCGTGAGCGTGGATGGACGGTTGCGGGCGCGCGGCGCTCAGCTCTTCGGCAGCCCGGGCGGATTCGTGCGCGACTGGTCGATCGCTTCCGATGCGAGGTTCCAGCGATCGAGCACCTGCCGGTAGCGGCCGCTTTTGATCAGCCCGTTCAGCGCGACGGTCAGCGGATCGGCGAGGCCGCTGCCGCGGCGCGTCGCGATCGCGATGTCGGCCGTGCGCGGCCAGCCGCCGCTGATCGCACCGACGAGCCGCGTCTTGCCTTGCTGCGCGCTTTGATACGCGAGCACCGAATTCACGCTGAACACCGCGTCGGCGCGGCCCGACTGCACGGCGACGATGCGCATCGCCTGGTCGTCGTAGTACTGGATCTGCACCGGTTTCAGCCCGTGCGCGACGTTCTCGCGGTCCCACGCGAGCAGGATCTTTTCCTGGTTGGTGCCGGCATCGGTCACGATGCGCAGCCCGGCGACGTCCTTCGGCTCGCGGATCGCCTGGATCTTGCTGTCGTTGCGCACGTAGAAGCCGACCTGATCCTTGCGATAGGTCGAGAAATCGAACTTCTGCTTGCGCTCCTCGGTGACGGTCACGTTCGAGATCACCGCGTCGACTTTCCCCGATTCGAGCGCGAGCGGCCAGTCGGCCCATGCGAGCGCGACGATCTTCAGCTTGCGGCCGAGGCTGTCGGACACGAGCTGGCCAATATCGGCGTCGAAGCCGACCACCGTGCGCGCGTCGGTCGCATACGAGCTGATCGGCGGCAGGCTCGGTGCGATGCCGATCGTCAGCGTGCCGGGCTCGGCGAACTTGAACGACGCGGGCACCGCGCGCTCGACTGCCGCATCGGCTGTGGCACGCGGCCGGCCGCGCTGCTCGGGGCTCAGGTCGAACGTCGCGGCGGCGGCGGCCGTGGCGAAGGCGGTCAGGCCGATCAGCGCGGCGGCCAGTGTGCGCGCGGCACGGGAGGAAAGCGATACGGCTCGATGCATGAAAGCGTCCTGTCGTGGAAGCGTGGAAGGCGGAATGGGCGAGGTGAAATGCGGGACGCCGTGCGCTCAGCGCGGTAGCGCCGCTTCGGGCACGGGCGCCCACAAGTCGGTGAGCGTCGACGTGCGCGACGGATCGACGAGATCCTTGCCGAAGCGCAGGTGGAAATACGCTTCGGGATCGATCGACGAATCGAACAGCCGCGTATAGCCGGTGCGGTCGTACAGCGCCCACGCTTCGGGCTGGCGAAAGCCGGTGGTCAGGTAGAGGCGGCGATAGCCCTGTTGCACGGCGCGCAGTTCGAGCGCTTCGACGATGCGCCGCGCGAGGCCCTGGCGGCGCAGGTCGGTGCGTGTCCAGATGCGTTTCAGTTCGGCGGTTTGCGCGTCGTAGCGCTTGAATGCGCCGCCGCCGATCGTCTCGCCGTCGCGCAGCAAGAGCACGAACGCGCCTTCGGGTGGCGCGAACAGTTCGGCCGGGTAGCGTGCGAGCTCGTCGCGGGCCGACGCGCGGCTATCGGGGCGGTACGCGTCGTAACGGGTCGAATATTCGTCGATCAGCGCGTCGATCAGCGGCTGCGCGCGGACGTCGAGCGGCGTCGTGTCGATGATGCGGTCGTTCGTGGCCATGGGCATCGCGAGTGGCGCGCGATGCGGACGTTCCTGGCGAGGTGCGGGCACGCGGCCCGTCCGGTCTGTTCCGTTATCGCGACGCGGTTGTCGTGATGGCGGCGGCAGTCGTGCTGCGTGCGAGGCATCCGGCGCGCCGCCGCCGTTTTGAACACGTTAGCGGCGCGGCCGGGAAAGGCGAACGAAGCAATTTCGATAAGGATTTCGCGAGCGGTGGAAGAAGGCTTGCAGGGAGAGTGGGGTGGGCGAACGGGCGTGGTTGGGGCGGTGCCCGTTCGACGTGTGTACGACGTAGATGATCGCCGAGGATTGGGAGCGTTGTCATTTCGATGGCCGACGGGCCATGCCGATTCGCGGCTGGCTCGTCAGGGTCGCGAGCGGCCGGTCGCGGCCCGCCGCCAGCGTGGCGACGGCCCCCCTCGAATGGCCGCGTCATCGCGAATCCCCGCCGTCGTGGGCGACGATTCTCGACAACGACGGAGTTCAGGCCGCTGCCGCCTGCTGAATCGCGCCGTGCTGTTCGCCACCCAGAATATCGACGAGACCGGTCAGCATCCGCGCCAGTTCACCCGTCATCAGCGTGAAGTCCGAGTCGAAGCGCTCGTCGTCATTCTGCGCGGTGGGATCCGCCGCCTCCTTGATCACGTCGAGCGGCGTGACACGCTTGATCGTCAGCGACGGTGTCAGCACGAACGAGATTCGATCATCCCAGGTCATCGCGAGGCGCATGCATTGTTTGCCGGCTTCGATGTGCCGGCGCATGTCGCTCGCTTCCAGCGCGTGGCCGACGTATCGCACCGTGGCGCCGCCTTCGCCGGTCGAACGCAACTCGGCGTCCTGGTCGACGGTGAATCCGCCCGGCGCCTCGCCGGACAGCAGCCAGTCCGTCATCGCGGCGACCGGGGAGCGCGCCACCTGAACGCTGGCGAGTGGCAGTTGATCGATCGACTTGACGAGCAGGCTGCGAACGTCGTCGGCAAGCGCTTGTGCCGCCGCATCGATGACGAGCCAGCCGTTCGCCGTGTCGATCCACACGCGGGTATCGCGGCGAATGCTGAACGCGCGCGGCAGCAGTTCGTCGGTCACCTGCTCCTTGAGTTCGCGCAGTTGTTTGCGGCCTACCTTGAAGCCCTGCTGCTCCTCGACCTCGAGCGCACGCGCCTTGGTGACCTGATTGACGACCGACGCCGGGAGCAGCTTCTTTTCGGCACGAAACACCAGCAGCATCTGCCGGTTGATCGAATAGACGAGCGCGCCGTCGTCACGCGGCGACGCCCATCCGACGCGCTGCATTTCGACGCTGCTGCCGGGCTGGAACGCGTAGGGCGCCAGCCATTTTTCCATCTGGTCGGGCGTGACGGCCCAAGGGGCCGGAAGACGATGAAGCTGAAGGTTCTTGAACCACATGGGAGGACGGGCAAAGCGCGTCATTCTAGCTGACGCGGATGGCGGGTGGGCAGGAAGAGGCGTTCGACACCCTGATTCAGATCGTCGACAATTCCACACAATCAACGAATGCAGACGGCCATGGCCTCGCTCCGACGATCCTGCCCGTTGCATTTGGCTGCGCTCCGTGTTCCGTTGTTGTTGTTGGGCGTCTCGGCCATTCTCTACAACGAAGGCAAGCTTCGCGAGCAACTTGCTTTCGGCGCAGTGGCGGCCGTAGGCGTTGCACTTTTGTTCATGGGATGACAAATGATTGATGTACCGTATTTTTCCCAATGGGAATCCAGGGCCCTGATCTCACGATTTCTATCGCGCGAACTGCGCGCCGAGGAAGATCCGCTCTGGCGTAACTCTGGTGCCAGCAGCCCGGACGAATATGCGCAATGGAGCCCACATATTTGCGGCATCGCGTGCCTGAAGATGTTGCTGGCGCATCGCACCGCGCGAGTGGTCCCGCTGTTGGAACTCGTGCGCGACGCCGTAACCTTCGGTGTTTATCAACCAGAGATGGGCGACAAAGGAAAGCGCCTGCTCTACCGTCCATTCGTAAACTGGATCCGCGAACGCTTTCAGATCGAAGGTCGTGTCGTCGAGCATATGGAATCGTCCACGGTCGAGCGCAGTTTGCGTGACGGATATATGTTCATGGCGTCCGTTCATCCTGGCATCCGGCATGCCGGGTTTGAGCCTCCCTCTCGTGGCGGGCACCTTGTCCTGGTGCTTGGCGTCAATCCCGCGACCGACGAGTGGATTTTCCACAATCCGTCAGGCTTTGAACCTGACACGCAGGAGAACGTAGCGATGCAGCGCGGTACATTCGATCGTTATTTCGCAAACAGGGGGATTTTGATTGCGCCATAAACGCGAAAAAGGCGCTCAGCTCGCGTAGAACGTATTAACGTTGCCACTACATTAACCGGAGTCTACCGAGCCAATGCATTGCCCCGGTTGCTCCGCTGAACGGGTCATAGTTGCGGGCGGAGAACTTCAATGTGCATTGACGGGCGCATTCTTTATCCGCTCCGTTCGAATGCAGTTCGAAGCACGCGGGACCGGCGTAACATCCGTTCTACCGTCGCGGTCCGACGTGGGGCAGTGGTTTTGTCCATGTTATGGCGAGCAGACCGACAATAGCGTTTGTCCGGGTTGCGGCGTTGTGCCGACTATCAGGCTAGCCCGAGACCTCATCGAGCTAAACCCGCACGTTTCTCCGCAAATGTCGAGGTGACTGTCCGCTATCGAAATAGAGACGATCGACGGTTGCATCAAGATTGACGACAATGGAAACCATTCCGACAAGAGGGTAAAAACAATGATGACTTCCGGCGACGGCCTGACCAGCCCGGCGCGGCTCCTGCGGCTCGCCTCCTGGGCGATTGCGATCGTTTTCGCGGTCTTTCTGAACATGCTCGGCAGCCTTGTGATCCGCGACATGGCGTTCGCGCCGAGCGGCGGGCCGCCGGTCGTCGAGCAATTCGCCGATGCGCCGGTAAAAGCGCGGCTGGACGCGGCGCGCCGTCAACTGCAGGCGCAGCGCGACGCGCTTGCCGAGAAGGTCGACACGATGGAAGTGGCGCGCGGCCGCGCCGCGAAGGAGTACGCGGCCGAGAAGGAAAGTTTCCGCAACTGGCTGGCCACCCGCGCGGTGACGGGAGACGGTGCGAGGGACCCGGACATTGTGGCGAGGACGCGCAAGCTGGATACCCTCCAGGCAGGCGTGGTCAACTGGCAGCATCAGATCGATGCGGTCGGTGATCAGCAACGGGCATTGGCATCGCAACTGACGCACGTCGACACGCAAATCGCCGAAGCGGACGCAGCAGCCGAACGGCGCTTCGACGAGGCGACCCGGCGCTACGAGATGCAAGTGTTCGGGCTGCGGCTTGCGCTGACGTTACCGATCCTGCTGGTCGCGACCTGGCTGTTCATCCGCTACCGCAAGGCGCGTTATTGGCCGTTCGTGTACGGTTTCGGCCTGTTTGCGTTGAGTGCGTTTTTCATTGAGCTGGTTCCGTACTTGCCGAATTTCGGCGGCTATGTCCGGGTCCTGGTCGGCATCGTGCTCACGGTATTCGCCGGTCTTTACATGATGAAGGCCTTTCAGCGCTATGCCGAACGCAAGCGGCTCGAATTGCAGCAGGATCAGGGCGAACGCGCGCGCACGATCGGATACGAAAAAGCCGTTCGGTCGCTCGAGAAAAAGCGTTGCCCGTCATGCGACAAACAATGGAATCTCGGCGGCGACGACTCCACGTTTTGCGTGCATTGCGGATTGAGGCTTTTCAATGTCTGCGAATGCGGCGGTCGGAATTTCTTCTTCTTCCCGCATTGCCATCAATGCGGCGTTGCGCAGGGGAGCGCGTCGCCGGTGTCATCCGACTGACGGCCCGAGTGTACGTACCGGCATCGGCATACGACGCTCGTGAGCGTGTCAGTCGGGTTCATCACCCGATGACACGCGGCGGCGTCGACAACTCCGCCAACTGAAACAGACAATCCCCGCGCCGCACCTGTGCGGGCACCCGCTTGCACACCACTTCGCCGTCGCCGTTGAACCGATGCAGCACCGGTTCCCGCAACGGCGTATCAGGGAAGTGCACCCACGCGGCCGGCTGCCCGGCCTTCACCTGGTCGCCGAGTTCGACGAGCGGTTCATACAGCCCGCGCTCGTACGCATAAACGAAATGGCGATCGCCGTCGACGCGCATGAAGCGCGTGACGGTCGGCGGCGCGTCGGGCACGAGCGCGCCGTGCAGCAGCCCGATATAGCCGAGGTAATGCAGCAGCCCGTGGCGGCCGAGCCGGATCAGCGACGGGTCGGCCATGCCGGCGCCGCCGAGTTCGGTCACGATCGAGATCGCGCCTTGCCGACGCGCGGCCGACGCCGAATGCACGGGATTCGGCGCGTGCAGCAGCGCATTCTGCAACCCGAACGCGACCAGCAGCCCGTTGAGTTTCTCGGCTTCGTCCGCGTCGAGCGGATCGATCGCGAGCATGTTGCCGCCCTGGTACAGCAGCGAGCTGCCGCCCGAATGCAGATCGACCAGATACTGCGCGCGCGACAGCAGTGCGTGCTCGATGTAATGGGCGATCATCTGCGTCGGCGTGCCGGTCGGGTCGCCGGGAAAACTGCGGTTCAGGTTGCCCTCGTCGAGCGGCGACACGCGCAGGCCCGCATCCGCCGCCGGGAAATTGGCCATCGGCAGCAGGATCAACTGGCCGCTGACCATCTCCGGCTCGATCTCGCGCATCAGTTGCGACACGATGATCTGGCCTTCGTACTCGTCGCCGTGATTGCCGGCCATCACGAGTGCGACCGGGCCGTCGCCGTTGCGGATCGACGCGATCGGAATCGGTAGCCAGCCATATGCGGAGCGGTGCACGGAGTGCGGCAGCCGCAGGTAGCCCGCATGCTTGCCTTGTGCGTCGAGATCGATTTCGCAGTGAATGGGATTTCGGGAAGAGGAAGAGGCGGTCATGGCGGTATCGTTCGATGAACGGAATCTGCCATCTTATAGGGGAAAGCGGCAACGCGCGGCGGGCGGGCTCAACCGGGTGCGCGTGACGGCGGACGGGCGCGTTGTCGTGCGTTGCGGTGCCGATACGCGCGACCGCGCGCGATGTTGCAGCGATGAACGCATGCCGGCACGCCAGCCGGCCGGTTCATGCGCCGGATGTTGCGCCGGGCCCTTGTCGCGACAGGGCCGGCGCGTGTAACCGGCTTACCGGCCGGATGTTTCAGCTTCGAGACGTCCTTCTTCCCACAGCGCCCAGAAACGGCTGCCGGCGCGATACGGATTCGCGCGCCGCGCGGCGTAATCGGCGACGCCCTGGCGAAACGCGCCGTACAGCGTAAGCGGCGGATTGTCGATGCATGCGGCTTCGTATGCGGCCGGCATCCGGCGGTCGGACACGAGCCGGCGGATCAGCGATGCGCCGTCGATCACCGCCTGTTCGTCGATGATTTCGGTTCGTGCGAGGACGTCGACGGTATTCATGTTGGGCTCCCTGAAACGTTCTTTCCGTATCAAGGAGCAATAAGAGTGCCAGTCGCGAAACGCCGCTCCCGGCCACGATCATGCGGGCTTCTGCCGTCATCGTGCTGCGTCCCGGACGGCGATGTTACGGAACACGTCACGTGACATGCGCGCGCGCGGCGCCACGCGCGACCCGGCAAAGCGTTTCGGCATTGAATCGTCGGGAAGATGCGGCGGGTACGAAAAAGGAATGCGCGGCGCGCGATCGGCTCAGCTTGCGGTGACGGGCGCCACGCGGCGGCTGCCGCTCGAATAGAAGCAGTAGATGCCCTTGCCGGCCGACTTCGCGTCGTACAGCGCGCTGTCGGCCTGCCGGATCAGCTCGTCGGGCGAGCCATGCCCGTCGTCGAGCGCGATGCCGATGCTGATGCCGATGCAGACGGTCTCGCCGATCGACAGCACGTACGGCGCCGAAATCTGCCGGATGATCCGCGCGGCAAGGATCGAGCACGCGTCCATCGTCGTGTCGTCGATCGCGACGACGAACTCGTCGCCGCCGATGCGCGCCGCGAGTTCGCCGCGCGGCAACGTCTTGCCGAGCCGCTCGGCGACCTGCGTGAGCACTTCGTCGCCGGCCTGGTGCCCGAAGCGGTCGTTGATCGACTTGAAGCCGTCGAGGTCGAGATACATGACGGCGAACGCGGGGCTCGGCAGCCGCGGCCGGCGCGCGAGCATCCGCTTGAGCTCCGCATGCAGTTCGTGGCGATTCGGCAACCCCGTCAGCGCGTCGTGCCGCGCGAGGTGGCGGATGTGTTGTTCGGTCTGGCGGCGCGCGGTGACGTCCTCGACGATGATCACCGCGTTGCCGTCCGGTACGCGGTGGCGCGTCAGTTCAAGCTGACGGCCGTCGGCGAGCGCGATGTCGAGCGGCACGGGCTCGGCGCGGCTCAGCCACGCGGCACATTGCGCGGCGAGGCCGGCGCCGGCGGGATCGGTCGCCGCGTTCGCGCCGAGCGCGGCGACGACGGCCGGCAGCGGCGTATCGAGCATGACCTCGCGCGCCGAGCCGAACAGTTGCGCGGTGCGCCGGTTCACCACGATCACGCGGCTGTCGCCGTCGATCATGCACAGGCCGTGCGGCATGTAGGTGAGGGCGGCGTCGAAGCGCGCGACGAGTTCGGCGTTGCGCTGGCGCGCGGCGATCAGCGCGACGAGCACGCGGTAGTGGCGCTGCACGACCGTGCGCATCGCCGCGAGATAGATCGCGATCGGCGGCACCAGCAGCCACGCGCCCGGCCGCGGGGCCAGCAGCGCGCCGACGCCGATCGGCAGCACGCCGAGCACGACCTGCGTCATCGCGAGCCGCGGCAGCGCCGAATTGCGCGATGCGATCCCGCCGAACACGCCGCCCGCGACCATCACGGACAGCGTGCCGAGCTCGACGTCGGCGGCCTGTACGCAGCCCATCACGCCGAGGCCGAGCACGAAGCACGCGACGAGCGACACCGGCGCATAACGACTCGCCCAGTATTCGGTGCGATCGTCGCCGGCGTCGCGCCGCACCGTGTAGGCCCGTACGATCGACAGGCGCGCAATGAGCAGACCGACGTCGACGACGAGCCACGCGAGGCACCACAGCTGCTGCAGCCGGATCAGCGCAACGGCCGCGACGAAGCCGCTCGCGAGCCCGGACAGCGCCATCGGGCGCACGTCCTCGAACAGCGTCACGAGCATCGACGGACGCAGCGCGGCCGTCACGCGGTGATTACCGGAGGGGGGAGTGGCGAGAACGGAGTTCAGGAGAGATGCCCTGACTGCCATGGTTGTCGACCTCGACACGATGTCTCGATGGCTGGCGGCGCCCGCACGGCACGTGGCGGAGGCCCGGCCTAGCCGGATGCGCACGACATTACCATGAAAAACCGGCGGTGCGGGGCAGCCGGCAGCCCCGGCGCATCGCTGCGAGCACGAGTCGTCAACCCCGGTTGCGAGCGGCCCGCGGATTCGGCGGCGCGGAGGCGGCATCGTTGCGAACGGAACGATGTGCGGCTGCCACGCGGAAACTGGCGAGGCCGGCACAACGGTATCGAGCCGCACGCAAACGGCATGCGAATCGCCCCCGCGATTGCCCGCCGCAGCCGGCTGAAACCCGTTATAAGAAATTCAATAAGTATTTCATGCGGGAAATACTATAGGCGATATATCAAAAACAATGCCAGAATGCGCGCCGCTCCGAACGCCGCGACACCCGATCGCCGTCCGAGCCGCCTCAGGAGGTTCCCCCCCAAATGAAAAACCACGGCCTGTCACGGCGGGGTTTTCTGAAAGCCAGCGTGCTGGCGGGCGTCGCGGTGTATGTCGCGCCCATCGGCAGCCGCGCGTTCGCGGCGCTCTTCGAAGAAAAACTCCTCACCCCCGTCAAATGGGATAGCGTTACCGGCATCCCCCAATTTCGCATCGACGGCATCGCGAAGGTCACGGGCTCGAAAGTGTTCGCCCGTGACGTGCGCGCCGCCGACATGCCGCACTGGCCGCAACAGCAGTCGCACGCGCTGATCCTGCGCGTCACGCAGGCCGACCGCACATACGAAGGCTTCGACCTGTCGCTGCTCGGCGACGACCTGAAACCGGACCGCGTCGTCACGGCCGACGATCTCGCGCGCGACGGCGTCGCGTTCCCGGCGTTCTACGGCGACGACATGCTGTTGCCGGCCGGCAAGACGCCTGCGTATCTCGGCCATGCGGTCGCGATCCTGATCTATCACGACTTCGCGCGCTTCCGTTTCGCGAAGAACGCGCTGAAGTTTCGCGACGACGTGATTCGCTACGGCGCGGTCACGGGCCCGCTCGAACGCGATCCGTGGGGCACCTTCCGCTATGTGCGCGTGGGCGGCAAGACAGCCTATGACGACGACGTCTATTCGAGCCTGAAGGACGCGCCGATCTTCCCGAGCATGATGCGCAAGCACCTGCCGGTCTGGCCGGACGGCAAGGCGCACGGCAAGCTGGACGAGCAGGGCATGTTCCTCGCCGGACAGATCGGTGCCGAACTCGATCATCCGCCCGCCGAGTGGCTCGTGTTCGACCGCGAATACAACACGCAGTCGGTCGATACGGCCGCACTCGAACCCGACAACGCGAACTGCTGGCACGACGCTGCAACGCAAGCGCTGCACCTCGTCGTGCCGACCCAGTCGCCGCTCGAGGTGTCGGAGAGCGCGGCCGCGATGGTCGCGAAATGCCGCTTCCCGGTGAAGAAGCTGTTCGTGCATCCGTGCTACACGGTCGGCTACGGCTCGAAGGATCACTTCAACGTGCCGTTCTACGGCCTCGTCTGCGCGCTGTACGCGGACGGCCGCCCGGTGCGTTTCGCGAACGATCGCTATGAGCAGTTCCAGACGTCGTTGAAGCGTCACGCGTTCAAGATGCATTACCGGATCGCGGTCGATCGCAACACGGGCCTGCTGCAGTCGTTCAAGGGCGATTTCGAGGCGAACGGCGGCGGGCGCTCGAACTTCTCGCCGTCGGTCGCGATGGTCGGTGCCACGGCCGCGCAATCGATCTACTACTTCCCGAAGAGCGATCTCGCGGCCGTCGCGATCGCGTCGCGCGCGATCGACGCCGGTTCCGCACGCGGCTACGGCACGCTGCAGAGCATGGCCGCGACCGAGATGGCGATCGACGAGATCGCCGCGCAACTGAACATCGACCCGATCGACTTCCGGCTGCGCAACGCGCTGCGTTCGGGGATGAAGAACACGCAGGGCGCGATTCCCGCCGGTGCGCTGCGCGTCGACGAAGTGCTCGAACGGGCGAAGCAGCATCCGCTGTGGACGCGCCGTGCCGCGCGCAAGGTCGAATTCGAGGCCGCGCATCCGGGCAAGCGCTACGGCGTCGGCTTCGCGTGCGTGCAGAAGGATTTCGGCACGGGCGCGGAAGCGTCGTTCGCGAAAGTCGAATTCGACGAGCACGGCAAGGTGTCGCTGCAGCATACGGCGGCCGAGATCGGCACGGGGATGTCGACGTCGCAGGCCGTCGCGGTCGCGAAATGGCTCGGCCGCCCGGCGACCGACGTCCGCGTGGCGCTGACCGAATGGCCGGACCTGCCGATCGAGACGAGCGGCGATCCGTATCTGATGTCGCAGGCCGACCAGGATCGCCTGAGCGCGAACCCGCGCTGGTCGCCGGGCTATGCATCGCCGTCGAGCGCGACGAACTCGGCGTATTACTTCACGCACAGCACGCGCGAAGCCGCGCGCGCCGTGTTCCGCTACGGGCTATGGCCGGCCGCGATGTCGATCTGGACGCGCGGCCTCGGCGGCGGCCAGGCCGCGCCGTACACGATCCGCATCGAGGATGCGCGCTGGGTCGACGGCAAGCTGACCGCCGACGGCCTCGAACCGCTGACGTTCGAGCAGCTCGCGAAGCAGGCGCATGCGCTCGGCCTGCCGACCGGCGCCGTCGTGCACGTGTTCAACCGCTGGCAGTGGACCGACGCCGAGTTCGAGGTGGGCGGCACGGTCGAGCGTCTGCCGATCGACGGGCTGTCGCTGCGTGTCGGCGCGCCGAAGACGGGCGACGACGGCCCGATCCCGGGCACCGCCGCCCCGGCCGGCGCGACCGCGTTGCGCGGCACGCTGCCGCCGACCGCGAACGGCTACCGCGTGCTGGACCGCAAGCGCGTGTTCATCCCGCCGACGAGCCGCAACAACGCGGCCGTCACGTACTACACGGCGGTCGGCACGCTCGTCGAGCTGGCCGTGCACGAAGCGACCGGCAAGGTCGAACTGCTCACGCACCACTCGATCATGGAATGCGGCAACCAGATTTCGCCGCAACT
This sequence comes from Burkholderia sp. AU39826, assembly GCF_020419965.1. Lineage (NCBI taxonomy): Bacteria > Pseudomonadati > Pseudomonadota > Betaproteobacteria > Burkholderiales > Burkholderiaceae > Burkholderia > Burkholderia sp. AU39826. The sequence continues at coordinate 440,573 of NZ_JAIZQG010000001.1, forward strand.
CGTGTCGGGCCAGTTGCAGGGCGGCCTCGCGATGGGCATCGGCCATGCGCTGCACGAGTACCTGCCGCTCTACGAGGACGGCCCCGGCAACGGCACGTGGAACTTCAACCGTTACCGGTTGCCGCGCGCGTCCGACGTCGCCGTCTGGACGCAAACGGGCGAGGTGCTGCCGCCGCTGTCCGAGACCGATCCGCCGAAGGGTGTCGCCGAAGTGGTGATGATCCCCGTCGTCGGCGCGATCGTGAACGGCATCGCGCACGCGATCGGCCATCGTTTCACCGACTTGCCGGTGACCCCGCAAAAGATTCAGGAGGTGCTCGCATGACGACCGCCCAAACCGCAGCTTCGGCCGCGAGCGCCAGCGCGGCTGCGACTGGCGCTTCCATGCCGGCGGCGGCTTCGGCCGCCCCGGCGTCCGTTCCCGCGTCGGCTGCACCGGCACCGGCCGCCGTCGAACGTCCGCTCGTTCGGTTCCAGCAGAAGCCGCTGTCGGTCAGGATCAACGGCAAGGCCGTCGGCCCGATGCAGGTGCCGGAAGGGCTGATGATGATCGAGTTCCTGCACGAGTACGTGGGCCTCACCGGTTCGCGGCTCGGTTGCGGGCAGGGCATCTGCCACGCGTGCGTCGTGATCGTCGACCAGCCGGACGGCACGAGCGAGGAAATGCGTACCTGCATCACCGGCGCGCACTTCTTCCACGGCCGTTCGATCCGCACGATCGAAGGCCACGCGAAGCGCAACGAGGCGGGCGAGGTCGTCGAGCTGTCGCCGATCCAGCAGAAGTTCCTCGAGCACTTCAGCTTCCAGTGCGGCTATTGCACGCCCGGCTTCGTCAACGCGGCGACCGTGCTGATCGAACGCCTGAAGCGCGAGCCGGTCGCGAAGGCCGACGTGGAACGCACGATCACCGACGCGCTCGATGCGCACCTCTGCCGCTGCACGGGCTACGTCCGCTACTACGAAGCCGTCAAGGACGTGGTGCTGACGACACCGGGACTCGTGAAGGACTCCGCATGAAACGCACTCTCGCTCATCGTGTCGCGCGGGCCGCGGGCGTGCCCGCGCTCGCCGCGATCTGCGCGCTGCTGCTCGCCGCCTGCGGCGGCCACGACGCGCCGGCGTCGAGCGCGGCGTCCGGTGCGCCCGGCGCCGATGCGGTCGCGCGCGGCCGCTATCTCGTCAAGGCTGCCGACTGCGCGGCGTGCCACACCGCGAAGGACGGCGCGCCATTCGCCGGCGGCGCGGCACTCGAATCGCCGTTCGGCATGTTCTACGGCTCGAACATCACGCCCGACAAGGAGCACGGAATCGGCAACTGGAGCGCGGACGACTTCTACGCCGCGCTGCACGACGGCAAGGCGCCGGGCAGGCACCTGTATCCGTCGATGCCGTACACGTCGTACCGGCAGCTCACGCGCGCCGACGCCGATGCGATGTACGCATACCTGAAGACGGTGAAGCCGGTCGCGCAGGAAAACCGCGCGCACGACCTGAAGTTCCCGTACAACCTGCGCTTCGGCATGGTCTTCTGGGACATGCTGTTCCTGAAGGACAGCCTGCCGGATGCGTCGGCCGGACAATCCGCCGACTGGCGGCGCGGCCGCTATCTCGCGGGCGCGCTCGGCCATTGCGCGGAATGCCACACGCCGCGCGCGTTCACGGGCCAGCTCGACGGGGCGAAGCCGTTCGCGGGGGCCGCGCTCGGCCGCGTGGCCGCGCCCGACATCACGCCGGGCGGCCTCGCCGCGCGCGGCTGGACGGGCACCGACCTGCAGACGTTCTTCGGCGTCGGCATCGCGCCGCAAGGCTCGGCATTCGGCGAGATGTATCCGGTCGTGCACCTGAGCACGCAGTACCTGACGAAGGGCGACTTGCGCGCGCTGTCGGTGTACCTGCTCGGCGATACGCCGCCCGCGCCGCAACCGGTGAAGCCGGTGTCGGCCGACGCCGCGCAGCTTGCCGCCGGCCGCTCGGCGTATCTCGCGGTCTGTGCGGGCTGTCACGGCTTCAACGGCGAAGGCAAGCCGCACGTGGCGGTGCCGATGAACGGCAATTCGACGGTGCGCCACGGCGACCCGCGCAACCTGCTGGTCGCGATGCTCGACGGCATCGACGAGCAGAAGTTCGCCGGCTTCGAGAACCTGCAGCCGATGCCGGGTTTCGCGCGCACGCTGAGCGACGACGAACTCGCGCAGCTCGCGAACTATCTGCGCGCGACGTGGGGCGGCCAGCCCGCGAGCGTCACGCCGGCCGACGTGAAGGCGATGCGGCGATAAATCGGACGACGAAACAGGGCGTCGCGCGCGACGCGGCCGAGTGCCGGCCGCGTTTGCGCGTGACGCCGCGTTCAAGCCAGTCCGGCGACGCGTCAGTAGCCGCCGCCTCCACCACTGCCTCCACTGCCTCCCGAGCCGCCGTACCGGCTCATGCCCGGTCCTTGCGACACGCCGCTGCCCGACGACGTACAGCCCGCCGACAGCACGAGCACCAGCGCCGCGATCAGCGTCGCAGCCAGCGTTGCCGATTTCATTGCAATCTCCTTGCAGCGCGCAGGCCACGGGAAAGGCGGTTCACGGGAACCGCGCGCCTGCGCGATGACAAGACGTTTCGGCGAAGCGCTTATTCCATGCTTTTCGCGTATCGCGGCGGCGGCGGCGCCTGGATCAACGATAGACGAGATCGGCGCGGCGATTCTGCGCCCACGCTTCCTCGTCGTGGCCGAGCGCGACCGGTTTTTCCTTGCCGAGGCTGACCGCCTCGAGTTGCGTCGCCGGCACGCCGAGCGTTTCGAGCGCGCTCGCCACGGCCTGCGAGCGGCGCTGGCCGAGCGCGAGGTTGTATTCCGACGTGCCGCGCTCGTCGGTGTTGCCCTGGATCAGCACACGCCGCGCCGGGTGGCTGCGCAGATAGTCTGCATGCGCCTGCAGCAGCGACTGGAATTCGGGCTTCACCGAGTACTGGTCGAAATCGAAGTAGATGCTGCGCTTGGCGAGCGGGCTGTTCGGATTGTTCAGATCGTCGGCCGTCACCGTCGCGACGGCTTCGCTCGAGGGCGCCGGCGCCACGCCGGCATTCTCGGGCGTTTTCGCCGCGTGGTGGCAACCGGCCAGCAGGACGAAAGTTGCCAGGACCGCAATTCGGTTCATTTTGCTCATCGTTCTTCTCCAGCGGTTGACTGCGATGAAAGCGGGGCGCGTGCCATTCGCACGCAGCCGTCCGGCCGCCATGGCGCGAAATGTCCGGCTTCGTTGCCGTGATGCGGGTTCGTAAGCCGATGGTGCGCCAGATGAAAGAATGTTGCGACCGGAACGCCGGATCGCGGCGTCGCTGCAAACAGATTAGGAAAAATGTCACAACGCGACCAGTTTCTTCGCATTTTTTGCGCAAACGCGACAGCCGGGAGGCATTCTTGCTTCCGTCGGCGGTGCGCGGTACGCAACGCCTGCCACAGCGAAAAAGGGCCGCGCACGGGGCGCGGCCTCGTCGGTGCCGGTCATGGCGCTCGGGTGATGCGGGAAGCGCTCGCCCGATGCAGCCGGTCGGCAGCGTGACGCGGCGGCGCGCGCCGCGTCGTCAAAACTTGTGCCGCAGCCCCAGCGCGACGACGGCTTGGTTGCTGTTCGCGGAAGGCGTCAAGGTCCAGACGGTCGCGTTGAACGCGGGGTTGCCATTGCCGCCGCTCACGCGCTGATAGGTGCCTTCGAGATACGCATCCGTGCGCTTGGACAGCGCATAGTCGGCCTGCGCGACGACCTGGTTCCATTTCGGGCGCGTCTGGCCCGTGCGCGTATCGAAGCGGCCCATCGTGTACGTGTACGCGGCGGCGACGGTCAACGCCCGCGTGACGAAGTAGCGTGCGTCGATCGAAAAATTGTCGAACACCAGCGATTCGCCTTTCAGCGGGGCGATGTTGCCGCCCTGGAGCACGCCCGTCACGCCGTCGGTGGCCGAATGCGACCACGCGACGCCGAGCGAGTGCGGCCCGAACGCATAACGGCCCGCCATCGCCCAGATCTGCTGGTTGCCGCCCGTGACCGTCGCCGAGCCGTCGACGGTGCTCAGTGCGCCGTCAGCGTTCGGTGCGTTGCGGTCGCGGCTGATCTTCAGGTAGCCGGCGCCGAGCTTCAGCGGCCCGTTCGCATACGACACGCCCGTGCTCCACACCGCGTTGTTGGAGAACTGGCCGGCCGTGTTCGAGAAACCGATCATTGCGCCGAACCTGAGCCCGCGAACCGTCGGGCTCGTGTACTTCACCGCGTTGTTGATGCGCAGGTTGCGGTTCGAATCGTCGTTGTCGTACGGGTGGACCGCGAGGTTGCCGCCCCAGCCGGGGCCGGCCGCGCCGAGCGGCGTCACGAAATCGAGGATCAGGTCGTACTGGCGGCCGAAGGACAGCGTGCCGGCCGTCTCCGAACCCACGCCGATCCACGCCTGGCGGCCGAACAGGTCGACGCCTTTCTGCGACAGCTTGCCGGTGGTGCCGGAGAAGCCGTTCTCGAGCGTGAAGACCGCGGCCATCCCGCCGCCGAGATCCTCGCGGCCGTGCAGCCCCCAGCGCGACGCGTTCAGCGCGCCGCTCGTCATCGCGACGCTGCCGCCGCCGGGCGAGCCGGCGCCGCGCGTGCGCTGGTTGCTCGAGTAGGTGATCGACGTGTCGATCAGGCCGTACAGCGTCACGCTGCTCTGGGCAAGCGCGACATCCGGCACGAAGCCGGTCAGGCAGGCGGCAATGACGGTCCCCGCGATGCGCGCGCCGGCATGCGGGTTCATTGTGCAGGAATGCATAGGTGTTTTTGTTGTTGTGTGGAGCGGCCTGACGGCCGATGGATCGAGCGGCCATTATTGGAGATCGTGCGGCCGTCGATTAAGACGTTGCACAGGAAAGGTCCTCTGCGGAATCGCTTGGAATTGCGATGCGTCGGCTGCACGGAGGCAGTCGGGGAGGGGGCGTGTGGGGCGGCGCCCGTTCCTCGAACCATCGATGATCGCTACCGTCGATCTGAATCAGCTCCCCGAGGCATGCACGGCGGTTGCGCGGTTGGTAGACCTTCGGCGGGCGTTGTTTGCGTGGAATCCAGAGGCCGGAAGCCCTCATCAGCGTACGAACCGTTTCAACAGCCAGGTCAATGCCGTGACATTCGCGCAGCTTCTCGCAGGCCAATGTCGGCCCGAAATCGGCGTAGCGCTCGCGGATCAATGCCAGCGCCCGCTGCGCCTTGCAACTCCAGCCGTTCGGCCGCCTGGCCGGGCTTGAGCCGACACTCGGCTACAGCCTCAATGACCTTCAGCCGATCCACTTCACGCATCGTCATGGTGATCGTCCCATTCGCGTTCATCGCCGGCGCTCCCAAGGGTGCAGACGATCAACCTACAGGCCAAAACACGACATTTTTATTTAGCGGAAACGCGACATCTGAACTTGGGACCTACACCCTTTTGATTGATAATTCACGTTATGTAAAATCACAACCACTGGTCTGTATCGATACGACTGCAGCCCGACGGCCTCTCAGTCAATCAAACCCCAAAGAACGCAACCCCGCCACCACGATGCCGATCGCGGCTACGCCGATCGACAGCCCCTGCATCCATGATCGCCGCGTGAGGATCGTGATAGCTGCCAGTGCAATCGAGATCTGGATGACGGTCGTCGCCTGCGACCATCGATGGTGCCGGTGCATCCGCTCCTCGCTCGCCGCGTTATTCTTCTCGACTTCCTTTTCGAGCGCCTCGGCGCGTGCCCGGATCGGTTCCTTGTCGGCACGGTATCTCGCGGCATCCGTCTCGAACCGCTTTCGCTGCGGCGATGTCTCCGGGCTCAACGCCGCACCGAGTTCGGCGAGATTCTGCTTGTCACCCTTCGCCTGGTAGTAGGCCCACTGATTTGCAGCCTCGGTTTTCCTGATCGCGGCGTCATTCTTGTAGAGCAGCGCGAGGCTCTCGTCGGCACCGCTCTGGTAGGCCGATATCGCGCCGAAGCACGCAAGCACGGCTGTCAGCACTGCAATGCGCGACGTACCTCGATCGCCACCATGAGACTCGTGATGTTCCACCGCATGGTCGTGAGGGCCATGAACTTCGTATTCTTCAGACATTCGTAGCAAACCCGCAAAAGTTGAATGAATTTGTCGTCGGCTGGCCGTTTGGCTAACGTTAAACGCCACTCCTGCCATCCGACGCATGCGAAACCATCCATGATGGCCGGACAGGTTCGAATGTTTCAAATATATGCAATTCGATCGTAATTGTTTTAGTTTCGATTAAATTCGCCTCTTTCACCAACCTTGTCATCCGTCATTTCATTTCCTATAAATCACTGGTGCCAAGTCAATCGAAAATGTAGCGGCGACACTCGAGACAATCACCCCAATAGAAGGAAATTGAATGCCCGGCATTCAATAAACCAATGCTGCGGCGTGTCCCGCCGTCTCGGCCGTGACCGCTGGCGTTGTCCGGCGCCATCATGGTCGATCTGCCATCGCCCAGCCGGATTGGATCACCACAAAATTCGCCGGAATCGCGGCCTTTGACGATGCCGGCGCGCCATGCGTCCGAAGCGCATGGTGCTGTTCTCGAAGGCGCGGGGAAGCATTCAACCTCTTCAAGGTGAAAAAAATGAGTCTCAATCCGATTGAAAATCAGCCGCACGGGACCTTTGCAGAATTCGCCAATACTGCCCCTGTTTCTGCCATTGAGGTCGATACATTCAAAATGGCGCTCTATCACGACGGCGTGCAGTTGGGCTGGCTTGGCCAAAACAGCGGCGAATGGGCCGTTCTCGTCGATTCCGCCGCGAAAGCGTTGACGCTCGAACAGTACCCTTATAACGGCGTGACGTATTATCGGATCCTCGGCACCAGCCGATATATGTCCGTCAGCAATAACGCCTACGTTGGTTTCTATAACTGGATAGGCGCGCGCGGATGGACGCGCCAGGGCTCGATTTTGATTTCCGATTTCAACCACCAGAAACTGTCGCTCTATTCCAAGGACAACGCGTATTTGTATGCGTGGGATGCCTACACCGTGCTCGATGTGAGGTTCGACGAGCAATAACGCGCGACGCTTCGCCCGCTGGCTTGAATTTCCGGCGGCGACACGGCGCAGGAAGCGGCGCATCCCCCGGCGACACCGGCGGGATGCCCGCCGGGTTGCGCCATTCGCATTCATCCCACGATCAAAAAGGGAAACGCAATGACCTTCAAGATTCTCAGTTGCGATGGCGGCGGTATCCGGGGATTGATCACCGCCCTGCTCATCCAGGACCTCGACCGGCGCAGCCGGATCATCGCGAGCGCCGACGGCTTTGCCGGCACATCCACGGGCGGCCTGATCGCCCTGGGGCTCGCCCGCGGTGTATCCATTTCCGAGATCGTCGATATCTACAGGACGAAGGGCTCGGTGATCTTTCGGGAAAACGGTGCGTGGCTGGCGCAAAAGCAAGCACTCGAACAGCACACGCAAGCACTCGAACAAGGCACGGTCCTGGCTGGTCCGGGCGTGTTCCAATGCCAGTATGTCAACACCGGGCTACAGGAGATCGCCAAGTCGCTGGTCGGCAGCGGCAAGCTGGCGGATCTGTCCCGCTTCGTCGTAATCAACTCGGCGCGCCTGTGGGATCCGCCCACCAAGAGCTGGGCTCCGTGCACCTTCTCCAACGGAAACGGCAACGCCTATCGTAACGTCAGCCTGTTCGATGCCGCACTTGCCACGTCGGCTGCGCCGACGTATTTCCCGCCGTACGAAATCGCCGGGCTTGGCTATTTCGCCGATGGCGGCGTGTTTGCGAACAATCCTTCCGTGTCCGCCATTGCCGAGGCGCTGGCCAGCACTCGCGCAGGCAGTCTGGACGATGTGCGCCTGTTGTCGCTCGGCACCGGAACCAGCCCCGTGGGCATTCCCCCGGACGCTGTCGTCAACCCGTTGACCTGGGGGGTTTCGAAATGGCTGTGGCCGCTCGAAAGCGGGCGCGTACCGGCAGCAGCCCTGCTCGGGCTGACGATGGATACGACGGCGGCGATCGCCGCACAACAGGCCGGGCAGATACTGAACGCCCATTACCAGCGCGGAAATTTCGTGCTCGGTCAAGCCGTCGCCCTCGATGACTGGCAAAAGGCGCCGGAACTGGAGAAGGAGACCCAGGCGTACATGAGAACCGCCGAGTGGCAACGTGTGTGCCAGTGGGTGGAGCAATTCTGGCGCTGATCGCACGTCGATAGCCGGGCTTTCGTGAGCAGCAGGCGCTGCGGGTGCCGACGGCGAACGAATCAGAAACAACGAGGCCGGGCAGAACGCCCGGCGCTCGGCAACGCCAGCCGCGTGCGGACCGCAAATGGCGGCACGCACGCGGCCAACCTGCCATCAGACCACCCTCAAACGGCCATCACCGTCACCGACTTCGTAACGAGATACGGCTCCAGCGCTTCCGGCCCGCCTTCCGACCCATAGCCCGAATCCTTCACGCCGCCGAACGGCATTTCCGGCCACGGCGTCGCCGGCTGGTTGATCCACAGCATCCCGACTTCGAGGCGCTGCGTCAGCAGATGCACGTTCGCGAACGAACGCGTGAACGCGTAGCCGGCCAGACCGAACGGCAAACGGTTCGCCTCGGCGATCGCATCCTCCAGCTTGTCGAAACCGCGGATCGCCGCGACCGGGCCGAACGGCTCGTTGTTGAACACGTCCGCTTCGAGCGGCACGTTCGCGATCACGGTCGGTGCGAAGAAGTTGCCTTCCGCACCGATCCGCTCGCCGCCGGTTTCGATGCTCGCGCCGACCTTGCGCGCGTTGTCGACGACCGACGCCATCGCGCTCAGGCGCCGCGGGTTCGCGAGCGCGCCGAGCGTCGTGCCTTCGTCGAGGCCGTTGCCCACCTTCAGTCCTTCCGCATGCTTGACCAGCGCGCGCGTGAATTCGTCGCGGATGCTGTTGTGCACGAGAAAGCGCGTCGGCGAAATGCAGACCTGCCCCGCGTTGCGGAATTTCGCACCGCCGGCGGCCTTCACCGCGAGCGCGACGTCCGCATCCTCGGCGACGATCACCGGTGCGTGGCCGCCCAGTTCCATCGTCGCGCGCTTCATGTGCTGGCCCGCGAGCGCGGCCAGTTGCTTGCCGACCGGCGTCGAACCCGTGAACGTGACCTTGCGGATCACCGGGTGCGGAATCAGGTACGACGAAATTTCAGCCGGATCGCCGTACACGAGGCCGATCACGCCCGCCGGCACGCCCGCATCGACGAACGCGCGCAGCAGCGCGGCCGGCGACGCCGGGGTTTCCTCCGGCGCCTTCACGAGGAACGAGCAGCCGGTCGCGAGCGCGGCGCTCAGCTTGCGCACGACCTGGTTGACCGGGAAATTCCACGGCGTGAACGCCGCGACCGGGCCCACCGGCTCCTTCACGACCGTCTGCTGCGCGCCGAGGTTGCGCGGCGGCACGATCCGGCCGTACACGCGGCGGCCCTCGTCCGCGAACCATTCGATGATGTCGGCCGCCGACAGCACTTCGACGCGCGCTTCGGTGAGCGGCTTGCCCTGCTCCTGCGTCATCAACTGCGCGATCGTGTCCGCGCGCTCGCGCACCAGCGCGGCCGCCTTGCGCATCGTCGCCGCGCGCTCGTGCGCGGGCACCTTGCGCCATGCTTCGAAGCCGCGCTGGGCGGCGGCGAGCGCGCGGTCGAGATCGGCGATGCCCGCGTGGGCCACCTTGCCGATCGGCTTGCCGGTCGCCGGGTTCACGACGTCGATCGTCCTGCCGCTCGCGGCGTCGACCCACTCGCCGTCGATCAGCAGTTGCGTATCCGTATAAGTCACGTTAGCCATCCAGACACCCCTACATTGCGTCGATAAAACGCGCGCTGCCGCGAACGGCCGCGCGCCGGTTGACAAAAAGCCATGCCGCCAGGGCAGGCACGCACCCGGCGGCGTGGGCGGCAGGCACGCCGGCCCGCCCTCGTTTCGCGGCGCCCCGCGCTCAGTGCGCGGCCGCCGTCGCCTTGCGGAGTTTCGCGACGTCCGCCGCCTGCACGGCCGGCGCGCCGTTGTTCCAGCCGGCGCGCATGAACGTCAGCACGTCGGCGATCTGCTGGTCGTTCAACTGGTTCGAGAACGCCGGCATCGGATACGCGGACGGCACACCACCGATCACGAGCGTGTCGCTGCCGTTCAACGTCACGTTGATCAGCGACGATGCATCCGCCTCCAGCACGTTCGGATTGCCGGCGAGCGGCGCGAGCAGCGGTGCATAGCCGCGCCCGTCCACCCCGTGGCAATGCAGGCAGTAAGCGTTATACACCTTCGCGCCCGGATCGGCTGCCGGCCGGCCCAGCGCGACCTGCGTCGGCTTCGGATCGTAGCGGTACGGCGGTGCGCCCGTGCCGCCTGCCGCCGGCAGCGATTTCAGGTAGCGCGAGATCGCGGCCAGATCGTCGTCGGTCAGCTCCTGCGTGCTGTGGTTGATCACGCTCACCATCGAGCCGAACGCGGTCGCGTGCTGATTCGCGCCGGTCTTCAGGAACTGCGCGACGTCCGCCTCGTTCCAGCGGCCAAGCCCGGTGTTGTGCTCGCCGGTCAGGTTCGACGCGAACCAGTTGTCGATCGACGCGCCCGACAGGAACGCCGCGCCGCTTTCGTCGAGCGCCTTCTCCTGGAAGCCGACGCCGCGCGGCGTGTGGCACGACCCGCAGTGCCCGAGCCCCTGCACGAGATACGCGCCGCGATTCCACACCGCATCCTTCGCCGGCTTGTCCGCGTACGGTGTGGAATCGAGGAACACCATGTTCCACAACGCGAGCGGCCAGCGCATGTTGAGCGGCCACGGGATGTCGGACGGCCGGTTCGCCTGCTTCACCGGTTCGACGCCGTGCATGAAGTATGCATACAGCGCCTTCACGTCGTCGTCCTTCAGCTTCGCATACGACGGATACGGCATCGCCGGATACAGGTTGTGGCCGTCCTTCGCGACGCCCTTGCGCAACGCGCTGGCGAAATCGGCCTCGGTATAGCCGCCGATGCCCGTATCCGGATCGGGCGTGATGTTGGTCGTGTAGATCGCGCCCATCGGCGTGACCATCTTCAGGCCGCCCGCGAACGGCGTGCCGCGCGGCGCGGTATGGCACGCGACGCAGTCGCCGGCTTTCGCGAGATACGCGCCGCGAGCGACGAGCGCGCTGTCGGCGGGCGTCGTCTGCGCGGCATGCGCGACCGTGCCGGCCAGCAGTGCGGACAGCGCAAGCAGCGACGCGCGCAGCGCCTTCAGGTTCAAGGTGAGATGTCGCATGGTCGTCCCTCCCCTCAGGCCGTTTTCAGCTGGTTGCCGACCGGCAGCTTGCGCAGCCGCGTGCCGGTGGCCGCGAAGATCGCGTTCGACAGCGCCGCCGCGGTCGCGGCCGTGCCCGGCTCGCCGATCCCGCCCGGCGCCTCGCCGCTCTTCACCAGATGGACTTCGATCGGCGGCACCTCGTTGATTCGCATCATCCGGTAGTCGGTGAAGTTGCTCTGCACGACGCGGCCGTCCTCGATCGTGATCTCGCCGTACAGCGCGCCCGTGATCCCGAAGATGATGCCGCCCTGCACCTGCGCCTCGATCGTGTTCGGATTCACGACCATCCCGCAATCGACCGCGCACACGGCGCGCTTGACCTGCACCTCGCCGCCGTCCACCGCGACGTCGATGACGATCGAGAAGAAGCTGCCGAACGCATGCATCACCGATACGCCGCGCCCCTGCCCCTTCGGCAGCGACGCGCCCCAGCCGGCCGCCTTCGTCGCGACGTCGAGCACGTTGCGGGCGCGCGGCGACTTGTCGAGCAGCGCGCGACGGTACTGCACCGGGTCGGTCTTGGTCTGCGCGGCGAGTTCGTCGATGAAGCTTTCGACGACGAACGTGCTGCGCGTCGGCCCGACGCCGCGCCAGAACGCGGTCGGCACGTGGCGCGGCTCCTGGCGCACGTAGTCGACGAGCTGGTTCGGCAGGTCGTACGGCAGTTCGGCCGCAACCTCGACCGCGTCGGGATCGACGCCGTCCTTGACCGCGGGCGGCGCGAAGCGCGCGAGGATCGACGAGCCGACGATCCGGTGCTGCCACGCAACCGGCTTGCCGTTCGCGTCGAGGCCGGCGGAGATCTTGTCGTAGTAGCACGGCCGGTACATGTCGTGCTGGACGTCTTCCTCGCGCGTCCAGATCACCTTCACCGGGGCATTGACCTGTTTGCCGACCTTCACGGCCTGGCCGATCATGTCGGTTTCGAGCCGTCGGCCGAATCCGCCGCCGAGCAGATGGTTGTGCACGACGATCCTGTCGGGCGACAGCCCGGTCAACTGTTGCGCCGTGTCGCGTGCGCGGGTCGGCACCTGCGTGCCGACCCAGATGTCGCAGCCGTCGCCGCGCACGTGCACCGTGCAGTTCACCGGCTCCATCGTCGCGTGGGCGAGCAACGGCTGTTCGTAGACGGCATCGACGCGCGTCTTCGCGTTCGCGAACGCCTTGCCGACGTCGCCTTCCTTGCGCGCGACCGCGCCCTTGCCGTTCGCCGCCGCCTGCGCGAGATCCGCGAACAGATCCTTCGTCGATACCTTCGCGCCCGCGCCTTCATTCCACTTCACGACGAGCGCCGATGCGCCGCGCTTCGCGGCCCACGTGTGATCGCCGACCACCGCGACCGCGTTGTCGACGCGCACGACCTGGCGCACGCCGGGGATCTTCTTCGCGGCCGTGTCGTCAACGCTCGCGACCGTGCCGCCGAACACCGGGCTGTTCACGATCACCGCGTACAGCATCCCGGGCAGGCGCACGTCCAGCCCGAACTGCGCGGTGCCGTCGACCTTCTCCGGCGAATCGAGGCGCTTCGCGGGCGTGCCGATCAGCTTGAAATCCGCCGGCTGCTTCAGCACGACGTCCTTCGGCACCGGCAGCTTCGCCGCCGCGTCGGCCAACTGGCCGTACGATCCGCGCCGCCCACTCGGCGGATGCTGCACTTCGCCGTTCGCCGTGCGGCAGCTCGCCGGATCGACGCTCCACTGCTTCGCGGCCGCCGAGACCAGCAGCGTGCGCGCGGTGGCGCCCGCGCGGCGCAGCGGCTCCCACGCGTAGCGCACCGACGTCGAGCCGCCGGTAAGCTGGCCGCCGAGCAGCGGATCGAGGAACAGTTTCTCGTTGGGCGGCGCATGATCGAGCGTCACGCTCGACAGCGGCACTTCGAGCTCTTCCGCGATCAGCATCGGCAGCGCCGTATAGACACCCTGCCCCATCTCGACCTTCGGCATCACCAGCGTGACCTTGCCGGCGCGGTCGATCTGCACGAACGCGTTCGGCGCGAACACGCCCGGCGGCGCGGGTTCGGCGGCGTCGCCGCCGATCACCGAGCGACGTGTATCGTCACCGGCCGCCGGCAGGCTGAAGCCGAGCAGCAAGCCGCCGCCGGCGGCGGCGCCGAGCGACATGCCGAGTTTCAGAAACGACCGGCGCGACACGCCCGCGCCGGCCCGACCTGCTTCGATCAGTCCGCGTGACATGTCAGGCTCCTTTTGCGGCTTGTTTGACGGCCGCGCGAATCCGGTGGTACGTGCCGCAGCGGCAGATGTTGCCAGCCATCGCCGCGTCGATATCGGCATCGCTCGGATTCGGGTTCGAAGCGATCAGCGCGGTGGCGGCCATCACCTGCCCCGACTGGCAGTAGCCGCACTGGACGACGTCGAGCTCGCGCCACGCCTGCTGGACCTTGTGGCCGGCCGGCGTCGCGCCGACGGCCTCGATCGTCGTGACCTTGCGGCCGGCGACGGCCGCGACCGGCAGCACGCACGAACGTGCGGCCACACCGTCGAGATGCACGGTGCACGCGCCGCATTGCGCGATGCCGCAGCCGAACTTGGTGCCGGTGAGGCCGACGACGTCGCGCAGCACCCAGAGCAAGGGCATGTCGTCGGGGGCGTCGACCGAGCGGGTTTCGCCGTTGATGTTGAGGGTGATCATTCAGCCTCCGGGGCCGTTGTATTTGGGGAAGCGGCGCGAACGAGGCGCGCTGCGCCGCAGGGTCGTCGTCATCGCCGTTGCGTCGTGCGCAACGGGTGCCCTCGCGGCCCGGGTGCGGGCGAGCCGCGGCGGTGTTGCTTGCTTGCGTCGTTAGTCGGCCACGTCGATGGCCGACAGCACCTTGATCACCGGCGGTGCGGTGAACCACTCGGCCGACTTCGTGCGGAATTCGCCGAAATACGGGCTCGCGAGGTGCGCGTCGAATGCCGCCTGGTCGTCGTAGATCTCGTACAGATGCAGGTTCGGCGATCCGTCCTGCTCGCGGAACAGGTCGTAGCGGCGGTTGCCCGGCTCGGTGCGCGTCTTCGCGACCATGCTGCGCAGTTCGGCCTCGGCGGCCTGCGCGTGTTCGGGTTTCAGGAACAGCGAAGCGATCACGTGAAGCGCCATTTTTCACTCCTTTGAAAACGGAAACGAGCATGCCACAAGCCGGCGTCTCGCGACGCCAGCGTGCAGCGGGTGGTATGTCGCCGCGGCGGGATCAGGCCAGCTCGTCCGGGCCGACGCGCACGACGACCTTGCCGAAATTCTTGCCGGCAAGCAGGCCGATCAGTGCTTGCGGTGCATCGGCGAGATCGGGAACGACGTCCTCGCGCGTCTTCACCTTGCCCTGTGCGACCCATTCGGTCATGTCCTTCAGGAACGGCGCATAGCCGGTCGCATAGTGATCGAGGATGATGAAACCCTGCACGCGGATGCGCTTGCGCAGGATCGCGCCCATCAGCGCCGGCACGCGGTCACGGCCGGTCGACACGGCCTTGTCGTCGTATGCCGCGTCGTTGTAATGCGCGATGATTCCGCAGACGGGCACGCGCGCATGGTCGTTCAGCAGCGGCCACACCGCGTCGAACACGGCGCCGCCGACGTTCTCGAAATAGATGTCGATGCCGTTCGGGCACGCATCCTTCAGCTTCGCGGCAAACGCCGGATCGTGGTGGTCGACGCATGCGTCGAAGCCGAGCGTACCGGTCACGTACGCGCACTTGTCGGCGCCGCCCGCGACGCCGACCACGCGGCAGCCCTTCAGCTTCGCGATCTGGCCGACCACCGCGCCGACCGCGCCGCTCGCGGCCGCGACGACCACGGTTTCGCCGGCCTTCGGCTCGCCGATCTTCAACAGGCCCGTGTAGGCGGTGAAGCCCGGCATGCCGAGCACGCCGAGCGCGTACGACGGGTGCGCGAAATCGCGGCCGAGCGGGATCAGGTCGCGCCCGTCGGACAGCGCATAGTCCTGCCAGCCTGCGCCGGCGACGACGAGATCGCCTTCGCGAAACGCCGGCAGATTCGACGACACCACGCGGCTGACCGTGCCGCCGACCATCGGCTGGCCGAGTTCGGCCGGCGGTGCGTAGGACGGCGCGTCACTCATCCGGCCGCGCATGTACGGGTCGAGCGACAGCCAGACGGTGCGCAGCAGGACCTGGCCGGCGCCGGGCACCGGCACGGCGCCGGTTTCGGCTCGGAAGTTGTCCGGTGTCGGTGCGCCGACCGGGCGCGAATTCAGGACGATCTGGCGGTTTGCAGTCTTGCTTTGCGGCATGTGAGCCTCCGTCAACAGGAATGAACGTGCGTCGTGGGCACGATCGGATCAGGGATGGACCAGCAGGAAGTGCGCGCCCCGACGGCCGCGGCGGTGTGGCCGGGGCGGTCGCAGGCAGGCGGTGGGAGCGATCGGGACAGCGTAACGCGGCGTATAGCGTTCGTCATGAATGATTGAGTAGACCAGTCGTCTATAACCAGGGCAAAAACAAGGCGCGCCATGCGCGCCGGAATTACGACTGCGCGCCGTCGGACGCGGCCGGCGGCAGATTCAGCATGCGCCGCGTTTCGATCATCGCCCTCTCGAGCGGTTTGCGGTTGCGGTGAATCTTTTCCAGCAGTGTCGCGCCCAGCCAGAGCTCGTACAGGATCGCTGCTGCGTGCGACGGATCGTCGACGCCGCTCAGCGAACCGTCGGCCAGCCCGGCCTCGATGCCGCCCGCGAGCCGCTCGATGATCTGACTGGTGCCGCGCCGCAGTACCGCGCGCATCGCTTCCGACAGGTCCGACACTTCGGCGCCGAGCTTGACCGCGAGGCACTTGCCTTCCGGATCGTCCGCGCATTGCGTGTGCAGCCAGTTGCCCCAGTACGTCATCAGGCGCTCGGCGCCCGTGCCGGACTGCTGCTTGAACAGCTTGTCGAGATGCGCGAGATAGCCTTCGAAATACGATTCGAGCAACGCTTCGCCGAATGCCTCTTTCGAGCCGAAGTAATGGTAGAACGAGCCCTTCGGGATGCCCGCCGCGGCGAGAATCTCGTTCAGACCGACCGCCGAAAAGCCCTTGTGGAGCATGATCGGCTTCGCGATGTTCAGGATGTGCTGGCGGACTTCGGCGCCTGAAGATGCATTCATGATGGCGTATGGTAGCAACGATTAGACCGGTCGTCTAGTAACGTCGAGCCGGCATGTTGAGCGGCACTTTACCCGATCCCCGTCGCGCGCCCAATGCCCCGGCCGGCGTTCTCCTCGCTCGTTCGTCCGTCTGCGGGTGGCGCGTCATATCGGCGACCCGGTTTCGATGTCAGCGCGGCGCTTCGTCGGCGCGCTTTCTGGTGCGCGCCCGCCGCTCGCTGCGCTCGGCGGCCGGGACGGTCTTGACGCCGCGCAACGGCGGCCGGCGCACGAGCGCTGCCATCTCGCGCCTCAGCGCGTCGAGTTCGTGGCCGCGCGCCGCGCCGGTCGCCAGTGCGCCGTCGAGTTGCCCCTGAAGCACGCCGCAGCGATGCAGCGCATCGCCGAGTTGGGCCTGTAGCGCCGCCATTTCCTTTCGCTGCTGCGAGTCGCGTTGTTCCGCGCGCGATGTCGCTGCGTCGAGTTCCTTTTGCAATCGCGCGGCCGCGAGCCGCTCGCGATCGATTTCCTGAAGCGCCCGCTTCTCCGACGCGCGCAGCCGCTCTTCGGCGCGGCCGGCATCGTCGCGCAACCTGTCGAGCTGGACGGTGAAATCCACGCGGGCCTGCGCGAGCGCGCGGTCGCCCGCCGCGTTGTCGGCTTTCAGGCGCTCGATATCCGCTTGCAGCGCTTGCCGCGATGCATCGTCCGCCGCCCTCGCCTGCTCCAGTTCCTGAATGCGGACCTGCGCGGCCAACAAGGCGGCCGTGCGTTGCTCCAGCGCGGTTTCGGTGCGGACCAGTTCGGCCCGCAGCGTCGCGACTTCCGCTTGCGCGTTTGCCCGCTCGGTCTCGACTTCCGCGCGCAGCGCATCGAGCGCGGCGGCCGCGTCGGTACTCGATCGATTCCACAACGCCGCGACGAGTTCGCCTGCCGCCGCCTGCAAGTCGGCCGGCAGGTCGGGATGCTCGATGCGCACGCGGCTCTTTTCCCGCAACTCGGCCCAGAACTCGCCGAGGACGGCCGTCGGCGTGCTCATGCTGCCCTTGCGAACGAGTTGATACAGGCGGTTCGCCGTCGGCGTGATACCGAAGCGGAAGAACAGCAGCGCACACACTTCGCGGTACAACTCGCGCGTTTTCGGGAAGGCGGCCTTGAGCCGCTCGATTTCGGCGGTCAGGCGAGGTTCGTCGGCGGCGAGATCGGACATGGCAGGTTTGGTCGAGAATTTAGTTGATAATATAACGTAAACCGTTAAATATCCAACCAATCGAGCGATGTAATTTGACATTATTTCTATAATGTCGAGATCACATGAATCCATGTGATTCATCTGGCGCGTCAGGAAGGCCGGATTCCTCGCGCGGCGCGTTCGTTCGGCGTGTCATCGGCGTGCCACCGTAGGCCGGTAACGTTCGAAGCCGTCCCCGATCCCGACAAGCGATCCGCCATGCAGCGCCCGTCGCGCGCCACGCCCCACGTCTACGCGGCCACGTCCCGCGCCCTTGCCGTCAGCCTCGCGATCAACCTCCTGCTGCTCGCCGTCGAGACGGCGGCGGCACGGTCCGCGCATTCGTCGGGTTTGCTCGCGGACGTCGTGCATGCGGCGATCGATCTCGCGGCCGATGCGCTGATCCTCGTCGCCTGCCGGCTCGACGCGCGCCTGCCGCCGGCGCGCCGCCCGACCTACGAGCCGCTCGCGCTCGCGGGCCTCGGCGCGTTGCTGGCCGCGACCGGCGGGCGGATGATCTGGCATGCGCTGACCGGGTTCGATACGCCGCCCGTCGTGCAGCCGGGCGCGACCGCATTCGCGCTGGTTGCCGTCATGCTCGCCGGCAAGGCCGTGCTGTCGTACTGGATGCTGCGCAAGGCGCGCGAGACCGGCTCCGCGCTGCTCGAGGCGAGCGGCTGGCACGTGCGAACCGATGCGCTGTCGTCGTTGCTCGCGGCGCTCGCAATGAGTGCGGCGCTGGTCGGCTTCGGCCGGCTCGACGATCTGGCTGCGCTCGCGATCGGCGCGCTCGTGATCGGCACGGGCGCCGGATTCATCCGGCGCGGCTGGATGCAGTGGCCGGCATGGGCCGATTGGGCGAATCGCTCGACGCGCGGATCGTGAACGCCGCAGGTATCGCCTGACGGCCGATGCGTGCCGTTGCCTGCCCGATCGGGCTCCCTTTAACAGGTTATCGTTTGTTTTTTGTCAATACAGGCTATCATTTGTATTTTTGCAATACATGCCATAGACTGTATTTTCCGATTACAAACGATCGCCTGTCATCTCGCGGAGCGCCCAATGGCCTTTCCTGTCCAGACCTTGACCCAGTTGCGTCCGATACTCGTCGGCTTCCGCAAATCCGCGGGGCTCACGCAGGCGCAACTGGCCGCGCGCCTCGGCATCACCCAGCAATCCTATGCGCAGCTCGAAGCCAACCCGTCGGCGGCCAGTATCGAACGGCTTTTGAAGGTGTTGAACGCGCTCGGCGTTCGCATGATGCTCAGCCTGGACGAGCGGGATGCGCGGGCGGAAGCGGCCGATCCGGCTTCCGATGCCGAGCCGCCGGCGCGCCGCAAGCCGGCCGCGAGCAAGCGCGGCACCACGGCCGCGCAATCCCCGGCCGGGGCCGCGGCCGACGCGGCGCGGAAGCGCCCGGCAGCGACGACTCGGGCCAGGCCACGCGTGTCGAAGCGGGAGGACTGGTGACGATGGCCGCACGCGCCCGCCATGATCGGCTCGACCTGTGGATGAACGGCATTCCCGTCGGCTATTGGGAAATCCGGCGCGGGGTCGAGCGTCTCGTGTACCTGCCGGACTGGCTCGACGATCCCCAGGGCCGGCCACTGTCGCTGTCGCTGCCCTTTACGCCCGGCAACCAGCCGCACCAGGGCGCGATCGTGGCCGACTACTTCGACAACCTGCTGCCCGACAGCGAGCCGATCCGCCGCCGCATCGCGCAGCGTTACCGGCTCGGATCGACGGCGCCGTTCGAATTGCTCGCGTCGGTCGGCCGCGATTGCGTCGGCGCGATCCAGATGCTGCCGCCCGGCGAGACGCCCGCCGACCTCGAGGCGATCGAAGGCGCGACGCTCGACGATGCAGCCGTTGCCGACGTGCTGCGCCACGCGACCGCCGCGCCGCTGCCCGGCCACGCGGAGCCGGAAAGCGATCTGCGCCTGTCGATTGCCGGCGCGCAGGAAAAAACCGCGCTGCTGCGTCAGGGAAACCGCTGGCTGCGTCCGTCGGGCAGCACGCCGACGACCCACATCTTCAAGCTGCCGCTCGGGCGCGTCGGCAACATGCAGGCCGACATGCGCACGTCCGTCGAAAACGAATGGCTGTGTTCGAAGCTCGTCGCCGCGTACGGCCTGTCGGTCGCGCCGTGCGAGATCGGCCGGTTCGACGACCAGAAGGCGCTGATCGTCGAGCGCTTCGACCGGCGTCCGTCGCGCGACGGCTCGTGGATCCTGCGACTGCCGCAGGAGGACATGTGCCAGGCGACCGGCACGCCGTCGGGGGCGAAATACGAGTCGGACGGCGGCCCCGGCATCGAGACGATCATGGGCATCCTCGCGAATTCGGCCGATGCGGCCCGCGACCGGATGAATTTCTTCGTCGCCCAGCTCGTGTTCTGGGTGCTGGCCGCGATCGACGGCCACGCGAAGAACTTCAGCATCGCGCACCTGCCCGGCAATGCGTATCGCAGCACGCCGCTGTACGACGTGCTGTCCGCGCATCCGATCATCGGTACGAGCCGCAACCAGATTCCGCCGCGCCGCGCACGCCTCGCGATGGCCGTCTGCGGGAAGAACCGGCATTACGTGATCGGTGAAGTCCAGCCGCGCCACTGGATCGCGCAGGGCCGGCGCGTCGGCCTGACCGAAGACGACGTGCGCGCCGCGATGGCGGCCGTCGCCGCCCGCACGGAACCCGCGATTGCCGAAGCCGCCGCGCAGATCCCGGCGGATTTTCCGGCGGACGTCGCGGATGCGATTTTCGCCGGCATGCGTCGGCACAGCCGCAAGCTCGCAACGGCCGATTCGGCGTGACACACCGACGGGCCGCGACGGGCTGTCGGCCTTCGCGGCAACACGTCAGCCCTGGATCGACGGGCAGCCCCGACGGAACGGAAGCCGTGACGCCGTCGCCGATACGGCATCGAGCGCCCCCGCGCCGGACCGCGCGCCGGCCGCCGGCGCTTGATCGTTCAGCCCGCGTCGCGCGCGCGGGCGAGTGCCGCGAGGTTGCCCTCGCCGAACCCGTGATGCCCCTTGCGCTGCACGATCTCGAAGAAGATCTCGCCGGGCCGGCGCTTGACGAAGGTCTGGAAGAACAGCCTCGGCACGCCGTCGCGGCCGATCTCGCCGTCGACCAGCACCGCGCGGCGGCGCAGCGCATCGAGATCGACGCCGTGCCCGGGCAGTCGCGCATCGACGTCGTCGTAATAGCGTGCGGGCGGCTCGATGAACTCGACGCCGTTCGCACGCAGCGCATCGACGCACGACAGGATGTCGTCGGTCGCCAGTGCGACGTGCTGGACGCCCTCGCCCGGATGGTCGGGCAGGTACGCATGCATCAGCTCGGTGCGCCGCGTGCCTTCCTCGTACACGGGAATCCGCACCGCGCCGCACGGCGACACCATCACGCGCGATTCCTCCGACACATGCCAATGCGCGTCGATCTGGTGGATCTCGCGAAAATGCAGCAGGTCGTGGTAGAAATCCAGCCACTCCTGCATGCGGCCCGCGCCGACGGTTTGCGTGAAGTGGTCGACCTGCTGCAGGCCGACGCCGGCGCAATCGAGATCGGTATGGGCGGTCGCGATGTCGATCGGCCGGAAATCGATGTCGAAGATCGAGATGTCGCCGACACCGCCGCGCTGGCCATCCCGCCCGCGCCAGCGGTCGACGAAATACAGGTGCGAATCGCCGATGCCCTGGATCGCCGGAATCTTGAGTTCGCCGACGCCGACCTTTTCGCCCTCGAACGCCCACGCACCGAGCTGGATCGCACGCTCGAACGCGCGCCGGGCGTTCGCCACGCGCAACCCGATCGCGCAGACGCCCATCCCGTATTCCTCCGCATAGCGCGCGGCGAACGAATCGGGCTCGGCGTTGATCAGGAAATGCATCTGCCCCTGCCGATATAGCGTGACGTTCTTGCTGACGTGCCGCGCGATCGCCTTGAATCCGAGCTGCTCGAAGCGCCGCGCGAGCGCGTCCGGCACGGGCGCCGCGAATTCGACGAATTCGAGGCCGGCCATCCCGAGCGGATTGGCGGCCGGATCGGCGACGGGCGGCGTATCGCTGGACAGGGGGTGGGAATTGCCGGGCATTCCAGTCTCCGGGGACATGCGTCGATGGGGTAGCGTGCCTGTCGCGCGCGGCATGCGCGGCCGAGGTGGCGGCCGCACGTGCGCCCGGACGGGCGAGTTGTCGATGCTGCAGATTTTAACCAGATCGTTCACGGCGGCACACCCCGGCCGAACGGGATATCGTCGGGCCGCCTAGTGCAAACCCGAAAATCGTTCGATAATCGCACGGACTTGAACGATAATCGCGCAATTTATCCGATTGGCCGATTGCCGCCGTGCGGCGCGCGCCCTATTCTCCGTTCACTCATCGACTTCAATGCAGCATCGGACGCGGCGCCGCCACGATTCCACGATGCGCCGTGCCAGGAGACATCGCCATGACCCCCACCTTCGACACGCTCGACGCCGCTGCAGGCGCCCGTGCGCGCAACCAGGCCCGCAAGGCCGCGATCGGCAGCTTCGTCGGCGCCGTCGTCGACTGGTACGACTTCCTGCTGTACGGGATCGTCGCCGCGCTGGTGTTCAATTCGGAGTTCTTCCCGAAAGTCAGCCCGACGATGGGCACGCTCGCGGCGTTCGCCACCTTCGGCGTCGGCTTCCTGTTCCGGCCGCTCGGCGGCATCGTGTTCGGCCACTACGGCGACCGGCTCGGCCGCAAGCGGATGCTCGTGCTGACCGTGATGCTGATGGGGCTGTCGACCGTCGCGATCGGCCTGCTGCCGACGTTCTCGACGATCGGCTGGTGGGCGCCCGTGCTGCTGGTGCTGATGCGCGCGATCCAGGGTTTCGCGGTCGGCGGCGAATGGGGCGGCGCGGCGCTGATGGCCGTCGAAAGCGCGCCGAAGCAGAAGAAGGCGTTCTACAGCAGCGGCGTGCAGGTCGGCTACGGCGTCGGGCTCGTGCTGGCCACCGGCATCGTATCGATCCTGAGCCATACGCTCGGCGAGGCCGCGTTCAAGTCGTGGGGCTGGCGCCTGCCGTTCGTGTTCAGCATCGTGCTGGTGCTGATCGGGCTGTGGGTGCGCAAGAACATGGACGAATCGCAGGAATTCGTCGAGAAGGTCGAGCACGGCAACCGCAAGCTGCGCCTGCCGGTGCTGGAAGCGCTGACGCGCCATCCGAAGGCGTTCCTGCTGATCGTCGCGCTGCGGCTCGCCGAACTGTTCACGATGTATATCGTCACCGCGTTCGCGCTCAGTTATTCGACGACGAACCTCGGCATGTCGCGCGACCTGTTCCTGAACATCGGCCTGCTGGTGGGCGCGGTGAGCTGCGTGACGATCCCCTGCTTCGCGTGGCTGGCCGACCGCTACGGCCTGCGCCGCATCTATCTGATCGGCGCGCTGATCGGCCTTGCGTCCGCGGTGCCGTTCTTCCTCGCACTGGAAGCGCGGTCGATCGCGTGGATCGTGATCTTCTCGATCCTGCTGGCGAACGCCGCGCACGACATGGTCGTGAGCGTCCAGCAACCGCTGTTCACCGAGCTGTTCGGCGCCGAGTACCGCTACAGCGGCGCGGGCGTCGGCTACCAGTTCGCGAGCGTCGTCGGCGGCGGGTTCACGCCGTTCATCGCGGTCGGCCTCGTCAGCGTGGCCGGCGGTTCGTGGCACCTCGTCGCCGGCTATCTGGCGGCCGGCTGCCTGATCTCGCTGGTGGTCGCCGCACGGATGCGGGCGGCGCAATGACGCGATGAGCGCGTGGCCGGTCGCCCTCCGCGGTCGGCCACGCGGCCGGTCATTCGGCCATGCCGGCCGGCATTCGACCTGCTGCTTCACGGGCGCGACGTCAAACACTGTCAGTTACGCGCGCCGATTCCCCTTTTCCCCTGCGAACATTCCACGCCGCGTGCCGACCAATGGCATCATATGGGCCTACGTCAGTCACCGATACGCCCCCATATCATGTCGAATCTCATCGTCCACGGCGGCACTCCGCTGCGCGGGGACATCAAGCCGTCCGCGAACAAGAACGCCGTCCTGCCGATTCTGTGCGCCACCCTGTTGACCGATCAGCCGCTGCGCCTCGTCGGCGTGCCCGACATCACCGACGTGCGCAAGATCCTCGACATCTTCCGCACGCTCGGCAGCGACGTGTCGGTCGATTTCACGACGGGTCTGCTCGAGCTTCACCATCGCAACACGACGTTCGATCCGGCCGTCCACCGGCTGCCCGAGGCGATGCGTTCGTCGATCATGCTGATTCCGCCGCTGCTCGCGCGCTTCGGCGTCGCGCGCCTCGAGAACGACGTGAAAGGCTGCACGCTCGGCGTGCGCGAGATCGATCCGCACGTCGAGGTGTTCGAGCGGTTCGGCGCGCACATCGAACGCACGCCCGATTCGCTGATCGTCCGTACCGACGGCCCGCTGACGGCCAACGATCACTGGCTCGACTACGCGTCGGTGACGACCACCGAGAACTTCGCGCTGTGCGCGACGGCCGCGAACGGCACGTCGACGCTGATGAACGCGGCATCCGAGCCGCACGTGCAGGAGTTCTGCCAGTTCCTCGCGATGATCGGCGTCGCGATCGAGGGGATCGGCACGTCGCGGCTGTGCGTGACGGGCGGCGGCAAGCTCGGCGGCGGCGAGTTCCGCTTCGCCGAGGATTTCCACGAGATCGCGACGTTCCTCGCGCTCGGCGCGATCACGGGCGGCGACATCACGGTGCGCAACTCGTCGCCCGAGCATTTCCCGCTGATCGACCGCACGTTCGCGAAATTCGGCGTCACCGTCACGCACCGCGACGGCTGGTCGCGCGCGGAGCGCGACGGCCCGCTGCGCGTGCGCCGGCCGTTCACGCAGAACATCCTGACCAAGGTCGAGGCCGCGCCGTGGCCGTACCTGCCGGTCGACCTGCTGCCGATCTTCATCGCGCTCGGCGTGCGCGCGGAAGGCAGCGCGATGTTCTGGAACAAGGTCTACGACGGCGCGCTCGGCTGGTCTGGCGAACTGTCGAAGTTCGGCGCGCACGTGCTGCTGTCCGATCCGCACCGGCTGATCACGTTCGGCGGGCTGCAACTGACGCCGGCGCGCGTCGAGAGCCCGTACATCATTCGCGTCGCGATCGCGTTGCTGATGGTGGCCGCGAGCATCGAAGGCCGCTCGGAAATCATGAACGCGCTGCCGATTCGCCGCGCACATCCGCATTTCGTCGAAAACCTGCGTTCGGTCGGTGCGAACGTCGAGTGGACGAGCAGCGAGTAAGGTCGTGACGGATGCGGCGCGCGTAACGGTCGCGTCGCATCCGGTTGCTGCTTTTTATGCCGTATCGGCCGTTTCCATGCGCGGCCGCGCGGCGTTCTGCCATCGGTTGCCATCAGTCCGCGTCAGCACGCTGCGTGCTGCTTCACGCCTTTTCCCGTAGTCGGCGTCAGCCTGACGATGCGTCATCGGGACGTCTACTCCCGCGACCCGCCGGCTTTTCCCGCTCGCGGAAAACCAGATTCGGACCCGTCCAATTGCCGAAACGTGAGCCCGGCCATAGCCTGCTTTCCTGATCCGGCGGAAAGTGCAAAAAACCGCACATCCTCCCTCCAGCACGAAAATGCACAGCCTATGGAACCTCGATTCACCCTGGCGCAGATGCGCGACGTCTGGATCGACGCGTATCGTCACGCCGATGTCGAACAACTCGATTTCGT
The DNA here is from genome assembly GCF_020419965.1 of Burkholderia sp. AU39826. NCBI lineage: Bacteria > Pseudomonadati > Pseudomonadota > Betaproteobacteria > Burkholderiales > Burkholderiaceae > Burkholderia > Burkholderia sp. AU39826. The sequence continues at coordinate 465,919 of NZ_JAIZQG010000001.1, forward strand.
CGCGAGCCCGCATTTCTTTGTCCGGCACGAAGCTCGCATTCGCCCGAAAGCGCAATTTCTTGCGCGAATGCGCGTCGTAGCGGCCGAACGCACACCGGACAGACCGGCTATCGCATATCGGGACGAAACCATGCAAATCGTTACGCGCGGACGGTGCGCGACGATAACGGGCATCGGATCGGTACGGATCGACCAGGCAATCGATTCCCGCTTCGATTTCGTTGAGCAGTGGTGCGTGATCGACGCCCGATGGCGCATTGCCGCGCTCTGGCACGAACACAAGTAAGCTGGGCGCCGCCGCAGGCGCGTTCCGGCGCTTGAATGGGTCGACTCAATCCGGCTCGTTTGCGTCGTTCCGCCTGAACCTGAAATCGCCCGGCAGCTTGCCTCTGAAACGCCTCAACGGCAGCAGAAGCGCTTCGGGGCTCGCGTGGCGGCTCGCGGCCAAAGCACCGGCACGGTGAACGACTATTTCGACTTCGTCGCCTTCACGTAGCCCCAACGCGTCGACCAGACCGACCGGAAGGCGCACGGCCAGACTATTCCCCCACTTTGCAACCCGCATACGTCCTCCTTGAATGGATGTCGCCGACTCTATATCGGCCCCTATCCCACGGGCAAGGATGGCGGATCAACCGACCTCCCGCTCCCCCACAACTCGCGCGATAATCGCCCACTCCCGCGCGAACACCGCGCGCCACCGCCCACCCGTGATGACGAAAAAGCCCGACCTCGACCGACGCGACTGGATTGCCGGCCTCGAAAAAGGCCTGATGATCCTGGAGGCCTTCGACAGCCAGCACGCGCGCATGACGCCCACGCAAGCCGCCGCGCGCACCGGCCTCACGCGCACGGCCGCGCGTCGCTACCTGCTGACGCTGGAATCGCTCGGCTACGTGTACACCGACGGCAAGCTGTATGGCCTCACGCCGCGCGTGCTGCGGGTCGGCTGGTCGTACTTCGATTCGGCGCGCCTGCCGCGCACGGTCCAGCCTTATCTGCAGCAGTTGAGCGCGTCGCTGAACGAATCGGCGTACGTCAGCGTGCTCGACGGCTGGGAGCTCGTGTTCATCGCGCGCAACGGCGTCTCGCGCGTGATGACGACGGGCTTCGTGCTCGGCGCGCGCGTGCCGGCGCCGCTGACGTCGCCCGGTGTCGTCCTGCTCGCCCATCATCCCGATCGCGAAGCCGTGCGCGCGTGGCTCGACGAGACCGAGCTGGCGCCGTTCACGCCGCACACGATCACCAACAAGGCGCGGCTGCTCGAACAGGTCGACCGGGCGCGCGAAGCCGGCTACGCGGCGATCGAGCAGCAATTGCAGGTCGGCGTACGCGGGATCGCGGTGCCGCTGAAGAACCGTCACGGCGAAGTCGTCGCCGCGCTGAGCACGAACATGCCAATCGGCGCGGAGACGACCGACGCGGCCGTGCGGCGCGTGCTGCCGCATCTGCAGGAAGCCGCGCTCGCGATGCTCAACGTGCTGTAGCAGCCGGCGCCGCCGCCGTCACCCGATCCGCCACCACCGCGGCAGCAGATCGCGCACTTCGCGCCGCCGGTAACGGTCGTCGATCAGATGCACGACGCCCTCGTCGTGCTCGGTGCGGATCACGCGCCCGGCCGCCTGCACGACCTTCTGCAGCCCCGGATACAGGTACATGTAGTCGTAACCGTTGCCGAAGCGCGCGTCCATCGCGCGCCGCATCTGCTCGTTGATGTCGTTGACCTGCGGCAGTCCGAGCGTCGCGATGAACGCGCCGATCAACCGCTCGCCGACCAGGTCGACGCCTTCCGAGAAGGCGCCGCCCAGCACCGCGAAGCCGACGCCGCGTCCGCCCGCGTCGAAGCGCGCGAGAAACGCGTCGCGCTCGCTTTCGGCCATGCCGGGCGCCTGCGCCCACACGGGGACGTCCGGATGGCGCGTCTGCATCAGCGCGACCACACGCCCGAGGTAGTCGAAGCTGCTCAGGAAGCCGAGATAGTTGCCGGGCCGTGCTGCGTATTGCGCGGCGATCAGGTCGGCGATTGGTTCGAGCGAACGATCGCGGTCGCGCCAGCGCGTCGACACGTGGCTCGCGACGCGCACCGTCAGTTGTTCGGCGCGGAACGGCCCGTCGACGTCGAGCCAGCCGGTATCGCCGGGCAGCCCGAGCGTGTCGCGATAGAAATGGAACGGGCTCAGCGTGCCCGAGAACAGTACGGTCGCGCGCGCGGCTTCGTAGCGCGGTGCGAGGAACCCGGCCGGGATCACGTTGCGCACGCACAGCGTCGACTGGACACGGCGCCGGCGGCCGGCCGTCGCGACGCCGTCGAGCGCCGGCTGGCGCGGCATCGGTTCGCCATGCAGCGTCGCGTCGAAGATCGACGCGCTGTCGAACGCCTCGGCCAGCACGCCGAACTGGATCGCCTCGAAATGAAAACGCAGCAGCGCGTCGCCGTTCGCGCGAGGCGCGTCGGTCAGGTGTTCGCCGATCGCCGCGACGAGGTTCTGCACGGCCGACACGATCGGGCCCGGCACCTCGGGATAGGCGGCATAGCGCTCGGCCTGCGCGCGATTGAGCGTACCCCACGCGCGGGCGAGCCGGTCGAATGCCTTGCGCAGCGCGGCGGGCGCGGCTTCGCGCGCGGCCGCGAACGCGAATGGATCGAGCGACGCGCTGTACATCTTGCGGGCGCGGTCGAGCAGGTTGTGCGCTTCGTCCACGAGCACGCCGACGCGCCACTGGTTCTGCTGCGCGAGCGTATGCAGCATTGCGCTGCCGTCGTAGTAGTAGTTGTAGTCGCCGATCATCATGTCCGACCAGCGCGCGAGCTCCTGCGCCAGGTAGTACGGACAGACGTCGTGCGCGAGCGCGGCGGCGCGCACGGTCTCCCGATCGAGCAGCCCGGCCTCGATCGCCGCCTCGCGCGCGGCCGGCAGCCGGTCGTAGAAGCCTTTCGCGAGCGGGCACGATTCGCCGTGGCACGCGTTGTCCGGATGCTTGCACGCCTTGTCGCGCGCGACGAGTTCCAGCACACGCAGCGGCAGCGCGGGCGTGCCGGCGCCGAGCGTCGTCGCCGCTTCGAGCGCGAGCGCGCGGCCGGGTGTTTTCGCAGTCAGGAAAAATACGTGATCGAGTTCGCCCTCGCCGCAGGCCTTCAGCAACGGGAACACGGTGCCGAGCGTCTTGCCGATGCCGGTCGGCGCCTGCGCCATCAGGCAGCGTTCGTCGCGTGCCGCGCGATAGACGGCCACGGCCAGCTCGCGCTGGCCGCTGCGGAACTGCCCATGCGGAAACGCGAGCGCGCGCAGCGCCGCGTCGCGCGCGGCGCGATGGGCCGTCTCGCGTTCGGCCCAGCCGACGAAGCACGCGCACTGCTCGGCGAAGAACGTCGCGAGCGCGCCGGCATCGAGCGTTTCCGTCAACACGGTCTCGCGCTCGGAGACGATGTCGAAATACACGAGCGCGACGTCGATTTCCTTCAGATCGCGCGCAGCGCACATCAGGTGCGCATAGACCTTCGCCTGCGCCCAGTGCAGCGCGCGGTGGTTGGCCGGCATCGCATCGAGGCTGCCGCGGTAGGTCTTGATTTCCTCGAGCCGGTTCGCCACGGGATCGTAGCCGTCCGCGCGGCCGCGCACGGTGAGCATGCCCCACGTGCCCGTCAGCGCGATCTCGGTTTCGTAGCGCGCGCCGCGCTTCGACGTGACCGCGCCGTGGCCGGCGATGCCTTCGAGCGCGGTCGGCGCGGGCGTGAAGCGCAGGTCGAGATCGCCGCGCCGCGCGGTGAACTCGCACATCGCCCGCACCGCGACGACGTAGCTCATGCGGACAACCCCGCCGCCTCGGCGTGCGCGACGCCCTCGCCGGCCCACTCGACGTCGACGACGCGCACCGGCATGCGGTGCGCGAGGCAGTAGGCGAGCCAGCGCGTCTGGTTGTCCTGCAGCCGGTCGCCGGGGCCCTTCACCTCGATCAGCTCGTAGCGGCGTTCGTCGGGCCAGAAGCGCACGAGATCGGGCAAGCCGGACCGGTTGCCGCGGATATCCGCGAGCAGGCGCGTGAACCACAGCCGCAGGTGCTCGGGCGGCAGGCACGCGAGCGCTTCGTCGAGCAACGCGTCGGTCAGCACGCCCCAGAACACGAACGGCGACTGCACGCCTGCCTTCGTCGCGAAATGCCGACGGATCGTGTCGCGGTACGCACCCGAATCGAGCTGCGCGAAGCACGCGTCGAAGGCCGCCGCGCGACGCGCGGCGAAATCGGGCGCGTGCAGGTCGGCCGGGCCGCGCTGGAACGGGTGAAAGAACGCGCCGGGCACCGCCGCGAACACGGGTTCCCAGCACAGCAGACCGAACAGCGAATTGATCAGCGTGTTTTCGACGTAGTGGACCGGCGACGCCGGCTGCGCGAGATGGTCGCGCACCGCGAATTCGACGCTGACGGATGCGTCGGGACGCGCGAGCACGAGCGTCTCGCGCGGGACCGCCGCGGCGGCGGCCGCGCGTTCGACCCGCTGGCCGGCGCGGCGCTGCAGGCGCGGCAGCATGCGCTCGACGCGCTGGCGCTCCTCGTCGCTCTCGAAGCCGCCGCGCGCGTCGAGCGCCAGCGCGAGCGCGTCGCCGTCGCGCCCGCAGCGTTCGAGTACGCGGATGCGCCGATGGCGGCTGCCGGGCCACGCGCTGCGCGTGTACGCGTCGAGCGCGGCGCACCAGTCGGCACGACGTTCGCATGCCTGGCCCAGCGCGAACAGCAGCTTCGCGCGGCGCGTCGCGAGCCACGGCTGCGCACAGTCGACCGCGTCCAGCGCGCGGATCAGATCGTCGAACGGCAGATCGTCGGGCCATGCGTCGAGCGCGTCGCGGCACATCTGCAGCGCGAGATATGCATCGACGTCGCCACGCTGCTGGAACGCGCGCGACGACGGCGCGATCGGCACGCTTTCGTACTGGAATACGCCGAGATCGGCGAGCACGAACTCGCTCCAGTCTTGATGCAGATTGCCGAAGAACATCAGCCGCAGCCGGTCGCACAGCGGGCCGACCGTCACGCGCAGCACGCGGTCGTCGGCCTGCGCGCACCACGCGTCGAGCGGTTGCGCGACGTCGTGCGCGGGCCTCAGCCGTTCGAGCCAGTCGGCCTTGCGCTCGCCAGCATGCGCGGCGAGCGACGGAAAGATGCGCAGCAGATCGGCCTTGGTCGACAGCGCGAACAGCTCGTCGAGCGTGAGCGCGGGCGCCGGATCGACCCAGCCGAGCGCGACGAGCGGCGCGGCGGCGTCGAGCGTGCAGCCGATCTCGTCGTACACGAGCTTGCTCGCGCGGAAATCCGAGCCGTTGCGCATCAGCATCCGCACGAGCAGCGCGCGCGACGCCTGCGGCAGCGTCGCGAACTGCCGGACGAACCCATGCTCGTGCGCGTCGAACAGGTCGTCGTAACGCTCGCCGAGCCAGGCCAGCGCGCGTTCGAAATTGGTCAGATAGTAAAACGCCGGAGGCGTCGGCGAAGCAGGCGTCACGGGGATCGATCACTGTACATTTGTACAGGTCGCAATCATATCAAATGTGGCGGCCAATGCCGCACGCGGTATCGCCGTTCCGCTGCCCCGGCTTCGGTCAGAACTGGTAATTCACCGACATGTCGAACACGCCGTTGGTCGACTGCTGCGTGATCGGGCTGCGCGCCGCGCGGCCGACGAGCTGCTCGAGCGCGCCGTCCATCGTGACGAACCAGTGCTTGTTCACGAACCACACCATCGTCACGCCCACGCCGGCCGACTTGATCCCGGCCCCGGACGAATAGGCCGGCAGCCCCGAGCGCGCCGCCGCCCCCTGGTTCACGCCGAACCAGCTGTTCATGTAGCGGGAATCGGCGAACGACACGGTGGGCCCCGCGAACCAGAAGAAGTGTTCGTTGCTGCCGGGCATCGGCATGTACGCGGAAAAATCGCCGGTCCAGCCGTTCGACCCGCCGATGCTGCGCCGCACGTCCGCGCGCAGCACGAGCGGGAAATCCTTCGAGACCACGTAGTCGGCCGCGAGCTTCATCACGGGCGCCGCATTGATGTTGTCGAGACCGTTCAGATGGCCGAGATCATCGGCCGAACGGCGCCCGAGGTCATAGCCGACCGACAAACTCACGCGCCAGTTCGGCCCGCGCAGCACGTTCGCGCCGAGCCCCTCGCCGGTCGACAGGAAGAACAGGTCGCGATAGCGGATATCGAAATTCGGGCCGCCCATCACGCGATAGCGGTCGGAGCCCGCATAGCGCGGCTGCAGCGTCATCGCGGCGCCGACGCTGACCTGCCAGGTCGGGATATTCGGATCGAAGAGTTTGCGCAGCGGTACGCCCGCCGTGTATTGCCATTCGCCGAGCGGCGAAGGCGTCTGGGCCGACGCGTCGCGGGCGTCGGCGGCGGCGAGCGCCGCGAATGCCGACAGGCTGGATACGAACCGGCGTGCGCCGGGGGACAGCAACAGGCGAGCAACAGGGGTCAAGGCGGTCTCCGTCGGTTGCATGAAAGGAACCTGAGGGAAAGCGCGTCGCGCTTCGTCGGCTGCAACGGCACGCAGCCTGCGGCGCGAACGTAGCATGCGCTGAATTAATGGACATCCTACGCGACGCGCGCACAGACGCAAAGCGCCCGCTGTATGCGGGCACTTTGCCGGAAGCCGGCATGAGCCGGCGGATGATTGCGGAATCAGAAACGCTCGACGTGATAGTCGCCGGCGAGCGCGGCCGGACTGCGCGTCGACATCATCCGGGAGAAACCGTCGGCGAGCCGGCCGAGCGCCAGCTGCTTCTGGCTGGCGTCCCAGTGCGTAAAGGTGTCGTACGCGACATCGTCGAACGAAACGGTCACGGCGACCGGGCGGCCGCTCGCGCGAAAGCCGATCTGCAGCACGCCGCCCGGCAATTCCTCGATGTGATAGTGCAGCGAACGCGATTCGAAATAGCGGCCCAGTACCTGAGCGATCGCGCGCTTGTCTGGCGATTGCACGTGAATGTCCATGACGGTCCTCCTTTTCAGTGTTCGCGCGGCCGGTGGTGACGCACTGCCGCGGCCGGCATCCGCATCGGCGGCGGGTTCGACGGCGGGTCGCCCTGCGGCAGCCCGTCGGGCACGGGCGGGTCGACCGGGTCGTCGTGCCCGGGCGGCGGCGGATCCGGTTCGACGTCGGGTGTCGTCGGTTCGGGGCGGTGCAGCATGGATGGCGTCTTCATGTCACTCCTGCGCGACGGCGCGCGCATCTCGATGGCGAGGCGAGCCCCGCAAGCGCCGTGCCCGCTCTCCCGCTGTTCCGTTCAATCGTCGTAAGCGGCCATGACGAGCCACATCGTGCGCCCCTCGGCGGACAGTTGCACGGCGAGCGCGAACGGGTCGGACGGTTCGCATTGCGCGACCAGCGCCTGCTGGGCCCGCTCCGGGCTGTCGTAGACGACGTCGTTCAGCTCGCGCACTTCGTCCTTGCCATCGAACATGCGCCGCTCCGGCCGGTAGACCCGCGATTCGCGCCTCCATGTATCGAAACGCTCGCGCACGTGGCCGAAATCGCCGCCGCATACGTTCGCGTCGTAACGTATCCTTTCCCTGGCTGCATTCATCGCGATGTCCTCTCGTCCAGACCGGACGTGTGCCCGGCCGTCCTGGCCGGCTTGCAAGCGCCGTGCCGCGTGCGCCGCGGGTACGCCGCTTGCGCTTCTCATCGACAAGGAGGTCCGACCATGATCGTTCACGCCACCGGCCGCCGCGACGCCGTGTCACCGGTTGCCGGAGTGCTCCGGCTCGCCACGTCGCGCCCGCCGTCCGAAGACAAGACGGAGGAGCGCATCGACGAAGGGCTTGAGGAGACGTTCCCGGCCAGCGATCCGCCCGCCGTCGGCGGTGCGACCCGTATCGACCCCGCCAAGCCGTCCGGCGAGCAGGAACGTCGCGCGCCGCACGTCCCTTCACCGCCACCCGATCACGGCTGACGGCGGCACCCGGCCTGCGGTGCGGCAGCGCATGCGCGGGGCGGCGAAATCAGGAGCGATTCGATGAAAGTCCTTGAACGCAGATGGCATGAAATCAGTGGCGCGGCCGGCGTCGCGGCACTGGCCGCGATCGAAAGCGCGGTGGTGCTGGCGATCGTCACGATGACGGGGATTGGCCACTGACGTCCCGCGTTGATGCCCCTGCCGCGAGGCGGCCGCCGCCGTGGAAGATGTACAAGCGGGCTGGCAAATTTCTCCGTCCTCCGGCCGTCCGGGCCCCGCGTGCGCGCATCGCGCGCGGCACGCGGCCTGCTCCCGTCTGGATCCGTTCACGAAGGAGGCGTTCATGTATCGCGTCAACGAGATCATGTCGCGCGACGTAGTGTGCGTCGCACCGACCGACACGATTCGCCGTGCGGCCGAATTGATGCAGCGCTTCGACATCGGCGTGCTGCCCGTGTGCGAGGGCACCGAGCTCGTCGCGATCGTAACCGACCGCGATCTGGCGGTGCGGGCGCTGTCGCACGGTCATTCTCCCGATACGCCGGTGCACGCGGTCGCATCCAGGCCGGTGCAGTGGTGCGTGGAAGACGACGGCGTCGGCGACATTCAGCAGCGGATGGCCGACGTGCAGTTGCACCGGCTGCCGGTGCTCGATCGCAGCCGGAAGCTGGTGGGCATGGTATCGCTCGGCGACATCGCGACGCGCGCGGGCGGCCCGGCACGCGACGAACTGGCCAATACCCTCGAGGACGTATCGCTGCCGCGCCGCCGCTGACCCGCATCTCTCATCGTTCTGCGTTGCCCGCTACCCCGGCGCCGTACCCGCGCGATGGATTTGCGCGCAGACCGCGGTGCCGCTTCGACCAGGAGGTTTCGATGACAACGGACAAACCGTCGCGCGACGCCGCGCGCATCGTCGGCGCGAACCCGCGCACGGCCGCCGGCGGGCCGGGGCCCGACGTGATGGCCGCTCGCACGCTCGAAGACGATCGCGTGCTGACGATGGACGGCGACGACATCGGCAAGGTGAGCCACATCATGCTCGACGTACGCGCTGGACGGATCGCGTACGCGGTCGTGTCGTCGGGCGGCTTGCTCGGGATTGGCGACAAGCTGCTCGCGGTGCCGTGGAACGCGCTCGTTCTCGACGCCGAGCGCGAATGCTTCGTGCTGCCGGTCGACACCGCGCGCGTGCGCGAGGCGCCCGGCTTCGACAAGAGCCGGTGGCCCGCGATGGCCGACCCCGAATGGGCCGAAGCGCTGCACGCGTACTACGGCAGCTCGCCTTACTGGCTGATCGAGGAAGGCGAAACGGCGCTCGATTCGCCGCCGTACGAGGCATCCCCCGGCGGCCCTGAAGACGGCACGCGGCAGCACTGAAGCGCACCCGCCGCAATGCGGGTCACTGCGCGGTGGCCACCGTCTTCGCGATTTGCCGCGCGGCGCCGAGGTGCGCCTTCAGCGTCGGCAGCGTGCGGGCCGCGAACGCGCGAAGCTGCGGGTCGCGACCGTCTTTCGCCTCGGTTTCGTAGAGCCGAACCGCCGCTTCATGCGCGCGGGGCCCGGCCAGCGCCACGTACGCCGTATCGAATGCGCGCCCGTCCTTCGCTCGCAATGCCGTCACCTCCGGATCCACGAGCATCCGCGTCTGGACCGGCACGCCCTTCTGCGCGCCGAGATGCCGCAATTCGTCTGCGATACGCGCGTGATCGTCGACCATCCGGCGGGCGAAGGCTTTCACGTCTGCGTTCGACGATCGATCGAGCGCGAGCTGGCCGGCCTGTCGTTGTACCTTGCCGATCATGCCGGCCTTGTCGACGAACTCGGCGTCGAGCCCGGCCGGCCGCTGCGTCATACCGGCCTCGTCGGCGGTCGAGCCCGGCCGGATGACGCCCGGCGCGACCTGCGCGGACGAAGCGGGCGGCGCCTGCGCGTCCGGCAGCGCGAACGTCCCGACACCGGCGGCGGCCATCAGCATGATGACTACCGGCCGACGCCCGCGTTGTTTCGTCCGGTTCGTTTTATTCATCCGGGCCTCCGATGTCGGGCGACGAAGCGGGGCCGGCCGCGCGGCTTCCCTTCACGCGGGACGATGGGCCGACGTGAAGAAATCGGTCCACGCGCCGTTGTGCCATGCACCCTCGGTGCGCTCCACCGACAGCGCGCCGGCGGCGAGCATCGTCCGCTCCGCGAACGCGATCGTGCGCCGCGTCACGTGCGCGGCCAGCACCACGCCGTTTTCGCATTGCTTCAGTGCGCCATGTCCCTCCGGTGCATCGCCGCGCATCCGGCCGAGCGCGCCGCACAACGCGCCGACATAGGCGCCGACGAGCGGCACGCCGATCCACGCGAGCGGGGAATGAAGCCCGCCCAGATGGAGCACCGCGGCGCCGGCGAGCCCGACGACCGCGCCGATGGCCACGCCTTCCAGCGCGCCGAGGCCACCCGGCCGCGCGGCGGAGTCCGCATAGACGTCGCCGCCGAGCCAGAACAGCGCGTGCTGCCCGGGTGGATTGAGAAAGAAGACCTTCACATCGTCCCGATGGATGGCGTGGCCGCGCAGTTGCTCCGCGCAGCGTTCCGCCTGCTCGAGCCGCGAGAAACGGCCCGCGATGATGGTGTCCATGTCGAACCCTCCTGCCCGGTGACGCGCAGGGTCGCGGGCGCGCGACGCCCGATCGGCCCGGCGCTGCCCCGCGCATCACATTACTTCCGGCGGATCTGCAGCTTGTCGCGCACGCCGCTCACGCCGCTGACGTCGTGCGCGACGCGGACCGCGGCCGCGCGTTGCCGATCGTCGGGCACGTTGCCCGTCAATTCGACCACGCGGTCATGGACCTGCACGTCGATGTCGCCGGAAGCCAGGCCGCGTTCGGCGACGAGCGCGGCCCTGACGCGGGACGCGAGCGTCGCGTCGCGGATCTGGCCCCCGACGGCCGACGCCTGGCTCGCCAGCTTCGCACGCGTGCCCTCCTCGGCCGATGCGTAGCGGGGCGTCGCGATCCATGCACACGACAACATCAGTATGCTCGCGATCCGCCCGATCGGCGTCCCGCGTCGGGTGCGTGCCGGCTTGCCGCCCGTGCCGGCGCGCCGCGTGCTTTCCGTTGCGTCCATCGTGCCTCCTTTTTCGTATGCGGCCGCGGCGGTCAGGCGGCCGGATAGCCGCGCCCGTGTATTGGCCGTCACCGCTCGCGCGGCTTCGCGTCGCCCGCGTCGCCCGCGTCGTCCGGGGCGACATCGACGATCACGCTCGCGAGGGTCGGCATGTCGACCGGCTTGCACAGGTACGCATCGAACCCGGCGGCCATCACGCGGCGCCGGTCGGTCTTGCCGGCGTGCGCGGTCACCGCGACGACCGGCAGATGCCCGCCGCCGTTCGGCAGGCGCCGGATCCGGTCCAGCAGCCAGTAGCCATCGCCATCCGGCATCGCGAGATCCGACAGCACGACGCTCGGCGGCTGCCGCGCCACCGCGTCGAGCGCGTCGTGCCCCGAACGCGCGGTCGATACCTGTGCGCCCATCGTTTCGAGCGCGGCCGCGAGGCTGGTGCGCGACGTCGCGTCGTCGTCGACCACCAGCACGCGCTGACCGTCGAGTGCGACCGTATTGGTCATGCCCTTCGCGCGCGCCGGCCGCTCCACCGGATCGTCGGCATCCCAGCCGGCCGGCAGCGTCACCGTGACGGTCGTTCCGCGCCCGGCGCCCGCGCTCGTCGCGACGACGTCGCCGCCGTGCAGCTGCACGATGTTGCGCACGATCGACAGGCCGAGCCCGAGGCCGCGCTTCGGCGACGTGAACGCGCCTTCCGGCCGGCTGAACGTCTCGAACAGATGCGGCAGGCGTTCCGGCGCGATACCTTGCCCGGTGTCGGCGACCGACAACCGTACGCGTTCGCCCGCGCGCGTCAGCGACACGTTGATGCGGCCGCCCGGCGGCGTGAACTTGATCGCGTTCGACAGCAGGTTCGACAGGACCTGGCGCAGGCGTTCGCCGTCCGCCGGAATCACGCAGGCCGGCATCGCGTATTCGGTCGACAGCACGAGCCCGTTTGCCTGCGCCGTCGCGTCGAGTTCGCGCGCCGCATCGCGCACGATCCGCACGAGATCGACCGGCACGCGTTCGAGGCGCAGCCGACCGGTCGCGAGGGACGACGCGTCGAGCAGATCGGCGACCATGTGCGACAGCGACCGCGCGCTGCGGTCGATCGCGTCGACCGCCTGTTGCGCGAAGCCCTGCCCGTCGGCGTTGCGCAGTACCTCGACCCAGCCGTAGATCACGTTCAGCGGCGTGCGCAGTTCGTGCGAGACCGTGGCCAGCAGCTCGTCCTTCAGCCGGTTCGACGCATCGGCCTGCACGCGCGCGTCGCGAGCGCCACGCAGGGAACGCAGGTCGCGGCGCTCGCCGCGGCGGCGTTCGCCCGCTTCGCGCAACATCAGCGACAGGCCCGTGCAATGGCCCTCTGCATCGACGATCGGCGAAGCGGCGAAGGTGGCGCGAAACCGGCCGCCGTCGTGGCGCACGCACAGTACGTCGAGCGGCCCGACCGGCGCGCGCAGGTCCGCGAACGACGCCGGCACCGCATGCCGGCGCAACCAGCGCGGCGCGATCATCGTGACGACGTCGCGTCCGCGCGCCTGCGCCGCATCGATGCCGAAGATTCGTGCCGCGGCCGGATTCCAGCTGGTGATGCGGCGCGCGGCGTCGATCCCGACGATCGCATCGGGCGACGCATCGACCACCTGACGCAGCAGCCCGTCGTCGGTCACGCCCGCGCCGGCGGAAGGCTCGCGGTGCGGCGGGTGCGGGCCGCCGCGGGCGTCGTCGAACGCGCGCGGACGATCGTTCGCGAGCAGCGGCTTCACGGACGCCACCAGCACGCATTCGACGAAACCGATCGCGACGAACGTGCCGGCTTGCGCGAGCAGCGTCGCCAGCGGCGCGGCGCGCCACCACCATGCGGCGATCACGCCGACGCTGGCGGCGGTCGCGACCAGACCGCCGCCGAACGACGTCAGCCATGCGGCAGCCGCCACGCCGGCATAAAAAGGCAGCGGCGCAAATGGCGCGTGCTCGCCGACAGCCCGGATCGCCCACGCCTGCAGCGCGGACGCGAGCCCGACGGCCAGTACGACCCATGCACCCTGCCGGAATAGCTCACGGGTCAGAGTCCTCATTGCATCCTTGCATCGCGCCGGCTCCCGTCGTGCGGGGGGAATGCCGCCTTTCGGCCATCCGGCATGCCGTCGAACGCGCCGGGGCGAGCTTGAGGGCGTCAGCAAGGGACGTACCCGGGGGGCGCGTTCGCGGCAACCCACGGCCAGAGCCCGCCCCGACGCCCGCTGGGGCCGGCCCCGGTGGGGGTTGGGGTGGCCGCGCGCGCCGCCGCGATGTGTCGCCGGCCGCTTTTTTATCGAGTTTCTGTAAAAAAGCTTCGGTCCTGACCGAAGGGCCTTCCGCGCAGGACGCGCGAGAAGCCCGATGGCCGGTTGCTTTCACTCACGCCGCGCACATTGGAATTTTCTATTCGGCGGCACCTTCGCGGTCGTTTCGCTGTCGATGATAAATATTGCAATCAACGGAACGTGCGATGCCGTTTTTCAAAACGGCCCGTGAACGCCTATGGGTGAATCCGCCAACCGGGCGAAGCAGCGCGCAGACGGTCGCCGGCTGTCCGGCCGGTCCGCCGCGATGCGCACGCTGCTCGCCCGCATCGAGAAAATCGCGCCGACCCGCGCGAGCGTGATGATTGCCGGCGAAAGCGGGGTCGGCAAGGATATCGTCGCGCGGCGGCTGCACGATCTGAGCGCGCGACGCGACGGTCCGTTCGTGCCGATGAACTGCGGCGCGATTCCGCCCGACCTGGCCGAGGCGCATCTGTTCGGGCACGAGAAAGGCAGCTTTACCGGTGCGATCACGCAGCGTGAAGGCTTCTTTGAAGCCGCGCGCGGCGGCACGCTGCTGCTCGACGAGGTCGCGGAAATGCCCGCGGCGCTGCAGGTGAAGCTGCTGCGGGCGATCGAGTCGAACACGATCGTGCGCGTGGGCGGCACCGAATCGATTCCGCTCGACGTGCGGTTCGTTTCGGCCACCCGTCACAATCCGGCCGACGCCGTGCGCGACGGCCGGTTGCGCGAGGATCTGTTCTACCGGCTCGCCGCGTTCGCGATCTACGTGCCGCCGCTGCGCCAGCGCGACGGCGACGTCGAGACGATCGCGCAGGAATTCGTCGACACGCTGAACGCGCGGCATCGCGCGCACAAGCGGCTGACCGACGCGGCGATCGCCGCGTTGCGCGCGTATTCGTGGCCCGGCAACGTGCGCGAACTGCACAATACGATCGAGCGTGCATACATCCTGTCGGACGAAGGCATCGACGTCGCGCTGCCCAAGCAGCCGCTGCCGGCGGCCGCCAGCACGTCGGAAGGCGCGATGGCGCTGCCGCTCGGCGCGACGCTGCACCATGTGCAGCAACGCTTCATCGCGGAGACGTTGCGTCACTTCGACGGCAACAAGCCGCGCGCGGCCAAGGCGCTCGGCATCAGCCTGAAGACGCTCTACAACCGGCTCGCGCTGATGCGCGACCAGGGCGGCTCGTGAGCGGCGCGGCCCGCATGGCGCGGGCCGCGAGCCACCCGGCCACTGGGCGCGTCAGGCGACCTTGAACTGCCCGACCGTCGTCGCCAGCGCATTCGCCTGGGACTGCAGCGCGGTCGCCGCCGCCGTCGACTGTTCGACCAGCGCCGCGTTCTGCTGCACCATTTCGTCGAGCTGGCTGACCGCGCGGTTCACTTCCTGGATGCCGCGCGTCTGCTCGTTCGCCGCGTGCGTGATCTCGGAGATGATGGTCGTCACGTTCGCCACGTTGGACACGATCTCGCGCATCGTGTCGCCGGCCTGGCGCACCTGCCCGGACCCGGCCGACACGCTCGCGACCGTCGATTCCACCAGCACCTTCACTTCGCGCGCGGCCTGCGCGCTGCGTTGCGCGAGGCTGCGCACTTCCTGCGCGACGACCGCGAAGCCGCGGCCCTGCTCGCCCGCCCGCGCCGCTTCGACGGCCGCGTTCAGCGCGAGGATGTTGGTCTGGAACGCGATCCCGTCGATCACGCCGATGATGTCGCCGATCCGGCCCGACGCTTCCTCGATCTTCCCCATCGTCGCGACGACGTCCGACACGACCACGCCGCCGTGCGACGCGATCCGTGATGCGGCCGCCGCGCGTTCGTCGGCCTGGCTGGCGGCGGCGGCCGACTGACCGACGGTCGCGGTGATCTCTTCCATCGACGCCGCGGTTTGCTCGAGGCTCGCCGCCGCCGATTCGGTACGCGATGACAGGTCCTGGTTGCCGGCCGCGATCTCGTTCGCGGCCGTGCGCACCGATTCGCTCGCGTCGCGGATCTGGCGCATCACGTCGTTCAGCTTGTCGACGAAGCTGTTGAACGAGCGTGCGATGTCGGCCACTTCGTCGCGGCCGGCGGCCGGCAGGCGCTGCGTCAGGTCGCCGGCGCCCGAGCCGATCGCGGCCATCGCCTGGCGCACCTGCGACAGGCGGCGGAATGCCGTCGTGGTGAGCGCGCCGATGATCAGCGACGCCACGCCGACGATCACGATCAGCGTAATCAGCGACGCGGTCAGCAGCGAACGCATGCCGGCCGTCGCTTCGGCCTTGTCGAGCAGCACCAGCGCGTACCAGTCGGTGCCCGGCACGGGTTTCGCGCGCACCAGCTTCGCGTCGCCGCCGACGCCGACCTCGACCGGCGCGTTCGCCGCCGCGATCGATGCGACGCCCAGCGAACCGAGTTCGGGCGATACGTCGGCGACCGGCTTCAGCGTGAGCTTCGCATCCGGGTGCGCGACGACGTGGCCGCTGCTGTCGATCAGCATCCCGAAGCTCGCCGGCGTCGGGCGGATCGACTTGACGTTGGCGATCACGCTGTCCATCGACAGGTCCGCGGCGACCACGCCCTTCAGCGCGCCGTCGCGCAGGATCGGCACCGCGAACGTGACGACGAGGTTGCCGGTGCCGGCATCGACGTACGGCGGCGTCACGACCGGCTTGCCGGCCTGCGCGGCCTGCTTGTACCACGGGCGGCCGGTCGGGTCGTAGTCGGGCGGGATGCCGGTCGGGTCGGAGAAGTGGAACGCCTTGTCCGCATAACCGGCATAGACGTTCGTGAAGCCACCGGCCGCGGCCATCTGCTTGAACACCGGCAGCGGATCGGGCGTCAGCGCGGCATCCTGCAGCGACGCGATCATCCGGCTGCGGGTCGCGACCCAGTCGGCGATCCCCACCACGTGGCCGCTCGCGACTGAAACCAGGTTGCGGTCGATCGCGTCGTCGTTGTACGAGCGTGCGATGAAATAGTTGATCAGGGTCGTGGCGACGAGCGCGAATACGACGATGGAGACGCACGCGGCGAGAATGCGGGCGCGAATGGACGAAAACATGGCAACGACTCGGTAAGAGCGGGCGAACGCCCGGTGGACGAATTCACCGGGTAAACGGCAAATCGCACCACTTTCTTGAGGTCGTCGTGACGATTCAGTGAAACATATGACGAAAGGCGCCGGCGACTGTCGGCGGACCGTCAGGATGGCTGGCGCGACGGGCGCGCCGTGCGCCGGGCCCCCAACCGGCCGCCATCCGCTACAGCCGACGGCTCGGCCGCGGATCGGTGTCCGCGGGCGCCGCATCGGCGCGCGTGTCACGGTCGAGGTCGTCCTTCTGGCGCATCCGCTCACGCAGATGGCGGATCGCGAATACGTGGATGTAGTCGTGCACGCGCGCGCCCGACGACAGCGCGCGCACTTCGTCGTCGAGCATCGCACGCAGCTGATCCGCGCCGATCGCGCGCCGTTCGGCGGCTTCCTTCAGTGAATCGAGCAAATTGTCCTTGGACATCGACGGACTCCTGGCGGTCGAGGAACGAAACGGATGACGGTACTGGAAGCTTAAGACTGGATGGACGCGCGGCGTACGATGCGCCGACGCGTGTTTGCGCGCGATCAACGGCACGTTGCGTGCCGCCGCGCCGATCCGTTTCCGGACCGGCCCCGCGAAGTTCGCGGGGGCACATGGCCTGCGAACGACACCGGAAACCCTGCCACGCCACCCCGGGGCGCGGCACTGGTGACGGACGGCAGGTGGAACGCCATGCGACGCCGGTGCAGACGCGAACTTAGACCGGCCGAAATCATGCGTCAAGCCGCGCCGCGCGCGTACCGTCCATTCGTCGAACGAACGCGCCGAATCGGCCGGTCGGCCGCCACGTGTGTCAGCGGATTCCGATACGTGTCGCGCCATTTCCTGACAACGACTTCAGCACGCACCGCTTGGCAGCGCGCCGCCGCCACACGATACTGATCACATGAACCAGGCGTTCATACCGGAACATCGCTCAGCCGGCCACCGAGCCGGCACGCGGGGTTCCGCGCAGGAGACCAACCATGGCACATCGCAACTTACCGGGCCGGGACGGCCAGCGGCGCACGTCGGGCAACGCGCGCGCCCTGCCCGACCGGGCCGCGTCGGCCGGCAACCGTCCGTCCGACGACCTCGACACCTTGCTCGCGCTCGCACGCGAGGCCGGATTGCTCGTCACGCTGGACGGACAGATCGGCCGCGAAAAGTATCAGAGCGTCGCGGGCTCGGTCCTCGCATTGCAGCGGTTCGCCGCGGCACTGTGTGCGCGAAACGCGGCCGACGCGCCGGCCGCATCGGAGCCGCGTCGCAAGGCGCGCCCGGGCTGGCCGCATGCGAATCGTTTGCGCAGCCGCACGTGCAGCGCATGCGCGCCGCTGCATGTCGTGCGTCCGCATGGGCGGGTACGACGCGGCGCGGGCCGCCGGCACGACCTGCGATCGATTCTTCGTACCCTCTGATCCGCGCACGTAACCGATGCGCGGCACGGGGCCATGCAATGGTTGCGCGCGCGTCACGACCCGGCCGCCACGCCGGCGTCGCGCCGTGCATCCGCCATGCTCGACGCGATCCGTATCGAGGTGACCGCGCTCGACGACGCGCCGCTCGACGCGGCCGCGTTCCAAACCATTCGTTCGGGGAAGTGAATTCGACGGGGCCACGCGGAAAGCGGACGGGGTGACTTCCACCCCGCCCGTCCTCCAAGGCAACCGTCGGTTGCCTACCCTCGTGCCAGAGAGTTCCCGGTCGGTTGACGCGCCGGACAAATACGTGGCGCGACTCCTGAAACGATGTGACATGTGACGGCGGCGCGTGCGACCGTGATCGCCACTCGCATGCAGGCGCGGCAGACCGGCCGCGGCGCCGGATGTTCCATCACTGTCTCACGCGATATGCGCGGCGTTTCTGATGCAAGTCAATCCAGAACCGCTTCCACCGCCACGATGCGCGACTCAGTCCGCGCCGCGCACCAGCAGCACGGGCACTTCCGCGAGATGCGCGACCCGCCGCGCGACGCTGCCGATCAGCCACGCGGCGATGCCGCGACGGCCATGCGTGCCGACCACCAGCAGCTCCGCCCGCCAGTGCACGGCATCGCGCATCAGCGCATGGGCCACGTCGTCGCTGGTCGGACGCGTTTCGACGATGGCGCGCTTGGTTGGATTGCCCGTCGCATGGAACAGCGGGCCGACCTTCGCGAGCGCATCCTCGCCCTCCGCGCGGTACGCATCCTCGAGCGCGCGTACCGGCACGACATCCGTCAGACGAACCGCGCGATCGATCACGTACGCCGCATACAGCAACGTCGTCGGCGCCGCGAAGCCGAGGCCGACGCGCACCGCGTGCAGCGACGGCTCGCTGCCGTCGACCGCGAACATCAGCCGCTGCAGCGTGCCGTCCGACGGCCGTCCATAGGTGCCCGGCACGATCAGCAGCGCGCAGCGCGCGCGTTTCGTCAGCATGTCCGACATCGCGCCTTCGACGAGCCGCAACAGCCCGTGATGCGGATTCGCGCCGATCACCAGCACGTCCGCATGCCACGTCGACGTATCGTTCACCAGCGCGTCCGCTACCGAGCCGCCCGTGACCGACGTATCGATGACCGCCAGTTCGACTTCGATGTCGCTGTCGTCGAACAGCGCCGCGATCCGCTCGCCGGTAGCCTGCGCTTCGCGCATCATGTCCTCGCGCGCGGACGTCAGTAGCGCGTCGATGCGCGGAATGTCGGGCAGCACGAGACGCGGATTGTCGACCGCGCAAATGATGCGCAATCGCATGCCGGGACGCAGCAGCGTGCGCACGTAACGCGCGGCGGTCAACGATTCGGGCGTCGAATCGACGGCCAGTGCGATCCGAGCGAGCGTCGGGATGGGCTGGGCAGGCTGCATGGCGAAGGCCTCCGTGCGTGCACGTCGTCGCTGAACGACGACGGGCGCTTCGCGCGGTAGCGGCACGCGGCGGCCGGACTGCCGCCGCGGTCGCGGGGACCGGCGCGGTGCCACGCGAAGCGCGGACAAGCAATGCGTTCGTTCAGCATAGGCCGTCCGGCCCGCGCGTGCATGATCGCGATCAATGATCGCGAACGGTCGCGCGGCATCCTCCCCGCGCGGCTTACGACTTCGTCGGCATCGACTCGGCCGGACGGTTCGCATGGAACAGCGCGTACGCGATGCCGAGCAGCACGATCCACACCGGCCCGATCACGAGCGCGACGCGCGTGTCGGGCGTGAGCGCCATCAGCACGACGACCAGCGCGAGAAAGCCGAGCGCGACGAACGAACCGAGCGGATAGAACGGCACGCGGATCGGCAGGCGCGCGATCCTGTCGGCCGACAGCGTGCGACGAAAACGCATTTGCGCGATCAGGATCACGCACCACGTCCAGATCGCGCCGAACGTCGACACCGACGTGAGCCACGTGAACACGTGCTGCGGCGCGAGATAGTTGAGCAACACGCCGATCAGCAGCAGCGCGACCGACACGGCCACACCGTACACGGGCACGCCGCTGCGGTTCACGCGACCGAGGGCGGCCGGCGCCTGGCCCTGCTGCGCGAGGTTATAGAGCATCCGCGCGGTGCTGAACAGGCCGCTGTTGCACGACGACAGCGCCGCGGTCAGCACGACGAAGTTGATGATGCCGGCGGCGGCGGGAATGCCGAGCCGCGAGAACGTCATCACGAACGGGCTGCCCTGCGTGCCGATCTGGTCCCATGGATAGAGCGACATGATCACGAACAGCGCGCCGATGTAGAAAATCAGCACGCGCCAGAACACCGAATTCACGGCTTTCGTCAGCGACTTCTCCGGGTTGCGCGCCTCGCCGGCCGTGAGGCCGAGCATCTCCACGCCGAGATACGCGAACATCACGATCGGCAGCGCGGCGATCACGCCATGGATTCCATTCGGCATGAATCCGCCGTGCGACCACAGATTCGAGATGCCGGTCGCGATACCGCCGTTGCCGATGCCGAACGCGATCATCAAGCCGCCGCCGATGATCATCAGCACGATCGTGACGATCTTGATCAGCGCGAACCAGAATTCGAATTCGCCATACAGTTTGACCGCGATGAAGTTCACCGAGCCCATCGCCAGCAACGCCGCGAGCGCCCAGATCCAGTTCGGCACGCCCGGGACCCACATGTGCATGTAGACGCCGACCGCCGTGATTTCCGCCATGCAGGTGACGATCCACACGAACCAGTAGGTCCAGCCGGTCAGGTAACCGGCGAACGGGCCGAGGTAGTCGCGCGCATAGCGGCTGAAGGCGCCGGCGACCGGGTTGGTGATCGCCATTTCGCCGAGCGCGCGCATGATCAGGAAGATCGCGAGGCCGCCGAGCAGATAGGTCAGCAGGATGGCCGGGCCGGCCGTGCGGATCGCGGTGGCCGAGCCGAGGAGCAGGCCGACGCCGATCGTCGCACCGAGCGCCATCAGGTTGATGTGCCGTTCTTCCAGCCCGCGGTGCAGCTGGTCTTCTGGTTGTTTCAAATTCGTCTCCTGGCAGCCGCGAGCGGGCCGCCGTCATTGTGTCGATGACAATGCGCGACCGTTCATGCCGATTTCGGCAGCCGAAAACGAAATAATCCCCGTTGTCGATTTCCGAATGAGAAACGACACGGATACCGCGTCAATTCGGTTGGAATTGTCGTGGATTATCCGTATTTCCCTGCGCCACCTGGAAAACGGATATGGCCTTTCACGGAATACACCCGGGCGGCCCGCGTGACGCGGCTGTGCGCGTGACGAGCCGTAACGGGATCCATCGCCTTCGGTGCGAACGAACGCGCGTCGAATGTGTGCAATCAAGCACACGCAATATGCAGGCGGGATTATAGGGAGGATCGGCGGTTTCACGCCAGGCGA
This sequence comes from Burkholderia sp. AU39826, assembly GCF_020419965.1. NCBI lineage: Bacteria > Pseudomonadati > Pseudomonadota > Betaproteobacteria > Burkholderiales > Burkholderiaceae > Burkholderia > Burkholderia sp. AU39826. The sequence continues at coordinate 487,169 of NZ_JAIZQG010000001.1, forward strand.
TTTTGGGGAAAATCGCGGCGGGTGAAAGTGGTTGTGGATTGAAATGCGCGGGATGGCGCGCGCGTTCTGATCTTCAGACGCCGATATATGGGAGCGACTGCGACGCCACCAGCTTCGGCCGCGTCGGACATGCGCACCGACAGAGGTCGTCGCAGGTCGCCGACCGTCGGCCGTTCGGTCAGGTGCCTGAAGGACACGGGCCATTGTATGCGACCGTGCTGGATGGCTCGCTTAGCCGCGGAAGCCGGTCAGTTCCCTGTTTTCCTGCTTCGATTGCTGTCGGGACTTCGCGATTGCCGACTATGCGAAATACAACACGAGATCGCGACGGGCGTCACGATTCCGGTCAAAATTGGGCCGTCACCTGAAATCCGACCGTCACGCGTGCGGTCGGAAATCCAGACGGCTTGTAGACCGGCGTACCGGCGAACAGGTCGTAACCGTAGCCGCCGAAACGTGTCGCTACGCTGCCTTTGATGCCAATTACCGCCCCGGCCAACTGCGTACCGACCAACGCAACCGGCTGCGGCCCCCAAACGCGACCGTAGTCCAATCCTGCATAAATCGCCTGTCCGGTTTGTCCGATCGGCATCTGCAGTTCGTTGCGCCAGTAGAAACCGCGTGCCGCCGCCAGCATCGTTTCGCCGTCGAAACCGCGAACCGTGTAGCGACTGCCGATCGTCAAGTCATCGATGTAGTACAGCGAGTTCCCGGTATATTGGCCGTGGATGCTCGTCACGTATCGGAACGGCTGCTTCGCGATCGCAAAAGGCACCGACAGGTTCGCGTCGAGTACCGCCATCTTGAAGCGGTAAGTCGGACCGCCGCCGGCAGCAAGAATGTCGTCCTGCGCGCCCAAACCCCCGACGCCCTGTCGGTACGCCAGCGTGCCGTCGAACTGCGCGCCGTCGAAGTAGTGACGGTCGGTCAGGCCGAATTCAACGAACGTGTTGTTGCGCCGCTGCTGCGAGATTTCCGTATCTTCGATGAAGCTCTGACCGAAGCGACGGGACAAGCGGACATAGCCGCCGAATACGTCGTTCTGGCTACGGGCAAGCACTCGAGCAAGCTTGAAATCGATCGTCTTCGAATTGCCGCTTGCAACGAATGTCTGATTAACGCCGGCGATCTGCTGGTAGTACGTGTTCGTGTAGGCCGATAACGTCGCGGTCCAGTAACCCCACGGAATCGAGTAGAAGCCGTTCCAGCCGTGCGAACCAAGGCGCTTGTCGCCAAGTTCAAGGTCCTGGCTCACGCCGACGTTGAAGATGTCGTTTAGCCCGAGTGGGTTGTCGATGCCGATCGACAGGTTGCCCTGTAGCTTCCCGGTCGCGCGCGTGCCGGAGTTGTCGATCGACGCCACCACAGTCCACGGTTTGCCACGCTTCACATCGAGCACGACATCGCTTTCGCCCGGTACATCGCCCGGAACGATCTGCATCGATACGTCTTGACTCTGTACGCGCTTCATCTGCTCCAGACCTTGCTCGAGGTCGCGCAGGTTCAACAGTTCGCCGTCGCGCGTCGGGAATGCGGTTTTCCATGTGCCACGCAGTTTTTCATCGGCGAAGCGCACGTGTCGGATCACGCCGGGAATCAGCGAGACTTTCAACGTACCGGACGACAAATCCTGTTCGGGGAGCAGCACGCGCGTCGTGATGTACCCGCGCGACAAAATGTCTTGCGACAGCGCCTTGATGAGCACATCAAGCCCTTGCTTGCCAACGCACTGCCCCGTGTAATGCTCAAGCCATTCACGCGCGAACGCGAAGCGATCCATGGGCAGTACGGACGCACCCTGCGCTTTCACGCCGTCCGGCAGTGAATCGGGAACGTCGACCGTGAAACGATCAATGCGGAAGCACGGTGTTTCGGTCGGAAGATGTGGATAGCCAGCACTCGCCGCGACACTCGAACGAACTCCCGGCGCGGAAACGATTCGTTCACGCTCGCGCGCTTCCTCCTGCTGACGAGCCTGTTGTTCGTTACCAAGCGGCTGTACCGACTGTGCCATCGCACAGGTCGATGCGATAAGCAACGACCCCGCGACAAGGCTCCCCCCCCGGATTTTCTTCTTCATGTATTTGATTCTCTCGATTACGCGTACCGCGTGACCATCCAGACCCCAATCAGGATGACGACAGCGCCGACGACCTGCATCGGCCGCAGCAGGTGTTCGTGTAACGCCGTGAACGACAACACAACGAGCATGGAAATCGCCACCATCGCCGGATACGCAACGCCTAGCGTTGTTTTGCGCAGCGCGATTGCGTAAAGGAGGAACCCGACTCCGTAGGCGCCTATGGCTGCCCCGCGGGCGATCCATGGCAACACGCTCGACTCACCCAGTGCGATTCCCTTGATAGCCGCAACTCGGAGCAATATGCTCGCGAGACCACCGAAAAAGCCACTTGCGACGACGATCAGCCAGTTCACCGCGCGGCCTCCGTCACGACCGCCACATCCGGCCGCGGCCCGGTGTTTGTGCGGATGCCATCGGATGCGCCCGTTTTTCCATCAAAAATCATATTGAATCGATTCGCGCCATGGAGCGCGATCAGCACGATGGCGGGAAAGACGACCGAAAAGTTTCGTGCCTCATCGCGGTAGCCGAAAAAGAAGAACAACACCAGCACCGGCAGGAATGCCGCAAAAAAATAGATACGGTATCGATGTGGCGTCGCGCGCCACGCCGAGCCGAAGAACACCGCAAGCGGTACAAGCATCAGCGGATTTTCGAGACTTGGCGTAAAGATGCCCTTGCCGATCAGGTTGTAGAACGACAGGTAAGACAAGGGATTAAGCCAGAATTTCACGTTATCCCAGACGTGAAATTCGACGAAACCACCTGCATTCGCGTCGTAGCCGCTCATGATGAAATGGCGCGTGCCCACGCAGATCACAAGCTGCAGCACCAGCCAACCGACTCGTTTCAATACCGGAACGTCACGCTCGTGTAGGAAAAATAGCGCGAGCGGAACAAGGAAGAACGTTTCCTTGTTCAGGGAGAAGATGGAAACCATCAACGTACACGCCAGCATCCGCTTCTTCAACAGGAAATAGCAGGCACCGAGTACGCCGAGCAGTTCGAAAAAGTCATAGTAGTAACCGCCCTGCTGAAACGTGAGCGGATAGACGAAGCCGAACGCCGCCAGAAAGCCAACGGATTGCCCGAAGTTCAGGCCGTGTAGTCTGGCCAGCTTGTAGACCAGCAACAGCGCGAACAGCGTCGACAACACGATCGCGATGTACGTCAGGTGATAGACGAGTGCCACGATCGGTGTCCAATATTCGTCCGGCACACTGGTGAAATAGGCGTTGTGCAGCGAATCATGTCGTTTGATCGATTTGAAAAGCTTTTCCTGCTTTTCCTGTCCAAGCCGCTCGGCTACCCATTTTGCGGCTCGCGGGAACGACGAGCGATAGACATACGGCTTTGGTGCCTCGCCGTTCATCATGCCGACGAGGCTGTAGCTGGTTGCGAAATCCCCTTTCTGGTCGTCGCGAAAACCCCACTTCAGCAACATGCTGTTGGTGATGTTTCCCGCGCATACGAACAGCAGCACATAGACGATGGCGAAGCGGCAGAACGCCAGCACGCGGTTTTGGTTTTTTTCTGTCATAGGAACTGTGCCGCTCACGGAGCTGGCAAGAAGTGAGCGGCCAGCACGATCACCACCATGATGCAAAGCATGCTGAAGCTACCGCGATTCTCGAGAATATGGACGATCGGATCGTCGTGCATCGCACCCCGTACTGTTGCGATCCATAGACGACCGAACAGATAGATCAACCCGATCTGCACGAACCAGAGAAGGTGCGGAACCGTGTAACGAGCTACCGTTTCCAGGGCGTTGATGAACAGACCAAACACGACCACCGCAGCCAGGGAAGCACCGATGCCGAACGGCCAAAGGACTTCGAGGTCACTTACTCGATAATCCCGACCGGCCGTTGCGCTTTTGTCATTCTGGCGCAAGAACACCAACTCGGAGCAACGTTTCACGAGCGCGAGGCTGAGAAAAGCAAACACGGAAAACGCAAGGAGCCATCGACTCACCAGAATTTCCGCTGCAACTGCCCCTGCGACGATTCGGTACGTGTACAGCAATGACAGAACGACCACATCGAGTAGCACGACTGACTTCAAGCGCCAACTGTACGCGGTCGTCAGGAGCAGATAGAGCGCGAACATGCCGGTAAATTCGGCCGACACCGCCGACGCCAATGCAAACGCCAATGTCAGCAGTACCGCTGCGCACGCGATGCCTTGACCGATCGACAACACCCCGCTCGCAAACGGACGATTGCGCTTTCTTGGATGTCTGCGATCACTGTCCAGATCCCAAAGATCGTTGCAGATGTAGGTTGCCGACGCGCCAAGCGACATTGACAAGAACGCCAGTGCAAGCACGCCGACTTTGTCGACGTCAAGAAATGCAAAGGCTGTCAGCAGCGGGACGAACAGCAGCAGGTTCTTTAGCCATTGGTGGACACGCAGGGCCCTGCACCACGTCAAGAACGTTGGACGCACATTCGTGAACTCGTGTTCGATGGGGACGTGGCCGCGGACATCTGCGGCGACATCAGAGGAAACGCCAGCAAGTACGGCACCTCTCGCGCCCGCCCAAACCGGCAAGTCAGCTTTGCTGTCGCCCGCATACACGAAGTCGTCGCCGATCTGCTCGCGAATGCAGGCCAGCTTCGCCCCTCCCTTGAGATTCGTGTCGCCACTGGTGGCGATGACACGATCGAACAGGCCAAGATGCGTGCTCACACGCTCAGCGATCGAACAATGTGCGGCAGTTGCGAGGACGATTTTTCGACCGTTCTCGCGTTCACGGGTGAGGTAGTCGATTAGCGGTTCGCGGTACGGAAGCGTTTCCGCTCGCAAATCGGCATGCTCCGCGACCTTGGCCTTGAAGGCGGCGCGACCGCCCGCGAGCCAGAAAGGCAGGCGCAGTAGGTTTGCTGGCTTTCGCTTGACGACACGGATCACGGATTCCATCAAGGTATCCGAAACCGTCAACGTGCCGTCCAGATCAACGACGAGCGGAAGTTTTTTGGTCTCTCGCATTTCTTGTGATTCAACTTAAATGAGGCGCCTTACTACATATATTCATCATTTTTCGCCCAATTTCCCACTCTCCCTCAAATACCTCACTCCTCTCGACTCCTTCCCAGGGAGTTCGCCCACCTAGCCCATCCGACAGCAACATGAAGAGCGGCCATGCCTTCGGCTGTATCGTGTTGCTGCTGCGACTGTCGATCGCGTTTAACGTTAGTCTGAGCCGGAGCGGCTCGATTGACAGGCGCGGGATCCAAATCACGGCAAGGACTTAATCAACTCTAGCGCTATAGCTAGCTTCCCCCGAACCTCCCGTGAGTGCCGATTATTTTGATATATGGCAAGCTCAACCATTTGTAACTTTGGCGAATAAAACTTCGCATCTTCGCCCCTTATAATATCGACCTGCGCGATACTCATCGGGCCAATCAATGCCCAATAAATATCTTCAGCCTGATCTGGTATGCAATTAATCAAAAATGCATGTTTCAAACTCGTAAAAATCCGCGCAGAGCTACGCCCAATGCATCTGGATTATTGCTCAAAAGCAGATTGACGGACCGCTCAATCAATTGATTCCGCATCACTCTCGCGCCTTCCTGTTTGCTCGAATTCTACCGATGCTTGCACATGTCACCAGAAATCGACGTAACTGTTCACCATCACATCACGTAGCATATCAGCTCATCGAAGCGTTACTATTTGAGAAATAACATCTTCGTCTGAATTAATCGACATAACTGGATCATCATAACCATCGATGTTATCGCTTAACCATTGCTCTCCGGGTCGCTGGAGATGAAATTTTGTAACAACACTAAATTCGTCGGCGCTTATGATGGCGACGAGTTTCAATGTTCGTTGCATTACACGCCATACCGCAAATACTTCTTTCACGAGCAGGACAGCCTGTGAAAGTGGCGCCGCCGAATCGTAGTCTTCAACATGCAAAGAATTAACGAAGCATTCATAGCCAGTGCAATCGGCAAAACTCCCTCGCGTCGCGTTCGTTGATCCCAGTAGGCTACGAAGGAAGTAACATCCCTCAGTAAAGCAGAATCCGTTATCTGCGATGCTCTTTAGTGGTGGATTTAACGGACAATTCAACTGAACCTCGCTCAACGCCCTCTTCATGGCATGATTAATTTTCATCATTTACCCCCAAGGTATTTGCTGAGTCCCTTTTGAATTGCGGAATAGAAGCTAGAATTATTTAGCATCTTGTTAACTGAGTTCGGCGCACCCGGGAACGAGTTCGTATTCGGATCGTACAGATACTTATTTCCCTGATTATCCTGATAGTGTATTTGGCCCGGACGTTGACCCGGATTCGGATTTTCCACGTCGATTCGCTCCTTGCCATCGCCCTTCCAAATGGTCTTGCTAGGAAACTGCGCACCGTCAGCGCCCAACATTGGAGTGTTGGAATCGTTAGCACCCGACGACTGCCCATTTTTTGCCAGTGTAGCCGTATCCGGTCCATACCCCGCAACACCCGGCTTAACGAGTTGCCCACCTGCCCCTGCCTCTCCCGCCAACACCAGCCCCGGACTTGCCGTAGGCGGCTTACCGCCACCAAACCCACTAATCGCGTTCAGCCCGTTCGCGATGCCCTGAAATATCAAATCGAGCGCTGTCGTTTTCCTCCGGGGCGTGCCTTGCCCACTGACCTCTTCAAGCGTGTCCGTATCCGTGTGGCTCCACTGGTTGTACAGGTTCACGTTCGAAGCAGTAGCCGCGCCCGCTGTCCCTCCGACCAGCCCGCCCAACGCACCAATGAGCAAGTTCCCTGACACCTTCCCGGCAAGGGTCGAATCCGTCGCACCGGCCACCGCATTTGCGGCCTGCTTCGTCTGATCGGCCAGCAATGCTGCCAGTCCTGCTCCAGCTGCACCCTGCGCCGCGCTCCCGACTCCGCCGCCACCCAAGCCACCGATCAGCGCACCGCCTGCTATGTGCAGATAAAGTCGGTTAGTTCCGCCTTCGTCCCAAGAATCCGCTTCGGCTTGATAGGCGGCTTGCGCCGTCGTATCGCCTGCCAGCTTGGCCGCATCGGCAGCGTGTTGGGCTTCCTTCTGCTTCATATCCGCGTAAGCGCCGATGCCTTGCGCGACGACCTGTCCTGCAGCTTGCGCAGCGTTCATCGTATCGGCTTGCTTATCCAGCAGATTCTGCACGTCCGGTGTTTTCGATACCGTTCCGTTCAGGTTCGACGTGTCGCGGTTCAGGTTTGCCACGTCTTGCGTCTGGCCCGCCGGGTTGGTGATATCGATCGTGCCCACGCTCACGCCGCTTCGTGTGGTCGCGTTTTCACTACCACTATCCGACTGCGAAATCATCGGCGTCACGCCACCCGCGCCGCTGACCGATCCCGGTCCGATCGACTTCCCGGTGACACCAACGCCTGCGCCCGCGCTAAAACCGCTGCTATCCGCGTTGTAGGTCGAATGGTTTTCGATATCCCGATAGGTCAGCGTACCAGTCGTCAGCGTGTTTTTCGACGGATCGGCTGTGCTGGCGATCGCCGCGCCCGTCAGGTCCGTATTGCCCTTGACGTTTACATTGAACCCGCCCTCACCTGCCTGAATCCCGGCCTGTTCGTTCACGGCCGCGTAATTGCCGTTCGCGTTTCCGTGCGACGAACTGAAGCTGGCACTCCCCCCCATCGTGCTGACGCTGATGCCGCCGCCCGCGCTACTTTGATGCGCGCTACTGACGGTCGTGTCCTGCACGCTGCGCATGTTCAGATTGCCGCCCACGTCCGCAGTGACGGTGCGGCCCGATACAGTCGAGCCGATTACATTCGTATCACCACCGCTAACAAGCGTCACGCTATTCGCACCGGTCACGTGCGAGTTGTTCTGCATCACCGCATCGCTGTTGCCGTCACCATGCGCGCGCGACATGGCGGCCGACACCCCGATACCGTTCGTGCCGATCGACACGCCGACACTCGCGCTTGATGACGAATTCGAACTGCGCGTCGAATCGGTGTTCGTCGTGTTCTGCACGTCAATCTGATTCTTCGCGGCCAACAGCACATCGTTGCCGGAAACGTTCGAACCGGCCACCGTGATATTGCCGCTACCAGGCGCGCCGTTGCCGGTCGCAATCAGCGATGTAGTGCCGCCAGCGCTGACGCTCGATCCGCGTTGCGTAGTCTGGTTCTCCGACGTATCGAGTCTGCTATGACTCGACCCGACGCTGACTTGAACGCCGATGCTCGGTGTACCGCCGCCCGCAAGCGCACCGCCTGTCAAACCGGCCACACCCATTGCTGCATTACCTGCCGCTGCAATCGCATGCAGGGCCGTCGCCCGACCGTCGCCGCTTCCGCTCTTCGCTGCCTGCGCTTGTTGGTAAGCGCCGTTGATCGCATCGCCAATGCTACCCGACAAGCCGAGCGTGACGCCACTGCTACTGGTTGTCTCGCTATGGGTCCTGTTGCTGGTATCGGTTGCCGAATCGATCACAACATTCGACGCTACGCCGGCCAAATTATTCCGGGCGATCAAGTCGCTACCTGTCACGTGCAACGTATCGCCAGCCTTGATAGTCAGATCGCCATTGAGCGAGCCCACCGTGCTCGCGTTGTTCGTGACGGACGAAGCATGATCCGTATCTTTCTTCGTTTGCGTGCCGATACTCACGCTCAAGCCGCTGGTTCCAATACCCGAATGCGTTTCGTGATAGTAGCTGTCCTGCGTGACCGTATCCTTGGACGTGGTGATATTGACGTTGTTCGCCGCCGAGAGATTGACATCGTTCGTCCCGACGACCGTGCTACCTTGAACGGTCAGGTCACGGCCTGACTGAATGTTGACCGTATTACCCGACACGGTGCTTCCGACGCCGACATTCGCCTGCGTATTCTGCATCGAATCGGTTTTCGTGCTGCTGACGAAGCTGCCGCGTTGGACCTGCACCGACTGGTACTTGTCGTGTTCCTCGCGGGCCTCGTTCACCGTGACGTTGCCCGTTGCAACGATGTTCGCCGCGCCGGTGCCGTTCTCAACACCGTTCGTCATGCCCGCCGTCAGCGACGAACCTGTCAGCGTGACGTTGCCTTTCGACACATCGGCGCTCGCCGCGCCGAGCGCCGCATTGCCGCCTGCCGTGAATTGCGTGCCAACAGCGTGCTCGTCGTAGTTGTGATCGACTTCCTTCCGCGTCTTGCTGTCCGCCGCCACATTGTCGAGCTTCGCGGTATCCGTGACCGTCGTTGCCGTCAAATTCCCGCCTGCAAGTGCGGACAAGTCTTTTCCGGCGGATACAGTCGCGCCCTTCAGCGTCATGTCGTTGCCGCTTTGCATCCCCAAGCTTCCGCCTGAGGTGATGCCGCTCGTCACGTTCTTCGTCGTGGATTCTTCCCAATGATGCTGATCATTCAGATACATCGATTGGTTCGTCGTGGACTGGACCGTATCGACGTTGATATCCCGACCTGCCGTCACCAGTGCGTCACCGCCCGCCGACAAATTCGCGCCGTGAATGGTCAAATCGCGTGCGGCCTGAACGGACAGATCACCCGTTGCCGCGATCGTGCCTTGCTGGCCGATCAGACTCGTGCTGACCTTGCTTGCGCCCGACGTGCCGGTTGCGCCAACCGTATCGACCAACGTTGTATTGACGATATCGTGACCGGCTGACACTGCGACCCGATTGCCGGTGATCATCCCCGACGCATTCACCACATCATTGCTTGCCGACACGACCGTTGTGCCGTTCTTGCCGCTGCTCGAAATCGTACCGCCACGATTCAGGATATCGGTGGCGGTAATGACCGTTTTCGTCCCACCCTTGATCACGCCGGAATTCGTTGCGCTACCCGTCGCATGAATTTCCACATCGTCCGCCGCGATCAACGCGCCAGTCGGTTGCAGATCGTTCGCATGCGTCTGCGCCATGTAGACGACAGGCGCCAGCACGTGCGTCGTGCTGCCGTTCGGCAACGTTACCGTCTGATCGACCAGCCATACGATATCGCTCGTCAGCGCGTCCATCTGCGCGGCCGTCAGCGCCATCCCCGGCACCAGGCCGAACTCTTTTGCGTAGTTCGCCCCGTTCGTCATCAGCGCGCGATATTCATCCTCGGCACTCGCGTAGCCCGGCAAGAACGTGCGGCCCGTCAGTTGCGTGATCTGATTGCGCACCATCTGCTGCTCGTACATCCCGTCACCCAGGCGCTTTTCGATGCTCGCCGGGTTCAGGTTCAACTGGCCGAGCATGTAGTCGCTCGAAATGAAGTTCGTATAGCTCGTCAGGCGCGGATCGGTCACGATCAGATACGGCTGGCCCGGGGCGTCGTGAATCGAATAAAGACCGCTTGTCGGCAACGTGATCGGCAGTGCGCCCGACGCATTCGCGACCGATTGCTGTGCGCCAACCGGTGTCGACGAGCCGCCTGCGGCCCCAACCGGCGTCAACTTGCCACCGGATACGCCCCCATTGGCCGAATTGTTTCCAAGCGTGCCACCGGTTGCACCAGTAGAAGAATTCTGCGCGGCAACGTTCTGGTTGTTGACATCCTTCGCGTCGATGATCACCGACTGGTTGGCGATGATCGTGCCACCCGTGCCGCCGATGGCAACCGGTGTATACACCTTCGAAGGCTGAACGATCGTGCCGCGATCCTGCGTCGTATCCTCGTTCCACGCGTACATCGATACGATGTTGTCGGTCTGATACTGATACAGCGTCCGCCCGACGTTGTTCACGACCGTACCGCCGTAGCTGCCTGAGCCTGCACTACCGGATACATCCGAATCGCCGATCTTGATCGCGCCGCCCGCCGCAATCGAGCTGTATTCGTTGTTGATCGTGCCGACGTTCTTCATCACGATGTTGTTACCAGCTACGAGTTGCGCTTGCTGCGCCTGGCTTGCGATCTTGTCCTGCTGAACCGTGGTCGTCGTGTCGCGCCAGATTTCGACACGCTGATAACCGTTGTGGCCATCGCTGCGCGTCGTGTATTCCGTATCCGGAACGTAGTTGACGTGCGGATCGTACGCATCCCAATAGTTGACCGTAACCGTACCGTCCGCGTTGGTCGTCAGCGTGTTGTAGTAAATCGTCTGCTGCTTGCCGTTCACGTTCACGACCAACACCTTGTCAGTCGCGCTAGGTCCGGACGTTTCCGAAACAACCTGCGAAGGGCTATAGGTCGAGGTGAGCGGCGTCTTATAGCCGTTCACCCACATTGCCTGCGAGCACCCGCCGTTCGGGTCCGCATTCATCGTCGCGCACACGATGTACTTCTGACGCTTCGTTTCGTGCTTGCTCGTCGTGCTCGTGGTTTCAGTGGTCACCACCGGAGCCGGACGCGTGTTCGTGAATGTGCCAGCCGCGAGTTCGATGCTGCCTTGGGCTTCGATCGTGGACTGATCGTTCAAGACATTTTGCGTACGGTTCGCGAGAAACCCGTTCGCATCGCGCTGACCGTTCGCGGCGATATTGATGTCGCCAACGCTGAAGACATTCGCGCCGCCCGTGTTTGAAAACTGGTTGGTCGCGTACAAATTCACCCTTTCGGCTGCGGCGATCACCGCCGCCGCACCGGTATTGGTGATCGTGCTCGCATTGGTGGTGACTTCGCGCCCGATGATCGTGGCGGTGTTGTTCAGCGTCGCGCTGTTGGTCGCGACCGTATCGCCTTCGATGCGACCTGCGTTATCGATCGTGCCGCCGTTCGCGTTGACGGTCGTCGTGCTGGAATTCAGATCGGCGCCCGCTTGGTTTTCAACGTTCGCGGCATTCACCGTCAGCGCGCCGTTGGCGTCCAGCACGCCTTGGTTTGTCAGCTTGCCCGACGTGGAAAACGTGAGGTCGCCGTTTGCGTGCAACTTGTTCGCCGTGGTTTGCGTGTAGTCGCTCCCGAGCGTCACCGTACCGTTTCGGCCTGCTACGATCGATCCGTCACCGCTCAACGCGCTCGCGGTCAACGTCAGGTCCTGATCGCTGCCGATAACGCCGTTCTGGTTGGAAAACGTGCCGGTCTGGATTGAAATACTGCCGCCGCTGCCTGCGTCGTTGCCGATTTTGCCGGACGTGTTGTCGATCGATGCCGTGTTCAATGACAGCACGCCGTTTGCACGGATCGATCCGGCCTGATTCGACAACGCAGCGTTTACCGCGTTCAGCTTGAGGTTGTTCGCGGCGGACAGTACACCACTCGCATTACTTACGTTATTCGCAACGTTCAACGTCAGATCGTGGCCGGAAAGCGTCTGACCGCCTTGTGCATTCGTGAGCATTTGGGCGGTCAGCGTAACATCGCCATTGCCGCCGATCGTGCCCGCCCCCGCTTTGCCGGACGCGTTCGTGTTCGTGATCGACGCGCCGCCGTCGATCGTCGTTGCACCGTTGCCGATATTCGCGATACGCCCGTCGCTGTTGTCGACGTTGCTCCCCGACAGCGCGAGCGTCGAATTCGTGCCGTTCGCTTCGATTTGCCCTGCGTTGTTGTTGATCGCGCCCTGTGCTCGCAGCGACAAATTCCCGTTCGCCTGAACAAGACCGGCTGCATTCGCGATCGCACCGTTCGACTGCACCGAAAGCGCTTGTCCAGCCAGCACGGAGCCACCGGAATTATCGACGCTGCCTGCCGACACTGAGACGTCCCCGTTGCCGCCAATGGTGCCGCCCGCCGTATTCGTCAGCGCATTTGTCGTCGTAACCGACAGCGCGCTCGTGCCTACGTTTTTGAGCGAACCGCCATCATTGGCGAGACTGTCGGCCGTCACTGAAACGCCGTTGTTCGCTTCGAGCGTGCCCGCACGGTTGTCGACAGCGCCTTGAGCCTTCAACGTAATGCTGTCCGCGCCGACGTAGCCGCCCGCATGGTTATCGAGCGACTGCACGTCGAGCGCTGCCTGTCGCTGCGCGGCCAGCGTACCTGCGCTATTCGATACGGTCGCCGCTTTCAGGCTCAATGCACCGTTGGTCGCGATCGTGCCGCCTTGGTTCGACAATGCGCCGGTCGAAATCGACAGCGCACCGCTTCCGGCGTGAGTGATTTTCCCGTGGTCGTTGATCAGCGTCGCGGGCGTCAGGTTCAGGTCGGTGCTGTTGGTCTGAATAACGCCGTTGCTTGAATTATCGAGTGTGTTCGAGACGGCGACATTCATTGCGCCGGTCCCGGTTTGTGTAATGGTGCCGCCGTGGTTCGATAAATTCGTCGCCGCGAGCGACAACTGCGCTGCCTGTACCGAACCCGCATCGTTGCTCAGCGTCGCGGCATTCATGGTCGCGGATTGTCCGGCCGTGATGCTGCCCGAACCGTTCGTCAACTGCGTACCCGCATTGATCACTGCGTTTTGCGCAGCCGACAACGTACCGCTGCCGTTGTCGAGCGATTGCGTGTCGACATTCAGATTCGTTTGCGCACTGACCGTGCCGTGGTTGACGACGCTGCCCGATTGAATCGCCACGCCGCCGTTGCCGCCGATGACACCGCCTTGGGCACCGAGTGCGGTCGTACCGGCTGCATTCGTCAGTTGCCCCGTCGTGGCAATGGACAGCCCGTCCGAATTCAGCGACGTCACGCGACCTGCGCTGTTGTCCAACGAGCTTCCCGAAATATTCATTCCGGCCGCGCTCTGGATCGTGCCCTGGTTGTTCGCGATTGCACCGCCGCGCACCTGCATTGCGTTTTCGGAAACCAGTGTGCCGCCCTGATTCGCGATCGCGCCGTTCGACTGCACGTTCAGCGGACCTTGCGCCGAGATCTTGCCGCTTTGATTCGAAATGCCGCCTGCGGTCAACGTTGCGTTACCTTGGCTCGACAGCGTGCCGTGATCGTTGATCAACGCACCCGCCGCGTTCGCATTGAGAGCGCCCTGCGCACTCGTTGTCGAATTCGAGAGGTTCAGGTCCCCGGCGCTGGCGTTCAGCGACACGTTACCGTTCGCGGCCGTCTGGCTACCCGTGAGGCTCACCGCAGCACCTGAAATCGATGCGCTCCCACCTGCAACGTTCTGCCCGGTCGCAGTCAATTGGCCGGTGCTCGACAGATTCAGATCGCCGCTTTTACCGACGGATTCATCGCTATTTACACCCGCGCCGAGCGTCCCGGTCGAATTGATACTGCCTGCGCTGACCGTCGTATTTTGCTGTGCGGCGAGCGTGCCGCTGTTCGACAACGTACCGGCTGTTGAAACGTTTGCACTCTGTTGCGCATACGTCGTGCCGCTGTTTTGAACGCTATTTGCGGTTGCCGTCAGATTTCCGCTCGCGGTCGTCTTGCCCGTGAGTACGAGCTGCCCGTTGGATTGCAGCGTCAGGTCGCCCGCTTGTGCCGCGATCGTCCCGGCGTTCGCGACACCGACGCCGTTCTCGTTCGATACGAGAAAGACCCTGTTCGCGTACATGCCGCCGAGTTGGCTCACGTCGATCGCGATAGCGGGTGCGGCACCGTCGCCAGCGATCGGTGTCGCCGCCAGCGTGTCGTGGTTGACTTGGTTCGCACCTGCAACGACGTTCAGATTCTTTGCGTAAATGGCTGCATTGGCCTGCACTGCACGCGAAATCAAGTCGACCTGATCGACATTCGATGCATTCAGGCCAGCACCGCTGACGGAAATCAGGCCGCGCGACACGTTGAATCCACCCAGCGATCCATCGGCGCCGTAATACGGCGTGCCAGTGGTGAGAACGGCTCTCGACGTATTGATGAATCCGCCGCCGTCAACCTGAATACCGGCACTGTTCGACAAGATCACTTCGGCGCGATTGCCCGCAACCTCGACGTAACCTCGCAGTTGCGACGGCGCATTGCTGTTGACCTGGTTGACGATGATCCGCGCAGACTGGCCCGCACCGAAATTCGGGTTGCCGTTGATCATCCCCGCCTGCTGCGTGTTGACGATCGTCGGCGAGTTGTTCAGGATCGCGCCCGGCTTTTGTACGTCGAACTGGTTGTACGTGTTCACCGACACGCCAGCGCCTGACGGTGCGGCAATATTCACCTGCGGGATGCCGCTCTGCGTCTGAATTACATGAGTCCTCGTGCCCGGAGTCGGCGCGATTTGCGCGAAGCTGAATAACGGCACACCGAACAGCAATGCAGCAGCCATCGCGATCGGCTGCCAAACGATACGCAAGCGCGATGGCGCACTCACGCCTTTGGAATTCCCGGCTGCATGCGGTGAACTACCGTTTTCCCGAACGACCATCATCGCGCCCCGCGCGCGATTGAACACAACCCGATAGCATTTCTTGTTCATTCTTCGTTGACGCGCACTGCGCCCCTGCTTGCAGTCTTATTTGAATTCAGCGTCGATAGGACCGAACGTAATTCGCTGTGTGGTCTTGAACGCGCTTGCAACGGATAGTCAGAGCGACAACGCCTCTCATGCATGTCGCGATTGCGAGACGGCGCTCGCAATGGGTCTCCTCTTATCCACTGCGCGATGCTAGCAGAAGCAATCACCGCACACTGTCAGAAAAGATTAACGCGATACGAGGAGCATCGGCGTTCCCTGCTCCGGAGCCGGAGATTTTAAAAAATTCCGAAGAATTAATATTTTTATAATGTTTTCAGATTGTTAATTCTGAGGTGGGATGAGATTTTATTGGGATAGGCTCGACGTGGCTTTAGACACTGTGCCAATCGTCCGATCGCGGCCGGATGCTCATGATATTGTTGGCCGACCGATCGCGAGATAAGCGGCGATAGTGTCGCGAAACTCGCTTGTCGAAAATGTATAAACCAAGATGGGAAAAATATGCGCTCTCGAGCGCCGAAACCAGCAATGCCGGTTGCATCACTTCGACAACGTCGCCCGCACCGTATATTCGCCTTCCAGCCCACCGTGATCGGGCCGCACGAAGTACCGCGACGAATCCAGATCGGCCGGCAGCGGCTCGACCGGATAACCGTGCTTTTCCCACGCATCGAGGCCGCCCTTCAGCGCCCGGATGTTGTGGATCATCTTCTTGCGCTGCATCTTCGCGATCAGACGCTTGGCCGTGGCCTCGTTCGGGCACACGCAATAGACGACGATCGGCCGCTTCAGCAGTTCCGGGTCGAGCAGGTCAGGGGAATCGAGATCGACCGGCAGCGCGCCGGCAATCCGGTACGGCTCGCGTTCGCGAATCGCTTTCGGCCGCGCATCGAAGATCAGCGGCGGTTCGTCGGACGTCATCATCTCGACGAGCTGCGGCGGCGAGATGCGTACCTGCGCGAGATAGCGGCGGAACTGCACGCGGCGCACCCAGCGGTACAGCAGGAACGTGATGAAGATCGCGAGGAACGCGTCGAGGATCGTGCCGCCGCTCGCGCGTACCCACAGCACGAACTGGACGATCTGGTCGTGAATGGCCGCGCCGCCGATCAGCCAGAACGCCGCCCACAGCGACGCGCCGGCCAGATCCCAGAACAGGAACACGCCAATGCCGATCGCGGTCGTGCCGAGCAGCGGCGCCGACACGAGGCCGAGACCCGGCAGGAATTTCGACAGCACGAGCAGCGGCGCGCCGTACCTTTCGAATACGTTACGGGCGAAGCGCAGCGTCGTGTCGAGCGACAGCGAGAAGCGCACGAGGCCATTCAGCAGGCGCCGGCCGCGTGTGCGGCCCATGAAGAACCACAGCGAATCGGCCAGCATCGTCGCCCCGATCGCCGCCGCGAACATGCTGGCCCAGGACGCCTGCCCCATCGCCGCCATCGTGCCGCCGAGAATCAGCATCGGCACGGCCGGCACCGGCACGCCGAGCTGCGTGATCAACACGCTCGCGAAGACGGCCCACGGGCCGAGCGACGATGGAATAGCAATCGGAAAGTGCCACACGGCGGCGCTCCTGGAAGACATGCGGGCCGCGCGACAGGGCCGTCGGTACGGCGGCGCAACGGCCGCCGCGGCATGTCCGCGACCGACCGGTGCATCCTGCGCATTCTAAACGGGTTTGGCCGCGCTCGCGCGGAACACCGACCATCGGCACGGGCTTTGCGCCCGGCGTGACGCGGCCGTGACAGTCACGCGTCCGAGCGCGGCGCGAGCTGCGCGACGTGTTCCGCGTAGTCGGGAAACTCGGCCGCCAGCGCGGCCGCATCCGCCAGCTCGAATTCCGCGAACTCGAACCCCGGCGCCACCGTGCAGCCGACGAGCGCGACATGCTCGGGCGATGCACAGCGCGCGCCGAACCAGCTTCCCGCCGGCACGACCGCCTGGAACACGGTGCCGGGATGCGTGAGGGGGTTGCCGAGCCGGTGGATCGTCAGCCCGTCGCGCGCATCGAGTACCCACACTTCGATCGGGTCGCCCGCATAGAAATGCCAGACCTCGTCGGAGCGGATGCGATGCCACGACGAATACGCGCCGTCGCACAGCAGATAGTAGATCGCGGTCGATGCGGCACGTCGCGCGCCATCGGCCGGGCGCACGACCGAATCGATCGCGCGGTAGGTTTCACGGAAATAGCCGCCTTCGGGATGCGGCTGCAGGTCGAACTGGCGAATCAGGTCGGTCGCGGAAATCGGCATGGCGGATGACGTCGGTAAGGTTGGAAACCGGCATTCGGCGGCCCGTCCGGTCCCGATTCAGGCGACCGGTGCCGCCGGATGTCCGTGCGTCGATCGCCGCGGCCATGCGCGCGGCGAACAAGCGGACACCGGCCGATGCTGCCAGAACTGCGTGCCGGGATGCAACCGTCGACGCTCGATCGCTCACCGCCGAGAATCCCGGCGGCCCGCCCCGGCACGCGGATCGTGCCGATATCCGGCCAAGCGCGCGAGGCAGCCTGCTGCCCGCAGAGGCACGGGCGGCATCGCCGACCGTACCGCCGTCGATTACGCGGTCGCCGACGTCCGCGCCTCGCCGTGCCGCACCAGCAGCACGGGGCGGTCGGCCGCGCGCAGCAGCGATTCCGCCACGCTACCGAGCAACAGCCTGCGCAGTCCGTGCCGGCCGCTCGTGCCCATCACGATCAGGTCGGCGTCGGCTTCGGCCGCCGTGCGCATCAGGACCGCCGCGATGTCCTCGCCATACGCGTCGAGCGCGCGCACCGTGCCCCGCACATGCTGCTGCGCGAGCGCCGCTTTCGCGTCGTCGAGCACCGGCGTCGCGGCATCGGTCGCCGCGACATCGCCGTCGCGCTCGGCGGCGAAGCCTGCGTCGACGTCGACGAGCTGCGGCCGATGTTCGACGACGTACGCACAGGTCACTTCGCCGCCGGACGCCGCCGCGATCCGGATCGCCTCGTTCAGCGCGAGACGCGCGCTCGGGCTGCCGTCGAGCCCGACGAAAATCCGCTTGTACATGGTCCGTCCCTCCGACCGGGCGCGCATCGCGCGTTGCGCGACGAAGGCCCGTTGCCGCAAGCCGGCCTGGCGCCGGCTTGCCTGCCGAACAGTCTGCCCCACGTGCCGACACGCGCGTTGACGCGCATCAAGTGGGTCGGCGCGCCCCTGCTTCACGCCGTTTGCCGCGATTTCAACCGACCCCATTACAAAAAACGTGTAAAACGCGCACAATTTCATCTTCAAAATAGTCGTTGCACGCAGCCGGTGCGAGGTTTTCCGGTTGTGCCGCCCTGCCCGAGCGCCTTGGGTAGCCCGAACAACAGAATGGCCATCGAATGACCGCCAGTGGAACCCCGACGCGTGGCGCCCGAGGGCCCGCGCCCCTGCAGATCATGTTACGCCAGCCGCTCGCGGCCGGCGTCGTTGCGCTGTGCGCGGGCGCGGTGTTGTCGCTTGGCGTCGCGCTGCTGGTGCGCGAGCAGTGGCAAGCCACCGTTCATACGCGTTTCGAACGCCGCACGGCGCACGTGACCGCGATGCTGCGCCACGAACTGCAGACCGGCGTCGCGGTGCTCGAAGGCGCGCGCGGCGCGTTCGGCCTCGTCCCGACCATGACGCCCGAGCAATGGCGTCGCTATGCGGAGACGCTCGATCTCGACAGCGCCCGCTCGCCGGTCCGGCAGATCGGCTATGCGCCGCTGACGCCCGCGGCGCGCAGCGCCCTCGCCGGCACGAAACCGCCGCCGGCCGGCCCGCTCGCGGCAGCGACGCTCAGCGCCCCCGCGTCGAATGCGCCGGTCGAGCGCTTCGGCGCGTCCGACGCGGCGCCGCTCGCGCATGCGCTGCGGACCGGCGATATCGCGCTCGGCGTTCATTCGGCCGACGACGATACGTCCCGCGACGCCCGCACGTTGACGCTGTTCCTGCCCGCGACGGCCTCGTCGCTTGCGGCGGCCAGACCGTCCGGCGCGCGCGAAACCGCCGCCGACGGCGTGCTGTTCGCGGCGTTGAGCCCGCGGCGCCTGCTCGAGCGCGCGCTCGATACTGAACGCGGGATCGACCTGTGGATGAGCGCCGGCGGCGATCCGCGCGCGATCGCCAGCGTCGAGACGACGACCGACGAAGCGTCGGCGTCGCCCGACCTGATGCGGCGCACCGACGTGCTGAATTTCGGCGGCACCGCGCTGACGCTCGCCTATTCCGCGGACGGCCGGCCGAGCGCGACCGGCGCGCAGCGTGCGGCCGGCACCGTGCTCGCCGCCGGGCTGATCGCGTCGTTCGGGTTCGCGGCGCTCGTCCATGCGCTGCTGCGCAGCCGCGCCGATGCCGGCGCGAGCAGCCGCGGCCTCCTCAACGAGGCACGGATGATGGGCATCATCCGCTCGTCGATGGAAGCGATCATCACGATCGACGAGAAGCAGACGGTCGTGATCTTCAATCCGATGGCCGAGCAGGTGTTCGGCGTGTCCGCGATGGAGGCGATCGGTGCGCCGCTGTCGCGCTTCATTCCGGAGCGGTTCCGCGCCGCGCACGCGAAACACGTCGACCAGTTCGGCGTGACGGGCGTGTCCGAGCGGCAGATGGGCCGCCAGCGCGTATTGTTCGGGCTGCGGGCCAACGGCGAGGAATTCCCGATCGAAGCGTCGATCTCGCAGATCCGCGACGCGTCGGGCAAGCTTTATACGGTGATGCTGCGCGACATCACCGAGCGGCTGCGGGCCGAGAACGCGCTGAAGCGATCGCGCGAGGAATTGCGCGAACTGTCGGCGAACCTGCAGAACGTACGCGAAGAGGAGAAGACGCGCATCGCGCGCGAGCTGCACGACGACCTCGGGCAGCAGCTCACCGCGCTGAAGATGGACCTCTCGGTCGTCGAGCAGCAACTGCGCACGCCCGGCCGCGCGCACCCCGACGATGGCGTGCAGGCCCACCTGCAAGGCATGCGGCGGCTGATCGACGCTACGGTCGCGTCGGTGCGGCGCATCGCGGCCGACCTGCGGCCGGTGATGCTCGACGATCTCGGCCTCGTGCCGGCGATCGAATGGCTCGCGAACGATTTCACGAACCGCTACGGGATCGATGTCGAGCGCCACATCGAGACGGGCGGCCTCACGTTCACCAGCGCGGGTGCGACCACGCTGTTCCGCATCGTCCAGGAAGCGCTGACGAACGTCGCGCGCCATGCGGATGCGACGCGCGTGGCGTTGCGGCTCGACGTCGAGGAAGGCTTTTGCGTGCTGCGCGTCGCGGACAACGGCCGCGGCGCGGCGCCCGGCGGTGCGGCCCACGAAGACAAGTCGTTCGGCCTGATCGGCATTCGCGAACGCGCACACATGCTGGGCGGCACAGTGACGATCGACACCGCGCTCGCGCGCGGCTTCTCGATTACCGTCGCGTTTCCGCTCGCCACCGTTCAACAGGACACGCTCATCACATGATCAAGGTGCTCATCGCCGACGACCATACGCTCGTACGCGACGGTCTGCGGCACATCCTCCAGAACGCCACCGGATTCGAGGTGGCCGGCGAGGCCTGCGACGGCCCGTCGACGATCGCGCTGGTGCGTGCGACGCCCGCGCAGGTGCTCGTGCTCGACCTGTCGATGCCGGGCCGCAACGGTGTCGAGCTGATCAAGCAGATCAAGGACGAGAAGCCCGCGCTGCGCGTGCTCGTGCTGACGATGCACGCGGAGCAGCAGTACGCGGTGCGCGCGTTCCGCGCGGGCGCGTCCGGCTATCTGACGAAGGAAAGCGCGAGCGCGGAGCTGGTCGGCGCGGTCACGAAAGTGGCGTCGGGCGGCGTCTACGTGAGCCTGGCGATGGCCGAGCAGTTCGCGCAGAGCCTGAACGAGCCGGCCGAGACGCTGCCGCACCAGCGGCTGTCCGATCGCGAATTCGACGTGTTCCGGCGAATCGCCGCGGGCCAGACGCTGACCGAGATCGCGAATGCGCTGTGCGTGAGCGCGAAGACGGTCAGCACCTACAAAACCCGGATCCTCGAAAAGATGCAGATGCCGCATGAAGCGGCGCTCGTGCGTTACGCGATGCGGCACAAGCTGCTCGACGAAACGGACGACGTGTAACGGACGACGTGTAACGGCGACGTGTAGCCGGTGCGGCACGGGCCTCGGCGGGCCCGCGCATGGCGGTTACTTCGCCGGCACCGGGCACGCGAGGTCGCCCTCCTCGCAGGCGAGATAGCCCTTCAACGTTTCGGTGCGCGCTTTCGTCAGATCGTCGAGGCAGGTCGATACGACCATCGGGTATGCACTGCCGCCCTCGACATTCGCGCTCGAGAAACGGCATTCTGCATCGCGGTACGCGATCCACGCGCGCTGCGCGCTCACGAGCTTGTCGGCAAGCGGCTGCGCATCGCGCAGGCGCGCGGTGACGGCCTGGTAGGTCCGGTTCAGTTCCCCGTCGGATTTCTTGTACGCGCGATCGGCACACGCCGTCATCGTCGCCTGATCCGTCGCGTCCGCGCAATTCGCCTGCGCATGGGCGACGCCCGCCACCAGCGCCAGCGAGCCCAGCAGACCGGTCAAGACACGCATGGATGCTCCTTTGTTGTTCGTTGAAGTGTGGAACCCGGTGCCTTGTCGCGCCCCGTGTGCATGGGCCGCGCCACCGCGCCGACATCGACCGCGATGCTAGCGCACGCGCGGCGGATTGTCAGCGGGTCGGCGCGGCAAGAGGCGTGACCCGTTCACGGCAAGGTATTGCTGAATCAGCGCCGATCGGTGGCCGGCGTGTCGCTCATGCAAGCCGCAGGCTATTTGCGACCGGTTCGGCCGACGGCAATTCGTGCGTTGCCGTACTCGATGGAAGAGATGCAAAAAGCCCGCACACGATACGTGTGCGGGCTTTTCCGATACGGCTTCGGCCTCGGCCTTCGGGGCCGCGAGACAACAGCCGGCTCAGTGACCGAAGTACACCGACGAGCGGTCGCTCACGGCCGGCACGACCGCGCGCTGGCCCGACTGCGAGGTCGCGACCGGGTTCGAACCATAGCCGGTTGCGTCGGCTTGCGCGCCGGCGTTCTGCGCGGCTGCGATCTTGGCCTGGGCGGCCTGGATGTTTTCCGGATAGTTGATCCAGTCGTTCGGGTTGTAGCCGGCCTTTTCGAGCTGGACCAGTTCGGCGCGCACTTGCGCGCGCGTCAGCGGCTGCTGGTTCGATTGGGCGAACGAGACGACCGGTGCGGCCACCAGGGCGGCCAGTGCAACTGCCTTGATCAGCGATTTCATGATGCGTTACCTCCAGGATTGTTTTGTCAGGCGCTTCGGACTCGGAGTCGTTGCGCATGAGTGAAAGTCTAGGAGGCTCGACTATCAGGGTAAATACTTAAATCGCAAATTCACTGTTGACCGAAACCGTACAATCGCGCCGGAATAGGCCGATTCATCAGATGATTATCGACGTTCGTACACCAAATACCGCGATTCGGTGACGGCCATGCGCGGGCCGGGCGTCAGCGCAGGCGTTCGATATCCGCCGACGCCATCTGCCTGTCGAACAGCAGTGCCTTGAGGCGAATCAGGTCGGCGGCGTCGATGTCGTCGAACGCCGCATGGTGCAGCGTCAGCGCCGGCACCGCCGGGTCGGCATGCACGGCCCGCACCGTGCCGGCGAGCGCCAGCCGCTCGACACGGCCGCCGGTTTCGTACGGCAGCATCACGCCCAACGGCTCGCCGGGTGCCGCGATCGCCCGGCCGACGGCGATCGACAGACCGCTCAGGCTGATGTCGTGCATCACCCCGATGCTTTCCGCTTCGTCCGCCGCGCCGCGGCAGCCGGCCGCGATGCGCACCGGCACGCGCGGCTCGGCGCGCGTGCGCAGCCGGTCGACGAAACCGGGCGGCGACAGGATCATGAATGGCGCCGCGCCCGACGCCTGCACCGATTCGACCGTCGCGCCGAAACGGGACACCGCGGCGCGGCCGACCGCTACCGCTTCGACGTCGTCGCCGCGCACGAACTCGAGCGCGGTGGCGGGCTGCGGCTCGACGAACAGCGCCCCCGACGCGCCGACGCCGATCAGCCGGCACCGCTGCAGCGCGCGCGCCGTGCCGACCCGCCGGCGGATGCCGATCGCGGCGCCCGCCGACAAGCCCATGCGCGTGGCGGGGGCGCCCGTCGCCGCGGACGCGCGTGGATCGGTGTCGGCGACGTCGCGTTGGCGCACGGGGCGGAAATGGTCGAACAGGAAAGCGTGCTGCGCCGGGTCGGCCAGCGTCGTGCCGGCCGGCAGCAGCGCGGCGCCGTCGGCGTCGTAGAGGTCGAAGCCGAGCGGGACGCCCACGGAAAGGTCGTCGCGCGCGAGCGCGGCATAGTCAGTGGAAAGTCGCATCGGAGAAGCGCGGGGGCGACCGCGCGAGCTATCGTGACAACTTGATTACGGCAGCATCGCGCGGAATCTGAATGGCTTCGTCACTGCGAAGCGCCGGTCGAGTCAGGCGCGGCCGGCGCCGGCTCCGGCATCGGCGGTGGGGCCGGCACGGCCGAAGGGGCGGCGCCGGCACCGGCGCCGCTTCCGTTCGTCGTACTCGCGCCCGCGGGCGGCTGCGCAGGCTGCGGCGGCTGCGATGCGCCCGACGACAGCGCCGCGGCTACTTCCGACGCCGGCACCCATTCCTCGACGATGCCGCCGGACGCGGCATCCGGCGCCGACGCGGCCGACGCGGCCGACGCTTCCGACGCCGCCCCTTCGTCGGTCTCGGCCGGGCGTTCGACGCGCGGCGTCCTGACCGGCGCGGACGCCTTCTTCGGCTCGGACGGGAACCACGTGTCGAACAGGTCGGTCACGCGCTCGCGCAGCGAGCCGAACCAGCCCGGCGACGGCTCGGTATCGAATTTCGCCTTCGTATCGACGATGCGGGCGCGCTGCGCGCGCTGGAAGAAATCGCCGACGATCGGCAGCGCGCTGTGCGCGCCCTGCCCCCAGTAATCGCTGCGCAGCGTCACGCGGCCGTCGTCGAACCCGACCCACGCGCCGGCGACGAGGCCCGGCTGCATCAGGATGAACCAGCCGTCCGCATTGTCCTGCGTCGTGCCGGTCTTGCCGGCCACGTCGCCGCGCACCCCGAAGCGCGTGCGGATGCTGCCGCCCGTGCCGCGCGTCACGACGTCGCGCATCACGTCGAGCAGCATCTTGTCGGTTTCGGCGTCGAGCGCGCGCTCGGGCGGCGCCGGTGCGTACTCGGCGAGCACGTCGCCCTGGCGGTTCTCGATGCGCGTGACCATCTGCGGCTCGACGTACAGCCCGCCGTTCGCGATCGTCGCGTACGACGCGACCATTTCCTTCAGCGTGACGGGGCTCGTGCCGAGCGCGAGCGACGGCACGCGTTCGAGCGGGCTTTCGCGCACGCCCATGTCGCGCGCCAGCCGCGCGACGGCGCCCGGCCCGACCTTCTCCATCACCTGCGCGGTGATCCGGTTGCGCGACAGCGCAACCGCGTCGCGCAGCGTCATCGGCTTGCCCGACGGCGGCACGTCGTCGTTCGGCCGCCAGATCTCGCCGCCCTTCAACGGGATCTCGACCGGCTGGTCGATGAACGTATCGTCCGGCTTCATCCCGCTCGCGAACGCGGCGCCATAGACGAACGGCTTGAACGTCGAGCCCGGCTGACGCCGCGCCTGCGCGACGTGGTCGAACGGCTCGCGGGTGAAGTCGCGGCTGCCGACCCACGCGCGAATCTGCCCGTCACGCGGGTCGATCGCGAGGAAGCCGGCCTGCACGTCGGTCTTCGCCTTGCACAGCGCGTGCAGGAAGCCGCGGTCGGACGCGAGCAGCTTCATCGCCGCAGCGTCGTCCTTGCCGGCGTCCTGCGCGGCCTTGTACTCGGCCGATTCGCGCATGAAGGTGCGGAACACCTCGTTGTCGGTGCCGCAGCCGTCGCGCCCGCTCCATGCATTGTTCGCGATACCCTGCAGTTGATTGCCCTGCAGCGTGAGCGCCTGCGTCGCCATCTGCTGGAGCCGCGAGTCGATCGTCGTGCGCACGATCAGCCCGTCCGAGTAGATGTTGTAGTCGTTGCGGTCGGCCCACGCGATCAGCCATTTGCGCAACTGCTGCGCGAAATGCGGCGCCGGCCCCGGCGGCTCCTTCTGGCGCTCGAAGTCGATGCGCAGCGGCCGGCGTTGCAACTGCGCGAACTGCGCGGGCGACAGCTTGCCGTACTTCACCATCTGGCCGAGCACCGTGTTGCGCCGCTGCAGCGCGCGCTCGGGGTTCAGCACCGGGTTGTAGTAGCTGTTGCCTTTCAGCATCCCGACGAGCGTCGCGCTGTCGAGCACGTCGAGCTCGTCGGCCGACTTGTCGAAATAGGTGCGCGCGGCCATCTCGACGCCGTACGCGTTGTACAGGAACGGCACCGTGTTCAGGTAGGTCTCGAGGATCTGGTCCTTGCTGTAGACGGCCTCGATCTTCAGCGCGGTGATCGCCTCCTTCACCTTGCGCGTGAGCGTGGGCGCGCGGCCGATCTCGTCCGGATACAGGTTGCGCGCGAGCTGCTGGGTGATCGTCGAGCCGCCCTGGCGGCTGCCCGAGAACGTATGGAGCGCGGCCGACGCCGTGCGCTTCCAGTCGAGTCCGTGGTGTTCGTAGAAGCGGTGATCCTCGGTCGCGATCAGCGCGTCGACCATGTGCGGCGAGATCTGCTTGAGCGCCACCCATTCGCGGTTCGACGGCTTGAATTCGGCCAGCAGCTTGCCGTCGGCGGACAGCACCTGCGCGGGCTGGTCGACGCGCGCCTTGCGGATGTCGCCGATGCCCGGCGTGAACGGGATGAGCACGACCACGTACAGCGCGAACAGCGCCGGCACGGCGGCGGCCGAGAGCAGCACGCCACGGCGCGTCGGGCGGCGGACATGGCGCCACGCGGTGGCGGCGAGAGGCTTGAGCCGCGCGACGGCGGCCGCTGCGACGGGTTGGGCGCGCGCGACCCATCTGGCGCACAAGGCACGCACTGACGACACGTTTCGGCGATTCACGCGGGTGGAGCTCGGCTGAAAAGGCTGCATCGTACCAAACTCGCGCGGGCCGACCCGCGGCGGCCTTGCGCCGACACACGCGCCGCGGTGTTGCGGCGGCGCTCACGCAAAAAAGGCGCGTGCCCGGCAACCGGAACGACGCGCCAAACCTGGTACGACAACCTGAACGCACGCGACGGGGGCGCGACAACGGCGCGGCCGGCGCCCCGGCTCAGCGCACGAGAAATCCGTACGTGAGCGGATCGCGCTCGTCGACGATCCAGTTCGCGAACCCGCAGATATGCGCGCTGCCTTCCACTTCCGGGATCACGGCCGGGAGGCCGCCGACCGTCGTTTCGCGCAGCACGCGCCCCTTGAAAACCGTGCCGACGATCGATTCGTTGACGAGCGTGTCGCCCGCCGCGAGCAGCCCGCGCTGGTAGAGCTGCGCGACGCGCCCGCCGGTGCCGGAGCCGGTCGGCGAGCGGTCGACTTCACGATCCGCGAACACGCAGCAGTTCGCCTGCGTCGAACCCGCGTGGCGCGGCGCGTTCGCGATGATCGTGCCGTAGATATGGTTGATTTCCGGGATCTCCGGATGCACGACCGGATACGCCGCGTTCGCGGCCGCCTTCACTTCCGCGCCGAAGCGAATCAGTTTTTCGACGGCCGACTCGCGCACCGGCAGGTCGAACGGCGCGCCATCGACATAGAAATAAAACGCGCCGCCATACGCGATGTCGCCGGTCACGGTGCCGAACGAGGGCGTCTGAACCGACACGTCGCGTTGCCAGATGAACGACGGCACGTTGACGAAGCGCACCGGCCCCGCATGCTCGCCGTCCCACTGGACGAACGCCTCGATGAAGCCGCACGGCGCGTCGATGCCGACCCGCGTCTCGGGCACCGTGCGCTGCACCCAGCCGAGCTCGACGGCCGCCGTCGACAGTGCGATCACGCCGTGTCCGCAATGGTCGCTGTAACCCTCGTTGTGCACGAAGATCACGCCGAAATCGGCATTCGGCGAAACGGGCTCGGTCAGATAGCCGCCGTACATGTCGGCATGGCCGCGCGGTTCGAACATCAGCGCGCGGCGGATTTCGTCGGCATGCGCCTTGAGCCATGCGCGGCGCTGGACGATCGTCGCGCCGGGCAGCCGCGGCAGCCCGCTCGTGACGATGCGAAACGCTTCGCCGCCGGTATGCACTTCGACGGTGGAAAGGGATCGGGAAATCTTCATGACGAATTGGATGCGTTGAAACGAAGGACGGCGGCCGGGCCGCCGTCCGTGACGGGATTACTTCGCGTACGGTTCCGGCAGGCCGTTGCGGATCACGTAGACGGTGGTCGGCGCGCCTTTCAGGTCGCCGTTCGCGTCGAACGAATAGGTGCCGGCGACGCCCGCGTAGTTCGACTTCGCGAGCTGCGCGCTCAGCTTCGCCTTGTCGGTGGTCGTGCCGGCCTTGACCATCGCGTCGGCGAGCAGCTTCACGCCGTCGTAGTAATTGACGCCGTAGACCTGCGTATCGGTGTGATAGGTGTCGTGGTACTTCTTCAGGAATGCGCGCCCGGCCGGCGTCTTCTCGAGCGCGACGCCGCCCTGCGCGCAGTAGACGATCGACGCCGCCTCGCCCGCGACCTTACCCATGTCGGCCGAACAAATGCCGTCACCGCCGAGCAGCTTCGCCCGCAAGCCGCGCTGCTTCATCTGCTTGGCCATCGGCGCGCCCTGCGCCGCATAGCCGCCGAGGAAGATCACGTCGGGGTTGGCGGCCTTGATCTTGGTGAGAATGCCGAGGAAGTCGGTGGCCGACGAATTCGTGTATTCCTGGTCGACGATCTTGATCCCGTTCGCCTTCGCGACGTTCATGAACTGCTCGGCGACGCCCTGCCCGTATGCGGTGCGATCGTCGATCACGGCGGCGGTTTTCGCGTTCAGCGTCTTCGCGGCGAACGTGGCCATCGTGCCGCCGAGCTGCTCGTCGCTCGCGCCGATCCGGAAGATGTTCCTGAAGCCCTGCTTCGTCAGCGCCGGGTTCGACGCGACCGGCAGGATCGGCACGCCGGCGTTCGAATACACGCGCGACGCAGGAATCGCGACGCCCGAGTTGTACGGCCCGAGCACCGCGACGACGCCCTTGTCGACGAGGTTCTGCGCGACCTGCACGCCGGCCTTCGGGTCGGCCTGGTCGTCTTCGGAAACCAGTTTGAAGGTCACGGTCTTTCCGCCGACCTTCACGCCAGCCTTGTTGAGCTCGTCGACCGCCAGCCGCGCGCCGTTTTCATTGTCCTTGCCGTTGGCGGCCTGCGGGCCCGTGAGCGGCGCCGAATGGCCGATCGTCACGACCTCCTGCGCATGCGCGGAAGTCAGCGCGCCAGCGGCGACGGCCACCGAAAGCGCGGTCACGAGGTGTCGCATGATGTCTCCTAATTGGTTTTGTGTGAAACCAATGTAGGACATGCGTGGTCACATCGCAAGCAATTTCAAAATAATCGTCGGCATTTTGGTCATATTGAAGACCAGAACGGATGCGCGCGCGGGCCGGTCATTTCGGCGCGATGTCGCGCCGCACGCGGCGGATGTGCTGTTCGACGTAGAACGCAGCCGCATCGGCATCGCCGGACACGATCGCCTCGTAGATCAGCCGGTGTTCGGACACGTAGAGCCGGATCCGGCCCGCGTCGTAGATGCCGTCGTCCTTCAGCCGCTTCCACAGCGGCTGGTCCATCGTCTTCGCGACCTCGTCCGCGATCTTCACGATCAGCGCGTCGCCCGTCATCAGCGCGAGCTGCCGGTGGAACAGCCGGTCGCTCTCGTTCCACAGCGCGCGCTGGTGCGGATCGTCGATGTCGGTGATGGTTTCCATCTGCGCGAGATAGCGCTCGGCGCCGGCGTCGGCGCGGCCATGGGCGGCCGCGAGGCGCGCGATCGCGGGCTCCAGGATCAGCCGCACGTCGAGCGTCGACGTCGGGCTGAAATCGGCCTCGAGCACGGTGTGCGCGTCGCCGTGCCGCGCGAGCACGTCGAGCGGCGCCGCGACGACGTAGGTGCCCGAATTGCGCTTCGTGAAGACGAGACCTTCGTTCTGCAGCGCGCCGAGCGCTTCGCGCACCGCCGGCCGGCCGACCTGGAACAGCGCCGCGAGCTCGCGCTCGGACGGCAGCCGCGATTCGGCCGCGTAGCGCCCGGCGCGAATCTCGTCGCGGATCTTTTCGGCTACCTGCTCGTAGATCTGCAGCGGCCTGAAACCGCCTTCGAGTGAGTCGGGGCGCGCGGACATCATCGTATGGCTCCTGCCCGTTCGCGGGCGTGGGATCTGGAATGGGTTCGCACTATACCGGAGCGGGCGGGCAGCGCGGCATCGGCGAGCCTTCTGGCCAGATATTAGAACCAAAATCCACGAAGCGCTTTATTTTCTGGGTTGCGGGCGCGCCAGCAAGTGGTATAGATTCGATCCACTGCCCTGTGTCACGGTATCCGGCAGACCCGCGGCGGGCGCGGCATGCGTCCGCCGACCACACTCACCGACGCCCCCGACGTACACGATGACCGCCCTTTCCCCGATTCCCGTTTTCGATGCGGCCGACACGGCCGCGCTGCTCGACTACCCGGCGCTGCTCGCCACGCTCAGGCAAGCGGTCGTCGAGTATGCGGCAGGCGACATCGTCAGCCCCGAACGCCTGGTCGTGCCGCTACAAGGCGGCGGCGTGATGCTGTCGATGCCGTCGAGCGCGCACGACCTGGCGAGCCACAAGCTCGTGACCGTGTGCCCCGGCAACGGGGCGCGCGGGTTGCCGACGATCCTCGGCCAGGTCACTGCGTACGATGCCGCCACCGGGGAAATGCGCTTCGCGCTCGACGGCCCGACCGTCACCGGCCGCCGCACGGCGGCGATCACCGCGCTCGGCATCCACGCGCTGCACGGCGCCGCGCCGCGCGATATCCTGCTGATCGGCACCGGCAAGCAGGCCGCCAATCATGCGGAAGCGCTCGCGGCGATCTTTCCGGACGCGCGCCTTCACGTGCGCGGTACGCGCGCGGACAGCGCGGCCGCGTTCTGCGCCGCCCACCGCGCGCATGCGCCGCACCTCGCGCCGCTCGACGGCGACGCGATTCCCGACGCGATCGACGTGGTCGTCACGCTGACGACGAGCCGCACGCCCGTCTACCGCGAAGCCGCGCGCGAAGGCCGGCTCGTGGTCGGCGTCGGCGCGTTCACCGCGGATGCCGCCGAGATCGACGCGAACACGGTGCGGGGCAGCCGGCTCGTCGTCGACGATCCGGCCGGCGCGCGCCACGAAGCCGGCGACTTGATCGTCGCGCAAGTCGACTGGCGGCACGTCGCATCGCTCGCCGACGTGCTGAACGGCACCTTCGCCCGCGGCGGCCCGCTGCTGTTCAAGAGCGTCGGCTGCGCCGCGTGGGACCTGGCCGCTTGCCGCACCGCGCGCGACGCACTGGCCGCGCGCGGCGCCGGCTGACCCGGCCGCGCGACCGTTCGCACCGCTCGCGCGGCATCGCCTCGTCGGATTCATACCGGCGATTTCCCGTACGCGCTGTAGGAAACGCCCTACACCGCGTCGAAGCGGCCTACACGAACTTCCAATTCGGCCGATTTCAATTTCGGCGGCGCAACACGATACTGCCGGCATGAATGCCAGCCTGTCACCCGCCTTGCTCAGGGTGTTTCTCGTCGATCATGCGGTCGCCGTTCGCCAGCGGATCGCGCTGCTCGTCGGCGCGATCCGCGGGGTTGCGGTCGTGGGCGAAGCGGAAGACGGCCAGGACGCGTGGACGCATATCCGCAGCAGTGGCGCGGACGTGGTGATCGTCGACGTGCGGCTCGCGGACGGCAGCGGTCTCGACCTGATCGGGATGCTGTCGAAAGCCGCGCCGCGCATCGTCACGATCGTGCTGACGAACCACTCGGCACCGGCATTCAGAGAGGCATGCGCGACGGCGGGAGCCGACTACTTCTTCGACAAGACCGTCGAATTCGACGCCGCATGCCATGTGATCGAATCCCTGGTGCACGCTCGCGTGCGCCGCACCTGACGAGCCGGAGCGACTCATGTCCACCGCCACCGCCTTCGCCGCCGACGTGTCCGTCGTACCCCGGCCAACGATCCCGCTGCGCCCGGCCGCGCGCGCCGACGCCGCCAAACATCCGGCCGCCCGCTGCTCGGCCTGCGCAATGCGCTCGATGTGCCTGCCGCCGCACCTGACGCCCGCCGAATACGGCCGCCTCGACGCGATCATCTGCACGACGCGGCAGGTCCGCCAGGGCGACGCGCTGTTTCGCACCGACGATCCGTTCCAGAGCATCTACGCGGTGCGCGCGGGTTCGTTCAAGACGGTGATGATGCATCGCGACGGCCGCGAGCACGTGACCGGCTTCCAGATCGCCGGCGAAACGCTCGGGATGGACGGCATCGGCGGCGGCCAGCATTGCTGCGACGCGATCGCGCTGGAGGACAGCGTGGTGTGCATCATCCCGTTCGGCGCGCTCGAAGCCGCGTGCCGCGAGATGAAGCCGATGCAGCACTTTCTCTACCAGATGCTGAGCAGCGAGATCGTCCGCGAATCGAGCCAGATGCTGCTGCTCGGCACGATGTCGGCCGAGCAGCGCGTCGCGCATTTCCTGCTGAACCTGTCGTCGCGGTTCGAGGCGCGCGGCTATTCGGCGACCGAATTCAACCTGCGGATGACGCGCGAGGAAATCGGCTGCTATCTCGGGATGAAGCTCGAAACCGTCAGCCGGATGTTCTCGCGGTTCCATCGCGAAGCGCTCGTCGAAACGCGCGGCAAGCGCGTGCGCATCATCGACGCGCAAGCGCTCGCGCGGGTCTGACGCAGGGCGCCGGATCGCCGGCGCCACGTCATTGCATGGTGTCGCGCAGCGCCGCCGTGGCGGCGCCCCGCTGCCACGCGATCAGCGCGTGCTCGGCCTGCGCGAACGCGCGACGCAGCGCATCGTCCACATCGGCGCCGACGCATGGCGGCAGCGGCAAAGGCCTGAGCGCCGCGTCGTGCATCACCAGGTCGACCCGTACGTCGTACACGCGCTCGCCATCGGCCGCCGTGCGCAATTCGATCGCGAGGTGGCAGCCGTCGATCAATGCGCGAAACCGTTCGAGCCTCACCAGTTGCGCGCCGGCTTCGGCCTCGACCGCCGCCGAACCCGTGAATCCCAGGCAGGCGATCTGCATGCCCACGCCCATGTCGTGTCTCCTGACGGGGCCGCCGCTCGTCGACCGCCTTGCAAGTGCCGTCCGCATCGCCATGCGGGGGCACGTGTTTCCCGTGACGCGGCGCGCATGGTTCGATCGCGGCCGGCCGATAGTCTGCCCGCGCCTGGCTGGCGCGGGACCGTTCATACGTTGAAGGTCTGCGACGCCTTCATCTCGATCCACGTCATGCCGGCCCGCAGCCCTTCGATCATCGCTTCGCGCTCCGTCGGATACGCGTGGCTGTGCTCGAAGGTATGATGAAACCGCGCGGCGCCGGCGCCGTGCTCGACCGACACGCGGCAGCGGAACTCGCCCGATTCGCACGGGCGCGTCTCCACTTCGACCGACCAGTCGCGTTCGTGAATGTTGCCCTGCAGTGTCATGCGCCCTCCTGCGGTATCAGCCTTCGAGCCGGAAGTGCCCGCTGTGCAGCAGCACCGGCCGGCCGCCGATTTCCTCGAGCATGCGTCGTGCCATCGCCTCGATGGCCGGGCGGTGCGCGTCGAATGCGCTCAGCAGATCGCGCTCGAGCAGCGAGCGCGCGCCGAAATGGTCCTCCAGCGCCTCGGCCGTGACCGCGCACTGGACGCAACGCCCGTCGACCAGCGCCGAAAACGCGACGACCAGGTCGCGCGCGCAGTATTCCGGCGGTTCGGACGGGAAAGCAATGTGCATCTGTCGGTCTGTCATCGTCGTGATGGCTCCATGACGAGAGCATAGTGGCGCGCGCGGCCGCGCGCTTGACCCACGTCAACCGGTTCGCCGCACCGCACGATCGCGCCGCCGCGCGACGCGGCCTCCGCCCGCTTCAGCCCGCGTCGGGCTCGATCGTCGC
The DNA here is from genome assembly GCF_020419965.1 of Burkholderia sp. AU39826. Classification (NCBI taxonomy): domain Bacteria; kingdom Pseudomonadati; phylum Pseudomonadota; class Betaproteobacteria; order Burkholderiales; family Burkholderiaceae; genus Burkholderia; species Burkholderia sp. AU39826. The sequence continues at coordinate 520,513 of NZ_JAIZQG010000001.1, forward strand.
GCCGCGCTCCGCGAGCAGCTCGCGCAGCACGCTGCGGTGGCAATGGTTTTCGTCGTCGCAATAACAGCCGATCGAGAACGCGGTGGTCGCCGACAGCGCGGCCAGCAGGTCCAGCACCTTCGCCGGATCGCCGTGCGCCATCTCCGCGCGAAAGTGGCGCTTGAACGCCTTCCGTTCGGCGTCGGTTTCGGCGGCCTGCGCCTGCGCGACGAGTTCGGGGCTCGGCGACAGCGTCGGCAACCATACATCATAGTAGTTGCGCGACGCGAATTCCGCCTTCGGCACGCCGCGCGGCGGCCGCCGCACCGTGCCGATCCGCAGGCCCTCGCCGGCCGCGCGCGGCGTGCCGAGCTGGATGATCCGGATGCCCATGTCGTTTCTCTGCTCCTCGGTCGTGCATGCGATCCCGTGATCGTACCGCCGCGCCTGCCCGCGCGTCAGCCGGGCATCGCACATGACGGCCGCCCAACGAAAAACCGGCTGCTCCCGCGACGGGACACAGCCGGTTCTTCATCGTGACGCGCCGAGGCGCGCCGCGTTCAGACGCCGCTCTTCAGCACCTTGCCGATCGCGTCCGCGACGATGCCGACGTTCGAGTCGTTCAGGCCCGCCACGCACATCCGGCCCGAGCGCAGGATGTACACGCCGTGCACCTCGCGCAGCGCGTCGACCTGCGACTCGGTCAGGCCCGTGTACGTGAACATCCCGCGCTGCTTCACGTAGCGCGTGAGTGCCTCGCCGCTCACGTGGTCGCGCAGGCCGTCGTGGATCGACTGGCGCATCCGCGCGATGCGGCGGCACATCGCCGACAGTTCCTCTTCCCACTGCTTGCGCAGCGCCGGCGTGCCGAGCACGGCCGCGACGACCTTCGCGCCGTAGGTCTGCGGGTTGCTGTAGTTCGAGCGCACGGCCCCGGCCAGTTGGCCGAGCACGCGGTCGGCGGCGGCCGCGTCCTCGCAGACGACGCTCAGGCCGCCCACGCGCTCGCCGTACAGCGAGAAGTTCTTCGAGAACGAGTTCGCGACGAGCGTCGGCACGCCGCGGCGGGCCAGCTCGCGCACCGCGAACGCGTCCGCATCGAGGCCCGCGCCGAAGCCCTGGTACGCCATGTCGACGAACGGCAGCAGGCCGCGCGCCTCGATCACGTCGATCAGCTTCTCCCACTGGCCTTCGTCGAGATCGACGCCGGTCGGGTTATGACAGCACGCGTGCAGCAGCACGATGCTGCGCGCCGGCAGCGCGTCGATCGCCGCGAGCATCGCGTCGAACTTCAGGCCGCCCGTCGCTTCGTCGTAGTATGGATACGTGTTCACCGTGAAGCCGGCGCGCTCGAAGATGAAGCGGTGGTTTTCCCAGCTCGGATCGCTCAGCCACACCTGCGAATCCGGGAAATAGCGCTTCAGGAAATCGGCGCCGACCTTCAGCGCGCCCGAGCCGCCGAGCGTCTGCAGCGTCGCGATGCGGCCGGCCACGCGGGCCGGGTGATCGGCGCCGAACACGAGCGATTGCACGGCGTCGCGATACGCGGCCAGGCCGACCATCGGCAGGTACGGCTTCGGGCCGCTGTCGCGCTGCAGCGCGGTTTCGGCTTCGCGCACGGCGCCCATCACCGGGATCCGGCCTTCGGCGTCGAAATAGATCCCGATGCTCAGGTTGACCTTCCGGTCGCGCGGATCTTGCTGGAAATTCTCGTTGAGCGTCAGGATCGGGTCGCCCGGGTACGCGTCGATGTGTTCGAACATGGCTTGAGTCGGTCTCGTTTGGAACAATGGTCGGTCGTGGCCTGCGTCAGCGTGCGGAGACGCCGTCGTGCACCGCCAAGCCCGCATTCTTCTGACGGAAGCGATACCCGATCGCGAGCACCGCGAGCCATACCGGGATCAGGTACACCGACAGGCGGAGATCCGGCGTCAGGTACATCACGACGAGAATGCCGGCCATGAATGCCAGGCACAGGTAATTCGTGAAAGGATAGCCCACACTGCGGAAGGATGTCTCTTCCCCGGCAGCACGCTTGGCCTGGCGGAACTTCAGGTGGATCAGCGTGATCATCGCCCAGTTGATGATCAGCGCCGACACGACGAGGCCCATCAGCACCTCGAACGCCTTGCCCGGCATGAAGTAGTTGACCAGCACGCACACGCCGGTCGCGAGCGCCGACGCGCCGAGCGCGGCGAGCGGAATGCCGCGCTTGTTCACCGAGCACAGCACCTTCGGCGCGTTGCCCTGCTTCGCGAGGCCGAACAGCATCCGGCTGTTGCTGTACACGCCGCTGTTGTAGACCGACAGCGCGGCCGTCAGCACGACGACGTTCAGCACGTTCGCGACCACGTTGCTGCTCAGCGCATGGAAGATCAGCACGAACGGGCTGCCGCCGGTGACGACCTTTTCCCACGGATACAGCGACAGCAGCACGGCGAGCGCGCCGATGTAGAAAATCAGGATCCGGTAGATCACCTGGTTGGTCGCGCGCGGAATGCTGTGCTTCGGATCGTCCGCCTCGGCCGCGGTGATGCCGATCAGCTCCAGCCCGCCGAACGAGAACATGATCGCGGCCATCGACATCACGAGCCCCGACACGCCGTTCGGGAAGAAACCGCCGTGCCGCCACAGGTTCGCGATGCTCGCTTCGGGCCCCGCTTGCCCGCTCGCGAGCAGCCAGCCGCCGAAGCCGATCATCCCGACGATCGCGGCGACCTTGATGATCGAGAACCAGAATTCCGTCTCGCCGTACGACTTCACGCTCGCCAGATTCAGCAGGTTGATCGCGACGAAGAACACCAGCGCCGACACCCAGGTCGGCACGCCGGGCCACCAGTACTGCACGTAGATTCCGACGGCCGACAGCTCGGCCATGCTGACGAGGATGTACAGCACCCAGTAGTTCCAGCCGGACAGGAAACCGGTGAAGTGGCCGACGTATTTGTCGGCGAAATAGCTGAACGAGCCGGCGACGGGTTCGTCGACGACCATCTCGCCGAGCTGGCGCATGATGAAAAACGCGACGATGCCGGCCACCGCGTAGCCGAGCAGCACGGACGGGCCGGCCATCTTGATCGTCTGCGCGATGCCGAGGAACAGCCCCGTGCCGAGCGCGCCACCGAGCGCGATCAGCTGGATGTGCCGGTTCTTCAGCCCGCGTTTGAGGCCAGCGCTCTCGTTTCCAGAAACCATGTCTTCTCCATTCTTCCCGCCTCCGCCGGAAGCGGTGCGGCGCGCCTCGGTGTGCCGGGCGCTGTTTTTGCTGTGCCGGCGGCCGTTCGTGGGGACGCCGGGTTGGGGACTGCAATTTTCGCGCGGGCGACACCCGATTCGCGTCGGCGTGCCGGCCAGACCGGCCGCCGACTCGTCGCCCATGCCGCATTGCCGCGGCCGAACACGAAAATCCGGCGTCAGTTTAGCGTCGCGACGGCGAAATCGGGTTGCGTAACCCGCTCATGCAAACCCTACATTATGAGATAAGATTGCGCCCAGGAGACAGATGAGGAAACAAAAATGCCTGAACCGCTTCTCGATCGCATCGATCGCCACTTGCTGTCGGTGTTGCAGGAGAACGGCCGTGCGTCGAACCTCGACCTGGCGAAGGCCGTCGGGCTGTCGCCCGCGCAGACCTTGCGGCGCCATCGGCGGCTGGAGGAAATCGGCGCGATCCGCCGTTATGAAACCCGGCTGTGCCCCGATACGCTCGGGTTCGGCGTCACCGCGTTCGTGCACGTGACGATGGAGCGCGGGCATATCCGCGATCTGTCGAAGTTCCAGAAACTCGTGTCGGATCTCGCGCAGATCCAGGAATGTTTCTCGGTCACGGGCGATATCGATTACGTGCTGAAGGTCGTCGCGCACGACCTGAAGGGGCTGTCGACGTTCTTGCTCGAAACGCTGATGCGCATTCCGGGCGTGAGCGGCGTGCATTCGAGCGTGTGTCTCGACGAGATCAAGTGCACGAGCGCGATGCCGGTGGAAGGTTGACGCGCCCGGAGCGCTGCGCCGGCGCGCTCACCGCACCGTCTCGAACGCACTGATCAGCAGCGCGCCGCAAGCAATCACGAGGCACCCTGCCGCCCGGCGCGGCGTCAGCCGCTCGCCGAGATACACGCGCGCGATCAGCGCCGCGAACACCACGCTCGTTTCCCGCAGCGCCGACACCGGCCCCATCGGCGCGCGATCCATCGCCCAGATCACGATGCCGTACGCGAGCGCCGCGAACACGCCGCCGCAGGCCGCCTTCGCGGTTTCGCCGACATCCTGCGTCAACCGCAGCGGCCCCGCCCGCAGCCGGTAGTACGCGGCCATCATCGCGCCTGTCAGCACGAACATCCACGCGGTATAGCCGACCGTACTGCCGCTCTCGCGCACGCCGATCCCGTCGACCACGCTGTACGCCGCGATCGACACGCCGGTCGCGAACGCGGTCGGCAGCACCTGCATCATCCGGTGTTTCGCGCCGCGCCCGCGCTCCAGCCCGATCGCCATGATGCCCGCGCAGATCAGCACGAGCCCGCATTGCGCGCCGACGTTCAGGCGCTCGCCCGCGAACGCCGCCGCGCCGAGCGTGACCAGCAGCGGCGCGGTGCCGCGCGCGACCGGGTACGCGACGCTCAGGTCGCCGTGCTCGTAAGCACGGACGAGCAGCAGCGTATAGACGACGTGGATCACGGCCGACGCGACGACGCAGAGCCAGCTCGCCGGCGTGATCGGCGCGGCGGCCGGCAGGAACAGCAGCGCGAACAGCCCGATCGCGATCTGCAGCACCGTGGCCGAGCGCAGCCGGTCGCCGCTGCTGCGCACGAGCGCATTCCATGATGCGTGCAGGAACGCCGCGCACAGAACGGCAAACAGAACGGGGATCGGCACGCTCAATACTCCCTGACGGTCGGAAGCCGCACGGTGCACGGCAGGCGTTCATCGTATGAACGCGTCACCGTATTGTCAAAAAAGCGACGCGCGACGCCCTGCCAAGGATCCGGCCGGCGGCTGCCCGTCGCCCGCCCGGCAATGCTGGCGTCGCAAGCGACCGGCATGCGGCGACCTGTGACGTGGAGGTTGCGGACAGTCCGCCCCTTTCCGTTCTCTTTCGCATCGCGCCGGGCCGTAATGAAACCGATACCGCGGCGCAACCGTCGCGAAAACACTCCGTCCCCATATTTTCATACGCGGCTGTTCCAATGCGCGTGCTTCCTCACGAGCTCCGCGCCGAACCGACACGGCGACGGGGCCGTTCTCCACCATCGAAGGCCTTACCCTGGAGTTTCCCGATGTTCCGTCAAGCCTTGCTCGTCACCGCCTGCGCCGGCGCCACGCTTGCGCTGTTCGCCTGCGGCGGCAGTGACGATTCCACGCCGACGGCCGCCGTGTCGTCGCAGGATGCGCTGCAGACCGCCACGCCGATCAAGCACGTCGTCGTGATCTACGGCGAAAACATCTCGTTCGATCATTACTTCGGCACCTATCCGAACGCGACGAACCCGTCGGGCGAACCGGCGTTCACCGCGAAACCCGGCACGCCGACGCCGAACGGCCTGACGGGCACGCTGCTCACCGCGAACCCGAACTTCACGAACACGGCCAACGGCACCGACGCGGCGAACCCGTTCCGCCTCGACCGCACGCAGGCCGCGACCGCCGACCAGAACCACGCGTACACGGCCGAACAGCAGGCCGAGGACAACGGTCTTGCGGACCTGTTCCCGAAGTACACGGGCAAGGGCTCGTCCGGCGGCGCCGGCGCGTTCGGCACGAAAGGCCAGGTGATGGGCTATTTCGACGGCAACACGGTGACCGCGTTGTGGAACTACGCACAGCGCTTCGCGATGAGCGACAACACGTACACGACGGTCTACGGCCCGTCGACGCCGGGCGCGCTGAACGTCGTGTCGGGCCAGACCAACGGGATGCAGATCGTCAAGACGTCGAAGCAGCCGTCGACGCTCGCCGCGACCTCGTACTACATCAACGACGGCCAGGGCGGCCTCACGATGATCAACGACGTCGACCCGGGCTTCGACGTGTGCTCGAGCACGACCGACCAGGCGATGATGACCGGCAAGAACATCGGCGACCTGCTGAACGCCGCGAAGATCACGTGGGGCGGCTTCATGGGCGGCTTCAACCTGTCGACGACGAACGGCAACGGCACGACGGGCTGCGCGCGCAGCACGGTCGCCACCGCCGTAAACGCCGCGACGGCCGACTACATCCCGCATCACAACTGGTTCCAGTACTACGCGTCGACCGCGAACCCGCAACACACGCGTCCGAGCTCGATCGCGGCGATCGGTTCGAGCGTCGAGACCGACGGCAAGACGCCCGAACCGGCGAACCACCAGTACGACACGGACGACTTCTTCGCCGCCGTGAAGGCCGGCAACTTCCCGTCGGTGAGCTACCTGAAGGCGCCGGCCGCGCAGGACGGGCACGCGGGCTATTCGGATCCGCTCGACGAGCAGGCGTTCGTGACGAAGGTCGTCAACTTCCTGCAGCAGCAGCCGGACTGGCAGAACACGGCCGTGATCGTCACCTATGACGACTCGGACGGCTGGTACGACCACGTGTACACGGCGCCGACGCACGCATCGTCGGACCCGGTCGACCAGCTCAACGGCGCCGGCAAGTGCGGCACGGGCGGCACCACCGGCGTGAACGGCGCGACCGTGAACGGCCGCTGCGGCCCGGGCGTGCGCATTCCGCTGGTCGTGATCTCGCCGTATGCGAAGCAGAACTACGTCGATCACACGATGCTCGACCAGTCGTCCGTGGTGCGCTTCATCGAGGACAACTGGCTCGGCGGCCAGCGGATCGGCGGCGGCTCGTTCGACGCGACGGCCGGCGACCTGCGCAACCTGTTCGACTTCACGTCGAAGCCGAACACGACGCCGCTGTATCTCGACCCGACGCTCGGCACCGCATTGAGCGCGGCCCCGGCGATCTGACGGGGACGGCCTGACCGCATGGCCGGCGCATCACGCGCCGGCCGTTTCCATTTCAACGCGCCGCTTCGTGCGACGCCCGATTTTCGACCGACAGCATGACAGCTCGCCCCGCGTTTCCGTCTCCCGATGCCGCCGGCGCACCCGCGCCGCGCGCCCCTTCCCGCCTGCTGCGCCGCGCGGCGTTCGTGCTCGGCGCGGCCGTGCTCGGCTATGGCGCGTTCGCGATCGCGTTTCCCGCGCAGGTGCCGGCGGCGATCGGCGCCGTGGTCGCCGACTGGACGGGCGCGAACCCGCATCCGGTCGTGTTGCAGCGGCCTGCCGCACAGCCGTTGTCGGCGGTCGCGCAGCTCGGACGCGCGCTGTTCCACGATCCGTCGCTGTCGGCGTCGGGCAAGCAGTCGTGCGCGTCGTGTCACAGCCCCGATCACGCGTACGGCCCGCCGAATGCGCTCGACGTGCAGCCGGGCGGCCTCGCGATGACGCAGCAGGGCTATCGTCCGCCGCCGTCGCTGATGTACCTGTACCGCCAGCCGAATTTCAGCATCGGCCCCGATGCCGGCGAGAACGACGCCGCGCCGAGCGTCGCGCAGCAGGCCGCGGCGGCGGCCGGCGTCGTCAAGGCGCAGAAGGTGGCCGGCACGTCGGCGGCGCCGCAACTCGTGCCGCAGGGCGGGATGTTCTGGGACGGCCGCGCCGATACGCTGCAGCAACAGGCGTTCGGGCCGCTGCTGAATCCTGTCGAGATGGCGAACGCGAGCATCGACGACGTCGCGCGCAAGCTCGCGCAGTCGTCGCATCGCGCGCAATTCGAGCAACTGTTCGGCGCGCGCGTGTTCTCCACGCCGCAGCTCGCGGTATCGGAAGCGATGTTCGCGATCGCGCGCTACCAGGTCGAGGATCCGTCGTTCCATCCGTACGACAGCAAGTACGACCACTGGCTCGAAGGCCGCGCGCGCCTCACGCAGGCAGAGTTGCGCGGGCTGCGCCTGTTCAACGATCCGGACAAAGCCAATTGCGCGGGCTGCCATCTGTCGAAGCCCGGCAAGGACGGCTTGCCGCCGATGTTTACCGACTACCAGTACGAGGCGCTGGGCGCGCCGCGCAACCGCGCGCTCGCGCAGAACCGCAACCCGGCGTTCCACGATCTCGGCGTGTGCGGGCCGTTCCGCGACGACCTGAAGGACCAGACGCAGTATTGCGGGATGTTCCTGACGCCGACGCTGCGCAACGCGGCGACGCGCCACGTGTTCTTCCACAACGGCGTATTCCATACGCTCGACCAGGTGATGGCGTTCTACAACGAGCGCAGCATCTCGCCGCAGAAGTTCTATCCGCGCGGGCCGGACGGCAAGATCGACGAATACGACGACATCCCGCCGAAATATCGCGCGAACGTCGACGTGACCGACGCGCCGTTCGATCGCAAGCCCGGCGACAAACCCGCGATGACGGCGCAGGACATCAAGGACATCGAAGCGTTTCTCGGCACGCTGACGGACCCGCCGCCGCAGCGCTGAACGCCGGCCGAGCGCAGCGCCGCGTCAGCAGCGCGCGCGAATGCAGAGAAACGCCGGCGCGAGCGACAGCTCCGCATGAAGCCGTTCCGACACGGCTTTCATCTCCGGCAGCGGCTTCGGTTCGACGAAGCGGTCGAGCCGCCAGCCGCCGTCGGCGACCGCGTTCAGGATGTCGGCGAGCGGCCGCCGCCACGCTTCGACGTACGGCCTCGGCTCGCCGAACCCCGACCAGTGGAAACCGAAACGCGAAGTGTCGAAGTACGTGCCGTCGCCGCGCGTGCGTTCGTCCATCCAGTCGCGCATCGGATGCGCCATCGAGAACACGAGCGTTGCCCCGGGGCGCGCGACGCGCCGGAATTCCCGCAGCGTCGGTGCGAGGTCGCGCACGTAGTCGAGCGCGAGCGAGCACAGCACCTTGTCGACCGACGCGTCGGGCAGCCACGCGAGCGGCGCCTCCAGGTCGCCTTCCGTGACGTTGACCGCCAGCCCGGCGCAGCGCGTTCGCGCGAGCGCGACCATCTCCGGCGTCACGTCGAACGCATGCACGGTCGCGCCGTGATGGGCGAGATGCGCGCTGCAGATGCCAGGCCCGCAGCCGGCGTCGAGCACCGTCAGGCCGTCGACGTCGCCGAGCAGCGCCATCGTAGCCGGCCGCTCGTAAAGCGCGTTGTGTGCCTTCGTCGGCGCGATGTCCGCATAGCGTTGCGCGAAGCTCGCGTAAGCGCGGCGGCCGGGCGGTTCGTTCGGGTCGTTCGGTTCGGTCATGGGGTATCCGTCGGTCGAAACAGGGCAGGCCGATTCTGCCCGATCGGATAACGGATGGCGACTGCCGTCGCGCCTGCGTCAGGACAGACTGTCGAGCAACCGATACCACGCGACCCCGGCCGCGATATAGAAGCGCTGCAGCCCGTGCAACGGAATGGGTCGGATCGGCGAAACCCGGAACGGCAGCGGCAGTTGCGCATCGCCCGACAGATGCGCGGCCAGGTGCTTGCCGAGCGTCGTCGCCATCGCGATGCCGCGGCCGTTGTAGCCGAGCGCGATCGTCACGCCCGGCGCGGGCTCGTGCACGTGCGGCAGGAAATCCGCGGTGATCGCGACGCGCCCCGCCCAGCGGTATTCGAACCGGACACCCTTCAGTTGCGGATACAACAGCGTCGTCGCGCGTTCGAGATGGCGCCAGTCGCTCGGCGCGCGCGGTTCCGCGAACGGGCCGCGCCCCCCCATCAGCAGGCGCCCGGCCGCGTCGCGGCGGAAGTACAGCAGCAGGCGCCGCGCATCCGATGCGACCTCGCCGCCGGCGAGGATGTCGCGGCCAAGCGCCGGCGCGAGCGGTTCCGTCGCGACGATGAAACTGTTCGCGGCGATCACCGACTGACGCAAGCCGGGCCACAGCCCGTCCGTATAGCCGTTGGTCGCGATCACGACGCGCTCGGCCGACAGCGTCGCGCCGCCGGACGTCGCGATCCGCCAGCGGCCGTCGGCACGCGTCAGCCCGACGGCGCGGGTCGCTCCGTGCACGACCGCCCCGCTCGCCTGCACGGCGCGCACCAGGCCGCGCGTATAGCTGAGCGGCTGCACGCTGCCCGCGCGGCGATCGATCCAGCCGCCCGCATACGCTGGCGTGCCGAGCCGTCGCGCGACGTCGTCGCGACTGAGGACGTCGACCGGCGCGCCGCGCGCGGCCCATTGCTGCGCGCGACGTGCGACCGTGTCGAGCATCGCGGCGGTCGGCGCCGGCTGGATCCAGCCGTGGCGACGCGCATCGCAGTCGATTCCGTGCCGCGCGATCACGTCGAACACCGTGTCGGCCGCGCCGCCGACGATGCCGGCAAGCTGCTCGCCGGCCGCGTCGCCGAACCGGCGCACCAGTTCGTCGGGGTCGTATTTCAGCCCGGGAATCACCTGCCCGCCGTTGCGGCCCGACGCGCCCCAGCCTGGCTGCGCGCCGTCGATCACGCGGACGTTCACGCCGCGCTCGGCCAGATGAAGCGCGGTCGACAGGCCGGTGAAGCCGGCGCCGACGATCGCCACGTCGCACGACGCGGACGCGTCGAGCGCGGGCGTATCGGGCGCCGGCGCGGCGGTCGCCGCCCACAGCGAATCCGGCCACCGCGAGCCGGGCCATCCGGGTGCCGCGTTCGTTGCGCTCATGTTCGATCCGGGTGGTCGGCGCCGTCCGACGCCAGCAAGCGGCGCAGGAATTCCTGCGTACGGGGATGCGTCGGCTGCGTGAGCACGTCGCGCGCCGGTCCGCTCTCGCAGATCGTGCCGTCGTGCAGGAAGCACACGCGATCGGCCACCTCGCGTGCGAATGCCATTTCATGCGTGACGACCACCATGGTCATCCCGTCGCGAGCGAGCCCGCGCATCACGCCGAGCACTTCGCCGACGAGCTCGGGGTCGAGCGCCGACGTCGGCTCGTCGAACAGGATCGCCTGCGGCTCCATCGCGAGCGCGCGCGCGATCGCGACGCGCTGCTGCTGCCCGCCCGACAGCTCCGACGGATACGCATTCATCCGGTGCGCGAGCCCGACCTTGTCGAGCAGTGCGCGGGCCTGCTCGCGCGCCTGCGCGGCCGGCATGCGCCGCACGTGCACGGGCCCTTCCATCACGTTCTCGAGCGCGGTGCGGTGCGCGAACAGGTTGAAGCGCTGGAACACCATGCCGACCCGCATCCGCAATTCGTGGATCCGCTTCGAATGCGCGTCGACCTTCACGCCGTCGATCGTGATCGACCCTTCGTCGTAGGTCTCGAAGCCGTTGATACAGCGCAGCACGGTCGACTTGCCGGAACCCGACGGCCCGATCAGGCACACGACCTCCCCCTGCCGCACGTCGAGGCTCACGCCCTTCAGCACCGCGTGCTGCTGAAACCGCTTGTGTATCGAATCGATCCGGATCATGCGCCTCTCCTCAGTGCGAGCCGCTTGCCGAGCCGGTTCACGCCGAACATCAGCGGCAGGCCGAGCGCGAGATACAGCAGCGCGACGAGCGTGTAGACGCTCATGTTCTGGAACGTCGACGACGCGATCAGCTGGCCGGCGCGCGTGATCTCGGCGACCGTGATCGTCGACGCGACCGACGAATCCTTCAGCAGCATCACCAGCGTGTTGCCGTACGGCGGCAGCGCGATGCGGAACGCCTGCGGCAGCACCACGCGCCGCATGATCATCGGGCCGCGCATGCCGATCGCGTGCGCGGCTTCGATCTGGCCGCGATCGATCGCCTCGATGCCGGCGCGGAAATTCTCGGCCTGATACGCCGAATACGCGATGCCGAGGCCCAGCACGCCAGCCTGGAACGCCGACAGTTGCACGCCGAGATCGGGCAGCACGAAGTACATGTAGAACAGTTGCACGATGATCGGCAGCCCGCGGATCACGTTGATGATCGTGCTGCCGGCCGTCGATACGGCCCGATTGCGCGACACCTTCAGCAATGCGAGGATCAGCCCGAGCACCGAGCTGAGCACGAACGCGCATGCGGTGATCTCGATCGTGACCACCGCGCCCTTCAGCAGGATCGGCAGGAAATCGATCGCGTTCTGGAAAAACATGAGGTCTCCTATGCGACGCCCGGACGGCGCGCCGCCGTGGATGCCCGCGACGCGCGGGCGATACCGGTCGGAACTCGGGCGCGGACGCTCAGCTCATGTGCCACTTCTGCAGGATCTGCTGCAGCGTGCCGTCGCTCTTCATCTTGCGGATCGCGCCGTTGAGCTGTTCGAGCATGGCGGTGTCGCCCTTGCGCACGATGAAGCACACCTGCCCCTTCACGACGCTCTGGTATTCGGGCACGAGCCGCACCTGGCGATTGACGCCGTGCTCGATCTGGTACGCGACGATCGGCTGGTCCGCGAAGCCGGCCTTGATGCGCCCGAGCGCGACGTCGCGCATTATGTCGGCGATCGAATCGTAGGTCCGGACTTCCTTGAAGATGCCCTTCTTGTTGAGGGCGTCGACGAAGGCCGTGCCGACCTGCGCGCCGACCGCCTGCCCCTTGAAATCGTCCATCGACGTATAGCGGCCCGGGTCGTCGGCCTTCACGATCAGACCTTCGCCGAACGAGTAGACGGTGTCGGAGAAATCGACGACCTGCTGGCGCGCCGGCGTCTTCAGCATCGCGGCCGAGATGATGTCGATCTTCTGCGTGGTGAGCGACGGGATCAGCGCCGAGAACACGGTCTGCTGCACGTCGACGCGAAACCCGGCCGACTTCCCGGCTGCCGTGATCGCATCGACCATCATCCCCTGGATCGAATTGCTCTTGACATCGAGAAACGTGAACGGCACGCCGGTCGCCGTCGCGCCGACCTTCAGCGTGGGCTCGGCGGCAACGGCGCTCGCCGAAGCCGTGGAGAGTGCGATACAGGTGGCGAAACCGGCGGCCAGTGCGCCGAACCGCTTGATGAACGGAACCATGGTGACTCCTTCTCGAATAATCCGATGCGCCGGCCGGCCGCTGATCGACACTGCGACGATGACCCGATCTTAGAACGAATCAAAAATATCGCAAACAGATTTTTGCGTATCGATATTCGATACGATATGATGCGATATCGAATCGATCGCGCCCCTCGCCATGGACACCTTGCCCGACCAATCAAACGATCTGCTGTTCAACCAGTCGCTCGAGAAAGGGCTGAACGTGCTGCGCGCGTTCAGCGCGAAACGGCGCACGATGACGCTGGCGGAAGTGGCCGACGCGGCCGGGATGACGAAAAGCTCCGCGCAGCGAATGGTCTACACGCTCGAGAAGCTCGGCTACATCCGCAAGCATCCGGTCACGCGCCGCTACCAGCTCACGCCGCACGTGATGCGGATCGGCTTCAACTATCTCGCGGCCGACACGTTGATCGACGTCGCGAATCCGTTCCTGTCCGAGCTCACGAACCTGACCGGCGAAACCACCAACCTCACCGAGCCGGACGAGGATGAAATGGTGTACGTCGCGCGTTTCGTGTCCACCAAGTTCGTGCCGATCCACATGCCGATCGGCAGCCGTATCCCGATGTATTGCACGGGCTCCGGCCGTGCGTTCCTGAGCGCGTTGCCGCCGGACGATGCGCGCGCGCGGCTCGACGGCATGGTGCGCACGCCGCATACGCCGCGCACGGTCACGGCGCTCGACGAGCTCGTCGCATTGCTCGATGGCGCGCGGCGCGAAGGCTACGCGACCAACCAGGAAGAATTGTTCATCGGGGACATGTCGATCGCCGCACCGGTGCTCGGCAGTCAGGGACAGCCGGTCGCGGCCGTGCACGTGGTCGCGCCGACGAGCCGCTGGACGTTCGACGACGCGCGCCGCAAGCTCGCGCCGGCGGTGATCGACTGCGCGCGCGGCATCAGCAATTCGATCCGGACGCTTGAATAGCGCCGGGGAAATGACGCACGGCGCGCCGCTGCATTGCGCAGCGGCGTTTGATCGCTACCGCGGCTTTGGGGAATGCTCGGCCCGGTAGGTACCGTTCGGGCGCAATACCAGCTTCTTCGCCGCAGCGTCCAGTTCCTTGCCGTGATACAGATCGATGCACTTCAGGAAGTCGAACTTCACATCCCGGACTTCGGATTCGACAATCGGATTCCGATAGTCGCGCGCCAGATACTTCGCGACCAGCGCGTGAATCACGTCCGGCGCACGTTCCATGTCGTAGTAGGTCCAGTCGCGCAACGCGCTGGCGCTGCTGCCGATGTCCGTGCTCGCGCCGGGCTCGTGCTTATAAGCGGTAGCCAGGCACTCCGCAAGCACCATGTCCTTGAAGTTCTGGAGGTAAGTCCGTGAGCCGGCTTCAGGCGACTGCTGTGCGGCGTCCTTCGCCACGACCATCGCCGGTTGAAACGCGATGCACGCGAACGCGGCAGCGATCCGGACTCCCCTCATGACAAGCTCCAAAAATTTGCGCGATCGGTACGATACCGCGCGCCCGGCTCGTTGAAGTAGCAATGGTCGTAACATGTGCGCCCGTTGAATAGCGTGGCTCGGCTCCATGCCATCCCGATCGATGTTGCGCAACGCGGGACCCGTGCCGCGAGACCCGGATCGAACCTTGACGTGGAAAAGTATTGCCGACTGTCGCGGCCCGGAATGGAAGGGTTTCGACAAGAAAGAGCGACCGGATACGCATCGGTCTGCGAGCCTGTTCGCCCACCCGCCCCCCTCGTTTTCCCCGATCCCGTTCGACTTGACTCGGCTCCCCCGATCGTCAAGACTTCACCCATCGCCAGTGTGATCACAGATCGCAGATCAAACCCAGGAGGACCCCGCCTTGCCGCCTCGTATCGTCCCGCCCGCCCTGAAAGCCATCGAACAGGAAACGATGGGAGACAAGGTCTACCAGCAACTGCGCGAAGCGCTGATGAGCGGCCGCTTCGCGCCTGGCCAGGCGCTGAGCCTGCGCAGCGTCGCCGAGGCGGTCGGCTCGTCGACGATGCCCGTGCGTGCCGCGCTCACGCGGCTGCGCGCCGAACGCGCGCTGGTCGACGGCCCGAATCGGGCGCTCGTCGTCCCGCCGATGACGCTCGACATGCTCGACGAACTGCGCGACGTGCGCATCGCGCTCGAAGGCTGCATCGCCGAGCGCGCGTGCGCCCGAATGACCGATGCGCAGATCGCGGCCGTGCGCAAGACCTGCGAAACGATGCAGGCACACGCCGAGGCCGGCCGCTCGCGCGCCTACCTGCAAAGCAATTTCGCGTTCCACAGCGCGATCTACGCGCACGGCGCCAGCGAAAACACGCTCGCGATCGTCGAGAACCTGTGGATGCGCGTCGGCCCGTTCCTCAACATGGTCGCGCTCGACATCCCGCACATGCGGCGCTCGATGGATGCGCACCGCGCGATCGTCGATGCGCTCGAACGGCGCGACGGCGCGGGCGTGCGGGCCGGCATCGCGCTCGACATCGGCGGCGCCGCGCACGATCTCGCCGAGACGCTGCGGGCCGAACAGACACCGCGGACCGTGAACGCGAAACCGTAGCGACCGCTTGCCACGGCCGCCCGCCGCACGAGCGGCCGCCATCCCACTACACCAACGATGGAGACGACCCGGCATGACCGCTTCCGAACTACTGAAACCCTATGAAGGCCTGCGCGTCCTCGTGACGGGCGGCGCGTCGGGCATCGGCCTCGAAATCGCCGACGCGCTCGCCGAATGCGGCGCGCGCGTGCACGTGTGCGACGCGTCGCAAGCCGCGATCGCGGCGCTCGCCGACCGGCCGCCGCGCGCCGCGGCCCGTGCGATCGGCGCGACGCTCGCCGACGTATCCGACCCGGCCGCCGTCGAGCGCGTGTTCGCGGACGTGTCGACCACGCTCGGCGGCCTCGACGTGCTGGTCAACAACGCGGGCATCGCCGGCCCGACCGGCGGCATCGACGAAATCGACCCCGTGCAGTGGGAGCAGACCGTCGCGATCAACCTGAACGCGCAATTCCAGTTCGCCCGCCGCGCGGTGCCGCTGCTGCGCGAGTCGAAACACGGCGGCGCGATCATCGCGCTGTCGTCGGTCGCCGGCCGGCTCGGCTATGCGTTCCGCACGCCGTACGCGGCCACCAAATGGGCGGTGGTCGGCCTCGTGAAGAGCCTCGCGATCGAGCTCGGGCCGCTCGGCATCCGCGTGAACGCGATCCAGCCCGGCATCGTGCGCGGCCCGCGAATGCGCCGCGTGATCGAGGCGCGCGCGCAGCAGCTCGGCATCGGCTACGACGAAATGGAAAAGCGCTATCTCGAGAAGATCTCGCTGCGGCGCATGACCGATCCGGCCGAAATCGCCGCGACCGCGCTGTTCCTGTGCTCGCCGGGCGGGCACGGGATCACGGGCCAGGCGATCTCCGTCTGCGGCAACGTCGAAGTGCTCTGAGCCCTCCTGCATCGTTCATCGAAAGGAATCCATCCGTGGCAAACGCTCGCAAAGTCATCATCACCTGTGCGCCGACCGGCGCGATCCATACGCCGTCGATGTCGCCGTACCTGCCCGTGACGCCGCACGAAATCGAAACGGCCGCGGTCGCGGCCGCGCAGGCCGGCGCGGCGATCCTGCACCTGCACGCACGCAACCCGTCCGACGGCAGGCCGACGCAGGATCCGGCCGTGTTCGCCGAATTCCTGCCGCGCATCAAGGCGCAGACCGACGCGGTGATCAACCTCACGTCGGGCGGCAGCCCGCACATGACGGTCGACGAACGATTGCAACCCGCACTGCACTTCCAGCCCGAGATCGCGTCGCTGAACATGGGCTCGATGAACTTCGGGCTGTACCCGATGCTCGAGCGCTTTCGCGAACTGAAGCATCCGTGGGAGCGCGAGCATCTCGAGAAAAGCCGCGATCTCGTGTTCAAGAACACGTTCGCGGACATCGAGACGATCCTCACGCGCTGCGGCGCGAACGGCACGCGGTTCGAATTCGAGTGCTACGACATCTCGCACCTGTACAACCTCGCGCATTTCGTCGATCGCGGGCTCGCGAAGCCGCCGTTCTTCGTGCAAAGCGTGTTCGGGCTGCTCGGCGGGATCGGCGCACATCCGGAGGATTTGATGCACATGCGCCGCACGGCCGACCGCCTGTTCGGCGGCGATTACGTGTGGTCGATCCTCGGCGCCGGGCGCAACCAGATTCCGCTCGCGACGATCGGCGCCGCGCAGGGCGCGAACGTACGCGTCGGGCTCGAGGATTCGCTGTGGATCGCGCCCGGCAAGCTCGCGGAATCGAGCGCCGCCCAGGTCCTGAAAATGCGCCAGGTGCTCGAAGGCCTGTCGCTCGAGATCGCGACGCCGGCCGAGGCGCGCGCGATGCTCGCGCTCAAGGGCGGGGACGCGGTGAATTTCTGAGCGCCGGGCCATTCCCCAACAGCAGCATCCGCAAGCGCAGTGACAAGGCGCCCTTGATCGCCCCGCTCCATTCGAGCGCCGCCGGCGCGGCTCCGTCGTCTGCCCATCCGCTGCGTGCACCGCAGCGGCATTTGCCGAACGCGGCGCGCCGTGCTTGCCGTGCGCGCCGGTTCGCCCTTACCGGAGTCGTCCGCATGTCCACTCATCACGCCCAGGCCTTGCCTTCCGCCGCCGGCGACGCACACGCGTCGCTGAACCGGCTGCTGTTCCGCAAACTCATGCCGCTGCTGATCGCCGCGTACGTGATCAGCTTTCTCGACCGCACCAACATCGCGTTCGCCAAGCATTCGATGGGCGTCGATCTCGGCATTTCGTCGGCCGCGTACGGGCTCGGCGCGGGACTGTTCTTCCTGACCTACGCGCTTTTCGAGATCCCGAGCAACCTGATCATGCATCGTGTCGGCGCGCGCTTCTGGATCACGCGGATCATGATCACGTGGGGCGCGCTGTCGGTCGCGATGGCGTTCGTCCGCGGCGAGACGTCGTTCTACGTGATGCGCCTGCTGCTCGGCGTGGCCGAAGCCGGCCTGTTTCCGGGCGTGATGCTGTATCTGACGTACTGGTTCGGCCGCGAGGAGCGTGCGCGCGCGACCGGTTACTTCCTGCTCGGCGTGTGCATCGCCAACATCGTCGGCGGGCCGCTAGCCGGTGCGCTGATCGAGCTCGACGGCACGTTCGGCTTCCATGGCTGGCAATGGCTGTTCGTCATCGAAGGCATTCCGGCGATCCTGCTCGCGTTCGTCGTGTGGGCGCGGTTACCTGACCGTCCGAGCGCCGCGCCGTGGCTCGCGCCGGAAACCGGCCGCGCGCTCGAGCGAAGGCTCGCAGCCGAACAGGACGCGGGCGTCGCCGCGCACGGCGGCCATGCATTCGGCGCCGCGCTGCGCGATCCGCAGATCTGGCTCGCGATCTTCGTGTACTTCTGCCACCAGTTGACCATCTACACGGTGATCTTCTTCCTGCCGGGCATCATCGGCGCGTCGGGACGTCTTTCGCCGGTGGCGGTCGGGTTGCTGACGTCACTGCCCTGGCTCGCCGCCGCGCTCGGGGCCGGGACGCTGCCGCGCTTCGCACGCGAATCGCGTCATTCGCGGCGGATGCTGTGCGCGGGGCTCGTCGTGATGGCGGCCGGGATGGTCGGCGCCGCGCATGCGTCGCCGTTGGCCGGGCTGCTCTGCGTGTGCGTGGCCGCATCGATGTTCTTCGTCGTGCAGTCGATCGTGTTCACGTTTCCGGCGTCGCGCCTCGCGGGCAGCGCACTGGCCGGCGGGCTCGGACTCGTGAATACGTGCGGGTTGCTCGGCGGCTTCGTCGGGCCGACCGTCGTCGGCGCGATCGAACAGGCGACCGGCAATGCGAAGAACGGGCTGACGCTGCTGGCAGCCGCGCTCGTCGTCGCGGCGGTCGCGAGCCTCGCGTTGCGTCACGGGCACGAGCGCGCCGACGCGCGGTCGCGCGGCTGACAGGCAGGCTGGAATCAAGCTGACGGGAGGTGGGCTCAGCCCCCGCCCGCCTCTCGCCTCACGTCGTCAGAACAGATACATCGCCCCGACGAACACGACGCCCGAGAACAGCATCGTCGTCACGCAATACCCCATGATGTCGCGCATGCCGAGCCCCTAATGCAGCAGCGCAACGTTCTCGTCGATTCGGCGCTGGATGTCCATGAGGGTGTCTTCGGTGATGATCCCCTCGTAGCGGCACTTCGCAATGGTCGAAAACTGGCTGGCCACGCCGCACATTCCGTCGATCATGTCGCCGGCAGCGGCTGCGGGAAGCTCCGCTTCCTCTGCCAGTCCGAGCAATGCGGCTCGGTCGATCCGCAGCGCCTCGCCCATGACGTCCATTTGGTGGTAACCGCCCGGCCCCTCGCAGAATGTCACGTCGTAGGCCGGCGCGAGCTTCCACTCGCCGGATCGCGACATGACGTACGCGAAGTTCTTCGGATGATCGTCGCGATTGTTGAATGCGACATTGAAGACAGCCCGTTCAAACGCCCGCGCCTTCTCGCGTACGTCGTTGGTGCACATGTGAGTGGCGCGCAAGAAATTCACGTAATCCAGCGCACCCGGCGTTTTGTAATCGGCGCCGGAGAACGCGGCAACGCTTTGCATGGGCACGCGCAGACCGTCCAGTCGATCGAAACGCCGGGACGCAAATGCCGCCATCCCGTCAGGCAAATTGAAATGCAGCGTGTCCGGGGTCTCGATGCCGCACATGCGCAAGCACTCGGCGTAGACCATTTCGATCGCACACACCTCGGGATGCTCATGCCGAGCCGGGAACTTGACCAACCACGCTTCAAAGCCTGCCACCGCGGCCGTGGTAAATACGCCGGACCGCGGATCACGATAGACCAGGGCCTTTGGCCTGGCGCCTTGCGGAGAGCCACCGACCTGCAGCAATTGATGAAGGAATTCGCCACCCTCGCCATCGAGAACTTCCTGTACCTCGGCCGCAAGCCGAGCGAGGGGGATATCCTGCCGCGGCGCCAGGATCTCGGGCGCGACAGGCTCGAACGACAGGGCGCCCATTGCATGGTTGCCAATGTAAGCCAATCGCTCCAGCGGCCCGATACGTGCGGCGTTGAGACCGCGGCGTTTGAACAAGCGGTCCATCAGCAACATGCCCCATCCATCGGGCAACGCGTCATAGACCGGTCCGGGCAATCCAAGCTGGTGGGCCGGAAAGTCCTTGCGCAGCCTCGCCCCATGCAATGGGAGCGCATAAGACGACAGTTCCAGCCCCCTCTTGCGCGCGTCGTCGCTATATTCGAATACGACCAACGGGCGCCCCGTGATCGCGGTCGTGGAAACCATCGATCCCCACAGCCAGTGTTCCCCCCAGCCGTCGTAGTAGACATCGATCCGCTCGATCATTTCTGGTTACCCCTCTTGACGCGCCGGCGTTTGGCACTTTTTTCATACCGGTGAACGTCTTCCAGGCTATCGAGCTTCGGCAGGAAAAGTCCCTCGAGTTCCTTGCTTCGTCCCAGAACCATCGCTACACGGATTACCGTCTCGAGGCTCACATTGCGGCCAGCTTCGAGATTGGACACGGTATTGGCACCGACGCCGGCACGCGCGGCTACGTCGCTCTGCGTCAGTTGCAACGCGAGCCGCTCCGTGCGAAGCCGCGCACAAAGGAGGGTGACGATTTCGTCGGGCTTGCGGAAACTTAATTCCAACATAGTGGATCTTAGAAGGCTTTATCTCTGATAACTCACAATATTATAGAGTTATGAGCGAGATACGCTCAAGAAATATAATCCCCGCATGTTGGGTCTTACCATGAGATGTTCGGCTCTAATCCACTTCAAAAGGGAATTACGCGCGCGCCCCGTGCCCTTCCAGTATCCACGCGGCACCCGCCGAACACGCCAAGTCGTGGTGCGGTTCGTCGCGCTCGCCAGTACCCTGGATGTGGCCGGCCGTGAGCCCGGCTAGCGGGCAGCCGCCTCCAGCGTGCTGACAGCTGCGATTGCCCGCGCACGCCCCTCCGCCACCCGCTGCGCGAACCGGTACGCCACGAGCGAACCGGCCACGGCGAGCAACATCGGCACGAGGCAGTCGTGATTCGCGCGCGTGAATTCGAGCATCAGCACGACGGCCGTGATCGGCATCTGCATCGACGCGGCGAGAAACGCGGTCGCGCCGATCAGCGCGCATCCGCCGAGCGATGCGCCCGGCCATACGGCGCTCCACAGCCCGCCGAGCACGACGCCGAGCAGCGCGCCGTTCGCGAGACCCGGCGTCAGCAGCCCGCCTTCCGCGCCGGCCCGCAGGCTGCCGGCTTCGATCAGCACCTTCAGCACCAGCAACGCCGCGGCAAGCCCGATCGTCAGCGTGCCGTCGAAACCCAGCGACGCCGGCCCCTTGCCGTTGCCGAGCAGTTGCGGAAACCCGATCGCTAGCAAGCCGATCACCGCGAAGTTGAGCAGCGCGAACACCGGCAGCCGCCAGTCCTTCGGCGCGTTCGCGCGCGCCGCGGTCGTGAGCCGCACGAAACCGTACGCTGCGAAGCCGAACAGCGGCCCGCAGACGACCGACCATGCGACGAGCGGCGTGCTCAGCACGAACGCCGGCACCGTGTACTGGTGCTCGTTGCCGAGGCCGATCCACGCGACAATCGCCGCGATCGCGGACGTCACGACCGCCACGATCAGCGCACGCAGCTCGAACGTACCGAGCAGCACCTCGAGCACGAAGATCGCGCCGCCGAGCGGCACGTTGTAGACGGCCGCGAGCCCCGCGCCGGCGCCGCACGCGACCATCAGCCGGCAATCGTCGGGCGTGAGTCCCGCCGCATGGGCAAACCGCCCGGCGAGCAGCGAACCGATCTCGCGCGGCGCGACTTCGCGGCCGAGCGGCGAGCCGAGCGCGACGGTGACGATCTGCAGCAGCGCGTGAACCGTCGTGCTGACGAACGGCATGCGCGGATCGGCCGCGCGCACCGCGCGCCGGATGCTGACGAGCGGCCGGCCGTACCGGTAAAGCGCCCACCAGCCGCCGCCGGCGACGAGTCCGCAGCCGACCAGCACCGCCAGCCGGCGCAGCGGATCGGCCGCGGTCACGCCAGCGAGGAAGCTCTCGGACCCGATCACGTGCGCGATGCTGTAGCCGTACGCGACGTGCTGGATCGCATGCAGCAGCAACGCGAGCAGCATGCCGCCGAGCCCCGCGCCGATGCCGGTCAGGACCGTGACGACGGCCATGCGCGCGAACGGGCTGGCGGCCGGCGAAGACGAAGCGGGAGCGGATGGAAGATCGAGGCGCATGGGGTCGGCGAACGAGGATCGAAGGGACGGCGCGCAATACGCGCGCCATCGTCAGAACCGCATCGTAGGCGTGCGCCCATCATGAGACAAACGTATTTTTCTGATCAACTCATGCATTTTCCGACTATTCGAAGCATGACGGGCCGTGGCGGCCCGTCATGCTTCGTCAATCCGGATACGTAATGCGCTCCGGCTCGCGCCGCATGATGATCTTCCCGTGGCGCATCGACAGCGTGGCCTTCGCCTGCCGGCGCACGGCTTCGTAGTCGCTGTCCGCGTCGAGCACGACGAGATTGGCCGGCCGCCCGACCGCGATGCCGTAGCCATCGCCGAGATGCATCGTCGTCGCGCTGTGGTCGGTCACGTAGTCGAGACAGCGCTGCAGATCCTGATACCCCATCATGTGGCAGATATGAAGGCCCGCATCGAGCACGCGCAGGATGTTGCCGTTGCCGAGCGGATACCACGGATCCTTGATCGAATCCTGCCCGAAGCACACGTTGATCCCGGCACGGTCGAGCTCCGCGACCCGCGTGACGCCGCGCCGCTTCGGAAACGTGTCGAAGCGCCCCTGCAGATGGATGCTCTCGGTCGGGCACGAGATGAAGTTCAACCCGGCCCGCTTCAGCAGCCGGAACAGCTTCGAGCAGTACGCATTGTCGTACGAACCCATCGCGGTCGTGTGGCTCGCGGTGACGCGCGCGCCCATGCCGCGCACGCGCGCTTCCTCCGCGAGCACTTCGAGAAAGCGCGATTGCGGATCGTCGGTCTCGTCGCAGTGCACGTCGACGAGGCAGCCCGTGCGTTCCGCGAGATCCATCAGGAACCGGATCGAGCTGACGCCCTGCTCCCGCGTGTTCTCGAAATGCGGAATCCCGCCGACGACGTCCGCGCCGAGGTCGATCGCCTGCTCCATCAGCGCGCGGCCGCCGTCGAACGATTCGATGCCCTCCTGCGGGAACGCGACGATCTGCAGGTCGATCAGCCCGCGCGCCTCGTCCTTCACTTCCAGCATCGCCTTCAGCGCGGCGAGCGTCGGATCGGTCACGTCGACGTGCGTGCGCACGTGCTGGATCCCGTGGTCGCGCAGCATGCCGATCGCCGCATGCGCGCGCGCCTTCGTGTCGTCGTGCGTGATCGTCGCCTTGCGCTCGGCCCAGCGCTCGATGCCCTCGAACAGCGTACCGCTCATGTTCCACGCGGGCTCGCCGGCCGTCAGCACGGCATCGAGGTGGATATGCGGCTCGACGAGCGGCGCAATCGCGAGCCGGCCGCCGCCATCGATATGGTCGGGATTCGTCGACGCGATCGGTGCGGCTTGCGCGTCGATGCGCGCGATCGTGCCGGCGTCGATGCCGATCGTGAACAGGCCGTCGCGGCCACGCAGGCGTACGTTGAACAGGTTCATGGGGGAGGCCTCTGGTCGTATGCATGAACACGGCCGCGCGATCTGCGTCGGCGGCCGTGCGGTCCGGACGACCAGTATGGAGGAAAAGCGGCGACGCGCGTACGTGCCGTGCATGTTGCATCGGCACGACAGCCGGGCCGCGCCGGACGGACGCCGCTCGCCGGTCGTCACGCAAGAACCGCCTGCCCGGCGCGCGCCACACGTCGTGTCGGTTTTGTGAACGACTCTTGCCGGATCTGGAACGGTGCGCTCGCGGCCGCCCGGCCCTTGCGCACGCCGCGCATTCCTATACTTGCGCCGAACTTTCGTTTCCAGTCCCACACGCAGGAGCTTCACGATGAAAAAAAACCTGATCGCCGGCGCGGGCGCCGCCGCCCTGTTCGCGCCGCTCGCCCACGCGCAAGGCTCGGTCACGCTGTACGGCCTGATCGACGCCGGCATCGCCTATACCAACAACGCAAACGGCGGGTCGCAATGGCGCATGACGACCGGCACGATCAACGGCAGCCGCTTCGGCCTGCGCGGCACCGAGGATCTCGGCGGCGGCCTGAAGGCGCTGTTCGTGCTCGAAAACGGCTTCAACGCGAACAACGGCGGGCTTGGCCAGGACGGCAAGCTGTTCGGCCGTCACGCGTATGTCGGCCTCGGCCAGGCCGGCTACGGCACGCTGACGCTCGGCCGCCAGTACGACACGATGGTCGACTTCGTCGCGCCGCTGTCCGCGACGGCCGGCGATTTCGGCGATACGGGCTTCGCGCATCCGTTCGACAACGACAACCTGAACCACTCGCTGCGCATCAGCAACGCGGTCAAGTACACGAGCGACACGATCGCGGGCTTCAAGGTCGGAGCGCTGTACGCATTCTCCAACTCGGCGAATTTCAGCGTCAACCGCGCGTACAGCGTGGCCGCGAGCTACACGAACGGCCCGCTGAAGCTGGCCGGCGCGTACCTGCAGATGAACGGCACGAAGGGCTCGACGAGCGCGAGCCCGGGCGCGCTCGATTCGGCCGAGGCGAAGAGCCTGAACCAGGGTGGCTGGTCGATCGGCTCGGACCGCATGCGCACCTACGGCGGCGGCGTCGGCTACGTGTTCGGCCCGGCGACCGTCGGCTTCGTCTACACGCGCTCGCAGTACGACAACCCGGGCGCGTTCGGCTCCCGCGGCCAGATCGCATTCAACAACTACGACGTGAACGTGCGCTATGCGGTCACGCCGGCCGTCAGCGTCGGCGCGGCGTATGTCTATACCGACGCCAGCGTGTCGAATCCCGACAGCAAGCACGGCACCGACCCGAAGTGGCATCAGGCCAACCTGCAAGCCGTGTACAAGCTGTCGCGCCGCACCGACCTGTACGCGGAAGCGATGTTCCAGCATGCGTCCGGCCGCGGCTACCACGCGTTCATCAACACGTCGGGCGGCGCATCGAGCACGGCGAACCAGGTGGTCGGCACGATCGGCATGCGCACGCGGTTCTGACCGGCATCGCGTAACGGTGCCCGTGTACATGGTGCCCGTGTGCACACACGGGTTCGGTGGCCTCGGGCGACGCCGCCAATGTTGTTCCTTCTGGAAGGCAGCCCTCCTGAAATCGGGGTGTTTGCACGTGGCAGCGCTACGTAGACTGACGTCGAAGGTCGCAGCCGGGCGTCACACGCCGCTGCGGTCACCCACCCCGTATTCAGGAGAACCTCGTGAAATCGCTCGTCGTAACCGCCGCCGCTGCTGTCCTGCTTGCCGCACCGGCCCTGTCGTTCGCCCAGCAGCCGACCTCGCCCGTCACGCGCGCGCAGGTGCTGCAGGAACTGATCGATCTCGAATCGGTCGGCTACAACCCGGCGCGCGGTGAAGTCGGCAACTATCCGGACGACATCCTGGCCGCGCAGGAACGACTGCAGGCGAAGCGTGTCGCCGCGAGGAAAGCGGCGCAGGCCGCTTACGGCCCGGCCGGCGAGCCGGCAACCGAATCGGGCGCGGCGGCCAGGCCCGCGCTGTGACGGCGCGCGTCGCACGCATCGGGCATCCATTGCGAGCGGCGCGTATCCGGTGTTTGCATGAAGCATGCCGCCGCGCGCCGATGCGCGCGCGGCATTCACGCGGCCCGCGGTTCGCGGTCGATCGCGTTCAGCATCTCGACGTCGCGGGCGATCATCCCCGGCACCTGCGCGCGCAGCATCTCGACCCACGTCCGCACCTTCGCATCGACGAAGCGGCGTGACGGGTACAGCGCATGCACGTTCATCTTCTGCAGGATATGTGTGGGCAGCACACGGACGAGCGTGCCGTCGCGCAATGCGTCGATCGCCGAATACACCGGCAGCATGCCGATCCCGATGCCGTCGCGGATCGCGAGCGCGAGCGATTCGGCGGTATTGGTCTGCACCGGCCCGGTGACGTGGATCTGCTCCACGCCTTCGGGCCCTTCGAGCACCCATTCGTGCGTCGGGAACGCCGGCGTACACAGCGTCAGACACGCGTGCGCGGCGAGATCCTGCGGGCGCGCCGGCGCGCCGTGCCGTTTCACGTAATCGGGCGATGCGCACAGAATGCTGAACGTCGAGCCAAGCAGGTGCGACACGAGCTCCGAGTCGGGCAGCGACGAAGCGGTGACGACGGCCATGTCGCTCGTGCCGTCGAACAGGTCGGGCATGCGCTGCGACAGCGACAGCTCGATCGAGACGTCCGGGAACTGCGCGTGATAGCGCGTCAGCGCGGGCAATACGTAGTGATGGCCGACGCTCGCGAAGCTATGCATGCGCAGCACGCCGGCCGGGCGCTCGTGCGCGCAGCTCGCCTCTTCTTCCGCGCGGTCCACGTCGGCGAGGATCTGGCGGCAGCGCCGCAGATAGTTTTCACCGGCCGACGTGAGCGCGAGACGGCGCGTCGAGCGATTCATCAAGCGGGTGCGCAGGCGCGCCTCGAGCTCCGATACCGCGCGCGACATCGCGCCCGTGGTCGAATTCAGCGATTGCGCGGCCGCGGTGAAGCTGCCCGTCTCGACGACGCGCGAAAACACCCGCATGTTTTGTAGGGTATCCATTCCTGTGAGCAACCTGTAGCGGAGCCGTCATTTTCCTCCACCGGATGCGACAGATTGTTACTCCGGCTGCAACTATCGTTTCCCCGCAACTGCGTTAATGCGCGGGCGCCGCACTCCTACAATCGGCGCCTCACCCGTCGAACGGACCCGTTCGGGCGTACCGCGGCACCTTGCGCGGTCGGCCCTGGGCCCTCTTTTCATGAAGCCACAACCTGCGATCGAGCGACCTTCCATCGAACCGGCACGATGGAGAGCATGGCTCGATCCACTCGGCAACGCGGCGCGCGACTGGGCCGCGACCGACGGGCTGATCTGGCTGCACCTCGCGAAAACCGTGCTCGCGGCGCTGCTGGCGATGGGCATCGCGATGCGTCTGGAGATGTCGCAGCCGCGCACCGCGATGACCACCGTGTTCGTGCTGATGCAGCCGCTGTCGGGGATGGTGTTCGCGAAGAGCTTCTACCGCGTGCTCGGCACGGCGGCCGGCCTCGTCGGCGCGCTCGCGCTCGGCGGGCTGTTCGCGCAGCAGCCCGAGCTCTACATGGCCGGCATCACGCTGTGGATCGGCGGCTGCATCGCACTCGCGGTGCGCAACCGCCACTTCCGCTGGTACGGTTTCGTGCTCGCCGGCTACACGGCCGCGCTGATCGGCCTGCCGGCCGTGATGACGCCGCAGACGCTGTTCCAGTCCGCGCTCACGCGCGCCGCGGAAGTCGCGCTCGGCATCGCGTGCTCGGGCGCGGTCAGCGCGCTGATCCTGCCGTTGAGTTCCGCGAAGGCGCTGATGCGTTCGTTGAGCGCACGCCACGCGACGTTCGCGGCATTCACGGCCGGCGCACTGGCGGGCGACGTCGCACGCGGCGATTTCGAACGGCGCTTCGCCGACTTCGTCGACGACATCGTCGGCTTCGAAGCGAACCGCGCGTTCGCGTCGTTCGAGGATCCGCACATTCGCGCGCGCAGCCGCCGGCTCGCGCGGCTGAACAGCGAGTTCATGAACGCATGCACGCGGCTGCATGCGCTGCACCAGCTCGTCAAGCGGCTGCGCGCGAATCGCTCGGACGCGGTGCTCGAAGCGCTGGCGCCGCACGTCGACGCGCTCGCGCTGCGTTTCGCCGCGTTGCGCGACGAACGCCAGCGCGGCATCGCACCGGCCACCGGCGCGCTGCTCGACCTGCGCCGCTTCCATGGCGCGCTGCCGAAGGCCGCGCGCGCGTCGCGCCGGGCCATCGAAGACCACGCGGCCGGCGGCCTGCTCGACTTCGATACCGCGATCGAGCTGCTATACCGGTTCATCGGTGAATATCTCGGCTACGTCGACACCTACGCGTCGCTCGACCAGGACGATCACGCGTTCGAGCGCTCGGTCACGCATTACGCGGTCAAAACCAATTCGTTCTTCGTCGGCTTCGCGTTCCTGCGCACGGTCGTCGCCGTCGGTGCGATGAGCGCGTTCTGGATCGCGTCCGAATGGCCGAGCGGCTCGCTCGCGGTGATCGCCACCGCGATCGCGTGCGCGCTCAGCTCGACCTCGCCGCGCGCGCCGAAGTTCGTCGCGCAGATGGGCGTCGGCGCGGCGTTCGCGACCGCGGTCGGCTATGTGTTCCTGTGCTACGTCTATCCGAACATCGACGGCTTCCCGCTGCTGTGCGCGGCGCTGGCTCCCGTGCTGGGCCTGGGCGCGTTTCTCGCGATGCGGCCGGGCCTGTCCGGCTACGGGATCGGCTTCGCGGTGTTCTTCTGCCTGCTCGCGGGCCCCGACAACACGATCGCGTATACGCCGGAAGTGCTGATCAACAACGGGCTGGCGGTCGTCGTCGCGATGCTCGCATGCTCGCTCGTGTTCGCCGTCGTGTTCCCTACCCACATGCCCTGGCTCACCGGCCGGATCGCGCACGACCTGCGCCGCCAGGTGACGCTTGCGTGCGAAGGGGCGCCGACCGGCCTCGCGCAGCGCTTCCAGTCGAGCACGCATGACCTGATGGCGCAATTGCGTACGCTGCTCGTGCGTCGCACGCGGCAACATCGCGATGCCCTGCGCTGGATGCTGTCGACGCTCGAGGTCGGCCATGCCGTGATCGACCTGCGCGACGAGCTGCACGCGTTCCGCGCGTCGAAACCGCCGCAGACGCTGCGCTGGACCGGTTCGATCGATGCGGTGCTGCTGGAACTGCCGCGCTTCTTCGACGATCCGACGCCCGCCCGCCATGCGCGCACGCTGAAATCCGTGAATCTCGCGATCCGCGCGGCGCAGCACGCGCTGCAGGCGTGGTACGCGGTGCCCGACGCGCGCCGCAACATGCAGCGGATCGTCGGCTGCCTGCACTTCATGCGCAGCGCGCTGCTCGACAAGGACGCGCCGTTCAACCGGCACCGCCATTGAGGATGGATGTGCGCGCAACGGGATCGTTGTTTCGGATGGAAATAAGCTCTACAGCCCCGGTGATTAATCTTTAAGCAGTGCGAGCCTATAGTTTCCTCACTGCCAGCGAGACTGGCACTCACCCAGGAGAAACAAAATGAAGCCGCTGCACCTCGCCCTCGTTGCCCTGTCGCTCACCGCTGCCGTCGCCCACGCGCAGCCGGCGCCGGCAGACGCCGCACCGCAACAGGCGAACCGCGCCGAGGCGGTCCAGGCCGCCGGTCGCGTCGATCGTGCGCAATCGAAGCAGGAGGATCCGAACGCGTGCGTCGGCCCCGTCAGCTTCTGCAACATCTACTTCGGCAGTTGAGCATGATGCCGCGTCGTCACGGCCAGGCCCGCATCGCTCGCACCGTATGCATGACATGCGCGGGCGGACGGCGGCCCGGCCGATCGCGGTCCGGCCGGCCGCCACACCGCCGTCCCGCCCCACACCGCTTCGGTTGAAGCCGCGCTTGCCGTCTCACGCGCCACGCCCCGGCCGCCAGCCCACTTCGCGCAACGCATCCAGCAACCGCGCCGGCCCGATGCCTTCGACCCGCGCCCCGCGCGACTCGACGTCGCCGCCCGCGACCAGCGCATTCACGATCGCCTCCTCCACCGCTTCGGCCGCCGCGACGAACAGCGCGGAAATATGGTCGTTGTTGACCATCCGCACGTCGGTGGTCGGCGCGCCCTTGCGGCCGTAGTTCACCGCCGGCAAGCCGTCGTTGCCGGTGGCAAACGCAAGAAAGATGTCGCCGCTCGAATCCTCGGTGCCACCGCCGACGCGGGCGAGCCCGACGCTCGCGCGCTGCGCGAGACGCGTGCATTGATGCGGCAGCAACGGTGCATCGGTCGCGATCGTGACGACGATCGAGCCCATGCCGGCCTCGCCTTTCGCGCCTGCTTCGCGAAACGGCGAATGCACGTGCCGCAGCACTTCGCCGACCGGGTAACCGGCCACGCGCAGCATCTCGCGCACGCCGTAGTTCGCCTGCACGAGCGCGCCGACGGTCCAGCCGCCCGCATCGCTCGCCAGCACGCGCGACGCGGTGCCGATGCCGCCCTTGAACTCGTGGCAGATCATGCCCGTGCCGCCGCCCACGCCGCCTTCGGCGACCGGCCCCGACTGCGCGGCGGCCAGCGCCTGCAAGACGTGTGCGGCATTCACGTGCTGCCCCCAGATGTCGTTCAGCAGTCCGTCGTAGGTCTCCATCACGACCGGCATGCACCAGTACACGCGCTCGGCCGCCGCTTCGCGTTCGTTCGCGACGAGTGCGTCGCGCACCGCGCCGACGCTGTGCGTGTTCGTATAGGCGATCGGCGTCGTCAGCAGGCCGGCTTCGCGGATCCATTCGAGCCCGGTCGCGTCGCCGTTGCCGTTCAGCACGTGCACGCCCGCGAAGCACGGCGAATCGTGCGCGGCGCCCGCGCGCGGCTCGATGACGGTGACGCCGGTGCGGATCGACGCGTCGCCGTCCTCGACGTTCAGCGTGCAGTGTCCGACCCGCACGCCCGGTACGTCCGTGATCGCGTTGAAGCGGCCGGGCGTGCCGAGGCCGATGCGGATGCCGAGATCCCTCGTGCGCATGATGCGATTCCTCCAGTCTTTCAATCTTTCAATGGTTCGATGTTTCGGTGCTGCAAGATGTCGATCCGGTGCTCAGAGCGCGCGGAATGCTTCGCTGTGGCGCGCCCACGCCACGTACATCGCGAGCGCCGCGACCAGCAGCCCCGCGATGATGATCAGGTCGGTCGGCTTCGTCGCCGTCGCGAGCGTCGTGTAGAGCGTATACGCGGCGCCCGCCACCGCGACGAGCGGCGTCACGGGCCACAGCGGCATCCGGTAGTGATGCTCGACGTCGCGGCGCACGAACCGGCTCGCGAGCGCGGCCAGCCCGACGACGAGGTAGATCAGCAGCAGCAGGTCGACGGTGAACGCGGTCAGCTCGTCGAGGCTCGACACGAACACGAGCCCGGCCGACGGAATGGCCAGCGCGATCGTCGCGAGCCACGGCGATTCGAGGCGCGGATGGATCGTCGAGAACGCGCGGTTGCAGGTGCGCGACCAGAGCGCATGCCGGCCGCTGCTGTACAGCAGGCGGCCCATCGTGATCACGATCGCGATGATCGCGTTGAACACCGACAGGAAGATCCCGCCGCTGACCACGCGCGACACGGCCGGATTGCTCAGCGAGCGCACGACATAGCCGATCGGGTCGGCGCTCTTCGTCAGTTCCGTCAGCGACGGCGCGCCGAGCACGATGGCGGTGAGCGGAACCAGTTCGACGACGAGGATCACGAGCAGCGAATAGATCACCGCCTTCGCGACGTTGCGGTTGCCGCCGCGCAGGTCTTCCGCGAGATAGGCGGCCGAGCCGAAGCCGTTGTAGCAGAAGATCGCGGTGCCGATCGCGGGCACGATGGCCGCGAGCGTGGCCGGCGCGAGCGCATTGCCGCTCGCGACGACCGGTGCGATCAATACGTCGGCGCCGCGCTGCGGCGAGCCGAAACCGAGGCCCGCGATCAACATCAGCACGCCGATTTCGACGACCAGGAACGCGCCGGTGATCCACGCATTCGTCTTGATGTTCAGCATGCCGAGCAGATAGCTGAGCAGCACGATCGTCAGCGCGACCGACTGGTTGCCGAAGTGCGTGCCGAGCGCGTTGTTCAGGTACGGCGCGGCGCCGCTCGCGAGCACCGCCGGGATGAACACGCTGACGGACAGCACCGTGATGAAGGTCAGGTAGCCGGGCAGCGTGCCGAACACGCGTTTGGCCATCACGTATTCGCCGCCCGCGCTGCGGTGCGCGGCGCTGAGTTCCGCATAGCAGAGCGCGAAAGCGAGCGCGAGCACGCCGCCGAGCACGAACGACAGCACGGCGCCGCTGCCGGCCTGCTGGATCGCGAACGGCGCGATCACGAAGATCGAGCTGGCCGGCGTCACGCCCGATACGGTGATCATCACTGCGTCGCGCACGCTGAGCGTCTGCGACAGCGCGCGCGGCGCGTCTTCCGTTGCAGAGGCCGCTTGCAGCGTGCCCGTGGATTCCGACATCATCGCCATTTCGTTCTCCAATGTTCCTGTGCCGCGTTTTTTTGAACACCCATACTCGGGCCCGATTGATTGCGTGGCAGTCTAGGAAGCCAATTTCAGGACCGCTATTCCCCCTTCGTGTTACGCCCTTCCGGTGGTGGTATGGATCGTCTCTTTTCCGAAATCGCGATGCACCAGGCGCTCGGCCGCGCAATCGATCATCTCGGCCAGCCGCGCTTCTGGCGGTTCCTCGTGCTGCTGCTCAACGAAATGGCGCCGTTCGACAACGCGCTCGCGACCGCGGTCGGCCGCGACGGCGTGCCGCTCGTGCTCGACGAATACGACACGGGCGGCACCGATACCGCGTCGCCGGTGCCGCTTTACCTGAATGGGTTATATCTGCTCGATCCGTTCCTGCAGGCCGCGCACGACGGGCTCGCCGACGGCTGCTACCGGCTCGAGGAGGTCGCGCCGGACCTGTTTCGGCAGAGCGAGTATTTCCTGAGCTATTTCCGCGACGCGGTCGGCGACGACGAGATCCAGATTCTGGTGCGGCCGAATGCCGATACGCTGCTGTCGCTGTCGCTCGGTGCATCGACGCGTTTCGACGTCGAGCCGCTCGGCAAGCTGACGGCCGCGATGCCGTGGGTGCTCGCGGTCATCCGGCAGCATTGGCGGCTGGTGGGTGATGCGGCGCGCACGACGCCCGATGCCGATCTCGGCGCGCGCGTCGAGCAGGCGCTCGCACGCTTCGGCGCGGGCGTGCTGACCGACCGCGAGATGTCGATCGCACGCATGGTGCTGCGCGGCAATTCGTCGAAGGCGATCGCCGAGCGGCTCGCGATTTCACCCGAAACGGTGAAGGTGCATCGGCGGCATGTGTACGCGAAGCTCGGGATTTCGTCTCAGCCGGAGCTGTTTTCGCGGTTCATTCAGGCGTTGGGGGACAATGCGGCCGGATGAGTGCGTCGGCCGGCACGCGCGGGCCGGGCTCGGGGACGGACGCCGAATACCGACGCATGATGACGATCGTCGCGCCGTTGCGCGCCCTACGTGCCGCCGATATGCCCCCCGATCTTCTCGCAGCGTCGCCAAAAACCGCCTATCGTGAAGAAGGCGCCCGTTTGCCGCCATTCGCCCCGGGTCGCTCGCTCGCGCGGGCGGGTGGCGACGGCGCCGTGCTCCGGCACCATTCAGCGCGATTCCGGCGCACGCTCGCCCGTGCGCGATCGCGGCCGCTCACCGGACTATCAGGAGGCACTCATGAAAGCCGCGCTGCTCGTCAGCTCCGCCCTGCTCGCCATTGCGTCAGCTTCGGCCACGGCCCAGGGTTCCATCACGAAGGAAGAAAACGGCGCACTCGTCGCCGCGAACGGGATGACCGTCTACACGTTCGACAAGGACAAGCCCAACGCCGGCACCAGCGCCTGTTCAGGCCCATGCGAAACCCTCTGGCCGCCGTACAAGGCCAGCGCGACCGACGTACCGGTCGGCCCCTACACGATCGTCAAGCGCGACGACGGCAGCCCGCAATGGGCGTACAAGGGCAAGCCGCTGTACTTCTTCTCGAAGGACATGAAACAGGGCGAACGCAACGGCGACAACTTCAAGAACGTGTGGCACGTGGTCGCGCCGTAAGCACGTAAAAGGCCCGCCGCCGATCGGCGATCGGGGCGGGCCCTGGCAGTTCCGCACGTCGCACCGGCTGGATGCAGCCGGTGCGCGCGTCAACTCAGCGGTTCGACGGGAAGCTGAACACCGTTCCTTCGCGCACGCCGGCCGACGGCCAGCGCTGCGTGATCGTCTTGCGCTTCGTGTAGAAGCGCACGGCGTCCGGGCCGTATGCATGCAGATCGCCGAACAGCGAACGCTTCCAGCCGCCGAACGAGTGATACGCGACCGGCACCGGCAACGGCACGTTGATACCCACCATGCCGATCTGGATATTGTCGCTGAAGTAGCGCGCGGCCTCGCCGTCGCGCGTGAACAGGCACGTGCCGTTGCCGTACTCGTGCGCATCGATCAGCGCCATCGCCTCGTCGAGCGACTTCAGGCGGATCACGCCGAGCACGGGCCCGAAGATCTCGTGCTGATAGATCGGCATGCCGGGCTTCACGTTGTCGAATAGGCACGGGCCGAGGTAGTAGCCGCCGTCATGGCCGTCGACCTTCACGCCGCGACCGTCGACGACGAGCGTCGCGCCCGCCGCCACACCCGCCTCGACGAAACCGGTGACCTTCTCGAAATGCTGCTGCGTGACGAGCGGGCCCATGTCGACGCCCGCGCCGTTGCCCGGGCCGACCTTCATCTTCTCGATCTCGGCCTTCAGCCCCGCGACGACCTGGTCCCCCGTTTCGTCGCCGATCGCGACGACCAGCGGAATCGCCATGCAGCGCTCGCCGCACGAGCCGTACGCGGCGCCCATCAGCGCGTTCACCGCGTTGGGGATATCGGCATCCGGCATCACGACCGCGAAGTTCTTCGCGCCGCCGAGCGCCTGCACGCGCTTGCCGTGCGCGCAGCCGGTCGAATAGATGGTTTCGGCGATCGGCGTCGAGCCGACGAAGCTCACCGCCTTCACGCGCGGATCGGTCAGGATCGTATCGACCGCTTCCTTGTCGCCGTTCACGACGTTCAGCACGCCCGGCGGCAGGCCGGCTTCGAGCGCGAGCTCGGCCATGCGCAGCGTCGACGACGGCGTGCGCTCGGACGGCTTCAGCACGAACGTGTTGCCGCACGCGACGGCCATCGGCCACATCCACAGCGGCACCATCACCGGGAAGTTGAACGGCGTGATGCCGGCCGCGACGCCGAGCGCCTGGAACTCGCTCCACGAATCGATCGCGGGGCCGACGTTCTTGCTGTGCTCGCCCTTCAGCAACTCGGGCACGTAGCTCGCGTACTCGACGTTCTCGATCCCGCGCTGCAGTTCGCCCATCGCATCGGCGAGCACCTTGCCGTGCTCGGCCGTGATCAGCGCGCACAGTTCTTCCGCGTGCTCCTCGAGCAGCGTCTTGAAGCGGCTCATCACGCGGGCCCGCTTCAGCGGCGGCGTGTTGCGCCATGCCGGAAACGCGGCCTGCGCGGACGCGATCGCGGCTTCGACGGTCGGCTTGTCGGCGAGCGCGACGCTCTTGTGCGATTCGCCGGTGGCCGGGTCGAACACCGGCTGGACGCGGCTGCCGCCGTCGACGCGCTTGCCGTCGATCAGGTGGCCGACGGTGGAGGTCACATTGCTGTCGTGTTTCATGGTTCGGGCTCTTTCGTGAATTCGGTTGTCGCTGCGGGCGAGCCGTGGCTCAGTCGACTTCGTTCAGTGCGTCGGACAGCGCGTTGACCAGGTTGTCGATCTCGCGCTTCTCGGCGATGAACGGCGGCGCGAGCTGGATCGTGTCGCCGCCGTAGCGCACGTAGAAGCCCTTCGCCCAGCAGCGCATCGCGATTTCGTACGGGCGCCGTGCCGGCTCGCCCGGCAGCGCGGCGATCGTCAGGCCGGCCGCCAGCCCGTAGTTGCGGATGTCCGCGATGTGGCGCTGGCCCTTCAGCCCGTGCACGGCCGCCTCGAAATGCGGCGCGAGATCGCGCACGCGGGCCACCGCGTCTTCCTTCACCAGCAGGTCGAGCGCCGCGACGCCGGCCGCGCAGGCGACCGGGTGCGCCGAATACGTGTAGCCGTGCGGGAACTCGAGCATGTACTCGGGGCCGCCCGCGGCCATGAACGTGTCGTAGATCTCCTTCGTCGCGATCACGCCGCCGAGCGGCTGCGTGCCGTTCGTCACCTGCTTCGCGAAGTTCATGATGTCCGGCACCACGCCGAATGCGTCGGCGCCCGTCATCGCGCCGGCCCGGCCGAAGCCCGTGATGACCTCGTCGAAGATCAGCAGGATGTCGTGCGCGGTACAGATGTCGCGCAGGCGCTTCAGATAGCCCTTCGGCGGCACGACCACGCCCGCCGAACCGGAGAACGGCTCGACGATCACGGCCGCGATGTTCGATGCGTCGTGCAGCGCGATCAGCTCGAGCAGGCGGTCTGCCAGCTCGGCGCCGTGCTCCGGCATGCCGCGCGAGAACTTGTTCTCGGCCAGTTGCGTATGCGGCAGGAAATCGGCGTCGAGGCCCTGGCCGAACAGCTTGCGGTTTGGCCCGATCCCGCCGACCGAGATGCCGCCGAAGTTCACGCCGTGGTAACCCTTCTCGCGGCCGATCAGGCGCGTCTTCGTGCCCTTGCCTTTCGCGCGCCAGTACGCGCGGGCCAGCTTCAGCGACGTGTCGGCCGCTTCCGAGCCCGAGCCCGTGAAGAACACGTAGTCGAGGCCGGCCGGCGTGAGTTCCTTGATCTTGTTGGCGAGCTCGAACGATTTCGGATGGCCGAACTGGAAGGCCGGCGCGTAGTCGAGCTGCGCGACCTGGCGGCTCACGGCCTCGACGATTTCCGTGCGGCCGTGACCGAGGCCCGTGCACCAGAGGCCCGACAGGCCGTCGAAGATCTTGCGGCCTTCGGCGTCGGTGTAATACGCGCCCTTGCCCGACACGATCAGGCGCGGATCGGCCTTGAACTGGCGGTTGGCCGTGAACGGCATCCAGTGCGCATCGAGCCACGCGGCGTCGGTGCGGAGGTTGATTTCGTCGTGCTGGGCGGTGGTGATGTCGGTCATGTCGGTCGGCGCGGCGCGCCCCTCCTCCTGGTAATGATGTTGCACATTGTCGGGACGCCAATTAGTCTTTTGAATATCGCAATATCAATGTTCACTTGCTCATCTATGCAAGCAAAGAAACCGAAGAGCCGCGCGCTGCTCGGGCAGCTCAGCGACATGGACCTGCGCCTGCTGCGAGTCTTCAAGGGCGTCGTGCAGTGCGGCGGGATGGCGGCGGCCGAGTTGGAACTGAATATCGGCATCTCGACGATCAGCCGGCACGTGAAGGATCTGGAAACGCGGCTCGGCCTTGTACTGTGCCGGCGCGGCCGCGCGGGCTTCACGCTGACGCCCGAGGGGCAGACGGTGTACGAGGAAACGCTGCGGCTGCTCGCGTCGATGGAAGCATTTCGCAGCAGGATCGACGGTATTCATGACAGGATGGGCGGAGAACTGCACATCGCGGTGTTCGACAAGACGGCCACCAATCCGCATGCTCGCCTGGGCGACGCGATCCGCCAGTTCGCGGACGAAGCGCCCGACGTCGCGCTGAACCTGCACGTCGCGTCGATCAACGAGGTCGAGCGCGGGATCATCGACGGCAGCTATCAGGTCGGGATCATTCCGGCGCACCGCAACTCGGGCAGCCTCGTGTATTCGTCGCTGTTCGACGAACGGATGCTGCTCTACTGCGGCCGCCAGCATCCGCTGTTCGACGCGCCGCACGGCAAGCTCACGTGGACGACGATCCGCAATCACGCATTCGCCGGGCTCGGTTTCCATTCGCCGAACATGGAACTGAGCCATCGCGCGAAGCTCACCCGCAGCGCGACCGCGTCGGACCAGGAATCGATCGCGACGCTGATCCTGTCCGGCCGCTATCTCGGCTTCCTGCCCGATCACTACGCGGAAAGTTTCGAAAACAAGGGGCTGATGCAGCCGGTCGCGCCGCACCGGTTCAATTACCGGTGCCGGTTCGTGAGCCTGCTGCGGCGCTCGCCGCGGCCGTCGCGGGCCGCGCTGCTGTTCCAGTCGTGCCTCGAAGCCGCGCATGCGGCGGTGCGGCCGGCGGCGTAGCGGTTTCCGGCTCGGTCAGGCCCCGTCGCCGCGCGGGCCCGGCCACGCCCGCCGGCGTGCGACGAAATGGGTCGCGACGCTCTGCGATAATGCCAACCTCTTTCCGTTTCCACGCCGCCTTCCGCCATGACGCAGCCGTCCGCCCCGCTCTCCACCGATCTGCCGCCGATCTCGTGCCTGCCCGGCGACGCGCTGCCGTGGTTGCCGATGAGCGCCGACCTGCCGGGGCTCGCGATCAAATACCTGCACATCAATGCGGCCGAGGACACGCTCACCGCGCTGCTGAAGATGCCGGCCGGCGGCACGCTGCCGCGCCACCGCCACGACGGCGAGGTGTTCGTCCATACGCTGCACGGGGCGTGGCGCTACCGCGAATACGACTGGGTCGCGCGCGCCGGTTCGACGGTGCTCGAACCGGCCGGCTCGGTGCATACGCCGGAAACGCTCGGCGCGCCGGGTGAGGATGTGATCACGCTGAACGTGATGCGCGGCGACCTCGTGCTGCTTGACGACGACGGCCGCGAAACGGCGCGCGAGAACTGCCGCGTCGCGCTGCTGCGCCAGCGCAGGCATGCACGGACGGCGCCGGATGCGGCCACGGCGTTCGTGACGCGGTAAGTACGTGACAAGACAGGCGACGTCGGCGCCGCGCGATCCGCGCGGCGGTGCCGCGGCCAATCGCACGAATGGCCGCCGGCACGCTTCGCCGGCCGCCCCGCTCGTTACCGAAACCGCCGGAAAAATCGCCGAATATCGTCGGCCAGCAGATCCGGCTCCTCCATCGCGGCGAAATGCCCGCCGCTCGGCATGTCGGTCCACTGCGCGACGTCGAACACACGTTCGAGCCAACTGCGCGGCGGGCGGCTGATCTCCTTCGGAAAACGCGCGAACGCGACCGGCGCCGCCACGCGTTGCCCGGCCGCAAACCGCATCGGCTGCAGCCGGTTTTCCCAATACATCTGCATGGAAGAGCCAATGCAGCCCGTGAACCAGTAGAGCGATATGCCCGTCAGCAGCGTATCGAGCGAAAAACGCCGCGCGACGTCGCCGTCGCAATCGCTCCATGCACGGAATTTCTCGGCAATCCACGCGGCCAGCCCGAGCGGCGAATCGTTGAGCGCGACGGCCAGCGTCCGCGGCTTCGTCATGTGGACGTGCGCGTACCCGCCTTCGAGCGCCGCCCACTCGCCGCGCTGCTTCAGGAATGCCTGCTCGTCGTCGGTCAGCGGCCGCGCCGCGTCGATCGGCGGTTCGTAGTTGCCGGGCAGGTAGTTCAGATGGATGCCATCGACCACGCTCTCATGCCGCGCGCCGAGCGCGACCGACACGCCCGCGCCCAGGTCGCCGCCCTGCGCGCCGAACCGTCGGTAGCCGAGGCCGGCCATCAATTCCGCCCAGCAGTCGGCGACCTGGCGCGCCGACGTGCCGGGCGCCGCCGGTGCGGGAGAAAACAGGAAGCCCGGCAGCGACGGCGCGACGATGTCGAATGCGTCGTCCGGATCGCCGCCGAACGCGGCCGGATCGCACAGGCGGTCGATCAGCGCGTGGAATTCGAATGCGGAACCGGGCCAGCCGTGCGTGACGACGAGCGGATAGGGTTTCGGCCCCGTGCCGCGCCGATGCACGAAATGCACGCGCTGGCCGCCGACGTCCGCGACGAACTGCGGCAGCCGGTTCAGCGCACGTTCCGCCGCGCGCCAATCGAAGCCGTCGGCCCAGTACGCGGCCAGTTCGCGCAGCCACGTGCCGTCGACGCCCTGCTGCCAGGGCTCGGCCGGTGTGAGGTTCGGCGGGCGGCTGTCGCGCACGCGCCGGCGCAGGTCGTCAAGGGCTTGATCGGGTATCGCAATATCGAACGGCTCGGCGCGCATCGTGTCTCCTCGCGAAACATGTCGACGCGATTCTGCGCGCTTTTTCGGACCCGCGCTGGCGGCGGCCGCGTGCGTCAGCGCGTTTCCCGTTCGTCCGCGCGCGCGTCGCGCCGCAACGCCTGCGGCGGCACGCCGAACCCGCGCACGAACGCGTCGCGCATGTGCCGGCGGTCGCGAAAACCGTTCTCCTTCGCGATCACGTCGAGCGGGTGGCGGCTTTGCTCGATCATCAGCCGCGCCGATTCGAGCCGCAGCCGCTCGATCGCCTTCGCGGGCGACTGCCCGGTTTCGAGCGTAAACACGCGGCTGAACTGGCGCGGGCTCAGGTGCACGGCCTCGGCCAACTCCTCGACGCTGAGCGCACGGCCGAGGTTTTGCCGCGCGTAGTCGAGCGCGTTCTGGATCCGGTCGGATTTCGGCGCAAGCGCAAGCATTTCCGAATGCTGCGACTGGCCGCCGGCCCGGCGCTGATGCATCACCAGCTTGTGCGCGACCGAGCGCGCGGCGTCGGCGCCGAGATCCTTTTCCACCATCGCGAGCGCGAGATCGAGGCCAGCCGTCATCCCGGCCGACGTCCAGATCGGGCCGTCGACGATGAAGATCCGGTCGTCCTCGACGCGGATCTCCGGGTAGTGCCGCTGCATGTCGCGGCCGAACGCCCAGTGCGTGGTCGCGCGACGCTGCGCGAGCAGCCCGGCCTCGGCCAGCACGAACGCACCCGTGCAGATGCCGGCGATCCGCCGCGCATGCACATGCGCGCGGCGCAGGTACGCGACGACGCCGGCCGGCGCCGGCGCGGCAAGCGGGTCGTTGACGCCCGCGACGATCCATGTATCGACGCCGAGCCGCCCGCGCAGCGCGCGCGTGGCGACCGGCAGCCCGAGCGACGAGCGCACGTCGCCGCCGTCGACCGAATAGTTGTCCATCGCGTAGAACGGCGCGTCCATCCCCATGTTCGCGTACTCGAACACCGACTGCGCGGCGAGCGCCATGATCTGAAAACCGTCGCTGATCAAGAAGCCGATTCGGTGCATATGCGCTCTCCGGTCGCGTGCCGATTGGCCCGATGTCCGAAATCATACCCATCTACGTCATTTATGTCGCGGCGCGTCGAGGCCAGAATGCGTTCACGCCATCCGGCCACCCTCATCGAAACGGAGCACATCATGACGCAAGCACATCGCGGTACCGCCCTCATCACCGGCGCGTCGTCGGGCATCGGCGCCGTGTACGCGGACCGCCTCGCGCGCCGCGGCTACGACCTGATCCTGGTCGCGCGCAACCGCGACCGGCTGAACGCCCTCGCCGAGCGCATCACGAACGACACGCGGCGCAGCGTCGAGATCGTCGACGCGGACCTCAACGACCGCGCGGCGCTCGCCGCCGTCGAAGCGAAGCTGAAACAGGACGCGAGCATCACGCTGCTCGTGAACAACGCGGGCGTCGGCACGCATGCGCCGCTGCTCGACAGCGACGTCGACGCGATGACGCGGATGATCGACCTGAACGTGACCGCGCTCACGCGGCTGACCTATGCGGCCGTGCCCGGCTTCGTCGCACGCGGCCGCGGCGCGGTGATCAACATTTCGTCGATCGTCGCGATCTCGCCGGAAACGCTGAACGGCGTGTACGGCGGCAGCAAGGCGTTCGTGCTCGCGTTCAGCCAGTCGCTGCATCACGAGCTCGCCGACAAGGGCGTGCAGGTGCAGGCCGTGCTGCCCGGCGCGACAGCCACCGATTTCTGGCAGACGGGCGGCCTGCCGCTCGAGCATCTGCCGAAGGAAATCGTAATGAGCGCACAGGACATGGTCGATGCCGCACTGGTCGGATTCGATCGCGGCGAACTCGTGACGATCCCGTCGCTGCACGCGGGCGACGAATGGGAGGCGTACGAGGCCGCGCGCCGCACGATGGCGCCGCACCTGTCGGCCGATACGCCCGCGCCGCGTTACACCGTAGCGCGCTAGTTGGCGGCGGGGCCCGCGCCGCGCGGGGCGGCGCGCACGCCGAGCATCAGCGCCACGCCGCTCGCGACCAGCAGCGCGGCGAGCAGGTACACGGCGAGATCCATGCTGCCCGTGCGCGTGCGGATCATCCCGATCACCCACGGGCTGACGATGCCGCTCGTGATGCCGATGCTGCTGATCAGCGCGATCCCGGCCGCGGCCGCGTTGCCGGACAGGTAGCGGGTCGGCACGGCCCAGAAGATCGGCAGCGCGGCGAAGATCAGCGTCGCCGCGATCGACAGGCACGCGAGCATCGCCGCGAAGCTGTGCAGATGCAGCGTCAGCGCCGCGAGCGCGAGGCCGCCGCCGATCGTGCAGCACGCGAAGTGCCTGCGGCGCTCGCCGGTGCGATCCGAGCGGCGCGCGATCAGCACCAGCCCCACCGCGCCCACCGCGTTCGGCACGACCGTGTAGAGGCTCACGGCGACGACGTCGGTCACGCCGAAGTCGCGAATCATCAGCGGCATCCAGAAGTTGAGCGTCAGCGACGCGCAGGTCAGCGAGAAATAGATGAACGCGAACAGGTACACGCGCGGGTTCGCGAGCGCGGCCATCACGCTGCGCCCGTCGTGCGCGCCGCCGGGTGTGCTGCCGTGGCCGTGTACGCGGCCTTCGGCGCACAGCGCGGCGACGCGCGCCTTTTCGTCGGCCGTGAGCCACGTGGCGTCCCGCGGCCGGTCGACGAGCAACGTGAACGCGGCGAACGCGAGCAGGATCGCCGGCGCGCCTTCGATCGCGAACATCCACTGCCAGCCGTGCAGCCCGAGCACGCCGCTCATGTCGCGCATGATCCAGCCGGACAACAGCCCGCCGAGCACGCCGGCCACCGCGACGCCCGCGAAGAACACCGAGATCGCCGCCGCCCGCCGGTTCGCGGGAAACCAGTAGGTCAGGTACAGCACGATGCCGGGGAAGAAGCCGGCCTCGAACACGCCGAGCAGGAAGCGCAGCACGTAGAAATGCGACGGCTGCGACACGAACATCATCCCGGTCGATGCGAGGCCCCACAGCAGCATGATCCGCGTGAACGTGCGGCGCGCGCCGAACCGCGCGAGCAGCATGTTGCTCGGCACTTCGCAGAACACGTAGCCGACGTAGAACACCGCGGCGCCGAGGCCGTACATCGCATCGCTGAAGCCGAGATCGTGCTTCATCTGCAACTGCGCGAAGCCGATGTTGATGCGGTCGAGAAACGACACGACGTAGCAGAGGAACAGGAACGGAACGATCCGCCACGCGATCTTGCGGAACAGCAGCGCGTCGCTGATTGCGGAGTCGGATACGGAAGCCGAAGCGCTCGCGTGCGCGAGCGTCGCTTCGGCGGGAAGCGATTGGGGCATGTCTCTCTCCAAACGGGCCGCGCGATGTCGAGCGCGCGGCAGTCTCCGAGGGCGTGCGTGCGCCCTGCTTTCTTGTGAGACCGGATACGGCTGCCGGCTCCGCGGCGCGATGCCGCCGCGAATGCCGCAACCGTCAGGGAAACGGCGGCGCGGTCATCTGAACACCGCGCCGCCGCCTTGAGCCATTCACTCCTGGAGCGCGGCCCACATTTCCTTGTCGCGCTGCGCGGTCCAGATGCGCGGATGCGTGATGCCGCTCGCTTCGTCGAACGCGCGCGACACGTCGAACGGCAGACAGTGCTCGTAGATGAACACGTGGCCGAACTTCGGGTCCATCGCCTCGCGCGTGAGCGCCATCGCCGCCTTCAGGTCGAGATTGCGCTCGACGGCCTTGCGGCCCTGCGCGAGCAGCGTCGTGACGAAATCCTTCGTGTAGTCGAGGCCCTTGTTCACTTCCGCCGGATTCAGCAGCGCGGGGCCGCGGCCCGGCACGAGTTTCTCGGCGCCGAGCGCGCGCAGCGCCTCGAGCGTGGCCGGCCACTGTTCGAGCTGCGCGTCGCCGCAATAGCACGCGGCGTCGTATTCGACGAGGTCGCCGGAGAACAGCACCTTCTGCGACGGCAGCCAGACGATCGTGTCGCCCTTCGTGTGGCCCGAGCCGACGTGCATGATCTTCACTTCGAGCTTGCCGAGAAACAGCGTGATCTCGCGCTCGAACACGAGCGTCGGCCACGTCAGCCCCGGCACCGTCTCGACGCCGGCGAACAGCCGCGGGAAGCGCTCGATCTCCGACTTCATGTCGGCCTCGCCGCGCTCGACGATCATCTCGTACGTGCCGCGGCTCGCGATCACGTGCTGCGCGCCTTCGGCGAAATACGCGGACGCGCCGAGCACGCGCACCGCGTGGTAATGCGACAGCACCACGTGCTTGATCGGCTTGTCGGTCACGCCGCGGATCCTCGCGATCAGGTCTTGCGCCATCGCGGGCGTCGCGGTCGTGTCGACGATCAGCACGCTGTCGTCGCCGATGATCACGCCGGAGTTCGGATCGCCTTCGGCTGTGTACGCGTACGCGTTCTCGGACAGCTGCGTCCAGGTGACTTTCTTCTCTTCCAGATCGGCTTGGGAGGCGAATGCTTTGGCCATTGTGCGTTCCGTGGCTGCGAGCCATGTGTTGAGGGGAATGAGCGGATCATCTGCCCGCATCGAATATTTGTCAATGGCAAACACGCTTGCTATTGTCTAATGCGGGTAAACCTGCGGGCTGGCGCGAGAAATGGCGTCGGATACCATGCGGGGTTTCGTCAACGGAAGAATCATCGCGTGCAGAACCACGAAGTCAGCGCGGACGATGCGCCGCCCAAGGCGCAGCGCGGCATCCAGAGTGTCGAGGTCGGCGGCCGGCTGCTCGACGCGCTCGCGCGCCGGCGCAAGCCGCTCGGGCTGTCGGAGCTGGCCGCGGCGGCCGACCTCTCCACCGCGCAGGCGCACACCTATCTCGTGAGCCTGACCCGGCTCGCGCTCGTGAAACGCGACGCGATCACCGGCAACTACGAGCCGGGCCCGCTGTCGCTGCGGCTCGGGCTGATGTCGATCGAGCGCCAGCCGGCCTATCGCGCGACGCTGCCGCATGCGGTGCGACTCGCGGAAACGGTCGGCCTGAGCGTCGCGCTGTCGGTGCCGGGCGTGCTCGGCCCGACGATCGTGCGCATCGAGCACGGCGGCTATCCGCTGCACGTGAACCTGCACGTCGGTTCGGTGATGTCGCTCGACACGACGGCAACCGGCCGCGTGTTCCGCGCGTTCGGCGACGCCGCGCAACTCGACGCGATGGCGGCCAGCCAGGCCGGCGCGGGCGATACGCTCGCC
This sequence comes from Burkholderia sp. AU39826, assembly GCF_020419965.1. Lineage (NCBI taxonomy): Bacteria > Pseudomonadati > Pseudomonadota > Betaproteobacteria > Burkholderiales > Burkholderiaceae > Burkholderia > Burkholderia sp. AU39826. Next base: position 565,313 of record NZ_JAIZQG010000001.1, read on the forward strand.
GGCGCCGAAGGCGAGCCGGCCGCGCCGGACGCCGATGCGCGGCACGTCGAACTCGACGCGATCCGCACCCGCGGCATCGACCGCAGCATCGACCGGCCCAGCCCCGGCGTCAGCGGGATGTGCGTGCCTGTTTTCGATGCACACGGGCGTCTGCAACTCGCGTTGACGGTGATCGGTTCGACGGGATCGATCGATGTCGACTGGAACGGGCCGATCGCGGCGGCCTTGCGCGACGCGGCGCGTCAGGCGACCGCGTCGCTCGGCGCGGTGGATGCGGAACCGACGCCCGCGCCGGCGTTGGCCGCGGCGCGCGTGCCGCCCGCGCTCGCCGACGACGCGAAAGCGCAACGCGGGATCAATGCCCTCGACAGCACCGGCGACTTGCTGCTCGCGCTGGTCTCGGCGGGCCGCGCGCTGCCGCTGCGCGATCTCGCGACGGCGGCCGGCATGCCGGCCGCGAAGGCGTTTCCGCATCTCGTCAGCCTGCAGAAGATCGGCCTGTTGAGCCGCGACGACGCCGGCTGCTTCGACGGCGGCCCGCTCGCGCAGGCGCTCGGCCTGATCGCGATGCAGCGCGTATCGCCGACGCGCGACGCGGAAGCCGAGATCGTCGCGCTCGCCGGCGCGACGGACATGAGCGTGGCCGCCGCGACGCTCGGGCCGCTCGGGCCGACCGTGATCCGGCTCGAGGAATCGGCGCGGCCGCAGCACGTGAGCCTGCAGGTCGGCACCGTGATGTCACTCGTCAATACGGCGATCGGGCGGATTTTCGCGTCCGGCATGTCCGACGACGTGCTGGCCGATCTGCTCGCCAACGAGCCCGTGCGCCTCGCCGGCGCGTCCGCCGCACCCGACGACGCGGCGTTCCGCGCACGGCTCGCGGCGATCCGCGCGGACGAACTCGATTTCGCGTTCGACGCGCCGGTGCCCGGCATCGGGACGATCGCCGCGCCCGTGTTCGATCACACCGGCAGCATCCGGCTTGTGATCGCGATCATCGGCGCGTCGCGCGGCTTCCCGCGCGGGCCCGACAGCGAGCTGGCGCGGACGCTGCGGGCCGCGACGCGGCGGCTATCGTGGCGCTTCGGGTGGATCGGCAGGTAATCGCGCCCTTTTCCCGAACGTACGCTCGAATCCCTTTCTTTCGCCCCGTGAGGCCGTGCCGGCACGGCCTCGTCACGCCTATCCAATACGCCCGGGCAGCCGATATTCATGTTGCGCAGCAGCAACATAAACTGTTAGAAATTCTCATATAACGAAATCGAATTTCACAAAGCGGTGACGTTTCGCTATGATTAGGGTTATCCCTAACTCGCCACCTATATGGGGCTTCGTCATGCAAACGTCTAATGTCTCCGATCGTTCCACCCAATCCACTGGCTGGCTCGCACGCGTTGGCGAGCTGCTGGCAGAGGCCTGGGCGCTGCACCTCGAGAACTGCGAAGTCATCGCTGAAGCACACGCGCGCCTGCCGCGCTGAGCGGGCAGCCGGATTGCCGGCCACCGGAGCGCCGGCCCCCTGATTCGCTTGCGCTGACGCACGCCGGCAGCGGCTGTTGCCGCGCCGGTCGTGTAGCAAGAGGCCGGGCGCAACCCGCCGAATGCGCTCACCGCGCGGCGAGCGTTTCAAGATCGTCTTGAGAGGCCGTGTTTCAGGCCGATACCGGCGCCGATTCATCCGTTATCGGCGCGGATTGCTGTAAACCGGGCGCTTCGGCGAGAAACCATTCCCCGCCGGCGCGCGATTGTGCCCGACCATCGCGGACGGAAGATTCATCCGTTTTCGTGTATCCGCGGGCCCTTTCCCCGGCGAGCCCTCCCTGTCGGCCCTGCGCCGGTTTCCTCCGCGCAAGCGCCACGCCGCATCGCCGCCCGCCGCGACAACGGCCTCGCCAGCAATTCCCCGTCACACCTGAATCGAAGGCACGTCCTTCATGCACCGCAGCGCGAACATCGAGCGGCTATGCCGGATGCTCGAAATCCGGTACAGCTTTTCCCGCAGAAAGCGTTCGTAGCCGGCCGTGCCGTCCACCGCGACCTTGATCCAGTAGTCGTACTCGCCCGACACCAGATACGCCTCCAGCACCTCCGGCAGCGCCGCCAGTTCGGCGCCGAAGCGCGCCAGCGCGTCGTCCTCGTGGCGATCGAGCGTGACTTCGAGGATCACGATGTCCGCGTAGCCGAGCTTGCGCTGGTTGACCAGTGCGACATAGCCGTCGATATAGCCGTCGAGTTCGAGTTGCCGCGTGCGGTTCCAGCAGGCGGTGGTCGACATGCCGATCTGTTCGGCGAGTTCGGCATTCGACAGGCGCGCATTTTTCTGCAATGCACCGAGGATCTTGCGGTCCTGATTGTCGAGCGTTTTCGGCGTGCGTTCGCGGGTAGCCATGGCGAGAAGAATCTTCTACTGAAAAACCCGATTCTATCTGAACGCCATTCCGGTTTCATGGCCGTTTTGCTGGAAAACAGGAAGCCTTTTAACCGGGCCGCTTGATACATTTTCTCCATGCCTGCTGCCCGGCACGCTCCCCGCGATCACCCGTCGCAGCGGGACGCACGGCCGCAATCACGAGTTGCGGCGCCGGCCGGCAGGCATGCGATTCCCCGCCGCCCGCACGCCTATCCGACCGCGTGCGGGGCCGGTGCCTGCTTCCCCGTTCCTTGCCAGTCCGTATGTCGTTCAAGCTTTATCTGTCGTTCCTCGCCGCATCCGTCGTCCTCATCTATGCGCCCGGCCCGGTCAACCTGCTCACGATGAACCAGGCGTTGCGCACCGGCTGGCGCCGCGCGCTGCCGTGCGTCTGGGGCGGCACGCTCGCCGTGCTGCTGCAACTCGCGCTGACCGCGCTGTGCCTGAATTCGCTGGTCCACCTCGACGAACATGCGCTGACCGTGCTGCGCTGGGCCGGCGCCGCATATCTCGTCTGGCTCGGCGGCAAGCAATGGCTGAGCCGCACGCCGGCCGGCGCAGCCGCGGCACCGGCCGACACCGGCGCCGCAACGGCAAGCGCCGCGGCGGACACCGACAGCGGGCGCGCGCTGTTCTGGCGCGGCGTCGCGACTTCCGGGCTGAACCCGAAGACGCTGCTGTTCTTTCCGTCGTTCTTTCCGCAGTTCATCAGCCCGAACGCCGACTGGAGCCTGAACCTTCAATACCTGCTGCTCGCCGCGACGTTCGCGCTGCTGTTCGCGGGCGGCGTCGCGTCGATGGCGCTGTTCTCGCACCGGCTGAGCCGCGCGTTGCAGCGGCCGGCGCGGATGCGCGCGATGAACCGCGTGACGGGCGGGCTGCTCGTCGGGATGGGCGCGATCATGGTCGGCTGGAACTGAGAACCGCCGACGCGTTCGTTTCCACGCGACCGCGACACCCCGCACCGGCGGCGACGCCGCCAGTACAATCGCGCGATGTCCGAATTGCTCACTTACGGCGGCCTGTTCGCCGTGTCGATGGTCGCCGCGACCCTGTTTCCGCTCCAGTCCGAAGCCGTGCTCGCCGGCCTGCTGCTCGCCGGGCGCGAACCCGTGTGGGCGCTGGTGCTGGTCGCGAGCATCGGCAATGTCGCCGGCTCGGCGATCAACTGGGCGCTCGGGCGCGGCATCGAGCACTTCCGCGAGCGCCGCTGGTTTCCGGTCAAGCCGTCCGCGCTCGCGCGCGCCGAGCGCTGGTATGCACGCTACGGCCGCTGGTCGCTGCTGCTGAGCTGGGCGCCGGTGATCGGCGATCCGCTGACGATGATCGCCGGCGTGCTGCGCGAGCCGCTGCCGACCTTTCTCGTCATCGTGACGATCGCGAAGGTCGGCCGCTATCTGGCCGTCGCGTGGGTCGTCACGCACTGATCTCCGCCTCCCCTCGCCCGCCTGCGGGCCCGTGATCTGCGACGCCCGCTAAAGATTTCGCGAAAGTTGCCGTATTAACGGGTCCACGAGCGGTGACGCGTGCGTTCCGCCTCCTCTCACTCCCACTCAGGATGTCTCATGAGAATGACCCAATCGGGCCGAGTGAGCGTCGGCGCGCGTCTGGCCGCGCTGGCGTGCGCGCTCGTCGCCCTGCTGTTTACCGTGTTCGCGTGGACGCTCGCCCATTTCGCCGGCCAGCAGCTCGCCGACGAAGCGCATCAGCGGATCGACGACAAGGAGCAGTCGATCCGCGCGATGGTCGACCTGTTCGACAAGGCACTGAGCGCAGAAGCCAGCCGCTCGATGTCGCTGTTCGCGAGCTTCCTGCCGGCCGATTTCTCGCTCGACCCGGCGCGCACCGTCGATATCGGCGGCGTCGCCGCGCCGACGCTGCTCGCGGGCGGCCAGCCGCTCGACCTCGACTACTCGATTCCCGACCAGTTCCTGAAGAAAAGCGGCGCGATCGCGACGATCTTCGCGCGCGACGGCGACGATTTCGTGCGCATCACGACGTCGCTGAAGAAGCAGGACGGCGCGCGCGCCGTCGGCACGAAGCTCGACCGCGCCGGCCCCGCATATGCGCCGCTCGTCGCCGGGCGCAGCTACACGGGCCTCGCGAAGCTGTTCGGCCGGCCGTACATCACGCAGTACAAGCCGGTGACCGACGCAAGCGGCCGCGTGATCGGCGCGCTGTTCGTCGGCCTCGACATCGGCGCCGAGCTCAAGCTCGTCGAAGACGGCATCCGCGCGCTGAAGATCGGCGACAACGGCTACTACTTCGTGCTCGACGCATCGCAGGGGCCGTCGCGCGGCACCTTCGTCGTGCATCCCGACGCGGCGGGCCAACGGGCCGACGACACGCGCGCGCCCTACGCGCAGATGCTCGCGGCGGCCCAAGGCCGGCTCGCGTACACGTCGACCGACCCGGCCGCGCACGACGCCGGGCCGACCGCGAAATTCGTATCCTTCACGACGATTCCGCAGTGGCAATGGCTCGTCGGCGGCATCGCGCTCGACGACGAACTGCTCGCCACGATGCGCGCCACCCGCAACCGCTTCCTGATGATCGGCGCCGCGCTCGTCGCGGCGTTCGCGATGCTGTTCGTCATCGTCGTGCGACGCGTCGTGAGCCGGCCGCTGGAAGCCGCCGCCCGCGCGTCCGAGCGCTATGCGGCGGGCGATCTCAGCGTGCGCATCCGCGACGGCGCGGCCGCGCACGGCAGCGCGGGCAACGACGAGATCGGCCGGCTCGTGCAGGCGGTCGACGGGATCGGCGACGGCCTCGCGCGAATCGTCGCGCAGGTGCGCAACGGCGCGGCCGACATCGCGCACGGCACGGTCGGCATCGCGGCCGGCAGCAGCGACATCGCCGCGCGAATCGCGACGCAGGCGAGCAGCGTCGAGCAGACGGCCGCGAGCATGGAGCAGATCACCGCCGCCGTGCAGCAGAGCGCCGAGCATGCGGCGCAAGCCAACGCGCTGGTCGCGGACGCATCGGCCGCCGCGACGAACGGCGACGCCGCGGTGCAGCGCGTGGTCGCGACGATGGACGACATCGGCCGTGCGACGCGCCGGATCGCGGAGATCACCGGCGCGATCGAAGGCATCGCGTTCCAGACCAACATCCTCGCGCTGAACGCGGCCGTCGAGGCCGCCCGCGCGGGCGAGCACGGCAAGGGCTTCGCGGTGGTCGCGGCCGAGGTGCGCGCGCTCGCGCAGCGCAGCGCGGCCGCCGTCAAGGAGATCGACGCGCTGAGCGCCGAATCGTCGACGACCGTCGAACAGGGTTACCGGATCGCGGACGCCGCGCGCGGCACGATGCGCGACATCGTCGCGCGGGTCGACCAGGTGCGCACGCTGATCGGCGAGATCAGTGCCGCGTCGCGCGAGCAATCGACCGGCATCGAGCAGGTGAACCTGGCCGTCACGCAGATCGGCGAAGCGACGCAGCAGAATGCGACGCTGATTTCGGATGCCGAGCGCGCGGCCGTCGCGCTGCGCGAGCAGGCCGCGCAACTGTCGGACGCCGTCAGCGTGTTCCGGCTCGAACGCGGCGCGTGACCGACGCCCGATGATCGGCCACGGCCGGGTGCGCTGCCTACTTCTTGTCGCCCGCCAGGTCGATCGCCGTGTTCGAGCCGACCGCGTGACGCAACTGGAACTTCTGGATCTTGCCGGTCGAGGTCTTCGGCAGCTCGCCGAAGCGCACGGCCTTCGGCACCTTGAAGCCCGCGAGCAGTTGCCGGCAGTGCGCGACGATTTCCGCCTCGGTCGCGCTCGCGCCTTCGCGCAGCTCGACGAACGCGCACGGCACCTCGCCCCATTTCGGGTCGGGCATCGCGACGACGGCCGCCACGGCCACGGCCGGATGCCGGTACAGCGCGTCCTCGACCTCGATGCTCGAGATGTTCTCGCCGCCCGAGATGATGATGTCCTTCTTGCGATCCTTGATCCGGATATAGCCGTCCGGCATCAGCACCGCGAGATCGCCCGTATGGAACCAGCCGCCATGAAACGCCTCGTCGGTCGCCTTCGGGTTCTTCAGGTAGCCCTTCATGCAGATGTTGCCGCGGAACATGATCTCGCCGAGCGTCTCGCCGTCGGCCGGCACCGGCGTCATCGTGTCGGGATCGAGCACCGTCGCGCCCGCTTCGAGGTGGTAGCGCACGCCCTGGCGCGCATTGAGCCGCGCGCGTTCCTCGTCGGGCAGCGCATCCCAGTGCGCCTGCTTCGCGCAGACGGTCGCCGGGCCGTAGACCTCGGTCAGCCCGTACACGTGCAGCAGGTCGAAGCCGATCTCCTTCATCTTCGCGATCACCGCCGGCGCGGGCGCCGCGCCCGCGACCATCGCGTGCACCGTGTGGTCGATGCCTTCGCGCAGCTCGGCCGGCGCGTTCGCGATCGCGCTCTGCACGATCGGCGCGCCGCAGTAATGCGTGACGCGCTCGCGGCGGATCAGGTCGAACACGGTCTTCGCGTCGAACTTGCGCAGGCACACGTTCACGCCCGCGCGCGCCGCGATGGCCCACGGAAAACACCAGCCGTTGCAGTGGAACATCGGCAGCGTCCACAGATACACCGCGTGCTTCGGCATGTCCCATTCGAGGATGTTGCTGATCGCCGCGAGATACGCGCCGCGATGGTGGTAGACGACGCCCTTCGGGTCGCCCGTCGTGCCGGACGTGTAGTTCAGCGCGATCGCGTCCCATTCGTCGGCGGGCGGCGTCCATGCATGGTCGGGGTCGCCGCCGGCCACGAACGCCTCGTAGTCGGTCGCGCCCGCGAAACGCTCGGGGTCGGCCGGCATCGCGTCGGCCACGCTGACGATCTTCAGGCCCGGCACCTCGAGCGCCGCGCGATGCGCGAGCTCCGCATATTCGGTGTCGACGATCAGCACCTTCGCCTCACCGTGACGCAGCATGAACAGCACCGACGATACGTCGAGCCGCGTGTTGATCGTGTTCAGCACGGCGCCGGCCATCGGCACGCCGAAGTGCGCCTCGACCATCGCCGGGATGTTCGGCAGCAGCGCCGCGACCGTGTCGCCGCGCCCGACGCCGGCCTGCGCGAGCGCGCTCGCCAACTGCTTCGCGCGCGTGCAGGTTTCGCCCCACGTGCGCCGCACGTCGCCGTGCACGATCGCGAGGCGCTCGCCGTAGACTTCGGCCGCGCGGATCAGGAAATCGATCGGCGTGAGCGGTACGTAGTTGGCGTCGCGGCGGCCGAGCCCGGCCTCGAACATCTGCGTCATGATCCTGTCTCCCGTGTTCTGTCGACCGGGGCGCATGCACCCCGGATCGTTTTGATGTGGTTCAATTGCCGACAGCCTAACGGGCGCTATTGTGAGCCGTCTGTCATCGAAACGACAGAGTGCCGCGCGAGCGCTGCGCGTTATCCCTATCCTCGCAAACCCGCATCCATGCACGACCACCTCGACGCGGCCGCCGCCCCGGCCGACACGCTTCCCGAACCGGGCCCGGTGCCGCCGCTGGCGACGCTGTTCGGCCAGTGCGCGTGGTTCCGCACGCTGGCGCCCGAACACCAGGCGCTCGTGCTGGCCCAGTCGCACGTCGCGCAGTGCGACGCCGGCGACGTGATCGCGCACCGGCTCGCGCCGTCCGAATACTGGATCGGCGTCCATCGGGGGCTGCTGAAGCTCGCGATCTTCAACGTATCGGGGCGCGGCTGCACGTTCTCCGGCGTGCCGTCGGGCGGCTGGTTCGGCGAAGGCAGCGTGATCAAGCGGGAGCTACGCAAATACGAGGTCGTCGCGATCCAGCGCTCGACCGTGCTGTTCGTGCCGGTCGACACGTTCCATGCGCTGCTCGACACGAGCCTGCCGTTCACGCGCTTCGTGATTCATCAGTTGAACAACCGGATGGGCGAATTCATCGCGTCGATCCAGAACAGCCGACTGCTCGACGTCGACGCGCGCGTCGCGCAGGCGCTCGCGCAGCTCTTCAACCCCGCGCTGTATCCGGATACCGGCCCGTCGCTGTCGATCTCGCAGGAGGAACTGGGGATGCTCGTCGGCGTGTCGCGCCAGCGGATCAACCAGGCGCTGCAGCAGCTCGAAAAGCTCGGTGCGCTGCGGCTCGCGTACAACCAGATCGAGGTCGTCGATCTCGATGCGCTCGCGCGTTTCGGCATGGAGCAGCTGTGAGCGCCGCCCGATGCGCGGAACCGTCGCCATCGCGGCCGCGCATTCCGTCTGCGGAATCGGCCGACGGCCGCCACGCCCCAACCTGACAATTCCGCCAGTTTCGCGACAGTAACCCGTTGCGGGCCGACGCCTATCATTCGGGTTCCCTTCACCGCCGCCCGATCACCGCCTGTCCCGCCGCCTCCATGTGGATCGTCAATCTCGCGCTCAGGCGCCCCTACACGTTCATCGTCATGGCCATCATGATCGTGCTGGCCACCCCGCTGGCGCTGATGCGCACACCGGTCGACGTGCTGCCCGCGATCAACATCCCCGTGATCAGCGTGATCTGGAATTACAACGGCTTTTCCGCGACGGAGATGACGAACCGCATCACGTCCGTGCATGAACGGATCCTGACGACGACCGTCAACAATATCCAGCACGTCGAATCGACGTCGTTGCCCGGCATCGCGGTCGTCAAGGTGTTCCTGCAACCGGGCGCGAACGTGCAGACAGCGATCGCGCAGACGGTGTCGTCCGCGCAGGCGATCGTGCGGCAGATGCCGCAGGGCGCGACGCCGCCGCTCGTGATCACCTATTCCGCGTCGAGCATCCCGGTGATCCAGCTCGGGCTGTCGAGCAAGACGCTCAGCGAGCAGTCGCTCGCCGACATCGCGCTCAACTTCCTGCGCCCGCAGCTGATCACCGTGCCCGGCGTGCAGATTCCGTTCCCGTACGGCGGGCGCACGCGCGTGGTCGCGATCGACCTCGACCCGCAGGCGCTGCAGGCGAAGGGCCTCACGCCGGCCGACATCGTCAACGCGGTCAACGCGCAGAACCTCGTGCTGCCGACCGGCACCGCGAAGATGGGCCAGACCGAATACCGGATCGACACGAACGCGTCGGCCGATACGGTCGCCGACATCAGCAACCTGCCGGTCCAGACGATCAACGGCGCGACGACCTACCTGCGCGAGGTCGCGGCGGTGCGCGACGGCTTCGCGCCGCAGACCAACGTCGTGCGCCAGAACGGCCAGCGCGGCGTGCTGATCTCGATCCTGAAAAGCGGCGACGCGTCGACGCTCAAGGTCGTGTCCGACCTGAAGGCGCTGCTGCCGAAGGTGATCCCGACGCTGCCCGAGGGGCTCACGATCACGCCGCTGTTCGACCAGTCGGTGTTCGTCAACGCGGCCGTCCAGGGCGTGATCCACGAGGCGCTGATCGCCGCCGTGCTGACCGCGATGATGATCCTGCTGTTCCTCGGCAACTGGCGCAGCACGCTGATCATTGCAATCTCGATCCCGCTGTCGATCTTCACGTCGCTGATCGCGCTGTCCGCGCTCGGCGAGACCATCAACATCATGACGCTCGGCGGGCTCGCGCTCGCGGTCGGCATTCTCGTCGACGATGCGACCGTCACGATCGAGAACATCGAGCGGCATCTCCATCTCGGTACGAACCTGCACGACGCGATCCTCGAAGGCGCGGGCGAGATCGCGGTACCGGCGCTCGTGTCGACGCTGTGCATCTGCATCGTGTTCGTGCCGATGTTCTTCCTGACCGGCGTCGCGCGCTTCCTGTTCGTGCCGCTCGCGGAAGCCGTGGTATTCGCGATGCTCGCGTCGTACGTGCTGTCGCGCACGCTGGTGCCGACGCTCGCGATGCTGCTGTTCCGCCCGCAGCAGGCGAGCACCGGCCCCGGCCCTTCGACGTCGCGCTTCGCGCGCATCCATCACGCGTTCAACCATGCGTTCGAACGGCTGCGCGCGTGGTACATCGTGCTGCTGAGCATCCTGCTCGTGCGCCGCCGTTTCTACGCGCTGTGCTTCCTCGGCTTCTGCGTGCTGTCGACGGGCCTCGTGTTCGTGCTCGGCCGCGACTTCTTCCCGAACGCCGATTCCGGCAACCTCCGGCTGCACGTGCGCGCGCCGACCGGCTACCGGATCGAGGAAACCGCGCGGCTCGCCGACCAGGTCGAACGCGTGATCCGCGAAACCGTGCCGCCCGACGAGCTCGGCGCGATCGTCGACAATCTCGGCCTGCCGGTGAGCGGCATCAACCTGTCGTACAGCAACGCCGGTACGATCGGTACGCTCGACGGCGAGCTGCTGATCGCGCTGAAGCCAGGCCACCGCGCGACGGGGCACTACGTGCAGACACTGCGCACGCTGCTGCCGCAGCGCTTCCCGGGCGTCGAGTTCTTCTTCCAGCCGTCGGACATCATCACGCAGATCCTCAACTTCGGGCAGCCGGCCGCGATCGACGTGCAGGTGCTCGGCAACGATCTCGCGAGTAACATGACCATTGCGAGCGGCCTGATGAAAAAGATCAGGCAAATCCCCGGCGCCGTCGACGTGCACGTGCTGCAACGTAACGACGAACCGACCCTGCTGGCCGACATGGACCGTACGCGCATGCAGCAGCTCAATCTCTCCGCGCAGAACGTCGCGCAGAACATGCTGATCTCGCTGTCGGGGAGCTCGCAGACGACGCCGTCGTTCTGGATCAACCCGCGCACCGGCGTCCAGTACCCGCTGCAGATCCAGACCCCGCAATACAACCTGTCGTCGGTCGACGATCTGCTCGGCACGCCGATCTCCGCCAGCGGCCGCACGGGCACGCCGCTGCAACTGCTCGGCAACCTGGTGCAGGTGCGCAGTACCGCGAACCCCGCCGTGATCACGCACTACAACATCCGCCCGGCAATCGACGTATACGTGAGCGTCGAGGGCCGCGACCTCGGCGCGGTCGCGGGCGAGATCGACCGCATCGTGGCCGACGCGCGCGCGACGCTGCCGCGCGGCACCGACCTCTCGATGCGCGGCCAGATCGAGACGATGCGCACGTCGTATCTCGGTCTCGGCGCGGGCGTCGCGATGGCGATCGTGCTCGTCTACCTGCTGATCGTCGTCAATTTCCAGTCGTGGCTCGACCCGCTGATCATCATCAGCGCGATGCCGGCCGCGCTCGCCGGCATCGCGTGGATGCTGTTCGTCACCGGCACGCACCTGAGCGTGCCCGCGCTGACGGGCGCGATCATGACGGTCGGCGTCGCGACCGCGAACAGCATTCTCGTCGTGTCGTTCGCGCGGCAACGGCTCGCCGCCGGCGCGCCGCCGCTCACGGCCGCGCTGGAGGCCGGCGCGACCCGGATCCGCCCGGTGCTGATGACGGCGCTCGCGATGATCATCGGGATGGTGCCGATGGCGCTCGGTCTCGGCGAAGGCGCCGAGCAGAACGCGCCGCTCGGCCGCGCGGTGATCGGCGGGCTGCTGTTCGCGACCGTTTCGACGTTGCTGTTCGTGCCGCTCGTGTTCGGCGGCGTGCATGCGCGGCTGGCCCGGCGGCGCGCGCGCCAGGCCGGACACTGACTTTCGCCCCACTACCCGGTTGAATTGGTTGAATTGGTTGAATTCATGGAAGAGAAACATCACAGCGCCGTCGGCATCCAGGTGGACGAACACGGCATGCACCTGCCGGCGCGCGCGTCGGTGTCGCGACGCGGGCGGATCGTCGTGATCGTGGTCGGCGTGCTGCTGGCCGCCGGCGCCGCGCGCACGCTGATCGTCAACGGGCTGAACCGGCATCACCTCGACGCGGTCGCCGAGCAGAACACGCGCCAATATGTGAGCGTCGTGCATCCGGTCGACGCGGCCACTGGCGGCAAGCTGACGCTGCCCGGCACGCTGCGCGGCTTCGTCGAGGCGCCGATCCATGCACGCGCCAGCGGCTACGTGCTGCGCTGGCAGGCCGACATCGGCGCGCACGTGAAACAGGGGCAAACGCTCGCCGAACTCGACACGCCCGAGCTGAACCAGGAACTCGCGCAGGCCACCGCGCAGCGCCAGCAGGCGCAAGCGTCGCTCGCGCTCGCGAAGACGTCGTTCGACCGCGCGCAGCAGTTGCGCCAGCGCGATGCCGTGTCGCAACAGGAACTCGACGACCGGCAAGGCGCGTTCAACCAGGGCACCGCGAATCTCGCGGCGGCCGATGCGAACGTGCGCCGTCTCACCGAATTGAAGGGCTTCCAGCGGATCGTCGCGCCGATCGACGGGATCGTCACGCAGCGCAACATCGACGTCGGCGATCTCGTCAATTCCGGCAACGCGGGCCGCGCACTGTTCACGGTCGTGCAGGCCGACCGGCTGCGCCTGTACGTGCAGGTGCCGCAGGCGTATGCGCAGCAGGTGAAGGTCGGCCAGCACGTGAGCGTCGCGCAGGCCGAGCTGCCGGGCCGGACCTTCGACGGCACGATCACGCGCACGTCGCAGGCAATCGACGTCGCGACGCGCTCGCTGCAGATCGAGATCACGCTGCCGAACCCGGACGGGCGGCTGCTGCCCGGCGCGTACGTGCAGGCGACGCTGCCGATGACGCCGGTCGGCCGCCTGCAGGTGCCGGCCAATACGCTGCTGTTCCGCGCCGAAGGCCCGACGGTCGCGACCGTCGATGCGAACGGCCAGGTTCATCTGAAACAGGTGACGGTCGTGCGCACGATCGGCCAGACGCTCGAAGTCGACGGGCCGATCACGCCGAACGACCGCCTCGTCGCGAACCCGGGCGACGCGCTCGCGACTGGCGACCGGGTCGTCGTGCAGGCGCCGGCGGCGCAGCCGGCCTCGGCCGTCGCGGGAGCGAAGTCGTGAGTGCGATACGCATCCGTGTGCGGCCCGCGGCGCTCGCCGCCGTCGTCGCGGCCGCCGCCGTCGCCCTCGCCGGCTGCACGGTCGGCCCGGACTACCAACGCCCGGCTGTCGACACGCCGGCCGCGTGGCGGCTCGACCCGGCCGACGCATACTGGCACCCGGCCGCACCGGCCCGCGCACCGCTCGATCCGGCCTGGTGGACCGCGTTCGGCGACGCACAGCTCGACACGCTGGAAGCCGACGCGCTGCGCAACAACCAGAACCTGAAGGCGGTGGCCGCGCGCTACGACCAGGCGAAGGCGACGCTCGCGTCGGTCGCGTCCGCGCAGTATCCGGCCGTCGGGCTGAACGCGAGCGGCCAGCGCTTCAAGATCTCCGCCGACCGGCCGCAGACCAACTACGCGACGAAGAGCATGTCGACCGTGCAGAACGAGATCCAGGTCGGCGCGGCGGTCAGCTACGAACTCGACCTGTTCGGCCGCGTGCGGCGCAACGTCGAATCGGCACAGGCGAACAGCGAGCAGGCGCGCGACGATTTCGCGAACGCGCGCCTTGTGCTGAGCGCCGATCTCGCGTCGAGCTATTTCGCGTTGCGGGAACTCGACACCGAGATCGACGTCGTCAAGCGCTCGATCGCGTTGCAGCAAAAGGCGCTCGATTACGTGAGCGCGCGCCACGACCTCGGCGCGGTGTCGGGCCTCGACCTGCTGCAGCAGCGCGCGCAGCTCGACGCGACGCGCACGCAGGTGCAGTTGCTGATCCAGCAGCGCGCGCAGGTCGAAACCGCGATCGCGACGCTGGTCGGCACGCCGGCCCCCGAATTCTCGCTGCCGGCGCGCGTGGTGCCGATCAACGCGCCCGCGCTGCCGACCGGCATGCCGAGCGACCTGCTGCAGCGGCGCCCCGACGTCGCGTCGGCCGAGCGCGCGATGGCCGCCGCGAACGCGCAGATCGGCGTCGCGCGCGCCGCGTATTTCCCGCGCATCACGCTGTCGCCCGACATCGGCTGGGACGCGACGCGCTTCGCGGGCCTGTTTACCGTGCCGGCGCTGCTGTGGTCGGTCGGCGGATCGCTCAGCCAGCCGCTGTTCGAAGGCGGCAAGCTGAAGGCCGGCGTCGATTTCGCGCAGGCCGGCTACGTCGCCGCGCAGGCCAGCTACCGGCAGACCGTGCTCACCGCGTTCCAGGAGGTGCAGAATGCGGTAACCGGCCTGTCGGTGCTGGCGCAGGCGGCGCAGCAGGCATCGGCCGCCGTCGACGACGCGCGCAAGCTCGTGTCGCTCGCGCAGGATCGCTACGCGGGCGGCCTGACGCCGTTCATCGACGTGCTGACGGCCCAGCAGCAATTGCTGACGAGCGAGCGCCAGGCCGTGCAGATCCAGGGCCAGCGCGCGGCGCTCGTCGTGTTTCTCGCGAAGGCGCTCGGCGGCGGCTGGGACGGCGATGCGGCGAACGGTGCCGCGCCGTCCGACGTCGCGTCGGCGGCCCCGCGGCGCGGCGCGGGCGTCGGCCCTTGACCTGCCCTTAACCGGTTACGCGGACAACGAACCTATGAAAGTGCTGATCGTCGAAGACGAACCGAAAGTCGTCGAATACCTGAAGAGCGGCCTGACCGAGGAAGGCTGGGTCGTCGATACCGCGCTCGACGGCGAGGACGGTGCGTGGAAAGCCGTCGAATTCGACTACGACGTGGTCGTGCTCGACGTGATGCTGCCGAAGCTCGATGGCTTCGGCGTGCTGCGTGCGCTGCGCGCGCAGAAGCAGACGCCCGTGATCATGCTGACCGCGCGCGATCGCGTCGATGACCGCGTGCGAGGCTTGCGCGGCGGCGCCGACGACTACCTGACCAAGCCCTTCTCGTTCCTCGAGCTGATCGAACGGCTGCGTGCGCTGACGCGCCGCGCGCGCGTGCAGGAATCGACGCTGATCTCGATCGGCGACCTGCGCGTCGATCTGATCGGCCGCCGCGCGACCCGCGACGGCGCGCGGCTCGACCTGACCGCGCAGGAATTCCAGTTGCTCGGCGTGCTCGCGCGGCGCAGCGGCGAGGTGCTGTCGAAGACGACGATCGCCGAACTCGTGTGGGACGTGAACTTCGACAGCAACGCGAACGTCGTCGAGACGGCGATCAAGCGCCTGCGCGCGAAACTCGACGGCCCGTTCGCGGAGAAGCTGCTGCACACGATCCGCGGGATGGGCTACGTGCTCGAGGCGCGCGACGACGGCGACACGGAGCGGCGCGCATGAAACGCTCGATCATCCTGCGGCTCTCGGCGATGTTCGGCATCGTGTCGCTGCTGGTGTTCACGCTGGTCGGCTGCGGGCTGTTCGTGATGATGGAACGGCAACTGTTCGCCGAATTGCGCGCGACGCTCGACACGCGCGCCAAAGTCGCCGCGATGATCGTGTCGCACGCGACCACGGCCGCGCGCGGCCGCCTGATGCAGGAAAAGCTCGCCGACCTCGAACCGCCCGACGGGTCGACGCACTATCAGGTCGTCAGCCCCGACCCCGCGTTCCGCTTCGGCAGCCCCGTCAACGGCGTGCCGCTCGATCCGCCGTTCGGCGCGTTCCAGCGCTACCAGCTCAACGACAGCAGCTACGCGGTGATGACGAAAACCGTTACGCTGGCCGGCGCCGGCGAACGGCCGACGCTGCAGCTCGTCGTCGCGACGTCGTGCGAGCGTACGCAGCGGATGCTGCGCCGCTTCGGCTGGACGCTGGCCGCGCTGATCGCGACGGCCACCGTGATCACGCTGCTGCTGAGCCGCGCGGTCGCGCGCTTCGGGCTCGCGCCGCTCGACCGGCTGTCGCGGGACGCGGCGAGCGTGAGCGCGACGAACCGCCGCCAGCGCCTGCACACCGACGCGCTGCCGACCGAGCTGCGCGATCTCGCGACGTCGTTCAACGGCGCGCTCGAACGCATCCAGCAAACCTACGCGCGGCTCGAAGCGTTCAACGCGGACGTCGCGCACGAGCTGCGCACGCCGATCAGCATCCTGATCGGCCAGACCCAGGTCGCGCTGACGAGCCGCGACCGCTCGGTCGACCGGATGCGCCAGACGCTGCAGTCGAACCTCGAGGAATTCGAGCGGCTGCGCGTGATCATCAACGACATGCTGTTCCTGTCGCGCAGCGATCGCGGCGAACGCGCGACCGACCTGAAGGACGTGTCGCTGGCCGACGAGGTGCGGCGCATGCTCGACTTCCTCGAAATCCCGCTCGACGAGGCGCGGTTGCGCGCCGAACTGCACGGCGATGCGCGCGCGGCCGTCGATCCGTCGCTGTTCCGCCGCGCGATGACGAATCTGCTGATCAACGCGATCCAGCATTCGGCGCCCGGCGCGACGCTGAACGTGACGATCACGCACCGCGGCACGCTCGTCGAGATGGCCGTGTCGAACCCGGGCGAGCCGATCGACCCGGTGCAGCGCTCGCACGTGTTCGAACGTTTCTACCGGCTCGAGGAAGCGCGCGCGAACAGCAAGGAAAACCACGGGCTCGGGCTGTCGATCGTCAAGGCCGTGGCGGAGATGCACGGCGGCGGCGTGTTCGTCGCGTGCTCGGGCGGCGTCAATACGTTCGGCTTCTCGGTGTCGACGCAGCCCGGGTCGGGCGGGCCGCTGCGTCCCGGCGACGCCGCCGGCCCGCCCGATTCCACGGATTCCACCGATTCGGCGAATCCGGCCGATCTCCACGGCGCTCGCGCGGCGCACGCGCCGGGCGCACTGCACTGACGGCGGCCGCGCGCCGCCGAGGGCAGTTTTCTTCAATACGGACCGACGCGGCACCCGTAGTCTCGGTGCGACTTTCGACATGTCGCATGGAGACATCTGATGAGCATGCTGGTTTCGATGGCCGCGTTCGCGCTCGCCTCGTCGATCACCCCCGGTCCCGTCAACATCGTCGCGCTCGGCGCGGGCGCGCGCCACGGCCTCGGCGCGAGCCTGCGCTACGCGGCCGGCGCGACGCTCGGCTTCGTCGCGCTGTTCCTGCTGATCGGCCTCGGCCTGCATGCGGCGCTCGCGCGCTGGCCCGTGCTGACGACGGCCACGCAGTGGTCGGGGATCGCGTTCCTGCTGTATATGGCGTTGCGGCTTGCGCTCGACGACGGCCGGCTGTCGGCCGATCCGGACGTGGCCGGCCCGTCGGCGGCGGCCGGCGCGGCGATGCAGTGGCTCAACCCGAAGGCGTGGCTCGCATGCGTGGCCGCGATGGGCGCATATGCGGCCGATGGCGACCGCGCGCAGGTCTGGCAGTTCGCCGCGCTGTATCTGGTGATCTGCTTCGCGTCGATCGCATGCTGGGGCTATGCGGGCGCGTCGTTGCGGCACCGGCTCGCGAACGCACGGCGCATGCGCGTGTTCAACCGGCTGATGGCGCTGCTGCTCGCGGGCAGCGCGCTGTTGCTGCTCGACGTGTAGCGGCTTCGCCGGTCAGCGCATCGCACTGCGGTACTGCCCGGGCGTCGCGGCCGCGATTCGCCGAAAGGCGCGCTGGAAATGCGCCTGGTCCGCAAAGCCGGCATCGAGCGCGACTTCGGCGATCGGCCGGCCGCGGCGCAGCTCCGTGCGGCCGTACTGCACGCGCCGATCGATCAGGAACGCATGCGGCGTCATTCCGTAGCGCGCATTGAATGCGCGGATCAGGTACGACGGCGACAGGTCGGCCGCCGCGCAGATCGCATCGAGCGTGACGGCCTCGCGGCAATGGGCGGCGATGTAGTCGGCCGCGCGCGCGAGCTTCGCGTTGTCGTCGCCCGGCCGCGAATCGGGCGGTTCGCGTTCGAGCACGCCGTGCAGCGCCGTGAAGAATTCGACCGCCGCGCTCTCCTTGCCGAGCGCATCGACGCGTGGCGACACGAGCGTGCGGTAGAAGCCGCCGAATTGCGCGAACAGATCGCCGCGCTCGGTCCACTTCGTCGAAAACCCGTGAAAATCGCGGTTCGGATCGCGGCCCAGCGCGTGTTGCAGCCGCGCGAGCCACGGCACGTCGACATAGACCATCCGGTACGCCCACGCATCGGGGCCGTACGGGTTGCACGCGTGCACCTGCTCGGGATCGATGATCACGAGCACGCCGCGCCCGACGTGTGCGTTCGTCGCACCGTTCACGTACGTGCTCGTGCCGCCGACGATCGCGCCCACCGAAAACGTGTCGTGCGTGTGCTTTGCATAGCAGATCGCGCGCCCGTCGTCGACGGTACGCGCCTCGATGAACGGCAGCGCCGCATCGCGCCAGAACGGCGACGGCACGGCGGATCGGTTGGCGGTACGGCTCACGCGGCAGGCTCCCGGTTCGGACGAACGCTCACCGTACAAGACTGTGCGGCGCCGCGCAACAGCGAACCGACGCCTGGCGGCTGGATCGCCTAAGCTTTGAATTCGGCCGCCGCGGCAGACGCGGCGGGTTCCGCTTCCTCTTCCAACCGGTACCACTCATGCAGATCGATCTGAAAGGCAAGACCGCGGTCGTCACCGCTTCCACCGCCGGCATCGGCTTCGCGATCGCCGAAGGGCTCGTGCGCGCCGGCGCGCACGTCGTCGTCAACGGCCGCAGCGACGCGTCGGTGCAGTCCGCGCTCGACAAACTGCGCGACGCCGTGCCAGACGCAAGCCTCGACGGCGTCGCCGCCGACCTGTCCGACGCGGCCGGCGTCGCGCGCGTCACGCAGCACACGCCGGATGCCGACATTCTCGTCAACAACGCGGGCATCTACGGCCTGAAGCCGTTCTTCGACATCGACGACGCCGAATGGGAACATTATTTTCAGATGAACGTGATGTCCGGCGTGCGGCTCGCGCGGCATTACCTGAAAGGGATGATCGAACGCAATGCCGGGCGCATCGTGTTCATTTCGTCGGAATCGGGCTTGAACATCCCGGTCGACATGATTCATTACGGGTTCACGAAAACCGCGCAACTGTCGATCGCGCGCGGCCTCGCGAAGCTCGCGGCCGGCACCCGCGTGACCGTCAATTCGGTGCTGCCGGGGCCGACGATGTCGGAAGGCGTGCGCGAGATGCTGAAGGCGCAGGCCGACGAAACGGGCCGCAGCATCGACGACATCGCGGTGGACTTCGTGCGCAGCGAGCGCGCGAGCTCGATCATCCAGCGACCGGCGACGACCGAGGAAGTCGCGAACCTGGTCGTGTACGTGTGCTCGCCGCAGGCGTCGGCGACGACCGGCGCGGCGTTGCGCGTCGATGGCGGCGTGGTCGACACGATCGCGTGACGACTGCGTGACACGCTCGCGCGGCGCAGGGCGGCCGCGCTAGCGCGAAGCGGCCTTGTCCGAGCGAAGCGCGCCCTTGCGATCGGCGTCCATGCAGGAATCGAAGCCGTACCGCGTGACGACGCCGGCCTTGTCGAACACGACGAAGTACGCGCGGTGATCGTTGCCGTGCTCGATGAAATAGTTGTAGCAGACGCCGCTGCCGTTGCGGACCATCCACACGCTGCGCGGGTTGCCGGCGGCGCGGACGACGTCGGCGCGCGTCGCGCCATGCCGCGACGCGGCCCGCGCGAGCGGCGTGCGCGAGTACGAGAACGGCAGCCACGCGTCGAACCAGGCACAGCCGTGCAACATCAGGCAGCCGGCGGCCACGGACAGCGCCGCCGCGGGACGGGACATCGAAATCAATCGCATGCTCGGGAAATCTGCTGCGCCATGCCGGCGTGATCGAAAGCCCCATGCTACTCGACCTTTGGGTCCGGATCGAAAAGAAATGTAGAGATCTCTGTCCGAATCCCCGCGCTGGCGTGCATCCGCGCCAGCCGAATCGTCAACGAACGTTGCAACCGGCGCCCGTGCACGCATCCGCGCCGCTGCACCGCCGCGTCGAACCGGCATGCGCGGTCAGGCAATCCATTCGGCCCACAGCATCGTCAGCACCGTCATCAGCGCGGGACCGACGAACAGCCCGATCAGGCCGAACGTCTCCGCCCCGCCGAGGATGCCGAACAGCACGAGCAGGAACGGCAGCCGTGTCGAACCGCCGATCAGCACCGGCCGCACGAAATGCTCGGCGACGAACACGACGATGAACCCGAGCGCCGCGATCACGACGGCCCACATCGTCGCCCCCTGCACGAACAGCCAGAGCGCCGCGCCGCAGAACACGACCGGCGCGCAGAACGGCAGCATCGCGGCGACCGCCGTGACGAGGCCGAGCAGCGCCGCGTGCGGAACGCCCGCGAGCGCATAGGCGACGCCGAGCAACGCGCCCTCGCCGAGCCCGACGACGACGAGCCCCGTCACCGTGCCGTACACGGCCGCGACCATGCGCTCGATCAGTTCCGCGCCGTTGCGCCCGAACGCACGCCGCGCGCCCTGCAGCAACGCACCCGACAGCTTGTGGCCCGCGCGCAGGATCACGAACAGCGTGACGAGCATGAAGCCGAATTCGAGCAGCACGTGCGCGAGCTTCGTGCCGAAGTGCCGGCCGAACGCGATGAATTTCTCGCCGTTGACACCGTGCATCGCGGTGGCCGCATGCAGCGGATGGCCGAGATTGGCCTGCCACCATTCGGTGATCTGCGCCGCGCCGTACGGCAACCGGCTGACCACGTCCGGCAGCGGAATGCCGTTGTCCTGGATCGTGCGCAGCCACTCGCGCAGATCGTGCGCCTGCGCGATCGCCTGGGTCGTCGCGACGGCCACCGGCAGCACGACGAGCAGCGAAATCGCCGCCGTGATGACGGTCGCGATCAGCGTCGGCCGGTTGCGGAACAGCCGGTGCGATTCAAAGCATTTCAGCAGCGGCCACATCGCGATGGCGATCACGCAGGCCCATGCGATGGCGGGAATGAAATCGCGGATCACCCACAGCGCGAGCACCAGCAACGCCGCATACAGCGCGACGCGGGCGATCTGCTGGGCGCGCGGCCGCGCGGCGGAATCGGAAGACGACGGGACATGCGCGCCCATGGCACCTCGGTCGAAATGAAAAAATGGCGGTTCGCGCAGGCAACCGGCCTGCGCGAACCGCCATTCTATCCATCGGCGCCGGATCGGCGGCACGCGCGATGCGCGGCCGCCCGGGCGCTGCGTCGTCACGCGTCGCTCACGCCACCTTGTCGGCGACCCGGTAGCGCTCGAGCCAGTGCGCGTACGGCGCGGGCAGCGTCCACGACGGACGCTCGACACCGAGCTGCCTGGCCGCGTAGTACGGCCAGTGCGGGTCGGCCAGGTGCGCGCGGCCGACCATCACGAGATCGAGTTGCTGCTCCGCCACCACGCGATTCGCCAGTTGCGGCGTATCGATCCCCCACGCGGACGACACCGGCAGCCCGGCCTCGCGGCGCACGCGCTCGGCGATCGGCGCGAGAAACGCCGGGCCCCACGGAATCTGGGCGTCGGGCGTCGAGAAGCCGACCGACACGCTCAGCATGTCGAGCCCTTCGAGCTTCATCCGCTGCGTGAGCGCGATCGACTCGGCGAGCGTCTCCTCGTCGCGACCGTCGTATTCGATCACGCCCAGGCGCGCGGTCAACGGCAGATGCTCGGGCCAGACCTTGCGAACGGCCGCGAGCGTGTCGACGAGGAAACGGCCGCGGTTCTCGGCGGAACCGCCGTATTCATCGGTGCGCTGGTTCGAATGCACCGAGAAGAAGCTCTGGCCGAGATAGCCGTGCGCGAAGTGCAGCTCCAGCCATTCGAAACCGAGGTCGCGCGCGCGCCGCGCCGCCGCGACGAAGTCGGCCTGCACGCGCGCGATGTCGTCGCGCGTCATTTCGCGCGGCACCTTCGGCAGATGCGCGCCGAACGGCACGGCCGACGGCGCGATGGTCTGCCAGCCGCGCGGATCGCCGTCGGCGATATGGTCGTCGCCTTCCCACGGGCGGTTGGCGCTCGCCTTGCGGCCCGCGTGCGCGAGCTGGATACCGGGCACCGCGCCGGCCGCCTTGATCGCCGCGACCGACGGCGCGAACGCGTCGGCCTGCGCGTCGTTCCACAACCCCGCGCAGCCCGGCGTGATGCGGCCTTCCGGCGACACGGCCGTCGCCTCCGCGATCACGAGGCCCGCGCCGCCGCGCGCGATGCCGGCCAGATGCACGTGATGCCAGTCGTTGACGACGCCGTCCTCGGCGACGTACTGGCACATCGGCGGCACCGCGATACGGTTGCGCAGCGTGACATCCTTGAGTTTGAACGGTTCGAACAGGGCAGACATCCACGACTCCTTTGCTTGGTTCTGCAAAACGGCTGGGAATGCGCCGTACGGGGCGCACGGCGCAACGATGCGGGCCGTCGGCGGGCCGGCTGCGCCCGGCGACGGCAAGGACGCGGCGCCGGCCGGGCCGGCGCCGCGTGTTTAGCGGTGGCCGAGCTTCGCGAGCAGCGCCTCGGCCGCGGGCGCCGAAGACGCGGGGTTCTGCCCGGTGATCAGCAGCCCGTCGGTGACGACATGCGGCGCCCAGTCGGCGCTGCGCTCGAATGCCGCGCCGTTGGTCTTCAGCATGTCCTCGACGAGGAACGGCACGACTTCGGTCAGCTCGACGGCCGCTTCCTCGCTGTTGGTGAAGCCCGTCGCACGCTTGCCGCGCACGACCGACTCGCCGGTCTGCGGGTTCTTCACGTGGCGCAGCACGCCCGGCGCGTGGCAGACCGCGGCGACCGGCTTGCCGGCCGCGAGCGCGCGCTCGATCAGGCCGATCGAATGCAGATCCTCGGCGAGATCCCACAGCGGGCCGTGACCGCCCGGGTAGAACACGGCGTCGTAATCGTCCATCGACACATCGGCCAGCTTGCGCGTCGACGCGAGTTCGGCCCGGGCCGCCGCATCGGCGTCGAAGCGGCGCGTCGCGTCGGTCTGGGCCGTCGGGTCGCTGCTTTTCGGGTCGAGCGGCGGCTGGCCGCCCTTCGGCGACGCCAGCGTCAGCTCGACGCCCGCATCCTTGAACGTGTAGTACGGCGCGGCCAATTCCTCGAGCCAGAAGCCGGTTTTCTTGCCGGTGTCGCCGAGCGTGTCGTGCGAGGTCAGGACAACCAGAATCTTCATGATCGGACACTCCTTCGAAAATGAACGGGGAACGACGCCGCACGTCGCGGCACGCCTGTCGGTTAGTCAGGCCGCGCGCGGCAACGTGCGAATCATTTCTCCGCATGCGATATATGCCTATTAGACCAGT
This sequence comes from Burkholderia sp. AU39826, assembly GCF_020419965.1. Lineage (NCBI taxonomy): Bacteria > Pseudomonadati > Pseudomonadota > Betaproteobacteria > Burkholderiales > Burkholderiaceae > Burkholderia > Burkholderia sp. AU39826. The sequence continues at coordinate 588,635 of NZ_JAIZQG010000001.1, forward strand.
CGTCTAGAAGCGGCCGAAATAAAACGACGGCATCCCGCTGCCTGAATCCGCCAGGGACGTCGCCGCATTCACCGGCACGGATCATATCCCTGGATTAGACCGGTCGTCTAGAAGAACACGCATTCGCCCCTGCCGACGTCATGGCCTTTGCGACGGCGCGTCGTTCGACCACGCCCGCCGCCCCGCTCATCCGCCCTCGGTTCGCCGCGGCCGGAGGACCTAGCCGCGCAACGGACCGTCCGTGTCGCCCGCTTCGATCGTCGGCGCTTCGAGCCGATGCTCATGCGCGCCGTCGTCCAGCAGCCGCAGCATCAGTTCCGCCAGCGCGCGCCCGGATGCATGCCCGGTCGGCTGCACGACCGCCGTGACACGATACGGATGCGCGATATCGGGCGGCACGCCGTCATAGACGATCAGCGACAGGTCCGCACCCAGGCGCACCCCGCTGTCGACCAGCGCGCGAAATGCGCCGCCGCCCGCAATGTTGTTGTCGACCAGCAGCGCGGTCGGCGGCTCGGCCTGTGCAAGCAGCGCCCGCGCTGCCTGCCCCCCGCCGTCGTGCGTAAACGGGCACTCGACGAGCAGCGCCGGATCCGCGTCGATACCGGCTTCGCGCAATGCCGACAGACAGCCGGCGCGCCGTTGCGCGGCGAAATTCAGCGCCAGCGGTGCGCTGATCATCGCGATGCGCCGATGCCCGAAGCCGATCAGCCGGCGCACCGCGTCGCGCGCGCCCGCCTCGTTGTCGAAGTCGAACCATGCATACGGGCCGGCCGACTGCGTGCGGCCGTACGCGACATACGGAAACGCGCTCGCCTGCAGGTACGCGAGCCGCGGATCGTCGACCAGCGTGCGCGCGACGATCAGCCCGTCGACGAGCTTGCCGTCGACGATCCGCCGGTAGGTGTCCAGTTCCGCATTCGGTCGCGCGGACGCGATGATGAAATCGAGATTGCGCTCGGCGAGCCGCTCGGTGATGCCCGCGACGACCTCGCCGAAGCGCGGATCGCCGAGATCGCCGGCGCCGAACGGATAGACGATGCCGATCATGTCGGCCCGCCCCGTCGCCAGCCGGCGCGCGGTCGGATCGGCCACGTAGCCCATTTCCCGCGCGGCCTTCGCCACGCGCTCGCGCGTCGCCTCGCTGACGTCGTCGTAACCGTTCAACGCACGGCTGACCGTCGTGCGCGACAGACCGAGCGCGTCCGACAGCGCCTTCAGATTCACCTTCACCGTCACTCCTCGCATTCGCCGCTCCGCCCGGCCGCCCGACCATCGGGACACGCCGACCAGGTAATTATTTCCAATTGGTAACGATTACCGTCAATTAAATATCTTTTGCGTTCCAAACCGGTTTGAAATAGCATCCAAACCGGTTTGGACATCGATGCCCACTCAGCCGTTCACTTTCACCTTTCCAGGAAACAACGACGAGATGACATACTTTCCCCTTTTCCGCCCGACCGCGGCCAAACGTTTGCTGCTCGCTGGCGGCGCACTCGCCGCCTTCGCGTCCGTCGCGCACGCGCAGTCCGGCGGCACGGGCGCGCCCATGCCCACGCCCCACACGCAGCAAGCCTACGATCCCGAAGGCAACTTCACGATGCGCTGGACGCGAGCGGACATCCGCCAGATCGTCGCGCAATCGCACACCGCCGGTGCCGACAAGAACTCGCTGCCGCAAGCACTGACGATGCCGGACATCCCGCAGGACTTCCCGCTGATCAACTCGAACGTGTGGGTGTGGGACACGTGGCCGCTGGCCGACCTGCGCGCGAACCAGCTCAGCTACAAGGGCTGGGAGGTGATCTTCTCGCTCACCGCCGATCCGCACGCGGGCTACACGTTCGACGACCGGCACGTGCACGCCCGCATCGGCTTCTTCTATCGCCGCGCGGGCATCCCCGCGTCGCAACGCCCCGCGAACGGCGGCTGGACCTGGGGCGGCCACCTGTTCCCGGACGGCGCGAGCGCCAAGGTATTCGGCACCGCGCCGATGACCAACAACGCCGAATGGTCGGGCTCCGCGCGCCTCACGCACGGCAGCAACGTCAGCCTGTACTACACCGCGACGTCGTTCAACCGCTCGGCGCCCGGCGGCGCCGACATCACGCCGCCGCAGGCGATCATCACGCGCGCCGACGGCAACATCCACGCCGACGACAAGCACGTGTGGTTCACCGGCTTCGGCGATCACAAGGCGCTGCTGGAACCGGACGGCAAGTACTACCAGACCGGCCAGCAGAACACCTACTTCTCGTTCCGCGATCCGTTCGTGTTCACCGACCCCGCGCATCCGGGCAAGACCTACATGGTGTTCGAAGGCAACACCGGCGGCCCGCGCGGCGCACGCACCTGCACCGAGGCCGATCTCGGCTACGCGCCGAACGATCCGAACCGCGAAGACCTCAACGCGGTGATGAATTCGGGCGCAGTGTATCAAAAGGCCAACGTCGGCCTCGCGGTCGCGACGAACCCGCAACTGACCGAGTGGAAGTTCCTGCCGCCGATCCTGTCGGCGAACTGCGTCGACGACCAGACCGAGCGCCCGCAGATCTATCTGAAGGACGGCAAGTACTACCTGTTCACGATCAGCCACCGCACGACGATGGCGGCCGGCGTCGACGGCCCGGACGGCGTGTACGGCTTCGTCGGCAACGGCATCCGCAGCGACTTCCTGCCGCTGAACGGCGGCAGCGGCCTCGTGCTCGGCAACCCGACCGACTTCTCGGCCCCGGCCGGCGCGCCGTATTCGCAGGACCCGAACCAGAACCCGCGCGAATTCCAGTCGTATTCGCACTACGTGATGCCGGGCGGGCTCGTCGAGTCGTTCATCGATGCGATCGGCCCGCGCCGCGGCGGCACGCTCGCACCGACGGTGAAGGTGAACATCAACGGCACGTCGACGTCGGTCGACCGCGCGTATGGACGCGGCGGCCTCGGCGGCTACGGCGACATCCCGGCGAACCTGCCCGCGACGGGGGCCGGCCACAACGACGGCAACGCCCAGGCCAATTAGGATGACCAACAATAACCGTCGTCGATAAAGGCACGAGGTTCAGGAGGCGCGTATCGCGCGTGTCGCGTGTGCGCCTCCTCTTTTTTCTTTCCTCCATTGCGCATGCCGTCGTTGCAGCGGCATTCGCCCTCCTTTCCCGCTTCGCCCGACGGAGCACCGGATCACGCATGAGATCAATGTTGTTCGGCCTTTCCGGCCCTTCCGGCCTTTCCGTCCATTTCGCCGCGCTGCTGCTTGCCGCGGCCGCCTGCACGCATGCCGCCGCCGCACCCTGCGGCGCGCCGGCCGAAAACGGCACGCCGCAATGGCGCCCGGCCCTCCACTACACGCCGCAGCGCAACTGGATGAACGATCCCAACGGGCTCGTGTACGAGAACGGCCGCTATCACCTGTTCTATCAGTACAACCCGCTCGGCAACGACTGGGGCAACATGTCGTGGGGCCATGCGACCAGCACCGATCTCGTCCACTGGCGCGAGCAGCCAGTCGCGATGCGCGCGAACGCCACCGAGGAAATCTTCTCGGGCTCGATCGTCGCCGATACGCTGAATACGTCCGGCCTCGGCACACCGGGCCACGCGCCGCTCGTCGCGCTTTACACGAGCGTCTACAAGCCCGGCTCGGGTCACGCACCCGGCATACAGGCGCAGTCGCTCGCGTACAGCCTCGATCGGGGCGCGACCTGGCAGCCGTATGCGCACAATCCGGTGCTGACGCTCGACCCGGAATCGAAGCAATTTCGTGATCCGAAAGTGTCGTGGTATGCGCCGGGCGGCTACTGGTTGATGACGACGGTCGTCGCCGACGCGCACGTCGTGAAGCTCTATCGTTCCGACGACCTGCTCCACTGGTCGTTCCTGAGCGACTTCACGCTGCCCGACGTGCCGCATGCGGGCGCGCTGTGGGAAATGCCGGATCTCGTGCCGCTGCCGCTCGACGGCGATCCGGAGCGAATCAAATGGGTGATGATCGTCAACGTCAACCCGTGGTCGATCGCCGGCGGTTCCGGCGCGATGTATTTCGTCGGCAACTTCGACGGCCGCACGTTCGTGCCCGACCGCGTCGCGCCGGCCGGCTCGGATCCCGCGCAATTCCGCTGGGTCGATCACGGCGCCGATTTTTATGCGGCCGGCACGTTCTCCGGCGCGCCCGGCGCCCGGCCGGTCGCGATCGCATGGATGAGCAACTGGGATTACGCGGCGAAAGCGCCGACCGCCCCGTGGCGCGGCGCAACCACGCTGCCGCGCGAGCTGTCGCTGAAGACGATCGGCGGCGAGCCGACCCTCGTCGTCGCGCCAGCCGCCGCCTTCGACGCATGGGCCGACGGCCGCCCCGCCGTGCACGAAGGCGACGTCACGGTCGACTCCGCGACGCGGGTGCTGTCGGCCGCGACGCGCGGCGTCGTCCAGCGCATCACGGTGACGATCTCGCCTCGGCATGCGGCGCGCGCGGGCCTGATCGTCCGGCGCTCGGCCGACGGCTCGACCGGCACGCGGATCGTGTACGACACGACGAAGCGCACGCTGACGCTCGACCGGTCGCAATCCGGCGACACGAATTTCGCCGGCACGTTCAGCCGCGAGCACATCGTCGATCTGCCGCTCGAGCACGGGCAACTGCGGCTCGAAATCGTCGTCGATCGCGGGTCGGTCGAAGTATTCGCGAACGGCGGCCGCGTGGCGCTGACCGACCTGATCTTTCCGCCGCTCGAGGCGGACCGCGTGGCCGTGTTCGCCGAGCACGGCCGCGCGACGTTCTCGGGATTGACGGTGACGCAGCTGAAAGCCGGCGACGATACGCGTGGCGCCTGCGCGTCCCGATAGGTGCGGGTGACGGGGCCGCCCGCCCGGCATCGCATCGCCGGCGACGGTCCCGCCCATCTGGCTCGTCAGAGCAACCCCATCCCGCCCGACGCGATGATTTCCGCGCCGACGATGAACGCGGATTCCGGCGCGCTCAGGTGCAGCACCGTCGACGCGATTTCATCCGGCGTGCCGAAGCGGCCGATCGGCACGAGGCCCTTGATTTTCTCGGCCGTCTCGTCGAGCGTCGCCGCATCGAACCCGAGCTTGCCGTACAGCGGCGTCTGCACGGGCCCCGGGCTCACCACGTTCACGCGCACGCCGTACGGCAGCAGTTCCGTCGACAACGTCTTCGCGAACGAATTGACGGCCGCCTTGCTCGCCGCGTACACCGACGAGCCGGGCATCCCGACATGCGCGTTGATCGAGCCGTTGATCACGATCGAGGCGCCGCGGTTCAGCAGCGGCACGAGCGACTGGATCTGGAAATACGCGCCCTTCACGTTGGTGTTGAACACGAGATCCCACATCGCTTCGTCGCTGTCGGCGAACGGCGCGAGTTTCGCGACGCCCGCGTTGACGAATACGGCGTCGAGCCGCACGCCGGCGGTGGCGAGCGCATCGGCCAGCGCGCGGGCCGACGCGACGCTGCCGGCTTCGTTGCGAATCGCGAGCGCCCCTTCGCCGAGCGTTTGGCGGGCGGCTTCCAACGTCTGGGCGTCGCGCCCGGTGATGACGACCCGCGCGCCTTCGGACGCGAATGCCCGGGCGGCCGCGAGGCCGATGCCGCTGTTGCCGCCCGTGACGAGGACCGTCTTTCCTTCGAAGCGTTGCATGATGTTCTCCTGTGAACCGGTGAGTTGACCGTGAACACAGGATGCGCGCGGCGCCCGGCCTTGCCGTACGACGGGCGCGACGAACATGTTCGAAAACGTCGAACATGTTGGCGCGGGCGCGTTCAGCCGACCACGTCGATCCCGTCGAGCAGCCGCCGTGCGAGTCTCGGCTCGCGCAATTGCTCCAGCCACCATTGCAGTGCGCGGCCGTCGCGATCGCCGTGCCACGCGACGTACAGCAGATTCGGCTCGCGCGGATCGGCCGTCTGCTTCTCGACCAGTTCGCCGCGCGCGAGCAGCGACGCGACGCGCCGGCGCGGCACCCAGCCGACGCCGAGCGCATCGCGCTGCGCAAGGATCTTCGCGCGCATCGACGGCACCGCGAGCACGGCCTGCCCGCCGAGCAGGCCATACGCGCGGCCGGCCGCGCGCCGCGACGAATCGGCGACGACGACCGAGCGGTGCGCACCGATCGCGTCGCGCGTCAGCGGGCCGCGCGCGGACGCCAGCGGATGGCGCGGCGACACCGCGAACACCCACTCCATCGCGCCGAGCTCGAACCACTTGAGGCCCGGAATCGCCGGCGGCTCGTTGGTCGCACCGACGACCAGATCCGCGCGGCCGTCGCGCAACGCTTCCCAGGTCCCGCCGAGCACCTCGTGCGTGAAACGCAGCGACACGCCCGAATCGAGCGCATCGAAGGCGCGGACGACCGGCACGAGCGTATCGAACTCCAGCACCTCGTCGCTGACGATCCACAGCCGGTCCTCCCAGCCGCTCGCGACCTGCCGCACGCGCTGCGTCAGCCGGGCGACGTCGAGCGCGAGCCGCGCCGCCTCGTCGGCCAGCAATTGTCCGGCCGGCGTGAGCTGCAGCCGGTAGCCGCGCCGGTCGAACAGCAGCGCGTCGAAACGCGTTTCGAGCTGGCGCGCCGCGTGCGACACCGTCGACGGCGCCTTGCCGAGCCGCGCGGCGGCACGCGACAGGCTGCCGGTGGCGCGGATCGCGTCGAGCAGCGCCAGTTCGTCTTCGGACAGCATGAGATCGCTCCGCGGTGAGGTTTGTCGTGGATCGTAAGGCAGCAGCGCACGGCGGTCCAATCGCGCGATGGCGGCTGCGGTCGCGAGCCACGAACCGCCGCCGGCGCGCTCGACTTCCGGTATGCTGGCCGAGGCGAAATGACACGAATCGAGGTAACCACTGCGATGGACATCGCGATCCGCATCGAAGGCCGTCACGACCTGACGGGGCAAATCTTCCGGCAACTGCGCACCGCGATCGTCGACGGGCGTCTCGAAGCCGGCGCGCGGCTGCCGTCGACGCGCGACCTCGCGAAACAGCTCGGCGTGTCGCGCAAGACGACGCTCGACGCGTTCGAGCGCCTGGTGGCCGAGGGTTACCTGAATACGCGCGCCGGCGACGGCACGTTCGTTGCGGACGGCCTCGCGCGCGTGCCGCACGCCGCGGCCGCGTCGGCGCCGTCGATCGTCGACGAGATGCCGCGCATCGACGCGGTCGATGCACGCGCGCTGTGGAACGACCTGCCGGACGCGCTCGCGATGCCCGCGCCGCATGATTCGCCCGGCTTCGACTTTCGCGGCGGCGTGACCGACAAGACGCTGTTCCCGTTCGACGCATGGCGGCGCTGCCTGCATCACGCGCTGCGCCAGCAGGCGCGCGGCCCCGGCCAGTACCACGATCCGGCCGGCGACCCGCAGTTGCGCGGCGCGATCGCGCGCTACGTCGGATTCAGCCGCGCGGTCGCATGCAGCTGGGACGACGTGCTCGTCACGCAAGGCGCACAACAGGCGCTCGACCTGATCGCGCGCGTGGTCGTGCGGCCGGGCGACGTCGTCGCGGTCGAGGATCCCGGCTATCCGCCCGCGCGCGCCGCGTTCGCGTCGCTCGGCGCGACGGTGACCGGCGTGCCGGTGGACGCGCAGGGCCTCGTCACGGAACGGCTGCCGGACGACGCACGGCTCGTCTACGTAACGCCGTCGCATCAGTTCCCGCTCGGCATGCCGATGACGCTCGACCGCCGCGTCGCGCTGCTCGAATGGGCGCAGCGTCGCCGTGCAGTGATCATCGAGGACGACTACGACGGCGAATTCCGCTTCGAAGGCCGCCCGGTCGAATCGCTGAAGAGCCTCGACCGCACGGGCCTCGTCGCGTACGTCGGCACGTTCTCGAAGACGATCTTTCCCGAGCTGCGGATCGGCTACGCGATTGCGCCGCGCGCGCTGCGCGGCGCGCTGGCCAAGGCGAAGCAGATCGTCGACTGGCACACGTGCACGCTGACGCAGGCGGCGCTCGCGCGCTTCATGCACGATGGCGATTTCGCGCGGCACCTGAAACGCGTGCAGAAGCACTACGACGCGCGGCGCAAGGTGCTGATCGCGCACCTGCGCGGCGAACTCGCGCCGTGGTTCGACGCGATCGTGCCGACCGCCGGCATCCATCTCGCCGCGCACCTGAAGCCGGGGCTCGACGAAGCGGCGCTGGTCCGCGCGGCGCGGGCGCAGGACATCGGCCTGTACGGAATCTCCGCGTTCCACGCGGGCGTGCCGGTGCGTGCCGGGCTGCTGTTCGGCTATGGCGGGATCGACGCGCTGCGCATCGACACGGCGCTCGCGAAGCTGGCCCGGCTGCTGGAAGCAGGCATCGCGGGCGGGCCGTCACTGGTCACCTGAATTTCCACGGAATTGGCTATTCAAGCAGGCCAGTGCGCGGCCTAAAGTGGGTCCTGTCGCGCCACCCCGGCGCTACCCAACCGAAAAGGACCTGCCATGCAACCGCGCCTGAACTTCTATGCCGCCAGCCCGAATGCGATCAAGGTGATGCGCAACGCCGAGGAATTCCTCGCGAAGTGCTCGATCGAGAAGCCGCTCGCCGAACTCGTCCGTCTGCGTGCGTCGCAGATCAACGGCTGCGCGTTCTGCGTCGACATGCATACGAGCGACGCACGCAAGGGCGGCGAAACCGACCGCCGTCTCGCGACCGTCGTTACGTGGCGCGAAACGCCGTTCTTCACCGAGCGCGAACGCGCGGCGCTGGAATGGACCGAGGCGCTGACGCTGGTGGCCGGCAACCACGTGCCCGACGCCGTCTGGGAAGCCGTGAAGCCGCATTTCACCGACGAGGAGCTGTTCGACCTGTCGATGCTGATCGCGACGATCAACTCGTGGAACCGCTTCGCGATCGCGTTCCGCAAGATGCCCGAGTAAGGCGGCGACGATGATCCGCTCCCCGCTCCATCGCATCGCGCCGTGCATCGGGCTCGTGCTCGCGGCGGCACTGCCGGCCGCCGCCCACGCGCACGACGCCGGCGACAGCGTCCACGCGATCATGCAGCAGGCCGTGCCCGAAGCGCCCGGCAAGCTTGTCGTCGTCGCGACGGTCGACTATGCGCCCGGTCAGGCGTCCGACGCGCACCGGCATCTCGGCTCGGTGTTCGCGGTCGTGTCGAAAGGCGAAGTGCTGTCGCAGGTGAACGGCGGCCCGCTGCGCCGCTATCGCGCCGGCGAAGGCTGGTACGAGCCGCCCGGCTCGCGCCATCAGGTATCGCGCAACGCGAGCGCGACCGAGCCCGCGCAACTGGTCGTGTTCGGGCTGACGGGCGAGCATCAGCCGCTGAAATCGCCGATCGATCAGTGATCCGGAGAATCGGACGAATCGGGCGAATGCTCGCGACGTAAACGAAAAAACCGGCTCGAAAGCCGGTTTTTTCATACCGCATGCCGTGAGCGGCGCTCGCGCGCCGCGCGACGTTTAGAAGCGGTGGATCATGCCGACGCCGACAGCGATCTGGTTCTGCTTCGAACCTGCCGCCACGCCGTCGCCGATCTGCGTCGTTGCTGCCTGGATGGTGCCAGTCTTGCTCAGCGTATTGCCCGACGCGTGCTGGTAAGCCTCGAGTGCGTACAGGCCCGTGCGCTTCGACAGGCTGTAGTACTGCGACAGCGTGACCTGATGGTACTTGGCCGCGCTCGTGATGCCGTTCGACTGCGTCGCCGCCGTGTACGAGTAGCCGACCGCGAAGTCCCACTGAGCCGCTGCCTTCCAGTGCAGCACGGCGCCGGCCGTGTTGAAGATCGCGCTGTTGCGGAACACCGAACCCACGCCCGGCGTGTACTTGACGTTCGTGTACGACGCCGACACATCCCACGCCGGCGTCAACTGGTAACCGGCCGTCACGCCGATGCGCTGCTGCGATTGCGCCGTCTGATAACCGGCATTGAGCGCCGACACCGCCGGCTGGCCGCCGCTCGTGACCGTCGAGTTGTCGCCCCACACGCCGCCGCCGAGCGTCGAGTTGTTGACCTTCTGATAGCCGACCGCGATGCCTGCCGGGCCGTTCAGGTACTGGACCGCCGCGCTCCACGTCGAGCCGCGGTTGACGCTGCCCGGCACGCCGCCGAACGAGTACGAACCGCCGACCGTGAAGCCGTAGAACTTCGGCGACATGTAGACGAGCGAGTTGTTCGCGCGGTAGCTGGTATCCAGCGAATCGATATCGCCCGGGTGCGCGCCGTATGCGCCCGTCAGCCACGTCGTCGGGCTGTACGGCGACAGCAGCGTGTAGTACGCCGTGTACTGACGGCCGGCCGTCAGCGTACCGTACGCCTGGTTCGTCATACCGACCCATGCCTGGCGGGTGAAGATGCCGCCTGCCCATTGCGACGCGCCGGTCGCCGAGTTCACGCCTGCTTCCAACTGGAAGATCGCCTTCGTGCCGCCGCCGAGATCTTCGCTGCCCTTCAGGCCGAAGCGGCTGCCTGCCCATACGCCGGTGGACATCGATACCTTCGAGTGACCGCCGGTCGTCGCACCCGTCGACGGGGCCGCGTTGTTCTGGTATGCCAGGCCGTTGTCGACGATACCGTACAGGGTCACGCTGCTCTGGGCGTGGGCGGCGGTAGCGGCTGCGAGACCCACTGCCGTCATGGCGAAAGCGACGCGCTTTTTCATTGATTCTCCGTCCTCAAAGAATGTTTCTTTTCTGGTGTGGTTTTGTGACCGACACATGTGCGAGTACATGCCGACGCGATTCTGACGGATTACCAATTGTTTCCCAACATGTGCAGTCGGTCATCGTATGATCGACGCAACGCGGGCGTTCACCAAACGGTTACATAACAGCTCGAAATGCTTGTGCGGCGGGCCTTTCCGGCATTTGCCGGTGAAAACCCTAGCTTTACATTTTTACGGGTGCAACGCGACCGTCCGATGTCGTCAGACGCCTTCGGCAACCAAACATCTTACAAATGCGCGATCGAAGCTGACGCCGCGATTCACGCCGCCGCGCAGGATCGCCGACGTTCGTGACACCCACATTTCGAGACACGAAATCATGAAAACGTTTTTGTCCGTGCACGGGGCACGGGAGATCGGACGGGAACGGCCCGGCGAGCGCGGGCCGGGACGCGACGTCGGTGCCGGTCGCACCGACGCGCTTCAGTGCTGCGACGCGGGGCGCGCGAGCCGCGCGGTCACGGCGTCGGCGAGCGCGCTCAGGCGCGCGCGGATCGCCGTGTTCGAACCGACCAGCGCGAGCGACGCCGCCATGATCCGGTAGACGCGCTTTCTCGGCACCTTGGCCGGCTGCGCCGGGTCGAGCCACGCAGCGTGGCCGGCCAGCAGTTCGAGCGTTTCGAGGCCGATCATGATCGGCCACAGGCAGGCGAGTCGAAGCCGCACGAAACGGCGCGGGATCGCGAGCGTATACAGGCATGCGTCGCGATACTGGTCGAGCGCGCCGCGCAGCAGGTCGACCAGCACGCCGCGTGCGCGCGCCGACGCATCGGGCCGCATCAGGTCGGCCACGACGAGCCCGTGCGCGCGCAGCACGTCGTCGGGCAGGTAGCAGCGGCCGATGCGCAGGTCCTTCGCGCAATCGCGCAGGATGTTGGTCATCTGCAGCGCCTTGCCGAAACGGATGCCCTTCTCGCGCATGTCCGGCAGATCCCAGCCGCGCGCGGCGCGCGTATGCGCGCCCGTCATGTCGGTCCAGAATTCGCCGACGCAGCCCGCGACGAGGTACGTGTAGCGGTCGAGTTCGCCGCGCGTGGGCAGCGATGCGACCTGCCCCGACCGCTCGTCCGGAAACGTGCGCAGGTCGAATTCCATCCCCGCGGTGAGCGTCGCGACGACCTTGCGGATCGACGCGCGATCGACCTCCGGCTGCGCGCGCAGCAGCGCGAGCATCGGTTCCATCGAACCGAGCAGCAGGTGTTCGTGCGAATCGGTCTGCATCCGCGTCACGTCCTCGAGCGAACGCGACAGCGCCGCGCCGTCGCCGAGCCGCTCGATGTCGTCGCGCAGGTCGGTCAGCAGCGCCGCGCGCCGCTCGGGCGCGACGAGCGCCGTGTCGGCGATCGTATCGGCCGCGCGTGCGAGCAGATACGCGAGGCCGACCGGGTCGCGCATGCCGTCGGGCAGCACGCGCAGCGTCAGGTAGAAGGAGCGGGATACGTTCTTCAGCAGGTCGCCGAGCAGATAGGCGGGATCGGTATGGGTCGTCATGAGTCGGGAAAAATCGGCCGGTGCGGGCCCCGAACGCACACGGGCGCCGGGCGCCCGCGCCGGCCCGCGAGTCGCCGCATCGTCGCGCGCGGCGGGCGTCGGCCCCGGTGCGGCGATGCAAAATTCCCGCAAGTTTAGTGCATCCGGCGCGCGGGTTCGCTGTGACGGCCGGAATGCGGTGCGCGCAAGGCTGCCGTCGCTCGCGCTGCCGCGCGCGTCGCCCCTTCAAAACAGAACGGAAAGCTCGAAGTAATACATATGTAATTATTCGATGCGACGATCGCGCACCGTTCGATTCCGTTCTGCCCGGCTTCTCGCCGGGCCGCCGACTCGAGCGCCCTTTCCGACTCCGTTTCGAAGGTTCAACGACATGCTCCTCAAGCGCCCGACCTCCCTGCGCTATGCCCCGTTCGCCTGCGCCGCCGCGCTCCTGCTCGCCGCGTGCGGCGGCGACGACGCTCTGACGCGCGATCCCACGCAGCCGATCTCCGCGAAGGTCCAGGTGGTCGGCCATCGCGGCGCGAGCGCGCTGCGCCCCGAACACACGCTCGCGTCGTATCGCAAGGCGATCGAGGACGGCGCGGACGTGATCGAGCCCGACCTCGTGTCGACGCGCGACGGCGTGCTCGTCGCGCGCCACGAGAACGAGATCTCGGGCACGACGAATGTGTCGACGCTGCCGCAGTTCGCGGGCCGCAAGGCGACCAAGACGATCGACGGCGCGCAGTTGACCGGCTGGTTCACCGAGGATTTCACGCTCGCGGAGCTGAAGACGCTGCGGGCGCGCGAGCGCATTCCGCAGGTGCGCCCCGCGAATACGGCCTACAACGACCAGTTCGAGATTCCGACGTTCGACGAGATCGTCGCGCTCGCGAAGCAGATGTCCGCTCAGACAGGCCGCACGATCCATCTGTACCCGGAAACCAAGCATCCGACCTACTTCCAGTCGATCGGCCTGCCGCTCGAGGACCGTCTCGTCGACGCGCTGCTGAAGGATTCATACACGTCGCGCACGGCGACCGTCTACATCCAGTCGTTCGAAGTCGCGAACCTGAAAGCGATCCGCAACCGGATCAAGTCGAGCCAGCCGAACTGGCGGCTCGTGCAGCTGATGGACGAAGCCGGTCAGCGCCCGTACGACTTCGTGAAGGCGAACGACACGCGCACCTACGGCGACCTGTCGACGCGCGACGGCATGCGCGAGATCGCGACCTATGCGAACGGCGTCGGCCCGTACAAGACGTCGATCATCGCGGTCGCCGCGGACGGCACGCTGCAGCAGCCGACGCCGTTCGTGCGCTACGCGCACGAGGCCGGCCTCGTCGTGCATCCGTACACGTTCCGCCCGGAAAACAACTTCCTGCCCGCATCGCTGAAGGACGGCGGCACGCCGGCCACGCGCAACACGGCCGGCTCGGTGCGCGAGATCCAGGCGTACCTGCGCGCGGGCATCGACGGCTTCTTCACCGACGATCCGGCCGTCGGCCGCACGGCCGTCGATACGTTCAAGCGCTGACACGAAGCGCCGCCCCGCACGCGACCGGGCGCCGCGCACGAGGTGCCGCGCCCGGTTGCACCGCGTCGGTCAGATCACGTTGAAGTGGTGCGTGCCGTCCCGCTTCAACTGGTCGACCAGCCCGTATTCCCAGTCGAGATACGCCTGCATCGCCGCGGCCGCGTTGTCGGTGCCTTCGTACGGGCGCCGATAGCGGTCGATGCGCGGCGACGCAAGACGGGTCTCGCCGCTCTCCAGCGGCAGCCCGGCGGCGATCCACGCGGCCGTGCCGCCGGTCAGCACGCGGATCTCGGCCGACGCCGGCAGCAGCGCGCGGGCGTCATCCGCCGCGAACCGCGCGAGCAGGCTCGATCCGCACGTGAACACGTAGCGCTTCGCGGGCGGAATCGCGGCCAGCGCGTCTCGCAACTGCGCACGCACGGCAAACCACGCGCCCGGCACATGACGCTTCACGTAGTTCGCGCTGGCCGTCACGTCGACGATCGCGAGCTCGCCGGGCGCGGCCTCCTTCAGCCAGCCGGCGAGCGTCGCGGGCGACACGTCGGCCGCGGGCGGCGTCGCGGGCACGTCGCGCGGCGGCTGGCCGCGCTCGACGAATGCCGCGGCGCCGGCCGGCTCGACCACGCGCACGTCCCAGCCCATCTGCGCGAGCCACGACGCGGTCATGTCCGCGCGCACGCCGTCGTCGTCGGCCAGCACGATCCGCGCGCCGCGCACGGCCGCATGATGGTCGGTCTCCTGCACGAGCTGGCCGCCCGGCGTGCTCAGGAAGCCCGGCAGGTGGCCGGCTTCGTATTCCTCCGGTGTGCGCACGTCGAAGCGGTACAGCGTGCGGCCCGGTTCGGCGAGCGCGGCGACGTCGGCCAGCGCGATGCGCGGCACGCCGGCGCGCTCGGCCACCGCGCGGGCGGCCCGACGCGCTTCGGCGCGCTGCGTCGCATCGATCTCGTCCGGAAAGCGCCGTGCGGCGCCGCGCTCGAGCGTCTGGCCGGCCAGCGTCCAGCCGATCGTGCCGTTGCGCAGCGCGGCGACCGGGTTCGGCAGCCCCGCGTTGACGAGCGACTGCGTGCCGATGATGCTGCGCGTGCGGCCCGCGCAGTTGACGATCACCTGCGTGCGCGGATCCGGCGCCAGCGCGCGCACGCGCAGCACGAGTTCCGCGCCCGGCACGCTGGTCGACGTCGGGATGTTCATCGTCTGGTATTCGTCGAAGCGGCGCGCGTCGACGATCACGACATCGGCTTTCGCGTCGATCAGCGCCTGCACCTCCTGCGCGGACAGCGACGGCGTATGGCGCTCGGCCTCGACCCATTCGCCGAACGACTTGCTCGGCACGTTCACGTCGATGAACAGTTCGCCGCCCGCGGCGACCCAGCCCGCGAGGCCGCCGTCGAGCAGCCGCACGTCGGTGTAGCCGAGCCGCGCGAGCGTCGCGGCCGCGCGCGGCGCGAGATCCTCGCCGCCCGCTTCGCCGAACACGACGATCGGCGTGTCGCGGCGCGGAATCCGCGTCCACGCGTCGAGTTCGAGCTTCGACAACGGAAAATTGGCGGCCCACAGCGGATGGCCCTGCGCGTACGGATCTTCCTCGCGTACGTCGATCAGCGCGATCTCGTCGCGGGCAAGCAGGCGCGCGCGTACGTCCTGGTACGACGCGACGGGGAAACGGGAAAGGGAATCTGCGGAGTGCGTCACGATGTCTCTGGGTTGAATACGTTGAAGTCGGTGAAGAAAACGGAACGGCTCGATCGTGGCCCTGCCGCCGCGCGCCCGCCACGGGCCGCGCGAGCGGGCGTTGCGTCAGGCATTCGAATAGCCCGACACGAACGGCTTCACGGTGCCGTCGTCCAGGTACACCGCGCGCTCGACCTTGCCGATGTTCGCGCCGTACACGTGGATGCTGATCGATACGCGGTCGGCAAATGCGTTGGTCACGCGGTGAACGTCGCCGATGCGCGGCGACACGGCCTCGACCTCGCCCGGCCGCAACCGCACGGCGTCGCCCGCGGGCACCGGCCTGCCGGCCGCGTCGAACCGGTACGGCTGCGAGAATTCGCCGCCGCGCAGCATCCCGATCAGCCCCCACACCGTGTGATCGTGGATCGGTGTCGCCTGGCCCGGCCCCCACACGAAGCTGACGACCGAGAAGCGCTCGTCCGGGTCCAGATGCAGCAGGTACTGCCGGTAACGCTCGGGATCGGGCTGCGCGAACGCGTCGGGCAACCAGTCGTCGTGCTCGACGAGCGCGGCGAGCAGCGCGCCGCCCTCGTCGAGAATGCGCGCCTCGTTCGCGCCGGACGCGAGCAGCGCATCCAGACCCTCGACGAACGGACGCAGCGGCGTCTGTTGCAACGAAAGCGTACTCATCGGCCGTCTCCTCGAATATGATGCCGAATATGATGGATCGTCATGATGCACCCGAAAGACCATGCAGAACAAACATGAAAATTAGCGATATCGACGCTTTTGCAGCGGTCGTCCGCTGCCAGACCCTGAGCCAGGCCGCGGCCGAGCTCGGGATGACGCAGCCCGCGATCACGCGGCGCGTCCAGAATCTCGAGGAAACGCTCGGCGTGACGCTGCTCGACCGCAACACGAAGCCGCCGCGCCCGACCGACATCGGCCGGCAGGTGTTCGAGCAGTGTCGCGCGATCCTGCGCGAGGTCGACGCGCTGCGCGAACTGACGGCCGGCCAGCAGCCGCCCGCCGGTGAATTCAGGATCGGGCTCACGCAGGGCCTCGGCGAATTGATGCTGCCCGCGCTGATCGCGGATCTCGCCGCGCAGTGGCCCGCGCTCGCGACGCAGGTCACGACCGCATGGGGCGGCCTGCTCGTCGACCGCATCGCCCGCCGCGAACTCGATGCGGCGCTCGTCTTCCTCGCGCGCGAGATGGTGCTGCCGGCGCAGGTCGAGGGTGAACGCTTGCTGGCCACGCGGCTCGTCGCGGTCGGCCGCAAGGGCGACTGGCCGCGCCGCAGCTACCGGCTCGCCGATTGCCACGCGCGCGGCTGGGTGCTCAACCCGGACGGCTGCGGCTTTCGTGCGGGCTTGCGGCGCGCGCTCGACGCGCAGGGCCTGCCGATGCCGATCACGCTCGATGCGTACGGCCGCGACCTGCAACTGCAGAGCGTCGCCAACGGCTTCGGCCTCGGGCTGATGCCGCTGCCGCTCGTCGAAGGCAGCCCGCTGCGCGACGCGCTCGATATCGTGCCGCTCGCCGATTTCAAGCCGCAGATCGATCTGTGGCTGCTGCGCCGGCACGATGCCGCGCGCCTCGACGCGCCGCTCGCGGCCGTCGCCGCGCATGCGCGCACGGCGTTCGCGCTGCCCGAGCAATCGCACGACAAGGCCGCGTAACGTAGCCTCGGTGGCCTCGGTGGCCGCGCGGCGCCTGCGTCGCGCCGCGCCGTTGCCGTGCGCGGCAACCTGGCCCGGCTCACGCATCGCGTCGACCGCCTTCGATGCCGGTGCGTGACGTTGCTTCCGCCGCCGCGTTCGTCTCCCCGCGCGTCGCCGCGTCGAGCACCGCCCGCCCCGCCGCCACCGCGATCGCATCGTCCTGCGGTGTATGCACGCGGCTGCACAGCACGTCGCGATAGTGGCGTTCGAGCGGATTGCCGCGGCTCAGCCCGTGATTGCCCGACAGCTTCAGCGCCTGCTCGACCGTCCGGATCGCGTGCTCGGTCACGGTGCGCTTGACGAGGCCGCTGGTCGTCACCGACGGCGCGTTGCCGGCGTCGGTGCGCGCGATGTGATCGTCGAGCAGCACACGGTTCGCGTGCAGCCAGCCTTCGATTTCGCCGACCGCCTCCTGCACGCGCGGCAGCGTCGCGAGCGGGGCGCCGAGCCCGCTCGGCGCACGCGTCGTCGCGAATTCGACGAGCCAGTCGCGCGACGCACGCGCCACCGCGTC
This sequence comes from Burkholderia sp. AU39826, assembly GCF_020419965.1. Taxonomy (NCBI): domain Bacteria; kingdom Pseudomonadati; phylum Pseudomonadota; class Betaproteobacteria; order Burkholderiales; family Burkholderiaceae; genus Burkholderia; species Burkholderia sp. AU39826. The sequence continues at coordinate 606,245 of NZ_JAIZQG010000001.1, forward strand.
GTACAGGCTGCCGAGCAGCACGACCATCCACGCCTGCTGGTCCGCCTGCGCGTCGGCATCCGCATGAGTGGCGGCCGATACGGCCCATGCGTCCGGCGCGCGCACGTCGACTGCATGGTCGGCCGGCAGCGGCACGTCGTCGAACACGACTTCGTGGCTGCCGGACGCACGCAGGCCGAGGTGATTCCAGCTTTCGATCACGTGGATGCGATCGCCGTCCGCAGCGGGGTCGCGCGGCACGAGAAACACGCCGACGCGCGGCGCCGGTTCGTCGGTGCGCGCCCACACGGCCAGCCAGCGCAGCGCCGGAATCCCGGTGCTGTAGAGCTTGTGGCCCGACAGCCGCCAGCCGTCGCCATCGCGCCGCGCGAGGGTCGCCGGCAGCCCGCCGCGCGACGGCGAGCCGAGCGCCGGCTCGACGCGCAGCGCGTTGATCAGCGCGCCGTGCGCGACCGCGCTGTCGAACACCGCGCGCCGCGCCTGCGCGGGCCAGCGGTTGTCGGCGCGGCCGAGCGCGCGGTGCTGCAGATACGTCATCGTCAGCACCAGCGCGGTTGCCGGATCGGCCCGCGCGACGGCCGCGACGATCCGGCTCGCCCGCGCCAGCGTCGCCCCGGCGCCGCCATGCTCGCGCGGCACGACCTGCGCGATCAGCCCGGCACGATGCAGTCGCGCGAAGTTCTCGTGCGGAAAGCGGCCCTCGACGTCGTTGCGGGCCGCATCGGCGGCGAGTTCGGGAGTGAGACGCTCGAGCAGCGCGGCGAGGCGCGCGTCGTCCGTCTCGTCGATGGCGTCGGCGTGGGCGGGCTTGGCGGCGTCCGCGGGCAGCAGGCGCAGCGAGGGTTGCGGTGGCGGCGAGGAAACGGCAAGGCTGGCGGACATCGAAACGGATTCCCTGGGTAGGTCGAACACGGCGGCGGAACGACGAAAACGGCGGGCGAAAACAGCAGGCGAAAACAGCGCCGACGCGCGCCCGATCATTCACGAGCCCACAGCGTATGCGCAACGCATACGGCCCCAAACCATGCAAATCTGATATTCAAATCGGGATTGATTATTTCCATTCCGCATGATCCCGGCGTTAACCTGCGCTCCATTCCTGCCCGGCCGTGCGCCGGGACATCCCTGCACCGGAGACCCAGATGAGCGTCGAATTCATCGGCATGATCCAGAGCCAGAAGCAGTCGGAAATCCACCCGGCGTCCGGCCCCGTGGTCGATCCCGACTATGTGCGCGACTTTGCCCGCGCCCATGAAACCGCCGGTTTCGACCGGATTCTCGTGCCGCATCACTCGACCGGCCCGTCGGCGACGCTGACGATCGCGTTCGCGGCGGCCGCGACCGAGCGCATCCATTTCATGCTCGCGCATCGTCCCGGCTTCACCGCGCCGACGCTCGCCGCGCGGCAGATCGCGACGCTCGACCAGTTCAGCCGCGGCCGGCTCGCCGTGCACTTCATCTCCGGCGGCTCGGACAGCGAGCAGCAGCGCGACGGCGATTTCCTCGATCACGACGCGCGCTATGCACGCACCGACGAATACCTGGGCATCCTGCGGCGAATCTGGACGGAAGCGCAGCCGTTCGATCACGACGGCGCGCATTACCGGTTCAAGCAGGGTTTCTCGGAAGTGAAGCCGTTCCAGCAGCCGCACGTGCCGATCTACTTCGGCGGCGCGTCGGAAGCCGCGCTGGCGGTGGCCGGCAAGCACGCGGACGTGTACGCGCTGTGGGGCGAATCGCTCGACCAGGTGCGCGACCTGACGACGCGCGTGCGCGCCGAAGCCGCGAAACACGGCCGCCAGGTGCGCTTCTCCGTATCCTTCCGCCCGATCCTCGCGGCGACCGAGGACGAAGCGTGGGCGCGTGCGCACCGCATCCTCGACGAAACGCGCCGGCTGCGCGAAGCGGCCGGGCTCGGCGCCGGCGGCCCGCAGCAGAGCGAAGGCGCGCGCCGCCTGCTCGCCGCGGCCGAGCGCGGCTCGCGCGTCGACAAGCGGCTGTGGACCGAGATCGCGAAGCTCACCGGCGCGCGCTCGAATTCGACGGCGCTCGTCGGCACGCCCGAACAGGTCGCCGACGCGCTGCTCGACTACTACGACCTCGGCGTGACGACGTTCCTGATCCGCGGCTTCGACCCGCTGGAAGACGCGATCGACTGCGGCCGTGAACTGATTCCGCGTGTGCGCGGCGCCGTCGCCGCACGCGACGCGGCACGCCGCGCCGCCTGAGCCAACGGAGCCCAACGGAGCCATACGCGATCATGTCCGCCGTCCTGTCCTCGCCCCACCGTACCGCATCGGGCCTCGTGCTCGCCGATACCCCGCGCCAGCACTTCTGGTTCGATCCGCCCGCGCCGCGCCTCGACGTCGCCGCCGAGCGTCGCCACCGGCAGGAGCGGCTCGCGGCCGCGTTCCGCCTGTTTGCGCGCTTCGGCTTCGCGGCGGGCCTCGCGGGCCACATCACCGCGCGCGATCCGGAGCTGCCCGATCATTTCTGGGTGAACCCGCTCGGCGTGCATTTCTCGCAGATCAAGGTCTCCGACCTGCTGCTCGTCAACGCACGCGGCGAAACCGCGATCGGCCAGCGGCCGCTGAACAAGGCCGCGTTCGCGATCCATGCGGCGATCCACGAAGCCCATCCGCACGTGGTCGCCGCCGCGCACACGCATTCGACCTACGGCAAGGCATGGTCGACGCTCGGCCGCCCGCTCGATCCACTCACGCAGGACGCGTGCGTGTTCTACGAGGATCACGCGCTGTTCGACGATTTCACGGGGATGGTCGTCGACACCAGCGAAGGCGCGCGGATCGCCGATGCGCTCGCGAAGCCGGACGGCACCACGCACAAGGGCGTGATCCTGAAGAACCACGGGATCCTGACGGCCGGCCCGACGGTCGAGGCCGCCGCGTGGTGGTACATCGCGCTCGACAACGTCGCGCACACGCAGTTGCTGGCCGAAGCGGCCGGCACGCCGCGGCCGATCGATCACGCGACCGCGCGCCATACGCACGGCCAGATCGGCGGTCCCGACGGTGCGCTGCATGCGTTCGACAGCCTGTTCGCGCGCGTCGTCGCCGACGAACCCGACCTGCTCGATTAGGGCCTGTTCACGCCAATAACGGACTTGCGCCACACCGGAGACCAGACCATGACCCAAACCACCGCACCCGCGCCCCACGACGCGCACGACGACCAACGCCGCCGGCTGCTGCGCGCGGCCGGCGCCGCCGCGCTCGCCGTGCCGGCGATCACGCTCGGCCGCCACGCGTGGTCCGCGCCGCCGCTGAAGAAGCTCACGTTCGCGTGGAACCAGAACGCGTTCTGCCTGACGCCGATCGTCGTCGCGCAGGAGCGCGGCTTCTTCGAGAAGAACGGGCTGCAGGTCGAGCTGATCAACTACAGCGGCTCGACCGATCAGCTGCTCGAATCGATCGCGACCGGCAAGGCCGACGCGGCGGTCGGGATGATCCACCGCTGGCTGAAGCCGCTCGAAGCCGGCTTCGACGTGAAGATCATCGGCAGCTCGCACGGCGGCTGCGTGCGGCTGCTCGGCGCGAAGGCGGCCGGCGTCACGACACTGCAGGCGCTGAAGGGCAAGACGGTCGGCGTCAGCGATCTGGCCGCGCCCGGCAAGCACTTCTTCTCGATCCTGCTCGCGAAGAACGGCGTCGATCCCGAGCGCGACATCACGTGGCGGCAGTATCCGGCCGACCTGCTCGGCGTCGCGGTCGACAAGGGCGAAATCCACGCGATCGCCGACGGCGACCCGAATCTCTATCTGCTCGAAAAGCGCAGCAACGGCGCGTATACCGAACTCGCGACCAACCTGTCCGGCGAATACGCGCGCAAGGTGTGCTGCGTGATCGGCGCACGCGGCGACCTCGTGCGCAACGACCGGCCGTCGGCCGCCGCGCTCGCGCGCTCGATCGTGCAGGCCACCGAGTACACGCACGACAACCCGAACGAAGCCGCGAAGGTGTTCGCGAAGTATTCGCCGAAGATCAGCCCCGAGGATCTGCGCAAGCTGTACGCGACGCTCACCTACACGCACCACCCGACCAACGTCGACCTGCAGCAGGAAATCGCGTTCTATGCGGACGACTTCCGCCGCATCAGCGTGCTGAAGAAGAGCACGGACCCGCAGCGCTTCGCGCAGCAGGTCTATGCGAACGTACTGGGGTAACGCGATGTCGACGATCGAACATGCGTCCGCCGCACGCGCCGCATCGGCTCCGGCCAGCGCCGCCAACGCTGCAACTTCCGCGCGCGCAGCCTGCACGACCTGCGACGCCACGCTGGCCGCGGAAGCGCGGCGCGCGCGCACCTGGCCGACCGGCATCGCCGCCGCATTCGCGTGGGCCGCGCTCGGCGCGCTGACGCACCTGTGGCCGAACCGGATCGTCGGCTTCAGCGACTGGGCGTACACCGACACGTTCGGCACGGCCGCGTGGACGATCGCCGCGCTGCTGCTCGTCGCCGCGACGCTCGGCCATCGCGTTCCCGCGACCCGCACGCGGCTCGCACGCGTTCGCCCGGCCGGCCCGTGGCTCGTCGCGCTGCCGCTCGTGCTCGCCGCGTGGGAAATCGTCACCGCCAAAACCGGCTGGCTGCCGACGCCGTTCTTCGCGCCGCCGCAGGCGCTGATCGAGGTCTACGTCGACGACTGGCCGCGCCTCGCCGGCAGCGCCGGCAACACGCTGAAGCTGCTCGCGCTCGGGTTCGCGTACGGCGTCACGGTCGGCTTCGCGGTCGGCGTGTCGATCGGCTGGTCGCGCCGCATCGGCTACTGGGTGCATCCGGTGCTGCGCGTGCTCGGGCCCGTGCCGGCCACCGCACTGCTGCCGCTCACGTTCTACTTCTTCCCGTCGAGCTATTCGGCCGCCGCGTTCCTGATCGCGCTTGCAACCGGCTTCCCGGTCGCCGTGCTGACGTGGTCCGGCGTCGCGAGCGTGAACAAGCAGTACTACGACGTCGCGCGCACGCTCGGCGCGAACGCGCGCTTCCTCGTGCTGCGCGTCGCGATTCCGGCCGCGCTGCCGCACGTGTTCGTCGGCATCTTCATGGGGCTGAGCGCGTCGTTCACGGTGCTGGTCGTCGCCGAGATGATGGGCGTCAAGTCGGGGCTCGGCTGGTATTTGAGCTGGGCGCAGGGCTGGGCGTCGTACGTGAACATGTATGCGGCGCTGATCGTGATGGCGCTGCTGTTTTCCGGGTTGATCGCGCTGCTGTTCGCGGTGCGCGACCGCGTGCTCGCCTGGCAGAAAGGAACCGTCAAATGGTAAGCGCCGCCGTACTCGAACCGTCCGCCGCCACTGCTGCGGCGCCCGCCGTCGCGCCGCCGCGAGGCGCACGCATCGACATCCGCCGCGTGAGCCATGCGTTCGACGGCCCCGGCGGCGCGCTGCCGGTGCTCGACGACGTGTCGCTGTCGGTCGCGGCCGGCGAATTCGTCGCGCTGCTCGGCCCGAGCGGCTGCGGGAAATCGACGCTGCTGCGCCTCGTCGCGGGGCTCGACGCCGCCAAGCAAGGCCGAATCGCGCAGGACGGCGTGCCGATCGAGCGCCCCGATCCGTCGCGCATCGTCGTGTTCCAGGACCCGACGCTGTACCCGTGGCGGCGCGTGCGCGCGAACGTCGCGCTCGGCCTCGAAGCACGCGGCGTGGCGCGTACCGCGCAGCATCGCGTCGACGATGCGCTCGCGCGCGTCGGGCTGGAGGACTTCGCGAACGTGTTTCCGCATCAGTTGTCCGGCGGGATGGCGCAGCGCGTCGCGCTCGCCCGCGCACTCGTCAACGACCCGCGCCTGCTGATTCTCGACGAACCGCTCGGCAAGCTCGATTCGCTGACGCGGCTCACGATGCAGGCCGAGCTGACCGCGCTGTGGCAACGCGACGGTTTCTCCGCGCTGCTCGTCACGCACGACGTGGAAGAAGCGCTGTTTCTCGCGCAGCGCGTGATCGTGTTCGGGCCGCGCCCGGCACGGATCGTCGCCGAACTGCACGTCGACCTGCCCTACCCGCGCCATCGCGGCGATCCGCGCCTCGCCGAATTGCGCCACGACGCGCTGCGGCATCTCGGGCTCGATGCGAGCTGGTAGATGCCGGGTGCCGTTCGACGTTCGAATGCGGTCCGCCGGAGGCGCGCGCGATGAACGCGCCGCCGTTCGCCGACTGGGCCATCGCGTTCCTGCAACTGCTGTATCGCGCGCAAATCGCGTTGGCGCATGGGTTGCACGCGATCGGCCTGACCGGCGACGCCGACGGCCAGGCCGCGTGGCCGTGGGCACACCGCATCGCGCTTGAAACGCTGCGCATCGACGCGGGGCTCACGCGGCAACTCGCATTCGCGTGTACGTTGACGGCGCTGGCCGTCGGGCTCGCCTGCGCCGCGCTGGCTTCGCGCAAGTGGCGTGTCGCGACGGCCATCGCCGCGCTGGCCGTCGCGTGGTTCGCGCCGTGGCCGCCCGCTTCGCTGTGGCTCGCGCCTGCCGTGCCGACGAGCTTCCAGCGCGATCCCGCGCCGTTTTCCGTGTCGAACGTGATGCGCGGCGCGCACCTGTATGCGCAACATTGCGCGGCCTGCCACGGCGCGGACGGGCGCGGCGAAGGCCCGCTCGCGGCCACGCTCGCGCACTGGCCGCCGACCTTCGCCGGCGCGCTGCTCGCGCGTCGGCTCGACGGCGAACTGTTCTGGCGCGTGCGCCACGGCACGCGGGACGAGCACGGTGCGTCGACGATGCCCGGCTTCGCGGCGACGCTCGGCCCGCAGGACACATGGGCCGTGCTCGATTACCTGAAAGCGCTGGCCGCCGGCAGCAGCGCGCAGGCGGAAGGCGCGTGGCCGGTGCCCGTCCCGCTGCCGGCGCTCGACGTGCGGTGCGGCGACGCCGCGCCCCAGGCGCTCGAGCGCTGGCGCGAAGGCCAGCGCGTGCGCGTCGTCGCGCTCGCGGCCGGCGCGACGCCACCGCAGGAAGACGCGCGCTGGCAGACCTTGCTCGTCACCGAACGCGGCGCGCCCGTGCCGCCGTCAGCCGGCCCGCGCGCGAACTGCGTCGCGACGACCGCCGATGCGTGGCTCGCGTTCGCGACGATCGCCGGCGTCGCGCCCGATGCGCTCGGCGGCACGCAACTGCTTGCCGATCGGCGCGGCTGGCTGCGGGCGCGCGCATTGCCGGGCGGCGCCGGCTGGTCGGATGCCGACCTGCTGTGCCGCTCGGACACGGTGGCCCGCCCGGCCGCGCGCGCCACGGGCGGCGACGCACTGACCGCGCTGCTGCTGCGCGTCGACCAGGAACCCGTACGCGACGTACAGGCCGGGCTTCCGCATTGAATCCCTGAACCTTTCTTGAACCGAACTTCACGATGAATCCGACCCGACGCCACTTCCTCGCGCAGGCGAGCGCCCTTGCCACGATCGCCGCCGCGCCGGCCGCCGTGCGCGCGCAGTCGGGCGTCCGCCCGCTGCTGCGCGCCGGCGACCAGAAAGGCGGGCTGCGCGCGCTGCTCGAAGCGGCCGGCGAACTGAACGGGCTCGCGTACGACATCGCGTGGACCGAATTCCCGGCCGCCGCGCCGCTCGCGGAAGCGCTGAACGCGGCCGCCGTCGACTGCGGGCCGATCGGCGACGCGCCGGTGATCTTCGCGCTCGCCTCGGGCGCCCGCATCAAGGTGATCGGCGCGAACCGTTCCGATCCGTACGGCACGGCCGTGCTCGTGCAGCCCGACGCCGCGCTGAAAGGCGCGACCGACCTGAAAGGCAAGCGCATCGGCACCACGCGCGGCTCGATCGGCCATTTCGTCACGCTGAAGGCGCTCGATGCGGCCGGCCTGCCGCCCGATGCGGTGTCGTTCCGCTTCCTGCCGCCGGCCGACACGATGCTGGCGCTCGCCACCGGTTCGATCGACGCGTGGGCGACCTGGGAGCCCTATACCGCCCTCGCCGAAACGAGCGGCCGCGCGCGCGTGCTGGTCAACGGCCGCGGGCTGTGGTCGGGCCTCAGCTATCTCGCGGCGACCGACGCGGCGATCGCCTCGAAGCGCGACGTGCTGCACGATTTCCTGCGGCGCGTCGTGCGCGCGCAGTCCTGGTCGTACCGGCACGTCGACGCGTATTCGGCGGCGCTCGCACGCATCATCGGCATTCCACCGGCCGCCGCGAAGCTGCAGTTCGAGCGCCGCGGCACGCGCTGGCAGCCGATCGACGCAGCGGTGATCGCCGAACAGCAGCGCACGGCCGACTTCTACCTGAAGGCAGGGCTGCTGCGCCAGCCGCTCGACGTGCGCACGACCTTCGATACCGGCTTCCCGCTCGCGTGACGAGCCGGGGCGGCACGCAGCCGCCCAAACGGCTTCGGTACGATCTGGCACAATCGCGCTTCGACCATCCCGCCTTCAGCCAGCGTCATGCCAGCCATCACCGAACTCTTCGTCTACCCGATCAAATCCTGCGCCGGCATCGCGCTGTCGCGCGCGCAACTGCTCGAAACGGGCCTCGCGTACGACCGCCACTGGCTGATCACCGATCCGCACGGGCAGATGCTCACGCAGCGCACGCATCCGCGCCTCGCGCTGATCCGCCCGACGCTCGACGGCGATGCGCTCGTGCTGAACGCGCCGGGCATGCCGGAGATCCGCACGCCGCTCGCCGGCGACGCGACGCCCGCGACGCCGAAGATGGCCGCGACCGTGTGGCGCGACACCGTCGACGCGATCGACACGGGCGCCGAAACGGCCGCGTGGCTCACCGCATTCCTCGGCGCGCCGACGAAGCTCGCGCGCTTCGGCCCCGACGCACGCCGCGGCTGCAACCGCAAATGGACCGGCGACATCGATACGCATACGCAGTTCGCGGACGGTTATCCGCTGCTGGTGATCGGCCAGTCGTCGCTCGACGACCTGAACGCGCGGCTTGCCGCGAAGGGCGCGCCGGCGATCCCGATGAACCGCTTCCGGCCGAACATCGTCGTGTCGGATCTCGATGCGTACGAAGAGGATTTCGTCGAGCATCTCGACGCCGGCGGCGACACGCCGGTGCGGCTGCGGCTCGTCAAGCTGTGCACGCGCTGCCCGGTGCCGACGATCGACCAGGCCACCGGCACGCCCGACCCGGCATGGCCGCACGAGCCGACCGACACGATGCAGACCTATCGCACGAACCCGAACTACGACGGCGCGCTGACGTTCGGTATCAATGCGATCGTCGTCGAAGGCGCGGGCGCGTGGCTCGAAGTCGGGCAGCCGGTCGAAGCGGAGATCGGGTTCGGCGATTGAGCCGGACAGCGCGGCCCGCTACTACGCGCGCCGTCATACGGCGCGCGGCATCGCGTCGTTCACCGCCGCCGGCAGCCGGATCGTCACGATCAGCCCGCCGCCGGCCGCATCGGTCAGCGTCACGCTGCCCTGATGCACGCGCGCGATCTCCCGCACGATCGACAGCCCGAGACCCGTGCCTTCGACCGTCTGCGTCTTGCTGCCACGATGGAAGCGCTCGAACACCGCGTCGCGTTCGTCGGCCGGAATGCCCGGCCCGTCGTCGATCACGTCGAGCCGCGCCGCTTCGCCGTCGCGCGAGACGCGCACCGTGATCACCGCATGGTCGCCCGCATAACGGATCGCGTTGTCGATCAGGTTGCCGATCATCTCGCCGAGCAGGTCGGACTGCCCGAGCACGTCGACGTCTGCCTCGTGCTCGAAGCCAAGATCGATGTCGCGCGCGCGGGCGACGGGCGACCAGTCGAGCGTCACGCTGCGTGCGAGCCGGTGCAGCGCAACCGGCTTGTGCGCGACCGCATGACCGCTGTCCGAATCGAGCCGCGACAGCGACAGCAGTTGCTGGACGATCTTCGCGGCCTGCCGCACCGCGCCGTTCGCGCGCCGCAGGTGCACGTTCATGCGCGGCTGCTCGTCGGGCCGCAGCGCGAGCTCGACGCCCGCCTGCACCGCCGCGAGCGGCGTCTTCAACTGATGGGCCGCATCGGCGAAGAAGCGACGCCGCGCCACCTGCATCCGCTGCGTGCGGCCGATGTACTGGTTGATCGAATCGACGAGCGGCGCGAGTTCGCTCGGCATCGCGCCCGTGTCGAGCGGCGTCGTGTCGTCCTCGCTGCGCGCGGCGACGGTCGCCGACAGCCGGTTCAGCGGCCGCAGCCCGCGCCCGACGCCGAGCCACACGATTCCGAGCGCCAGCACGACGAGCAGCCCTTCCTGCAGCAGCGACCCGATCAGGATCTCGCGCGCGAGCGCCTGGCGCGCCTCGATCGTCTCGCCGACCATCACCCACACGATGCGCGACTGCGCGGTCGGCACGTCGTGCACCGGGATGCGCAGCGCGGCCATCCGCAGTTGTTCGCCGCGATACACGACGTCGTAGTAGCGCGTGACGAACAGCGCGCCGTCGCCCGCGTCGCGCCCGTGCGGCAGCGGCAGGTCCGGATAGCCGGTGACCGTGCGGCCGTTGTCCTCGCGGATCAGGTAGTAGATCTTGCCGCCGTCGCTCGACTCGAGCATTTCGAGCGCGAGATACGGGAGGTCGACCTCGATCTCGCCGTCGTTGAGCCGCACGCCTTCGCGGATCGACTTCAGCGACGACGACAGCGTGCGGTCGAACGCGACGTGCGCGGCGCTCATCGCGCGCTGGTACGTGAGCCACGAGTCGAGCGCGAGCAGGCCGAGCAGCGGCAGCAGCAGCCACAGCGCGACCTGCGCGCGCAGGTTCGGGCGGGTCATCATGCGTTCGGCCGGGCCGCGCCAACGATCGCAGGCGCCGCGTCGGCCGCCGGCGAGCACGAGCGAGCGCGACGGGCGCTCATTCGGCCGTCCCAGCCTTTGCTTCGAGCAGATAGCCGAGCCCGCGCAGCGTGACGATCGCGACGCCGGTGTTCTCCAGCTTCTTGCGCAGCCGGTATACGTAGATCTCGATCGCATCGGCGTTGACCGACTCGTCGAGCCCGAAGATCTTCTCCGACAGCGTGTCCTTGTTGATCGCACGGCCGTTGCGCAGGATCAGCACCTCGAGCACCGAGCGCTCGCGCGGCGTGAGCGACAGCGGCTCGCCCGCGAGATGGAAGCTGCGATCGATACTGTCATACGAAAGCGGCCCGCATTCGACCCGCGAATGCTCGTGGCCGAGGCTGCGGCGGATCAGCGCGCGGGCGCGCGCCTCGAGTTCGGTCAGCTCGAACGGTTTCGCGAGATAGTCGTCGGCGCCGAGATCGAGCCCTTTCACGCGATCCTCGACCGACCCGTGCGCGGTGAGAATCAACACCGGCACCGGATTGCGGCGCGCGCGCAGCCGCCGCAGCACCTCCAGCCCGTCGAGCTTCGGCAGCCCGAGATCGAGGATCACCAGCGCGTAATCCTGCGTGCGCAGCACGTGGTCCGCCGCCTCGCCGTCGGCCATGTGATCGACCGCGAAGCGCGCGGCGCTCAGCGCATCGCTCAGCGACTGGGCCAGGTTCGGGTTGTCTTCGACGAGCAGCACACGCATGGGGATTCCGGTAAGGTCAGCGACAGCCCGCTACATTACATGATCCTTTCCGTCTCCACGCCTCGCGCAAACACGGGTTGCGCGGGTGCCGCGAACGGGCCGCGTCGTCGGCGGCGGCGTCGGGTATGCGGCGCGGACGGCCGCGTACGCGCGGCATGGTGGCCAAGTCCTCGGGCAACTGCTGGCCGCACCCGCGTAGCCGGTCACCCCGCGTCGCGCCCCCCTGTTGCGCCGCGAAAGCCGCGGTCGCCCCCCGGGAAATCCATGACGCGAACGGCGCAATCGCGAACGGAAATGAAAGCGGGCTGAAAGTGCCCCGCCCGTAACATCCGCGTCATTCGAACAACATCAACGCATCACTGGAGGAAGACATGCCGTTTGCACCGAAGCACCTCGCCGCCGCGCTGGCGGTCGTCCTGGGCACTGCCGCCGGCGGCGCCGCCGCGCAGGTTCCGGCCGGCTACCCGGGGAACTACCAGGGCGTGATCGACGCCGCGAAGAAGGAAGGCAAGCTGATCGTCTACTCGACGACCGACACGGGCCTCGTGCGTCCGCTGATCAAGGACTTCGAAAGCCTGTACGGCGTGAAGGTCGAGTACAACGACATGAACAGCACCGAGCTGTACAACCGCTACATCAGCGAGAACGCGGCGAGCAGCACCAGCGCCGACGTGCTGTGGAGCTCGGCGATGGACCTGCAGGTCAAGCTCGTCAACGACGGCCTGATGGCGACGTACGATTCGCCCGAAAGCCCGAACGTGCCGCAATGGGCGCAGTACCAGAAGCAGGCGTACGGCACGACGTTCGAGCCGCTCGCGATCGTCTACAACAAGCGGCTGATCCCCGAGAACGAGGTGCCGAAAACCCGCGCCGAACTGATCAAGCTGCTCACCACGCAGGCCGACAAGTTCAAGGGCAAGGTCACGACCTACGACATCGAGAAATCGGGCGTCGGCTTCAACTACCTGACCCAGGACGCGCACGTAAACGAGAAGGTCACGTGGGAACTCGTGAAGGCGATCGGCGCGACCGGCCCGAAGCTGCAGTCGAGCACGGGCGCGATGATGGAGCGCATCTCGTCGGGCGAGAACCTGATCGGCTACAACATCATCGGCTCGTATGCGTACGCGAAGGCAAAGAAGGACAAGTCGATCGGCTACGTGTTTCCGAAGGACTACACGCAGGTCGTGAGCCGCCTCGCCACCGTGTCGAAGAAGGCGAAGAACCCGAACGCCGCGAAGCTGTGGGTCGACTACCTGTTGTCGAAGCGCGGCCAGACGCTGATCGCGAACCAGGCGAACCTGTACGCGATCCGCGCGGACGTGACCGGCGAAACGTCGGCCGCGAGCCTCACGAAGGAACTCGGCGATTCGCTGAAGCCGATCCAGATCGGCACCGGCCTGCTCGTCTATCTCGACCAGTCGAAGCGCCTCGCGTTCCTGAAGCAATGGCAGCAGGCGATCAAGCGCTGAGCCGCTGACGCCGGGCCGCCCGCCGCACGGCGCGCGGGCGGCTCCTTCCCCTTACCGACTTCCTTGAGGCGGCCATCCGGATGGCCGCAGGGGCGAACTCATGCTTTCCACCAGCACACGCGGCACGGCACCGGCCGTTCCGCCCGCCACCGGCCCGCGCGACGCGATTCCCGCGCTGCCGGTCAGCAGCCTGCAGCCGCTCGCCGGCATGCTGCGCTGGATCGTCGTCGCGGTACTGACCGTCGCGGTCGCGCTGCCGCTCGGCTTCATCCTGTTCCAGAGCCTGCTGTCCGCGCCGTTCTTCGACGCGAACAAGACGCTCGGCATCGAAGGCTTCCGCTTCATCTTCAGCGATCCCGATTTCTGGTCGGCCGTGAAGAACTCGTTCATCATCGCCGGCGGGATGCTGTTCATCTCGATCCCGCTCGGCGGCATCCTCGCGTTCCTGATGGTGCGCACCGACCTGCCCGGCCGCCGCTGGCTCGAACCGCTGCTGCTCACGCCGGTGTTCGTGTCGCCGATGGTGCTCGCGTTCGGCTACGTGGTCGCGGCCGGCCCGGTCGGCTTCTATTCGGTGTGGTTCAAGGAGCTGTTCGGGGTGCAGAGCGTGCCCTGGAACGTGTATTCGATCTTCGCGATCACGGTGATCGTCGGCCTCACGCACGTGCCGCACGTGTACCTGTATTCGTCGGCCGCGCTGCGCAACCTCGGCTCGGACGTCGAGGAAGCCGCGCGCGTCGCGGGCGCCCGCCCGTTCCGCGTCGCGCTCGACGTAAGCCTGCCGATGACGATGCCCGCGCTACTGTTCGCCGGCGTGCTGGTGTTCTTCCTCGGCTTCGAGGTGTTCGGGCTGCCGCTCGTGCTCGGCGACCCGGAAGGCCACCTCGTGCTCGCGACCTACCTGTACAAGCTGACCAACAAGCTCGGCGTGCCGTCGTATCACCTGATGGCCGCGGTCGCCGTGTGCATCGTCGCGATCACGTTCCCGCTCGTGCTGCTGCAGCGCCGCCTGCTGAAGACCGCGAACCGCTTCGTCACCGTGAAGGGCAAGGCCGGCCGCGCGACCGTGCTGCCGCTCGGCGTGTGGCGCTGGGTCGCGCTCGTGATCGTCGCGCTGTGGCTCGCGCTGACCGTGATCGTGCCGATCTCGGGCATCGTGCTGCGCGCGTTCGTGACCAACTGGGGCGAAGGCGTGCCGCTCGGCGAAGTGCTGACGCTGGCGAACTTCGTCGAGCTGTTCGAGCAGGACAACCTGGTGCGCGCGATCGTCAACACGCTCGGCATCGGCGTGATCGGCGGCGCGCTCGCGATCGGCTTCTACTCGCTCGTCGCGTTCGCCGGCCACCGCCGCCCCGACTGGGCGACCAGGCTGCTCGACTACCTCGTGCTGCTGCCGCGCGCGGTGCCGGGCCTGCTCGCCGGTCTCGCGTTCCTGTGGATCTTCCTGTTCGTGCCGGGCCTGCGCGAACTGAAGAACTCGATGTGGAGCATCTGGATCGCGTACACGGTCGTATGGCTCGCGTACGGGATGCGGCTCATCCAGAGCGCGCTGCTGCAGGTCGGCCCCGAGCTCGAGGAAGCCGGCCGCAGCGTCGGCGCGACGCGCAGCCGCGTGTCGCTCGACGTGACGCTGCCGCTCGTGCGCTTCGGCCTGCTCGCCGCGTGGCTGCTGATCTTCATGATCTTCGAGCGCGAATACTCGACCGCCGTCTACCTGCTGTCGCCCGGCACCGAAGTGATCGGCGCGCTGCTCGTGTCGCTGTGGGCGACCGGCGCCGTCGATCAGGTCGCCGCGCTCTCTGTCATCAACATCGCGATGGTCGGCGCCGGTCTCGGCGTGGCCCTGCGCTTCGGAGTGAAACTTCATGGATAAGCTCATCGTCGACGATCTGCACCTCAGCTACGGCGCCAACCCGATCCTCAAAGGCGTGTCGTTCGAACTGAAGGCCGGCGAAGTCGTGTGCCTGCTCGGCGCGTCGGGCAGCGGCAAGACCACGCTGCTGCGCGCGGTGGCCGGCCTCGAACAGCCGTCCGACGGCCGTATCCAGCTCGACGAGCGCGTGTTCTTCGACGGCGCACGGCGCATCGACCTGCCGGTCGAGCAGCGCTCGCTCGGCCTCGTGTTCCAGTCGTACGCGCTGTGGCCGCACCGCACCGTCGCCGACAACGTCGGCTACGGGCTCAAGCTGCGCCGCGTGGCGCCTGCCGAACAGAAACACCGCGTGCAGGCCGCGCTCGACCAGCTCGGCCTCGGCCATCTCGCCGAACGCTTTCCGCATCAACTGTCGGGCGGCCAGCAGCAGCGCGTCGCGATCGCCCGTGCGCTCGTCTACAACCCGCCGGTGATCCTGCTCGACGAGCCGCTGTCGAACCTCGACGCGAAGCTGCGCGAGGAAGCGCGTGCGTGGCTGCGCGAGCTGATCGTGTCGCTCGGACTGTCGGCCCTGTGCGTGACGCACGACCAGACCGAAGCGATGGCGATGTCCGACCGCATCCTGCTGCTGCGCAACGGCCGCATCGAACAGGAAGGCACGCCGGCCGAGCTGTACGGCGCGCCGCGCTCGCTGTATACCGCCGAATTCATGGGCAGCAACAACCGGATCGACGCGCGCGTCGCGGCCGTCGACGGCGAACGCGTGACGCTTGCCGGCGACGGCTGGGAGTTGCAGGCGCTGGCCCGCGACACGTTCGCGCCGGGCCAGGACGCGCAGGCCGTGATCCGTCTCGAGCGCGTGCAGGTGGCCGACGGCCCGGGCGCGAACCGGCTGCAGGCCGACCTCGTCACGTCGATGTATCTCGGCGACCGCTGGGAATACCTGTTCCATTGCGGCGAGATGCGCCTGCGCGCGTTCGGCCACGTGCCGCGCGCGGCCGGCAAGCACTGGATCGAATTCCCGGCCAACGACTGCTGGGCGTTCGCGAAAGCGGGCTGATCCGATCGCGGCGGCTCGCGCGCCGCCGCGCATGCAGTCAAGCGCGCATCCGTTTGCAACTCGCATCGGCGGACGCTTGATGGCGTCCGCCGATGGCGCGCCGCGTACCCGTTTTCTGTTTCAACCCGCCTAAAACAACCCAGGAGACACCGTCAAAATGAAGTCACGCGCAGAACGTTCCATTCGAACAGTAGTCCTCACCGGTTCGGCTGCAGCCGCCTGTATCGCCGTGCCGGCCGCGCACGCTCAGTCGTCGGTCACGATATACGGGATCATGGACGCCGGCATCGAATACGCGAACCATGCGGCACCGGATGGCGGCAATTCGTTCAAGCTGAAATCGGGTAACAAGAACACGTCGCGCTGGGGCTTGCGCGGCGTCGAGGATCTCGGCGGCGGGCTGAAGGCCGTGTTCAGGCTCGAAAGCGGCATCGATCTCGCGAACGGCGCGTCCGACGACGGCCCGGACTCGATCTTCGCGCGCCGCGCGACGGTGGGCCTGAAAAGCAAATGGGGCGAGCTGACGCTTGGCCGCAACTTCACCGTCACATACGACTACATGATGCCGTTCGACCCGATGGGTTACTCGCAGAACTATTCGTGGGCCTCGTCGTCGATGGCGACGGGCGGCCGCAAGGACGGCATGTTCACGCGCTCGTCGAACGCAGTGCGCTACGACGGCGAATTCAGCGGCTTCAAGTTCGGCGCGCTGTACGGTTTCGGCAACGTGCCGGGCAGCGTGAAGACCAGCTCGAAATACGATTTCGCGGTCGGTTACGAGACGGGGCCGTTCGCGGCCGTCGTCACGTTCGACCGGCAGAACGGCGCGGCCGACAGCGTCACGCCGGCCGATACCGTCAACTATATCCAGGGCATCCACGCGGGCCTGAGCTACGACTTCGGTAACCTGAAGACGATGGCCGGCTATCGCAACTATCGGCGCACGTATCACACCACGGCCGCGAACCAGTTGAGCGACATGTATTGGCTCGGCGGGTCGTACCAGTTCACGCCGACGTTCTCGTTGATCGCGGCCGTCTACCACCAGAACATCAAGGGCGGCACGGATGCCGACCCGACGCTGGTGTCGGTGCGTGCGCAGTACGCGCTGTCGAAGCGCACGGTGCTGTATGCAGCCGGTGCGTTCGCGATCGCGAAGCACGACCAGAAAGTCGGTGTGTCGCGCGATTTCAATGGGTACGGCACCACGCAGGTCGGGGTCACGGCGGGGATTCAGCAGCGGTTCTGAGTCTGACGCTGCCGGCGTCGGCGGGCGGTCAGCCGCCCGTCTGCCTTCCTGCCACGCGCGGCAGCATGACAGTGAACGGCCGGAGGCTGCCGTGCAACCCGGCGCAGGGCGATGCGCCGCCTACTCACCACGCATCGTGAACACCAAACGCACGGCGCTGCTCGTATCGCCCCAGTGCTCGCCGACAGCCGACAGCGGCACCGTGCGCGTGTCGATCGTCAGGCCCGCCGGCGCGGCCGCTTCGAATACACCGCGCACCGACGCCAGCAAGCCCGGCAACGGCACGCTGCCCAGACCGCTGCCCATCAGTTCGATCGCGGTCGCCCGCAGCACGGCGCCGGGCACCAGCAAGTCCGCGCCGCCGATCGAGCCGATCTGCACGAAACGCAGCCGCCGGCCACCGGGTGTCACTTTCGCGGCCGCGCCCAGCAGTGTCTGCGCGCTGGCGCCCCACAGATAATCGAGCACGACATCCACGCCCGCACGGAAATGCGGTTCGAGCGCCCGCGCCAGATCGGCGTCGTCCTGCTGCAGCGACACGACAGCATCCGCGCCGGCCTTCAGCAACACCTGCAACGCGGCCGCGTTGCGGCCCGTCGCGATCACCTTCGCCGCACCGAGATGCTTCGCGATTCGCACCGCGAGCCGCCCGGACGTACCCGTTGCACCGTTGACGAGCACCGTCTCGCCCGCGACGAACCGCGCGCGTTCGGTCAGCGCCGCCCACGACGACATCCCCGGAATCGCGATCGCCGCGGCGGTGACATCGTCAAGCGTGTCCGGCAGCGGCACGCACTGCGTATCGGGCACGATCGTGCGTTCGGCCATCGCGCCGAACGGCACGGGCGCGCCGAAGAAGTAGACGCGCCGACCGTCGTCGAGACGCCCCACGCCGTCGACACCGACGACGAACGGATAGCGTCGATCCGACGAGTAATGCGTGCCGGCCGCGCGCCCCTGTGCGATGCGGCTCAGCGCGGACGCCGTCACGTCGATCAGGCTGTGGCCCGGCATCGCGCGCGGCGGTTCGAATTCGGTATAAACCGGGCGCTGTCCAGCGCCTTCAACAACTGCTGCTTTCATGGTGGTTCCTTCAATCTGGACGGTGGATCTTTACCGGGCGTCGAGCCACGCGCGCAGCGCGGGATCGCGCACTTCCAGCACGTCGAACAGGCCGAGCGCGCGCAGCGCGGGCAGCGCATCGATCGCATCGGCCTCCGCGCGCGCCCTGTCCGCCGGCGCGGCATTCGGATCGGTCAACACACGGGCATTGACCAGAAAAGCGCCAACCGTGCCCTTGCGGATCGTCGTTCCGCCGGCATCGATCTGGTTGGCATGGTCGGGAAGCATTTGTTCGGCTCGCATCGCGTCGTACTCCGGTTGTCATCGATGGACGCAGTGTAGGCGTGCAAATCCGGCCGTTCTCCGGTATAACGGCCATTCGATACCGATATCCGGCCATGTCCGATCCGCTTCTGCCCGCCCGCTTCGTCACGTCCGACGACGGCCCGTTCGTGGTCGCCGCCGCCCTGTCGCAACGCGCCCCCCGTATCACCGCGCCGCATTCGCATGCGCGCGGCCAGCTCGTCGGCGCGCTGAGCGGGCTCGTGACGATCGGCCTCGACGATCAGGAGTGGGTCGTGCCCGCGATCCACGCGATCTGGATTCCGCCGCACTGCCGGCATTCGCTGCGCTCGTTCGGGCCGATTTCCGGCTGGTCGGCGTTCGTCGCCGAAGCGCGCTGCGCGGCGCTGCCGGCCACGCCGCGTGCGATCCGCACGACGCCGCTGCTGCGCGAGGCCGTGCAGCGCGCGGCGAGCTGGGGCGATTCCGAATTGGATGCCGCACAGGCCCGGATCGCCGACGTGATCCTCGATGAAATCGCGGCATCGGAAGCCGAAGCGCTGGGGCTGGTGCGACCGCGGGACCCGCGGCTCGTGAAGATCACCGATGCGCTGGCCGCGGATCTCGCGAACGACCGGCGGCTGGAGGAATGGGCCGAATGGGCCGGCATCGGCGCACGGACGATGAGCCGCCGCTTCGTCGCCGAAACCGGGCTGACGTTCGCGCAATGGCGTCAGCAGGTGAGGCTGCTGCGGGCGCTGGAGCGCATCGCCGACGGCGTGCCGGTGACGACGATCGCGCTCGATCTTGGATACGACAACGTGAGCGCGTTCATCGACATGTTCCGGCGCGCGCTGGGGACGACGCCGGGGCGGTATTTGGCGGGGGGAAGCCAGGCGCACGGATAGCGGCGGCCATGCGCGCGCATGAAGCCGCACGACGAAGATCCGGCGGGCGGCAGACAACAACCGCCCGCCGCCGCGTCAATACGTACCGTCGCCCTTTTTCGCGGCGGCGTCGCCGCCCTTCTTGAACTGCGCCGCAAGCCGCTCCGCGCTCCTCGCCAGCAGCGTCGTATCGACACCGACCGCGACGAACAACGCGCCCGCTTCCAGATAGCGCCGCGCGGCCGCTTCATCCGCGCTCAGGATGCCCGGCGCCTTGCCGGCCGCCTTGATCGCGCGGATCGCGCCGTCGATCGCGGCCTGCACATCGGGGTGGCCTGGATTGCCGAGATGCCCGAGATCGGCGGCCAGATCCGCCGGGCCAATGAACACGCCATCGACACCGTCGACCCGCGAGATCGCATCGATCGCGTCGAGCCCGGCCCGCGTCTCGACCTGCACGAGCACGGCCATCTCGTCGTTCGCGCGATGCAGGTACTCGCCGACGCGATTCCACCGCGATGCGCGCGCGAGCGCGCTGCCGACGCCGCGGATTCCGTGCGGCGGATAACGGGTCGCGGCCACCGCCGCACGCGCCTCGTCCGCGCTCTGCACCATCGGCACGAGCAGCGTTTGCGCGCCGAGATCGAGCACCTGCTTGACGATCACCGGATCGTTCCACGGCACGCGCACGACCGGATGCGACGGATATGGCGCGATCGCCTGCAGTTGCGCGAGGATCGTCGGCACCGTGTTCGGCGCATGCTCGCCGTCGATCAGCAGCCAGTCGAAACCGGTGCCCGCGACCACTTCCGCGCTGTAGGGATTCGCGAGGCCGAGCCACAGGCCGATCTGCGCGTCGCCGCGCGCGAGCGCGGCCTTGAAGACATTCGACGGAATCCGCATCGTTCGCTCACCTCACTCGAAGTAGCACTGGATCGTCCCCAGCGGGCCGTAGTCGACGCTGAACGTATCGCCCGAACGCGCCGCGCAGGGCCGCGTAAACGACCCGCCGAGCACGATCTGCCCGGGCTCCAGCGCGACGTCGAAACGCGACAGCCGGTTCGCGAGCCACGCGACGCCGTTCGCCGGATGGTTCAGCACGCCGGCCGCGACACCGGTTTCCTCGACCACGCCGTTGCGCGACATGATCGCCGCGACCCAGCGCAAATCGACGTCCCGCGGGCGCACCGGCCGGCCGCCGATCACGACGCCCGCGTTCGCCGCGTTGTCGGCGATCGTGTCGAACACCTTGCGCGGCCGCTTCGTATCGGGGTCGATCGACTGGCTGCGCGCGTCGATGATCTCGAGCGCCGGCACGACGTAATCGACCGCGTCGTACACGTCGAAGATCGTGCAGTTCGGGCCGGTGAGCCGCTTGCCGAGCACGAACGCGAGTTCGACTTCCACACGCGGCACGATGAAGCGGCCGGTCGGTATCGTGCCGCCGTCCTCGAAGAACATGTCGTCGAGCAGCGCGCCGTAGTCGGGCTCGTCGATCTGCGACGTGTTCTGCATCGCCTTCGACGTGAGGCCGATCTTGTGCCCCTTCAGCGTGCGGCCTTCCGCGAGCTTGAGCGTCACCCACGCGCGCTGGATCGCATACGCGTCGTCGATCGTGATGTCGGGATGGTCGAGCGAGATCTGGCGGATCTGCGTGCGCGCGCGCTCGGCGTCGTGCAGACGGTGCGCGAGCTGGTCGATGATGGCGGGTTCGAGCATGGTCGGATCGAAAATGGGGTTCAGCCGGCCCGCTTGTAGCGGGCGTGAATGTTGTTGTGCTTGTACGAGCCGCTTTCGCTGAACTCGATCAATTCCATCGACAGAGCAAGATAACGCTTCGCGTACAGCTCGGCGAAATGCGCCTTGATCGCGTCGAACAGCGCGTCGCATGCGGCTTGCTTCGTTTCGTCGCTGCGGCCCGCGCCGATCTTCAGCGTCACGTGGACGAACGCGTCGTCCTCCGCGCCGTCGGCGATGCAGTAGTCGTGCAGCTCGATCGCGCGCGAACGAATGCCGCCGGTCGGGAACACGCCGCCCTGCGCGATCAGCGTCGCGTTGATCGTGCGCAGCAGCGCGGGAATGCGTGCGTCGTCGCGGATGTTCGCGGTGTATTCGACGACGATGTGTGGCATGGCAAGTCTCCGGTCGGATTCGAAGTCGTGGTGCGCGGCAATGCTCAGGGCAGCGGGAAGATCGCGTTGATCTGCCCGGTGCCCGAGCTCGCGAAATAGTCGGTGACGATCTCGACGGGCTTGTTGTAGCGATCCCAGCCGAGCAGCCCGAGCAGCATCGCGGTGTCGTGCATGCCGCCTTCGCCGTGGCAATGCACGTTGTACTCGGGCAGCATCGCGCAAAACGTCCTGAAATCGCCCTGCTTCCACAGTTCGACCACGCGCAGGTCGACCTGCCGGAAGAATTCGCGGCTGATCTGGTGGATCGATTCCTCGGGGCTGCCGTTGTCGTTGAAGCGGTGCGACAGCGAACCGCTCGCGAGGAACGCGACGTTCGAATCGCTCTTCTCGATCGCTTCGAGCAGCGCCTCGCCGAAGCGCCGGCTCTCGTCGAGTTGATGCCACATGCACCAGCCGGCGATCGACACGACCTTGAAGTGCTGGTCGCCGTTCATGTAGCGCATCGGCACGAGCGTGCCGTACTCGAGCTCGAGGCTGTCGATCTCGTGCGCGCGCGTCGCGATGCCGCGCTCGGTGGCCGTTTCGGCGATCAGCCGGCCGAGCGCCGGGTTGCCCGGGTACGCGTACTGCATGTCGCGGATGAAATGCGGCAACTCGTTGCTCGTATAGGTGCCGGCGAACCGCGCATTGCAGTTCACGTGATAGCCCGCGTTGACGAGCCAGTGCACGTCCGACACGACGATCGTATCGACGCCGAGCGCACGGCAGCGCTCACCGATCAGCCGGTGGCCGCGGATCGCCGCATCACGGCAGCCGTGATGCTTGCCGGGCAGTTCCGACAGGTACATCGACGGCACGTGCGTGATCTTCGCGGCGAGGGACAGTTTGCCCATCGTTCAAGTCTCCCAGTCGGCCGGAGTTAGCGCTTTAGCGGTTACTCCGGCCCCATGCTTGGCCGGCGTGCCGGCCAAGGAATCGTTTGTTCTTGCGGCGACACCACCCGCTTCCGTCACACTCCCCAGCGCGGAATGTGATGCGAACCCATCGAAATGCACACGTTCTTGATCTCCGCGAACACCTCGAAACTGTACTCGCCGCCCTCGCGCCCGGTGCCCGATTCCTTCACGCCGCCGAACGGCTGGCGCAGGTCGCGCACGTTCTGGCTGTTCACGAACACCATCCCGGCCTCGATGCCGCGCGCGAGCCGATGCACCTTGCCGACGTCCTGCGTCCAGATGTACGACGCGAGGCCGTACGACGTGTCGTTCGCGAGCCGCAGCCCTTCGTCTTCGTCCTCGAACGGGATGATGCACGCGACCGGCCCGAAGATCTCTTCCTGCGCGATGCGCATCCGGTTGTCGACGTCGGCGAATACGGTCGGCCGCACGAAGTTGCCGTTGCGCAGATGGTCGGGCAGCCCGGCCGGCTTGTCGGCGCCGCCCGCGACCACGCGCGCGCCTTCCTGCTCGCCGATGCGGATGTAGCCCGTCACCTTTTCCCAGTGCTGGCGCGTGATCATCGCGCCGAGATTCGTGCCCGGATCGGTCGGGTCGCCGACCACCAGGTTGTTCGCGCGGCGTGCGAATTCCTGCACGAAGCGGTCGTAGATCGTGCGCTGCACGAAGATCCGCGAGCCGGCGGTGCAGCGTTCGCCGTTGATCGAGAAGATCGTGAACAGCGACGCGTCGAGCGCGCGGTCGAAATCGGCGTCGTCGAAGATCAGCACCGGCGACTTGCCGCCAAGCTCCATCGAATATTTCTTGAGGCCCGCGCGCTCCATGATCCGCTTGCCGGTGACGGTGCCGCCGGTAAACGACACCGCGCGCACGTCCGGATGGCGCACGAGCGCGTCGCCGGCCGTCGCGCCATAGCCCTGCACGACGTTCAGCACGCCCGGCGGGAGGCCGGCTTCGAGCGCGAGCCGGCCGAGCTGGTCGGCCGTCAGCGGCGACAGCTCCGACATCTTCAGCACGGCCGTGTTGCCGAGCGCGAGGCACGGCGCCGTCTTCCACGTGGCCGTCATGAACGGCACGTTCCACGGCGACACCAGCGCGCATACGCCGACCGGCTGGTACAGCGTGTAGTTCAGCATCTGGTCGTCGACCGGATAAGTGCGGCCGTTCATCTGCACGCACACTTCGGCGAAGAAGTTGAAGTTCTCGGACGCGCGCGGAATCAGCTGCTTGCTCGTCTGCGCGATCGGCAGGCCGGTGTCCTGCGTCTCCAGCGCGGCGAGCATCGGCACGTTCTTCTCGATCAGCTCGCCGAGCCTGCGCATCAGCTTCGCGCGCTCCTTCGCCGGCGTGTTCGCCCATTTCGGGAACGCTTCCTTCGCCGCGCGCACGGCCGCGTCGACCTCGGCCTCGCCTCCCGACGCGACGTCGGTGATGACTTCACCCGTCGCCGGGTTCAGCGTCGTGAAGGTGTCGCGGCTCTCCACTTCGCGGCCGCCGATCCAGTGCTTGATGGTCATGTGCTCTCCTTCCTTGGGCGACGGCTTCAGCCGGCGCGATAGTAGTCCGCTTCGCCGACGATCGTGTTCACGAGCCGGCCGATCCCTTCGATTTCGGTCACGACCTCGTCGCCCGGCTTCGTGTCGGCCAGCCCCTCGGGCGTGCCGGTCAGGATCAGGTCGCCCGGCGAGAGCGTCATGAAGCTGCTGATGTGCTCGATCAGCGCCGGCACGTCGAACACCATGTCGCGCGTGCTGCCGCGCTGCGCCTCGCGGCCGTTCACCGTCGTGCGCAGCGTGAGGTCGCCCGCGTCGCCGATCTCGTCGCGGCTGACGAACCACGGCCCGAGCGGCGTGCAGGTGTCGCGGTTCTTCACGCGCAGGTTCGGCCGGTAGTAGTTCTCGAGATAGTCGCGGATCGCGTAGTCGTTCGCGACCGTATAGCCGGCCACGTAGTCGATCGCCTGCGCGCGGCTCACGTGGCGCGCGGGCCGGCCGATCACGACGGCCAGTTCGCACTCGTAGTGCATGTGCGCGGCGTCCGCCGGGCGCACGGTCAGCGACCGGTGGCCGATGAACGTGTTCGGCCCCTTCAGGAAAATCAGCGGTTCGCTCGGTGCGTTGAACGCGAGTTCCTTCGCGTGGTCCGCATAGTTCAGCCCGAGCGCGAACGTCGTGCGGGGCGCGACGGGCGGCAGCCATGCCACCGCGTCCTCGGCCACCACGCGCCCCGTATCGAGGCGGATCGCGCCGTCGCCGGCCGGTTCGGCCGCGTGGAGTGCGCCGTTGTAGATCACGCGCGCCGTCTTCATCGTGCTTCCTCCGCCATCAGCGTATGCCGCAACGTGCCGATGCCGGCCGCGGCGATCTCGATCGTGCTGCCCGCGCGGGCACGCGGTGCGCCGCCCGCGACGCCGAGCAGCAGCACGTCGCCCGCGTCGAACGACATGAAGGCCGTCACGTCGGCGATCAGCGCGCGCACCGGGCGAATCAGCGTCGCGGTCGACGCGGACGCGGCCACCGCGCCGTCGATCCGCACCGTCAGGCCGATCGCGTCGACATCGGCGAGCGCGGCGGCCGGCACGACCGCCGGGCCGAGCGGGCAGAAGCCGTCGCGGCACTTGAAGCGCACGGCCGGGCGGTAGTAATCGGGATGCGGCACCGATACGTCGCTCGCGAGCGTGAAGCCGTGCACGTAGTCGAGTGCCTGCGCGGCCGGCACGCGCGTCGCGCGCCGCGCGAACACGACGGCCACCGACGCACCGATCTCCAGCGCGTCGACGCCGGCCGGCACGACGACGGCGGCGCCGTCGGCCGCATGCGTGTTGGCGGATTTGATGTACAGGATCGGCGCCTGCGGCGGGCGGCCGTAAGGCGGCGCGTTCACGGCGTCGCCGAGCGCGTCGAGCGCCGCGCGCTCGTTGAGCAACGCGCCGTAGACGGTACCGATGGCGACCGGCAACGGCGGCGCCGCGGCGTTCGTGCAAGACAGCTCCATGCGTCGTTCCCCTGCCGCGCGTCGCGGCGCATCGTCAATAGTTAATATCTTAAGTAAACAATCGTGCGCTGGCAACCTCGATTACCCTGATACGCGAAATTCATCAGCTTCGGCTGTTAAGATTGATGCGTCCCCGACCTCTGCCCACCCCGATGAACCGTACGCTCGACCATCGCAACCTGGCCATGCTGCTGCTCGAGGCCCGCGAAACGCTGATGGGTCTGTTTCGCCCCATTCTCAAGGAATTCTCGCTGACCGAACAGCAATGGCGGATCATCCGCGTGCTCGACGGCGAACCGGCGCAGGCGCTCGAAGCCGGGCAGATCGCGAAACGCTGCTGCATCCTGAGCCCGAGCCTGACCGGCGTGCTGGAACGGATGGAGCGCGACGGCCTGATCACGCGCACGCGCGCGCAGGAGGATCAGCGCCGGCTGCTGGTCAGCCTGACGCCGCAAAGCAGGAAACTGGTGACGGAAATCGGTCCGCGCATCGACGAGCAATACCGGCAACTCGAGTCGCGGTTCGGCGAGGACGGCCTCGAGGACATCTACCGCGCGCTCGACCGGCTCATCGAGCTCGGCAGCGACGCGTGACGGCGGCGCCCGCTTCCGCGGCCTGCGGCAACGGGCGCCGGTGCGGCGCGGACGATCAGTGGAACGCGCCGCGCATCAGTTCGGTCACGGCCACGCCGCGCGACGTGCGCATGCACTCCTCGACGTAATCGATGAACGGCAACGGTTCGAAATCGATTTCATCGCGCACGCGGCGATTGTCGAATACGCGATCGACCGTCGCGAATTCCCCGCAGCGCTGCAGCGCCCGGCCGATCACGCGCTCCAGGGCCGGATCGCGGCGCCCGAGCACGTCGCGCACGACGAGCGGCAGTTCGGCCGGTGCGCATGCCGCGTAGCGCGGCGCCCCGGTCATTCCCGCCGCCTCGTCCATCGCGCGCACGATCTGCGCGACCTGCGGCGCCTCGTCGCCGGCCGACACGTGATAGACGTCGTGCGCGAGCGTAGGCTTGACGGCCAGCAGCATCGTCGCGCGCGCCACGTCGTCCACCGACACGATGTCGATGCGCGTCATCGGCCGCGCGGTGAAGCGGCGCGCCGCATGCGCGAGCCGGAACATCCAGAACGAATTCGGCGCGGGCCGCGTGCCGAGCACCGTGTGGCCGACCACGTGCGACGGCCGCACGACGACGAGCGGCAGCCCGAGCGCGCGCAGGCGCTGCTCCGTTTGCGCCTTCGCGTGCAGGTAGTCGGCGGCGAGCACTGCGCCCGGCAGGCCTTCAGCGCCCGGCGCGGCATCGTTGCCCGCGGCGCGTTCCGCTTCCTCCTGCACGATCCCGCCGCGGCCCGCGTGCGCGTAGGCCGTGCCGACGTACACGAAGCGCTGCAGGCGCGGCGCGCGCGCAAAGCGTTCGGCGAAGCGCACCGCATCGGCGATGTCGGCCTGCAGGTGCGCGCCGTCGGCCGGCGATGCGTGGCCCGCGCAGTGAATCACGTGCGTCGCGCCGGCCAGGCGCGGCGCGTCGGCGCCGTGCCACACGTCGCCGAGCGCGCCGACGATCACGTTCGCTTCGGTCAGGCGCGATGCCCAGTACGGCGCGAGCCCCGCGCGCAGCGCGGCTTCACGCAGCCGCGCGACCGCATGGCCACGGTCCTGCGCGCGCACGACGCACACCACGCGTTCGAGCAGCCCTGCATTGACGAGCGCGGTCAGCACGGTACTGCCGATGAAGCCCGTGGCGCCGGTCAGCACGAGCCGGCCGACGTTCGCCGCCGCGACCGGCGCGCTGGCCGGCGACACGAGGCTCGTGCGCCAGTTGAGCGACAACGCGGTTTTCCAGATCAGCACGATAGTCTCCTTCGAAGAATCGGCCGGGCGGCGCGGCGCCCGCGGTTGCGGGCCGGCGCACGGCTCACCGGCCGGGCCGGGGCTGACGCGCGCCCCGGCGGCTCCCGATCGGGCGGACGCCCTGCGATCGCGTCGATCGCGCGCTGGCACGAGGCGGCGGCAGCCGGCGCGGACGGGCGTCCGCGCACAGGATCGGGAAGTGCCCAGTGTGGGGCTCGAACGCGTGCAAGTCTGTCCCGAAAGTTTCGTGAAAGTGTGCCGATTTGTACGCGATTGTCGCAGTGTGTCGTGCCGGCCGCCGCGTCGGAACGCTGAAACGTTCGGTGCGGCTGTGTTCGGGCGGTGCCCGACGGCGCCGGGGCCCCGATTCGAACGCGGCCGGCGCGCGACAGATCGACGCGGGCGGCCGCCCCGTCATCCCATCTCTTGACCGCCGCGCGTGTCCGGCCGGGCGCCGCGATCGCCGCTATCGCCCGTGTGTGCTGACGCATCGGGAATGACCATGCATCGTCAGACGTCCTTTCATCTGAAACCGAAATGGACGCAATACGGATTTATTGCGGTTTATCACTTGCGTTTCACACCAGTCTATCTAGACTGTTCAAGTCAAATCGGTCGAACGTTTCAACTTTTCAGGAGCGGATCCAATGCGCCTCACCATTCGGATTAATGGCAGCGAATCGGCAACCCGGCATTCCTTCGCGGTCTTGTGGGTCGATACCGACGAGGGACTGTGGTCGCGCGAGGCACATCAGGGCATCGACCTTCCGACCTGGGGCAAGGTCCGCGACGTGCAGGGCGCGATGGCGCTCTGCGCGGCCGACAGCGGCAATGCCGTCTGTCAATTGAAGGGGCTGTCGTTCGACGCGATGCGGCGCGAACAGGGCCCCGCGGTGCTCGCCGGCGAGCATCCCGCAGGCGCGTGGCGGCTGCAGGCGGTCGATACCTGCACGACCCAGCCGGAATACCGCGAATTTATTTCCGTGGCCCGATAGGTATTATTGACCTGAATCGTCTGCGGTTTTCGGGTTTATTCCGACATCCACGATATTCATTTCGATATTCAGCATGAATGGCGCCTCGGCTCGAGGCGCTTTTCATTTTCGAGATTAAAGAAATAACCGGAGCACGGGCAATTGATCGCGTGCGGGGCAATCGCGATCGATCGATGCCGGTCACCCCGTGCCCTGCCTCGGCGCACGGCGAATCGTCCGTGTTTCCCCCGCCGCCGCAGCCGCCGAATTCCGTTACGGCGCCGCCCTGCCCCCTTTCGCTCCATTCTCGGGATCACTCCCATTCGCCTTTTTGCGGGGCCGGAACATACTTTCCCCACACGTTGTTTACTCATTTATTACAATCGTATTATTCAGACTGACTCGCCGCCGTCCGGCGGCCCGACCCGGCCTTTGCATGAGCGTGAAAAAAAAGACCCACCCCGCCGATCCGTACGCCGCGGCGACCAAGAATCCGATGCTCGCGTCGCGGCTGCCGATGTGGCGCTCCCGGCTGATCGTGGTCGTCGTGTTCCTCGCGTTCGCCGCGTTGATCGCCCGCGCTTTCTGGGTGCAGGTCGCGAACCAGGATTTCTACGTCGGCCAGGGCCAGAAGCGTTACCAGCGCACCATCGAGCTCGACGCGATGCGCGGGCGCATCGTCGACCGCAACGGCGCGATGCTCGCGGTCAGCCTGTCGACCTATGAAATCTGGGCGAACCCGAAACAGGTCGCCGACACCGATTATCCGCAGATCGCGAAGCTGCTCGACATGCCGCTCGTCGAGGTGAAGCGGCGTCTCGGCAACGACAAGACGTTCGTGCTGCTCAAGCGGCAGGTCGATGCGGATACCGCGAGCCGGCTCGACAAGCTCGCGATCGACGGCATCACGCAGATCGCCGATTCGAAACGTTTCTACCCGGAAGGCGAATCGGCCGCGCACGTGGTCGGCTTCACGAACGTCGAGGACAAGGGCCAGGAAGGCGTCGAGCTGGCGGCGAATGCGCGCCTGCAAGGTACGTCCGGCCAGCGCGAGGTGATCCGCGACCGGCTCGGCCGCATCGTGTCGGACACGCGCCCGCTCGTGCCCGCGCAGCACGGCGCGACGATCGAACTGACGATCGATCGTCGCATCCAGCAGCTCGCCTTCAGTCAGCTCAAGGCGGCCGTGATCGAAAACAACGCGGTGGCCGGCAGCGTCGTCGTACTCGACGCGCAGAACGGCGAGATTCTCGCGCTCGCGAACTATCCGACCTTCGACCCGAACGATCGCGCCCGCCTCACCGGCCAGCAATTGCGCAACCGCGCGGTGGTGGACACGTTCGAACCGGGCTCGACGATCAAGCCGCTCGTCGTCGCGCTGTCGATCGACGAGCGCAAGGTCACGCCGAACACGATCATCAACACGTCGCCGGGCACGTACAAGATCGGCCCGGCCGTGATCCACGACACGTCGAACCACGGGTCGCTGACGGTGTCGCAGGCGCTGCAGAAGTCGAGCAACGTCGCGCTCGCGAAACTCGCGCTGAACCTGCCCGCCGAAACCATCTGGAACAAATACCAGGAATACGGGATCGGCCGCGCGCCGGAACTGACGTTCCCCGGCGTCGCATCGGGCCGGCTGCGCGGCTACAAGCGCTGGCGGCCGATCGAACAGGCGACGATGGCGTACGGCTACGGGCTGTCGATGTCGCTGCTGCAGATCGCGCAGACCTACACCGCCTATGCGGGCGACGGCACGCTGCATCCGGTGTCGCTGCTGAAGAACGGCACCGACCAGCAGACGATCGACGCGCACCGCGGCCACCGCGTGACGTCGCCGCAAACGGCCGCCGCGATCCGCTCGATGCTCGAGATGGCGGTGGGTGAAGGCGGCACGGGGCGCCGCGCGCGCGTCGACGGCTACCGGATCGGCGGCAAGACGGGTACCGCGCGCAAGCAGGTCGGCGCGAGCTACGCGAAGGGCAAGTACCGCGCGCTGTTCGCGGGGATGGCGCCGATGAGCAACCCGCGCCTGATCGTCGCGGTGATGATCGACGAGCCGCGCGGCAAGGGCTACTACGGCGGCACGGTGGCCGGCCCGGTGTTCGCGTCGGTCACGAGCGGCGCGCTGCAGTTGCTCGGCGTGCCGCCCGATGCACCGGTCGAACCGGAAGAGAATGCGCCGGCGAAGGCCGGCGCGCCGCAGAAGACGGTCGCGGCGCCGAAAGCGGCGGCGCCGGCAACGACGGCCGCGCAATCCGCCCGCCCCGCGCCCGCGAAAGTGGCCACCGCGGGCTGACGAAGCCAGGCGCGCCGCCGCGCGCCGTCAATGCGCGGCCGCGACCGGCTTCGCCATCCGGCCGAGCACGTGCTCGGTCATCCCGCGCGCGAGTTCGGTCTCGCCCATGAACACGGTGCCGATACCCTCGTTCGACAGCAGCGCGGCCTCGTCGCCGCTGTTCGTGCAGAGCACGACCTCGAGCGTCGGGTTGAGCGTGCGCGAGATCTCGACGATCTGCCGCACGTCGAATACGTCGGGCAGCGTGACGACCAGCATCCCGGCGCGGGCGATATGCGCCTGCACGAGCACGATCGGCTCGATCGCGTCGCCCGACACGGCCGCGATGCCGTCCGCGCGCAGTTTCTCGACGAGCTCGCGATTCTGCTCGACGACGACATACGCAATCGAGCGCTCGTCCAGCGCATGCGCGATCCGCGTGCCGACCTTGCCATAGCCGACGATCACGACCTGCCCGGTCAGGTGCGTCTGCGGCGTCGACATCGGCAGCGCGGCGAGCGGATCGTCGCGCGCCTCGAGCTTGCGTGCGAACGCCGAATGCTTGCGGATCCATGCGAGCGCCGGATCGATCATCGCGAACAGCAGCGTGTTCATCGCGATCGAGATCAGCGCGACCGCGAGAATCAGGCTCTGCCCCTCGGCGGACAGCAGCCCGAGCGCGCGGCCGAGCCCCGCGAGGATGAACGAGAATTCGCCGATCTGCGCGAGGCCGGCCCCCACCGTCAGCGCGGTATTCAGCGGATAGCGGAACGCGATCACGAGCGCGACGGCCGCGAGCGTCTTGCCGATCAGCACGATGCCCGCGACCTCGATCACGTGCAGCGGCTCGTCGAGCAGCACCTTCGGGTCGAACAGCATGCCGACCGAGATGAAGAACAGCACCGAGAACGCATCGCGCAGCGGCAGCGTTTCGTCGGCCGCGCGCCGGCTGAATTCCGATTCGCGCATCATCATCCCGGCGAAGAAGGCGCCGAGCGCGAACGACACGTCGAACAGCTTCGCGGCGCCGAACGCGATGCCGACCGCGGCCGCGATCATGCACAGCGTGAACAGCTCGCGCGAGCCCGTGCGCGCGACGAGCCACAGAATGCGCGGGAACACGCGCTTGCCGACCACCAGCATCAGCGCGATGAACGCGGCGACCTTCAGCATCGTGACGCCGAGCGTGCCCCACACGCTGCCGCCGGCCGCCTGCGCGTCGCCGGGCGGCGTGCCGCCGAGCAGCCCCGCCACCGGTGGCAGCAGCACCAGCACGAGCACCATCACGAGATCCTCGACGACCAGCCAGCCGACCGCGATGCGCCCGTTGACCGTCTCGACGAGCCCGCGCCCCTCGAGCGCGCGCAGCAGCACGACGGTGCTCGCGACCGACAGCGCCAGCCCGAACACGAGCGCCGCACCGAGGCTCCAGCCCCAGGTGAGCGCGAGCCCGCCGCCGAGCAGCGTCGCGACGGTGATCTGCACGATGGCGCCCGGCAGCGCGATCTTGCGCACCGCGAGCAGATCGCCGAGCGAGAAATGCAGGCCGACGCCGAACATCAACAGCATCACGCCGACTTCGGCGAGTTGCTGCGCGAGCGACAGGTCGCCGACGAAGCCGGGCGTGCCGGGGCCGATCACGATCCCGGCGAGCAGATAGCCGACGAGCGGCGGCATTTTCAGCAGCGACGCGAGGTAGCCGAAAATCATCGCGAGGCCGAAACCGGCCGCGAGCAACGCAATCAGGCTGACGTCATGAGGCATCCCCCCTCCCAAGCTCTTGTAACGATTTAGTAAGGTTCAAGAGTGAAAGGATACGGGATGAGGCGGAAGAATGGGCGCGCGGCCGCGAAAATTTCACGCGGCGGCGCGGGTTGGCGGGGCGCGACCCCGGCGAAGACTGAGGCGTCGCGGGCCCGGTCACGCATCGACGCGGACCGGGTGACAGGCGGGGCCGGCGCCCCGCCGCCGCGCCGTCAGCGGGACGCTTGCGGGAACCGCGCGCCCGGCGGCGGCTCGGGCCGCGTCGACGGCACGCTCTTGCGCACCTTCGCGACCTGCGCGGCCGTCACCGGCGCGCCCGTGTTGCCCCAGCTCGTGCGCACGAAGTTCGACACGTCCGCGACTTCCTGGTCCGACAGGCGCCAGCCGAACGGCGGCATCGTGAAGGTCGACGGCGCGGTACGCGTGCCCTGCAGCGCGCTGCCTTCCAGCACGACGTGAATCAGCGACGTCGGATCGTCGCCCTGCACCACCGGGTTGCCGGCGAGCGCCGGGAACACGCGCGTGTAGCCGTGGCCGTCGCTGCGGTGGCAGGCCATGCAGTTGTCGCGATAGACGGCCGCGCCCGGCTTGCTCGCGTCGCCCGTCTGCAGCGCCTTCGCCGCGGCCGCGTCGTACACGTGCGGCTGCTCGCCCTGCACGCGCGGCGGCAACGTCTTCAGGTAGCGCGCGATCGCGTTCAGATCGTCGTCGGTCATGTGCTGCATGCTGTGGCCGACCACGTCCGTCATCCCGCCGAACGCGGCCGTGCGCAGCGTACGGCCCGTCTTCAGGAACTGCACGATCTCGGTTTCGCTCCACGTGCCGAGGCCCGTGCGCGGCTCGCCGCGCAGGCTCGTCGGCACCCAGCCGTCGATCGCCGCGCCGCCGGCCAGGAAGTCGAGGCCGTCCGCGTCGGTCAGCCCGCGCTCCTGCATCGTCGGCGCGCGCGGCGTGTGGCACGCGCCGCAGTGGCCGAGGCCCTGCACGAGATACGCGCCGCGTGCGACCGCCGGGTCGCTGTACGACGCCGCGTCGAACGGCTTCGGCGACGGCGCGAACATCTTGCGCCAGATGCCGAGCGGCCAGCGCATCGACAGCGGCCACACGATGTCGACCGCGCGGTTCTCGTGCTCGACCGGCGCGACGCCGTGCATGAAGTATGCGTACAGCGCCTTCATGTCGTCGTCGGTCAGCCGCGAATACGACGGGAACGGCATCGCCGGATACATCGTGTCGCCGTTCTTGCGCACGCCTTCGCGCACCGCGCGGGTGAAGTCCGCGTAAGTCCAGCCGCCGAGGCCCGTCTTCGGATCCGGCGTGATGTTCGTCGAGTAGATCGCGCCGATCGGCGTGTCGAACTTCAGGCCGCCCGCGAACGGCTTGCCGCCGCTCGCGGTGTGGCACGCGATGCAGTCGCCGGCGCGGGCGAGGTATTCGCCGCGCTTGATCAGGGCCGCGTCGGCGGATTGGGCGGCCGGTGCGGCCGCCGGGCCGGAGGCTGCCGCGGGGGCCGCCGGTTGCGCAAGCGCCGCCGAGCCCGCGAAGCCGAACGCGGCCCAGGCCGCACCGGCCGCCAGCGCGCGCGACATCCGGCGCGCGACGTTGTGGTTCATCGTCCTCTTCATGCGGTCACCAGCGGAGCGGGATTTTTCAGGTACTGCTCGCGGATCGCACGTGCCGACCAGTAGGCCAGCGCCGCGATGATCCCGGTCGGGTTGTAGCCGATGCCCTGCGGCAGCGCGGACGCGCCCATCACGAACACGTTGTGCACGTCCCAGCACTGCAGGTAGCGGTTCAGCACGCTCGTCTTCGGGTCGGTGCCCATGATCGCGCCGCCGACGAGATGGGTGGTCTGGTACTGGCGCGAGTCGAAGTGCTTGCCGAACTCGCGCGTCGACACGCCGATCGCCTTCGGCCCCATCGCCTCCGCGATCTTCTTCATCTGGCCGGTCACGTACTGCGCCATCCTGATGTCGTTGTCCTTCCAGTCGAACGTCATCCGCAACAGCGGCTGGCCGTACGAATCGCGATAGGTCGGATCGAGGTCGAGATACACGTCGCGGTACGACATGTTGGTGCCATGCGCATCCATCGAGATCGTGTGCGCGTAGTTGTCCTTGACGGCCTTCTTCCACGCCGAACCCCACTGCGGCGTGCCGGGCGGTGTCGCGATGCCGCTGATCGGCTTCACGCCGGCCTGGTTCACCCACAGCGGCGAGCCGCCGACGAAGCCGAGCGGGCCGTGGTCGAAGTTGTCCGCGTTGAAATCGTCCACCGCGACGCCGTTGCCGCCCGCGCCGATGAACGGATTCGTGTAGGTGTCCTTGTCGAAGAACGCCTTGATCGTCGACAGGTTCTGGTACGCGAAATTGCGGCCGACCACACCTTCGCCCGAGATCGGGTCGTACGGCTTGCCGATGCCCGACAGCAGCAGCAGGTGCACGTTGTGATACTGGAACGCGGCCACGATCACGAGATCGGCCGGCTGGTGCACTTCACGCCCGGCCGGATCGACGTAGGTCACGCCGGTCGCGCGCTTCTTCGTGTCGTCGAGATCGACGCGCAGCACGTGGCACTTCGAGCGCAGCTCGAAGTTCGGCGCCTGCTTCAGCGCCGGCAGGATGTTCAGGTTCGGCGACGCCTTCGAATACATGTAGCACGCGTAGCCGCTGCAGTAGCCGCAGAAGTTGCACGGGCCCATCTGCACGCCGTACGGGTTCGTGTACGGGCCCGACGTGTTCGCGGACGGCAGCCGGTACGGATGCAGGCCGAGCGAGCGGGCCGCATCGAAGAAGCGCTGCGCCGAATACGTATTGAGCTGCGCGGGCAGCGGGAAGTGGTCGCTGCGGTCGGCCTCGAACACGTTGCCGTCGCCGACCACCTTGCCGCCGACCTTGTACGCCTGCCCCGACGTACCGAACACCTTCTCGGCGAAATCGAAATGCGGCTCGAGTTCCTCGTACGTGACGCCCGTGTCCTGGATCGTCATCCCTTCGGGGATGAACTTCTTGCCGTAGCGCTCTTCGTAGTGGCTGCGCAGGCGCAGCTCTTCCGGCGTGATCCGGAAGTGCACACCCGACCAGTGCAGCCCCGCGCCGCCCACGCCTTCGCCCGGCAGGAACGCGGCGAGCTGCCGGTACGGCAGCGCGGTGTCCTGCAGCCCGTGGCGAATCGACACGGTCGTCTTCGACAGGTCGAGAAACAGCTTCTTGCGGATGTTGTAGGTCAGCTCGTCGATCGTGTTCGGGTACGCGCCGTCCGGGTAGGTGTCGCGATATTCGCCGCGCTCGAGCGCGACGACGTTCAAACCGGCTTCGGTCAGTTCCTTCGCGAGAATCGCGCCGGTCCAGCCGAACCCGACGATCACCGCGTCGACATGCGGCTTCTTGTCTGCGGCCATCAGCTGCGCTCCCCGTTGATCGAGACGGGGCCGTACGGATAGGGCTTGCCGCTCTGGTTGACGAAATCCATGAAGTCCGCGCGCGCGCCCGGGAAACCGATCATCTTCCACGCGGCCATGTCGCGATTGCCGCCATGCACCGGATCGCAGAAGTAGCCCTCGCGCGTGTTCTGCAGCAACTGGCCGAGAAACACGCCGGGCGGCACGTCGTCGATCTGCGCGCCGCCCTTCTCCAGCGCGCCGAGCACCGTGTCGCGCGTCGGTGCGTCGAGATCCGCGAACGCCTTGCCGTGCGCCTTTTCGCAATAGCGGTTGACGGCCGCGATGCCGAGCCGGTAGATGTCGCGCGGCACCAGCTTCAACTGGTAGCCGAGCTCGGGCACGCCCTGCTGGAACGGCCCCTGCATGTACCACGTCGCGCCGTGCGCATACGGTGTCTCCATCTGGCGATCGATGAATTCGGGCACGCCGGCTTCGAGCGCGCCGGGGCCTTCGGCGTCGGCCGGAATCAGCCGGTCGACGGCGGCCTGGACGAACGCCCATTCCTTCGCATCGAAAAAGGTCGGCTTGTACGGCGCGCGCTCGGCGCCGGCCGACGCGGCGGATGCATTGCCAGCCGTCGTCGCGGACGGCGACGACGAGCGCAGGTCGCAGCCGGCGACCGACGCGATCGGCACGAGCGCGACCGACGTGCGCAGGAAACGGCGACGCGAATTGGGTTTGTCAGGTGGCGTGGACATGGTCGGATGTTGATCGTTGGGGATCGGGGTTCGGACGCGCGCATTCCGCATGCCACGTGCCCGGCAGGCAGCCGTGCCGCACGCGGCCGGTCGCCCTGTTCTTTCGTGTGTTGCGCACAACCTCGATTGCAGGCGCCCGGCCGCGCTCCGCGGTGGCGCCGTCATTGCAGCCGCACCCCGCTCCGGTACCGGCGGCGCTGTGCGGATCGACCTCTTCGCGGGCCCTATCGTCGGACAAATACCGGCATCAGCCTGCATCTCTCCGTCATCGCCCATGACCCTTGTTCAACTTAGACCTCACGTGTGCCCACGGCAAGCGCAACGTGCACGACCCTCTTTCGGGTCCGGCGACGAGTGCGGCGAATTATATATGGAACCGGTTCCATTACTAGAGGGATCGATGCAATTCAGTGCATCGAAATCAGCAATAATGGGAAATTGAGAAGCCGGAATGTGCAAGGATGGGAAGACGGCGGACGGCGCTGGCCGTCGGCGCGCGCTACGGCGTGCCCGTGATCCTCGAAGTCGATGCGCGGCGCATGCACGGGCAGGGCCATGCGTTCTTCGTCGCCGAAAACGGTGTCTGGCTGACCGATGCCGTGCCGGCCGAATATCTCGAGTTGATCGATACGCGCGCCGAGTGAGCCGTGCGCCAGTCGCCATTCACCACGGCCAGAACATCGACGCGATCGACAGCGCCAGCGCCGCGCACAGCGGCGAGTAATACAGCGTGTCCATCCGCGCGAAACGCGACCCGCGGATCCGCTTGGAGAAGCCGACGTAGCGGAAATCGCCGACGGCCCGCACCGCGAAGATCAATGCGAGCGCAACGGTCGCGAACGCGATCGTGCATGGATACGCGTTGCACCCGAGCCAGCCGGCACGCACGGCGACCACGCACGCGCCGCCCAGCAGGGCGGCCGCGACGGCAAGCGTGCCGACGGCGGTCGGCCGCAACAGCGGTACGCCGTCCTGCTCCGGAATGGCCGCACGCTTGCCCAGCCGCCCGCCGAACGCCCAGTAGACGTGCACGAGCGCGAGGGCGCAAAGCGTCGGCACGCTGAAATACGCCCCGGTCATGTCGATCGATGTCCTCGTGTCGTTGTCTCGTCGTCTTGCCGAAAAACGTTCGGCCCGCGACACGCATGACGATACCGAAACCCGATCACGCGCGCATTGCGACGTCCGGTCGCAATCGGCGGCCGCGCATGCTGCGTCGCAGTGCGCATGCATTGCGCGCATGCCGCACGCTTGACTTCCCTCCGCGCGCTACTACGCTGTTATTCCAGTACTGCGGTCGGCACGCCGCCGCGCAACCGGCTGCGCGCCCGCACGACGACGATAACGAAGGCCATGGAGGCGACTCATGCTGGTCGGTGTGCCGAAAGAGATCAAGAACCACGAATACCGCGTCGGCCTCACGCCGGCCGGCGCGCGCGAACTCACGCGGCACGGCCATCGCGTGCTCGTGCAGCGCGGCGCGGGCACGGCGATCGGCCTGCTCGACGACGACTACACGGCCGCCGGCGCATCGCTCAGCGACGGCGCCGACGAGATCTTCGAGCGGGCCGACATGATCATCAAGGTGAAGGAGCCGCAGCTCGCCGAATGCGCGATGCTGCGGCGCGGCCAGATTCTCTACACGTACCTGCATCTCGCGCCCGATCCCGATCAGGCCGCCGCGCTCGTGAAATCCGGCGCGGTGTGCATCGCGTACGAAACCGTGACGGGCCCCGGCGGCGGCCTGCCGCTGCTCGCGCCGATGAGCGAAGTCGCCGGCCGCATGTCGATCCAGGTCGCGGCGACCCACCTCGAAAGCCCGCGCGGCGGCCGCGGCCTGCTGATGGCCGGCGTGCCGGGCGTGCCGGCCGCGCACGTCGTCGTGCTCGGCGCGGGCGTCGTGGGCACCGGCGCGCTGCAGATGGCGGTGGGCCTCGGCGCGCGCGTCACCGTGCTCGACAACAACGTGAACCGGTTGCGCCAGCTCGATCTCGTGTTCGCCAACCGGATCGCGACCGTCTGCTCGAATGCGCATACGGTCGACGAAGCCGTGCGCGATGCCGACGTCGTGATCGGCGCCGTGCTCGTGCCGGGGGCGTCGGCGCCGCGGCTCGTCACGCGCGACATGATCGCGACGATGCGCAAGGGGGCGGTCGTCGTCGACGTCGCGATCGATCAGGGCGGATGCTTCGAGACCTCGCATGCGACCACGCACGCGGCGCCGACCTTCGTCGTCGACGGCGTGGTCCACTACTGCGTCGCGAACATGCCCGGCGCGGTCGCGCGCACGTCCACCTTTGCGCTGAACAATGCGACGCTCGGCCATGCGCTCGCGCTCGCCGACAAGGGCTGGAAACAGGCGATGCTCGACGATCCGCACCTGCGCGCGGGCCTGAACGTGTGCGACGGCCACATCACGTACGAAGCCGTCGCGCAGGCG
The DNA here is from genome assembly GCF_020419965.1 of Burkholderia sp. AU39826. Lineage (NCBI taxonomy): Bacteria > Pseudomonadati > Pseudomonadota > Betaproteobacteria > Burkholderiales > Burkholderiaceae > Burkholderia > Burkholderia sp. AU39826. Next base: position 645,152 of record NZ_JAIZQG010000001.1, read on the forward strand.
CTCGGGCTGCCGTACGTCCCGGCCGCCGGCGTGCTGGCATGACCGTGCCGGCATGAACCGAACGCAACGCGGCCGGCCGCGTGGCGTTCACGCGCCCTTCGACCGGCTCCGCTTGCCGCCGCCCATCGTGCGCGCCAGCAGCGGCCGCAGTTGCGCGAGCGTGCGCGTGTTCAGCACGTCGTGCCGCGTCAGCCAGCCGCGCCGCGCCTGGTCGACGCCGAACGCGAGGTTGTCGAGTTCGTCCGCGCTGCATGCATCCGAACCGATCGCGACCGGCACGCCGGCCTTCGCGGCCTCGCGGCACCAGACGTCCGGCAGGTCCAGGCGCCGCGGCTGAGCATCGAGTTCGACGAAACAGCCGCGCGCGGCAGCCTGCGCGAGCACGCGCGGCACATCGAGTTCGCAGGCGTCGCGCTCGCCGAGCATGCGACCGGTCGGATGCGCGAGAATCGTGAAATACGGATGGTCCATCGCGCGCAGCATGCGATCGGTCTGCACGCCGCGCGGCAGGTCGAAACCGTCGCGCACCGCGCCGACGACGAGATCGAGCCGGCCGAGCATCGCGTCGGGCACGTCCAGGCTGCCATCCTCGCGAATGCCCGCTTCCACGCCCTTGAGCAACACGAAATCGTCGAACGTCGCGTTGACGCGATCGATGTCGTCGAGCTGCCGCGCGAGCCACTCGAAGCCGCCGCGAGCGCCGTCGCCAGGCGGGACGCGATCGGTGACGGCCAGATACGCGAGCCCGCGCGCACGCGCGGCCGCGGCCATCGCGCGCAGGCCGTCGCGGCCGGCCGACACGTCGGTATGCGCGTGCAGGTCGCCATGCAGATGCTTGCGCTCCACCAGCGCCGGCAGCGTGCCGGCACGGCACGCATCGACCTCGCCGCGATCCTCGCGCAACTCGGGCGGCACCTCGTGCAGCCCGATGGCCGCGTAGACCGATGCCTCCGTCGCGCCGGCAATCCGCTCGTCGCCGCGAAACACGCCGTATTCGTTGATCTTCAGGCCGCCGGCCTGCGCGAGCCGGCGCAGCGCGATGTTGTGCGCCTTCGATCCGGTGAAGTAGACGAGCGCCGCGCCGAACGCATCGGCATCGACGACGCGCAGGTCGACCTGCAACCCGTTGGCGAGCATCGCGCTCGACCGGGTCTTGCCGTGTGCGAGCACGCGCGCCACGTCGCCGTAGCCGACGAACGCGTCGGCGACCGCGGCAGCATCGCGTGCGGTGACGAGGATGTCGAGATCGCCGACCGTCTCGCGGCGGCGGCGAAAGCTGCCGGCCGGCACGGCCTTGCCGACACCGGCCACCGCACGCAGGCGTTCGAGCAACGGCGTCAGCGCATGCGCGGCGTCGGGCAGCAGGAAGCGTTGCGGCTCACGCTGCAGGCGATCGTCGATCGCCTCGATCAGATGGGCTTCGGTTTTCGCACCGAAGCCCGGCAGTTCGCGCACGTGCCCGCTCTTCGCTTCGGCGCGCAACTGCTCGAGCGAATCGACGTGCAGCGCGTCGTGCAGCGCCTTCACGCGTTTCGCGCCGAGCCCGGGCACGTCGAGCAGCGCGACGATCGCGCCCGGCAACGCATGACGCAAGGTTTGCTGCAGTTCGCAGGTGCCGGTCGCGGCGATCTCGCGCAGCTTCGACGCGAGATCGGCCCCGATCGACGGAATCTTCCCGAGATCGTCGCCGTTCGCGATCATCGTCGGGATATCGCGGCCGTAGTCGGCGATCGTGCGGGCGGCGTTGCGGTATGCCCGCACGCGAAACGGGTTGGCGCCCTGGATCTCGAGCATGTCGCCGATTTCGGCGAACACGGCCGCGCACTCGGCATTGTGGATCGGCATGATCGGCGTGCCCCCTTCCACGTGGATGGCGCCGCGCGCCGGCGCGACGGCGTCTGCCCGCCCGGCGCCGCGTGTCGACGGCACCGGGCGCCCGTTGGTCATCCTGCGCCGGCCGCCCGGCGCGTGCAGCGCGGTGGAAACCGCGACGTCAGAGCGACGCGCGCGGCGTCGTCGCGTAACGGCGCTCGTAGAGCGACTGGCAATGCGTGCAGCGTTCGGCGGTCGGGCGCGCCAGCAGGCGCTCGTAGCCGACCGAGCCGTCGCAGTCGATGCATTCGCCGTAACTGCCGTCGCGCATCCGCCGCTGCGCGCGGCCGATCGCGCGCAGCTCGGTCAGCTTCATGCCGATCAACGCGTGATCGACGTCGACGAACAGATCGGCGTTCGCCTCGTCGCCCTCGTCCGGCGCCGCGCCGGCAAGGTCCGCATAGGATTCCAGCGCGCGCTGGTCCTCGCTCGCGCGGATCTCCGCACGCAGCGCCTGCTCGCTCTCGTTCAGCCGCTGTTTCAGCGTCTGCCGTTGTTGTTGGTCGAGCGACATGGCCGTCTCTCCTGTTCCGGGTTCCGCGCGAAAAAGTAAGGCGCGCGGTATCGCGCCGGTACGCGGCGCGCAGGCATGACCTGCGCCGCCGCATCCGGATACGCGGCCGGACGTGCAGAACGCCGGACGCATTCGACGCAGGATAAACCCATTGAACACGCGTGTGTTGACCCGAATCAGCGTGCCGGTCACGCAGCGTCAGCGGTGAGGAAACCGGGGACGGACGCGCAATCCCGACGTGCGGCGCGCGCCGCGCGGCCCGTCGGCGCAACCGCGGTGCAGCAATTTTCCGCGCCGCCGCATCGCGTCTTCCCGTGCCCGCGAACCGGCATCAGGCCGTCGGTACGATCGCTCGCGCGGCGCCGACTCGATCATTCGTTTTCCTCAGAATGCGTTGCGCCCGATGAAGCCGCGCACCACCGTCAGCAGGATGATCTTGATGTCGAACCAGAAGCTCCAGTTCTGCATGTAGAACAGATCGAACTTCACGCGCGCCGCCATCGCCTCGACCTTGCGCGTCTCGCCGCGATAGCCGTTCACCTGGGCCCATCCGGTGATGCCGGGCCGCACACGGTAGCGGTACATGTAGCAGTCGACCAGTTGGCGATAGAAGTCGTCGTGTTCGATCGCATGCGGACGCGGGCCGACCACCGACATCTGCCCGAACAACACGTTGAAGAACTGCGGCAGCTCGTCGAGCGAGGTGCGCCGCAGGAACGCGCCGACGCGCGTGATGCGCGCATCGTTGCGCGACGCCTGCCGCAGGACGCCCGGCTGCGCGCGATGCACGCGCATCGTCCGGAACTTCAGGATGTCGAACTCACGGCCGTCGACGCCCTTGCGGCGCTGCCTGAACAGCACGGGCCCGGGCGAAGACAGCTTGACCGCGATCGCGAGCATCGTCAGCAGCGGCAGCAATGGAATCAGCACGGCGAACGCGAACAGCCGGTCGAATGCGAACTTCGCCCACAGCTCCGGCGCGGAGCGCGGCGTGGTCGCGAGATTGATCGCCGGCATGCCCAGCACGTCGGTCGCGGAGCGATCGACGACCGCCATCTGCCGCACGTCGGGCAACAGCCGCAACTCGACGAACTCGTCGCGCAGTTCGCGCACGATGCGCTGGATCCGCCACTCGTGCGACATCGGCAGCGTGAGCCAGACCTCGTCGATGTGACCGCCGCGAATCCGGTCGCGCAACGCGTTCCAGTCGTCGATCACCGGCACGCCGCCGATGCCGCTCGCGGCGGCCGCCGCATCGTCGTCGAATACGCACGCGGCCACGAACGGGCCGTTCGGCGCAAGCTGCATCCGCTCGATCGCCACGCGCCCGTAGGCCGTTGCGCCGACGACGGCGACGCGGCGTTGCCGTGCGCGCGGGTCGCCGCGCGTCAGCGCGAGCGCCAGCAGCGCCGCGCGCCCGAGCAGCAGCGTCGCGTCGCCAGCCAGCACCGTTTGCACGATCCAGCGCGTCGTGACCGTGCCGCCGCGATTCATCATCCATACCGTGCCGGCCACCGTCAGCACGCTCGCGCACATCACCGCCACCAGCGTGTGCGTCAGCACGTGCGCGCCGCCCTGCACCGCCACGCCGCCGCGCACGGTGCGCAGGTAGCGCGGCAGCAGTGCCACCGTCAGCACGCACAGCAGCGCGATCGCGCCGCGCTGCGCGTCGGACAGCGCATGCCAGCCGAGGCCCGACGCCGCCTGTGCGGCGAGCGCCCCCGCCAGCACGAGCACGACGTCGGCCGCCGCGATCGCGGCACGCCGCATCGCATTCGTTCCACCGGACATCGGCTGCATCGTCACGCACCGTGTGCCGGGAATCCGCGACGGCTCTCCAGCATGCGCGGGTGGACCGTCGCCGGCCTCGCATTCCCGCGCGTGCCGAGCAGCCGGCGATAGTCCGCGCGAATCAGGTCGTAGCATTCGCACGCGTGATGTTCGAGGCCGTCGCGGTCGAGCACCGTGATGCGGCCGCGGCGCTGCCGGATCAGCCCGGCTTCCTGCAGGTTGCCGGCCGCCTCCGTCACACCCTCGCGCCGCACGCCGAGCATGTTCGCGATCGTCTGCTGCGTGACGGTCAGCTCGTCGCCGTCGATCCGGTCATGCGCGAGCAGCAGCCAGCGGCTGAGCTGCTCGCTGACCGAGTGGTGGCGGTTGCACAGCGCGCTGCGCGAGATTTGCGCCATCGTCGCCTGGCAGGTGTTCAGCAGCAGCCGGTAGGTCTGCGGCGACCGCTCGAACTCGGAGCGCATCACGCAACTCGGCACGCGATAGGCCATTCCGCCGATGCGCACCTCGACCCGGCTCGACGCCGCGATGCCGCCCACCAGCGTCCCCAGCCCGACCACCCCCTCGCGGCCGACCACCGCCACCTCGACCATCGCACCGTCCTCCATCAGGTGCTGCACCGACATCATCGCCGTCGTCGGAAAGTGCAGATGACGCATCGGTTCGCCGACCCGGTCGAGCATCCCGGCCTTGATCCTGACCAGTTCGAGATGCGGTGCGATGGTGCGGATGCTGTCCTCCGGGAGGGCAGCAAGGATGGCGTTCGCCGAGTAGCTCGAGTGAAGATGAAGCATGTCTGTATCCCTTTATCGTCCGCGCCGCCTGCAGCCGCGTGCACGGAACTCGTTATCGCGATGCGCGTCCGGACATTGATGCGGTTGCGGCCCACAACCCCGAATCCGACTGACCATCGGCTTGTCATCGCCGGATTGAGTCCACTGCCACGTTTCGACACGCCAGCCCGAATAAGCGATTTACGTGCCAATACCCGTCCATCCTTAATATATGAATCACATTCGATTTAGAGCCCGCGAATAACCGGCCCCAAAAGCAAAAAAACGTCTCATTTCCGGACACTCGCCCGCGCAACGGACACAGCAGGCATTCGATCGATCAATCCCCACGCATCGGGCCGGCATGGTCGCGTGGGACCACGATGCTTACCGTTCAAATACTTACGGCCGATTTTCAATTGTTTCCATGATGTGCAGCGCAGCATTCCCCAACGTCGGCGCGCCGCACACGTTCGTTTCAAACTGTCTCAAATTTGAATCGGCACACTAATTCAGACCTCTGTCGGTTAGCGCACATATCGCTTACAAACCATTGATCCAATTGAAAAATCAGGCGATCCCCATTTTTTTGTCAAACAATGTTCAATGACTTTCCGGCACTTCGCGGTACGATGCGCAACGTCGTTCGATTGATTCCCTGTCGGCATTGAATGACAAGAAAGCACACGATTCCATTTCCGGATGATTAATTTCAGGGAAACGAATCATTAAATCGACATAACGTTTGCGGCCAATCTCAACCGTCAAACTTTGTGAAATGGCAGGATGCGCAATTATGTGAATTCAATTGCGTGCTAGCCTTTTTTGCGAGTATCGTCATTCGGTTTTTGATCAACAAAAGTCCGCACGGTCGTGCGAAATTTCCGTTCCGGAGTTCGCGCGGACGACGCGCGACCGTCATTCTGCGAGGATGCGCCGTGACTCATCAGGCTCCCGACGCCGTCGCGTATGCGAACGGCATGATCGAGCTTTCCCACAGCTTCGATGCCAACCGTTTTCTCGCGGCCATCGACCGCGACGAACTCGCCACGCTGACGCCCCACCTTCAACTCGTTCACCTGAAATCCGGGCAGGTGCTCTGCGAACCCGGCGAAATGCTCGCCGCTGTCTACCTGCCGGTCACGACCGCGATCTCGCTGCAGTACGTGTCGTCTGGCGGCATGACGCTGGAAGTCGCGGAGATCGGCAGCGAAAGCGTGGTCTGCGACGACGTGATCGGCGGCAGCGGCCAGATGCCGTGTCGTGCGCTCGCGTGCCGCGACGGGTTCGTCTACCGGCTCGACCGGCGCGTCTTCGCGGCCGCGTTCGATGCGTCGCCGGTGATCCGCCATCTCGTGTTCGTCTGCGTGCGGCTGCTGATGGCGCAGGTCTCGCAGATCACGTTCTGCAGCCGTCATCACGTGCTCAAACATCAGTTATGCAGATGGTTTCTGCTCGCGTTCGACCGCACCCGCAGTATCGAGATCCAGGTGACGCACAGCATGCTCGCGCAAATGCTCGGCGTGCGGCGCGAAACGGTCACGGACGCCGCCGGCGAAATCCAGAAGCTCGGCCTGATCCGGCAATACCGCAGCTCGATCGAGCTCGCCGACCTCGGCGGCCTCGAAAAAATGTCGTGCGGCTGCCGCGCGATCGTGCGCGACGAGATGAAGCGCATCCTGTCGGCCGACTCGGGCGTGCCGGCAGCATCGCGCGCGTGACCGGCGTGCCGGACCGGGACGGCGCTTCGGCGCCGCACGCGTACCGGTTCAGCTGTTTGTAGGGTGGCGAACAGAACGCCGTGTCTGCCAGTGGTCTACTGATGCCGGACTGCCGGGGGGATGTCAGCGCATATCGCGCGTTCGCCCGAGCGGACGACACCACGCACGCCGGAGCAGCACGTGAAAAACGAAATCAGAACCATCCTGAAGCACGTCGCCCATCTCGAAGCCGCGATCGATTCGATCGGCGACGGGGACGACCTCTACGAAGCGGGCCTCTCCTCTCTCGATACGATCCAGTTGATGCTCGCGATCGAAAAGCAGTTCAACATCGAGATTCCCGACGAGATGCTGAACCGCAACCTGTTCCGCAGCATCGACGCGCTCGCGGACACGATCGCCACGCTGCAACGCACCGAGCACTCCGCATGAGCGCGCTGCTTCCCGAACTCGCGCCCGACAGCGAATCGCATCGCCTCGACGAGGCCGCGCATGCCGTCGCGCAAATCGCCGCCCAGCATGCCGATGCGGTCGATCGCGACGCGCGCTGCCCCGTCGAGGCGATCGAGGCGATGCGCGCGCGCCGCCTGCTCGGCGCGATGGTGCCGACCCATCTCGGCGGCGCGGGCGCGTCGCTGGAAGACATCGCGTCGGCCTGCTCGATCCTCGGCCAGGCCTGCGCGTCGTCGGCGATGGTGTTCGCGATGCACCAGATCCAGGTCGCGTGCATCGTCAACCACGCCGCCGACCAGGGCTGGCACAAGCTGTTCCTGCAGCAGCTCGTGCGTCACCAGTGGCTGCTGGCGTCGGCCACGTCGGAAGACGGCGTCGGCGGCAACCTGCGCGCGAGCCAGTGCGCGCTCGAAATCGACGGCGGCGGATTCCGGCTGCACAAGGCCGCGCCGACGATCTCGTACGGCGACTACGCGGACGGCATTCTCGCCACCGCGCGACGCGATGCGGATGCGCCGGCTTCCGAGCAGGTGCTCGTCACGCTGCTGCGCGACGGCTATACGCTCACGCGCCGCGGCGAATGGGACACGCTCGGCATGCGCGGCACGTGCAGCAACGGCTTCGTGCTCGACGCGCAGGGCGCCGCCGTGCAATGCCTGCCGGTGCCGTTCGCGAAGATCGCCGAGGAAACGATGGTGCCCGTCTCGCACATCCTGTGGGCCGCGGTGTGGATCGGCGTGGCCGGCGACGCGTTCCATCGCGCGCACCAGTTCTTCCGCGCGCAGGCGCGCCAGACCGACGGCGCGCCGTCGCCCGCCGCGCGGCGCATCGCCGAATCGCTGGCGCTGATGCAGGCGATGCAGGCCCGCGTCGACAACGTGCTGCGCCTCCACGCGAACGCGCGGGCCCGCTCGTGGTCGGCCGGCATGGCCTGGGCCGCCGAGATCAATACGCTGAAGACCTACGTGTCGGCGACCGCGCTCGAAGTCGCGCAGCAGGCGATGATGATCTGCGGGATGGCCGGCTACAAGCAGGGCACGCCGTTCAGCATCGGCCGCCACATTCGCGACCTGCACGCGGCGCCGCTGATGATCAGCAACGACCGCATTGCCGCCAACACTGCGAGCCTGTTGCTCGCGCTGCGTCCCGCGACGCTGGAGAAACATACGTGAACGATCGCCTCGCCGTGCCCTCCGCCGCCTCCGTTCCCGCCGACGCGCCGCTCGACCGTGCGGGCGTCAACCCGCTGCGCGACGCGCTGATCGACGCGGGCCTGCTGGTCTCGACCGGCATCCAGGGCCTGTTCGGCCGCAGCGAGCGATTCGAGCGCGTCGTCGAAGCGCTCGACGCGTTCGTCACGCGCATCGGCGCCGACCAGCAGGCCGAAGTGCTGCGCTTCCCGCCGGCGATGAGCCGCACCGAGTTCGAGCGCAGCGAATACATGAAGAGCTTCCCGCAACTGGCGGGCAGCGTGCATGCGTTCTGCGGCGACGAGCGCCAGCACCAGCGCGTGCTGCAATGCCTCGATCGCGGCGACGACTGGACCGAGAACCAGAAGCCGACCTACGTCGTGATGACGCCGGCCGCGTGCTACCCCGTGTATCCCGTCGTCGCGCGCGCGGGCGCGCTGCACCCGGACGGCCGCATCGTCGACGTGTTCTCGTACTGCTTCCGTCACGAACCGTCGCTCGACCCGACCCGCATGCAGTTGTTCCGGATGCGCGAGTACGTGCGGATCGGCACGCCCGAGCAGATCGTCTCGTTCCGCGAGACGTGGATCGAACGCGGCACGCGGATGATCGAAGCGCTGCGCCTGCCGAATGCGATCGATCTCGCGAACGACCCGTTCTTCGGGCGCGGCGGCAAGATCGTCGCGGACAGCCAGCGCGAGCAGAACCTGAAGTTCGAGCTGCTGATCCCGATCGAGCACGACGACCGCCAGACCGCGTGCCTGAGCTTCAACTACCACATGGACCATTTCGGGCTGCTGTGGGACATCCGTACCGCGACGGGCGACGTCGCGCACACGGGCTGCGTCGGTTTCGGCCTCGAGCGGCTCACGCTCGCGCTGTTCCACCACCACGGCTTCGATATCGACGCGTGGCCGCGCGACGTGCGCGACGTGCTGTGGGGTACGCGATGAGGTTCGTTTCCCGCGACGGCGAAGACGCGTCGTTCGAGAGCGTGCGCCATCGCGCGCGCCACTACCGGCCGCATCCGCTGCATAGTCAGGAGATGGTCTGGAAACAGACCAACTGCTACGTCGACATGTGGCTCGAGGTGCTCCGGTGGTGGGGTCTCAATCCGTACGCGGCGCTGCCGTTTACGATCGCGCTCGATTTCGAGGGCGACCAGTTCACCTTCTTCAAGTTTCCGCACGACGAGCTGGAGCGACTCTACGGGATCGTCGTGCAGGAACATTCGATCTACGAGCCGCTCGACCAGCACATCGAGACGCAGGTCGCGCGCGGCCACCTGATGATCGTCGAGGTCGATGCGTGGTTCCTGCCCGATACGCGCGGCAGCAGTTACCGCGCGCAGCACACGAAGACGACGATCGGCATCGACGCGATCGACCGCGGGAAGCACCAGATCGGCTATTTCCACAACAGCGGCTATTACGTCGCCGAGGATGTCGATTACAGCGGGCTCGTCGGCGGCAGTTCGCCGATGGCGCTGCCGCCGTACGTCGAATGCGCGAAGCGACGCTTTGCGCCGCTCGACGAGCGCGCGCTCTGCGATGCCTCCCTCGCCGCGCTGCAGCGCCACCTGCGGCGCCTGCCGGTCGTCGATCCGGTCGCGGCATTTCGCCGGCAGTTGCAGACCGACGCACCGATTCTCGCGGAAGCGCCGCTCGAACGCTTCCATGCGTACTCGTTCAATTCGGTGCGGCAGCTCGGCGCGAATTTCGAACTGTTCGGCCACTATGCGCGCTGGCTGCAGGCAAGCGGCTGCACCGGGCCGTTCGCCGAAATCCGCGCCGCGTGCGATCGCATCGCGTCGGAAGCGATGGTGCTCGAATTCCGGCTCGCGCGCGCGTGCGCACGCGGCAAGGAAGAGCGCGGCGATTCGACGCTCGACGCGATCGAGGCCGCGTATGGCGACCTCGTCGCGTGCGCGCGGCAGATCGGCGCGCCGCTGCGGCACGTGACGCCGGTGCGCTGCGACACGGAGCCCGTGTCGGCGATGCGGTGACGCGCGCGCGCCCCCTGCCCGCGTGGTCGATGCTGGCGACGCCCGCGGGCGCCGTGCAGCACCCGCGCGACCTCCCGGCTGACCCAGGCGGCTGGATCGCGGCGCCGGTGCCGGGCACGGTCGCGCAGGCGCTCGCGCTGGCCGGCCGGCTCGACGAAGCCGCGTCGCTCGACGAGCGCGACCACTGGTACCGGCTCGCGCTGCGCGGGCGCGGGCCGCGCATCCTGCGCTTTCACGGCCTCGCGACGCTTGCACAGGCGTGGCTCGACGACACGCCGATCCACAGCTCGGACAGCATGTTCGTCGCGCACGACGTGCCCGTGTCGCTCGACGGCACGCACCGGCTGACCGTCTGTTTCCGCGCCCTCGCGCCGCACCTGCGCGACGCGCGCGCGCCGCGCCGTGCGCGCTGGCGCACGCGGCTCGCCGAGCCGGCCGCGCTGCGCACGATCCGCACGTCGCTGTTCGGGCACATGCCGGGCTGGTTCCCGCCGTATGTGCCCACCGGCCCGTGGCGGCCCGTCGACGTGCTCGATCCGGCCGACGGGCCCGTTCTGGCCGATTGCACACTGCAGGCACGCGTCGAGGGCGACACGGGCTGGCTCGACGCGGAACTCACGTTCGCCGTGGCGCTGCCCGACACGTTCGCGGCGCGGCTGTCGTGCGGCGACCATCACGCGACGCTCGAACGTGCCGGCGCCGCTCAACTGCGCGCAAGCGTTCCGGTACCGAACGTGCGTCGCTGGTGGCCGCATACGCACGGCGAGCCGGCGCTCTACGAGATCGCGCTGCATATCGGCGATGCGCGCCGGCCGCTCGGCTCGACGGGTTTCCGCACGATCGACGTCGATTCCGGCGCGGACGGCAAGGGTTTCGGGCTGCGCGTCAACGGCGTGCCCGTATTCGCGCGCGGCGCATGCTGGAGCAGCGCCGCGCCGCTCGCGCTGCACGCGGACGACGCGACCTACGGCCGCCTGCTCGGGCTCGCGCGCGACGCCGGCTTCAACATGATCCGGGTAGGCGGCACGATGGCCTACGAGGCCGACGCCTTCCACGCATGGTGCGACCGGCTCGGGCTGCTGGTCTGGCAGGACTTCGGCTTCGCGAACTTCGATTACGCGCTCGACGACCCCGCGTTCGCGGCCAACGTCGACCGCGAAGCGAGCCAGTTCCTCTCGCGTCACGGCGCTTCGCCGTCGCTTGCGGTGCTGTGCGGCGGCAGCGAGATCGCGCAACAGGCCGCGATGTCGGGGCTCGGGCCGAAGCAGCGCTTTCTCGAGCTGACGGCCGACCGGCTGGCCGCTCACGCGGCCGCGCACCGCCCCGACGTCCCGTACGTGCCCGATTCGCCCGACGGCGGCGTGCTGCCGTTCACGCCGCGCGAACGCGTGTCGCACTACTACGGCGTCGGCGCGTACCTGCGCCCGCTCGACGACGCGCGCCGCGCGGACGTGCGCTTCGCGAGCGAATGCCTCGCATTCGCGAACCTGCCATGCGATGCGACGCTCGCCGAACTCGGCTGGCCCGGCGTGCACGAACCGCGCTGGAAGGCGGCCGTGCCGCGCGACCCCGGCACGTCGTGGGATTTCGACGATATCCGCGACCACTATCTGCAGACGCTGTACGACGTCGCGCCCGACCGGCTGCGGCGCGAGGATCCTGCGCGCTATGTCGAGCTGTCGCGCGCGGTGATCGCGGACGTGATGCGCGAGACGTTTTCCGAATGGCGACGCATCGGTTCGCGGTGCGCCGGCGCGCTCGTGTGGCAATTCCAGGACGTGATGCCGGGCGCCGGATGGGGCGTGATCGACGCCGCGCACCGGCCGAAATCGGCATGGTATGCGCTGCGCCAGGTGCTGCAGCCGGTCCAGGTGCTGCTCGTCGACGAAGGGCTGAACGGGCTCGACGTGCATGTGGTCAACGAGCGCCCGGCGCCGCTGTCGGCCGCGATCGAGCTGGTCGCGCTGCGCGACGGCCGCACGCCGGTCGCCCGGGCCGGCTGCGCGGTGCGGATCGCCGCGCACGACACGGTGCGGCTCGGCTCGGCCGAACTGCTCGGCCGCTTCTTCGATTGGACCTACGCGTACCGCTTCGGCCCGTGCGAACACGATACGGTGGTCGCCACGCTGCGCGCCGACGACGGCACGCCGCTGTCGCAGGCGTTCCATTTCCCGTCCCGCACGCATCCGGCCGTGCTGGCGCGGCGCGAACCCGGGATCGAGGCGTGCGTGTCGCGCACCGGCGGGACCTGGCACGTCGACATCGACACGCGACACGTCGCCCGCCACGTGCAGATCGACGCGCCCGGCTTCATGCCGAGCGACGACTGGTTCCATCTCGCGCCCGGCACGCCGGCGCGCATCGCGCTCATTCCGTCGAGAATCGACGGGAAGCCTGCGGCGGCCGACGATAACGCACCGCCTGCGGTGGAAATCCGGGCCGTCAACGCCGCGCGCGCCGTGCGGGCCACGCCGGCCGGATGATGCGACGCTCGCGGCCGCCGCGAGCGTCATGCTTCCCGTATCAGTCGGACGAGCCCGTCCCGCGCGGTCGCTCGATCCCGTACGCCTCCATCCAGCGATACAGCGTCGCGCGCGACACGCCGAGCTCGCGCGCGGAAGCCGCGACGCGCCCGCGCGTCCGCAGCAACGCGGTTTCGATCGCCTCGCGCTCGATCGACTTGCGGATATCGGCGACCGACGGCGACGCCGCATCGAGGCAGTATTCGAGCTCGAGGTCCTGCGCGGTGATCAGGCGCCCCTCCGTCATCACGACCGCACGGCGCACGCGGTTGATCAGTTCGCGGACATTGCCCGGCCAGTCGTGCTTGTAGAGCGCCGTGATCGCATCCGTCGAGAACCCGCGCACGCGATGGCGCGCATCGCCGCGAAAACGCTCGAGCATGTGATGCGCGAGCAGCTCGATGTCCTTGCCGCGCGCGCGCAGCGGCGGCTGGTCGATGCGCATCACGCACAGCCGGTGGAACAGGTCGGCGCGAAAACGCCCTTCCTCCATCGCATCGCGCAGATCGACGTGCGTCGCCGACACGATCCTCACATCGACCGGCACCGGATCGCTGCCGCCGAGACGATGAATCGAGCGCTCCTGCAGAAACCGCAGCAGGCTTGCCTGGCTCTCGTGCGGCAGATCGCCGATTTCGTCGAGCAGCAGCGTGCCGCCGTTCGCGGCTTCGACGTAGCCGATCTTGCGCGCGTTCGCGCCGGTAAACGCGCCGCGCTCATAGCCGAACAGCTCCGATTGCAGCAAATGCGGCGGAATCGCACCGCAGTTGACCGCGACGAACGGGCCGTTGCGCCGCTCCGAATGACGATGGATCGCGACGGCCGTGAGTTCCTTGCCGGTGCCGGTTTCGCCGAACACGAACACCGGTGCGTCGGTGCGCGCGAAACGCCGCACCGTGTCGAACAGCCGCAGCATCGCGCTGCAGGTGCCGACGATACCCTTTTCCTCCGATTCGAGCTGTTCGCGATCGCGCGCGAACAGGCATTCCATGCCGTACGCATGGCCGACCGTATCGGCGATCCGCTGGTGCGACGCCGGCAACGTGACATAGTCGAAGCAGTAGTCGCGCAACAGCGCGCGCACGTTCGGCGACGCGGTCTGGCCGACGTCCACGAGCGCCACCCAGACGACGTCGCGCATCGACGCGCAGGTCGACGCGATGCTGCCGATCGCATCGGCGTGGCCGCCGCTCAGGTCGAGAATGCCGCAGGTAATTTCGCCCGACGTGTCGCGCAGTTCGCTCGCATGCGCGACCACCGTCACTTTCCAGTCGCGGCGCGACAATTCCTTTCGCAGCATCACGGACGGCGACTGCGTCCAGTAAATCAGCGGACGCTGCCCGTTACCGCTCCCCACGCCGGCGCTCTTATCGCGCGTTATTGGCATATTCATAACGAACCGTCACTTTCCGCACTCCGCGAACCGTTCGCGTGCGCTGCGACCGGCGGCGCATGGCCGCCTTTCCGCGCTGCGTTTGCGCAGCGTTGGCGAAGATCGAAACTGCACACGGCGAACACCCCCGGAGGTCGAGCCGAATGTCATCCGGCCTCGTTGTCATCGAACTCGAACGGAATGCGCGGCTTCGGGAGCCATGACATTCCGGCTTTGAAGCGACCCGCCGTCAGGCGGGGCACGTCGGCAAACGGAGACCCCGTCCGCATGTACGGCGCGTCGTACGCGACAGTCGCGCCCGCCGCGGAACCGGACGGCCGCCAAACCGTCGCCGGATTGGCCGCCCCATTTCATCCGCACCTGAATTTACACCCCGTTTCGAGTTGACCTTGTTACCAAAAGATAAACCTGAATCAGGCGGTTACGCTGCCCCGGGTTGCGCGCCATGCGCGTTTGACCACCGAGATTTGATTATCTACGACCATTGCCGTCAATCAGTGGCAAATACTACTTTTCCGCAATATTGATCCTGTCGATTACCTGCGATTTCCGCCGAAATCTCCCAAAAATACATGGAACAGTGCTCCACGGGCCGCATAATCGCGCCGGCCGCCGCGTAACCGCATTGCGTTACGCCGGTGCGCCGGCCGCCCGGTCGTTACACGCCGTAATCACCAGCATCGCGCCGCGCAGGCGTTTTCGGGGCATTCCCGCCGAGCGGCCTGGATTCAGGAGGCCGGCCCGCGCGTCGTGCGGTGCAGCACGATGGCCCTCCTCGCGCGACCGCCAACCCGCCCGTCTCGACCCGAAGCCGGCACGCCGGAAGATCACCACGGCGGTGCAAACGCGCGACCGGCAGCGTGCCGACTCACGGGTGCACGCCGCGGGGGCGCGCGCGATTTTGACGGGACACGGTGAGATCGCATCCTCCGGTCGGCACCACGCGATCGACGATGCGCCGTGCCGGGCGCGGCCGCGCTTCATTGCCGGCCGCCACGATGAATCAATTATGAAAAAGCACCGGCCCCGACGGTGTGTGCTACCGCACATTGCGACGCTCCCGCGACGCGCGCGTCGCCTCGTATCCCGCGCCGTGCCTGCGAATCCGGAGCGTGAGTGCGCTTTCGAACAGACCGCCACATCGCGCATCAGGATGATGAAGATCGCCGCGCCGCACGGATCGATCGCGTCCGTAGGGTGCGGCGTGCCGAAGGCATCACGCGAGGACAGCATCATGGAATGGCATTGTTGTGAATTCGAACATCTGAGCGCCGTCGATCTCTATGCAATCCTGCGCGCGCGCAACGCCGTGCTGGTGGTCGAGGACGCGCACACGCATCTCGACATCGACGGCAAGGACGCCGGCGCGCTGCACGTCTATGCGAGCATGCGCAACGGCGACGCCACGGAAGTCGTGGCCTACGCGCGCATCCTGCCCGGCGACGACATCGATCCGGACGTCGTGATCGACAAGGTGCTGACGAGCGAAAGCTGTCGGGACGACGACACGCTCGAACGCCTGATCGGACGCGCGCTCACCGCCGCGCAGGCCGCATGGCCGGACACCGCCGTGCGCACGCACGTCCCCGCGCCGCGCCAGGCGTTCTACAAACAGTTCGGATTCCGCAAGGCCTACGGCCCGTATCTCGAACAGGGTGCGCCGTTCGTCGGCCTGGTACGCTCGGCCGACCGTGCGGCCGGCGCGCTGCGTTACCTGCTGTCGCGGGCCGTTTCCGTCTCGCGCAACGACGACGCGCGCGCCGACGGCCGCGCTCGCACCCGGCTGCCCGTCGATACCGGAGCGAACCGATGACCCCCACCCTTCGCCCGGTTCCCGAACCCGATCTGCCGAGCATCCTGCCGGTGATTCTCGCCGGCGGCTCCGGCACGCGGCTGTGGCCGTTGTCGCGCGAGCAGTATCCGAAGCAGCTGATCGAGCTGGTTTCGGACGAATCGCCGCTGTCGGCGACGGCACGCCGCCTGAACGGCATCGCGAACGCGTCGCTCGGCGACACGCTGCTGCTCGTATGCGGCGAACAGCATCGCTTCATGAGCGCCGAGCAGGTGCAAGGCCGGTCGGCGCCCGCCCGCATCCTGCTGGAGCCGGCCGCGCGCAACACCGCGCCCGCGCTGACGCTTGCCGCGCTCGACGCGAGCGCGCTCGTGGACGATCCCGTGCTCGCCGTGATGCCGGCCGACCACGTGATCGTCGATGTCGGTGCATTCCAGGACGCGATCGCCCGCGCGGCGCGCTATGCGCAGGAAGGCGCGATCGTCACGCTCGGCGTGCTGCCGCGCCGTGCCGAGACGGGCTACGGCTACATCCAGGTGGGCGAGCCGCGCGCGGGCCGCCATGGCAGCGAAGGCGGCTACGCGATCGGGCGTTTCGTCGAAAAACCCGATGCGATGCTCGCCGAACGCTATCTGCAATCGGGCGATTACTGGTGGAACAGCGGGATCTTCGTCACGCGCGCATCGGTCTGGCTGAAGGCGATCGGCGCGCTCGCGCCGGACATCCACGCCGCTTGCGAAAGCGCGTGGCGCGCGGGTGTCGCGGACGATCCGTTTTTCCGGATCGATGCGGCGGCCTTCGACGCGTGCCCGTCGGATTCGATCGACTATGCGGTAATGGAGCGCCTCGCGGAACACCGCGAGCTCGGCATCGAAGGCATCGTGGTGCCGCTCGCGGCCGGCTGGTCGGACGTCGGCACGTGGGACGCGATCTGGGAAATCATGCCAAAGGACGATCACGGCAACGTCGCGCGAGGCCCGATCGTGTTCGAGGACACGCAGGACAGCTTCGTGCGCTCGGAAGGCCGCCTGATCGCGTGCGTCGGGATGAAGGACGTCGTCGTGATCGAGACGGCCGATGCCGTGCTCGTGGCGAACAAGCACGACGTGCAGCGCGTGAAAAACGTCGTCGCCCGCCTGAAGACCGACCGGCGCCCGCAGGCGAGCGAGCACCGCAAGGTGCAGCGGCCGTGGGGCCATTACGATTCGATCGATTTCGGCGCGCGCTTCCAGGTGAAGCGGATCGTCGTCGAACCCGGCAGGCGGCTGTCGCTGCAGATGCACTATCACCGCGCCGAGCACTGGATCGTCGTGCGCGGCACCGCGAAGGTGACGCGCGGCGCCGAGACGTTCCTGCTGTGCGAGAACGAATCGACGTACATCGCCGTCGGTGAAGTGCATCGACTCGAGAATCCCGGCCGGATTCCGCTCGAAATCATCGAGGTGCAATCGGGCGACTATCTCGGCGAAGACGATATCGTGCGGTTCGATGATCAGTACGGGCGGGCAATCGTCGGCGCCGCTCCGCCGCGCTCGGGGACGACGTCCGCGCAGCCGACGCCGGTCGTACCGCTCTCCGCCGGCGAACCGGGCTGACCGGACGCGCGTCAAGAGAATGCGGAGGAACGCGACGCCATGCGACAAGTGCGTGCGAATCGCGTCGGCGCGCACGCCGCGCACCGCTCGATCAGGGTCTGTTCACCCTAATCCGTGCCGCGCTGAGACCAGCGCGGCCGTCTGACGGATTCGCGCACGCGCGGCAGCAGCGCCGTATCGGCGCCGAGCGCGTCGGGCGCACCCGGCGCGGACTGGCGCGCGCGCGCACACGGAACGCTCCTCGACCGATCGTTCGCGGAAGGGTCCGCGGGCGCGCCAGCCGCGCACTCCGGTTCAGGTCCGACCCGCACCGGCATGCCGCCGATCCCGGACAGCCGATTGTCCGCCAGCCGTATGTCCGACACGTTGCCCCACAACCGAATGCCGTCGAATCTCGCATTCGACACGCGATTGCCGATCACGGTCACCCGCGACACGGAACCGGACCACGTGCTGACCTCGATCGCCGCTTGCTGCGTGAGCGGGCGCGAATCGGTCCGCCCTGTCGCAGTCTGGATATCGGCAATCACGTTGCGCTCGATCCGGACGTCGGACGAGCCGGCTGTGCGGTTGCTGTCCTCCTGCGCGACGAGAATCCCGGCGCTGACCTGCACGTTGCGCACGATGTTGTTCGAAATCGTCACGTCCGCACCGCCGACGACGGTGATGCCACGCCCCCACGGGTTGCCTTCCAGCGAGTTGCCGGTAATCATCACGTTGCGGGTCAGCACGCCCTCCGCCTGGTAACTCACCACGGCGATCATGTCGTCGCCGGTGCCGCGCACGACGTTGCCCTGTACCAGCACGTTGCGCGAGCCGTGCGTCATGTGGATGCCGTCCGCCAGCGTCGACAGTACCTCGTTGCCGACGATCGCGATATCCGCACCGCCGAACACGAAGATGCCGGCACCCGCGCCGCCGTCGACGATGTTGTCGAGCACCTGCACGTCTCGCCCGGTTACCTCGACCTTCGTCGATTCCGGCGTCGTCAGGCGCGTCGTGCCGGTTCCCGTGAGCCGGAACCCGACGAGCGTCGTACCGTCGCCGCGCAGCTCGATCGTCTGATCGTTCGGCGCGGTGGCGATCAGCGTCGCGCCGAATCCCGACAGCACCACACGCGCCTGCCGTACGACGAGCGAGCGGCCGACGACATAGCGCCCTGGTGCGAATACGAGCCGCTGCCCCGGGCGCAACGCATCGAGCGCGCGCTGCAACGCGTCGCCCTGATCGGCCGCGGCGGGATCCGGACGCACGTATGCGTCCGGTACGGCCGCATGAATCACGGCCGGTTCGCCCGCGGCGGTTGCGGATACCGCGGGTTCCGACCACGACGGCCCGCCCGCGATGCACATCGCGGCGATCACGCCGCGCGACAGACGTTGCAATTCATGCATGGCGTATCGTTTCCCTGGCAGGTTTTCGCGCGCGTTGAACCGCACATGTCGACGGCCGACTGCATGGCCCGTCCGCGAGACCGACGAAAGCGGCGACGCTTCGCCGTTGATTAGATCAGGGGCGCCGATCGGCTTCGGTGCGTCATCAGACCAAGCGCGCAACGTCCGGGCCCGACGATGATGCCCAAGCTCAAGCGGTACGCGTTCGTACCGCCGTATCGCGCCCCGGCCATGACGGAAAGCCGGCAATATGCGCGAACCCCGTCCGCAATGCGACCAGATAGACGGCGATCGGGATCGCGACACCGGCCAGCGTGCCGAGCACGAGGTGGACTGCCAGACCGGTGATGCCGGCGCGCATCAGCACGATCCGTACGGCCGCCATCGCGAAGATGTGGGTCAGGTAGATCGGCATCGATGCGCAACCGATCGCCGCCAGCCATCCCGCGCGTGCGGGCTGCGACGCATACCGATGCGCGAGTTGCAGCGCCAGTGCGATGCCCGAGAACGCGGCGGGAAGCGCCCAGATGCTCGTCGCGCTGCCGACGCCGTGAGCGAACACGACCGCGGCGACGAACGCCGTTGCCGTGGCGGCGCATGCGGTCGGCCCGCTATGGCGCGCGAGCCACCGGGGCAATGCCTGCGACGCAAGCACACCCGCCACGAAGAACGGTGCGTTCATCAGCGTGATCGACAGGATGCCCCACTGCGTCGCCGCGCCGAGCGCCAGCCCGAGCACCGCGCATCCGGCGAGCCAGCCGCGCGCCCGCGATGGCATGGGTGCGCGCGTCACATCCGGCACGGCCGCCGCGAACGCCCGGATGCCCAGCATGCAGAGCATCAGCGCGTACAGGAACCAGAACTGGGCGAACGGTCGCCAGCCGATCGCCAGCAGGTCGTTCAGCGTAAACGGATGATTGGTCCCGTGCGACGCCATCGCAATCTGCACGGCGCCCTGCGCGATCGACCACAGCAGGTACGGATACACGATCGTACGGATCTTCGACCACAGGAAGCCGTGCGGCGTGCGGCGCAGCGAGCTGCAGACGTGCAGGCCGGACAGGAAGAAGAACAACGGCATGTGGAACGTGTAGATCACGTAGTCGTTCCACGCGAATGCCGTGTCGGCCGCGCCTGCCGGCACGAGGTCGGCGGAAACGGCGCCGCGCAGCACATGCCCGTATACGACGAGAATGATTCCCGCGCCGCGGGCGACATCGAGGTGGGTTTCGCGTGCAGTCATGATGAAGCGGTGGCCGGCCGTCAGGTTCCGCACCGGCCGAGATATCGGATAGTCGTTCACTGTATGGATGGCCGACGCGCGGGACAGTGCGGTGGGGAACAGTGGGTCGTCGTGCCGCCCGGCGGATGTTCTACAGCCCCTCGAATATCTCCTTCATCATCTCGGCGCTTCTGCTCCAGCGATACTTGTCCGCGTGCAGGCGCCCCTTGCGTTTGAGCTCGGCCCTGAGTTCGTCGGAATCGAGCAGGCTCCGCAATTTCCGCGCGATGTCGTCCTGCGAATACGGATCGCAGTACAGCGCCGCGTCCGCACAGACTTCCGGCAGGGCTGCCGATTTGCCGACCACGGCCGGGCAGCCGTAGCGCATCGCCTCGAGAGGCGGTATGCCGAAGCCTTCGTAGATCGACGGGTAAAGAAAGCACGCCGCGTTCTGATACAGCGCCTTCAACTGTTCGTCGCTGATATAGCCGACGTACTTGATGTTCGGCTCCGCGGCCGCCGCCATCGGGTCCTGCTTGCCGAACACGGTGGCGTTCTGCATCCCGACGATGACGAGATCGACCGACGGATCGTCGATCTGCCTGAACGCCGCGATCAGCCGGCCGAAGTTCTTGGTGGGATTCATGCTGCTGACCGCGAGCACGAACCGGTTCGGTGTCAGCGCATGCTTGTCGAGCACGCTCGTGTCCGGTTCCAGCGTGTCGAGATGATCCGCACCGAGCGGCACGACGCTGATCTTCTCCGCGGCAACCCCGCAGTGATGCGCGAGGCGATCCCGCGAGAAATACGAGTTGGTCAGCACGCGGACGGAGGTTCGCGCCAGGATCCAGAACATGATCCGGTACCACACGCGAAACGGGCGCGAGAAATGCGCGGGCGTGTCGAATACCGCCGCGTCGTGCATGTAGATGATCTGGTTGCCGATGAAAATGGATGCCGAATTGCTGAGATTGACGACGCGGCCGCGGCGCGCGAACAACGGGAGCACCAGTTGCTCCCAGACCACGCCCTTGTAAAAGCCGACCTTGACCGTCCTCGCTCCACTCACCTCGATACCGGGCTGCGGAGGCACCAGCACGGTTACCGGATCCTGCGGCTGAAACTTGATCAACGCGGCGATCAGCTCGCGTGCGACGCGTTGCACGCCGGTTGTCTTCTGCGTGGTGAATCGGCCGTTGTATACGAGTTGCCTCGGTTTCTTGGAAGCGCTCATGTCACTAAGGGGATATCGAAATCAGGCTTTGACGTGATCCACTGCAACCGGCTCGAAGTCGCGCGTGGCAACGCGCGGCTCATCGGGGCCCAGTCCGTAAAGCGCATGCCATTGCCGGAAGATCGCGCTCATCGAAAACCGCTGAATCGCGCGCTTTCGCGCGGCTTCGCCCATCTGCTCGCGAAGCCGACGGTCGTCGCGGAGCGTGCTCAGGTAGCCGACCATCTCGGCGGGGGTCGACGCGACGTAGCCGGTCACGCCGTGGATCACCACGTCGCGATTGCCGACGACGTTCGTCACCACGGCCGGGATCCCGGCAACCTGCGCTTCGATCAGCGCGACCGGCATCCCCTCCCAGCGGGAGGTCTGGACATAGATGTCCAGTTCCGACGTGAGCGTCAGCGCACGCTCGCGGGTCACCCAGCCGCTGCAGGCGACGGCCTGGCGCCGCGACGAATCGGGAATCTCCGCCACGTTGCCGCCGATCCAGAGAAACTCGACGTCGGCGCCGCGCAGCTCGTCGGCAAGTCGTACGAACGCTTCGTGATTCTTCTGGAACGACGCGCGACCGCTCATCCCGATGACGACCTTGCGATCGTCGCGTGTTCGGCGAGGCGGAATCTCGGCCACGTTCACCCCGTTTTCCACCATGACCGCGGATTTCGCGCGAACTTTGCGGTTGATCTCGCCGAGCTCGCTGCCCGAGCACGCGACAATGGTGCCGCCGATACGCGCCGCGATGCGCTCGAAGCTCAGATACGCGAACTGCTTCATGCGAGACACGTCGCAGCGCAGGAACGACAGACCGTGGGGCGAGTAAAGCACCGTCGCGGTCGGCGCGGCGATCCGGGCGGCGATGCGTCCCAGCACGCCTGCCTTCGACGAGTGCAGATGAACCGCGGTCGGCCCGCAGTCACGCAGGTTCCGGACCAGCGCGCGCAAGCTCCGCAGATCACGCCGGACGTCGACCTCGCGCACCATGTCGACGTAAACGAGCTTCACGTCGGGCCGGAACAGCGTAGCGAAATCGCGCGGGGTTTCCGGCCGGATCGAGTGAAGTACCGTCACGTCGACGCCCGCTGCCGCGGCATGGTTGGCGAGATAGGTCAGCATCGACAGCACGCCGCCGCCAAACGCCTCGGCAATATGAACGATCTTTTCTTTGGTCATCTCTGGATTGGTCGATTCGATCGCACTGTTCGTTGCCCAGCGCGCCGATGAGGCGGCGCATCGTCAAGTCGCGAGCGATCCATACACATCGGAATCCCGATGTATTACGCATTCCTCATTGATGAACACGTGGCCGTCACGGACATTGCTTCGCGTCCGTCATGGCGGGCCTCGCTGCCGCGCCACGCGGCCACCGATATCCGTCGTTACGCGTTCCTCAACGGTCCGGACCATTGTGCAGCGCATGCCGGACGCACTGGGTGCGATGGCTAACCGAACAGGCGATTCGGCCGGCGCAGCCGCGAGCGCGCGGTGCTCATTGCACGTCGGTGCGTGCGGCGGGCAGCTTGCGCACGCGCGCAAGCGGATTGGACAGGTAGCGGATCGCGCGATTGCTCAGCGCGGACGACGGCAGCAAACATGCGAGCGACAGCACGGTGACCGCTGCCTTCTTGGCGGGACGCCAGAACGGATTGCGCAGCACGGTATGCCAGTAGCGTCCGGATTCGCACAGGAACCAGCGCCAGCGCCGCGCCAACGGCGCGCGATACAGCGTGCTCGCGAAGCGCGCCTTCTCGATCGCGAAGTCGAGCGGGGCGATCGGTAGCGCTTCCTGCAGCCGCGCGCCGGCGAGCGTGCGCAGGATCGACCAGCGCCGTTCGGCCTTCAGCGCACCGGTGGCCGCGTCTTCCGAATTGGCGAGTGCAAGGGCCGGGGCGTCGGTTGCGCTTGCGTTCGACTGCTGGTGCACGCGATAGCCGCCGAGTGTCGCGTCGATCATGTGGACGGCCCCGAGCAGCGCGATGCCGTAGATCGCGTAGAAATCGGCGCCATGCAGATTGTCGGCGGTGACGGGTACCGGAAAGATGCGCTTCAGCGCGGCGACGCGATACGCGTTGCCCGATGCAGGCGGCGACGGATACAGCCAGCCTGCGCGCAACAGGCGGCCGCAATCCGTATCGACCGCGGACTGCGGCACACTGGCGCCGGTCCGCACGCCATCGTGCGCGATCACGTCGAGCCGGAAATGGACCTTGACGAAATCGCCGGATGCGAACGCGGCGAGCACGCGTGCCGCGGCGTCGGCATAGAGCAGATCGTCCGCGTCGAGCAGGATGACGTAGCGCGACGCGACATGCTCGAGCGCGCGGTTGTACGCGGCTACCTGGCCGCGATTCTCCTGGAACACCGCCGTCACGCGCTCGCCGTACGAGCGAATGATGTCGCGCGAATCGTCGGTCGACCCGTCGTCGACGATCAGCACGCGGACGTCGCGCACGGTCTGCGCGAGCGCCGAGTCGATCGCTTCGCGCAGGTAGGCACCATGGTTGTAGTTGCAAATTGCGATGGTCAGGTCGGTCATGTGCGGAAGTCGGACGAGCAGCGCGCGGACAATCCTGGTCATGATACGGATCGCGCGGCCGCGCACAGTTCGCGAGCCTACCGTTCCGGATTTCGCGTCGCGCGTGGAATAGTGCGTCGTCGATGCGGTGCGGGTGCGAGTGGCCATGCCGTCGCGCCGCCGTCCCGCTCGTTGGTGTCGGCGGCGCGCGTCCCGGGTCCGGATACCGCACGCGTGGCGGAAGGCGCAACGCTCGCCGGCCGGTTCCCGAACCAATGGAACACGATGATCGGCAGCACGATCGGCAGGAAATTGCGTCCGCTGAACAGATTCGGCGTACGCATGATCTCCATCAACGACACGTAGAGCACCGCGTGCGCGCAGCACCAGAACCCGTTGCCGCTGCGCCAGCCCGCATAGCTGCGGCCGACCATCCAGCCGAGCACGGCCGCGTCGAGCAGCCCGAACCAGCCCCACTCGTAGAAGTGGACGAAGATACCGGACGGATTGTTGAATTCCGGGTCTGCGTAGCTGTTCAGAAACAGGTTGAAGCTGTCGCTCGAATCGATCCACGGCCGGAACGTCTCGCCGATCACCGGAAAGCGCATCAACCAGTCGAACGTGAACATCGGATGGCCCTGCCCCCAGCCGAGCACGGCAAGCATCCCGGCGCCGTTGTTCAACGACGTCGAATAGTACAGGCCGAGCCGTTCGAGCGCGAAGTCGAAGATGTTGTCGTAGATGTTGACGTAATAGGCTTCCCACGACCGGTTGTACTCGTTCGCGATAAACAGCGCGAACAACAGCGGGATCGCCGCGTACGGCCCAAGCGTGAGCAGCCGCGCATACCGGCCGTGCAGCCGGAACCGCACGACCATCAGCGCGAGCGGCATCACCATCTCGATCAACGCCAGGCGCTCCGCGAAGAGGAAGCTGCGCAGCACCGTCAGCACCGCGAGCACGGCGATGTAGATCTTGTAGCGGTTCAGGCCTTTCACCGGCGTTCGGAACACGTAGAAATAGAGTGCGACGAACGGCGACGTCGCCTGCGTGAACGAACTCAACCCGGTGACGCGGCCGATCTGCTGGAGCATGTCGTACGCGGTAGCCTGGCCATGCAGGAATTCGATCAGCAGCGCCGGCCGCGCGATGATCCCGCTCATCATCACGAGATTGCCGAACAGCGCGAGCGCGAACAGGCAATCGAGCACGCGCGGCGGCACCTCGACGGGCGTTTCAGCCGGCCCGCGCCGCGTCCGCGCTTCGGTCGTCGCGAGCCACGCCGTCGCCGCCACCACCATCAGGAACAACGCGCCGGCAAATGCGTAGTAACCGTCGAAATAGATTCGTGCGATCGACTTCTGGTCGCCCAGCAGGCTGAGCGACAGCAATCCATACAACGGCAGGATGAACATCGGCACGAGCCGTGCCGGATCCTCCCACCAGTAGCCTGCATAACCGCCCGCGACACCGCGCACGCGTGCCATCCTGCGCGCCGTCGCCGCGCCCGGTCGCGGCCCGGCACCGCCTGCTCTCCGATTCATGACGCGCGTTCCGCCCGTTGCCGCGGTGCGATCATCCCCGTCAACCCTGCCTCGGCCTGATGCGTGTTCGCGCCCGTATAGCCGTAGTCGTACCGTCCCGGCGCGCCCTTGTAGTCGTTCAGGATCACGCCGCGCACATCGATATGCGCGTGCTCGAGCCGCCGCGCGCTTTCGTCGAGCTCCGTCAACGTCGTCACGCCGCTACGCGCGACGAGGAACACGGTACCCGCGAGGCGGCCGAGCACCAGCGCGTCGGCCACCGGCAGCAACGGCGGGCCGTCGAGCACGACCATGTCGTAGCGGGACGCGGCCTGCGCGATCAGTTCGGCGAGCGCGGGTTGCAGCAGCAGTTCGCCCGGATCGGGAACGACATGGCCCATCGCGATGAAATCGAGGCCCGGTGCGACGCCGCGCCTGATTGCCTCGTCGAGCGTGTGAGTGCCCGCCACCACGTCCGCCAGCCCCGGCGCGCGGCTATAGCGGAACCGGTCGTGCAGCGAACCCTTGCGCAGATCGGCATCGATCAGCAGGACGCGCCGTTTCGCGGCGCCGACGAGCGATGCGATGTTCGCGGCGACGAACGACTTGCCGACGCCCGTCGTCGGCCCGGAGATCAGCACGACCGGATTCGATGCGGCCGGCATCGACAATTGCAGCGACGCGCGGAAACTGCGCAGGCTTTCGAGCGCGGCGTCCTGCACGTCGATCGGCGCCGTCGACATGCGCGGGCCGCGCCGGCCGCCCTTCGACCTCGGTTCAGCGGCCGCCGCGACGGCGCTGTGCGGGACCGTCGCGAACACGGGCAGCCCGGTCGCCCATTCGATTTCCTCCGCGTCGCCGATCGTGCCGACGACGCGTTGCCGGGCGATCACGATCGCCGCGCCCGCCAGCAGGCCGACCATCAGCAAGCCGACCACCGCGACCCCGCGATGCGGCCCGATCGGCTGCTCGGCGACCTTCGCCGTATCGACGATCCGCACGGTGCCCGTCTTGCTGGCGCGCGCGAGGACCATCTGCTGGCGTGTATTGAGCAGGTTCGTGTACAGCGCGGTGTCGACGGCCACGTCGCGCTGCAGTTGCAGCACGCCCTGCTCGACGGTCGGCAGTTGCTGGATCTGCTTGCGGGCCGTGTCGAGCGAGCGCTGCGCATCGGCGAGCTGCGCATCGACGGCCACGATGGCCGGATGCTTCGGCATGAAGCGCGTGAGCAGTTCCTCGCGACGCTGCTGCAGCGTCTGCACACGCGTCTCGATGTCGACCGACTGTTGACGCAACGCCAGTGCCTCGTCGCTCGTATTGACCGTCCCGTGCGATGCACGGAATGCGTTGAAGCGGTTCTCCGCCGCTTCCAGTTGCGCCTTCAGTTGCGGCAACTGGCCGTCCATGTAACGGATCAGCTTGTCGGCCGCCTCGGATTTGCGTTGCGTGTTCTGCGCGAGGTACGCATCTCCGATCGCGTTCAGCACACGGCTGTCATGCACGGGATCGATGCCGTCGAGCGTCACGCCGATCATGTTCGACTGCTTGCCGCGCTCCGAGATCAGCGCGTTCTTCTGCAGCCACGCCGTCGCCTCCTCGTCGCTGTAGCGCGTCAGATCGAAGCGTGCGCCGGGCTGGCCGGCCACGTCGCGCACGAACACGTCGATCGGCCCCTGCGGCGTCTCGATGTGCAGCGGCTGGCCGATGCGGCCCCGCCATACCGGCCCTTTCCGACCGAAGAAGCCCGTGCGCTGCAGCGTGTAGGCGCCGTCGTCGCCGACGGTCAGCGCGAAGCGCTTGCCGAGCAGCCGCTTCGGCACGTCGAAGGTCGGCACGTCGATGCGCTCGGTGCCATACACGTAGCCGCCCGGCAACGGCGACGACAGCCCGTCGGCCGCGTTCACGAGCCGCCAGCCGATCAGCGGCAGGTAATGCGGCCGTGCGTCGAGGGCGAGGTTCGTGCTCTCGATCGCGCGATCGAGCACCGCACGGGATTTGAGCACCTCGATCTCGGTCGATGCATCGGTCTTCAGATCGAACACCGACGACGGATCGCCGGGCGGCGACGTCTGCTTCGAATCGGTCTGGCTTTGCTCGACCTGGAACAGGATGTCGGAGCGGTAGACGGGGGCCGCGAACAGCGCATACAGGCCGCCCGCGAGCGCGCCGACGAGCGCCGTGCACGCGATCAGGCGCCGGCCGCCATACAGCATGCTCCAGTAGCGGCGCACCGGATAGGACGGCCGCGGAATGCGCCCGCTGGGCGGCTCAGGCAAGGTCGAAGTGTTCATGCAGCATCAGTCCCGTATGGCGCGACGCACGGTCGCGGTCACGAAATCCGCCTCGGGCATCACGGCGAAATGGCTTTCGCCGTCAGCGCACCTTGCGCGGACGACGGAATCAGCAGGTTCACGACGCGGCTCCAGCGCACCAGCGACGACGCATCGACGAACACGACGTCGCGCCGCTCGAGCGGAAACTGGTCGGCGAGCGCGAACGACGCGGGCGAGCTGCCGTCGAGGTGGTACACCCGCGGACGATTGTCGGGGCCGCGGCGCACGACGAACACCTGGCGCGCGTCCGACGTGTACTGGCTCACGCCGCCCGTGTCGCCGAGCGCTTCGCCGAGGCTCATCCGGCCGTCGGTCAACGTCAGCGTCGCGGGCCGCGATACTTCGCCGAGCACGAATACCTTCGCGTCGCTCGCCGCGCGCACGCGTACGAGATCGCCGTCGCGCAGCAGGATGTTCGACGGATTCACGCCCGCCGCGATCAGTGCGGGCAGGCTCACGTTCACGGTCGTGTCGCCGCGCGTCACCGACACCTGCGAGCGATCCGCCGTCGGCGTGAAGCCACCCGCGCGGTCGATCGCCTCGGGCAGCGTCATCGGCATGTCGTTGACGATCTGCAAACCCGGCGTGCGCACTTCGCCGTCGAGATAGACGCGCTTGCTGCGGTAGCTCTGCACGCGCAGCGCGAGCTGCGGCTTGCGCACGTATTCGCCGAGCCGCTTCATCAGCAGCGCGCGCGCCTGTGCCTCGGTCAGTCCTGCCACGTGCACGAGGCCCGCATACGCGAACTGGACGTTGCCGGCCGCGTCGACCGTGTAGCCCGTCGCGACCGAGCTGGCGCCGACGCCGTCGCCGCCGCCGACCGTCTGCGTCGTCGGCAGGTTCAATTCGGGGTGATCCCAGACGATGATGCTCAGCACGTCGCCGGGGCCGATCGTGTACGGCGTCGGCTTGCCGAACAACTGACGGATCTCCGCGTCGACGTTGGCCGGCCGCCCCGCATGGTGCTGTGCGACGAATGCCGGCGTGATCTCGATCAGATCCTCGCTCGACACGTTCTGCACGCCGTCGAGGCCGCCCGAGCCCGATGCGTCGGCGCTCACGCGCGCATTCGCGTCGCGCTCCGCCGGCGCGCGGTAAGTCATGCCGGGCGACAGCGCACATGCGCTCAGCGCGCACGCGGCCGCCACGATCGCCATGCGCGACAGCCACGGCGCACGGCCGGCGCCGGCCCCGCATGGCCGCCGCGTGCCGCGCGTCGATTCCGGTTGCGTGGTGATTGACATGGTGTCCTTCCAAAACTGTGCGGTAACCCGCCGAACGCGGCGAATTCCGGCATTACGCTTGCCCAGCGCGGCTTGCATTGCAGTGCCGCACCACCCTCTTCACCGCACGTCACTCCCTGCGATTCGTCATGAACTTCTCTTCGTCGCTTGCGCCGTTCCTCTACATCGCGTCGGCCGGCTTCGTCTGTGCCGCCGGTGCGCAAACGCTGTCCGGCACACCGGCCGACACACCGCTCCTCGCATCGTCGACACTCGTTGCGCCCGTGCCGCCACAACGCTCGGCGCAAGCCGTCGGCGCGGCCGCGACCGCATCCGCGGCCGTGGCGCCCGCGCTCGCTCGTTCAGCCGCGAGCACCGCCGCCCAGCCCGACACGCGGGCCCGCATCACGTTGCGCCGGCCGCTCGTGCCGGCGAGACCGCATCGCCCGCAGGTGGCCAATGCGCCCACCGACGACGTATGGCGCAGCGACACGTTGTACGCATCGCCCTACGCGAAATCACCCTATGCGGAGCCGGGCGATCGGAACTGACACATCCGGCTGGTCGGGGCACAACCGTGCATGCATCGATAAGGGATTGGACACTACGGCGAGCCGCGCGTCTGTGAGCGACCCCACCGAACGTCGATCTTCATACGATGCCGGGATCGCGCCCCGCGGCGCCGACGCATGCGGCACGACGCGCATCACGGCCTGCCGACCGACACGTTTGCGTACGATCCGCCCGCCGCTTCGAGCGCGACAGGATCGGCGGCGTGCACGACCGGCCTCGTCAAGTCGCGACCGAGC
The DNA here is from genome assembly GCF_020419965.1 of Burkholderia sp. AU39826. NCBI lineage: Bacteria > Pseudomonadati > Pseudomonadota > Betaproteobacteria > Burkholderiales > Burkholderiaceae > Burkholderia > Burkholderia sp. AU39826. The sequence goes on from NZ_JAIZQG010000001.1 coordinate 675,023, forward strand.
GCCTGCAAGCACCGCTCGATCACGATATCCGTGCCGACCGCGCCGTATACCGCGTGATCGACCTGCGGCTCGAGGTGCAGCCGTACGTGACGCGAGCACCTGAACGCATGCTCGATCGCGCCGAAATGGCGGCGGACATCGTCGATGCCGGGATCGAGCGCGCCATAGACGAGCGTCGTCCGGACATCGCGTTGCGCAAGCACGTGCATCACGCCGCGTGGTGTGCCCACGCGCGGCTTCCAGCCGACGCGCGCGGCCGCCTCCTTCACCGGTACGCTGACCCGCGCGATCGCATTGGCGGCGACGGCCCGCACGATCGGCCGTAAATCGCGCCGTTCTCGCACGAGGCGTTTCCACTTCTGCCAGTCGCGTACCGACAGCCAGTAGCCGCGCACCGAGTTGTTCCGCTGCTTCTGCACCGCGTCCAGCGAGAGGCCGGTCGGCCACACGAAGCGCGCCAGGTTGATCGCGATCACGCCGCCGAGCGACGGCGTCTTCACGGCCGCATGCAATGCCGCATAGGCGCCGGAACAGATGCCGGCCGCGACCACGTCCGGATGACCGAGCGCACGCAGCCAGTCGGCGGCGGCCGCCACGTCGTCACTTGACCGCGCCGAATACACGACGGGAGACTGGTCGTCGGGCGCGGCGGCCCCGCTGTCGCCGACGCCGTTCACGTCGAGGCGAAGCGTCGTGACGCCGGCGCGCGCGAGCGTCCGCGCGAGGCGCACGCTGAAGCGTCCTTCGCCACTTCGCGGATTCGTCGACGTGTTCGCGATCACGAGCGCCGGCGCGACGGGATGCGCCGGCCCCGTATCGGCGGGACGGCACAGCACGCCGACCAACCGGTCCGGCCCGACCGCGACGACCTGCTCGGTCATGTCGATCATGTCGAGCGCCGCGGCCGATTCGCCGTTCCATGGCGGATCCGGCCGCCACGTCGGGTCGACGCCGGCGGCCGTGTGCGGCGCGCGTTCGACGATCCAGCTCGCGAGCGTATCGATGGCCGCGCGCGGCAGGCGCGAGCGTGTACCGTCCAGCATCGTCGTGGGCCATTCGCGGAACGGTTCGGCCGCCACGTTCACGCCCCGCGCAAGCAGCGCATCGCGCAACGCGGGCTCGTCCTGATCGGGCTGAATCAGCAGCACCGCGCGAGGCAGCGTCGGTGCGTCGCGCACGACGTCGCACAGATCGACCGCCTTCAATGCAGCGACGAAATCGTCGGGAAAGCGGTGCCCGAGCACGTTCATGCACGGCTCGTCGCGATGTGCGGCGCGAATCGCAGGCGACGTGACGTCGAGCCACTGGCGATGCACGAACGACAGCTCGCGAAGATAAGCGCGCCCGCGCACGACCGGCGCGAGCGCCACCAAGGCGTCGACGCGCGGCGACGGGTGCTGCCCGTCGCCTGCGGCGGCCAGCATCGCGAACAGCGCACCCGCGCGGATGCCGACGAGCGTCAGCGACGCGACACCGACCTGGTCGCGCAGCAGATCGATCGCATCGTGAATGCTGCCGAGGGTGGCGGCGTGCCGATCGGCGTCACGATCGTCGCCCGCGGAATCGCCGGTGCACGGATAGTTGAATCGCAACACCGTGACGCCGTGGCGGGCAAGGCGCTCGGCGATCGCCCGCATGAGCTTGTGCGTCCACGATGCCTCGTGTCCCAACGATTCGCACAGGATCACCCCTTGTGTCGTCTGTCCTTCGTGCAGCCACCCCACGCAGCTGCCGAACGTAATGGGCTTCAATCGGTACTCCTCGGATCGGTATTTTTATCGGACGCGGACACGCGTTCCGGCGGCTCCACCGGAACGAGCGATTCCACGATCGTGCGACTGCTCGACGAATGCGCGGCAGCGGCCCGGCCGCGCCCCTGCGCGGCTCCCGCCCGGTTCCATGTGTTGCCCTGCTCCCCATGCCCGCGGGAGGTGACGTTGCGTGCCCGAGGCGCCATCGGACGGCTCGCACCGTGAACCAAAACAGTGCACTCGATTAAAGCACCCGGTTCGAGCGTCCTTCGGTGCGCCAGCTTACAAATAGCTTCATCGCTATCGCGGTACGACGACGGGCAACGGCGCGCGGTGTCGGGATGCATGCCGCGCGCACGAACGGAATCCGCGAACGGTAGGCTCGCGAACAGAGCCGTCCCGTGCGGCCCGTATCATGGCCGCCATACGATGTGGCCATACCGGGCGACGCCGGACGCGCCACCCACCCATGCAACCGGGTCAGCGCCGACCGGATGCACGCGCGCACCGCGGCCCCATGCCGCCGCCCTGCGACACCCACGGCGCCGACCGAGCGAATGTCAAACCTCAAGAAGAATTTCCTGCTGCTGCTGACGTTGCAGATTTCGATGTACGCGGTGCCGCTCCTGATCGCACCGCTGCTGACGCACGCACTCGGGCCCGAAGGCTACGGGCAGCTCGCGTTCTCGCTCGCCGTCATTGCGTATCTCACCAACTGCACGAGCTACAGCTTCGACCTGACCGCCACGCCACGCATCGCGCTCGCGCGCGACAACCGCGCCGAACGCTCGCGCATCTTCTGGGCGACGCTGTACGCGCAGATCGGCATCGCGGTGATCTGTTTCATCGTGCTGGTCGGGCTGATCATGCTGGTCGGCCGCTTCGGCGAAGACCGCGATCTGTTGCTGATCGGCTTCGGGATGGTCGCCGGCGTGGCGTTCACGCCGGGCTGGTATTTCCAGGGAATGGAAAAGCTGCGCGCGCTCAGCGTGATCCTGTTCATCGGGCGCATCCTGAGCCTGCCGGCCATGTTCGCGCTCGTGCACAGCCCGGCGGACATCGACCGTGCGATGATCGTCAACGCGGCGGTGCCGACGCTGTCCGCGATCGCGCTGGCGGCCTATCTGTATTTCAACCGCGAAATCGACTTCGTGCGCGTCGGCGCGGCCGACATCGCCGAATCGCTGAAAGGCGGCTGGCAGGTGTTTCTCGCGTCGACGTCGATCGCCTTCTACGCGTCGACCAACACCGTGCTGCTCGGCTTCGTCTCGGGCAACGTCGCGGCCGGCTACTTCGCCGCAGGCGACAAGCTGATCCGCGCGGCGCTCAGCATGCTGCAGCCGCTGAAGGCCGCCACCTATCCGCGCATCAGCTACCTGATGCGGCACGCGCGCAACGACGCGTTCTCGTTCCTGCGCAAGCTGTTCGTCGTGCAGGTCGCGATGGTGCTCGGCATCTCGCTCGCGATCTTCTTCGGTGCGCCGCTCGCCGTGCGCATCCTTTATGGGCCTTCGTACGAACCGACGGTCCAGGTGCTGCGCTGGATGGCCTTCATTCCGTTCATGGCCGGCATGACGGACCTGTTCGGCGTGCAGACGATGCTGCCGCTCGGGATGAAGTCGGCATTCACGCGAATCCTGATGTCATCGGGTATTCTGAACATCGTGCTGGTACCCGTGCTCGCAAAGTACTTCGCCGAGCTGGGCGCTGCCGTCGCCGTGCTGACGGCCGAGGCCGCGGTGGCCGCGGCACTCGCGACCGTCGTCTATCGCGCCGGAATTCCGATGCCCGGCAGTCCGGTCGCGCGACGCGGCTAGCACGCCGTCGGTGCTGCCCGGCTCCGCCCCGACGCGGCCGGCATCCGCCGACGTTCCATTCGATGCTTGCGCAACCAACCGTATCGCGCGGGCACACGCTTCCCGACCTCCCGCCCGTCGGAACGCTCGCGCGCAGGTACTTCTTACTCCGCCGTGCATGTCCGATCGGGAACGATGACCGCCTTTCCACCCCGCCGCGCGCCCCTACGAAATAAAGATCACACGTATCGGTAGAAACACCGATGCTGTAGTCAAACTACATTCATACCATTAGCCGCAGCAGAGAACCGCTACATCCGATTCGACAGTGCCGGGCGGTCCGCGTCGCCGTCCGTCTGGTTCGATCGGGGCCCAACCGGCCGTAACGATTCCCCGCCTGGCTGGCATGCCGACGCGCAACCACCCTGCATCGCCAGCCGAATGCGTCCGGTGCGAATCCGCCGGACGTACGCAGCTCCAGACATCATTCCAACAACCGGCAATACGATCAGGAGAGCAACATGCGGGACACACTCTGGCCGGCCGTCGTGCTGGCAGCGACCCTCTGCACCACCGCCTACGCCGGCGACGCCGATTTCAATGCGCAGGCTGACGCGACCGACACGTTCGCGTCAGCCGCCGCGCAACGGCGCGCCGACCTGCTCGTGCGCAAGATGACGCTCGACGAAAAACTCCAGTTCATTCATTCGCAATACGAAATGTCCAAGGTGCCGGGCGGCGGCGCCGGCTACATCCAGGGCGTGCCGCGGCTCGGCATTCCCGATCTCAACATGGTCGATTCGGCGACCGGCTCCGGCAGCACGTCGCAGGCCAGCACGACGTTCCCGGCCACGATCGCGGTCGCCGCGAGCTGGGATCGACGGCTGTCGTACGACTACGGCAAGCAGGTCGCGATCCAGTTGCGTGCGCAAGGATTCGGCATGGGCCTGGCCGGCGGCACCAACCTCGCGCGCGAGCCGCGCGGCGGCCGCCTGTTCGAGTATCTCGGCGAGGATCCGCTGCTCGCCGGCGACCTGCTCGCCGAACGCACGCTCGCCACGCAGCGGCAGAAAGTCATCGCCACGATCAAGCACTACGCGGGCAACGAGCAGGAGCACGGCCGGATGGGCGGCAATACGCAGATCGACGAACGCACGCTGCGCGAGCTGTACCTGCTGCCGTTCGAGATCGCCGCGAAGCGCGGCCGTCCCGGCAGCGTGATGTGCAGCTACAACCGCCTGAACGGCACCTATGCGTGCGAGAACCCCCACCTGCTGAACGACGTGCTGAAGAACGAATGGGGCTTCCAGGGCCAGGTGCAGTCCGACTGGGGCGCCACGCACAGCACCGCCGCCGCGATCAATGCCGGGCTCGACGAGGAAGAAGACGTCGGGCCGAGCGTGTACCTGACGCCGGCGGCCGTCAAGCAGGCGATCGCGAACGGCTCGGTGTCGACCGCGCGCCTCGACGACATGGTGCGCCGCAAGCTCGCCGTGATGATCCGCGTCGGCGTGATGGACGATCCGGCCCAGGGCGGCGGCACGATCGATTTCGCGGCCGGGAACCGGTTCGCGCAGGCGGCCGCCGAGCAATCGATCGTTCTGCTGAAGAACGACGGAAACCAGTTGCCGCTCGTCGCGTCGGCGCTGTCGCGTATCGCCGTGATCGGCGGCCATGCGGATTCGGCCGTGCTGTCCGGCGGCGGCTCGGGTAACACGCGCGATCCGGTATCGGGTTCGTTCGCCGGTTGCGGCGGCCTGACGTTCGGGTCGTCGACCGGGTGCAGCTGGTGGCGCAATCCGTGGCTCAAGGTCGACGTGCCGATCGTCGCGGCGATTCGCGCGCTGGCGCCGGCCGCACAGGTCACGTATGCGGGCAACAGCGACCAGCAGTCGCCGTTCCGCGCGTACACGCAGCAGGAAATCGACCAGGCCGCGGCGCTCGCGGGCCGCTCGGACGTCGCGATCGTCGTGGTCGCGCAGCCGGCCGGCGAGGATTTCGGCGATCTGCAGAGCCTGAGCCTCGCGAACCCGTCGAACCAGGATGCGCTCGTCGAAGCCGTCGCGCGCGCGAATCCGCATACGATCGTCGTCGTCCAGAGCGGCAACCCGGTGCTGATGCCGTGGAAGGACAACGTGTCGGCCATCGTCGAGGCGTGGTATCCGGGCGAAGCCGGCGGCAAGGCGATCGCGAACGTGCTGTTCGGTGCGGTCAATCCGTCCGGCAAGCTGCCCGTGACGTTCCCGGCGCGCGATCAGGATTCGCCGACGTGGGGGCAAAACGGCGCGTTCGACACCGACCCGGTGTACGCGGAAAAGCTGAACATGGGCTACCGCTGGTATGACGCGCGCAACATCAAGCCGATGTTCGAGTTCGGCTACGGCCTGTCGTATACGCACTTCACGTATTCGGGCCTGTCGGTGTCGAAGCAATGGGACGGCTCGCTGAGCGTCGCATTCACCGTGCGCAACGACGGGCGCGTCGCCGGCGCGGAAACACCACAGGTCTATCTCGGCGTGCCGTACAAGGACGAGCCGCCGAAGCGGCTGGTCGGCTGGGAGAAGATCCGACTGAATCCGGGCGAGGCGCGGCGTGTACGCGTGATCGTGTCGCCGCGGATGCAGAGCGTATGGGATACGTCGCGCAACGGCTGGAAGGTCGTCTCGGGCGGGACCGTGTATGTCGGCGCGTCGTCGCGCGATATCCGCTTGCAGGGCCACTGAGCGAGCGGCGATGAAGCGACCGGGGGCGCCGTGCATCGCAAGCGCGGCGCCCCTCGTGAACCACCACTGCGTTGAAGCGCGTTATCTGAACAGCAGCGCCAGCATCGTCGCAAGCGCCGCAATCGCGGCGATGCCCGCCACCACACCCGCCAGATGCGCGGCAATCACCACGCCGGTCGGCAATCGCGACGCGATGCCGGCCATCACGCGCCGCCCGCTTCCAGCGTGTCGAGCAACGGCGTCGCCAGATGCAGGACCTGGTACACCGTGCCCGCGCCGCCGTCGTCCGGCTCATGTTCCGTCACGAGCGCACGCGTGAGCCGCCAGCACAGCGGATCGAGACTGACGGCCGCCGCGACCACACCCTGCCGAGCCGCCGCTTCGCGATTGCGTGCGATCTCCCGCGCCAATGCCGCATCGAGATCGGCGTCCGCCGGAATCTCGATGGTTTCGAGACGCGCGAAACGTCCCGCCGACGCACTGCCCTTGCGTGCATCGAGCGCAACCCGCGTATCGATCGGCGCGCGGCCGAAGCTGTCCGTCACGACCCGATAGCGGCCGTCCGTCACGAACCGCGCGAACGCCTGTTCGTTGCGCCACAGATAAAACGATGCGTAGCCGTTTTCCGTCGCGCCGTGGCGGCCGGCCTCGCGCAGCAGGAAGCCCTTGAACAACAGGTCCGGCGTGTCGTCCCACAGCCGGCCGCGCTCGCGCACGCGATGGCGGATGATGTCGAGGTCGTAATCCGCCGGCAGGCGGTGCACGTAGTACGCGGTCAGCATGATCGACTCCTGGCGAAAGAAACGGACGGTATTCCGGACGACGTGGAGCCAGCGTAAAAGACCTTGAATCATTTAAAAAGTAGATGGCAGAATATTTCAATGATTCGATTCTGAAATGAAGAAGGGTGCGATGAAAACGCTCGACATCGAAGCCGTGCAGGCATTCGTGCTGACCGCCGACCTCAGGAGCTTCACGCGGGCCGCGCAAGCGCTGGACACGACGCAGTCGGCGGTGAGCCTGAAGATCAAGCGGCTGGAAGACGGGCTGGGCCGCCGCCTGCTGGAACGCACGCCGCGGCAGGTTCGCCTGTCGGCCGACGGCACCGCGTTCCTGGAACCGGCGCGCGAACTGGTGGCCGCTCACCATGGTGCGATCAGCGCGTTCGGCACGAGCCAGCGACGGCTCGTGATCGGCGTCAGTCACCATGTCGTCGGCGCCGATCTCCCGATGCTGCTGCGGCGGATGAGCGAAGCGGAGCCGGCGCTCGTGCTGGAGATTCGCGTCGCCACGTCGCGCGACGTGCTCGATGCGTTCGATCGCGGCCAGCTCGATGCGGCCGTCGCATTGCAGCACGACAGCCGGCGGCTCGACGGCGAAACAATCCTGTCGGAGTCGTTCGGCTGGATGGCGGCGGCCGATTTCGAGTACCATCCGCCGCAACCGCTGCGGCTCGCCACGCAGGCCGAACCGTGCAGCGTGCGCCGCATGGCGGTCGGCGCACTGGACGAAGCCGGCGTCGCGTGGACGGAAGTCTTTGTCGGCGGCGGCGTGGCGACGATCGGCGCGGCGGTGTCCGCGGGCCTGGCCGTCGCGGCGCTCGGGCATCGCGTCGCGCCCGCCGGCACCGTCGACGTGGGGATGCGCTACGGGCTCCCGCCGTTGCCGACGCGCGACGTGGTGCTCTACTCGAGCCTGACCGATGCGCGTGCCCGGCAGGCGCTGCGCACGCTGGCCGCGGCGCTGCGCTCGTCGATCGGCGTACGTTGATGCCGCGCGTCACCGAAATGCTTCGGCGCGCGCCGCGGTAAAATTCCGTCTTCGCCCTCCGCTCATGCAGACGATATCCGTCCGTCCGCAGGCCAACGCCAAACGCATCGACCAGCCATCATCGCCTTGATTTCCCTACACTTTCCGCGTCGCGACGCATGAGTTACTCGCTCGCCACCTCTTACGTCCGCGAACTCGAGATCCGCAAGAGCCGTTTCATCGCGTACGCGGTTCCCGTCGACGACCGCGATGCCGCGATGCAGGTACTGCAACGCCTGCGCGACGAGCATCCGGCGGCCACCCATGTGTGCTGGGCGCTGCTGGCGGGCGGCCAGTCGGGCATGTCGGACGACGGCGAGCCGTCCGGCACGGCGGGCCGGCCGATCCTCGAAGTGCTGCGCCATCACGATCTCGACGGCGTGCTCGGCGCGGTCGTGCGTTACTACGGCGGCGTGAAACTCGGCGCGGGCGGGCTGGTGCGTGCGTACACCGATGCGATCGCATCGGCGCTGCTCGATGCCGAACGCGTCGAGCGCATTCGCCACACGCGGCTCGCGATCGAGATCGGCTACCCGGAAGAGGCGCGCGTGCGCCGCTGGATCGAACAGGCCGGCTACGATCTGGTGGACAGCGCTTACGGGATGACGGTGAAGCTCGTGATCAAGCTGCCGGAAACGGCCGAGGCGGCAGCAAAATCCGAACTGTTCGACCTGACGCAAGGACGCTCGGGCTTCCCCGCACTGTAAGGCGGACAGATTCCCGTGAAAAATCGGATGCGTCCGATAGAAAACCCGCGCGCTGAAACTTAATCTTCCAGTGTTGCCCGCCATGCGTTCTGCCAACGTCTGGTCGGGCGTGCAGACATGCGGCACATCGCACCTCTGCCAATCATCAGAATTCAGCTACGGGGATATCGGACGCATGCAACTGCAAAAACTGCAGGCCCAGCTCGCAGAACTGGATCGGCGCATCCGGGCCGCGCGCCGCCGCGAACGCCAAGCGGCACTGATGCAGGTACGCCAGATCGTGACGGATCATGCGCTGACCGCGCGGGAAATCTTCGGGCAGGGTTACAGCGGTCGCGCGAAGCTGTTCACCATCGGCGCGAAATATCGCGATCCGGCGACGGGCGCCACCTGGAGCGGACGCGGTCGCACGCCCGCCTGGATCGCCGGCCGCGACCGCGCCGCGTTCCTGATCCGGGAGTAACGCGCGCCGCGCGGCACGGCGCGCGTCCGTGGCCGATCCAGCCGCCCCGAACCGCTCAATAGACGTCCGGCACGATCATGTGGTCCGGCACCGGCCGGCGGATGTAATCCTCGTGATGCTCGCGCTGCGGCAGATCGATCGTCGGGCGCGGCACCTCGTGATACGGCACCTGGCCGAGCAGATGGTGAATGCAATTCAGCCGCGCGCGCTTCTTGTCGACGGCCTGCACGACCCACCACGGCGCCTCCGGAATATGCGTGCGCTGCAGCATCTCTTCCTTCGCGGCCGTATAAGCCTCCCAGCGGCGGCGGCTTTCGAGATCCATCGGGCTCAGCTTCCACTGCTTCAGCGGATCCTCGATCCGGCTCTGGAAGCGCATCTCCTGCTCGCGATCGGTGATCGAGAACCAGTACTTGACGATCTGGATCCCGCTGCGCACTAGCATCTTCTCGAACTCCGGCACCGACCGGAAAAATTCCTCGTACTCGTCGTCGGTGCAGAAATTCATCACGCGCTCGACGCCCGCGCGGTTGTACCAGCTGCGGTCGAACAGCACGATCTCGCCGCCTGCCGGCAGATGCGCGACATAGCGCTGGAAGTACCATTGCGTGCGCTCGCGGTTGTTCGGCGCCGGCAGCGCGGCGACGCGGCACACGCGCGGGTTCAGGCGCTGCGTGATGCGCTTGATCGCACCGCCCTTGCCGGCCGCGTCACGCCCCTCGAAAATCACGACGAGCCGGTGCCCGGTTTCCACGACCCAGTCCTGCAGTTTCACGAGCTCGCCTTGCAAGCGGAACAGCTCGCGGAAATATTCCTTGCGCGCTTCGCGACGCTCGGGCGAGAACAACAGGTCTTCACCGTTGTCGAAGCGGCGATCGTCGAGCTCCATCTCGAGCTCTTCGTCGTACGCGTCGACGAGATCCTCTTCGAAACGGCGCTGGCGCGCTTCCATCGAGTTCGTATCGGCGCGGTTGTCCTCGGTCTCGCGGGTATCCTTGTCGCCCATGGGGCCTCCTTCCATCGTTGACGCAGCCAAACTCGGCCATTATCCCAGCGTCGCGCGTCAAATTCATGAAAATGGGGGCAACCGCGGATCGCGGGCTTCATCCGAACGACCGGCCAAAAAAATCGGCAGCCGGGTCGAAACACTGGCTGCCGGACGGCGTACGCGGCCGCTTTCGCCGACGCGCACGCATCGCTTCACGTCAACGTCACCTCAACGAATGATCCGCGTCACGCCCCGCCCGCGCGGATCGGCCATCGCTTCCGGCGTCTTGCCGTCGATCTTGATGACCTGGATGTCGCCGCTGAAATCCTGCCCCTTCAGCGTATAGCCGCGCGCCTCGATCTGCTTCGCGAGTTCGCCTTCGATCGGGTGGTACGGCTCCCAGAAGATCGTGTTCGGCGGCAGCAGTTGGTGATGGAATCGCATCGCACCGACCGCTTCCTTCAACGGCATCTTGAAGTCGTAGATGTTGTTGATCACCTGGAAGATCGATGTGAAGATGCGCGAGCCGCCCGGCGTGCCGATCACGAGCGACACCTTGCCGTCCTTCGTCATGATCGTCGGCGACATCGACGACAGCGGACGCTTCTTCGGTTCGATCGCGTTCGCGTCGCTGCCGACCACGCCGAACATGTTCGCGACGCCCGGCTTCGCGGAGAAGTCGTCCATCTCGTCGTTCAGCACGATGCCCGTGCCGTCGGCGATCACGCCCGAGCCGAAATAGCCGTTGATCGTGTACGTGTTCGACACCGCGTTGCCCCATTTGTCGACCACCGAGAAGTGCGTCGTTTCGGCCTTCTCCGGCATCGTCGTGCCAAGGCCCGGCTGCACGCTCTTGGTATCCGACGGCTCCTTCGGGTTGACTTCGGCCGCGCGCTTCGCGATGTATGCGTCGTCGGTCAACTGCGCGATCGGCACCTTGTAGAAGTCGGGATCGCCGAGATACTGCGCCCGGTCGGCGAACACGCGCTTCTCGATTTCCGCGACGAGATGGATGTACTGCGGCGAGTTGAGCTTCACGCCCTCGAAGTCCTGCTTGAGATCGGCCTTCATCTTCAGCAACTGCACGAGGCCGATGCCGCCGGAACTCGGGGGCGGCGCGGTGATCACGTCGTAGCCGTTCCACTTCGCCTGCACCGGCTGGCGCCACACCGCGCGGTACTGCGCGAGATCCTCGGTCGTGATCAGCCCGTTGCCGTCGCCGGTCTTCATCGACGCGGCGATCAGCTCGGCCGTCTTGCCCTTGTAGAAACCTTCCGCGCCGCCGTCCGCGATGCGCGTCAGCACGTCGGCGAGATCGGGCTGCTTGAAGTTCGCGCCGGCCTTCAGCCCGGAGAAGTACTTGTCGAAATTGGTCTTGCCGCCGAATTCCTTCGACGCGTCGACGCCGCGCTGCGCGAGCTGCTCATCGACGACGAAGCCGTCGCGCGCATAGTGGATCGCCGGCGCGAGCACCTGCTTCCACTTCAGCTTGCCGAAGCGCTTCTGCGCTTCCCACATGCCCGCCACCGTGCCCGGCACGCCGACCGCGCGCGGGCCGTACAGGCTCATGCCCTTGACGACGTTGCCGTCCTTGTCGAGGTACATGTCCTTCGTCGCGGCGAGCGGCGCGCGCTCGCGGTAATCGATGAAGTAGGGCTTGCCGTCCTTGTAGATCGTCATGAAGCCGCCGCCGCCGATGTTGCCGGCTTCCGGGTACGTGACGGCGAGCGTGAACGCGATCGCGACGGCCGCGTCGATCGCATTGCCGCCCTCCTTGAAGATTCGCTCCGCGGCATCCGCGCTGTACTTGTCGGCCACCGCCACCGCGGAGCTCGTCAGGACCGCGGGCTGCGGCCCTTTCGCGTAGGCCGGCGCATTCGGCAGGAAGCCGATGCCGGCCACCGTCGCCAACACGGCGGCGGATGATTTGAAGCGATTCAGCGTAGTCATTGCATGTCCCCCATGTGGATCTCCTTCAGGCAGGAAAAGCACCTGATCCGTGGATGGCCGCCGGCGCGCCGACGGCCATATGCCGGCTTCGTAGTATAGGGGGACAAAAAGGGTCGAACACGTGAGGTGCGACGAAAGCGTGCCGATTGCGTGCGCGCGGTCGCGTTGCGGCGCCGCGACGCGCCCGGGCATCGTTCGGCATCGTCGGCGACGCGCGCCGGCGCGGAGTGCACAAAACCGAAAGTTGCGAACCATACGACCGGCCCCGCAGCGGGTGCGAAAAAATCTGCGAACCAGCCGCCCGCTGCACAGTTCGATCTGCGAAGATAGCGCCCCGCTTGCGCGCCGCATCATCGTTTCGTGCACGCGCCGCTTCACGTTTCTTCGTCTCGCTCCCTATGGCCTCACACAATGCGCATCACGCATCCGGCTTCGCAGCCGGCGTCGCCGCCGCCATCCTCGTCGCGCAAACCGGCGCGACCGGCCCGTGGCACTCGGGCATGCTTGCCGCGTTCGCGGCGGGCGTCGCGGGCGGCACCGCGCCCGACTGGCTCGAAGTCGCCTGGTGGACCCGCAAGCGCCGGCTGTGGATCACACATCGCACCATCACGCACTGGGGTATCGGCTGGATCGCGCTGCTCGCGCTCGGGTGGCACGGACTCGTCCATCATCCGCATCCGACGTGGGCCGCGCCGCTGTTCGGCTTCGCCTGCGGCGGCGTGATGCACCTGCTCGCCGACTGGCCCAATCCGCTCGGCGTACCGTGGATCTGGCGGCGCCATTCGCTGAACCTGTGGAACAGCGGACATTGCGACCTGATCGTCGTGGCCGCCGCATGGGCCGGCACGCTGTGGCTCGCGCAGTCGCTGTGGTCGCGTGCGCCGCTGGTCCAACACTGGCTCGGCTGGCTGCATCGCGTCTAGGGACGGTTCGCGCTGGTAACGCACGTTCCGTGTTTCGGAAAATTCAGCCGTGGGGCTCGCCCCCAAGTTGCAATTCGACACAATTCAGCGCGCGCTCGGCGTGCCGACGGGTACGCAACTTTCCGTCCATTGAAAGCGCGGTGCAGGCCCCCATCTGCATTGGAATCGTCGGCACGCATGCCCCGCACGCCCGCGCGGCGTCTGGCACACTGACGATTCGATTCGCGTGCGATGTGTCCGCACGCTCGCACCCTATTTCAACGCTCCGATGGACGTCACAGCTCCCCACCCCGCCGCCCGTGCGCTCGACGTGTTCCACCCGGCCGTCGCCGCGTGGTTCACGCGCACGTTCGCCGTGCCGACCGGCGCGCAGGCGCTCGCGTGGCCGCACATCAAGGCCGGCCGCTCGACGCTCGTCGCCGCGCCGACCGGCTCGGGCAAGACGCTCACCGCGTTCCTGTGCGCGCTCGACGAACTGGTGCGCGATGCGCTCGCGCACGACGGCACGCTGCCCGACGCGACGCTGGTCGTCTACGTATCGCCGCTGAAGGCGCTGTCGAACGACATCCACGTGAACCTCGACGCGCCGCTCGCCGGCATCGCCGAATCGCTCGCGCAGCTCGGCCTGCCGGTGCCGGCGATCCGCACCGCGGTACGCACCGGCGACACGACGCAGGCCGAGCGCGCCGCGCTGCGCAAGCGCGCGCCGCACATCCTCGTCACGACACCCGAATCGCTGTACGTACTGCTGTCGTCCACGTCGGGGCGGCAGATGCTGTCGAACGTGCGCTCGGTCATCGTCGACGAAATCCATGCGCTTGCGTCGTCCAAGCGCGGCAGCCATCTCGCGCTGTCGCTCGAGCGCCTCGACGCGCTGGTCGGCCGCGCGCTGCCGCGCATCGGGCTGTCGGCCACGCAAAAGCCGATCGACGCGGTCGCGCGCTTTCTCGTCGGCGGGCCGGCCGACTCGCCGCGCGACTGCGCGATCGTCGACACCGGCCACACGCGCGAGCGCGATCTCGCGCTCGAACTGCCGAACGTGCCGCTCGAACCGGTGATGGCGACCGACGTATGGGAACAGGTGTACGACCGCATCGCCGGGCTCGCGGCCGCGCATCGCACGACGCTGGTGTTCGTCAACACGCGGCGCACGGCCGAGCGCATGGCGCGCCATCTCGCCGACCGGCTCGGCAAGGACGCGATCGCCGCGCATCACGGCAGTCTCGCGAAGGAGCACCGCTTCGACGCCGAGCAGCGCCTGAAGCGCGGCGAACTGAAGCTGCTCGTCGCGACCGCGTCGCTCGAACTCGGCATCGACATCGGCGACGTCGATCTCGTCTGCCAGGTCGGCTCGCCGCGCGGCATCGCGCCGTTCCTGCAGCGCGTCGGCCGCTCGGGGCACCATGTCGGCGGCGTGCCGAAGGGGCGGCTCTTTCCGCTGTCGCGCGACGAACTGGTCGAATGCGCGGCGCTGCTCGACTGCGTGCGACGCGGCGAACTCGATGCGCTGCGGATTCCGGAAGCGCCGCTCGACGTGCTCGCGCAGCAGATCGTCGCCGAAGTCGCGTGCACGGAGTGGCAGGAGGACGCGCTGTACGCGAGCTTCACGCGCGCCGCGCCGTATGCGCGGCTGGCGCGCGAACGCTTCGACGAAGTGATGAAGATGCTCGCCGAGGGATTCACGAGCCGTCGCGGCGTGCGCGGCGCGTACCTGCACCGCGACGTGGTCGGCGGCACGGTGCGCGGCCGCCGCAACGCGATGATGACCGCGACCACCTCCGGCGGCACGATCCCCGACATGGCCGACTACGCGGTGCTGCTCGAACCGCAGGGCATCCAGGTCGGCACCGTCAACGAGGATTTCGCGGTCGAGAGCCTGGCCGGCGACGTGTTCCAGCTCGGCAATCAGTCGTACCGGATCATTCGCGTGGAAACGGGCCGCGTGCGCGTGGAGGACGCGCAGGGGCAATCGCCGGGCATTCCGTTCTGGCTCGGCGAAGGACTCGGGCGCAGCGACGAGCTGTCGGCGGCGGTCGGCCGGCTGCGCGCGCGGCTCGACGCGCTGTTCGCCGAAGGCGACCGGCAGGCCGGCGCCGCCGGGCGCAAGCGCGCGGGCGGCAACACGGTGAGCAATGCGAAAGCGGAAGCCGACGCACAAGCCTCAACCGCCACCGCGCTCGCCCCCAGCGACAGCCGCCTCGCGCCCGCATTGCGCTGGCTCGTCGACGATCTCCGGCTGTCGCCCGACGCCGCGCGCCAGATCGCCGACTACCTCGCCCGCACCCGCGCCGCGCTCGGCGCATTGCCGACGCAGGACACGCTCGTGATGGAGCGCTTCTTCGACGAATCGGGCGGCACGCAGCTCGTGATCCATTCGCCGTTCGGCAGCCGGATCAACCGCGCCTGGGGGCTCGCGTTGCGCAAGCGCTTCTGCCGCAGCTTCAACTTCGAATTGCAGGCCGCCGCGACCGACGACGCGATCATCCTGTCGCTGTCGCTCGCGCACAGCTTCGCGCTCGACGAAGTGTGGCGCTACCTGCGTTCGGCCAGCGCCGAACACGTGCTGATCCAGGCGCTGCTCGACGCGCCGATGTTCGGCGTGCGCTGGCGCTGGAACGCGACCACCGCGCTCGCGCTGCCGCGCTTCACCGGCGGCCGGCGCACCGCGCCGCAACTGCAGCGGATGAAGAGCGACGACCTGCTCGCGACGGTGTTCCCCGATCAGGTCGCGTGCCTCGAGAACATCGTCGGCGAACGCGAGATTCCGCATCACCCGCTCGTCGACCAGACGCTCGACGATTGCCTGCACGACGCGATGGACACCGACGGCTGGCTCGCGCTGCTGCGCCGGATCGAAAGCGGCGCGATCGAGCTCGTCGCGCGCGACTTGCCCGCGCCGTCCCCGCTCGCGGCCGAGATCCTGAACGCGAAGCCCTACGCGTTCCTCGACGATGCGCCGCTCGAGGAGCGCCGCACGCAGGCCGTGCAGTCGCGCCGCTGGAGCGATCCCGAATCGGCCGACGATCTCGGCGCGCTCGACGCCGACGCGATCGACGCGGTGCGCGACGAAGCGTGGCCGCTCGTGCGCGACGCCGACGAAATGCACGACGCACTGCTCACCCTCGCGTGCGTGGCCGACGGCGAGGCGCACGCGCACGCGGGCTGGCCCGAGCGACTCGCGGAACTCGCGGAACGCCGCCGCGCGACGAAACTCGCGACGCCGGGCGGTGCCGCGCTGTGGGTGCCGGTCGAGCGGCTCGTCTGCCTGCGCGCGCTGCATCCCGACGCCCCCGCGACACCCACGCTCAAGGTGCCGGCCGCGTGCGCGCAGCCGTGGGAAGCGGATGCGGCGCTCGTCGACGTGATCCGCGCGCGGCTCACCGGCTTCGGGCCGCTGACGCTCGATGCGATCGCCGCGCCGCTCGGCCTGCCGCCCGCGTCGATCGCGACGGCGCTCGCGGCGCTGGAGCGCGAAGGCTACGTGATGCGCGGCCGCTTCACGCCGGGCGCGGCGACCGACGAATGGTGCGAACGCCACCTGCTCGCGCGCATTCATCGCTATACGGTGAAGCGGCTGCGCCGCGAGATCGAGCCGGTCGAACGCGCCGATTTCATGCGCTTCCTGTTCCACTGGCAACATCTGGCACCCGACACGCGCGGCGCCGGCCGCGACGCGCTGGCGACCGTGGTCGAACAGCTCGAAGGCTACGAGGCGGCGGCGAGCGCGTGGGAAGACGCGCTGCTGCCCGCGCGGCTCACCGACTACACGGCGGGCGGCCTCGACGAGCTGTGCCGCTCGGGCAAGCTGGTGTGGACGCGCATCGGCGCGCCGGCGCGCGCGGCCGGCACGCCCGTGAAGACGACGCCGATCGTGCTGCTGCCGCGCCGCCATCTCTCTGCATGGCAGGCGCTGCGCGATCCCGATGCGCAACCGACGCTGTCCGCACGCGCCACGCAAGTGCGCGATGCGCTCGCCGCGCACGGCGCGATGTTCTTCGACGCGCTGCTCGACGATTTGCACATGCTGCCCGTCGAACTCGAACAGGCGCTCGGCGAACTGGTGTCGGCCGGCCTCGTGAATGCGGACAGCTACGCGGGCCTGCGCGCGCTGCTGAAGCCGGCCGTCAAGCGCAGCGCGACTTATGCGCCGCGCACGCGGCGCGGCGGCGCACTGATCGGCGGGATGGACGACGCGGGCCGCTGGGCGCTCGTGCAGCGTCATCCGCGGCCCGACGGCGGCGCGCCGGCGGCGAAACGCGGCCTCGCCACGACCGATCCCGACGCGCTCGAACATATCGTATGGACGCTGCTGCGCCGCTACGGCGTCGTGTTCTGGCGATTGCTCGAACGCGAAGCCGACTGGCTGCCGAGCTGGCGCGAACTCGTGCGCGTGCTGCAGCGCCTCGAAGCACGCGGCGAGATTCGCGGCGGACGCTTCGTCGCCGGGCTCGCGGGCGAGCAATTCGCGCTGCCCGAGGCCATCCCGATCCTGCGCGAACTGCGGCGGCAACCGGGCGACGGACAGTACATCTGCGTGACGGGCGCCGATCCGCTGAATCTCGCCGGCACGCTGTTGCCCGGCGACAAGGTACCGGCGCTCGCCGGCAATCGCGTGCTGTTCCGCGACGGCGTGCCCGTCGCATCGCTGGTATCGGGTACGTTCCACTACGCGCCCGACCTGTCGCCCGCCGCGCGCGAGGAGGCACGCTTGCGGCTCGCGCGTTCCTGCTGACATCGGCTGACACGCACGCGGCACCCGACTACTGATCGCCGCGCCGCGCGGGCACCCTCGTTCGGGTAGCATCGAACGATCGACCGCGCGAACTTCCGCGCGTCGCCCACACAAAACAAGACCTTCCGGAGACTGCCGCTCATGCGTTCGCATGCCGATTCGCCCGCTGCCCATCACGCGGGTTCGCTGACCATTTTCCAGGGCGCCGCGCTCTATATCGGCGCGGTGCTCGGCACCGGCGTGATCGCGCTCCCCGCGCTCGCCGCCGACGTGGCGGGGCCGGCCTCGCTGCTCGCGTGGGCCGCGCTCGTCGTGCTGTCCGGGCCGCTCGCGGCCACCTTCGCCGCACTCGGCGCCCGCTATCCCGATGCGGGCGGCGTGTCGACCTACGCGCGGCGCGCATTCGGCCCGAAGGCCGCGGCCGTCGTCGGCTGGTGCTTCTATTTCGCGGTGCCGGCCGGCGCGCCGGCCGCGGCAATGTTCGGCGGTGCCTACGTCGCCGCTGTCACGGGCGGCGGACACACGACGATCATCGTCACGGCCGCCGCGCTGATCGCCGTCGTATCGGCCGCGAACGCATTCGGCGTTACCGTGTCGGGCCGCATGCAACTCGTGTTGTCGGCGCTGCTCGTCGCGCTGCTGCTCGCCGCAGTGCTCGCATCCGCGCCGCATGCGCGCACCGCGAACCTGCATCCGTTCGCCCCGCACGGCTGGCTCGCGGTCGGCCAGGCCGCCGCGCTGCTCGTATGGAGCTTCGCCGGCTGGGAAGCGATCACGCATCTCGCGGCCGAATTCCGCCGGCCCGCGCACGACATGCCGCGTTCGGCCGGCATCGCGGTCGTGGTCGTCGGGTTCCTGTATCTGTCGGTCGCCGCCGCGAGCGTGACGGTGCTCGGGCCTTCCGCGGGCGCATCGGGCGCGCCGCTCGCCGAACTGATCGCGGGCGGCATCGGCGGCCATGCGCAGGTGCTCGCGGCGGCCGCCGCGCTGCTGCTCACGCTGGGCACGATGAACGCGTATTTTGCCGGCGCGGCGAAGCTCGGCGCGGCGCTCGGACGCGACGGCGCGCTGCCTGCGTGGCTCGCGCAGGGCAGCCAGGTCGGCGGCGTGCCGCGCCGCAGCCTCGGCGTGATTGCCGTGCTCGCGGCCATCGCGCTGGCCGCCACGACGCTGTCGGACGTCGGGCCGAAGCCGCTCGTGCTCGTGACGTCCGGATGTTTCGTGATGGTGTACGGGCTCGGCGCGGCGGCCGCGCTGAAGCTGCTGCCGCGCGGCGGGATCGCGTACCGCTGCGCGTGGATTTCGCTGATTGCGGTGGCCGGGCTGTTCGTGACGACCGGCTGGTATTTCCTGTGCCCGCTGCTGCTCGCGGGCGGCGCGTTGCTGTATCTGCAGATCACCCGAGCGCGTCGATGACCCGGCATGCGCACGCGGGCCGGCGCTCGACAACTCGCCGCGTGAACGATCTCGTCGATCCGGCCGCGCGCCGTTCGTTCGCGCCGCTCAGGCCGGCACGAGCTCGAAGCTGAGCCGTTTGCCGAGCGCGGCGGCCGCGCTCGCGAGCGTCGCCAGCGTGAGGCTCGTGTCGGTTTCGTCGAGCAGGCGATTGAGTGCGGCGCGGCTGGTTTTCATCCGCGCGGCCATCGCCGTTTTCGTGATGTGCTGCGCCTTCATTTCCTGCCCGATCTGCCAAGCGATCACGCGCTTGATCGCGGTGGCGGTGGCCGCTTCGAGGTTGCCGTCCGCTTCGAGGAAGGCGTCGAAATCGCTGCCGATATACGGATTGTTCGTGGTCGTCATGTCGTACTCCAGGTGCATGGCGTTGCCGGCTGCCCGACCGTCGGAGACGGTGCGTTCCGGCGCAACCGGGGAATTCAAATGGCGCGCGTCAGCGTTTTCAGGCGCGCGACGGTGACGTCGAGATCGTCCGACGGCGTGGCCCGCGACTGCTTGAAGAAGCCGTGCAGCAGCACCATCGTGTCGCCGACGACCGTGAACAGCACGCGTGCGCTTCGCCCCGGCACCGCAACGCGGATCTCCCACAGATCCTTCGCCATCTTCCGGACCAGCGGCATGCCGAGCGGCCAGCCGAGTTGAACGGTCTTGATCTCTTCGCCGATCGCCCTTCGCTCCGCTTGCCCGAGCGCGTTGAGCCATTCGCGCACCGGCTCGTTGCCGCGGGCCGTCCGGAAGAACCGCACGCCGAGCGTGACCTGAATCTGCTGTCTCGCCATCGTCTTGTCGTCCATCGTATCAAAAACGGTACGATATGCCAAGCACCCCGATGACGGCTACTGACCGGATGGCCGATCCCGCGGCAAGAACGGAGATCGGGTCCGGCGCATCGTCAGGCCCGATGGATCAACGCTTGTCGCGAGCAGGCTTGCGCGCCGCGCGTGGCGCCCGAGGCGCTCGCGCATCGCCGAACCGCGACCGTGCGATGTCGCGCACCGCGTCGATCAGCGTCCGCGCGACGGGCGACGGCTGCGCATCGGTGCGCAGCACGAGCCCGACCGGCTCGTCGGTGCCCGCCGACGGCAGCGGCAGGCGCGCCAGCGCGCCGGCCGACAGATCGTATTCCGCCGCATAGAGCGGCACGAACCAGACCGCGTCGTTCTCGAGCGCCAGCGCGCGCGCGACCGATACCGACAGCACCTCGATGAAGGAATCGAGCGGCGGCGCGCCGCATGCGCCGAGCAGTTGCTCGGCGGACTGGCGGATCAACGTGCCGAACGGCGGCAGCACGACCGGATAGCGTGCGAGCTCGGTGGCCGGCGCCGCGCTCGCGAGCAGCGGATGCCCGGCGCGCACGACCGCGGCGAGCGGCTCGTTGTACAACTGCTCGAACGCGAGCCCGATCATCCGTTCGGGCTCCGACAGCCGCCCGATCGCACATTCGATCGCGCCGGACTTCAGGCGCTCGAGCAAGTCGGCGTTCGCGGCCGTCGCGATCCGCACGACGATGCGCGGCCAGCGTGCGGTCAGCGCCTTCATCAAGGCCGGCGCGAGCGACGCCGCGACGGTCGGCAGCATGCCGATTTCCAGCGTCGCGGCGGCGGCCCCGCCCTCGCGCGCCAGCAGCCCGACGCCCTGCCGCAGCGCCAGCACGCACGCGTTCGCGTGCGGCATGAACAGTTGCGCTTCGCGGGTCGGCTGCGCGCCGTGCCGGCCGCGCTCGAACAGCTTCACGCCGAGAATCGTCTCCAGTTCGGCGATCGTCTTCGACACGGCCGGTTGCGTGATCGACAGGCTTTCGGCCGCCTTCTGCACGCCGCCGAGCTGCGCGACCGCGAGAAAACACTGCAGGTGACGGAATTTGACGCGGCCGTCGGCGATACGGTTGTTCATAACGGATGGTTATGCGAATGACGATGAATCGCCATTTTGCATAACTTTCCGGAAAGGCCCAAGCTTTCCGGCGACGTCAGGCATGACGCCGCAGCGCGTGGAATCCGGTCGGCTCCCAGATCCGTTTCGCGATCAGCAGCGCCGTGCCGTGCTTCTGCCCAAGCGGCGCGGACGACGACTCCGCATGCAGCGCCGCCGCCTTGCTGGCAAGCCGCCGCAGTTCCTGTTCGAGCTCCGCGGCGGCCGCGTCCGTCAGCATCCCTTGCAGGAACGTCATCGTCTCGCCCGGGCCGTCGAAGCGGCTGCCGAGAAAGTCGTCGAGCACGTGCGCATGGAAGTAGCGGCGAATCGGCCCGCCCGGCAGCCAGTCGAAATCGCGCGCGACGCGCACGCGAATCCGGTCGCCGGGCAGCAGCGCGATCACGTTCATCCGGTCGAGCATCAGCAGGTATTTCACGCACTCGGCCTGCGTGAGACGGTAGGCCGACACGATGTCCTGCACGGTCCAGTAGTTGATCGCGCAGACGGCGACGAGCAGCAGCTTCTCGTCCGACACGAGCAACGCCTCCTGCTGCTCGGTCAGCACGCGCAGGCGCGGCGCGGACGCCGACGCCTCCTGCACGAGCTCGGCGAGCGTATAGCCGAGCAACTGCGCGATCTCCACGACGCGCTCCAGCGTGAAGCGGCCGCTCGCGAACAGCCGCTTCACGCTCGTCTCGGAGACGTCGAGCGCACGCGCGACGTCCCGGTAAGTCATGCCCTGCGCCTTCAACTGGCGCTTCAGCGTTTCGATGAGTTGGGCGGTCTCGGTCATGGCGGTATCGAAAAATGATGCTCGAGGTCGAATATTAGGCCACTCGCGCATCCACATCAGCACTTTGGGTTACTTGTCTGCATAATCCGCTCCGTCCTGTCACGCAACGACGGAGCCGAAATGACCATCCGAATCGACACAGCAGCCTGCGAACCGCACCACACCGCACCGCGCGATGCGCGCGGCACCGATCGCGCGATGCCGCTCGCCACCGTGCGCACGCTGGCCGCCAGCGCGCATGTCGGCGATCTGGTGTTCATCCGCGTGCCGGCCGGTGCGCCGGATGCCGCCGCCGGTGCGAACGGCTCGGTCGAAACATCGGGCACATGGGCCAATCGCTTCGGCATCGTCGTCGATACGTCGGGCGACGAACCGGTGATCGCCGAGCCGGCGGCGTTCGCGTGGACGAAGCTCACGCCGCTGTCGCGCTTCGTCGCCCGTACCGACGGCGGACGCATCGCACTGGCGCGCCGTGTCGCGGCGGCGTCGGCCGACGCGCAGCGCCACGCGCATGCGCTGGCCGAACAGCGGATCGATGCGCTGCTCGGCAGTCGCTTCAAGCCGCGGGCGCGGCGTGGCTTCTGCTCGCGGTACGTGACCGAGGTGCTCGGCGCCGGCCACGCGGCGACACCCGCGGCCCTGCTGCGCAGCGGCGCGCTGGCGCTCGAATTCGACGGGATCGTGCTCGATCCCGGCCGTCCATGACGACGGGCACGCTCGGGGAGACCGGATAACAACGAGAACGAACGACAAAAAAACAGTGACGGGCTGGCTGGAGGGCCGTGCACGGGGTCGTCGCCGACGACGCGAAGCCCGATCGCTTTTTTCCGCCGGACAGGCTTTCTGTCCGGCGGAATTTTCATTGTGGGTAAGAACATAACGAACCGTTATGCGATTCGCGAAAAAAGGTCATTTTGCATAACTTTCCGGATTGGCTAAAGTCGTGCCATCCACTTCGCGAAAAAACCTGACAGGAGACGCCCGATGGATTCCCCCACGATCCTCACGCCGCGCGACTGGCCGTCGCATCCGGCCTATGTTCACCCCGAGTACCGTTCGTCCGTGAAGCGCGGCCCGACCCGCCCGCTGATTCCGCTGAAGGAGAAGCTGCGCGACCAGTACGCGCCCGTCTACGGCGCGGAAGATCTCGGCGCGCTCGACCACGACCTGACGAAGAACGCCGTGAAGAACGGCGAGCCGCTGGGCGAACGGATGGTCGTCACCGGCCGCGTGCTCGACGAAGGCGGCAAGCCCGTGCGCAACACGCTCGTCGAGGTGTGGCAAGCCAACGCGGCCGGCCGCTACGTGCACAAGGTCGACCAGCACGACGCGCCGCTCGATCCGAACTTCCTCGGCGCCGGCCGCTGCCTGACCGACGACGAAGGCCGCTACCGCTTCCTGACGATCAAGCCCGGCGCGTATCCGTGGGGCAACCATCCGAACGCGTGGCGCCCGAATCACATCCACTTCTCGCTGTTCGGCGATTACTTCGGCTCGCGTCTCGTCACGCAGATGTACTTCCCCGGCGATCCGCTGCTCGCGTACGACCCGATCTTCCAGGGCACGCCCGAAGAAGCGCGCGAGCGCCTGATCTCGCGCTTCTCGATGGACATCACAGAAGAAGGCTATGCGCTCGGCTACGTATTCGACATCGTGCTGCGCGGCCGCGACGCCACCCCGATGGAGCGCTGAACCATGACGACGCTGAAGCAAACCCCTTCGCAGACGGTCGGCCCGTACTTCGCGTACGGCCTGTGCCCGCAGCAATACGGCTACGACCTGAAAAGCCTGTTCACGCCGACGATCGCCGCCGCGCACGCCGAAGGCGAGCATGTGCTGCTGGTCGGGCAGGTATTCGACGGCGACGGCAACGTCGTGGGCGACGCGGTGCTCGAATTCACGCAGGTGGACGCCGCCGGCCGCTACCCCGCGTCGCGCGACGACGTCGCGAAATCCGGCTTCACGGGCTTCGCGCGGGTCGGCACGGGCACCGATCCGCAGCAGCGCTTCGTCGTCGAGACGGTGAAGCCGGGCCGCGTCGCCGCGGACGAGGCGCCGCACATCAACGTGACCGTGATGATGCGAGGGATCCTCACCCATGCGTTCACGCGCGTCTACTTCGACGACGAAGCAGCCGCGAACGCGGTCGACCCCGTGCTGAACGCGGTGCCGGCCGAGCGCCGCGCGACGCTCGTCGCGAAACGCGACGCGCAGCCGGGCCGCCCGGTCGTCTACCGCTTCGACATCCGCATGCAGGGGCCGGAAGAGACCGTATTCTTCGACGTTTGACGCATGCGGCAAGCTGCGCCTGCCACCGCACCGCCGTGTGGCGCGATACCGACCGGCATCGCGCCACACGGCGTTTTGGGTCACCTTCGATGATGCGCCGCGTCGTGATGCACGGCGGCTGCGGACGTCTGGCGTTATTGGCTTCCCGTGCCGAGATCGAACGCGCGATCGAAACGCATGCTGCGACAGCACATCAATCATGTGGGCGACACGATATCGTTTGCGCGTTATGCGGCGTATGCTTCGTTTTCCACCACGAGCAGACAGAATTGAATCGTACGAAGAAACAATGACAGGGATGATGCGCGACGCTGCCCGGCAGGCGGCCCGCGCATTTTTTCAGACAGAGTGCCTTTAAACGCGTCTGGCCGAAGTTGGCGGACGCGTATTTTTTTTGGCGCGGCGGCCCACGCAAGCGCGTGGCCTGTGCCGAATCCTAGCGACGAATCTCCAGATAACGGCTCGGCGTGTCGCCCAGAATGCGGCGAAACGCCGACGTGAACGCGCTCGCGCTCGCATAGCCGAGATCGAGCGCGACGCGCGTCACCGGCTGCCCGTCGGTCAGGCGGGCAATCGCCGCGAGCATGCACACCTGCTGGCGCCACGCGGCGAAACTCACACCCGTCTGCGCACGGAACTGCCGCGTGAACGTGCGCCGGCTCACGCCCGCGTCGGCCGCGACCCGGTCGAGATCGGCCGCGATCGACGGCGCCGCGAACAGGTGCCGGCACACCTTCGCCAGCCGCGCGTCGGCCGGCAGCGGCGCATGCAGCGACAGGCGCGGCATCGTCGCGATTTCCGCAACCAGCAGATCCATCAGCTTGCCCGCGCGACCGTCGACGTCGTACATGGCCGGCAAATCGATCGCATCGTCGATCAGTTGCCGCAGCAGCGGCGACACGCCATACACGCCGCACTGGGTGGGCAGCCCGGCCGCCTGCGCGGCGTCAACGGTCACGAATGCGTTGAGCATCGTGACCGGCCCGGTCATCGTCATTTCGTGCCGCACGCCGGCCGGCACCCAGCACGCGCGCTGCGGCGGCACCAGCCATCGGCCGTGCGGCGTCGACACGCTGATCGTGCCGCGCGACGCGAACGCGAATTGTCCGCGCACGTGCGCGTGTTCCGGAAACGTCATGCCCGCCGCAAAGTCGTTGGCGGTCACGACCACGCTCCGGGGAATGTGTTCGTAAGGATCTAGCAGCGTATTTCTCACGGCCCGAATTCCATCATCAATGACCCGATATCGAAGGCGGGTCGCCTTCGAACGATCTACGATCCGCTCCACCGTTGCGCGACCTCTCGGCCGCGACCACCGTCGTCGACGCGGCGCCGATGGCCCGCACCTGCCCGCGGCGGCACCCGCTCGCCGGCATCGACGTGCCGCGCCATGCGGGCCGCTATCCGATGAACGAGACGCCGCTCGCGCGGGTCGCGGCGATGGATGCGTTCGCCGCGACGGCCCGCCCCGTCGCGATCGGCTGACCGGCCGCGCGCCGGCGGCATCGTCGCGGCACGCATCAGCGCAGCATGAACGACATCGCCGACAGGCTGTTCAGCGTGCGCACCGTGTGCTCGACCGATGGCCCGTCGAAGCGCAGCGTCACGGCATCGACGCGCTCGAGCGACGGCAGCACGCAGAACAGGTCGGCGAGCGCGGCCGTCTGCACGCGCAGCGTGCACGCGGCCGGCGCGGGCCGATGCGCGCCGGCGCGCACGCCGGCCGACCGCGCCCGCGCGACCGTTTCGCGCGCCGCGGCCGCGATGCGCGCGCACGACGCGGACGGCGTGAGCGTCTCGCCGCTCGATGCGCCGCCGGCCGTCTTGACCGTCTCGAAACGCGCGTCCGGAAACAGCGGCTGCGTTTCGTCGGCGAATACGTCGTCGCCGGTCGCGAGCGCGACGTGCGCGCCGTATTCGCGCGCCAGCGCGCCGTACAGCCCGGCTTCGCCGAGCTCGACGCCGTTCAGCCACACCTGCGTGAATGCAAAGCTGTTGATCGTGTGCGCGAGCACGCCGCGCGTCTGCGATTTCGCGTGATAGCCGATCATGAATACGAGATCGGGCTGCTGTTCGAGGCCCGTCATCATGCCGAGCGTACGCGGCTTGCCGAGCACGACACGCGCCCGCGCATCGAGCCCGTCGGGCAGCAGGTTGCGAAAGCCGCCGTGCGAGTCGTTGACCCAGACGGCCTGCGCGCCGCCGGCGAACGCGCCTTCGATCGCCGCGTTCGCCTCGGCGGTCATCCAGCGGCGCGCGCGTTCGTATTCCGGATTGCCGGCACGCGTCTGCTCGGCGGCGAATACGCCGGCGACACCCTCGATGTCGGTCGAGATCAGGATCTTCATGACTGGGTCGGATGCCCTGCGTTATCTTCGTTGAACAAGCGGTCGAGATCGGGCACGGCGTCGCGCAGCGATTGCCGCACGTGGCCGTCGCGTCCGGCGACCGTCACCGCCTGCAGCAACGCGTCGGCGATCGCGTGCTCGACGCTTTCGGCCGCGGCCATGAACAGCGGATCGAGCGCCGCATCGGCGACGAGGGCCGGCAGCGCGATCGTCGACGCGTCATGCGCAATCGTGTACGCGGTCGAGAAGGCAAGCCCGATGTCGCCGCTGCCATGCCCGTAGACCGAGCCCGTACGGGCCAGTCCGGCCCCTGCGCGGCGCGCGAGCCGCGACAGTTGCCGCGCGTCGAGCGGCGCATCGGTGGCCAGCAGCAGGATGATCGAGCCCTGCTCGGGCGGCGCAGTGTGCGCGGCTTCGGCCGCGCGCCGTTGCGCGACGATGCGCCCGAGCGGCACACCGCCGAGTGTCAGCATCGACAGCCGGCCGAAATTCGCGAGCACGAGCGCGCCGACCTTATACGGCCGGCCGGCCGCAACGGCCACGCGCGACGCGGAACCGATCCCGCCTTTCAGGTCGAAGCACGACATCCCGCGCCCGGCGCCCACCGCGCCGCGTGCGACGTCCCGCGATGCCGCTCGGCACGCGTCGTCGTAATGCGCGGCGGTGACCGCGAAGGCCTGGATGTCGTTCAGGTACCCGTCGTTGCACTCGAACACGAGCGGATTGACGGTCGGCCAGTCGCGGCCGATCCGCGGATTCGCCGCGATCGCCGCGCGAATCTGCGCATGGGCGACCGCGCCGACGCCGAACGTATTGGTCAGCGCGATCGGCGTATCGAGCGTGCCGAGTTCGTCGACCTGCACGAGCCCGACGCTCTTGCCGAAACCGTTGATCACGGCCGCGCCGGCCGGCACCTTGCCGCGGTACACGTCGCCCGGATGCGGCTTCACCACGGTCACGCCCGTCTGCACGCTGCCGGCATCGAGCGTGCAATGGCCGACGGTCACGCCCGGCACGTCGGCGATCGTGCCGCGCGGCCCGGCCGGCAGCGTCGCCGCCCACATCGATGCAGCCCGCATCAACGGCGCTCCAGCTTCGGGTCGAGCGCGTCGCGCAGCCCGTCGCCGAGCAGGTTGAACGCGAGCACGGTGAGGAAAATCGCGAGGCTCGGGAACACCGCGATGTGCGGCGCCGTCACCATGTCCGCGCGCGCCTCGTTGAGCATCGCGCCCCACTCAGGCGTCGGCGGCTGCGCGCCGAGCCCGAGGAACGACAGGCTCGCGGCCGTGATGATCGACGTGCCGATGCGCATCGTGAAATAGACGACGACCGACGACACGGTGCCCGGCAGGATGTGCCGCATGATGATCGTCCAGTCCGACGCGCCGATGCTGCGCGCGGCCTCGACGTAGGTCATGTGCTTGAGCATCAGCGTGTTGCCGCGCACGAGCCGCGCGAACGCCGGAATGCTGAAGATCGCGACCGCGCAGATCACGTTGATCATCCCGTTGCCGAGGATCGCGACCACGCCGATCGCGAGCAGGATGCCCGGGAACGCGAACAGCACGTCGGCCACGCGCATCGTGATGCGGTCCCACCAGCCTTCGTAATAGCCGGCAAGCAGCCCGAAGAACGTGCCGATCACCGCGCCGAGCGCCACCGAAAAGAAGCCGGCGGCCAGCGAAATCCGCGTGCCCGCGACGATCCGGCTGAAGATGTCGCGGCCGAGCGAGTCGACGCCGAACCAGTGCACGGCCGACGGCCCCGCGTTCAGCGCGTCGTAGTCGAAATAGTTTTCCGGATCGAACGGCACGATGTGCGGGCCGACGAACGCGAGCACGACGAGCGCCAGCACGAAGCCGCCCGCGACGAGCGCGATGGTCTGCTTGCGGAACTTGCGCCAGAATTCGCGCCACGGCGTGCGGATCGCGGTCGGTGCGGCCGGCGCCGCGGGCTGGACAGTCGCGTTCATGCGCGCCTCACTTGAACCGGATGGTCGGGTTGATGACCGCGTACAGCACGTCGACGGTCAGGTTGATCAGGATGAATTCCAGCGAGAACAGCAGGACGATCGCCTGGATCACCGGGTAGTCGCGCATCGTCACCGCGTCGACCAGCAGGCGCCCGAGCCCCGGCCAGTTGAACACGGCCTCGACGACGATCGAGCCGCCGAGCAGGAAGCCGAACTGCAGCCCCATCATCGTGACGACCGGGATCATCGCGTTGCGCAGGCAGTGCTTGAGCACGACCATCGGCTCGTGCACGCCCTTCGCGCGTGCGGTGCGCACGAAATCCTCGTTCAGCACCTCGACGAACGACGCGCGCGTGAAGCGCGCCATCACCGCCGCGACCGCGGCGCCGAGCGTCAGCGACGGCAGCACGTAGCTCTTCCACGTGCCGTCCGGCACGACCGGCAGCCAGCCGAGCTTCACCGAGAAGATCTCCATCAGCAGCATGCCGAGCGCGAACGCGGGAAACGAGATGCCCGACACCGCGAGCGTCATCCCGAGTCGGTCGGGCCAGCGATTGCGCCAGACCGCCGACGCGATGCCGATCGCCATGCCGAACAGCGTGGACCACACCATGCTGACGAGCGTGAGCAGCAGCGTCGGCATGAAACGCTCGCCGATCTCGGTCGACACCGGCCGCTTGCTGCGCGTCGACACACCGAAATCGCCGTGCGCGATCTTCGCGAAGAAGCGCGCGAATTGCGCGGGCAGCGGCCGGTCGAGCCCGAGATCGGCGCGCACGAGCGCGACGGTCGCCTCGTCGGCTTCGGGGCCGGCCGCGAGCCGCGCCGGGTCGCCCGGCAGCAGGTGCACGAACAGGAACACCAGCACCGCGACGATCGCGAGCGTGGGCAGCAGGCCGAACAGGCGTTTGACGAGAAAATTCAGCATGGGACACCGATCGAATCAGCGCACCGGCGGCTTACGCCGCCGGCACTGCGTGGCGGGCAAGCCGCCGTCATTTCACCGAGATCTCGTCGAAGTTGAACGAACCGTCCGGCATCACGTACGCGCCCTGCAGCCGCTTGCTGCGCGCATACACGATCTTCTCCTGCACGAGGAAGATCCACGGCGCATCGGCCCAGATCTGCTTCTGCGCATCGGCATACAGCTCGGCCTTCTTCGTGCGGTCGACCGTCTCGAGCGCCTTCGTCAGATCGCCGTCGACCGCGTCGTTCTTGTAGTACGCGGTGTTGACGAGCTTCGGGGGCGCCGACGCGCCGGCCAGCAGCGGCGTGATCGCCCAGTTCGCCTCGCCCGTCGACGACGACCAGCCGATGTAGTACATCCGCACCGGCGCCTTCGCCGGATCCGGCGCGCTCTCGACCTTCGCGACGCGTTCGCCGGCTTCCAGCGCCTGCACCTGCACCTTCACGCCGACCTGCGCGAGCTGCTGCTGCACGAACTGGATCGCCTTCTGCGACGTCGAGTTGTTATACGCGGACCACAGCGTCGTCTCGAAGCCGTTCGGGTAGCCGGCTTCCTTCAGCAGCGCCCGCGCCTTCGCCGGGTCGTACGGCCAGGGCCCGAGCTTCGTCGCGTAATCGACGCCCTGCGGCACCACGCCGGTCGACGGCGTCGCGAAACCGGAGAACGCGACCTTCGCCAGCGCTTCCTTGTTCACCGCGTAGTTCAGCGCCTGTCGCACCTTCGGGTTGTCGAACGGCTTTTGCAGCATGTTCAGCGACACGTAGCGCTGCACGATCGACGGCCGCTCGACGACGTCGACCTTCGGGTTGCTCTTCAGGTCGGCCGCCTGCTCGAACGGAATGCGGAACGCGAAATCGGCTTCGCCCGTCTTCATCAGCGCCGCGCGCGTGTTGTTGTCGACCACCGGCTTCCAGTCGATCGCGTCGATCTTCGGGTAGCCCTTCTTCCAGTAGCCGGCGAACTTCTTCACCTTCAGATCGTCGGTCTGCTTCCACTCGACGAACTCGAACGGGCCGGTGCCGACCGGATGCAGCGCGATGTCGCGGCCCCACTTCTTCAGCGCGGCCGGCGAAATCATCACGGCCGACGGGTGCGCGAGCGTGTTGATGAACGCCGAGAACGGCTCGCGCAGCGTGACCTTCACCGTGGTCGGATCGACGGCCTCGGTCTTCTCGATCACGCGGAACATGTTGTAGCGCTTCAGGTGGTTCGCGGGATCGGTCACGCGGTCGAAGTTCGCCTTCACGGCCGCCGCGTTGAAATCGGTGCCGTCGTGGAACTTCACGCCCGAGCGCAGCTTGATCGTGTACGTCTTCGCGTCGGGGCTGGCTTCGTAGCCGGTCGCGAGCACGTTGACGAGCTTCATGTCCTTGTCGAAGCCGAACAGCCCCTGGTAGAACGACTTGACGACGGCCTGCGACACCGTGTCGTTCGCATCGTACGGGTCCATCGTCGTGAAGGTCGAATCCACCGCCATCACCGCGGTCTGCTGCGCGAACGCGGGCAGCGCGGCCGACAGCGCGAACGCGCCGGCGAGCGCGACGAAGCATGCGCGCGGACGAAACATCGGAAACGGATGCTGCTTGTTCATTTTGCTGGGCTCCTATCGGTGAATCGGTGACGCCTCACGGGCGTTTCGGTTTCGACTGCCTGCCGGTTCGTGCGCCGTCATCGCAACGCACGACTCCACTACTCAATACGCGCCGCCGACGCGATGCGTCGCGACGTAATGATCGGGGCCGACCGCGACGAGCGGCGCGACGAGCGGCTCGTCGCCGACCGCGCGGATCGGGCTCGGAATCTCGTCGGCCGCGAGCTGGCGCGGCGCATGCCGGCGCGCGGGGTCGGCCACCGGCACGGCGCTCATCAGCTTCTTCGTGTACGGGTGCTGCGGCGCCTCGAACACCGCGCGGCGCGGGCCGATCTCGACGATCTGGCCGAGATACATCACCGCGACGCGATGGCTGATGCGCTCGACCACCGCCATGTCGTGCGAGATGAACAGGTACGCGACGCCGAGTTCGCGCTGCAGGTCGAGCATCAGGTTGACGATCTGCGCCTGCACCGACACGTCGAGCGCCGACACCGACTCGTCGGCGATCACGACCTTCGGGTTCAGCGCGAGCGCGCGCGCGATCGCGATCCGCTGACGCTGGCCGCCCGAGAATTCGTGCGGATAGCGGCGCGCGGCTTCCGGCGGCAGGCCGACCTTGTCGAGCAGCCAGTCGACGCGCGCCTGCGCTTCACGGCCGCTCGCGACGCCGTGCACGAGCAGCGGCTCCATGATCGAGAAGCCGACGGTCAGGCGCGGGTTCAGCGACGCGAACGGGTCCTGGAAGATGAACTGGATGTTCCGCCGCAGCGCCTGCAGGTCATGCCCCTTCATTGCGCTGATGTCGCGTCCGTCGAATTCGATCGAGCCGCTCTGCGATTCGACGAGGCGCAACAGCGAGCGGCCGGTGGTCGACTTGCCGCAGCCCGATTCGCCGACGAGCGCGAGCGTCTCGCCCGCGCGCAGCTCGAAGCTCACGCGCTCCACCGCATGCACGTACCGCGACACGCGGCCGAACACGCCGCTCTTCACCGGAAAGCGCGTGACGAGATCGCGCACGCGCAGGATCGGCGGCGCGGCGTGATCGACGAGCGGCTGCGCGTCGTTCGCGGCGGACGCCGCGGTCGGGGCCGCGGCCGTCGCGCTCGTGCCGTCCACCTTCAGCAGCGGGAATTTCTCCGGCGCGTCGGTGCCCTGCATCGAGCCGAGCCGCGGCACGGCCGCGAGCAGTGCCCGCGTGTAGCGATGCGCGGGCGTCGCGAAGATGCGGTCCGACTCGCCCTCCTCGACCTTCTCGCCGCGATACATCACGAGCACGCGGTCAGCCACTTCGGCCACCACGCCCATGTCGTGCGTGATGAAGATCACGCCCATGTTCATTTCGTCCTGCAGCCCACGGATCAGTTGCAGGATCTGCGCCTGGATCGTCACGTCGAGCGCGGTCGTCGGCTCGTCGGCGATCAGCAGCGCGGGCCGGCACGACAGCGCCATCGCGATCATCACGCGCTGCCGCATCCCGCCCGACAGTTGGTGCGGATAGCGCGCGAACACGCGGCGCGCTTCCGGGATGCGCACGAGATCGAGCAGCCGCAGCGCTTCCGCGCGGGCTTCGGCCGCGCTCTTCGACTGGTGCAGCGCGATCGCCTCGCTGATCTGGTCGCCGACCGTAAACACCGGATTCAGCGACGTCATCGGCTCCTGGAAGATCATCGCGATGTCCGCGCCACGGATGCCGCGCATCGTCGCGGCGCTCGCCTGCGCGAGATCGACCAGTGCGCCGCCACGGCGCCGGAACGCGATCCGTCCGCTCGTGATCTCGCCGCCGCCGTGCTCGACGAGCCGCATCAGCGCGAGCGACGTGACCGACTTGCCGGAGCCCGATTCGCCGACGATCGCGAGCGTCTCGCCGCGATCGACGTGAAACGACACGTTGCGCACCGCGTCGAACGTCGCGCTTTCGCGGCGGAACGTGACCGACAGGTCATCGACGGCCACCACGCGCTGCTCGGGCAGCGCCAGGGCCGACGGGTTACGGCTCGAAGTCATCGCGTATCTCCTCGTGCGATCCGGTTTCAGGCCGCGTCGTCGCGGTAGATGCCGACGACCGGCGCTTCCCCGACGCGCGCGTAGCCGCGGTACATCCCTTCGGTGTTGAACGGCATCGCGACGTTGCCGTGCGCGTCGACCGCGATGATTCCGCCGCGGCCCGCCAGGCGCGGCAGCTTGTTCATCACGACGTCGTGCGCGGCGTCGGCGAGCGACGCGCCGCGATATGCGATCTGCGCGGCGACGTCGTGGGCCGTCGCGAGCCGAATGAACATCTCGCCGGTGCCCGTCGACGAGACCGCGCAGGTCGCGTCGTCCGCATAGCAGCCGGCGCCGATGATCGGCGAATCGCCGACGCGCCCCGGCTGCTTGTTCGTGATGCCGCCCGTCGACGTCGCCGCCGCGATATGGCCATGCACGTCGCACGCGACCGCGCCGACCGTGCCGTGCTTGCGGTCCGGATCGAGCGGCTCGGCGGGTTGCGGCTGCGACTGGCCGAACACGAACGTCGCCGCATCGTGATCGAGCATCGCGCCGGCCGCCGCGCGCGCCTTGACCCACTGCGCATGCCGCGCTTCGGTATCGAAGTAGTCGGGTTCCACGAGCTCGAGCCCCTGCGCGGCCGCGAATGCGTCGGCGCCCGCGCCGGCGAACAGCACGTGCTCGCTCGCCTCCATCACGCGCCGCGCGGCGAGTACCGGATTGCGCACGCGGGTCGCGCAGCAGATCGCGCCGGCGCCGAGCGTCGCGCCGTCCATGACCGCCGCGTCGAGTTCGTGCTTGCCTTCGGCCGTATACACGGCGCCGCGCCCGGCGTTGAACAGCGGGCAATCCTCGAGCATCCGCACCGCGACGGTGACGGCGTCGAGCGCGCTGCCGCCGTCGGCCAGCACCTGTTGCGCGGCCTGCAGGATCGCGGTGAGTTCGGCGCGGTACCGACGTTCGGTGTCGGTATCCATCGCTTCGCGCAGGATCGTGCCTGCGCCGCCGTGAATCGCGACGATCGCGGGTGAAGTCATGATTTTTTCGGACGGGGGGAAGAAGGGTTGGCGGCCGGCAGCGCCGCTTGCGGCTGCACGAGCCACGGCAGCAGGAATTCGGTCATCTCGGCGGCAGATTTCGCGGACCGGTGCGTGCGCAGCGCGACCGCGTCGATCAGCGCCTCGATCATCGTCAGCACCGCGGCCTCCGACGTGGCCGCGAAGCGCCGCTCGGCCTTGACGTACAGGTTCAGCGACGCGATCGGCGCGAGCGGCGATTGCGGGCCGTCGGAGATACCGAGCACGCGCGCGCCGCGCGCGGCCGCACGACGGGCCAGCTCGATCGTGTCCTTCACGTAGCGCGGAAACGCGAGCGCGATCACGAGATCGCGCGAATCGGCGGTGTACAGACGTCGCGCCGCATGCGACGGGCCGCCGAGCAGCGCGAGCGACTGCACGCTGTCATGGCAGACGGACAGTCCGTGCTCCATCAATCCGGTCAGAAACGCGCTCGACCCGGCGCCGAGAATCAGCACGCGCCGCGCGCCGACGATCGCCTCGACCGCCGCCTCGACGTCGGCCGCATCCAGTTGCGCGCGCGTGTTCTCGATGTTGGCGACAGCCTGGTCGAACACCGCATCGATCCAGACCGCGCCGCGTACGCCGGGCTCCTGCTCCTGCGCCGAACGCAGCCGCTCGACCGGCCCGAGCGTGGCCTCGAAGCCGCGCACGAGCGCCGCGCGCATCGCCGGATAGCCGTCGAAACCGAGCGCCTTCGCGAAGCGGTTCGCGGTCGCGATCGACGCGTTCACGGCCTGCGCGAGCTCGTCGATCCGCATCGTCGCCGCGCGAAACGGGTTCGCCAGCACGAATTCGCCCATGCGCCGGTGAATCGGCGTCATCAACGGCATCGCCGACGCGATCCGCTCGGCGATCGCGGGTTCGTCGTGACTGACATCGGGCGGAACGAGAGGCGTCATGCGAAGGGTTGTTGCAAGGTTCGATGAAAATGAATTTACACAATCTGATGCCAGGAAAAAAATAAATTTTCATCAGGGTTGTCACCCCCGCGCACCTTCGTCAGCCGTCCGCGAAGTCGCCCGCCCGCGCCGCACGGGCCTTCGACGGACGACGCCCTTCCGTCGCGACCCCTGTGTCGGGCGCACCGTCATCGGGAAAACCCCAAGCAAGTTCGTTCGAATGCAGATTCACGTTGACCGGATTCGCATTCGAACATAGGATGTTCGAAAATGATCAGTCGTCAGATAACATTGCAGTGTGATGACGATCAAATGTTCGCTCGAACACCGTGAATTCGATATAAACCGGTACAAACCGGCGGGCAGCAAGATCGGACATCGTACGAACGAAAACGAAACAAGCCATCCCGACGGATGGCCCTCATGGACCGGGCAGGCGCCGCGCGCCCGCCCTGCCTGACAGGAGACAGCAGTGAAGACAGTCAAGGCGTTGCGCTGGTGGATCATCGTGCTCGTGTGTCTCGGCACGATTCTCAACTACCTCGCACGGAATTCCCTCGCGGTGCTCGCGCCCGAGCTCAAGCAGGTGTTCGCGATCTCGACGCAGCAGTACTCGTACATCGTCGGCGCGTTCCAGATCGGCTACACGATCATGCAGCCGGTATGCGGGTTCATCGTCGACCTGATCGGGCTGCGGCTCGGCTTCGCGCTGTTCGCGATGCTGTGGTCGGTGGTCGGCGTCGCGCACGGCTTCGCGTCCGGCTGGCTGTCGCTCGGCATCCTGCGCGGCTTTCTGGGCCTGTTCGAGGCGGCCGCGATTCCGTCGGGGATGAAGGCCGTCGCCGAATGGTTTCCCGACCGCGAGAAATCCGTCGCGGTGGGCTACTTCAACGCGGGCACGTCGCTCGGCGCCGCGATCGCGCCGCCGCTCGTCGTGTTCATCTCGATGCGGTTCGGCTGGCAGGCCGCGTTCATGGTCACCGGCGCGCTCGGCTTCATCTGGGCCGCGCTCTGGTACACGCAGTACCGGTCGCCGGCCGACCATCCGCGCATCACGGCGCGGGAACGCACGCTGATCCGCGACGGCCAGGCCACGATGCCGCCCGTGTCCAGGCGCCGCGTCCGCGACGTCGTCACCGCCCGGCGCTTCTGGGCGATCGCGCTGCCGCGCTTCTTCGCGGAACCCGCATGGCAGACTTTCAGCTTCTGGATTCCGCTGTATCTCGCGACCGAGCGCCACATGCCGCTCACGCAGATCGCGGTGTTCGCGTGGATGCCGTTTCTCGCGGCCGACCTCGGCGGCATCGCCGGCGGCTACCTGTCGCCCTACCTCGCTAACCGCTTCAAGCTGCCGCTCGTGTGGTCGCGCGTCGCCGGCGTCGCGCTCGGCGCGGTGCTGATGCTCGGGCCGGCGATGATCGGGCTCGTGTCGTCGCCGTACACCGCGATTGCGCTGTTCTGCGTCGGCGGCTTCGCGCACCAGATGATCTCCGCGCTCGTCAACACGCTGTCGGCCGACGTGTTCGATTCCGAGGAGGTCGGCACCGCCAGCGGCTTCGCCGGGATGGCCGCGTGGATCGGCGGCCTCGGCTTCTCGCTGCTGGTCGGCGCGCTCGCGGACAAGATCGGCTATGCGCCGCTGTTCGCGTGCCTCGGCCTGTTCGACATCATCGGCGTCACGCTGCTCGCGGTGCTGATCCGCGGCCAGTCGAAGCAGGAACGCCTGCTCGCGCAGCACGCCTGAGCTCCGTTTTCACCAGGAATCGCCTTATGACTTCGCTCCTTCATCCGCCCGCGTTCCGCGTCGCCAGCCACCACGCGAACCGCGTGCTGCTCGCGTCCGATACGGGCGCCAGCATCGAAATCTTCGTGCTCGAGGACGACATCGTGCGCTTGCGCGTGCTGCCCGACGCGACGGCGCGCACCCCGCGCACGTGGACCATCGCGCCCGGCCTCGACGACGTGCCGCTCGACGGGCGCGACCGCCTCGACCTGAGCGGCTTCGCGCTGCCCCACTACGACTTCGCCGAAGACGACGACGGCGTGCGGATCGAAACCGCGCAGATCCGGCTCGCGGTGCGCCGGCAAGGCGGCCACTGCACGTGGTCGATGCGCGGCGCGGACGGCGCATGGCGCATCGTGCTCGCCGACCGCGCGACGCAGGCGTACAACTTCGGCTGGTGGGACGATCGTGCTTATCACTACGTCGCCCGCGAGCGGAGCGACAAGGTATTCGGCCTCGGCGAACGCGCGGGCGAACTCGACCGCACGGGCGCGCGCTTCGAGATGCGCAACATCGACGCGATGGGCTACAGCGCGAAGCACACCGACCCGCTTTACAAGCACATCCCGTTCTACATCACGTGGTCGCCCGATGCGCGCCAGGGGTTCGGGCTGTTCTACGACACGCTGTCGGACTGCACGTTCGACATGGGCCGCGAACTCGACAACTACCACGGGCTCTATCGCTACTTCGTCGCCGAGCACGGCGATCTCGACTACTACTTCATCGCGTCGCCCGATACGCCGCTCGCGGCCGCGCGGCGTTTCACGTGGCTGACCGGGCGTCCGGCGCGCACGCCGAAATGGGGGCTCGGCTATTCGGGCTCGACGATGAGCTACACCGATGCGCCGGACGCGCAGCAGCAGATGAACCAGTTCGTCGAGCAGTGCGACGCGCACGACATCCTGTGCGATTCGTTCCACCTGTCGTCGGGCTATACGTCGATCGGCGCGAAGCGCTACGTGTTCAACTGGAACCGCGACAAGTTTCCCGACGCGAAGGGTTTCGTGCAGCACTATCGCGACCACGGCATCCGCCTGTGCGCGAACATCAAGCCGTGCCTGCTGCGCGACCATCCGGCCTTCGACGACGCCGCGAAGCGCGGCCTGCTGATCCGCTCGGCCTCCGGCGAGCCCGCGTGGGTGCAGTTCTGGGACGAGGTCGGCGCGTACGTCGACTTCACGCAGCCGGACGCCTACCGCTGGTGGCGCGAGCAAGTCACGTCGGCGCTGCTGGAATACGGGATCGGGTCGACCTGGAACGACAACAACGAATACGAGATCTGGTCGCCCGACGCGATCGCGCACGGCTTCGGCCAGCCGTTTCCGGCGCGCGAGGCGAAGGTCCTGCAGACGATGCTGATGATGCGCGCGTCGCGCGACGCGCAGCGCGCGCATGCGCCGGCGCGGCGGCCGTTCCTCGTGTCGCGCTCCGGCGGCGCAGGCATGCAGCGCTACGTGCAGACGTGGTCCGGCGACAACTACACGTCGTGGGAAACGCTGCGCTACAACCTGAAGATGGGCCTCGGGCTCGCGCTGTCGGGCGTATCGAACATCGGTCACGACATCGGCGGCTTCTCCGGCCCCGCGCCGTCGCCGGAGTTGCTGCTGCGCTGGGTGCAGTTCGGCATCTTCATGCCGCGCTTCAGCATTCATTCGTGGAACGACGACGGCACCGTCAACGAACCGTGGATGTACCCGGAGATCACCGCGCAGATCGCGTCGCTGATCAAGCAGCGCTACCGGCTGCTGCCCTACCTCTATCACCTGCTGTGGCTGTCGACGACGCGCTACGAGCCCGTGCTGCGGCCGACCTTCGCCGACTTCCCGGGCGACGTGCGCTGCTACGACGCGTGCGACGACATGATGCTCGGCGACGCGCTGCTGGTCGCGCCGGTCGTCGATCCCGGCCAGTCCGAGCGCACGGTGTATCTGCCGTCGGGCGCACGCTGGACGTGCTGCGCGAGCGCGCAATCGTTCGACGGCGGCGCGAGCGTGACGCTGCCCGCGCCGCTCGACACGCCGGTAATGCTGCTGCGCGAAGGCCGCGTGCTGCCGCTGAACGTCGCCGAACAGCACTTCGGTGCGCGCGCCGACACGCGCGGCTTCCTCGTCGCGCCACGGATCGAGGACGGCGTCGCGTACGGCGAATGCGTCGAGGACGACGGCGAAACGGAAGCCTGGCGCGACGGCGAATACGGACTGTGGCGCATCGAGACCGGCCGCGAGGCGTCCGGCGCGCTCGGCGTGTCGGTCCGCTGGGACGGCCGCCCGGCGCGCCCGGCCGACCGTGTCGAGATCCTGTTGCCCACGTCGCTGCAAGGCCCGGTGGCCGTGCGCGGTGCGCGCGTCGAGCAGGATACGCGGGACGGCGCATGGCGCCGCCTCGTCGTCGCGTTCGACCATTGAACCGCTGAATCGCTGAGGCCGAAGCCAACCCGATCAGGCGGGCCGTTCGCGCGGCCCGCCGCCTGCCACAGAGGAGGCATTCAACCTCCCGCCCCCTTGAAAAGATGAAGAGACCCGGAGATCGACAATGACAGCACCCGTCAACCGTTATGCAATCCTCATTTTATCGGCCGCGTCGCTCGGCACGACCGCCGCCCATGCGCAGAGCAGCGTGACGCTGTACGGCGTGGTCGACGATTCGATCGCGTACGTGAACAACCAGCAGGGACACTCGAACGTCTATATGCGCGACGGCAACCTGTATGCGTCGAAGTTCGGGCTGCGCGGCGACGAGGATCTCGGCGGCGGCACGCACGCGATCTTCGACCTGCAGGCCGGCTTCAACCTGAATACGGGCGCGCAGGCCGCCGCCGGCACGATCTTCAACCGCCAGGCCTTCGTCGGCCTGCGCAACGTTCGCTACGGCACGGTCACGGCCGGCCGCCAGTACACGCCATACTTCCTGTTCGTCGGCCCGTACGCGTCGAGCAGTTGGCTGACCGGCGCCACCGGCGCGCATCCCGGCGACATCGACGGCCTCGACACGACGATCCGCGTGAACAACTCGGTCACCTATACGTCGCCGACCTTCGCCGGACTCACCGCGAGCGCGATGTACGCATTCGGCGGCATCGCCGGCGCGACCGGCAAGGGCAACACGTTCAGCGCCGCGCTGCGCTACGCGAACGGGCCGATCGGGATCGCGGCCGGCTACCTGCGGATCAACAGCTCGGGCACGTCCGCGGGCTTCCAGAATCCGGCCACCGCAGCGTCGGGCAGCTTCGCGGTATCCGTGCTGAACCAGGGTTATCTGACCGCGAAGGCCGTCGAACAGGTCGCGGCGGCCGGCAACTACACGCTCGGCGACCTGACGATGGGGCTCAACTATTCGAACGTGAAGTACCTGCCCGGCAACGGCTCGGCCTTCACCGACACGGCCGTGTTCAACACCTACGGCGCGCTCGCCGCGTACCGCTTCACGCCGACGTTCTCGGTGGCCGGCGCATTCGCGTACACGCTCGCATCGAAGGCGAACGGCGTCGCGAGCGCGGCCCGCTATCAACAGTATTCGCTGAAGGAGTCGTACAGCCTGTCGAAACGCACGACGCTCTACGCGCTGCAGGCGTACACGCATTCGAGCGGGCAGACGCTCGGCGCACAAGGCGCCGGGCACATCGTCGACGCGGCGCCGATCGTCGGCGATTCGCAGCAGCTCACGCCGTCGACGACGCGCGGCCAGTTCGTCGGCATGGCGGGGATCGCCGTCACGTTCTGAACCCGCCGGGCGGCCCTTCGGCACGCTCTCCACGCCCCGGACGATGCGCACCCTGCATGCGCCGTCCGGGCGCCTCATAGACGTTCTCCACGACGTTTCCCCGTCCCGCCACCAGCCCGGCCGGCGCACCGCGCCGGTTTTCCCGATCGCCCCGATACCTTACAATTCGTCAGGTTCGATTCCCTCTGCATACCCGTTCTTGCAGTCCTGACACCGCGGTACACTCGACGCATGCCGTATCAGGGTCCGACGCGCGACGTGCGCGCCGGGCGGCGTTGCGCGTCGTTGCGCCCACAACTGGATACCCGCCATGCCGGATCTCCGTCCCTCGCCTCGCACGACATTCAAGCCGCAGGTCGTCCTGCCCGCGCTCGCCGTGATCGGCGCGCTGCTCGTCGTGTGCGCGCTGCACCCGAGCGAAGCCGGCGCGCTGTTCCTCGCCGGCCAGCAATGGGTCATCGCACGTTTCGACTGGTTCTACGTGCTCGCCGTCACCGGCTTCCTCGTGTTTCTCGTGCTGATCGCCGCCAGCGACTTCGGCAAGATCCGGCTCGGCCCCGACGATGCCGAACCCGAATTCAGCTTCGTGTCGTGGACGGCGATGCTGTTCGCGGCCGGCATGGGCATCGGCCTGATGTACTTCGGCGTCGGCGAGCCGATGCAGCATTTCCTGAAGCCGCCGACGGTCGCCCCCGGCACGCCCGACGCCGCGCGCGAGGCGATGCTGATGACCTTCTTCCACTGGGGCTTCCATGCGTGGGCCATCTACGGGCTGATGGGGCTCGTGCTTGCGTACTTCGGCTTCCGCTACAACCTGCCGCTGACGCTGCGCTCGGGGCTGTATCCGGTGCTGCGCGAGCGCATCGACGGCTGGATCGGCCACACGGTCGATGCGTTCGCGCTGGTCGGCACGGTCGCCGGCATCGCGACGACGCTCGGCTACGGCGTGATGCAGATCAGCGCGGGCCTGCATACGGTCGCCGGCTGGGACACGGGCGGCAATACGTTTCGCCTCGGGCTCGTCGCGCTCGTCGTGATCCTCGCGGGGCTGTCGGCCGCGAGCGGCCTCGACAAGGGCGTGCGCAGGCTGTCCGAGCTGAACCTGCTGCTCGCGTTCCTGCTGCTCGCGTTCGTGGCCATCGCGGGCCCGACGGCGTTCCTGCTGCGCGCGCTCGCCGACAACATCGGTCAGTACCTGTCGAGCCTCGTCGACCTGTCGTTCCGCACCTATGCATACGCGCCGCCGCGCGAGGAAGGCTGGTTCGGCGGCTGGACGATCCTCTACTGGGCGTGGTGGGTGTCGTGGTCGCCGTTCGTCGGCATGTTCATCGCGCGCATCTCGCGCGGCCGCACGATCCGTCAGTTCGTGATCGGCGTGCTGCTCGTGCCGACGGCGTTCAACCTCGTGTGGATGACGGTGTTCGGCAACAGCGCGATCTGGCTCGATACGCACGGCGCGGCCGGCGCGCTCGCGCAGACGGCGACCAGCGTCGATGCGCTGCTGTTCCGCTTCTTCGATTTCCTGCCGTTGCCGCAACTGCTGTCGATCGTCGCGATCGTGCTGATCGCGGTGTTCTTCGTCACGTCCGCGGATTCGGGCGCGTTCGTGATCGACCAGATCGCGACGCGCGGCAGCGCGCATTCGCCGGTCTGGCAGCGGCTGTTCTGGGCCGCGCTGCTCGGCGTGACGGCCGCGGTGCTGCTCGTCGCGGGCGGGCTCGGCGCATTGCAGGCGATGACGCTGATCGCCGCGCTGCCGGTTGCCCTCATCATGCTCGCGCTCTGCTACGGGCTGTGGCGCGGGCTCGCGGCCGACCGCGCGCACTATTCGCAGGACGTCGCACCCGCGACGAGCTTCTGGACCGGCCAGCACTGGCGCCTTCGCCTGACGCACATCCTGCGTCAAACGACCGAGGCCGAGGCGCGCCAGTTCGTCGCGGAAACGGTCGAGCCCGCGCTGCGCAAGGTCGCCGACGAGTTGCGCGCGAGCGGCGTCGATGCGCACGTGCAGCGCGACAGCGACGATGCGGTGCGGCTCACCGTGCCGACCGCCGACCATCGCGATTTCGTGTACGGCGTGCGCGTCACCGCGAAATCCGCGGCCGCGTTCCTGGTGCGCGAGGCGGCCGAGCCGGACGCGTCGCGTGCGCACGTGTATGGCATCGTCACGTTCTTCGAGGATGGCCGGCTCGGCTACGACGTCGAATACCTGCGCGGCGACGAAGTGATTGCCGACGTGCTGCGCCAGTACGAACGCTACGTGTCGCTCGCGGCGGACACGCGCACGCATCTGCTGAGCCGCGCGCCAGGGCACGCGACGGAGGCCGAATGAGCGGGCTGCTGCACAGCCGCGCGGCCGACGTCATCGCGCTCGGCACGCTCGCCGTGCTGTACCTCGGCGGCGGCGCCATCGCGCTGTGGCGAATCCGCGCGGCGCCGCCGCGCGGCAAGATCTACTGGATCGTCTGCGCGGCGCTGCTCGCCGGCGGCGCAATCGCAATGGCCGGCAACCTGGCGCCGGTGCCGAACAGCGGCGAAATGCC
Organism: Burkholderia sp. AU39826; assembly: GCF_020419965.1. Taxonomy (NCBI): domain Bacteria; kingdom Pseudomonadati; phylum Pseudomonadota; class Betaproteobacteria; order Burkholderiales; family Burkholderiaceae; genus Burkholderia; species Burkholderia sp. AU39826. Next base: position 718,210 of record NZ_JAIZQG010000001.1, read on the forward strand.
GCCCGGTTTCGCGCTCGGTGTGGAGGCCGTCCTGCTCGGTCTCGTGCTGGCGGCCGGTGGTTGCGCGGGGTTGATGCTGCGCGCGCGCAAACGCTGACGCACGCACGTCGCGCGGCCCTGCTTCGTCACACGGGTGCGCGTCATCCCGGCGCGGACGGGCGGCCAGGGCTTCCCTGATCCGCTTCCGCGGCTTTCACGCTACACGTCAGGCAGACGGCGCGCGCGCCGTCACCAGCCAGCACGCCGCATCGAACCGCACCTCGGCGCCATGCACGTACGGCTCGAACGCCGCGCGCGTCGTGTCGATCACGCGCTGCCGCGTTGCTTCGTCCGTCTTCAGCAATGCGAGGCCGACGGGGCCCAGCCGAGCGATGTAGTCGTCCAGCGCGGACGCCGGCAGCACACACGCGCGGTCGACCGGCTCGATCGCGACGTCGGCCCAGCCGCTATCCGACAGCACCGACGCGATCCGCTGCCGGTCGCCGAACGCGAACTGTCCCGGCGCGCCGGGCTGGCGCGCGGGCAGGTTCGGCAACAGCGGCGCGGCCGCCCGCTCGGCCGTCGTCATGAACGGGTTGTCGGCCGCGCCGCGCCACGCGACGAACCGCATCCGCGCGCCGGGCCGCGCCGCATGCCGCAGGTTCGCGAACGCCCGCACCGGGTCGTCGAAGAACATCACGCCGAGGCGCGACACGAACAGGTCGACGCTGGCAGGCTCGAACGCATGCGTCTGCCCGTCCGCGCACACGAACCGGGCGCGCACGCCGCTGCGTTCGGCACGCGCGCGGGCAGCGTCGATCATCGGCGCCGAAATGTCGATGCCCGTGCACTGCGCGCCCGCGCCGAGCCGCCGCGCGATCGCGAGCGTGACCGCGCCCGTGCCGCAGCCGACATCGAGCACGTGCATTGCGGACGACGCTGCCGCGGCATCCGCCAGCAGCGTTTCGAACGGCTCGAACATCCGGTCCATCAGCGCCTGCGCATCGACCCATGCGCGCCCCGACGGACCGTTCCATAGCGCGGATTGCGCTTCGTTGGGCCGGTTGGCTTCCATCGTCGATTCCCTTCCGATTCGTTGATGACGAACCGGACGATACTGCTTCAAGCCGGCTTGAAGTCAAGGCCGATTGCCGCGTTCATGCGCGCTGTCGCGCCGCGCTTTTCACATTTCTTACATTCGCGCTGCGTATCGTTGACGGCTTTCCTACGGCGCTTCCCCTTCCCATGCGACGAATCCTCTCGCGCGCGCTGCTCGTGCGCTGCGCCCCGCTTGTTGCCCTCGCCGCGCTGTCCGCGTGCTCGAATCACATCGATACGCCGGACGATCCGGCCAGCGCGTCCGCCAACGTCCAGGCCGCATGGGTCGAGATCGGCGATGCGAACCAGGCGATCGCGCGCGTCATCACCGACTACACGCCCGCGTCGGCCGGCGATCCGATATGCCCGCAACTGACCGTCGACGGCAAGCTGTCGCGCATGGCGCTGCGCGCAGGCGCGGCGACCGTCGCCCAGCGGCCGACCGCCAGCGACCCGGCCGATTCGAAACCGTCGAGCTTCCCGGTGTCCGTCTGCGAGGCCACGCTGCCCGCCGGCGCGCAGGCGGCGAGCGTCGCGGGCCGCACGCTGCCGCTGCCGAAAGCGCAGCCGCGGCGCATCGCGATCATCGCCGACACGGGCTGCCGGATGAAGAAGGCCGACAACGCATGGCAGGCGTGCAACGACGCCGCGGTCTGGCCGCTCGGCACGATCGCGGCCAGCGTCGCGAAGCTGTCGCCCGATCTCGTGCTGCACGTCGGCGACTACCACTACCGCGAGAACGCGTGCCCGCCGGACATCGCCGGCTGCAAGGACAGCCCGTGGGGCTACGGCTGGGATACCTGGCAGGCCGACCTGTTCCGCCCGGCCGCGCCGCTGCTCGCGAAGGCGCCGTGGGTGGTCGTGCGCGGCAACCACGAGGAATGCGCGCGGGCGGGCCAGGGCTGGTTCCGCTTCCTCAACCCGCGCCCGTACTCGGCCGCCCGCTCGTGCGACGATCCGGCCAACGACAACGACGCAAACTATTCGGAGCCCTATGCGGTTTCACTCGGCGATGGCTCGCAGGTGATCGTGTTCGACACCGCGAAGGTCGGCCGCACGCCGCTCAAGACCACCGACGCGCAGTTCGGCATCTACCAGAAGCAGTTCCAGACGGTCGCATCGCTCGCGTCGAAGCCCGGCATGACGACGACGATCTTCACGAACCATCATCCGATTCTCGCATTCGCGCCGATCGCCGGCAGCACACCCGCGCCGGGCAACCTCGCGCTGCAGTCGGTGATGTCGAGCCTCAACGCGCAGGCGTACTACCCGCCGGGCGTGCACGTCGCGCTGCACGGCCACGTGCACGATTTCCAGGCGATCAACTTCTCGTCGGGGCACCCGGCGACGATCGTGTCCGGCAACGGCGGCGACAACCTCGACGTCGCGCTGCCCGACCCGTTCCCGGCCGGCCTGACACCCGCACCGGGCGCCGTGATCGAGCGGCTGTCGCACAACAACAGCTTCGGCTTCCTGATCATGGAGCGCAACGCCGCCCCGGCAACGGGCTGGGTGTTCCATGCGTATTCGGCGGCCGGCAAGCTCCTGGCGTCGTGCAATCAGTCGGGCAGGACGCTCGCCTGCGACAAGACGGGGTTCATCGCGCCGTGAGTGACGAAGTTCGACGTGACGGGCCGGGCGTACGTGGTCTGCACACGCTTGCCGCCACCCTGCTCGCCGGCCTGACGCTCGCGACCCACGCCGCGCCGGCCGAAACGGTCCTGCTGCCCGGCGCGCCGCCGTCGCGCGTCGTCGACACGATCGGCAACGGCACGCCGCAGGTGACGGGCAAGATCGATGCGGCGACCGCGCGCTTCGCGCCCGACCCGACGCTCGTCGCGCTCGGCCGCCGGATCTTCTTCGACGCACGGCTGTCCGAGCCGCGCGGCATGTCCTGCGCGGGCTGCCACGATCCGGGCCGCGCGTTCGCGCCGACGCTGTCGGCCGCGTCGCTTGCCGGGCCCGGCGTGCCGGAAGGCAGCCGGCCCGGGCGCTTCAGCCAGCGCAATGCGCCGTCGCTGCTGTACGTGCGCTACGTGCCGCGCCGCCACTTCTATCAGGACGACGATGCGCCCGCGCCGTCGCCGTTCGGCGGCCTGTTCAGCGACGGCCGCGCGGATACGCTCGCCGAACAGATCCGCGGGCCGCTGTTCGATCCGAACGAGATGAACAACCGGTCGCCGGCCGCGCTGCTGCGCAAGGTGAATGCGACCGAACTCGCGACCGATCTCGCCGCGCGCTTCGGCGCGCCGGTGCGGCGCGATCCCGAGCGCCTGGTGCGCGCGCTCGGTTCGGCCGTCGAAGCCTATCTGCAGAGCGACGAGATGGCGCCGTTCACGTCGCGCTTCGATGCGTTCCTGCGCACGCGCAAGCCGCTCGCGCCGGCCGAGATGCGCGGGCTCGCGCTGTTCCGGAATCCGGACAAGGGCAATTGCATGACCTGCCATACGCTGTCGGACACGTCGAGCCGCCCGGAGCGCTCGCTGTTCACCGATTTCGGCTACGACGCGATCGCGGTGCCGCGCAACCGGGCGCTGCCGGCGAACCGCGATCCGCGCCACTTCGACAACGGGCTGTGCGACACCGCGCGGCGGCTGCGCTGGCCCGAACCGACGCAGTGGTGCGGCTACCTGCGCACGCCGGGGCTGCGCAACGTCGCGGTCAAGCAGACGTTCATGCACAACGGCGTGTTCACGACGCTGCGCGACGCGGTCGCGTTCTACAACACGCGCTCGACCGATCCGGGCTTCTGGTATCACGGGGCCCGAACGTTCGACGACGTGCCGGCCGCCTATCGCGGCAACATCAACGTCAACTCGACGCCGATGAACCGCCGGCCCGGTACGCCGCCCGCGCTGACCGACGCGGAAATCGACGACATCGTCGCATTTCTCGGCACGCTCACCGATGCGCGGTATACGGGCATCGCCGGACCGGCAGCGGCCGCTGCCCGGCTTACGCGCACCGCCGCGCCGGCGCGCTGACCCTGGCCGAACGGCCAGCCGACGGGCCGCCGCTTGCGGTTCCCGCAAACACTGGTTATATTTACAGTACTGTATTTATGAACAGTGAGGTGCGCGATGGAACATCTGGTCCGTATCGTCAACGACACCGATCGCCAAGTGCTGGCGTGGCTTCGTGCCCAGGTCGGCGATGCCCGCATTGAACGCGCTGCGCGTCAGCTCGGGCATACGCGCAAGCCCTTTCCGTCGGCCGTGTGCCGGTATCTGGGCATGAGCGTGCCGGCCACGCTGCGGCCGGCCGCCGCCCGGCCGCGCGCGGCACGCGATTTCTCGGTCGGCGATCGTTACCTGTCGCTGATTCGCCAGCACCTCGCCACGCACGCGGTCGGCCGATGAAATGGCGGAGGCTTGCCGCTTCGGTGCCGCGCCCGGCCGGCGCACTCGCATATTCGGAAGTCCGGCCGGCCGGCGCCGTCGCGCTTACCCGGCCGCCATGGCTTCCCGTACGAGGCGGCCAAGTGTGTCGAACGCCGCCTCGTGCGCCGCATCGAATACGCGCGCGCAGCCGGGCCGGATATAGCCGTCGAAACGGCCCGCATTCGAGAAGATCGAACCGGGCGCGATCTTGACTCCATGCGCGAGCGCGGCGTCGAACAACACATCGGAGCGCACGCCTTCCGCCAACGCGATCCACAGCATCCCGTCGGGCAACTGGCTCATCGCGGCGATGGACGAACGCACGACGTGACGGGCGCAGCCGCCGCACCAGCCTCACGGCCCATTCCGCCGTCGCTCGATCCACTCGAACAACGCCATTCCGGCCAGCATCGCGACGACGAACCCGATTCCCTTGGCCGCCCCGAAGCCGATCGACACGATCGCAGGCCCGGGACAAAACCCGGCAATTCCCCAGCCGATGCCGAATACGGCACTTCCCGCGACGAGGCGCACGGTAATCGCCCGCTGCGCGGGCAACTGCATCGGCAGGCCGAGCCACGACCGTGTGCGGCGCTTCGCCCACGCGAACCCGAACACCGCAACGCCGATCGCGCCGGCCATCACGAACGCAAGCGACGGATCCCAGCGGCCCGCCAGGTCGAGAAAACCGAGCACCTTCCGCGGATCGGCCATACCCGACACGATGAGGCCGACGCCGAACAGCAGCCCTGCCAGAAACGCGAATCCTGCCTGCATGTCAGCCCCCCGCAACGTGCAGCCGCACGAACACGGTCGCAAAGCCGGCGACCATGAAGGTCGCCGTCGCGACCGCCGAGCGCAGCGCGCCGCGCGAAATTCCGCATACACCATGGCCGCTTGTGCAGCCGCCCGCGTATCGTGTGCCGATCCCGACCAGCAGCCCGGCCGCCATCACGTCAAGCCAACTGGCGTCGACCTGCGGCATCGAGTTGCTCCCGGCGAAACGCATGACGACGGGTGCGACGATCATCCCGGCGACGAACGCCGCGCGCCAGCCGCGCTCTGCACGGCCCGCCGTCAGCAGGCCGCCGACGATCCCGCTGATACCGGCGATCCGGCCGTTGAACGCGACGAGCCACACGGCCGCGCCCCCGATCATCACGCCGCCGACGAGCGATAGCCACGGCGTGAAATGAAGCGCATCAATCTGCATCGCGCGCCTCCTTCACGGTCGCCCCGCAAAACTGTTCGTACAGCACGCCCATCACCGCGATCGCGGCCGGACTGTCGAGCGAATAGTGAATCGCCTTGCCTTCGCGGCGCGTACGAACCAGCGCGTTGTCCCGCAATACGCCGAGCTGCTGCGACAGCGTCGGTTGATGGATGTCCAGGCGCGCCTCGAGATCGCTCACGCAGCGCTCGCCCTGCGACAGTTCGCACAGCAGCAGCAGACGGTCGGGATTCGACATCACCTTCAGCAGTGCACAGGCCGATTCGGCGGCGGCGCGCATCTGGTCGGGGCCGGGTAGCCCGGCCGGGAAATCGTCGTTCATCGGCGGAGGGACATGATTAAAGAATCAATATTATATTATTTTGTATATTATTCTTTTTCCCGCTGCTTGCCGGATCGGCAATTCGGTTGATCACCCTCAATCAAACCTCCTTGCCTACCATCACGCGGGCCCCGCCGCGAGGCGCTTCATGCAGTTGAACTGCGATCGCATCCTGCGGATGGAGCTCGACGGCGCGGGCACTGTGTCGATGAACTGGCACCGCGACAGAAGGAGCCGCCACCCGTGCCCATGCCCACGACGCTCGATCGCCTGCGCGCTCGTGGCGGGCCGAGGCCGGCGGCCAGGAAAAGTGAAGGTGAAGTAAAGATGGAAGGAGCGGCACGGCCCGGCGCAAACCGGGGCCGCTTCATCACAGTCCGCCAGCGTCGCGCATCATGCGCTGTCGCAGGCCCCCGTGCCGTCGAGCATCAACGTGCCGACCCGCGCGGGCACGAGCGGCGTGCGCGGCGGGGGCGGCGTCCAGCCGAACAGCGCCTGCGCGGCCGCGCCGCACACACGGCCCTGGCACGCGCCCATCCCGCAACGCGACTGCAGCTTGGCGGCCGTCCAGGCCGGTTCCCGCGCGACCGCGTCGAACCGTACGTCTTCGCAGCGACACAGCAGCGTGTCGGGCCGCGCGAGCCGGCGGATCGGTTCGCGAATCGCGAAGCGCTCACGGACAGCATCCGCGAAAGCCTGCCAGTGCGCGCGCCGCGCGACGAGCGCGGCCAGTCGAGCGGTCTGCCCGGTCGCCGCATAGCCGGCGATCTCGCCTTCGACCATCGCCAGCTCGCTGCCGCCGACGCCCGTGCACTCGCCCGCCGCGAAATACCCGTCGCGGCTCGTGCGCTGGTGCGCGTCGACGGCCACCGCGTCGTTCTCGATCCGGCAGCCGAGATGCCGCGGCAGCACGGTATTCGGCACGAGGCCGAAGCCGCATGCGAGCCGGTCGCAGTCGACGTCGAATTCGCGATCGCCGTGCCGGATCCGCACGCGTTCGAGCCGCTCGTCGCCGAATGCCTCGACGACGTACGCAGCGGGCCGATACGCGGTCGTGACGAGCTTCGCGGCCTGCGCGAGCTTCGACGGCCAGCGCCACAGCCCCGTACCGAAGCCGGCCACGTCGCGCCAAGCGGCCTGTTCGAGCACGTGCGATACGCGCGCGCCGGCCTGCCGGGCCGTCGCCGCGCTCGCCAGCAGCAGCGGCCCGCTGCCTGCGATCACCGTGCGCTGCCCGCGCACGTCGAGCCCGTACTTGATCAGTGCTTGCAAGCCGCCCGCGCCGGTCACGCCCGGCAGCGTCCAGCCCGGAAACGGCAGCAGCAGTTCGCGCGCGCCGCAGCAGAGAATCAGCGTCCGGAAATCGAGCAGCCGCCCGCGTTCGTCGTCTTCGAGCAGCAGCGTGCCCGGCTGCGTTTCGGCGACGATGCGCGTCGCCGCGAGATGCGTGACGTTCGGCTGGCCCAGCACGGCGAGGCGTGCGGCAGCGGCCGGCGTCGGTGCGACTGCTGCCGGCTGCCGCCAGATCTGCCCGCCCGCGCGCGGGTTGTCGTCCACGATCGCAACCGTCGCGCCGCTTCGGGCGGCGGCCCCCGCGGCCGACAGCCCGGCCGGGCCCGCGCCGACGATCGCGACGTCGACGCTCAATCGTTCCTGTCGTTCCTGTTTCATCGCGTGCGCTCCACCTGCATGCCGTCGCGGCACAGCGTCTGGCACGCGAGCCGGCGCCGGCCGTCGATCGTCATCCGGCACTCCTGGCAGATACCCATCCCGCAAAACGGCGCACGCGTCGCGCCCGTGCACGACACGCGCGTCGTGTCGTCGCCGCTCGCCGCGACGGCGGCCGCGACGGTCGCGCCGTCGGCCACCGTCAGCGCGCGGCCGTCCAGATGAATGATCATGTCAGCCTCCGCCGGGCCGCCCCAAGGCGGCTGACAGCCCCCGCGGGGGGTGCCTTGCATGGGGCCGAAGTCAGCGCCGAAGCGCCAACTCCGGTCGACAGCGGACGAAGTGAGCGTGGGGGTCGTTTCATGTCAGCGCTCCAGCTACGGGGGACGCGCTCAGAAAGCGTCCCGGCAAATATGGCTCGATATCGATGGGCGGCCGCTCGCCGGCCATCAGCGCGGCGACGATCCGCGCACTGCCCGGCGCGGTTGTCACACCGAGCCCTTCGTGCCCGACCGCGAGCCACACGCCCGGGCGCGACGGATGCTCGCCGAGCAGCGGCAGGCCGTCGGGGCTCGCGGAGCGGAAGCCGGTCCATGCGCGGATGCCGTTGAGCTCGGCCAGATCCGGCAGGTAACCGACCGCGCGGCGCAGCATGCGCGCGAGTACGGGCGGCTCGACCTGCGAATCCTCGGTGTCGAACTGGCGCGACGAGCCGATCAGCAACTGACCGGTCGGCCGCGGCTGCACGTTGAACGCGACCGACGTGCCGTCGCTCGCGTGCGCGCTCGCCGCATAGCCGAGCTCGACGAGCTGGTGCGACACGTGGCCCGGATAGCGGTCGGTGATCAGCAGATGGCCCTTTTTCGGGCGCAGCGGCAGTTCGGGCAGCAGCGAGCGCGCCGCGACGCCGTTCGCGACGACGACACGCTCCGCGCGCAGCACGTCGCCGCTCGCGAGCATCACGCTCGGGCCATCGACCGCGACGGCCCGGTCGCGACGCAACGTGATGCGCGGCGCGCGCTGCAGCAGCCAGTTCGCGGTGACGGGCGCGTAGAGGATCGCGTCGCCGGAAATCTTCAGCGCGCCGCCGAGGCCCGCGCGCAGCATCGGCTCCAGTCGCGCGAGCGCTGCCGCATCGATCAGCTCGCCGGCCACGCCGTGCGCGGCGAGCGTCGCCTGTTTCGCGCGCGCCAGATCCATCTCGTGCGCATCGGCCGCGAGCCACAGCGTGCCGCAATTGCGGTATGCGCAGCCGTCGGGCATCTCGCCGCTCAACGCGCGCCAGAGTTCGATCGAGTAATGGCTCAGTGCGAGTTCGGCCGCGTTGTCGTCCATCGCGACGAGGTGCCCCATGCCCGCGCCGGTCGCGCCGCCGCTCGCGTCGTCGACGACGAGCACGCGCAGCCCGCGCCGCGCGAGTTCGTGCGCGCACGCCGCGCCGACGATGCCGGCGCCGATCACGACGACGTCGGTCTTCGTTTCGCTCACGACCCGATGCCCCACCCGAACGGATCGTCTTCCTCGATCAGCAGCGTCGCTTCCGCGCTCAGATGCGCGCTGCCGCGAATCGTCGGCACGATGCCGCCGTCGGCCAGCTCGTAGCTCGCGTGGAACACGCTGCCGATCACGCTCGCCTGCCGCCACACCGCGCCCGGCGCGAGCTTGCCGTCGGCCGCGAGGCACGCGAGTTTCGCGCTGGTGCCGGTGCCGCACGGCGAACGGTCATAAGCGAGCCCCGGGCACAGCACGAAGCTGCGGCTGTCGTGCGCGGGATCGTCGGCGAACAGCTCGATGTGATCGATCTCGCCGCCGTTGGCGCCGGTGATGCCCGCGCGTTCGAGCCCTGCGCGCACGGCCGACGCATACGCGGTAAGCTCCGCGACGTTGTCGCCGGCGATGTGCTGCCCGTGGTCGCTGACCAGGAAGAACCAGTTGCCGCCCCACGCGACGTCGCCCTTCACGGGGCCGTATCCCGGCACGTCGACTTCGACGGCCTGCGCGTGGCGATACGCGGGCACATTGCGCACGCTGACCGACAGGTCGTCGTGCAGCGTCGCCTCGACGGTGCCGACCGGCGTCTCGATCCGGTGCACGCCCGGCGCGATGCGGCCCATGTGATGCAGCGTGCGCACGACGCCGATCGTGCCGTGCCCGCACATGCCGAGGTAGCCGCTATTGTTGAAGAAGATCACGCCGGCCGCCGCGTCGGGCGCCACGGGCTCGCACAGCAGCGCGCCGACCAGCACGTCGCTGCCGCGCGGCTCGAGGATGCACGCGGTGCGGTAGCGATCGTACTCGCGCGCGAGCACGTCGCGGCGCTCGGCCATCGTGCCGTTGCCGAGCGACGGAAAGCCGGACACGACGAGCCGAGTGGGTTCGCCGCCCGTGTGCGAATCGATGATCTGGATGCGCTTCATCATGAGCCGTCCGAAGTGGGGAAAGGAGCATAGCTTCCTCCGTCGCGCGTCCGTCCGCTTGTGGCTTTTCGATGAGGACGACGACGAAATCGGCATAGTGCAACGCGCCCCCGACGCCCCTGCCGGCCGCTGTGCCGATTTCGTCATTTTGCTCCGCGATACGACTCAAGCGTGATGGGCATTTGCGCGGCGATACTGGTTGCCACACCGACACCTGTCGGCCGACCGATACGAACACGTAGGAGATTTCAGTGAGCCGAAACGCCATTCAGTGGACCGGGGTTTTCCCGGCCGTCAGCACGCAGTTCAAGCCGGACTTTTCCCTCGACATCGACGCCACGCACCGCGTGGTCAAGAACCTGGTGAACGACGGCGTGTCGGGCCTCGTGGTCTGCGGCACGGTCGGCGAAAACACGTCGCTGTCGACGAGCGAGAAGCTCCAGGTGATCGAAGCCGCACGCGACGCGGCCGGCGGCAAGGTTCCGGTGATCGCCGGCATCGCCGAATTCACGACCGAATTCGCGCGCAACACGGTGCGCGAAGCGCGGCGCGTCGGCGTCGACGGCGTGATGGTGATGCCCGCGCTCGTCTACTCGGCGAAACCGCACGAAACCGCCGCGCACTTTCGCGCGGTCGCGACGAGCACCGACCTGCCGGTGATGGTCTACAACAACCCGCCGATCTACAAGAACGACGTGACGCCCGACGTGCTGATCGCGCTGCAGGATTGCGAGAACATCGTCTGCTTCAAGGATTCGTCGGGCGATACGCGCCGCTTCATCGACCTGCGCAACGCGGTCGGCGATCGCTTCGTGCTGTTCGCGGGCCTCGACGACGTCGTGGTCGAGAGCATCGCGGTCGGCGCCGAAGGCTGGGTGTCGGGCATGTCGAACGCATTTCCGAAGGAAGGCGAGACGCTGTTCCGCCTCGCGAAGCAGAAGCGCTTCGACGAAGCGCTCGCGCTGTATCGCTGGTTCATGCCGCTGCTGCACCTCGACGCACGCCCGGACCTCGTGCAGTGCATCAAGCTGTGCGAAGAGCTGGTCGGCCGCGGCAGCGCGATCACGCGTCCGCCGCGCCTCGCACTGCAAGGCGACACGCTCGCGGAAGTGAAGGCGATCGTCGCGAAGGCGCTGGAAACGCGCCCGGTGCTGCCCGACGTCGGTCTCTGATCGACGCCCCCGGCGGCGGCGCGCGGGCTTGCCCCGCTACGCGCCGCCGTCTCCGGTCCGGCATGGCCTGCGGGCCGTTCACGCCAACCCCGGCGTCGCGCCGCGCGTGAACGGGCCGCGGCCCGCCCCGGTCGTTCGAACCGGGCGACGCCGGCCTGCAGGCGAGCGCCACTGCTCCGTCGGAGCGCGGCGCACATCGAGCCTGTGCCGATATTCCCTCCAGGAGACAAGCCCATGCCAGGCCAAGGCAACGCACACCCGTCCGTCCCGCTTTCCCGTTCCGCGCACCCCGACGCGGGTCACGGCAAGTTCAAGAAACAGCTGTCGCTGACCGATCTCACGTTCATCGGTCTCGGCGCCATTTTCGGTTCGGGGTGGCTGTTCGCCGCGAGTCACGTATCGACGATCGCGGGCCCGGCCGGCATCTTCTCGTGGCTGCTCGGCGGCTTCGCGGTGCTGCTGCTCGGCATCGTCTACTGCGAACTCGGCGCCGCGCTGCCGCGCGCGGGCGGCGTGGTGCGCTACCCGGTGTTCTCGCACGGCCCGCTGCTCGGCTACCTGATGGGCTTCATCACGCTGATCGCGTTCTCGAGCCTGATCGCGATCGAAGTGGTCGCCGCGCGCCAGTACGCGGCCGCGTGGTTTCCGGGCCTGACGATCGAAGGATCGAGCGACCCGACGACACTCGGCTGGCTCGTGCAGGCCGCGCTGCTCTGCTTCTTCTTTTACCTGAACTATTCGAGCGTGAAGACGTTCGCGAAGGCGAACAACATCATCAGCGTCTTCAAGTTCATCGTGCCGCTCGCGGTGATCGGCGTGCTGTTCACGTTCTTCAAGCCCGCGAACCTGACCGTGCACGGCTTCGCGCCGTTCGGCATGCCGGGCATCGAGATGGCCGTGTCGGCCGGCGGCATCATCTTCGCGTATCTCGGGCTCACGCCGATCGTCTCGGTCGCGAGCGAGGTGCGCAATCCGCAGCGCACGATCCCGATCGCGCTGATCCTGTCGATCCTGCTGTCGACGCTGATCTACGTGCTGCTGCAGCTCGCGTTCATCGGCAGCATCCCGACGGCCATGCTCGCCGCCGGCTGGCACGACGTGAGCAAGGCGTTCTCGCTGCCGTACCGCGACATCGCCCTTGCGCTCGGCGTCGGCTGGCTCGCGGTGATGGTCGTCGCCGACGCGATGATCTCGCCGAGCGGCTGCGGCAACATCTATATGAACGCGACGCCGCGCGTGGTCTACGGCTGGGCGAAAACGGGCACGTTCTTCAAGGTGTTCACGCGCGTCGACGAAGCGTCGGGCATCCCGCGCGCGGGCCTGTGGCTCACGTTCGGCCTCGCGATCTTCTGGACGCTGCCGTTTCCGTCGTGGGAAGCGCTGATCAACATCGTGTCGGCCGCGCTGGTGTTGAGCTATGCGGTCGCGCCCGTGTCGGTCGCCGCGCTGCGCCGCACCGCGCCCGACCTGCCGCGGCCGTTCCGCGCCAGCGCGTTCGGCGTCACCGGCCCCGCGTCGTTCGTGATCGCCGCGCTGATCGTCTACTGGTCGGGCTGGAGCACGGTGTCCTGGCTACTCGGGCTGCAGATCGTGATGTTCGTCATCTATCTCGCGTGCCGCCGCTGGGTGCCGACCGCGCACCTGAGCCTCGCCGAGCAGGTGCGTTCGTCCGCGTGGCTGATCGCGTTCTATGCAGCGATGATCGTGCTGTCGTATCTCGGCGGCTTCGGCGGCACGGGCCGGCTCGCGCATCCGTACGACACGGTCGTCGTCGCGGCCGTCGCGCTCGTCATCTACTACTGGGGCGCAAACACCGGCGTGCGCGCCGACAAGCTGCAACTCGACGACGACGAGGACTGACGCGCCCGCGCCCTTTTTCAGCCCTTTTCCCCTTCCAACGGCCGGGCGCAGTACGCCCGGCCCTGCCTTTTCCGAGGAAAACCATGCAACTCACAGGTCAGCTCCTGATCGGCCCGTCGGCCGTCACCGGGCAGAACGGCACCCTCCACGCGCTCGCCGCCGCCACCGGCGAACCGCTCGAACCGGCATTCGGCGGCGCGAGCCTGCACGACCTCGAAACGGCGTGCGCGCTCGCCGACGACGCGTTCGACACCTATCGCGAAACGTCGCCCGACGCGCGCGCCGCGTTCCTCGACGCGATCGGCCGCCACATCATGGCGCTCGGCGACGACCTGATCGAGCGCTGCGTCGTCGAAACCGGGCTGCCGCGCGCACGCATCGAAGGCGAACGCGGCCGCACGGTCGGGCAGCTCGCGCTGTTCGCGTCGCTCGTCCGGGACGGCGGCTTTCTCGACGCGCGGATCGATCCGGCGCGTCCCGAGCGCAAGCCGCTGCCGCGCGTCGACCTGCGCCTGCGCAACGTCGCGCTCGGGCCCGTCGCCGTGTTCGGTGCGTCGAACTTCCCGCTCGCGTTCTCGGTGGCCGGCGGCGACACGGCGTCGGCGCTCGCGGCCGGCTGCCCGGTGATCGTCAAGGCGCATTCCGCGCATCCGGGCACGTCGGAACTCGTCGGCCGCGCGATCCAGCAGGCCGTGCGCGAATGCGGGATGCCGGCCGGCGTGTTCTCGCTGCTGTTCGACGCGTCGCGCGAGATCGGTCAGGCGCTCGTCGCCGATCCGCGCATCAAGGCGGTCGGCTTCACCGGCTCGCGCCGCGGCGGCGTCGCGCTGATGCATATCGCGGCCGCGCGAGCCGAGCCGATTCCCGTCTATGCGGAAATGAGCTCGATCAATCCCGTGCTGCTGTGTCCCGCCGCGCTCGACGCCCGTCACGACACCATCGCAGCGCAGTTCGTCGCGTCGCTCACGCTCGGCGCCGGCCAGTTCTGCACGAATCCAGGCCTCGTGCTCGCGGTGGACGGCCCCGCGCTGCGCGCATTCGAAGCCGCGGCGGCCGATGCCGTGCGTGCCGTCGCCGCGCAGACGATGCTGACACCGGCCATCCACACGAGCTACGCGCAAGGCGTCGCGGCGCTGCGCGATCACGATGCGGTCGAGCTGCTGGCCGAAGGCGCGGAAGGCGGCCGTCACCAGGCCCGCGCGGCGCTGTTCGCGACGTCCGCTGATGCGTTCGTCGCGCACCCCGAATTGCGCGACGAAGTGTTCGGCCCCGCATCGCTGATCGTGCGCTGCCCGGATGCCGGCACGCTGCATCGCGTGCTGAAGTCGCTCGAAGGTCAGTTGACGATCGCCGCGCATCTCGCCGACGGCGACGCCGCGTTGTTCGCCGCGCTGCGCCCGACGCTCGAACGCAAGGCCGGCCGCATTCTCGTCAACGGTTTCGGCACGGGCGTCGAGGTCGGCCACGCGATGGTGCACGGCGGCCCGTTCCCGGCGACGTCCGACACGCGCACGACGTCCGTCGGCGCACGCGCGATCGAGCGCTTCCTGCGCCCCGTGTCGTACCAGGACGTGCCGGACGCGTTGCTGCCGGACGCGATTCGCAGCGGCAATCCGCTGCACGTGCCGCAACGCATCGACGGCGTGCCCGCCCCGTGCGAGGTGAACCATGGCTGAGCGCGCAACCGAAGTCATCCTGTCGCTCGACGAAGTCCACGCGCTCGCGCTGCGCGTGCTGACGCACAACGGGATGTCCGACGCACACGCGCGGGCCATCGCCAACGTGATCACACAGGGCCAGCGCGACGAATGCCATTCGCACGGCGTGTACCGGCTGCTCGTGTGCGTGCGCTCGCTGAAGAAGGGCAAGGTCGATCCGCAGGCCGTGCCGACGCTGCGGCGGCTGTCGTCGTCGATCGTCGCGGTCGACGCGCATCGCGGCTTCTCGCTGCTGAGCTTCGAAACCGGGCTGCCCGTGCTGGTCGAGATGGCGAAGCAGCACGGCATCGCCGCGATGATGATCAACCACTGCTATCACTTCTCCGCGCTGTGGCCCGAGGTCGAGGCGATCGCCGCCGAAGGGCTGGTCGGCATCGCGATGAACCCCAGCCATAGCTGGGTCGCGCCGGAAGGCGGCCACGAACCGGTGTTCGGCACCAACCCGATCGCGTTCGCATGGCCGCGCCCGGGCGGCGAGCCGTTCGTGTTCGATTTCGCGACGAGCGCGATCGCGCGCGGCGACATCGAGCTGCACGCGAAACAGGGCAAGACGATTCCGCCGCACTGGGCGATCGACGCGGATGGCCAGCCGACCACCGATCCGAAAGCCGCGCTGCAGGGCGCGATGCGCACGTTCGGCGGGCACAAGGGCTCGGCGCTCGCGGCGATGGTCGAGCTGCTCGGCGGCGCGCTGATCGGCGACATGACGAGCCGGGAATCGATGGATTTCGACGAAGGCGTCGGCGCGACGCCTTGCCACGGCGAGCTCGTGATCGCGTTCGACCCGAAGGTGTTTCTCGGCGACGATCTCGACGCGGGGCTCGCGCGCGGCGAACGGATGTTCGAATCGATCGTCGCGCAGGGCGCGCGGCTGCCGTCGCAACGGCGCTTCGACGCTCGCGCGCGCAGCATCGCGAACGGCGTGCGGATTCCGAAGGCGCTGTACGACGAGATCCTGACGCTGCTCGATTGACGCGCGATCGAGCCGCACGGCGCGGCTTCACCATCGGCAGAACGGGCGGTGAAGCCGCGCGCCCGTTGCGCCGGCAATGACCTGCGTCGGGCTGCGTGCCGGCGAGCCCGGGCGCGCCGGGCGAGCATGGCCGCTGTCCGGCGCGCCGCTCGCCCGCTCCCGCCGGCGCCACGGGCCCGGCGGCTGTGGGATAATCGCGAAGTTTGCCCAGGGCGCAGCTCAAGAGGTTGTTCGCACGGGCGCGAGAGAGGCCTTTATTCCCGAGCCTCCACCCTTTTCCCGCGATATTTCTTCAGCTTTCACCATGCCCACTTACCGTTCCAAAACCTCCACCGCCGGCCGCAACATGGCAGGTGCGCGCTCGCTGTGGCGTGCCACCGGCATGAAAGACGACGATTTCTCGAAACCGATCATCGCGGTCGTCAACTCGTTCACCCAGTTCGTGCCCGGGCACGTGCACCTGAAGGATCTCGGCCAGCTCGTCGCGCGCGAGATCGAAGCCGCGGGCGGGGTCGCGAAGGAATTCAACACGATCGCGGTCGACGACGGCATCGCGATGGGCCACGACGGCATGCTGTACTCGCTGCCGAGCCGCGACATCATCGCCGACTCGGTCGAATACATGGTGAACGCGCACTGCGCGGACGCGATGGTCTGCATCTCGAACTGCGACAAGATCACGCCGGGGATGCTGATGGCCGCGATGCGCCTGAACATTCCGGTGATCTTCGTGTCGGGCGGCCCGATGGAAGCCGGCAAGACGCGCCTCGCGAACCCGGTCACCAAAGCCATCGAACTGAAGAAGCTCGACCTCGTCGACGCGATGGTGATCGCGGCCGACCAGTCGTATTCGGATGCCGACGTCGCCGAAGTCGAACGCTCGGCGTGCCCGACCTGCGGCTCGTGCTCGGGCATGTTCACCGCGAACTCGATGAACTGCCTGACCGAAGCGCTCGGCCTGTCGCTGCCCGGCAACGGCACGGTCGTCGCCACGCACGCCGATCGCGAACAGCTGTTCAAGCGCGCCGGCCGCCGCATCGTCGAACTGACGCGCCAGCACTACGAGCAGGACGACGAACGCGTGCTGCCGCGCTCGGTCGGCTTCAAGGCGTTCGAGAACGCGATGACGCTCGACATCGCGATGGGCGGCTCGACCAACACGATCTTGCACCTGCTCGCGATCGCGCAGGAAGCCGGCATCGAATTCACGATGAAGGACATCGATCGCCTGTCGCGCAGCGTGCCGCAGCTGTGCAAGGTCGCGCCGAACACGAACAAGTACCACATCGAGGACGTGCACCGCGCAGGCGGCATCATGGCGATCCTCGGCGAGCTCGACCGCGCCGGCAAGCTGCACACCGACGTGCCGACCGTGCACGCGCCGACGCTGAAGGACGCACTCGACCAGTGGGACATCGTCCGCACGGAAGACGAAGCGGTCCGCACGTTCTACCTGGCCGGCCCGGCCGGCATTCCGACGCAGGTCGCGTTCAGCCAAAACACGCGCTGGCCGAGCCTCGACCTCGACCGCGCCGAAGGCTGCATCCGCTCGTACGAGCATGCGTTCTCGAAGGAAGGCGGCCTCGCCGTGCTGACCGGCAACATCGCGCTCGACGGCTGCGTGGTGAAGACGGCCGGCGTCGACGAGAGCATCCTCGTGTTCGAAGGCTCCGCTCACGTGACCGAATCGCAGGACGAAGCGGTCGAGAACATCCTGAACGACAAGGTCAAGGCCGGCGACGTCGTGATCGTGCGCTACGAAGGCCCGAAGGGCGGCCCGGGCATGCAGGAAATGCTCTACCCGACCAGCTACATCAAGTCGAAGGGCCTCGGCAAGGCATGCGCGCTGCTGACGGACGGCCGTTTCTCGGGCGGTACGTCGGGCCTGTCGATCGGCCACTGCTCGCCGGAAGCGGCAGCGGGCGGCGCGATCGGCCTCGTGCGCGACGGCGACCGCATCCGCATCGACATCCCGAACCGCACGATCGACGTGCTGGTGTCGGACGAGGAACTGGCGCGTCGCCGCGAGGAGCAGAACGCGAAGGGCTGGAAGCCCGCCCAGCCGCGTCCGCGCAAGGTGTCCGCGGCGCTGAAGGCATACGCGAAGCTGGTGATGTCGGCCGACAAGGGTGCGGTACGCGACCTGTCCCTGCTCGACGACTGATACGGCGCGCCACGGGCGGCCGGTAGCGGCTCGCCCGTTCCCGCTCGCCCGATCCGAAAGCCGCTCTTCGGAGCGGCTTTTTTTCGTCCGGTGCCCGGAGAAGCCGCGGCACCGGCGCCCTCAGTGACGGAATTCGTCGGGGCCACCGCCTGCGCCGCGATTACCGCCGCCATTTCCGCCGCCTTGCGGCCGCGCATAACCGCCGCCTCCCTGCCGCACCGGCGGCGGCATCATGTGGCCCTCGCCGCCCGGCATGGGCGATGACGGGCGCGGCACGGCCGGCGGCGGGCTGGCCGGACGTGCATTACCCACCCCACCCGGCATCGGGGTCGGCGCTGGCGGGCTGGCCGGGCGCGCATTACCCACTCCACCCGGCATCGGTGTCGGTGCAGGAGCAGGCGCAGCCGGTGGCGGCACGCGATTCGCGCCGTTCCAGCCGCCGCGCGTGGCCGATGGCCGCGTGTCATGCACGGGCGGCGGGCCGGCCGGCGCGACCTGCATCGGTGCGCCCGGCCGCGGCCGCCCTTGCCCCGGCGGCATGCCGCCGGGGCCGAGCCGCGGCTCCGCACGGCGCGCCCAGCGATCGCGGTCGGGATACCACGGGCGGTGCCGGTAATAGCGGTCCCAGTACGCGCCGATCGCGAATCCGGTCACCGGCACACCGATGATCGCGCCGTACTCGAGCAGCGGCACATAGTTGCCCTGGTACGGATAGTCGAGCAACTGCGCATCGATCCAGCCGCGCACGCCCGGCAGCGCGACGTCGCACCACGTGTAGTCGCTCAGGCAGCCGAATACGTCCAGCGCCGTGCCGGGCGGAATCTGCGCGACCACCGGATAATCGGGCGCCGGCCCCGCAAACAGCTCGGCCGGCGAATTCGTGTAAGCGCTGCTCTGCGCATCGGCGACGCCCGGCACGGCCGCGAGGCCGGCCAGGACGACGCACAGACTTCGGACAATCGTGTTCAACATGATGCTCTCCCGCGCCGCCGCGCGCCCGTCAGTGCCGATGGCCGCCGCCCCAATGGCCCCCGCCCCCATGGCCGCCACCCCATGGACGATGCCAGTACCCGCCGCGCCCACCCCAGTATCCGCCGCCGCCCCAGCGGCCCCAGAAGCCGATCGTCACGGGCGGCCCGTACCAGCCCGAGTAGTACGCCGGGTAGTAATACGGATACGGCGCCGGCACGTAGGCCGGGGCGACATACACGGGCACCGCCGTGCCGGCGTCGACCTGCGCTTGCGGCACGGTCGACTCGGCCGGGCCAGGCGTGGCCGGTGCGGCCGGAATCTCGCGCTGCGTCACCGTGGCGGGCACGGGTGCGTAATAAGGTGCATAGCCGTACGGGCTCGTGTAGTAGCAGCCGCCAAGCATCAGTGCGGCCAGCGCGACGACGGCCGGCCTCGCGGCGGGAATCGGGTTCATCTCGTACTCCGGCAGAATCCGCGCGCCACCGCCAGGCAGCGCGCGTGACTCTAGCTTACGTCCCCTGCGGATTTCCGCGCGTATGATCGGTTACTTTTTGTTTCCTGCTCCGGAGCGCCGCGCGGGCACGCCGCGTGCTGGCCCGTCCGCGGCGCCGGCGTTGAAGTTGGCGCAAATGCCCTCAACTTGAACGATGTCGGGCTGACCGGCGCGGACGGGCGTCCGCGATCCACCGGCAACCGCAAACCGGCGAGCTTCGGCCCGCCCAGACAGGAACGCGGCTCGCGCCGCCATCGACATGACTACGCCACGCCCCACTCCCCGGGCGGACACACCGCTCGATCCGATCATCCAGTTGCTGGCGCTCGCCGGCGAGCAGGGTTATCTGACGCACGCCGACCTCGTCGACGCGCTGCCGCCCGAAAGCGACAGCCCCGATGCGCTCGACGTCGTGCGCGCCGCGCTCGCCGACATCGGCATCGCGGTACTCGACGAGCCGGCCGCGCCCGCACCGTTCGCCGGCGCGGCGCCGGTCGAGGTCGATCGCGACGCGCTCGACGAAGGCAGGGCCATGCTCGGCGAGCTCGCACGCGGCACGAGCGCGTCGACCGATCCGCTCGCGCTCTACATGCGGCGCATGCAAGCGGTGCCGCTGCTCACGCGCGAAGGCGAAATCGCGCTCGCCCGCGAAATCGAGACGGGCCGTCATCAGGTACTGCATGCGATCGCCGGCTATCCGCCCGCGGTCGACGTGCTGCTCGAGCGTCATCGCACGACAGGCGCGACCGGGTCGGCCGACGGCGACGACGATACGCCGGCGCCCGCCCGCTACGATGCGCTGCACACGGCGGTCTCGGCGCTGCGCGGCGCGCTGCATGCGCATGGCAGCCGTTCGGACGAATATCGCGACGCGCGCAACCACGTGGCCGCCCTGCTCGGCTCGCTCGCGTGGGTCCCGCCGGCCGTCGACGACGCAAGCCGTACCGTGCGCGCACTCGCGAGCGCAGCGCACGATCCGTCGGCGGTCGATGCAGCGCACTTCGACGCGGTCGCACGGCGCGCGCTCGCGGCGGCACTGAGCGACGGCCAGCAAAAGGTGCGCGATGCAACGCGCGCGATGCTCGAGGCGAACCTGCGGCTGGTGCTGTCGATCGCGCGCAAGTACCTGAACCGCGGCGTCGACCTGTCCGACCTCGTGCAGGACGGTTGCCTCGGCCTGATGCGCGCGATCGAGAAGTTCGAATACCGGCGCGGGTTCAAGTTCTCGACCTATGCGACGTGGTGGATCCGCCAGGCGATCGCACGGGCGGTCGCGGATCGCTCCCGCACGATCCGCGTGCCGGTGCATGTCGGCGACCAGTATCAACGCGTGCAGCGGCATGTGCTGCGCTTTCGCCAGCGCACGGGCCGTCGGGCCACGCCGGCCGAACTCGCGGCCGAAACCGGCCTCGACGAAGACAAGCTGCGCGCGGTGCTCGCGCTGCCGGCCGAGCCGGTTTCGCTCGACACGCCGCTGCCCGATGCGGATACCGGCCTCGTGGAATTGATCGAGGATCGGGCATCGGCCAGCCCGTTCGAGCAACTGGCCGACACGCGCATGCGCGAATGCGTGCTGTCGCTGCTGCGGTCGGTCACGCCGACGGAGGCCGACGTGCTGCGCCGGCGGTTCGGCCTCGGCGGCGCCGAGCCCGACACCTACGACGCGATCGCGCAGGATGCGGGAATGTCGCGCGAGCGCGTGCGGCAAATCGAGAAACGGGCGCTCGCTGCGCTGCGCACGGCCGCCGAGGCCGAGAACGCGCAGTCGTTTCTCGACGCGTAACCGCATCGCGCGCCGCGCACGGTCGTGCCGAAATGCTGCATGACCGTGCGCGGCGCGCCTGTGCTACGTTTGCCATTGACGCACATCAAGTCTTCTTCATCGCGCGTCACGACAATGGTTGAAAGCCGACCGGCGCATCGCTCGCCGCAGCCATTCCGTTTGTGCTTTTCGGGTCCCTCGCCATGCAGTCGACCGTCAGCCAGACGTACGAGGAAAACCGGCCTATCGCGGCCTGCCTGCGCGAGGCCGCGCAACGGCTCGTCGACCAGGGCGCGAATCCGTACCGGGTCGCCGCGTACCGCGCGGCGGCCGACACGGTCGACGCGCTCGACCGCGACGTCCGCACCGTGTTCGAAACCGGCGGCGTCGAGGCGCTCGGCGCACTGCCCGACGTCGGCGCGGGCGTCGCGCAGGCGATCGCCGAGCTGCTGGTGACCGGCCGCTGGCGCCAGCTCGACCGCCTGCGCGGCGACGCGGAACGCGCGTCCGCATTCGAAGCCGTGCCGGGCATCGGTCACGCGCTCGCGCTGCGCATTCATGACGCGCTGCACATCGATACGCTCGAGGAACTCGAACGCGCGGCCCGCAACGGCCAGCTCGAAACGATCGCGGGCGTCGGCCCGCGGCGCGCGGTCGGCATCCGCGCCGCGCTCGACGACGTGCTGAGCCGCCGCCGACGCTGGCAAGGTCACATGCGAAACGCCGGCCCCGGCACGGAGCCGCCGGTCGAACTGCTGCTTTACATCGATCGCCAGTACCGCAACAAGGCGGCCGCCGGCGTGCTGCCGACGCTCACGCACCGGCGCCTGAACGCGGACGGTTACGTGCCGCCGCCCGTGATGCACATGACCAAGGGCGGCTGGCATTTCACGGCGCTGAGCCAGCAGGCCGCCATGCGCACGCCGGAAGCCGGGCGCCCGACCGACTGGGTGTCGCTCTACTTCTACGACGCCGTGCAGTGCGAGCACCAGCGCACCGTGTTCACCGAAACGTACGGCGCACTCATCGGCAAGCGGATCGTGCGCGGGCGCGAAATGGAATGCCGCGTGTATTACGCGGGATGAGCAGGCGCGGTTGTTTCGCGGACGCCGAAGCCGGCACGGACGATGTCGCCTCGTCGCATTCGGCACGTCGAACCCGTGACGTCGCCACGTAGCCGTCCTTCCGTCGAACGGCTATCGCGGCGCATCCTGCCTCGCGCGGGCTCGCTGCCTACGCACCTTCCGGCTTCGCGCGGCGCGCCGGATGACGATGCGCGGCAATGCGCAGCAGCTTCTGGAACGACGGGCATTCGAGATGGTTCGCCGCCGGGCATGCGGCCGCATGCCGCAGCGCATCGCGCACCGCGCCGAGACGGCGAATCGTGCGGTCGAGCTCGTCGGCCTTGTCATCGAGTTTCGCGCGGTCGATCGCCGGCCGGCCCTCGGTGCCGACCATCGCGAGGATGTCGTCGAGCGAGAAACCGGCCTCGCGGCCGAGCGCGATCAACGCCAGACGCTCCAGCACCGACTCGTCGTATTGCCGCCGCAGCCCATGCCGGCCGATCGGGACGATCAGCCCCTTTTCCTCGTAATAACGCAGCGTCGATGCAGGCAGTCCCGTGCGCCGCGCTACGTCCGCAATGTCCAGTCGGCTCATGCTTGACCTCAAGTTCGCTTGAGGTTGCAAGATAGTCGCTCGGACTCCATCAAGACAAGTCCGGGCCCCATGAAACCGTTGGCCCCGCGTCGTATCCCGCCGCGCCGCCGCACCATCGCCGTCCGCGGCCGAGGTGCGCGACGAGCACGCCCGGCAGCCCGCTCAAACTGCTGTGATCGACGCGGGCGCCACGCTCGCGATGGAACTGTCGACGCTGTTCCTGCGGCGGGTGCCCGGCATTCCGTCGCTCGACTGCGACGGGCACGCGCCCGCCGCGGGCCCGCTCGTCAGGCCTTCATCGTCCCGGTGCGCACGTAGCGCTCGTGCCACGACAGCGCTTCGGCCAGCAGATGCGGCGTGTGCTTGCCGAAGCTTTCGCGCGACGCGCGCTCGAAGTAATCCTCGAGCATCGGGCGGTAGTCCGGGTGCGCGCAGGTCGCGATGATCTTGCGCGCGCGCTGCTTCGGCGACAGGCCGCGCAGGTCGGCCAGCCCCTGCTCGGTGACGACCACCGCGACGTCGTGCTCGGTATGGTCGACGTGGCTCGCCATCGGCACGATCCGCGAGATCGCCCCGCCCTTCGCGGTGCTCGCGGACATGAAGCACGACAGATAGCCGTTGCGCGCGAAGTCGCCCGAGCCGCCGATGCCGTTCTGGATCTTCGTGCCCATCACGTGCGTCGAATTCACGTTGCCGTAGATGTCGGCCTCGATCATCCCGTTCATCGCGATGCAGCCGAGGCGGCGCACGAGTTCCGGATGGTTGCTGATCTCCTGCGGGCGCAGCACGATCTTCTCGCGGAAGGTCGCGATGTCGTCGGCGAAACGCTGCACCGCGGCCGGGCTCAGCGACAGCGCGGTGGCCGACGCGAAGCTCAGCGTGCCGTCGTCGAGCAGGTCGAGCATGCCGTCCTGGATCACCTCGGTGTAGGCCGTCAGGTTCGAGAAGCCGGCCGAACTCAGTTCCGCGAGCACCGCGTTCGTGATGTTGCCGACGCCCGACTGCAGCGGCAGCAGGTTTTCCGGCAGGCGGCCGCGCTTCACTTCGTGGCGCAGGAAGTCGATCAGGTGCAGCGCGATCTGCCTGGAGGTCGCGTCCGGCGCGGTGAACGCATTGCTGCGGTCCGGCGCGTCGGTTTCGACGATCGCGACGATCTTGTCGGCCGGGCAGCGCAGGTACGGCTCGCCGATCCGGTCGTCGCTCTTCGTCAGTGGAATCGGCTTGCGGTGCGGCGGCAGCGCGGTGCCGTAGTAGATGTCGTGCATCCCGTCGAGGCCGAGCGGCTGGCGCGCATTCACTTCGAGGATCACGTGCTTCGCGCGCTCGAGCCAGGTCTTGTTGTTGCCGATCGACGCGGACGGAATCAGCAGCCCGTCCTCGCGGATGCCCGCGACTTCGACGATCGCGACGTCGAGATCGCCGTACAGCCCGAACCATGCGTATTGCGCGACGTGGCTCAGGTGGACGTCCTGGTAATCGACTTCGCCGCCGTTGATCTTGTCGCGCAACGTCGGGTCGGACTGGTACGGCAGCCGCATCGAGATGCCGTCGGTACGGGCGAGCGCGCCGTCGAGTTCCGGTGCCGTCGACGCGCCCGTCAGCACGTTGATCCGGAAGTCCTCGCCGCGCGCGTGCGCCGCGTCGATGTGGGCGGCCAGCGCGGCCGGCACGACCTTCGGATAGCCCGACCCGGTGAAGCCGCTCATGGCGACGGTCATGCCGGGGCGGATCAGCGCGGCGGCTTCGTCGGCGGTGCGGACGAGCGAACGCAGGGCGGGAGCGAGGATGCGTGATGAAGACATGGCTGGTTATCTGACGCTTTGGTCTGTCGTTGACGTCGCGGGGGGTGTCTCCTGAGCGACGCGAAGCCCTTGGGGCCGCGAGGGGCGGCCCGGCACCACGGGCACGGTCGGAGTATCGCAGAGGCGATCGCCGCGAAATGTCCGCCGGATGCAAAAGATCCTTGCCGAATTTGCCGGGTATCGAACGACCGTTCCGTGACAGGCGATCGGCCCGCCCGATGCGCGCGAAAGGTACGTGAAAGCATCGGGGCGGAATCACCGGTTCGCGATCGTCGGCCGTCGCGCATCAATCGACGGACGTCCCTCGACATTGACGGCCTTTGGTTCGGCAACGGACGACACCCGTCCGGCGTGGCCGATTGTCGCCCGCTGCGCTCTTTCCCGGCCTGACGGAGGTCAAGCTCCGGTCCATCGCGCGCCGCCGGCCGGCCGGCGCGAGAAGCGCCGCCGCGCCGGCCCGCGAAGCCCCTGCGGCCTTGACAGCCGCGCGATGCGGACCACACTGGAAAGTGGGTCCGGCCGCCCGGTCGGCGGCCTCGTTCGCAGGTGCGTTTTCGAACCGGCCGATGCCTGCAAGACGCGGTAACACTCCCGCATGTCAGGACATTGATCGAATAAAAAGCAACAAATTACAATTCCGTATATATTTCGCCGATGGACCAAAGAAAAACCGCCACACACCCCGAACCGCCCCTGCCACGCACGTGGGATGCGCGGCTCGCGCGCTCGCTTGTCCGACCGCTCGTCGATACGCCGGTCACCCCGAATCACCTCACCACCCTTCGTCTGCTGATCGGCCTCGCCGGCGCCTGGTGCCTCGCGCACGGCGGCTTCGGCTGGAGCAATGCGGGCGCGTTCCTGATCGTGCTGTCGAACTTCGTCGACCATACCGACGGCGAGCTCGCGCGCATCAGCGGCAAGTCCAGCAAGATCGGTCATTTTTACGACCTCGCGGCCGATGCGCTCGTCACGGTCGCGCTGTTCGTCAGCATGGGCGTCGGCATCGTCGCCCAGGGCGGCCAGATGGCCGCGTCGCCGGTGCTGCTCGGCGCCGTGGCCGGCGCGGCCGTCGCGCTGATCTTCTTCCTGCGCATGCGGATCGAATCGATCGCCGGCAAGGCCGGCACCAAGCAGGCGTTCGCCGGCGGCTTCGAGACCGAGGACGTGCTGTACCTGCTGCCGATCGTGACGCTCGTCGACGGCGTGCAGCCGTTCCTGCTCGCGGCGTCGATCGGCGCCCCGCTGTTCGCCGCCTGGGTCGTGATCGACTGGTGGCGCGTCGTGCGGCGCGGCAACCGCGGCGACCTTTCGCAGAATTCAACCGAAATCCAGGCTTCCAAATGACTCCTAGCACGCGCGACGATTCCGTGCTGAGCCCGGCACGCCCCGCGCCCGTGCGCGCGACGGCGGCCGATCCCGATCGCACCGTGGCCGACTGCGTCGGCCGGCTCGACCTCGAGCGCCTGCGCGGCGACTACACGCGCCAGGGCTCGTTCCTCTATCTCGACGCATTCCTGCCGGCCGACGCGCACGCGAAGCTGGCGGATGCCGCGCGCGCGATGCAGGCCGGCCTGAACCGCAATTACCTGCCCGGCCACAAGCAGGGCGGCAGCGTGAGCCGCCATACGATCGACGAGCAGGCGCCGTACATCGCCGAGCTGTATCGCTCGAAGGCGCTGATCGGCTTCCTCGAGAAAATCACCGGCGACAAGCTGATGCTGTCGCCGGACGACGATCCGCACGCGTACGCGCTCTACTACTACACGAAACCCGGCGACCACATCGGCTGGCACTACGACACGTCGTACTACGACGGCCGCCGCTACACGCTGCTGATCGGCGTGATCGACGAATCGTCGTGCCGGCTCGACTACGAGCTGCATACGCGCAACCCGGACGTGCCCGACGAACCGGGCTCCGTGCAGATCGCCGACGGCGGCATCGTGCTGTTCGACGGCGACAAGCTGCGCCACCGCATCACGCCGCTCGGCCAGAACGAGATGCGCGTGTCGCTCACGTTCGAATACGTGACGAACCCCGGCATGCGGCCGTGGAAGCGCTTCATCTCGAACATGAAGGACGCGATCGCGTATTTCGGTTTCCGCCAGGTCTTCAAGCAGCTGGCGACGCGACGCACGAGCGGGTCATGACACGCGCGGGCCTCATCCTGCTGTCCCTCGGGACCGCACTCTTCATCGCCCTGCTGGCCTGGCAAGGCGTCGGCGCGGTGGCGTCCACGTTCCTCGCGGCCGGCTGGGGCCTCGCGCTCGTCGCGGCGTTCCACGTCGTGCCGCTCGTGATCGACGCGGTAGCCATTACGGTCATGTTCCGCCGCGGGCAGCCCGGCGCCGAACTCGGCAATGCGCTGCGCGCGCGCTGGGTCGGCGAATCGGTGAACAGCCTGCTGCCCGCCGGGCAGATCGGCGGCCCCGTGCTGATGGTGCGCCACCTCGCGCAGCGCGGCACGCGGATGGCCGACGCGGCCGCCGCCGTGACCGTCGGCACGACGATGCAGGCGCTCTCGCAGATGGCCTTCGCGCTGATCGGCATCGCCGCGTTCAGCCTGTATGCGACGCACGAGTCGGTCGCGCACCTGCGCACGCCCGCGCTGATCGCCACCGGCGTGCTCGGCGCGCTCGCGGTGATGTTCTATCTGGCGCAGCGGCGCGGCCTGTTCGGCCGCGGCCTGCGCCTCGCGTCGAAGCTGCTCGGCCCGCGCGACTGGTCGTCGCTCGCCACGCGCGCCGACGCGATCGACGGCGCCGTCGGCGCGCTGTACCGCGATCGCGCGAAAGTCGCGAAGACCTTCGCGTTGAGTCTCGTCGGCTGGATCGTCGGCACCGCGGAAGTGTGGCTCGCGCTGCACTTCCTCGGGCATCCGGTGAGCTGGCTCGACGCGCTGCTGCTCGAAAGCGTCGGCCAGGCGATTCGCGGCGCGGCCTTCGCGATCCCGGGCTCGCTCGGCGCGCAGGAAGGCGGCTACCTGCTGCTCGCGCCGCTGGTCGGCTTGCCGCCCGACGCGGCGCTCGCGCTGTCGCTCGCGAAGCGTGCGCGCGAACTCGCGCTCGGCCTGCCCGGCCTGCTCTATCTGCATTTCAGTGAAAGAAACTGGCAGCGGCGCCGTGCGCCGCAGCCGCTCGCCGACTGATCGTTCAGATCGCCGGCTTTTTGGTTGGAGAACCCATGCGAGCCATCATTCTTGCGGCAGGCCTCGGCTTGCGCCTGCAACAACCGCCCGAAGCGCAGTTTCCGAAGTGCCTGCTGCGCTTCGACGACGTGTCGCTGCTCGAGCGCCATCTGCGCGTGCTCGACGCCGCGGGCGTCGACGAGATCGTGCTCGGGCTCGGCTTTCAGCACGAGAAGGTCGAGCAGGAACTGAAGCGCCTCGGCCGCACCGCCGAGATCGTGATCAACGACCGCTACGACCTCGGCAGCGTGCTGACCGTGCATACCGTCGCCGAGGCAATGACGCGCGGCGGCGACGTGCTGCTGATGGACGCGGACGTGCTGTACGACGAGAACATCCTGCACGCGCTGGTGGCCGATTCCGATCGCGCGGTCGACCGCCTGCTGATCGACCGCGACTTCGAGGCCGGCGACGAACCCGTCAAGCTGTGCCTGAAGAACGGCGTGCCCGTCGAGCTGCGCAAGCAGCTCGCGGTCGACCTCGACTACGACACGATCGGCGAATCGGTCGGCTTCTTCCGCTTCACCGAAGGCACCGCGCGCCGCCTCGCGACGATCGTCGCGGGCTACGTCGACAGCGGCCGCGCGAACATGCCGCACGAGGAAGCCGTGCGCGACCTGCTGCTCGAAGGCGGCCATTCGTTCGACGTCGCCGACGTCACCGGCTCGCCGTGGATCGAGATCGATTTCCCGAACGACGTCGCACGCGCGACGCAAGACATTCTTCCCCTGATTCAACGCACTACCGCCGGAGCCGCACGATGAACGCACGCGAACCCAACTTCACCGAATCGCGCAGCGCGCGCCTGCGCCGCATGCTCGTCAGCAGCGATCTCGAATTCCTGATGGAAGCGCACAACGGCCTGTCCGCGCGGATCGTCCGCGAGGCCGGCTTCAAGGGCATCTGGGCCTCGGGCCTCGCGATCTCCGCGCAGTTCGGCGTGCGCGACAACAACGAAGCGAGCTGGACGCAGGTCGTCGACGTGCTCGAATTCATGGCCGACGCGAGCGACCTGCCGATCCTGCTCGACGGCGACACCGGCTACGGCAACTTCAACAACGTGCGCCGCCTCGTGAAGAAGCTCGAGCAGCGCGGCATCGCCGGCGTGTGCATCGAGGACAAGCAGTTTCCGAAGACCAACAGCTTCATCGGCGGCGAGCGCCAGCCGCTCGCCGAGATCGACGAATTCTGCGGCAAGATCAAGGCCGGCAAGGATTCGCAGACCGACCCCGACTTCTCGATCGTCGCGCGCGTCGAAGCGCTGATCGCCGGCTGGGGGATGGACGAGGCGCTGCGCCGCGCGAACGCGTACGCGGAAGCCGGCGCCGACGCGATCCTGATCCACAGCAAGCTGTCGCGCCCCGACGAAATCCTGCAGTTCGCGCGCGAATGGAGCGGCAAGGCGCCGCTCGTGATCGTGCCGACCAAGTACTACAGCACGCCGACCGACGTGTTCCGCCAGGCCGGCATCAGCACCGTGATCTGGGCGAACCACCTGATCCGCGCGTCGGCATCCGCGATGCAGGCGACCGCGCGCGAGATCTACGAGAGCCAAACGCTGATCAACGTCGAGGACCGCGTCGCATCGGTCAACGAGATCTTCCGCCTGCAGGACGCCGACGAGTACTCGGCTGCCGAGCGTATCTACCTGTCTTCGTCATCGCGCGCGTCGAATGCGGCGATCGTGCTCGCCGCGAGCCGCGGCAAGGGCCTCGAAGCCGTCACCGAAGATAAACCCAAGGTCATGCTGCCGGTCGCCGGCAAGCCGCTGCTGCGCTGGCTCGTCGACGGCTTCAAGACGCACGGCGTGAACGACATCACCGTGGTTGGCGGCTATCGCGCCGATGCGATCGACACGTCGGGCATCAAGCTCGTCGTCAACGAGCGCCATGCGCAGACGGGCGAACTCGCATCGCTCGCCTGCGCGGCCGACCGCCTGACCGGCGACACCGTGATCTCGTACGGCGACCTGCTGTTCCGCAGCTACATCGTGCGCGACCTCGCGGAGAGCGAGGCCGAGTTCAGCGTGGTGGTCGATTCGTCGCTCACCGAGACCAACCAGAGCGTGCGCGACTTCGCCCTCTGCTCGGCGGCCGACGATCGCGGCCTGTTCGGCCAGAAGACCTACCTGCAGCGCGTGTCGAGCGACGTCGCGGCAGGCACCCCGCACGGCCGCTGGATCGGCCTGCTGAACGTGCGCGGCGCCGGCGTCGACCGCCTGAAGGCGATGCTCGCGACGCTGCAGGCGCGTCCTGATTTCGACACGCTCGACATCCCGTCGCTGCTGAACGAACTGATCGCCGCCGGCGAGAAGATCGAGGTGCAGTACGTGCACGGCCATTGGCGCGGCGTCAACGACCTCGAAGACTTCCGCCGCGCGGGCGATTTCGCGCACGGCCAGACGCCGCTGTCCGAGCCGGGCACCGCCAACGGGGGCGCGCAATGATCGAAGCGGCCCAGTTCGTCGAGGCCGCGCGCGAACGCGGTTTCGACTGGTACGCGGGCGTGCCCTGCTCGTACCTGACGCCGTTCATCAATTACGTGTTGCAGGACCCGACGCTGCATTACGTGTCGGCCGCGAACGAAGGCGACGCGGTCGCGCTGATCGCCGGCGCGACGCTCGGCGGCAAGCGCGGGATCGCGATGATGCAGAACTCCGGGCTCGGCAACGCGGTGAGCCCGCTCACGTCGCTCACCTGGACGTTCCGCCTGCCGCAGTTGCTGATCGTCACGTGGCGCGGCCAGCCGGGCGTGGCCGACGAGCCGCAGCACGCGCTGATGGGCCCGATCACGCCCGCGATGCTCGACACGATGGAGATTCCGTGGGAGACGTTCCCGACCGACCCGGAACAGGTCGGCCCGGCACTCGACCGCGCGATCGCGCACATGGACGCGACGGGCCGCCCGTACGCGCTCGTGATGCAGAAAGGCAGCGTCGCGCCGTATGAACTGAAGGCGAACCCGGCCGCGACGCCGCGCGCGCACGTCGCCGCGCAATCGTCGGCGCGCGCCGCGTCGGCCGATGCATGGCCGACCCGTCACGACGCGCTGCAGCGCGTGATCGCGCATACGCCGGTCGATTCGACCGTCGTGCTCGCGTCGACCGGTTTCTGCGGCCGCGAACTCTACGCGCTCGACGATCGCCCGAACCAGCTTTACATGGTCGGCTCGATGGGCTGCGTGACGCCGCTCGCGCTCGGCCTCGCGCTCGCACGGCCGGACCTGCGCGTGGTGGCCGTCGACGGCGATGGCGCCGCGCTGATGCGCATGGGTGTGTTCGCGACGCTCGGCACCTACGGCCCGGCCAACCTCACGCACGTGCTGCTCGACAACGGCGCGCACGAATCGACGGGCGGCCAGGCGACGGTGTCGCAGCATGTGTCGTTCGCGGGTGTCGCCGCTTCGTGCGGTTATGCGTCGGCGGTCGAAGGCGATACGCTCGACGTGCTCGATGCGGCGCTGGCTGCCACGGGCGACGGTGCACAGTTCGTGCGCATTGCAATCCGCACCGGCGTGCCCGACGGCCTGCCGCGCCCGACCGTCACGCCGGTCGAGGTCAAGACCCGTCTGATGCGGCACATCGGCGCCGCGCAGACCGAAGCCCACGTCGAAGGAGCCCATTGATGCTGCTGCTGAACCCCGGCCCGGTCACGCTCTCCGAACGCGTGCGCCGCAGCCTGCTGCAACCCGACCTGTGCCATCGCGAAGGCGAATTCTTCGACTTGCAGGATGAAGCGCGCGCACGGCTCGTTGCCGCGTATGAACTCGACCCGGCCGAATGGGCCGCCGTGCTGATGACGGGTTCCGGCACCGCCGCCGTCGAAAGCATGATCGCCGCGCTCGTGCCGCAGGACGGCAGGCTGCTCGTGATCGAGAACGGCGTGTACGGCGAACGGATCACGCAGATCGCCACGCAGTACGGGATCGCGCACGATGTGCTGAAGCACGAGTGGATGCAGGCGCCGGATGTCGCGCAGATTGGCGCTCGCCTCGACGCGGGCCGCTACTCGCATGTCGCGGTGATCCATCATGAAACGACGACGGGCCGGCTGAACGACCTCGGCGCCATCGCCGAGGTGTGCCGTGCGCGCGGCGTGAAGATGCTCGTGGACGGCGTCAGCAGCTTCGGCGCGGAAGCGATCGATTTTGCAGGTGGCGAGATCGATGCCGTTGCTGCGACCGCGAACAAGTGCCTGCATGGTGTGCCGGGTGCCGCGTTCGTGATCGTGCGCCGTAGCGCACTTGCGAAGGCCGCGAGCCGGACTTATTACCTGGATCTCGGGCGGCTTGCGAAGCTGCAGGATCAGCGGAATACGCCGTTTACGCCGTCCGTGCATGCGTATTACGCGCTGGTCGAAGCACTGCGTGAATTCGATGAGGCCGGCGGCTGGCGTGCTCGGCATGCGCGTTACAAGGCGCTTGCCGATCAGGCGCAGGCGGGGCTTGTTGCGCGCGGGATGCCGCTGGTGCTGCCGGAAGGCGAGTCCTCGGTGGTTTTGCGTGCGTACAGGCTGCCGCAGGGTGTGACGTACGAAACCCTGCACGACGGGCTGAAGGCACGCGGCTTCGTGATCTACGCCGGGCAAGGCGGACTGTCGAAGGAACTGTTCCGGATCTCGACGATGGGCGCGATTCAGGCGGCCGATGTCGAGCGGTTGCTGGAGGGGTTTACAGCGTTGACGCGGTAAGCGGTCTCGCACCTTCGTCGTCAATAGGCCCGCAAGGGCCTTTTTTATTCTTCGAAAATCTTTGAACGTAAAGCGCTTTGATCGATGTCTCAGTTCATCCATCCCATCATGCAACTTGTGCATAGCACGGTGCGCATTGAATGCACGGATTCACAGAATAGAATTTCGTCGGGTTCTGGCTACATCTTTATGTTCTGCGAGGCAGAGGGGAAAGTACTTCCCTGCGTAGTGACGAACAAGCATGTTGTCGAGGGTGCGATCCGAGGAGTCTTTCATTTAACGTTGAAGAATAAAGACGGTACTCCAGAGCTCGGGAAGCATGAGGCCGTAGTCCTTAACGATTTGGGTAAATATTGCATACCCCACCCTACAGCCACGATAGATCTAGTTGCCTTTCCTATAGGCCCAATCTTAAATAGTGCAAGCAAGGACGGGCGGGCCTATCATTTTGTACCTCTTGGTAAAGGGGCGCTCGCAAGCAACGATCTTCTGGAGTCTTTGCCTCCGATGGAGGAGATCGTGATGATTGGTTACCCCAACGGTCTATGGGATCAGCTTCACAATCTACCAATCATCAGAAAGGGAATTACGGCAACACATCCCAAGCTGAAATTGAACGGGAAGCCTGAGTTCCTCATTGATGCAGCTTGCTTCCCTGGCTCGTCAGGATCCCCCGTATTCTTAGCGAATATTGGAAGCTATGTCAGCCCGAACGGTTCGCTTTGTACAGGAAGTCGAGTGGCATTGCTTGGAACCCTGTACGCCGGCCCTCAACACACTACAACCGGCGAGATCGTCGTAGTTGACGTTCCAACGGATACGAAGTCGATAGCAGTTGGAAGTATCCCGAACAACCTTGGATACGTGATTCAGGCAAGTGAGCTTTTGGTGCTCGAAGAGGCCGTAAAGAAAGCTTTTCAGCCAGCGCCGGCGGTGTCCCGAAACGCGCGGTGCCCCTGCGGAAGCGGAAAGCGATACAAGGAGTGTTGTGGTGCACTTAACTAGGTTCTTGCGGTTGCTGCCTAACATCTCATTGAACAACAGCTTTCGTCAAAGCTCAACGGCAACAACGGGCCGGTAAACGACACCCACGAAAATCCATGAAGAGACATTTCCGATCGCGACAATGAGAGTCCTGCGCTTCGCCCCAATACTGGCGCTCGCCGCCTTCCCCGTCGCTCACGCCGCCGATAATCAGCCTTGCGGCGACGAAACCGTCACAGCCATCGCCCGCTGGGCCGGCATCGCGAGCGCACGGATCGCCACGCGCGACGCGGACCGGCTCGTCGTCGCGTCGTCATGCAAGGCCATACCGAATGCGCCGGAAACAACGATCGCGGCCGTTGCGTTCGATTCGCTGCCCAAAAGCAAGAACCCGGACGAAAGCAAAAAGCTGCAGGTCATCGCGCTCGTCGAAGGCGGCAAGGTCGTGGCGGCCGATCGGTCGGTGGTGGAAGAGGATGCGGCGACTGAGATCGGCGAAAACAGCTACCGCATCGACACGGCGCCCTACCGTTTGTCGCCCGACGTGCGCGCGTTCGGCGTCGTGTTTACAAGTAGCGCACGCGGGCCGAGCTGTGTAGACGCATACCCCGAGAACGAACTGACGCTGTGGATTCGCGACGGCGCCCGCCTCCGTCCAGTGTTCGGTACAAATCTCCATGGCTGGGTAGCCACCACAGGCACCGCTTGCGGCCCCGACACGCGCGACTTGCGTAGTGAATCTGCGCGCATGACGATTGCTGTCGAGAAAACGTCTCACAACGGTTTCGCGGATCTATCGATTACGGCGCACGTCACCAATATGGAAAACGACGACGACAAAGGCTCGGCCACCGGGAAACGTACCGTGCGCACGATCGTCAAATACGACGGCAAGTCGTATGGAATCGATATGTTCCGCGACTTCTGGTACTCACCCGTCTCGAAGAAACGCTTCAAGTAAGGCAGCGGCGAATCCCCGCCCCGCCCCACCTACTCCACCACCTTCGCCCCGATCGCCTCGGTCGGCGCCGGCATCCGCAACGCGTCATCCCGCACACGCCGCGCCTCGCGCGCCGTATAGCGATCCTTCAGCCGCAGGAACGGTTTTTCGACGAGAAAGTAACTGGCCGTCGCGGCCGCCAGCGCCCACACGATGCCGAGCGGAAACGCATGCGCGACCGGCAGATGCGGGTTCGCGAACGGCTGCTGCCACAGATAAAGACTGAACGAGATCGTACCCACGAACACGACCGGCCGCGTACGCAACCACCGCGCACACCAGAACTCGCCGCGAAAATTCAGCACGACGATCACGATCGCGATCAGCGCGGCTTCGAGCGTCACGCCGTACGTCGCATTCCAGAAGCCGCCGAGCCGGTGCTCGGCGAGCGGCATGCCGATCAGCACGACGAAGACGAGCGCCGTCACGATGTGCGCCTCGCCGCGCCACGAGCCGATCCACGCTTCGAGCCGTTCGCGGTTGAGCGACGCATAGCAGCCGATCAGGATCGGATCGACACCCGTGTGCAGCATCATCCCGAGCTGCCCGCGCAGCGCCGGCGCAACGAAATACGTGACGGTGCGCACCAGCGGCACGACCAGGATCAGCGCGGCCAGCCAGCGCGTGCCGGCGCGGCGGATGCCGAGCACGAACAGCAACGGCCAGAACCAGTAGAACTGCTCCTCGAGCGCGAGCGACCAGAAATGGCCGAGATACCACGCGCCGTCGGGGTGCAGCGCGTTGTCGCCGGTCAGCCCGAACCACGCCGAGTAATTCCACAGGTGCAGCGCCGCATAGAGCCACTGCCGACGATCGACGTCGACCCCGCCGGCGAACGCGACGATCGCAACGACTGCGAGATACACATAGCAGGCCGGCCAGATCCGCAGCGCCCGGCGCACGTAGAACGACGTCAGCGCGATCCCGCCCGTGCGCGCGAACTCGGCGCGCAGCACGTTGGTGATCAGGAAACCGCTCAGCACGAAGAAGATCAGCACGCCGAGCCGGCCGTCGGCGATCAGCCGCAACGGCGCGTACCAGCCCGTATAGCCGCCGGGCAGCACATGCTCGGCGTGACCGACGACGACCATCGCGACCGCGACGGCGCGCAACCCGGTCAACTGCGTGACGCGATGGTTCATCGGCTGGTTTCCGTTGGCACGGTAAAGGAACAGGAATCGGCCGGCGCCCGACCGGCCCGCCGACATGTCGCCGGGATTTTGTATGAAAAATATCGGAATGAAATTCCTTCAAAAATCCGCGTGGCACATGCCGTCGACGAGGCGACGCCGCGCCACGGCGCGCCCACGCCCTGCGCGACGAATGGGCATAATGACAAGCCTTGTCCGGCGGCGGCCGGTCCGATGCCTACGCAACGAATTTGCGGCGCAGCAACACCCGCGGTACCGTACCCGCCCGCACACCGGTCCGCGCCTCGTCCGCCCCTGTCGACCCTCACCCGGAGCCTGTCTGTGTACCCACCGATCGAACCCTACGCCCACGGCCATCTCGACACCGGCGACGGCCACCGCATCTACTGGGAGCGCTGCGGCAACCCGGCCGGCAAGCCCGCCGTGTTCCTGCACGGCGGCCCCGGCGCCGGTTGCGGCCCGGACCACCGCCGCCTGTTCGATCCCGAGCGCTACGACATCCTGCTGTTCGACCAGCGCGGCTGCGGGCGGTCGACGCCGCATGCGAGCCTCGAGAACAACACGACGTGGGATCTGGTCGCCGATATCGAACGCCTGCGCGAAATGGTCGGCGCCGAACAATGGCTGGTGTTCGGCGGCTCGTGGGGCAGCGCGCTGGCGATCGCGTACGCGGAGACCCACCCCGAACGCGTGAGCGCGCTGATCGTGCGCGGCATCTTCACGATGCGTCGCGCGGAACTGCTGTGGTACTACCAGGAAGGCGCGTCGTGGCTGTTTCCCGATCACTGGGAAGACTTCCTCGCACCGATTCCGGAAGCCGAGCGCGGCGATCTGATGGCCGCCTACCATCGCCGGCTCACCGGCGACGACGAAGCCGCGAAACTCGAAGCCGCACGCGCGTGGAGCATCTGGGAAGGCCGCACGATCACGCTGCTGCCCGATCCCGCGCTCGCCGCGCATTTCGGGGACGGCCACTATGCGCTCGCGTTCGCGCGGATCGAAAACCACTACTTCGTGAACAAGGGTTTCGTCGAGGAAGGCCAGTTGCTGCGCGACGCACATCGGCTCGCCGGCATTCCGGGCGTGATCGTGCAGGGCCGCTATGACATCGCGACCCCGGCGCGCACCGCATGGGAGCTGTCGAAGGCGTGGCCGGACGCGACGTTCGAGATCGTGCCCGGCGCGGGGCATGCGTACAACGAGCCGGGGATTCTGGAGGCGCTCGTCGCGGCGACGGACCGGTTCGCTGCGTGATCGACGGAATGCGGCGCGGCGCGTGTCTCCGTGCCTACGGGCACGCTTACGCGCCGCCGGTCACAACGCGGCTTCGACGATCGTCCGGCCGCTGATCGCCCGTTCGACGAGCTGTTCGTCGCCGACCTTGCGGATCGCGTCGTCGAGCAGCCCTTCCGGTTCCTCGGTCGCCACCTTCAGCAAGCCCGATAGCCCGCGCGCATCGAGGACCACGAGCGTTTCCATCGAATCCGCGCGGCTCACGAGCACGCGCCGAAACGCCGGGCCCGCGCCGAAGCTCGCACAAAGCTCGATCGTCTCGTTGCCGAGCGTGTAGTCGAAGTGCTTGATCATGGTCTGCCGCCGTTGCATGGAAATGGCGACGCGCGACGGCGCGGCGCCGTGACGTCGACGCACCCGCGCGTGCCGCCGGCCAGCCGGACCGGGGTCCGAGCCGTTCGCCGGCACCACCATGCTAGGTGTGCAGAATTAACGAAAACTTAAAGCGTGTGCGCCCTGCCCGGCGGCGCGCTCAAGCCGCATCGAGCGGCTCGACCGTCACGCCGACCTTCAGCTCCTGATCCGCGCCGCCGCCGCGGATCACGCCGCGCAGCGGCGTCACGTCGGCATAATCGCGGCCGACCGACAGCATCACGTAGTCGTCGCCGGGCGCGCGATCGTTGGTCGGATCGAGTTGCAGCCAGCCACCATCCTCGGGCCACGCCGGATCGTACACGTCGACCCACGCATGCGACGCGTCGGCGCCGATCAGCCGCGGCTGCCCGGGCGGCGGCTGCGTCAGCAGGTAGCCGCTGACGTAACGCGCGGCCAGCCCGAGCGAGCGCAGCGCGCCGATCATCACGTGCGCGAAATCCTGGCACACGCCCTTGCGCAACCGCAGCGCGTCGAGTGCCGACGTCGTGATGTCGGTGCTGTTCGGCGTGTACGCGAAATCGGCATGCACACGCCGCATCAGGTCCCACGCCGCCTGCACGAGCGGCCGTTGCGGCGTGAAGCTCGCGGCCGCGTATGCGGCGAGTTCGGGGTCGCACGCCACGTGCGGCGACGCGAACACGAACTCGCTTGCCGGGTCGTAAGGCTGCCCCGCGCGGAACCGCAAGCGGTCGCGTACGGCCTCCCATGCGGTGGCATGCGCGGCGTCCGGATTCGCGATCGACGGCGGCGGCTCGCCGCGGGCGCCAAGCGACCACATCGGCGGTGTCACGCGCACCGTGCTGCGGCTGCGCACGAGCAGCGCGTCGTGCGGCTGGTTCAGTGCGAACGACGCGCGCGCGTTGCCGAACGCGTCGATCTCGGTGCAGACCGATTCCGGCGCGGGCTCGATGTCGAGCGAGAACGACAGCATCTGCTGGCGCCGCGTCGCGAGCGGTTGCAGGCGAGCCTGGTGCTGCGCGGATTCGACACGCGCCGCGTAGCGGTATTCGGTGTCGTGCGTGACGCGCAGCAACCGGCCCGGCGCGACGGCGGCCGGAGCCGCGGCCGCTGCCTGCCGTGCATGGCCGGCACCGGATGGCGTTTTCGGTGCGCCTTTCATCGTCACCATAGCGTCCTGCCCGCCTCGCGCACGTGGCTGAAATAGCGCTCGCCGATCCGGTTCGACAGTTCCCACACCGCCTTCACCGTCGTGTCGAGCGCGGCGAGCAGCTTGTCGTGCCGGCCGCCTTCGGCGGTCTCGCACAGCTCGTGGAGCGACCACGCGGGTATGTCCGGAACCGTCTCGGCCAGCTCGGACAGCGCGTAGCCTTCGCTGCGCTCGACCTTCGTCAGCCGGCCGCGCAGCGCCTGCACGACCCAGCCGAGCGAGCGCGGATTGTCGGTATCGAGCACGACGAGCGACAGCAGCGGCGCGACGTCGAAGCCGCGCTGGAACCGCGAACGGAACGTGATCGTGCTGTCGAACAGTTCCAGCACGAGCTCGAAGCCGTCCTGCCGATGCACGGCCCCTTCGTCGAACGCGAACTTCAGCACGCTGCACAGGAAGTCGAGCCGGTCGATCTGCCGGCCGATCGACAGCAATCGCCAGCCGTCGTCGCGCGTCATGTTGTCGGTCTGCGCGCCGGTGATCGCGCCGAGCAGCAGCCCGAGGCGCTCCAGCAACTGCAGCGCGTCGTTGCCGATCTGCTCCTCGGCTTCCGGCTGCCCTGCGCTGTCCGCGAACAGTTGGGTCGCGTCGTCGATCAGCCGCCACTGATCGCTCGACAGCCGTTCGCGGATCGCGGCGGCCGCGCCCCGCATGCCGAACAGGCACGACGCGATGCCCGACGTGCGATCGGCGCCGCGCGTGAGCGACGTCGCCAGCGCGTACTGAAATGCCTGCGGCGCATCGACCGCGTGCGGCGCGTCGGCCGCGACCAGCCCGGTGTCGCGGCACAGCGTGTCGATCAGTTCCAGATGCGCGGGGCTGTCGACGTCGTCTTCGCCGCGCAGCCGTTCGAGCGCGGCGCGCGCGAGGCGCATCAGGTTGGTCGCGCGCTCGGTGTAGCGGCCGAGCCAGAACAGGTTCTCGGCCGCGCGGCTCGCGATCGCGCGCGGCCGCTCGACGAGATCGTCGGGGCCGAGGTGCGTCTGCAGCAGCGTCGTCGAATCGACGATGCCTTCGGTCATCACCCACGTATCGACGGTGCTGCCGCCGCGCGGCATCGGCGCGTTGAACAGCGCGTCGCGCGTGCCGACCCGCGACAGCCCGCCCGGCAGGAGCCGCCAGCGCCGCGCGCCGTCCGCAAGCGCGAACACGCGCAGCAACAGCGGCTTCGGCACGATCCGTGCGCTGCCGTTGCCGTCGGGCGCGTCGGGCCGCGGCCAGGTCGGCGCCTGCGACAGCGGCAGGTCGGCCTGCACCGTATAGTGTTCGGGCCGCGCGAGAATCCGCGCGCGCCATTCCGCCAGTTGCGCCTGCGTGAGCCGCGCGCCGATCACCGGTTCGAACGCCCCGCCTTCCTGCACGTCGGGCGGATAGGATGCCTTGACGATGCTGCGGGCGAGCTGCGGCAGCGCGTCGTCGCACGCGGCCGCCTCGCCGCACCACCACGAATGCACGGCCGGCAGCGTCAGCGTTTCGCCGAGCAGCGCTTCCGCGAGACGCGGCATGAAGCCGAGCATCGCCGGCGATTCGAGGAAACCCGAGCCCGGCGCGTTCGCGAGCAGCACGTTGCCCGCGCGCACGGCCTGCAACAGCCCCGGCACGCCGAGCATCGAATCAGGCCGCAGTTCGAGCGGATCGAGCCACGCATCGTCGACGCGCCGCAGGATGCCATGCACCGGCTCGAGCCCGCTGAGCGTCTTCAGGAATACGCGGTTGTCGCGCGCGGTCAGGTCGCCGCCTTCCACGAGCGTGAGACCGAGATAGCGCGCGAGATACGCATGCTCGAAATAGGTCGCGCTGTGCGGCCCCGGCGTCAGCAGCACGATCCGCGAATTCTTCGCGGCGGGGCTGAGCGACTGCATGCTTTGCAGCAGCGCGCGATACGCGGATGCGAGGCGCTGCACGCGCAGCCCGCGAAACCCGCGCGGAAAGAGCCGCGACACGATCAGCCGGTTTTCGAGCAGGTAGCCGAGCCCGGCCGCGCCCTGCGTGTGCTGCGCGACGATCCGCCATTGGCCGTCGGGGCCGCGCGCGAGATCGAACGCGACGACGTGCAGCCACGTATCGCCCGGCACGCGTGCGCCGCGCATCGCGCGCAGATAGCCCGGATGGCCGGTGACGAGCGCGGGCGGCAGCAGCCCGCGTTGCAGGATCGTCTGCGGCCCGTACAGGTCGGCCAGCGTCGCGTTGAGCAGCCGCACGCGCTGCAGCACGCCGCGCTCGATCCCGACCCAATCCTCCGGTGTGACGATCAGTGGCAGCAGGTCGAGCGACCACGGGCCGACCGCGCCGTCGCCGGCGCGCTGCTCGTGCAACTGGTAGAACAGGCCGTTCTCGCGCATGCGCCGGTGCAGTGCATCGGCGCGGCGGTCGAGGTCGGCCACGCCGTCGCTGCCGATCGACGTGAAGAAACTGCGCCATGCGGGCGCAAGCGCGGGCGCGTGCAGGCCGGCCGCGCTGCCGCGCAGTTCGTCGTAACGGCCGGCGGCGGCCGGCGCCGCGAGCGCGGCGGCCAGTTCGGCGGCGTCCGGCTGGGCGCCTGTATCGAAAAGCGTGGGCATCGCGTCGAGGGCGGCGAGATGATCGAGGTCAATGGGCGGCACGATGTCGTTCCGTCGTCAGGGTGCGGCCGCGCACGCGCGCCGCCAGTCGGGCGGCAAGCCGCAGCGCGGAACCGCAATCTGCCCGCATCCTAGCACTCCGGGGGCGTCGCGACCGACCGGCGGGCCCGGAGGTCGCGATCCGCGCATCGTCGTCCTCCCTGTCATCGATCGATCACGGCCGCCGCAAGTCGAGCGTGAACGGAAATTCGCGGCTCGGCGCGGCAGCCGCGACCTCCATCCGCCCCGGCGTGTGGCCGATCTCGACGAAGCGCGCGAGCCGGCGGCTCTCGGCTTCGTATGCATTGATCGGGAACGTCGCGTAGTTGCGCCCGCCCGGATGCGCGACGTGATACCGGCAGCCGCCGAGCGAGCGTTGCAGCCACGTATCGACGATGTCGAACGTGAGCGGCGCGTGCACGCCGATGGTCGGATGTAGCGCCGACGGCGGCGACCACGCCTTGTAGCGCACGCCCGCGACGTATTCGCCGACGGTGCCGGTCGGCTGCAGCGGCAGCGCGCGGCCGTTGACGGTCACGACGTGCCGGTTGTCGTTCAGCCCCGTCACGCGCACTTCGAGCCGTTCGACCGATGAATCGACGTAGCGCACCGTGCCGCCGGGCGCGCCCTCCTCGCCCATCACGTGCCACGGTTCCAGCGCGCCGCGCAGCGACAGCTGCATCCCGTTCACAGCGATCTGCCCGAACAGCGGAAAACGGAATTCGAAGTGCGGCGCGAACCACGCCGGATCGAACGCGAAACCGGCGTCGCGCAGCTCGGCCAGCACGTCGTCGAAATCCATCCGAAGAAATTCCGGCAGCATGAAGCGGTCGTGCAGCGCGGTGCCCCAGCGCGTGAGCGGCGTCGTGTACGGCACGGCCCAGAAGCGCGCGACCAGCGCGCGCAGCAGCAGTTGCTGCACGATGCTCATCCGCGCATGCGGCGGCATCTCGAACGCACGCAGTTCGAGCAGGCCGAGCCGGCCGGTGGACGAATCGGGCGAATACAGCTTGTCGATGCAGAACTCGCTGCGGTGCGTGTTGCCCGTCACGTCGATCAGCAGGTTGCGCAGCACGCGATCGACGAGCCACGGCGGCATGTCCTGCCCGAACAGCAGCTTGTTGCGCTGGATTTCCGCGAACGCGATGTCGAGCTCGTAGAGCTGGTCGTTGCGCGCCTCGTCGACGCGCGGCGCCTGGCTCGTCGGCCCGATGAAGAGCCCCGAGAACAGGTACGACAGCGACGGATGGTTGTGCCAGTACGCGATCAGGCTCGCGAGCAGGTCCGGGCGGCGCAGGAACGGGCTGTCGGCCGGCGTCGCGCCGCCGAGCACGAAGTGGTTGCCGCCGCCCGTGCCGACGTGCCGCCCGTCGACCATGAACTTCTCGCTGCACAGCCGCGACTGCCACGCGGCGTCGTACAGGAATTCGGTGTGGTCGACGAGTTCGTCGAAGCTCGCGGCCGGGTGGATGTTCACCTCGATCACGCCCGGATCGGGCGTCACCTGCAGCAGCTTCAGCCGTGCGTCGCGCGGCGGCGGATAGCCTTCGAGCACGAGTTTCACGCCGAGCGTGTGCGCGGTCAGCTCGATCGCGCCGAGCAGGTCGAGATAATCCTCGAGCGCGGCGAGCGGCGGCATGAACAGGTACAGGATGCCGTTGCGCACTTCGACGCACAGCGCGGTGCGCGTGATCCACGCGGCCGATTCGAAACGCTCGGGCCGGCGATGCGGGTCCACGGCGCCCGCACGACCGCTCGCGGCCGTGCCGTCGTCGCGCCACTGCATCACGGTCGGCGCGGACGCTTCGCGATGCACGCCGGCCAGATAACGCGGCGCGTCGGCCGGGCCCGCATAGCGGGCGCGCATGGCGGCGGCGTCCGGCAGTGCGTCGCGCGGCGCGAACGGATCGCGCTCGACGAGGTACGGATAGTCGGCGCTTGCGGTCCACGGCAACGAATCGAGCGGCAGCCGATAGCCCATCGGCGAATCGCCCGGCACGAGGTACATCCGCTCGTCGCGGAAGAACCACGGGCCCGTCTGCCAGCGCGGTCCGTCGAGACCCGGCGTGTCATCCACCCGCTTCACCGGCAGCACGTAGCCGACCACGCTGTCGAGCTGCTGCTCGAACACCTTGCGCAGCCGCGCGCGCTCGAGTTCGTCGTCGAGGCGCGCGTCGAACGGATCGACGTTGACGGGCAGCCGGCGCTCGCGCCACAGGTAGTACCACACGTCCTCGTAGCCGGGCCGGATGAATTCGCCGGTCAGGTTCAGCCGCGCGGCGAGCGCATCGATGAAGCGCTTCGCGTCGTCGGTGGTGTACGAGGACGGCTCGCGCTCGTCGGCGAACAGCGACGGATCGTGCCACACGGGCTGACCGTCCGCGCGCCAGAAGATCGACAGCGCCCAGCGCGGCAATTGCTCGCCCGGGTACCACTTGCCCTGCCCGAAATGCAGGAAGCCGCCGTCGCCGTATTCGGCGCGCAGCCGCTGCACGAGTTCGGTCGCGTAGCCGCGCTTGGTCGGGCCGAGCGCATCGGTGTTCCACTCGGCGCCGTCGCGATCGTCGATCGACACGAAGGTCGGCTCGCCGCCCTGCGTGAGCCGCACGTCGCCGGCGGCCAGCGCGCCGTCGACCTGCGAGCCGAGCGCGAGCACGGCATCCCACTGCGATTCCGTATACGGCTTGGTCACGCGCGGCGATTCGTACACGCGCGTCACGCTCATCTCGTGCTCGAACGACACCTCGCATTCGTCGATCAGCCCTTCGACCGGCGCCGCGCTCGTCGGCTGCG
This sequence comes from Burkholderia sp. AU39826, assembly GCF_020419965.1. Lineage (NCBI taxonomy): Bacteria > Pseudomonadati > Pseudomonadota > Betaproteobacteria > Burkholderiales > Burkholderiaceae > Burkholderia > Burkholderia sp. AU39826. Next base: position 762,119 of record NZ_JAIZQG010000001.1, read on the forward strand.
GCGTACACGCGAGCGGAATATGCCCTTCCCCGGCGAGCAGGCCCGACGTCGGATCGAAGCCGATCCAGCCGGCGCCCGGCAGATAGACCTCGCACCACGCGTGCAGATCGGTGAAATCGACCGACGTGCCGCTCGGGCCGTCGAGCGATTTGACGTCCGGCGTGAGCTGGATCAGGTAGCCCGACACGAAGCGCGCGGCGATGCCGAGATGGCGGCACAGCTGCACGAGCAGCCACGCGCTGTCGCGGCACGAACCGGACGCGAGCTCGAGCGTCTGCGCGGGCGTCTGCACGCCGGGCTCCATCCGCACGAGATAGCCGATGTCGCGCTGAAGCTGCTGGTTCAGCGCGACGAGGAAGTTCACGGTGCCGGCCGGCGTGCGGTCCACGCCGTCGAGATACGCGCGAAACAGCGGCGCGGCGCTCGTCTGCGGATCGCACGCGAGATACGGCGCGAGCTCCGTCTTCAGCGCGTCGTCATAGCTGAACGGATATTGCTCCGCGCTCGCTTCGAGGAAAAAGTCGAACGGGTTGTACACCGACATCTCGGCGACGAGATCGATGGTGATCTCGAAGTGCTCGGTGCGCTCCGGAAACACGAGGCGCGCCAGATAGTTCGAGAACGGGTCCTGCTGCCAGTTGATGAAGTGCTGCGCGGGCTCGACCGTCATCGAATACGCGAGGATCGGTGTCCGGCAATGCGGCGCGGGCCGCAGCCGCACGACCTGCGGGCCGAGGTTGACGAGCCGGTCGTAGCGATAGCGGGTGGTGTGATGCAGCGCGACGTGGATGGACATGGGAGCTCGGGTCGGGTTGGGCCGGCCGCGCACGCCGCGTCGCTGTCGACGCGGCGGCCCGGCATGGCGGATTCGGCGAAAGCGCGCCGCCGGTCAGACGAGTTCCGGCGACTGCACGACGCTGATCTCGACGGCGACGGCCGTCGCACCGAGCCCCGTCACCGGCTGCGCGTCGCGATGGTCGAGGCCGACCGCGATGCGCACGTAGCGTTCATCCGGGCAACGGTTCATGAACGGGTCGAAGCCGACCCAGCCGAGCCCTTCGACATAGGCCTCGGCCCATGCATGGCCGGCCGGCTGCTGCATCAGCGACGCGGCTTGCGGCTGCGCGCCGAGCGCCGCCTGCGGCTGGCCTTGGGATTGGGATTGCGATTGCGACTGCGATTGCGCGGCATGCGACGCGCCGAGCGCCTGCTGCATGCCGTCGCCGCTCTGCAGCGCGAGCGCCGCCTCCTCCTCGACGTCGCCCGCATGCTGCTTCGAATCGGCGATGCGCTGCATCGCGCTGTCGGCCAACACGTAGCCCGAGATGTAGCGCGCGGGGATCTTCAGCACGCGTGCGGCCGCGATGAACGCGTGCGCATGGTCGCGGCTCGTGCCCTCGCCGCTTTGCAGCGCGGTTTCCGCATCGACGGGCGCATCGGCCGCCAGGTTCGGCGCGTATGCGATGCGGCCGTGCACTTCCGTCATCAGCCAGTGCAGTGCGTCGAGACCGTGCGGCTCGATCGGCAGCGCGTCCGTGAGCGCGCGCACGGTGTCGCCCGCCTTCGTGAGCGCGGTCTCGCGCTCGAAGATCCACGGCGGCGCATAGCCTTCGGAATTGCCGAGAATGCCCGCGCGGTCCTGCGTCTCGACGACGCCGGCCGCCACGACCACGATCTCGTCCTTCGCGCCGCGATCGTGGCGCACGAGGTCGATCCGGTTGCCGAGCCCGTCGGCGTACGACAGCGTCGGCTCGACGCCGTCGATCGTGACCTGCCACGCGCGCACCGTCTGCCCGGGGCCGGATTGCGGGCGCAGCCGCAGCCGTTGCAGCGCATGGCTGGCTTGATCGTCGAACCGATAACGCGAAATGTGTCGAATGGCGAGTCGCATGGCAAGCCTCAGTCGAAGTTGTAAGCCTGGGCGATTTCGAGCCCGAGGCTGTTGTTGCGGCCGATGAAGTCGGTCAGGAATTCGTGCAGGCCGCTCTTGAAGATCCGCTCGACCGAGGTATCGGACAGCAGTTGCAGGATCTTCGTGGCCGTGTCGTGACACGGGTGTGTCACGCCGTAATCCTTCGCGAGCAGGTTCAGGCTCGACACGACGCGCCCGTAGCAATAGCGCAGCGAACGCGGCATGCGGCCGTTCAGGATCAGGTAGTCCGCGATGTTGAGCGGCTTGTACTGCACGTCGTACACCCAGCGGTACGAACGATGCGCGGCCACGCAGCGCAGGATCGTCTCCCACTGGTAGTTGTCGAGGATCGTGCCCACGTGCGACACCGACGGCAGCAGCAGGTGGTACTTCACGTCGATGATCCGCGCGGTGTTGTCGGCGCGCTCGATGAATGCGCCGATCTGCGCGAAATCGAAGATCTCGTTGCGCAGCATCGTGCTGTAGAAGCTGCCGAGGATCAGCGCGGTTTCGCGCTTCACTTCGTCGAGCACGGCCGGCAGCTCGCTTTCAGGCACCGGCTGCGCGAGCGCGCGGCGCAGCGCGAGCCACGCGCCGTTCACGCTTTCCCACGCCTCGCGCGTGAGCGCCGTGCGCACCATCCGCGCGTTCGAGCGCGCGGCTTCGATGCACGACAGCACGCTCGACGGGTTGTCGCGGTCGCGCAGCAGGTAGTCGGTCACGGTATCGGCCGCGTACGCGTCGTATTTCTGCCGATAGCCGTCGTCGGCGCCCGAGCTGACGAGCACCGACGACCATTCGGCCGGCGCGTCGGCCGTGCGCGTGAGCGCCATCCGCAGCCCGGCATCGACGATGCGCGCGATGTTCTCCGCGCGTTCGATATAGCGGTACATCCAGTAGAGCCCGCTTGCAGTACGTCCCAGAAGCATCTCGTGTCCACTCCGTCTTCGTTCGGTTCGCGCGCCGGCTCCGGCGCGCGCGGTCGCGTCCGGCTCAGTCGGCCAGCACCCAGGTGTCCTTGGTGCCGCCGCCCTGGCTCGAGTTGACGACGAGCGATCCCTCCTTCAGCGCGACGCGCGTGAGCCCGCCCGGCGTGATGCGGATCCGGTCCGACACCAGCACGAACGGCCGCAGGTCGACGTGGCGCGGCGCGAGGCCGGCGTCGGTCAGGATCGGCGTCGTGGACAACGCGAGCGTCGGTTGCGCGATGTAGTTCGCGGGACGGGCGCGCAGCTTCGCGGAAAACGCGTCGAGTTCGGCCTTCGACGCGCACGGCCCGACCAGCATCCCGTAGCCGCCCGAGCCGTGCACTTCCTTCACGACCAGTTCGTCCAGATGCTCGAGCACGTATTTCAGGCTGTCGGCCTCGCCGCAGCGCCAGGTCGGCACGTTCTCCAGCAGCGCCTTGCGGCCCGTGTAGAACTCGACGATCTCCGGCATGTACGAGTAGATCGCCTTGTCGTCGGCGATGCCGGTGCCGGGCGCGTTCGCGATCGTGATGTTGCCCGCGCGGTACACGTCCATGATGCCGGCCACGCCGAGCACCGAATCGGGGCGGAACGTGAGCGGATCGAGGAACGCGTCGTCGACGCGGCGATACAGCACGTCGATCGGCTGGAAGCCTTCGGTCGTGCGCATCGCGACGCGGCCGTCGATCACCTGCAGGTCGCTGCCCTCGACGAGGTGCACGCCCATCTGGTCGGCGAGGAACGAATGTTCGTAGTACGCGGAATTGTGGATGCCGGGCGTGAGCACCGCGACGGTCGGGTTGTCGGTGTTGCCGCCCGGCGGGCACACGGCCGCGAGCGACTGGCGCAGCATCTGTGGATAGGTTTCGACCGGGCGCACCTTCACCTGCTGGAACAGCTCCGGAAAGAGCTGCATCATCGTTTCGCGGTTTTCCAGCATGTACGACACGCCGGACGGCGTGCGCGCGTTGTCCTCCAGCACGTAAAACTCGTTCTCGCCGGTGCGCACGATGTCGACGCCGATGATGTGCGTGTAAACGTTTCCGGGCGGCCGGAAGTCGATCATCTCCGGGATGAACGCGTCGTTGTGCGCGATCAGGTGCTTCGGCACGATGCCGGCGCGCACGATTTCCTGGCGGTGGTAGATGTCGTCGAGGAACGCGTTGAGCGCCATCACGCGCTGCTCGATGCCGAGCGACAGCCGGCTCCACTCCGCCCCCGAGATGATGCGCGGGACGATGTCGAACGGAATCAGCCGCTCGGCGGCCTCCGCGTCGCCGTAGACGGCGAACGTGATGCCCGTCTTGCGGAACACGCCTTCCGCATCGTGGGCCTTCTGGGCGAGGCTCGCGGGATTCTGCGTGTCGAGCCATTGCTTCAGGCGCGCGTAAGGCGCCCTTACCATGTCGCCGGATTGCAGCATTTCATCGAATGGCTTCATCGATTTTTTCTCCATCGATCGTTTTCCCCGGCATTGCGCATGCCGGACCGGCGTAACCAATGCTTTGCAAGGAACGTGCCGTGTTCGCTCCCGTCGATATCCCCCTGTTTTTGCGCCGCGCCGGGCACGCCCGCGCCACGTTTCGCACCACAACGGTGCATCGCCGACGCGGCGCGCACTCGCGGTGCGCCGCCGACGCGCATGGCCGATGCTGCGCCGCATCCGACGAACATAGTTCTCCCGCGTGTCACGGATGTGCAATCTGCACTGCACCAAAAGCGACGAGGCGGGCACCGGCCCGAGCGGGCGGGCCGGCACGCACACGGCGCAGCCGGCCCGGGGGAAGCGCCGTCCGGGCGGGCCGGACAGTCCGACGCGATGAACTGTCCGGTTAACTCGGTCCGGCCCCTCAACGCTATGTAGCCGTAATCCCGCCGACAACGCCCATGCATATTTCGACTGACACCGATCGAAAAAAAACATCGGCCCGACCGACGCGATGCGCGGTACGCTACAACGTTTGCGCAGCAGACGGCGCCCCCTTTCAGGCGCCCGACTATAAAAAGCGAAGATCGAAATGGAAGCAAAGTGGCTGGAAGATTTCCTGAGCCTGGCGGATACCAAGAGCTTTTCCCGGGCCGCGCGTCATCGGCACCTGACGCAATCGGCGTTCAGTAGACGAATCGCCGCCCTCGAAACCTGGATGGACGCGAAGCTGGTGGACCGGAGCATCAATCCGATCGCACTGACGCCGGCCGGCCAGATGTTCCGCGGGCTCGCCGCGGACATCCTGCGCAGCATGTATGCGGCGCGCAATCTCGTGAACGGCTACGACCAGTTCGCGGCCAGCGACCAGGTCGTGCGCTTCGCCGTCGCGCATACGCTCGTGTTCACGCTGTTTCCGGAATGGCTCAAGCAGCTCAACAGCGAGGTCGGCCACGTGACCGCGCGCGTCAATGCGGTGAACGTGCCGGAAGGCGTGCAGCAGCTCGTCGAAGGCGAATGCGACCTGTTGCTCGGCTATCACCATCCGCAGTTGCCGATCGTGCTCGATCCGAACCACTTTCCGTTCGTCAGCCTCGGCGTCGAACGGATCCTGCCCGTGTCGTCGCCCGATGCGCGCGGCAAGCCGGTGTTCCAGCTGCCCGGCACGCCCGATGCGCCGCTGCCGCTGCTCGCGTATTCGTCGGGCGCCTTTCTCGGCAACATCGTCGAGATGCTGCTGCTGAACGCGACCGAGCCGTATGTGCTGCACCGGTGTTTCGAGACGCACATGTCCGAGGCGCTGAAAGGCATGGTCGTGGCCGGGCACGGCATCGGCTGGCTGCCGGAAAGCTGCGTCGCGAAAGAGCTCGCGGACGGCACGCTCGTCTGCGCCGGCACCGGCGACTGGATCACCGAACTCGAAATCCGCCTGTATCGATCGGCGCGCAAGCGCGGGCTCGCGGCCGAGCAGCTGTGGGCCTACATCATGAACCGGCCGCGCACGGCCCTCGACGCGGCGATCGGCACCGAAGAGGCGGCCGCGCCGGCAATGCGCGGCGCGCGACGAAGCGCGGGCGGCAGTCGCTGAACGCTGTGTCCGCGCCGTGGATATCCATGGCGCGCATGCGTATTCTTTCGACGGCAATCGATAATCCGCCGGATTCCATAAAATCCCTCACCTGCCCCAATCCGCCGCGATTAAAACGCAAACGTTTGCGAATCGGTGTCGTACTTTTTACTGCTTCCCGTATTAAGTAAGAATATTCGGACCGATTTTCCAGACAGAAATACCTTGTTACACAAGTTTCTATTTACCTGTAACAGCCGGAATGATCAAAAACGTCGCACCCTCATTTCGCGACATGCGCTCTGTATCCGAACATTCATCGATTCTTCTCGAATACAGGCGCAACAGTTTCTTTTATCAGTCGTTATTTTTCGGCACGAACTTCGATACCTCCGACGTGATTCAAAGCGTGCTCGATCATCGCTACCGGTGAGCAATTTTCATGTCCGGGAATATCGACTTTATTCAGAATTAAGACATCCTTACCAATCCATCCTTATCCTATTTAGATAGGACCTTTCGCTCCCGTCCCATTCGGGTCACACGCGGTTGTTGGTTCAAAAGCCATCGTGTATCAATAGCGTGTCGCAAAAAGAACGTTGGCAAATTCGACTCCGAGTCGATGCGCGTCATCGATTCCGGACGGGAGATTGCAATGTCACCTTCGCTTCGACAGCAGGCTCGCCCTTTCCTGAGCGTCGTGCTCTCCACGCTCTGCATGAACGCCATGGCCCAGACATCGGCGGCCCCGCCGCCGGCGTCCGGTCCGGGGGCAAACCGGTACGTGATTTCGTATATCTGCGGCGATGCGCGGATCGACGGCACCGCGCCGCTTCCTCCTGACGGGCGCCCGTACAACCTGGGCGTGTCGTTCGTGTCGGGGAGCACCGGCCAGCCCCTCTCCAACGTGCAGGTGCGCCTGCGCCGGCATGGGCGCGTGCTCGTCGAATTCAATGCATCGGGATCGCGCTGCCTGTTCAGCGTGCCCGACGCGAGCTACCGGGTCGAAGGGACCTATCAGGGAGCAACCCAGTTCGCGATCGTCGAGACGGGTGCGCTCACGACGCAGTTGCGATGGTGAAACGTCGCACCGCCCCGCTCCGATCGCGTCATTCATGGAACGCATCGAATCCAGGAGACTTGAATGCCCCGTCCAGAACGACCGGACGACTCGCCCGACCGTCAGCCGAAACCCTCGTGGGGTCCGGGAAAGAATGCGGCGCTCAGCGTCGCTGCATTTGCCGCGATCTTCGGCGCGTTCGCGTACGTCGAGCGAGACACGAGGATCGGCCACGCGAGCGTGACGCACGATATCGCCGGCGTGATCGGCAACGTCGTCGGCAAGTACCGCCAGCTCATCGTCGCGGCGACGGGCGGCTCGTCCCACACAACGGCGCCCGCCGGCTCGACGTCGACGGTCGCGCAGGCCGGGCCGGTTCCGCCGTCCGCCTCGACGGCGCCCGCCGTGTCGGCTCCGGCCGAACCGGCCGTGCCGCCGCAAGCCACGGCCCGCTCCGACACGAGCCCACCGCGCGCCGCGCACGTGCCGCCGACGAAGCTCGCGGCGAACCCGCACGCGGCGTCGACCGGCAGTCGCTCGGCGCGCGCCGGCGATGCGCACCGGACGTCACGCTCGCAGGCGCTGGCACGCACGAGAAAACGCCCCGACCCCGCGACGGAACGGCAGCCGCACTCGAGCCTCGCCGGCACGCCGCACATGGAGACCGCCCGCGTCACGCACGATGAGCTGGAAGGCGCCCGCGCTCTGGCCAAGGCGCGCCGGTGCGCAGAGATCGACGAATGGAGCTGCGTGGAGCAGAACGCGAGCCGAGCACTCGCCATCGACCCGACGAACAGCGAATCGCGCGCACTGCTGGGGCAGGCGATTCGCAACCGCCTGTGAACCGGCCCTCGGGCGTGCAATCGACGTGATCGTTTCAAAGTGAGGAGACACCGTGGCCAACAATCGTCACCAACAATGCACCACCGTCGCTCCGCCGAACCGGCGGATCCTCCTGCATGCGCCGCTGCTGTGCCTGCTCGTCGCGTCCGGCCCGTGTCTTTCCGCCGAAGGCGACGCGGAACCGCGCGGCGCGAGCGAAATCGCCGGATCCCGCGGTGCGCCGGATGCGCTGCCACCCGACCTGCGGCCAACGGGCGCGTCGACGCAGGCCGCGCAGGGTTCGGGCACGCAGCCCCCGCTTGCGCCCACGCCGATCGCGCGGGCCTCGGACGCGTCGCTGCAGATCGCGCAGGCGCCGAACCCGGCGATGCCGACCACGGTCGTGGTGGACCCCGATGCTGCGCAGCCGAGCGCACCGGCGCCGGTCGCAGCATCGCCGAACGCGTCGATGCTGCTTGCGCAGGCATTCGACACCCCGCCGCCGGATACGTCGGCGCCGCGCGCGCGAACGTCGGATGCACCGCCGCAGCCCGACCAACCCCTGACCACCGCACCGCCGGCTGCGCCAACCATGCCGACGCTCACCGCGCAGGCATCCGGCACACCGATGCCGAACTCGCCCACGCCTGCGACCGAGACGCCCGGCGCGCAACTGCCGTCGTCCCAGCCGCCGAATTCACAGACGCCCGGCGCCCAGCTCCCCGGCGAGCCAACCCAGCGATCGCAGGGGCCCGACGTCGAAGCGCCGAATGCGCGGGCGCCGAATCTCCGCACCGCCGATGTCGAGACGGTACGCAACGACGTGTTCGGCCTCGCGGCGAGCGGCGGCGCGGTCAAGGCGCTCGACGAAGCGAAGGCCCGGCCCGATGCGTTCTCCGCCGTCGACATCGCGCAACTGGAGGAGCTGTCGATTCGCCAGCAGGTGCGCGGCGGACGCGACAAGTCGCGCTCGATGACGAGTTCGGACCGCTTCGACGGAATCGACGACGCGCTGCGCGCGGCGGACGACCTCGACAAGCGGATACCCGCGACACCCGAGTACACCCCGGTTCGCACCGCACTCGCGGGCGACCGGGTCGTCGCCCTTGCCGCACGCGGCGAGATGAAAACGGCCGTCGCGACGTTCGAGACGATTCCGTCCAGCGCGGAAATCTCGATCGACGCGTTGGCGGCCGTCGGCGACGCATACCTGTACCTGAGCGAGCCGGCCAAGGCGAACGCCGTGTACGCGCGCGCGCTGAAACAGGCCACCGCGTCGCCGACCGATCGCGCGACCCGCGGCTTCCAGTACGGCTCCCGCACGCGACCGATCGAGCTGCAGGAAGGGCTGTTCTGGTCGTACGTCGACCAGGCACGCGCGCCGGAAGCGAAGCAGGTGCTCGACGACATGGAGAAGTCGCTGCCGCCGGCCAGGCAGGTGACCAACGTCGGCCCGGGAGAAAGCGACTATCTGCGCTACTACCGGCTGCGCGCGCAATACCTGATCTTCACGGGTCACGTGAACGAAGGGATCGCCGCGCTCGAACAGCTCGAGAAAGAGGTGCCGTTCAACGCAGAGGTGCGCGCCGCGCACGCCGACGCCGTGTCGGGCCAGTCGCATCCGCGCCAGGCGATCTCGATGTATCGCGCGTCGCTGACCGATCACCCGGACAGCGTCGAGATGCTCGCGGGCCTCGGCCGCGCATCGCTCACGGCGGACGATTACGCGACCGCGAAAACCGTCGACCAGACCCTCGGCAACACGTTCCCGGACAGCGGGGCGGTGCGCAGCTTCAAGCGCGACTACAACGCATACCGCAGCCCGGTGTTCACGACCGACCTGAGCTTCGAGCACGGCAACAGCGCGCTGGCCAACAACAGCTTCACGTCGGACAGCTATGTGTATTCGCAACCGTTCGGCGACAACTGGCGCGTGTTTTCGCACACGTTCTACGGTTTCGCGCAGACCGACGACGGCAACCTCAGCCGCACGCGCACCGGCATCGGCGGCGACTACCGGCACGGGCCGCTCACCGTGCTCGGCGAAGTCACGCGCTCGATGGGCGGGGACGGCCGAACCGGCGGCCGCGGGACGATCGCGTACGCGTTGAACGACTACTGGACGGTCAGCGCCGGGCTCGACACCAACGACAACTCGCTGCCGTGGAAAGCGTATGCCGCGCACATCTGGGGCCGCTCCGCGAACGTCGAGGTCGTGTATCGCCAGAACGACCGGCGCGAAGTCAAGCTCAGCTACGGCGTGAGCCGCTACAGCGATTCGAACCTGCACCAGGAGATCGCGGCGACCGCCACGCAGCGCGTGTACACGGCCGCGAACCAGCTCGTCAACGTCTCGCTGAACCTGGGCACGGACAGCAACACGCGCCGGGACGCGCCCTACTTCAGCCCCGGTCGCGATTACGCGGCCGCCGTGACCGTCATGCATCAACTGACACTGTGGAAGCGAGGCGACCTGGGGCTGCAACAGCGCGTGTCGGTGTCGGGCGGCGCATACAACGAGCGCGGCTTCGGCACCAGCCCGTTGTGGAGTGCGCGCATCGAGCACGCGTGGACGTTCAAGCACGACATCACGCTGAGCTACGGCGTCGAGGTCAGCAGCCACGCGTACGACGGCCAGCGCGAGCGCTCCGAAACCGGCTTCCTGTCGCTCAACCTGCCGTTTTAGAAAGGAGCGCTGAATGCAATCCAGACGGACCTTCATGTGCGGATGCCTCGGCACGTTTGCCGCCTGTTCGCTGTTCCCGGGCGTGAGCGGCGCCAAGATGATCGACCTGCTGCCGCCGTCCGACCCGGCCGACGGCAAGACGTTTCGCGTGATCTGCATGCACGACGTGCGCGACAACCTGATGGCGTCGTTTTCGTCGCCGACCGCGATCATCGATCCGTTCGCGGTCGATACCGGTACGCTGACCGCGATCTTCTCGTGGCTGCAGACCAACAACTACCACACCATCACCGTCAAGCAGATCGAGGCATCGCGGCACGGCGGCAAGCCGCTGCCGCCGCGCTCGGTGCTGCTCACGTTCGACGACGGCTTTCGCAGCCACTACACGAAGGTGCTGCCGCTGCTGGAGCGCTTCAAGTATCCGGCCGTGATGGGCCTCGTCACCGCGTGGATCGACATGCCGCCGGATACGCCGATCCGCATCAGCGACAAGGTTCAGGTGCCGCGCGACTACTTCCTGTCGTGGGACGAGGTGAAGAAGCTCGGGCAGTCGGAATTCGTCGAGCTCGGCTGCCACACCCACAATCTGCATCATGGCGCGATCGCGAATCCGCAAGGCAACGAATTGCCGGCGACCACGTCGCACCTGTACCTGCAAGACCAGAAGCGCTATGAAACCGACGCCGAATTCCACGCCCGCGTGCACGACGACCTGCAGACTTGCGTGCGGCAGATCCGCGAGCGCACCGGCATCGTCGCGCGCTCGATGGTGTGGCCGTACGGCGCGGAAAACCAGCCCGTGCGCCAGATCTCGACATCGCTCGGCATGGACATCCAGTTCAGCCTCGATGCCGGCCCGAATACGCCGGACGTGCCGCTCGACCGGCTCAGACGAATCCTGATGATGTACGACGTCGATATCGGCGGGTTCGAGCGCTCGATGCGCGAGCCGGCGTCGAACCGCGGCGACGTCGACATGCCCGAGCGTACCGTGCAGGTCGATCTCGACCAGGTCTACGACCCCGATCCCGCGCGGCAGGAAGCGAATCTCGGCAAGCTGATCGAGCGCATCTACCGGATGCAGCCGAAATCGGTGTACCTGCAGGCGTATGCGGACCCGAAGGGCACGGGCGTGGCCGAAGCGGTGTATTTCCCGAACCGGCATCTGCCGATGCGCTCCGACCTGTTCTCGCGTGCCGCGTGGCAGCTCAACACGCGGTCCAACGTGCAGGTATACGCGTGGATGCCGGTGCTCGCGTTCCGGCCGCCGGCCGACAAGCTCCGCGCGCTCGAAGCCGTCAGCGCCTACGGCGGCGCGCCGGCCCGCGAGAACGGCGCGCGCGTGTTCCGGCTGAGCCCGTTCGATCCCGATGCGCGGCTGATGATCCAGCAGGTCTACGAGGATCTCAGCAAGCACGCGTCGTTCAGCGGCATCCTGTTCGGCGACGACGCGGTGCTCGACGACTACGAGGATGCGGGCCGGCATGCGCTGCGCACCTATTCGCAATGGGGGCTGCCGGCCGACGTCGGCAAGATCCGCGAGAACCCCGACCTGATGAAGCGCTGGACGCGCCAGAAGACGCGCTACCTGATCGACATGACCCGGCAGCTCGAACAGATCGTGCTGGCCCACCAGAACGCGGGCGACGTGCTGACCGCGCGCAACATCTTCGCGATGCCGGTGCTCAAGCCCGAATCGGAAGCGTGGTATGCGCAGAACTACGACGATTTCCTCGCCGCCTACGACTACGTCGCGCTGATGGCGATGCCGTACATGGAACAGGCGAAGGACCCGGAAGGCTGGCTCGACCAGCTCGTGAAGGCGGTGCGCGCGAAGCAGCGCGGGCTGCAGCGCACCGTGTTCGAACTGCAGTCGTACGACTGGCACGGGCAGAAGGCGGTGCCGGCCAGCACGCTGCTCGCGCAGATGCGGCGGCTGCGCAGCGAGGGCGCCGTGAATTTCGGCTACTACCCCGACAACTTCCTGACCGGCCAGCCGGAGCTCGACGCGATGCGCGACGTGATGTCGCTGAAGTCGCGCCTCGACCCAACCTCCATCAACGCGCTGATGCAGATGCAGCAATCGCGGGGAACCAAGACGCCATGACCTCCCATAGCCTGATCCAGCGCCTGCAGGATTTCGTCTTCTACTATCCGTTCTTCATGTCGTATCTGTGGATGATCGGCGGCGTCGTGCACTACTTCCTGCTCGAGGAAGGCCGCGAGCTGTCGACGCGCACGATCGCGTCGAGCGGCATCCCGAAGGTGTCGATCGTCGTGCCCTGCTTCAACGAAGCCGCGAACGCGCGCAGCGTGATCGCCCATCTGAACGGGATGCAGTATCCGAACTACGACATCATCGCGGTCAACGACGGCAGCAACGATCGCACGGGCGAGATCCTCAACGAGCTGGCCGTCGAGATCCCGCGGCTGCTCGTGATCCATCACGCGCGCAACGAAGGCAAGGCGGTCGGGCTCACGACCGCGGCCGCGGTATCCAACGCGGAATACCTGCTCTGTATCGACGGCGACGCGCTGCTCGCGCACGACGCGATCGGCTGGATGCTCGAACATTTCCTGACCGACCCGGGCGTGGGCGCGGTGACCGGCAACCCGCGCATCCGCACGCGCACGTCGCTGCTCGGCCGCATGCAGGTCGGCGAATTCTCGTCGATCGTCGGGCTGATCAAGCGCACGCAGCAGGTGTACGGCCGCATCTTCACGGTATCGGGCGTGATCACGATGTTCCGCAAGACCGCGCTCGCCGACGTCGGCTACTGGAGCTCGGACATGCTGACCGAGGACATCGACATCAGCTGGAAGCTGCAGTGCCGCGACTGGCGCGTCGTGTACGAGCCGCACGCGCTCAGCTGGATCCTGATGCCCGAGACGCTCAAGGGGCTCTACCGGCAACGGCTGCGCTGGTCCAAGGGCGGCATCCAGGTGCTGCTCAAGTACGCGGGTACGCTGATGCGGCCGACGCAGATGATGATGTGGCCGCTGTTCGTCGAGTACCTGATCGGCATCGCGTGGGCGTACTCGATGTCGTTCATCCTGCTGCTCGCGCTGATCGACGTCGTCTACCCGCTTCCGGCGAACTGGCATGTGTCCGTGGTGCCGCACTGGCACGGGATGCTGCTGGTCGCGACCTGCATCCTGCAGCTGATCATCGGCAGCATGATCGATCGTCGTTACGACGAAAAACTCCTGATGTACTTCCTTGACACCATCTGGTACCCCGTCGCGTTCTGGCTGATCAGCATGATCACCACCGTCGTCGCCCTGCCCGCCGTCGTACTGCGGGGCCGCGGCAAGCGCGCCGTTTGGGTCAGTCCCGACCGAGGCATTCAACATGAAGAACGCGCCGATTATTGACCTTTCCCTGCGCGCCCCGCGCGACATGATCGCCGAACGCGGCGGCATCGTCGGGCCCGTGCTCGTCGCATGGTTCCGCCTCGTGCGGCCCGCGCTGGTCGGCGGTGTATGGGCATCGATCTGCATCTACACGTACCGCTACCTGCTGCCGTTCAACGAGGCCGAGATGCCGATCGAGCAGATCGTGTTCTACGTGACCAGCATCGCGCTGATCGCCGGCACGATCGTCATGTGGCTGATCGCGGGACGCGTCGTGCATCCGTTCGCCTATCGCCTGCGCGTGTCGAAGATGGTGCGGCGCTCGGCCAGCGTGAAGGTGCGCTCGGTACCGCCGACCGCGTTCGCGAGCGAGCGCCGGCGCGGCGCGCGCCGCACGACGCGCATTCTCGTCGCGTCGCACGATGCGAACGGGTCGATTTCGGGCATCGAATGGATCGCCCATGCCGGGCCGCAGCCCCGCGAATAGATCGCCGGAGACATGCCGCGCCGCGCGCGACGCCTGCCGTGCGACGCGGCACCACTCCTGACATCGCGCTGCCGCGCGTCGCGCGCCAGCCAGAAAACTTCCTGGAGACGAGGTGAATCATGTGCGGAATCGTCGGAGCAAGCGGCCTGAACAATCAGGTGCCGCAACTGGTCAATGCGCTGAGCCGGCTCGAATATCGCGGCTACGATTCGTGCGGCATCGCCGTTCAGGGCGACGGCCGCCTGCGCAGCGAACGCACGCTGCGACGCGTGACGGACCTGCAGGACCGCGTGCTGACGCTCGGCCTCGAAGCGCAGACCTGCATCGCGCATACGCGCTGGGCCACACATGGCGCGCCGTCTGAAATGAACGCGCATCCGATCATGTCGGGCGACACGATCGCCGTCGTGCACAACGGGATCATCGAGAACCACGACACGCTGCGCGCCGAACTGAAGCAACGCGGCTATACGTTTCGCGGGCAGACCGACACCGAGGTCATCGCACACCTGATCCACAGCCTCTATCGCGACGACCTGTTCGACGCGGTGGTGCGCGCGGTCAAACGGCTGCACGGCGCGTACGCGATCGCGGTGCTCGGCGCGCGCGAGCCGCAGCGCCTCGTCGCCGCGCGCGCCGGCTCGCCGCTCGTGATCGGCATCGGCGCCGAGCAGAACTACCTCGCGTCCGACTGCGCGGCGCTCGGCGACCTGACCGACCGCTTCGTGTACCTGGAGGACGGCGACGTCGCGCTGATCACGCCGGATCGCATCGCCGTGGTCGATGCGGGCGGGCAGGAAGCACGGCGCCCGTTGTGCGAAGTGAAGGCGCGCGCGGACGATGCCGCGCTTGGCCCGTACCAGCACTTCATGCAGAAGGAAATCTTCGAGCAACCGAAGGCGATCGACAGCACGCTCGACGGCATCGACACGATCTCGCCGGCGCTGTTCGACGCGACGGAAGGCACGCGCGGGCTGCTGTCGCGAGTCAGAAGCGTGCTGCTGCTCGGCTGCGGCACCAGCTACTACGCGGGCCTCACGGCGAAGTACTGGCTCGAAAGCATCGCGGGCGTGCCGGCCCAGGTCGAGATCGCCAGCGAATACCGCTACCGCGACACGGTGGCCGATCCGCGCACGCTCGTCGTCGGCATCTCGCAGTCTGGCGAAACGGCCGACACCATCGGCGCGATCGAGCAGGCGCGCACGATGGGCCAGGATTTGTCGATGGCGATCTGCAACGTCGCGACCAGCACGATCGCGCGCAACGCGCCACTGCGGTTCCTGACGCGGGCCGGCGCCGAACTCGGCGTCGCGTCGACCAAGGCGTTCACCACGCAGCTCGTCGCGCTGTTCTTGCTGACGCTGACGCTCGCGCAACTACGCGGCCGGCTCGATGCCGCGCAAGTCGCGACGCACCTGAAGCAGTTGCGCGCGCTGCCCGAGCGCATCGGCCACGCGCTCGCGCTGGAAACGCAGATCATGGGCTGGGCCACGAAATTCGCGCGCACCGAGAACGCGCTGTTCCTCGGCCGCGGCATCCATTTCCCGATCGCACTGGAAGGCGCCCTGAAGCTGAAGGAAGTGTCGTACATCCACGCGGAAGGC
Source organism: Burkholderia sp. AU39826 (assembly GCF_020419965.1). NCBI lineage: Bacteria > Pseudomonadati > Pseudomonadota > Betaproteobacteria > Burkholderiales > Burkholderiaceae > Burkholderia > Burkholderia sp. AU39826. Next base: position 778,005 of record NZ_JAIZQG010000001.1, read on the forward strand.
TATGCGGCCGGCGAGCTGAAGCACGGGCCGCTCGCGCTCGTCACGAGCGCGATGCCGGTCGTCACGATCGCGCCGGACGACCGCCTGTTCCAGAAGCTGAAGTCCAACATGGCCGAGGTGCGTGCACGCGGCGGCCGGCTTTACGTGCTGGCCGGCAGTCAGCTCGAGATCGACGCCGACCGCGACACGCACCTGATCCGCGTGCGCGAATCGGGCGACCTGCTGTCGCCGATCGTCAACGTGATCCCGTTGCAACTGCTCGCGTATCACGTCGGCTGCGCGCGCGGCGCCGACGTCGACAAGCCGCGCAACCTCGCGAAATCGGTAACCGTCGAATGATGCGGCGAACGCGCCCGGTACAGGCCGTCGTGCGGCTGGCCGCAATTGCCCTTTGCGGCGCGGGCGGCATCGGCACGGCGTCGCCGCCGGCCTTCGCCGGCGCGCCGGTCGTGCATACGGTCACGGTGTCGACCGCCCCGTCGCCACAGGACAGCGGCGACCCGCGGCGCTTCATGCACGGAATCGGCGTGGCCGACGCCGGCGACGGCAAACGCTGGGTGTTCTTCAGCAGCTCGGGCATCGTGCCGCGCGGCGCGCTGCGCGGCGGCAACTGGCCGCATGACGTGTACGTCGGCGAATGGCTGCCCGGCGGGACGCGTGTGCTGCACGTGCGCACGTTCATCAGCCGCCCCGAGGCGCAGGAACCCGTGTCGATCGCGCAGAACGCGCGCGGCGACATCTTCGTCACGTTCGAGGACGGCTGGAACGCGCCGCAGGAAGTCAGCCAGCGCTACGGCGTCTACCGCCGCGACCTGAAACCGGTCAAGCCCTACCCGAACGACGTCGAATCGGGCGGCCATTCGGGGCATGTCGCGACGGCCGGCGACCGCTTCGTCGTGTTCTATTCGGCCGACTGGGTCAACGGCGGCGGTGTCGACAACCTCGGCAGCGGAAACGGTGTCTACCTGAAAACCTACGATGCGGCCGGGCGCGTACTGAACCATGTCGCGGTCGCGCCGCGCCGCCGCGAGTGGTGGCCCGTGATCGCGGGCTCGCCGCGCAACGCGCTGCTCGTGTGGCAGAAGTTCATCGAAGGCAGCACGGACGCGACGCTCGAATACGCGATGTTCGACCCCGTCACCGCGAAGCTGGAAAAACTCGGATCGCTGAACGACGCGATCCAGTACTACGTGTATTCGGCCGCCTATGTGCCGGAGATCGACCGTTTCATCGTCGTCACGACGACGGCGGACGATCGCGGCGTCGCGATGCTGATCGCGCCGGACGGCCGCCGCACGGCGACGCTCGATTGCCTGCCCGCGTCGGTGCGCGAATCGGACCTCGGTGTCGCCGGCACGCACGCGTATGTGCCGACCCGCGACGGGCGGCTGCTGACGCTCGCGCTTGGGCCGGCGAACATTGCAGTGAGCGGCGTGCAGCGTTCGCCGATTCCGTGGGGCTCGACCGGTGTCGCCGGCTTCCCGGCGCGCGGCACAGCGATGCATTTCGTGTCGCTGACGCCGTCGGGGATGCGTGAAGCCGATTTCGAACCAGCGCAACGCACACCCATGCCGAAAAGCGAAGCCGCTTGTTCGAGTCATTGACGACGATGGCCCGGTAACGCAATGTCGTGAACGCGGGCAGACCGCGTATCGCCACCGTGAGCGTTTGTCCTCCGTGGTCCGAACCGCTATGACGACACCTCGCCCACTCGGCGCCCCGTTGGTCGAGCCCTGCCGCGGGCCGGTCCGGTCATGACCGCCATGCCCTTGCGCGCCGAATTGGCCAGCGCCGCCCGTACCGGATAGACTGTCGCCCGATTCCTTCCATCGACCGCGGCGGCCCGCCTGCCGCCACCGCCCCCCCCTTCCCGGAGAACGAATGCTGAAGCGCCAGTGGTTTTCGGTCGTGCTGCTGACGGTCTGCCTGCTCGGGCAACGCGCGTCGGCCCAGTCCACGCTCGAACTCGACACCGACGGCGCGGCCCGCGCCCTCACCCGCCAGACGCTGCTCGCGCGTCCGGACGCGACCGACATCCACGTGCCGCGCGACATCGCATACGGCCGGCCGATGACGTTCCGCGCGGTGCCGTTCGCCGCGCTGCTCGGCGACACGCCGCTGCCGGCCGACGGCGTGCTCGAAACGCGCGCGGCCGACGGTTTCGCCGCGCAATTGCCGCTCGATCTCGTGCGCCGCCGCGCGCCGGCCGGCGCGGTCCCGTGGCTCGCGATCGAGGATCCGGCCCATCCGTGGCCGAAGCTGCCCGGCAAGCAGGTCGGCGCGGGGCCGTTCTATCTCGTGTGGCTCGGGCCGGACGCGTCGTCGGTGCGCGGCGAGCAGTGGCCGTACCAGATCGTGCGCATCACGATCGAATCGTCGCCGCTCGCGCGCTGGCCGTCGCTCGCGGTCGATGCCGCGTTGCCCGCGAACGATCCGGCCCGCGCGGGCCAGCGGCTGTTCGTCACGCAATGTCTCGCGTGTCATCGCATCGACGGCGCGGGCAGCAGCCGCGCCGGCCCCGACCTGAACACGCCGATGAATCCGGTCGACTATTTCCAGCCCGCCGCGCTGCGCCGCTACATCCGCAACCCGGCGTCGGTACGCGACTGGCCGGGCCGCAGCATGCCGGCGTTTCCGCCCGAACAGTTGAGCGACCGCGAACTCGACCAGATCGTCGCGTATCTCGCGTATATGGCGCGGCGCAAGGCGGGGAAGTAACGCGAGCGCTCCGCCGCCCGGCCGCACGCGTCGCGCTTACGCTTCCTGCGCACTCTGCAACACCGCGCGCAACAGCACGTCGGCGCCCGCCGTCGCCCATTCCGGCGTAATCGCTTCCGCCTCGTTGTGGCTCAGCCCGTCCACACACGGCACGAAGATCATCCCGGTCGGCGCGACACGCGCGACATAGCACGCGTCGTGTCCCGCACCGGACACGATGTCCATGTGCGACAACCCGAGCGCGCGGGCCGCGTCGCGCACCGTGTCGATGCAGCGGGGCGCGAACGGCACCGGCGCATACGTGAAAATCTGCTCGATCCGCGCGCCGAGGCCGGTTTCGTCGGCCACGCGCGCGAGCTCCGCGCGCAGCGCCGCGTCCAGTTCGTCGAGGACCGCATCGTCGGGATGCCGGAATTCCACCGTGAAAAAACAGCCGCCCGGCACCGTATTGCGCGAATTCGGCCGCGCCTCGATCATCCCGACCGTTGCGCGCGCATCCGGTGCGTAACGGCGGCCGAGCTCGTCGACGAACGAGATCATCCGCGCGGCGCCCACCAGCGCGTCGCGACGAAACGCCATTGGCGTCGTACCGGCGTGCGCATCGACCCCGGTCAGCGTCACCTCGTACCAGCGCTGCCCCTGCCCCGCCGTCACGACGCCGATCGTCTTGCCGGCCCGTTCGAGAATCGCACCCTGCTCGATATGCAGTTCGTACGCGGCGTGCACCGGATAGCCGCCGACCGGCTCCGTGCCCGCGTAGCCGATCCGTTCGAGTTCCTCGCCGATCGTCCGACCCGCGCCGTCGGTGCGCGACAGCCCGTATTCGAGCGTGTAGACGCCCGAGAACACGCCGGCCGCCAACATCGCCGGCGCGAAGCGCGAGCCTTCCTCGTTGGTCCAGATCACGACGTCGATCGGGCGTTCGGTCTCGATGCCCGCGTCGTTCAGCGCGCGCACGACCTCGAGCCCGCCGAGCACGCCGTAGATGCCGTCGTAGCGGCCGCCGGTCGGCTGCGAATCGGCGTGCGAGCCGGTCATCACGGGCGCGGCGCCCGGATTGCGGCCCGCGCGGCGCGCGAACACGTTGCCCATCCGATCGACGCGCACCGTGCAGCCGGCGTCGCGCGCCCACTGCACGAACAGGTCGCGCGACTCGCGGTCGAGATCGGTCAGCGCGAGACGGCAGACGCCGCCCTTCGGCGTCGCGCCGATCTGCGCCATCCGTTCGAGCGACGCCCACAGACGGTCGCCGTCGACGCGCGGCACGGTCACGGTAGCGTCATGCATCGCCGTGCTCCGGCGCGCGTTGCAGCGCATAGCGGAAATCGCAGCGCTTGCTGCCCTGCATGATCGTGCTCGTGCGCGTGAGCGCGATGTCCGGCGCGTAACCCTGGATGAAATAGCTGTCGCGCGCGCAGCTCAGCAGGTGCCCGATCTCGCCGAGCCCCATCGCGTGATACATCTCGGCGTAGCTGCAGCGATGCACGTCGTAGTCGTAGTGCGCGTCGTCCGCGCGCCGCACCTCGACGTCGAGCGCATCGTCCTTCTCCCACAGCACCTGCAGCGCGATGAACGACTTCACGCTCGTGCCGTCCGGCTCCTGCGCGGCGAACGTGCGGCCCGCATCGACGGCCGCGCCGCGCACGGCTTCGGCGATCACGGCCTGCGCGCGCTCGGCGCCGAACTCGCGCTTCATGATCTCGTAGATCGGCTTGATGATTTCCGCTTCGATGCGGCGCCGCGCGAGAATCCCGAGGCGTGTGTCCTCGGATGCGGCGGCGGATGTCGGGTTCGCTTCGGTCATGGGGATCGTCCTGGTCGTTTTGTCGTTACTTGACGGCGGTACGCGAGCCGCCGAGCACGTCGACGACGGCCCACTTGCCGCCGCGCACCTGGTAGATCGTGAAGGCCGGGTCCTTCAGGTTGCCTTCGGCGTCGAATGCGATGCGCCCCGTCACGCCGGGCCGGTCGATCGCGCGAACGGCCGCGACGAGCTTCGCCGGCTGGGTCGTGCCGGCCTTCTGCGCGGCCGCGATCAGCGTGGCGGCCGCGTCGTACGCGAACGGCGCATGCAGTTCGATCGGCGCGTGATAGCGCGCCTGGTATTGCGCATCGAACGTCTTGCCGCCCGGCATCCGGTCGAGCGGCAGGCCCGGTTCGAGCGCCGTCACGCCGTCGCCGTCCTTGCCGGCGAGCGACAGGAAGGTCTGGCTCACGAAGCCGCCCGCGCCGAGCAGCGGCGCGTTCACGCCGAGCTGGCGCATCCGGCGCGCGATCGGCGCGGCCTGCGCGTCGAGGCCGCCGAAGAACACGAGATCCGCGCGCTTGCCCTTGATCGCGGTCAGCACGCCGCTGAAATCGGTGGTCTTGTCGTTCACGTACTGGCGATCGACGATCGTGCCGCCGTTCGCCTGCACGCCCTGGATGAACTGGTCGGCCAGCCCCGCGCCGAACGACGTGCGATCGTCGATCACCGCGATGCGCGTGGCCTTCAGCGTCTTCACCGCGTACGCACCGGTGAAGCGGCCGCCCGCATCGTCGTGACCCATGATGCGCAACGCCGTCGCGTAGCCCTGCTGCGTGTATTGATGGCCGGTGGAGGCCGGCGCGATCTGCGGAATGCCCGCATCGCGGTACACGCGCGACGCCGGCACGCTGCAGCCCGTGTTCCAGTGACCGACGACGCCGATCACGTGCTGGTCGACGAGTTGCTGCGCGACCGCGACGGCCGTGCGCGGATCGGACTGGTCGTCGGCCGCGACGAGCTTGTAGACGACCGGCTTGCCGCCGATGGTTGGATGCTTGGCGTTCGCGTCGTCGATCGCGAGTTGCGCGCCGTTCTGCAGATCCTTGCCGATCCGCGCGGACGGGCCGGTGAGCGGCGCGGCGAGGCCGATCAGGACCGTCTGCGGAGCGGACTGCGCGAACGCGGGAACGGCGGCGACGAGGGCGGCCGCGGAGAAGGCGAGACTGACGGGGAGGAAAGCGGTTTTCATGTGCGAGGGATCGGTGAGTCGAATCAGAAACATGAAAAATATTAAATATTCAACCACCAAACCCCAAATATCCAATTGTTGGATGCTTATACCGTTCTCGACACATTACCGTATACCCCTGTAAATACAGCATATTTTTGTGTTGTCGCTTACCCTGATTTTTCGATAAAATTCGATACATGAAAAATATCGAACAATTGCCGCACGATCCGCCGCTGCGCGCGGTGCGTGCGTTCGAAGCGTTCGCGCGTCTGGGCTCCGTCACCGCGGCGGCGGGCGAACTCGACATCACGCCGTCGGCGGTCAGCCATCAGCTGCAACTGCTCGAAGCGTTCATCCAGACGCCGCTGACGGTGCGCGAAGGCCGGCTGCTCGCGCTCACCGACGAGGGGCGCGACTACTACCGGTCGATCAGCGCGGCGTTCTCGGTGCTGCGCAGCGCGACGCGCTTCGTGCGCGACCGTTCGTCGCTGCGCCAGATCACCGTCAGCCTGATTCCGCTGCTCGGCATCGGCTGGTTCATTCCCCGGCTGCATGCATTCCTGGCCGACAACACCGATGTCGACGTCACGGTGCTGTACGCGCATCACCGCAACTACCGAAGCGATGCATCGGACCTGTCGATCCGCTTCGGCACCGGCGACTGGCCCGGCTACCGCTGCGAGCGGCTGCTGCCGGGCGCGATGGTGCCGATGTGCAGCCCGTCGTTCCTGAAGCGTCACGGGCCGTTCCGCACGCCGGCCGATCTCGCGCGCGCGCCGCTCGTGCACGACGAGGATCGCAGCACGTGGGTCAACTGGCTGCAGGGCGCCGGCGTGCGGCACGTGTCGCATGCGGTGGGGCCGATGTTCGAGGACGGCCAGCTCACGCTGAGCGCGGCGCGCGCGGATCTCGGCGCCGCGTTGCTGCGCGCGCCGCTGGTCCAGCGCGAACTGGCGAACGGCGAACTCGTGCAACTGTTCGACCATGCGCTCGACGACGGGCGCGACTACTACCTGTGCACGCGCGAGGACGCGGACATGCCGGATGGGGCGCGGCGGCTGGCGGAATGGTTGAGGAAGATGGCGGGGATTTGAGCGGGGCGTGTCCCGCCTGCCGAACCGCGAAGCGGCATTCGCTTCGGATAGGCGCGACCTTGCATTTGCGCGGCCGCATATCGATGATGGGTGCGTCAAAGTCATGGAGGTTGCAATGCGCACGATCCCGATCGACCTGTCGGATGACCAGCATGCCGCGTTGAGCATCATCGCAGGGGCCAAGAACCGCTCCCGCGCCGAGATCGTCGGCGACGCAATCGATGCCTATATCGCCCGACACGAACACACACTTGTCAACAATGTTTTCGGTCTATGGAAGGGGCGCGAGATTGCCAGCCAGGAGGATCTGCGCCCGGAATGGTGAAGGCACGTACGGCCCCTGCCGCCCCAAATCACCGTCGGCGCCGACCGAACCCGATCCGCCGGGACGATCGACGTTAGATTCCCCTCCGACCCATCGCCGCCCCGGCGTCGCGACTGCTCATCCGATGCCCCCTCCCCGCCCCCGCCAATCAAGGGCCGGAAGCAGATAGAAAATCCCGATGCCCCGGATTGAAACAAGCAATTTCACAAACACAGGGTGAACCCGGATACTGGCAACACTCCACTCACCACTGACAAAAAGGAATTACCCAGATGCCGATCATCAACACCCAAATCAAGCCGTTCAAGGCAACCGCTTACCACAACGGCGAATTCGTGCCCGTCTCGGAAGAGAACTTCAAGGGCAAGTGGTCCGTCGTCGTGTTCTACCCGGCCGACTTCACGTTCGTCTGCCCGACCGAGCTGGGCGACCTCGCCGACCGTTACGCGGAATTCCAGAAGCTGGGTGTCGAAATCTACGGCGTGTCGACCGACACGCACTTCACGCACAAGGCATGGCACGACACCTCGGACACGATCGCCAAGATCAAGTACCCGCTGGTCGGCGACCCGACGCTCACGCTGTCGCGCAACTTCGACGTGCTGATCGAGGAAGAAGGGATGGCGCTGCGCGGCACGTTCGTGATCAACCCGGAAGGCGAGATCAAGCTGTGCGAAATCCACGACAACGGCATCGGCCGCGACGCAGGCGAACTGCTGCGCAAGGTGCAAGCCGCGCAATACATCGCGGCGCACCCGGGTGAAGTGTGCCCGGCCAAGTGGACGCCGGGTGCGGAAACGCTGACCCCGTCGCTCGACCTGATCGGCAAGATCTGACGACCGCTCCGCGCGCCTCGCCCGAGGCGCGCGACGGCGGGCCCTGCATCGCGCGGCCCGCCCTCTCCTCCGGCACGACGTGCCCGACCAGCATAATCAATACGGAATCCGAAACGCCATGCTCGACGCCAATCTCAAGAACCAACTCAAAGCGTACCTCGAAAAGATCACGCGCCCGATCGAACTCGTCGCCTCGCTCGACGACAGCGCGAAATCGCAGGAACTGCTGGCGCTGCTGAACGAGATTGCGTCGCTGACGGATCGCGTGACCGTGACCGAACGCCGCGACGACGCCGAGCGCAAGCCGTCGTTCTCGATCGGCGAACCCGGCAAGCCGGCCGGCATCCGCTTCGCCGGCATCCCGATGGGCCATGAATTCACGTCGCTCGTGCTCGCGTTGCTGCAAACGGGCGGCCATCCGATCAAGCTCGACGACGACGTGATCGAACAGATTCGCGCGCTCGACGGCGACTACGCATTCGAAACGTATTTCTCGCTGTCGTGCCAGAACTGCCCGGAAGTCGTGCAGGCGCTGAACGTGATGTCGCTGATCAACCCGCGCATCCGCCACGTCGCGATCGACGGCGCGCTGTTCCAGGATGAAGTCGAGTCGCGCCAGATCATGGCCGTGCCGACGATGTTCCTGAACGGCGCCTCGTTCGGCCAGGGCCGCAGCAGCGTGAAGGAAATCCTCGCGAAGCTCGATACGGGCGCCGGCGAACGCGCGGCGAAGTCGCTCGAGAACAAGCCGGTGTTCGACACGCTGATCGTCGGCGGCGGCCCCGCGGGCGCCGCCGCGGCGATCTACTCGGCACGCAAGGGCATCGCGACGGGTGTGGTCGCCGAGCGTTTCGGCGGCCAGGTGCTCGACACGATGGCGATCGAGAACTTCGTGTCGGTGCAGGAAACCGAAGGGCCGAAGTTTGCGACCGCGCTCGAACAGCACGTGAAGCAGTACGACGTCGACATCATGGACGTGCAGCGCGCCGACGCGCTGATTCCGGGCGACGTGCATCAGATCCGTCTCGCGAACGGCGCGGTGCTGAAGGCGAAGACGATCATCCTCGCGACCGGCGCACGCTGGCGCGAAATCAACGTGCCGGGCGAGCGCGAATACCGCAACCGCGGGGTCGCGTACTGCCCGCACTGCGACGGCCCGCTGTTCAAGGGCAAGCGTGTCGCGGTGGTTGGCGGCGGCAACTCGGGCGTCGAGGCGGCGATCGACCTCGCCGGCATCGTGAAGGAAGTCACGCTGATCGAATTCGGCGCGCAGCTGCGCGCGGACGAAGTGCTGCAGCGCAAGCTGCGCAGCCTGCCGAACGTGACGATCGTCACGCAGGCGCAGACGACCGAGCTGACCGGCGACGGCAGCAAGCTGAACGGCCTCGTCTACAAGGATCTGCGCTCGGGCGACACGCAGCGCATCGATCTCGAAGGCGTGTTCGTGCAGATCGGCCTCGTGCCGAACACCGAATGGCTGAAAGGCACGGTCGAGCTGTCGAAGCACGGCGAGATCGTCGTCGATGCGCGCGGCGCGACGTCGGTGCCGGGCGTGTTCGCGGCCGGCGACGTGACGACGGTGCCGTTCAAGCAGATCGTGATCGCGGTCGGCGAAGGCGCGAAGGCGTCGCTCGGCGCGTTCGACCACCTGATCCGGCAGGATGTGGCGGCGCCCGTCGCAACCGCGCAGCCGAAGGCCGAAGAAGCGGTCGCCGCCTGACGCACGTCAGCCCGACGACATCAAGGTTTGTCTCTCTTGGCCCCGCATGCCTTGGTCGGCGTGCGGGGCCCTTTTTATGCCGAGGCCGATCACGATTACTTGGTTGCGGCCGAGCCGCCGTCCGCCGGCGCAGGCGCCGTCGACTTGAAACTGCTCGACTGCCTGACCAGTTGCTCGGTCATCGCGGCGGCCACCGGATTCGCGCCGGAGGACGCACCGCCCTGCCGGTACGAACCGGTGCTCGCCGACATCGACTGCATCGATGACGTCGACGGCGGCGGCAGCGACGGATCGAGCTTCGCCGATTCCCTGACGAGCGCGGCCGTCTCCGGCGTTTCGGATTTCGTCGCGGCCGGCCGCGCGGCGGCCGCATGGCGTTCGAGGCCGTCGCGCTTGCGCGGCGCGCGCTGCGTGACCTGCTCGGGTGCGGCCGACTGCGCCGACTGAGCGGGCTTGGCGGCCGGTGCGGGAGCCGGCGTGGGGGTCGAATCCTGCGCATCGACCGTCACGACGTTGACTTTCGGCGGCGGTGCGGCCGGCTTCGTCACCGGTTGCGGCCTGTCGCTGACGACCGGAATCGCCGGAACCGGCGCGGGCGCGGCGCCGACGCGCGCGGTTGCAGCCGGCACGGGTGTGGGTTCGGGAGGCGACGGGGCAGCAGCCGCCTGCTTCGGCGCCGTCGCGGCAGCCGGTGCGGGCGGCGCGATCGCGCCCTGCGCCGCGTGATCGTTGCTCGCGGGCGCCGACGCAACGGGTGCGGCCGCGTCGCCGATGCCGGCGTCTTCGATCGCACGGTGGTCCGCGCGCAGCAGCATCACGTACGCGGTGCCCGCCGCGGCGACCAGGAGCCCGCCGGCGATCATCATGGTCTTACGGGTACTCGTCATGCTTGCTCACCGATCATATCCATGTGAACAAGCCATCATACGCGGCCAGCGTCCGTTGATCCCGGACGAATACATTTGGTTGCATTGATCGCGGCCGAGGCCGTCGGCGCCCTGCCGTACGCCCTATCGTCAGACGGAAGAAACGCCCGCCGTCGCCCGTCAGATGCAGAAAATCGCGACCGCGATCCCGCCGAACAGCAGCCACTTGACGATGTAGTACGCGGTGCGATTCCACGCCTTCAAGCGCTTGCCGGCGCGGCGAATCGCATACAGATACCTGAACGCGCGATTGAGCCCGCCCGTGCGATCGCCGGTTTCGTTCGGCGATGCGGCCGCGCGCATCAGCAGTTGCCCGAACGCATCGTTGATGCGCTGCGCCCAGCGATATTTCATCGGGCGGTCGATGTCGCAGAACAGGATCACGCGATCGTGCGCGGTGCGGTTTTCGGCCCAGTGCAGGTACGTCTCGTCGAACATCACGGCCTCGCCGTCGCGCCATGCGTACGATTCGCCGTCGACGACGATCCGGCACGCGTCGTCGTTCGGCGTAGCGAGCCCGAGGTGGTAGCGCAGCGAGCCCGCATACGGATCGCGATGCAGCCCGAGCTTCCCGCCCGGCGGCAACTGCGCGAACATCGCCGCCTTGATCGACGGAATCCGCGACAGGATTTCGACCGAACGCGGACACAATGCCTGCGCGGACGGATGCGGCGCGTCGTACCACTTCAGGTAGAAACGCTTCCAGCCGTGGCGAAAGAACGAATTGAAACCGATGTCGTTGTACTCGCCCGACGCCTTGATCCGGCTCGCGTCGCGCAACGCGAGCGCTTCGCTGCGAAACGTGCGCCATTCGCGCTGCAGCACCGCGAGCTCCGGAAAGTGCCGCGTATCGAGAAACGGCGTGGTCGGCACCGACGAGAACGCATACGAAAAGCAGTTCAGCGGTGCGGTAAAGGTCGAGTGGTCGGATAGTTGCCTGAACAACCGGTGCCGAACCTTGCCGCGCCGATGCGTGTACACGACACACGCAATGAACACGATCAACAGGACCCAGCGCATCGATATTTCCCCCGTAAGCTATTTGCCGAAATTCTAGGGAGGGGAAAAATTTCCTGCTCTGACGGGTAGGTCGTGCTGTGTACGTCTTACAACACGCCGAAGTCGCGAAACGATTCGTGCCGAAACGCCGAAAAGCCCGCGCGTACGTGCTTTTCGGGCCATCCGGACGCGCGTGCGGCATGCTGCCGCCGCACGCGCCGGCAGCGATTATTCCGGAAACGGCAAATCAGTTTGTCCGTCCGCGCGCATATCGAACGTGTTGAGCGTCATCGCGACGAGCGCGTAATAGCCGAGCAGCGCGACGAGGTTCACCACGGTCTCGTGGCCGAAGCGGGTCTGCGCCCGCGCGAACGTCGCATCGCTCACACGGCGCGTGTCGTACAGCTCGGTGGCGAATGCGTGGATCAGCGCGTCGTCGCCCGATTCGAATGCGGGCGCGACGCCGAGCCGGATCGCGTCGGCCGTCGCGGCCGGCACGCCGGCATCGAGCGCGATCGGATGATGGATGTGCCACTCGGCCTGCGAGCGCCAGCGCGCGGCCGTCACGAGAATCGCGAGCTCGGACAGCCGCAGCGGCAGCCCCGTGCGATAGCGGCAGAACGCGCCGAGCTTCTGCGCGTGCTGGGCCAGCTCGGGGCTCGCGATCCAGCCAAGGAACGGCCCGTTCAGGTTGCCGCGCGGGCCGCTGAGGATATCGGCGAGCACGGCCTTCTGTTCGTCGGTGGCCGACGCGGGATCGAAAGGAGGCAGTCTGTCTGTCATGATGAGAATGCAGTAGGGTCGGGGTTCACGCGGCGGCCGATGCGAGCGCCGCGCCGATCGCGCCGGACAGCCGCTCGACGATCGTATCGATCTGCTGCGCGGTGCAAACGAACGGCGGCGCGATGAGGATGTGATCGCCATGCACGCCGTCGATCGTGCCGCCCATCGGATACACCATCAAGCCGCGCTGCATCGCCTCGCGCTTGACCACCGCGTGCAGCTTCAACGCAGGATCGAACGCCGCCTTGGTGTCGCGATCGCGCACGAGCTCGACGCCGACGAACAGCCCGCGGCCGCGCACGTCGCCGACATGCGGATGCGCACCGTAATGCGCGCGCAACGACGCACGCAACTGCTCGCCGCGCGCCTTCACGTTGTCGAGCAGCTTCTCCTCGGCGATCACGCGCTGCACTTCGAGCGCGGCCGCGCAGGCGGTCGCATGGCCGATGTACGTGTGACCGTGCTGGAAGAAGCCCGAGCCGTCGACGATCGTCCGGTAAATACGATCGCTCACCAGCGTCGCACCGATCGGCTGGTAGCCCGCGCCGAGCCCTTTCGCGATCGTCAGCAGATCCGGCGCGACCCCGTCTTCGTCGCATGCATACAGGTAACCCGTGCGCCCCATCCCCGACATGATCTCGTCGAGGATCAGCAGCACGCCGTACTTGTCGCACACCGCGCGAATCTTTTTCAGGTAGGTACGCACCGGCGGCACCGCGCCGGCCGTCGCGCCGACCACCGTTTCCGCGACGAACGCCGCGACGTTTTCCGCGCCGAGCTCGACGACCTTCCGTTCGAGCTCGTCCGCGAGGCGCTGCGCGTACGCTTCCTCCGTTTCACCGGCCTGCTGATCGCGGTACGCATAGCACGGGCTCACGTGATGCGCGTCGATCAGCAGCGGCAGGAACGGCTCGCGCCGCCATGCGTTGCCGCCGATCGCGAGTGCGCCGAGCGTGTTGCCGTGATAGCTCTGGCGCCGGGCGATGAAATGACGGCGCCGCGGCTCGCCCTTCTCGACGAAGTACTGGCGCGCCAGCTTCAGCGCGGCCTCGATCGCCTCCGAGCCGCCCGACACGAAATACACGTGGTCGAGCCCAGCCGGCGCGCCGTCGACGAGCCGGTCGGCCAGTTCCTCGGCCACTTCCGTCGTGAAGAACGACGTATGCGCGTACGGCAATTGCTGCGCCTGCCGCTTGATCGCGTCGATCACGCGCGGGTCGTTGTGGCCGAGACACGATACGGCCGCGCCGCCGCACGCATCGATATAGCGCTTGCCGGTCGAATCGACGATCTCGATGCCGTCCCCGGCGACGGCGACGGGCAAGGTGGCGCGCGGAGCGCGATGGAAAACGGTCGTCATGCGTAACCTCAAGGATCAGGACGCGCCGGGCGCGTGCGCGGACGGCACGATGCGCGTCGCGAAGCGCTGCGTGCCGTGTTGATGGACGGTGAAACCGATCGCGGTGTCGTCAATATCGAACACCGCGGTCGCGAGCGGGTTCTCGTCGTCGGGATCGGCCGGACCGTCGCGGTAGTTCGTCAGCCCTTCTGGTGCACGATCGCCGAGCACGCGCAGCAGCGCGGCTTCGTCGATCGCGTCGGCGACGAACGGATGGCCGCGCCAGCGGCGCACGGCCTGCCATGCGCGGCTCCGCCGCAAGTACGCGTCGAATTCCGGCCGGGCAAGCTCGCCGAGGCGCATGCCGATGTCGAACGGCGTGCCGGCGATGACGGGCGAAAGGGAAAGCGGCATGTCGTGCAAAAGAGTCCACTCCGGTGACATGTAGCGTGCGCCGGGTCGGCGCGCCCCGTCAAACGATGCGGGGACGCACGTCGTCACGATCGCGCAACACGCGATGACGAATTAGACAATCACACAACATATGTTGTCAATACCTGAGTACGGACAACACCGGATGCAGCCGCGCTCGCTGCCCCGTCACGCCGCGACCCCGCTCGCCTGATGCGACACGAGCCGCGCATACGCGCCCTGCCGCGCCATCAGCTCCGTATGGCGGCCAGCCTCGATCACGGCGCCCTGCTCCATCACGAGGATCAGGTCGGCATGGCGCACAGTGGACAGCCGGTGCGCGATGATGATCGACGTGCGCTGCGTCATCAGATCCTCCAGCGCCGCGCGGATCTGCTGCTCGCTGATCGTGTCCAGGTGCGACGTCGCCTCGTCGAGGATCAGCACCGGCGCATCCTTCAGGAACGCCCGCGCGATCGCCACACGCTGGCGCTGGCCGCCCGACAACTGCACGCCGCGCTCGCCGACGCGCGTCGCGAGCCCGTCCGGCAACCGCGCGACGAAATCGCCGAGCGCCGCGTGGTCGATCGCGCGCCGCACGTCCGCGTCGGACGCATCGTTCGCGGCGAGCCGGATGTTCGCGTCCAGCGTGTCGTTGAACAGATAGGTATCCTGCGCGACGAGCGCGATGTGCTGCCGCAGATCGTCGAGCCGCAGGTCGCGCAGGTCGACGCCGCCGAGCGTGACGCGGCCCTGCTGCGGATCCCAGAAGCGCAGCAGCAGGCTCGCGACGGTCGACTTGCCCGCACCCGATGCACCGACCAGCGCGACCGTGCTGCCGGGCGGCACCTCGAAGCTCACGCGGTCGATCGCGGGCACGCCGCGGCCCGGATACGTGAACGACACCGCGTCGAACCGTACCGCCGGATTCCCGGGCATCGCATGCGCGCCGTCCGTCACCGTCACGGGCTCCTTCTCCAGCGCGCGCAAGCGGCGCGTCGACGCGATCGTGTCGGCAAGCTGGCGCGCGACCTGACCGATTTCGGCCACCGGCATGAACGCGGCCACCGCGACGAGCACCAGCAGCGGCAACGACTCGTGCGGGAACCAGCCGCGTGCGCACAACCACGCGCCGAGCGCGGCGACCGCCAGCCCGCCGAGCCCGCTCGCGACTTCGAGCGCGGCGCTTTGCGTCGACAGATCGTCGAGCAGCTTCGCGCGCTGCCGACGATACGCATCGGCCTCGGCCACGAACGCCGCGCGCCGGCGTGCGATCGCCTGGAACGCGGTCAGTTCCGCGAGCCCCTGGATCGTTTCGGTCAGGTGCGCGCCGAGCCGGCCGAGCGCTTCGCGCGCGCCGGTGCCGAGCCGGTCGACGTCGCGGCGGGCCAGCACGGGCGCGAGCCCGGCCCACAGCAGGAACGGCAGCAGCACGAGCGCGAGCGGCCATGCGACCGACGCGAGCAGCACCAGCACGCCGGCCGGCACGAGCACCGCGACGAACGCGGGCGCGAGCGTATGCGCGTAGAAATATTCGACGGTCTCGACGTCCTGCGTCGCGAGCGACACGAGATCGCCGGAACGGCGACGCAGCAGCCCGGCCGGCGCGAGCCGCTCGAGCGTCGCGAATAATGCGATGCGCATTTCCGCGAGCAGCCGGTACGCCATGTCGTGCGCGAGCCACGATTCGAGCCAGTGCAGCACGGCCGCGACCGGCGCGATCACGAGCAGCGCGGCAACCAGCCCGGTGCCGACATGACCGGTCGGCACCGCGCCGACCACCCGCGCGCCGAGCACGCCGACGCCGATGAAGGCGAGCACGCGGCCGATCCCGAACAGCACGGTGAGCACCACCTTGCCCTTCCATGGACGCACGAAGCGCAGCAGCGTCCGCAACGTTTCCGGCCAGCCGATCGTCGCCGCGTCGTCGTTCAGCGGCCGCACCTGCGGGCCCGACGACCCGCGCGCGGTCGCGCCGGCCGGGGTCGCCGCGCCGACGGATTCGGCGACCGCTTCCAGTTGCGGCCCCATCAGGCGGCGATACGGGCCGTCGCGTGCGATCAGCGCCGCGTGCGTGCCTTCGTCGACGACCTGCCCCTGGTCGAGCACCAGGATGCGATCGGCGCCGATCACGCTGGACAGCCGGTGCGCGAGCACCAGCGTCGTGCGCCCGCGCGTGAGCCGGTCCAGCGCCTGCTGGATCAGCGCCTCGTTTTCCGCATCGACGGACGACAGCGCCTCGTCGAGCAGCAGGATCGGCGCATCGCGCAGCAGCGCGCGGGCAATCGCGATGCGCTGGCGCTGACCGCCGGACAGCATGAGCCCGCGTTCGCCGATGCGCGTCGCGTAGCCGTCGGGCAGCGACGAGATGAAATCGTGCGCGTTGGCGGCGCGCGCGGCGGCGATCATCTCCGCGTCGCTCGCGTCGGGGCGGCCAAGCCGCAGGTTGTCGGCGACGCTGCCGTCGAACAGCGTCGCATCCTGCGCGACGACCGCGATCATCTCGCGCACCTGGTCGACATCGAGCGTGCGCACGTCGTGGCCGCCGATCCGGACCGCGCCGCCCTGCGCATCGTGCTGCCGCAGCAGCAGGCGCACGATGGTCGACTTGCCGGCTCCGCTCGGCCCGACGATCGCAACCGTCTCGCCCGCGCGTACCGAGAAACTCAGCGCCGCATGGGCCTCCGCGCGGCGCCCCGGATACGCGAAACTGACGTCGTCGAACGCGATCTCCGGCCGCAGGCCCGCTACGCGCTTCGCATCGACGCGAGGCGCGGCGCCGCCCGCGTCGAGCAGCGCGTGGATCGCATTCGCCGCCGACTGGCCGATCATCCCCTGATGCAGCACCGCGCGCAGGTCGCGCAACGGGCGGAAGATCTCGCTGCCGGCCATCAGCACGATCAGCAGCGCTTCGAGGCTCATGTCGCCGTGCCGCACGCGCCATGCGCCCACCGCGATCGCCGCGGCCGCGCCGAGGCCGGTGCCGAGATCCGTGAAGAACCGTGTCAGCAGGCCGAGCGCGAGCACCCAGAACGTGCTGTCCGACAACGCGCGCGCCTTCGCGGCCAGCTTCGCGCCGAACGCGGTGCTCTGCCCGAACGCCTTCAGCGTCGGCAGGCCCTGCACCGCGTCGAGAAATTCCTCGCCGAACGCCTTGAACGCGGCCGAACGGGCGAGCGCCGCGCGTTTGTCGGCGCGATGCACGAGCTGCGGCAGCGCGAGCGTGACGAGCGCCGCGACGAGCAGGATCGCGGCCGTCGGCACGTCCCACCACGCGAGCACCGCGAAGATCATGAGCGGCGCGCACGCGGCGATCACGAGCTGCGGCAGGTAGACGCCGAAGAAGGTCTGCAACTGCTCGACGCCATCGACGACGGCGAGCATCACGCCGCCCGTGCGTTCGCCGCTGAACCAGGCGGGGCCGAGCGCGGCGATCCGGTCGAACAGCCGCGCGCGCAGCGTCGCCTGCACGCGGCCCGCCGTATGCTGCGCGAGCACCGTGCGGCGATGATCGAGCCATGCGCGCAGCAGCACGCAGGCCGCCGTTGCAACGACGGCTTCGCCGATGCCGCGCGCCGGCGCGCCGGAAAACACCAGCGCCAGCACGCGGCCGAGAAACACGAAGCGGAGGATGCCGACACCCATCGCGAGCAGCCCGAGCGCGACGGCCGCCGCCACCCGCCAGCGCAGTCCCGCCATCATCGCCCATAGTCGTCGGTCGAAATACATGAAGCCCTCCGGTCGGTGTTTGGTTGCGTTCTGGTTGACCGGATCGAGGCTACCCGCGCCGCCCGCGCGCGGCAAAAGATGATTTTTCAACGGGTGTTGAGTCAACTACAATACCCCGCATGTCGCACCTTCCTCCCCTCAGCGCACTGCGTGCTTTCGAGGCGGCCGTCCGCCTCGGCGGGTTCGCGCGCGCGGCGGTCGAGCTGAACGTGTCGACCAGCGCGGTCAGCCACCAGATCCGTTCGCTCGAGGAATCGCTCGGCGCGCGGCTGCTCGAACGCAGCACGGGGCTCGGCGGCATCGGTCTCACGCCGGCCGGTGCACGCCTGCTGCCGGCCGTCAGCGATGCGCTGTCGCGTCTCACCGACGCGTGCAGCGAGATTCGCGGTGCCGCGCAACGGCTCACCGTGTCCGCCAACGCGCCGTTTTCGTCGATGTGGCTCGCGCGCCGGCTGGCGGAATTCTCGTCGCTTCATCCCGACACCCCGCTGCACGCGGTCGTGCTCGACGACGAGCCGGATTTCGCGCGCAGCGGTGTCGATCTGGCGATCGTGCACGTACCGGCGCACCGGCTGCGGGCCGACGACGACGTGCTGATGCGGGAAACCGTGTTTCCGGTCTGCAGCCCCGAGCTGTTTCCGTACGCGTCTGGGCACGTATGCCGCTCGCGGCTGCTGCAGGAAATGCACGAGGACAGCCCCGAGATCGACTGGCGCAACTGGGCCGTGCAGTTCGGCTTGCCGGACGACTTCGAGACGAAGATCGTCCGTTACAGCAGTTTCAGCCAGGTGATCGGCGCGGCCGTCGGCGGCGCGGGCATCGCGCTCGGCCGCGTGCCGCTGATCGAGCCCGAGCTGCGCAGCGGGCGCCTGGTGCCGCTGGTGCCGGGCCTCGCGCGCGACGCGTCGTGGCGCTTCGTGCTGCGCCGCCACCCGGCGACGCGGCACCGGCTGCTCGATCCGTTGATCGCATTCCTGCGCAGCGAAGCGGACGCGCCGCCGTTCGTCTCGAAGATCGTTGCGCCCGCATCCAACGACAGTCACGCACGGGGCGCGGGCGGGGCCTGACGGGCCGCATGCAACGCCGGCAGCGCGTTTGCGTATGACCGGCCGCTTACGGCGTCGCGAAGAACAGCGCGACGACGCACGCCATCCCGCCGAACCACACGAGCGAACGCAGCGACGCCCAGTTCAACAGGTACATCAGCGCATACACGATGCGGATCGCGACGAACGCGATCGCGAGCTGGTCGACGCGATGCGCGTTCGCGCCGTTGTGCCACGCCACGACCAGCGCGACCGCGAACAGCGCGAGCGCTTCCCATGAATTCTGATGCGCGGCCTGCGCGCGGGCGCGCCAGCCTTCGAGCTTCGCGAGGTAATCGCGCGGCGTACGGTTGTCGTAACCCTTGCGGGCCTTGGCGAGAAACGTCATCGGGAACGGCAACAGCGCCACGATGAACAGGCACAGCTGGGACGTCGTCATCCAAGTCTCCTCCGTTATGATTACATTGGTCAATGACAAGATCGCCGAGAGCTTAGCATTGCACCGTGCCGTTCGCGCACCGGTTTTCTAGACGGCAGACTCGGCCGCGCAGGCCGCGGCGGGCGGCGCCTGCCCCGTCCTGTCGCGGCACCCAACTTTCCACCAAATCGTCGATAAATACGTTAATTAAAACTGGTCGAACACCAATAAGATAGCGCTCGACACTGGCTGGGCGCGCGATCGCGCCGGCCTGCCGTTTCACTCCACGCCCCGTGCGCCGAACGACATCCGACCCGAGCCCTTGCCATGCCCCGTCCCATCGTCGCCCATATCCGCCCCGACGCCGTCCGCCACAACCTCGACTTCATCCGCCGCACCGCCGCGCAATCGCGCGTGTGGGCCGTGATCAAGGCCAACGCGTATGGCCACGGCATCGAGCGGATCTACCCGGGCCTCGCGGCCGCCGACGGCATCGCGCTGCTCGATCTGGACGAAGCCGTGCGCGTGCGCGAGCTCGGCTGGGACAAGCCCGTGCTGCTGCTCGAAGGGATCTTCGAGCCCGCCGACGTCGAGCTGGCCGATCGCCATCGGCTGACGGTCGCCGTGCACTGCGACGAACAGCTCGACCTGCTGATCGCCGCGAAGCCGCAGCAGCCGATCGACATCCAGCTCAAGATGAATTCCGGCATGAACCGGCTCGGCTATCGGCCGGCCGCGTTCCGCGCCGCGTGGGAACGCGCGGCGAGCGCGCCGTCGATCGGCAAGATCACGCTGATGATGCATTTCGCGAACGCCGACGAAGGCGAAGTCGACTGGCAGCTCGACCAGTTCGACGCGACCACGACCGGGATTCCGGGCGAGCGCTCGGTGTCGAATTCGGCGGCCGTGCTGTGGCACCCGCGCGCGCACCGAGACTGGGTGCGCCCCGGCACGATCCTGTACGGCGCTTCGCCGACGGGCGCCTCGCGGCATATCGCCGACACGCCGTTGACGGCCGCGATGACGCTGACGAGCCGGATCATCGGCGTGCAGACGCTGGCGCCGGAGGAAACCGTCGGCTACGGCCGCCGCTTCACGGCCGATCGGGCGATGCGGATCGGCGTCGTCGCGTGCGGCTACGCGGACGGCTATCCGCGCCATGCTCCGACCGGCACGCCGATCGCGGTGGACGGCGTGATGACGCGCGTCGTCGGCCGCGTATCGATGGACATGCTGACCGTCGACCTGACGCCGTGCCCGAACGCGGGCATCGGCTCGAGCGTCGAGCTGTGGGGCGACCAGGTGAAGGTGGACGATGTCGCGCAAGCTAGCGGCACGATCGGCTACGAGCTGATGTGCGCGCTCGCGCGCCGCGTGCCCGTCGTGATCGTGCCGCCCGGGGCGACGAGCGTGCAGCCGGCGCTACGGACCGGCAGCTACGGACGCTGACGGGCCGGCGGTGCTGCGGTGCTGCGATGCGTAACCGCGTCGCCGCCACCTGCCGTGCCACGTGCTGGCGTGGCCGCCTCGGGCGACCCGGCTGCTTTGCGGCGAACCGCCCACGCGCACCGGCAACGACGCGGCCCGTCGTTGTGCGTTGCACGACGACGCGCTCGCTGCCGGCTTCCGTCAACGCATCACGAACGCCACGTCGGCTTGCGCTTCTCGAGAAACGCGTCGATGCCCTCGCCCGCATCCTCTTCCATCATGTTGCGCGCCATCACGTCGCCCGCGTACGCATACGCTTCGTCGAGCGGCAACTCGCGCTGACGATAGAACATCTGCTTGCCATATCGCACCGCGGCCGGGCTCTTCGCGACGATCTCCGCGACCTTGCGCGCGACGGCCGCATCGAGCGCGTCCTCGGGCACGGCTTCGTTGACGAGCCCCCACGCGGCGGCCGTCGCCGCATCGACGAAGCGCCCGGTCACCAGCATGTCGAACGCGCGCTTGGCCGCGACGTTGCGGCTCAACGCGACGGCCGGCGTCGAGCAGAACAGCCCGACGTTGATGCCCGACACCGCGAAGCGCGCGGTATCGGCCGCGATCGCGAGATCGCACGCGGCGACGAGCTGGCAGCCGGCCGCCGTCGCGATGCCGTGCACGCGCGCGATCACGGGCACCGGCAATGCGCGCATCGCGAGCATCACGCGGCTGCACTGCGCGAACAGCGTGCGGTAATAGCCGAGTTCGGGCTTGCCGCGCATCTGCCGCAAGTCGTGGCCGGCGCAGAACGCCTTGCCTTCGGCGGCCAGCACGACGCAGCGCACGTGCGGATCGGCGGCAAGCGTATCGAACGCATCGTGCAGGGCCGAAAGCATCGCTTCGGACAACGCGTTGAACTGCTGCGGGCGATTCAGGCGCAGCGTGACGACGCCGTCGCGCGTGTCGCGCAGCAGGATCGGCCCGGCTGTCTCGTGAATGGGTTCCATGGTGTTCCGCTCGACGGGGTTCGGCAGGGTTGAGGGGCGATGCGAACGAGCGGCCATCGCGCCCGCCCGCTCGCGGCATGTCGGGGAAATGGTCCTCCACATTCGGCACGACGTCCAGCCGCGCCGCCGCATGCGCATGCACGCCGGCCCGTCCGCCACCGCGCGACGTGCGATGCCGCTCGCCCGTCAACGGCGCCGTTGCGCGCCGTGCTTCCGCGCCGACGCCGAGCCTGAACTGGTGCGCCTGATGGAGCGGCGATGCAATCATTTCACCGTGTGGCTCGTCGCCCGTGCCGATCTCTACAAGACCGCATGTACGGGCGGTGATCGAAGCCGTCGTCGACGAATTCGCGACGGCGGCGGCGGGCCCGGTCGTGGCCCGGTAGCGGACCGCCAGGGCCGGTGCGTCAGCGCGGCTGATACGCGCCGTCCGCCGCGGACCAGCGAAACGTCCGGCGCCATTTGCCGCCGCGCTCGCGCAACTGCAGGTCGCGGAAGCCGTCCGTCGACGTCGACAGCACGCTCAGCGTATTGCTGCCTTCGGTGATGTCGTGATCGCGCGTGCCGTTGCGATGCCAATCGCCTGCGATATCCCGGTAGAACATCATCGGCTGCGCGAACACGACGCGCAGCGTCTTGCCGTCGATCCGGAACAGGTACAACGCCTCGAACGACGCACCGCCGCCGGAATAACCGATCGACCAGCCCGCCCGCACCCCGAACGCGGCATCGCCCGCCCGCAGCGCATACGGCGCGAGATCGAACCGCGACCACCGCTCGGGACGTAGCACGCGATCACCCGGCGGCTTCGCCTCCTCGAGGTAGTCGGGACTGTCGAGATTCGTGTTGCTCCAGTCGGTGGCCTGGTCGAGCGGCTGTTGGGTTCGCGCGACGAGGCGCGGCACGCCGTCCGGGCCGCGCTCGAACACGCCCAGCCAGACCAGTTCCTTCTGATCATCGGCCTCGGCGTGGCGGTCGAAGCCCTCGCAATCGGTGGGTGCACGGAATCGCAGCGCCTCGCGCGCCGACTCGTCGGTCGGCGCCACGCAAACGATCGCGACGAACGCGCCGGGACGCTGCGGCCACGGTTTCGCGCCGGCCAGCACGACACGCGCAAGCGGCTGGCCCGGCGCAAGCTGCGCCACCAGCCCCTCGTTCGTGAACCCGGGCGGCAAGTGCACGCCGAAACCGTCCACTTCCGGCGCGCCGCTCATGTCGCGCGCATACGCGGCGCGGGCGTCGGGCGAATCGAATTTCCCGGGCACCTGATCGAGCGAATGCGCGGTGCCCGCCGCGTGCGCGGCGCAGCCCGCGAACGCGGCGCCGATCGCGACGAGCCACGGCATCAAGCGAGTTGTCATGCCGGAATGTCCTGTGAAGTGTTTCAGTGCGCGGCGGGCGGGCGCACCCGGTTACGCCCGCTGCGCCACGCGCGCACGCCAGACCACAACTGACCGACGCCGACGGCGAAAAAGACCGCGCCCATCGCGCCGATGGTCAGCACGCCGCCCCAGATCGCGCCGAACGTATTGAGCCGCGCCGTCATCCTCGGCGCGTCCGGCGCATAGCGCACCTCGACCGTCGCGCCGTCCTGCACGCTGACCTCGCCGCCCTGCGCATATTCGACCTGCTCGCCCGCGAGCGTCGTGAACGCGATCTCCGGATGATGCTGGCCCGCGTTCAGCTTGACCACGCGCCCCGGCACGACGACCGACGTTCGCAGGAATTCGCGCGTCGACTGCGCATGCAACGTGACGCCGATCAGCACGCACGTGCCCACGACGGTAAAAACGACGCCCTTCGCGATCAGCGTCTCCGTGTGCCGCACAGCGGGTCGCACGTATTCGGATGCCATCGGTTTCGTCCCGTTCCTGATGTTCGTCAATGCCGGGCGTGCGGCGCACGATGCGCCGCCACGCCGCCCTCGGCATCCGGCAGGATACGGACATCGCGGCGCGCTGTAAATTGCGCGCGCAACCGTTCGACGGCCCGCTGGCGCGTCAGCCCGCGAGCTTCTTCAGCGCGTCGAGCACCGCATCGCCCTTGAACGGCTTCACGATCCAGCCCTTCACGCCGGCGGCCTTGCCGCGCGCCTTCATCGCCGGGCTGCTTTCGGTCGTCAGCATCACGACGTTGACCGCCGTGTTCGCCAGTTCGCCGCGAATCTTCTCGACCATCGTCAGGCCGTCCATGTTCGGCATGTTCACGTCGCTGATCACGAGGCGCACGCCGGGCGTCGCCTTGAGCTTCGCGAGCCCGTCCTTGCCGTCGACGGCTGTCGCGACGTCGAGCCCGTGATTGCGCAGGAAGCCGGCCACTTCGTCGCGCACCGTGCCCGAATCGTCGACCACCAGAATCTTTGCCATGTCGTATTCCCCTTTCGTCGTTGCCGACTTCAACATTCAAAACAGTTCGAGTTCGCCCGCTTCGACCATCGGCCCGACGTCTTGCACCGATTCGCGGAAATCCTCCGGCGACCAGCTCAGGCTGAACACGAAACGCTGGTCGAGACGGACCGAGCGCCCCGAAGCCGGATCGGTCATCCGGTACTTGAAACACAGCTGCGGACAGTCGCCGCCGAACGAGATGAACTTCTGCTTGTGATTGACGACGAGCGGCACCTGCACCGGATGGCGCGCCAGCGCCTCGGCGTCGCCGAGATAGCGGTTCTTGAACGCGCCCCACACGAGGTTGGTCAGTTCACCGAGCACGCTGTTCACGTCGCGGAAATCCGGCGCGCGGCCGCTGTCGCGCGTGCCGCCGAGCATGTCGAGCAGCGGCTGCTCGCTCGTCTGCAGCAGCATGTAGCCGCGGCACCACGCGCTTTCGAGCGCGATCAGGCTGAACACTTCGCCGAAGATGATCTGGTCGCGCACGATGCACGGCGTGTCGTGCTCGATCGTCATGCCCGGAAACAGGCTGTCGATGCGCGCCTCGGTGATCTCCGAGATGCCGCGCACGAGCGCGTTCGGGTAGTCGCGGCCGAACAGGTATTCGTCGATCGCGCGCGCGAGCGGCGTCATGTCGTCGGCGACATAGGCCGCGCACGCGACACGCGCGAGCGCATCGGGCAGCCCGTCGCGCGACGCGAGCGATTCGCGGCGCAGGATGATCGGCAGCTCGGGCCGCAGCGCGTCGATCTGCGTCGCGATGATCGCGCTCTCGGCCGGCGAGCCGCCGTAGTCCTCGGCCAGCAGGATCGCGCCGAGATCGATGTTCGAGCGCAGCACCTTCAAGAGCCGGCTGCGCCGCACGGTCAGGCCGACCAGATTGTGCTCGTCGCAGAAACGCTTGATCGCGTCGGCATGCACGCGGCTGTCGTCGAGCACGAGTACCTTGCTGACGGGTTGGTCTTCGGTCATCGGATGGATTCCTGATGGTCGGTCAGAACAGTTCGAGCTCGCCGCCGCTCTCCACCGTGGCCGTTTCCGGCACATGGAAATCGACCGGCGCGTTCGCGCATACGCACAGCGTCGCGCCGACGCGTACGTCGCCGTCGAGCGTCAGGTCGTACGCGGCCACGTAATCGGGCGAGAGCGCGTGCATGGCGTCGATGCTCGCGCCGCTCAGCAGGTAAGGCGTCGACATTCCGAGATCGGGAAACGGCGCGGTCAGCGCCTGGTTGATCGCGCCGCAACACAGGTTCGCGACTTCCATGAACGCGTCGGTCAGCGGCCGCTGGCTGCTCGCGCCCGCCGTCGCGCCGGCGAAATGGCGGCGCGTCGCGTCGTCGTCGCTGAAGCGCAGCGCAAGCAGCAGGCGAAAATGCAGCGCCGAGATCGTCAGCACGACCACATGTTCGGCTACCGTCGGCTTCGAGCGCGGCTTCGCGTGCATGCGATCGGGCGCGTCGTGTGCGTGCCCGGCGGCCGGCCGGATGTCGCACGCGCCGCCGGCCGCGAGCCGCGTGCGCGCGGCATCGAAAAAGATCCGCTCGAAACCGGCCCTCGCCTGCGCGCTGATCACGGGGCCGCTCCTTCGATCCGCGCGTGCAGTTGCCCGGCCAGCGTCTCGACCGTCGCGAGCGCGGCCGTGATCATCTTGCCGCCGGCCTGAATGTCCTGGAACGTCGCGGCCGTCACGAGATCGTTGCGGTTCAGGCTGTCGCGATAGCTGTTCGACAGTTCCTGCGAGCGCGCGGCCAGCCCGCGCACCTCGCTCGCGACGATCGAGAAGCCGCGCCCGGCCGTGCCGGCACGCGCCGCCTCGATCGACGCGTTCAGCGACACGATCGACACGTGCGCGACGATCGCCGACAGCTCCAGGTTCTTCGCGCGCATGTCCTGGTTCTGCGTGGTCAGCGAGATCATCTGCTCGTGCCAGCGCTCGAACGTCCCGGCGAGCCCGCGCAGGCGCGCGGCTTCGTCGGCGATCTTCATCGCATGCTGCGCGAGCGCCGCGCGGTCGGCCGACAGTGCCTGCAACGCGTCGCGCTGCGCGGCGCTCTCGGACACCTCCCGCGCCAGCGCCTCTTCCAGTTGCGCCTCGCGTTGCGCCCATGCGTCGGCCGCTTGCGCATGCGCCGACGCCGTCTCTTCCGCCCGGGCCTCGGCCGCGTGAAGCGCACCGCGCAACGCATGCGCGTCGCGCTCCATCGACGCGACGAGCCGTTGGCGCATCACACGACACACGATCGCCGCCGCCACCGCGACGACCACGCCGCCCGCGAGCGCGGCGGCCATCTGAATCATCCACGCCTGCACGATCACGCCGTCACTCCGCCGCGCCGATATCCGCGAGGCGCGCCGGCTGCGCGTGCCCTGCGCCGTGAGTGGCACCGTCGGCCGCGAAGCGCGCCGGCAGCGACACGATCGTCTCGAACGCGCGATACGGCGCCCCGACGCGATCGTCGGTGAAGCGCAGCGCGATATCGCCGCCGTCGCGCTTCAGGAAATTGCGCACCGCGTCCATGCCGACGCCGCGCCCCGATACTTCGGTCACCGCTTGCGCGGTCGAGAAGCCCGGCCGGAAGATCAGCTCGGCGACATCCTCGTCGGACAACGCCGCTTCGCTCGCGGCATCGATCCAGCCACGCTCGCGCGCGATGCCGCGAATCCGGTCGAGCGCGAGGCCGCGGCCGTCGTCGCCGAGCACGAACCACAGTTCGCCGCCGCCCACGCCGACCGCGATGTCGATCGTGCCGGACGCCGGCTTGCCGGCCGCGCGCCGCGCGTCGGACGATTCGATCCCGTGGTCGATCGCATTGCGCAGCAGGTGCATGAAGACGTTCTTCAGCGTCGCGACGATCTCGCTGCGCACGCGCTGGCCGTGGCTGTCGATATGCACGACGGGCGCCGGCTTGCCGAGCTCGGCCGCGAGCGACGGCAGCGATTCGATCACGCCGCCGAGCGCGTCGCCGATCCCTTGCGTGCCGAGCTGGCTCAGCATGCGGCGCACGGCATCGCGCGCCGCCCGCCAGTCGGATGCGTTGGCCGGATCGGCGCCGTCGAGCACACGCAGGCTCTCGCTGATGTGCGCACGCTCGACCATCAGGAAATCGGCGCCATTCTGCGCCGGCTCGCCGCTGCGGCCGAGCGTGACCGCGTTGATCGTCGCGTAGTGGTCGACGGCTTCGCGTACGCGCGCCAGATCCTCCATCAGCGCGTCGCGATTCCACTCGGGGCCGCTGTCCGCGCGGCGCAGCGATTCGTACGCCTGCTCCGCTTCGTGGACGATGTTCGTCAGGTGCTGCAGGCTGTACGTGCGCGCATTGCCCTTGATCGTGTGCATGTTGCGGAACAGCGCCGCGACGATCGAGTGATCGGCGCGCTCGTGCTGGCGGATCATCCGCTCGTTCTCGCTGAGGAAGCCCTTCGCGCTGTGCACGAAGTCGTGGAACTTGTCCTGGCTGATCGACAGAATCTCGCCGATCATCTCGAGGCGGCGCTGCTGCTCGCCGGCCTGCGCGGTCAGCGCGCGGATCTCGGTCACGTCGCGCACGCACAGCATCAGGCGCACCACGGTGTCGGTTTCGTCGGTGATCGCCGACCAGCTCAGGTCGAGCCACTTCTCGCGGCCGTCCGGCATTCGCTTCGCGACTTCGTTGACGAGCAGGTGCTCGTTGAATTCGAAGTTCATGCTGTCCTCGCCGAGGCACGCGTGCACGGCCGCGTCGACCTGCGAACGCGCGTCGGCGCCGATCGCCGAATCGTCGAACACGAGCGCCATCAGGTCGCGGCCGGCGATGTCGTTCGTCTCGAAGATGGTTTCGAGGTACGCCGAATATTCCGCGTGGACGACGCCGCCTTCGACGACGGTCAGGATGCCCTGCTGCATGTTCTGCAGCATCGCCTGGATGTCGGCCGTCTTCTGCTTCAGTTGCGCGGCGTTCTCCTGGATCTTCTCGATCATCCCGTTGAACGCGACGATCGAATGGCCGATTTCGTCCATCCGGCCCACCGGCACGCGGCGTGTGAAATCCTGGCTCGTCGCGATCTCGCTCATCGCCGTCTGCATCCCGATCAGCGGGCGCGTGATCTGGCGATACAGCACGAAGCCGAGCGCGGTCAGCAGCACGATCACCGTGCCGGCGACGCCCGCGATCGCGGTGGCCGTGGTCGCGAGCATCCCGTTCAGCGCGCCGATCGCGTCGTCCTTCTGGCGGTTCTTCTCGACGCGCAGCGTGTCGACGATGCTTTCGAGTTCGTCGCGATACTGCGCGACGTTCGCGAACAGGTAGGCCTGCGCCATCTCGGCCTTGCCGTCCGTCTTCATCTTCACGGTGTCGTCGATCGCCGCGAAATAGTTGGCGGCGCTGTCCTTCGCCTGCGTGACGAGCCCTTCCTGCGCGCGGCCGACCGCCGATTTCGCCTGCGCGTCGAGTGCGGCGCGCAGTGCGGCCTGCTTCGCCTTCAATTCGTCGCGCGCCTGCGCGGCGGTGTTCGCGTCGGGCGCGTAGACGAGCGTCATCGCCGCGATCTGGATGTTCTTCACCTCGGCGACGAGATCGGCCGACGCGAGCGCGCTTGGCACGATTCCCTGGGTGACCTGACGCACTTCGGACGCGCTCTTGCGCGTCTGGTACACGGCATAGACGCCGATCGCGGACAGCGCGAAGAACGTCAGGACGACTAGCAGCGTGATGCGATGACGGATGGTCATGAGTACAGCTCCCCGTGGCGATCCGGGTGCGATCGCCCTTTGGTCTGTTGAAAGAGTGTGAGCGCCGAATTATCGGGGATGGCGTATGACGGTCCGATGACCGAAAATCATTCGGTCATTGAGGAAAATGGAATGAATAATTGTGCGGGGAAAAGCCTAAAGTCTTTTGCGGATTTGCCGTTAACTTCGCACCGCCTTACCGGTGCGGAAGCGACGATCGAGGAATCGTCGAAATAGCGGATATTTATTGTTTTATGCCGGCTCCGCAAAATCCGTTTTATTGAATGCCGGCAAAACGTTTGCGTATTATCGGCGAGCCGGTTTGTTTTGGTATTTTTATAATCGTTGCAGTATTCGCCGGGCTGGTTCGTCAGTGTGTCCACCGCATGATCGACTGTTCAGCCTTCGTTCGGCTCGGCGAGCCAGTCTTCGCATTGCAGCCGCGGAACGCGCTCGAATTCGCGGACGTTGTGCGTGACGAGCACCTGGTGCCGCGCACGCGCCTGCCCTGCGATCAATGCATCGTAAGGGCCGATCGGCGTGCCGGCCGCGATCAGATGCGCACGAATTTCGCCCGCATGCTGCGCATCCTCGGTGTCGAACGGCACGACCTCGAACTGCAGCGCGTCGACACGCGCGGCGTTCGCCGCCGCTCGCTGGCTCTTGTACGCGCCGTAGTAAAGCTCGTGCGCGACGCTCGCCGGGATGCCGAAATCGGCCGGCTGCCACGCATGCAGGCGGGCCAGCATCGCCGGCTCGCCCTTGAGAATGGCGATCACCGCGTTGGTATCGAGCAGGAACTTCATTCGAACACATCCAGGCCCGAGCGCTCCTGAGCGGACGGCTGCGTGGTCGCGGCAGCCTCGAAATCGGCGTCGACCGGGCCGATCAGCGGTGTCAGCCAGGCCCAGTCCTGCGGCACCGGCTCGAGAACGACGGACGCCCCGTGGCGGCGGATGCGGACCTCGGCCGTATCGAAGCGAAATTCCTTCGGCAGCCGGACGGCCTGCGAACCGCCATGCTTGAAGAGCTTTGCAGTATCCATGTTCGCCCTCACGTATCTACAGAATGTATCTATTTTATCAATTGAACGTGAGAATGACGAGTCGTCCGATCGGCCTGGTGTGAACGGATTGCCGGGCCGCCGGCCCATGCCCGATCGCGTGACGTCGCGATCCGTTCCTGCAACGTACCGGGCCCCGATTCGTTCCGGTCACGAAACAATCAATCCCGCCCCGGCGATTCCCCTCCCTGTCCGCCCGCTCTAGACTGTTGCATCGTTCCCCTTTCGGACCCACGCAATGACCGACGTCCTGCCGCTGACCACCGAGCCCGAATCCGGCCTTCAATACCGGCTGCGTCCGGCCACTGGCCGCCCGGCCGCCCGCCTGTTGCTGCTGCACGGCGTCGGCGGAAACGAGACCAACCTGTTGAACGTGGCCGACACGATCGATCCGCGCATCGAAATCGCGTTCCTGCGCGGCCCGCTCACGTTCGGGCCCAATCAGCATGCATGGTTTCCGGTGCGTTTCGGCCCGAACGGCCCTGAAATCGATGCGGCGCGTGCGGACGAGAGCCGCGTGCAACTGATCACGCTGCTGCATGCGCTCCGCGCGCGGGATGGCGCTGCCCCCGCGTTGCCGACCGTGATCGCCGGCTTCAGCCAGGGCGGCATCATGAGCGCGAGCGTCGGCCTCACGTCGCCGGGCGACGTGAGCGCGTTCGCCGTGCTGTGCGGGCGCATCCTGCCTGAAATCGATCCGTTGATCGCGCCGCGCGCTGCGCTTCACCCGCTTCATGCGCTGATCGTGCATGGCCGTTTCGACGACAAGCTGCCCGTCGCGTGGGCGGACAAGGCCGATGCGACACTGGCGGCGCTCGGCGTCGCGCACGACACGCGGCTGTATGCAGCCGGCCACGAGCTGACCGCGGAGATGGCGGCCGATTTCGGCCGATGGGTCGGTGAACGCGCGGGGTTGAACTGAATTTGAATGGAACGGCCCGGGGCGCCGGCCCGCGAACGAACCGGCGCCCCCGGTTGCATCCCGTCACGCGTTCCTTGCAGGATCCGCCACGCCACGCACGGATGCGGGCACCGCCGCCGCCCGCTCGCGCTCGGCGCCACGTTTGGCGAGCTTCCAGCCGATCACCAGCGCGAGCACGACGACGGGAATCGTCGCGATGGTCCACGTGCCGCCCGGATAGTCGAACGCCATCAGCACCAGCACGCCGACGAGAAACGCGAGCGTGAGCCACGACGTGAACGGCGCGCCGGGCATCCGGAACGACACGGCCTTCATCTCGCCGCGATCGACCGCGCGGCGGAACAGGATCTGGCACATCACGATGAAGCCCCACGTCGTGATGATCCCGAGCGACGCCATGTTCAGCACGATCTCGAACGCCTGGGCCGGCACGATGTAGTTCAGCGGCACGCCGATCGCATTGATCGCGACCGTGATCAGGATGCCGCCGTACGGCACGCCGCGGGCGTTCATCCGCGACACGAAGCGCGGCGCCGAGCCGCCCATCGCGAGCGAGCGCAGCACGCGTCCCGTCGAATAAAGGCCGGAATTCAGGCTCGACAGCGCGGCCGTCAGCACCACGACGTTCATCACGGTGCCGACGTAAGGCACGCCCAGCTTGCTGAAGAACGTGACGAACGGGCTTTCGTGCGCGCTGTACGCCGTCCACGGCAGCAGCAGCGTCAACAGCACGACCGAGCCGACATAGAACAGCGCGATGCGCCACATCACGCTGTTGATCGCCTTCGGCAGCACCTTGCGCGCGTCGGCGGTCTCGCCCGCCGCGACGCCGACGAGCTCGATGCTCGCGTACGCGAACACGACGCCCTGCACGATCAGCACCGCCGGCAGGATCCCGTGCGGGAAGATCCCGCCGTGATCCGCGACGAGATGCAGCCCCGTCATCTGTCCCGCCACCGGATGGCCGCTCGCGAGAAACACGGCGCCGACCGCGAGAAACACCGCGAGCGTGCCCACCTTCACGAGCGAGAACCAGAACTCCATCTCGCCGAACACCTTCACGCCGATCATGTTCATCACCGACACGATCCCGAGCGCGCCGAGCGCGAACACCCATTGCGGCACGTCGGTGAACACGGCCCAGTACTTCATGTAGATCGCGACCGCGGTGATGTCGACGATGCCGGTCGTCGCCCAGTTCAGGTAGTACATCCAGCCCGCGACGAACGATGCGCGCTCGCCCATGAACTCCCGTGCGTACGACACGAAGCTGCCGCTGGTCGGCCGGTGCATCACGAGCTCGCCGAGCGCGCGCATGATCAGGAACGCGAACACGCCGCACACGAGATACACGAGCGCGAGCGCCGGCCCCGCGCTTTGCAGGCGGCCGCCCGCGCCGAGAAAGAGGCCGGTGCCGATCGCACCGCCCATCGCGATCATCTGCACGTGCCGCGGCTTCAACTGCTTCGCATAACCGGCTTCGTGCGACGCGAACATCGCATCGGGATCGGCATGCGCGGCATCCGCGCCGCCGGCCGGACCGGCCGGGCGCTCGGTGGGGTGTTTCATCGTGAGTCTCCGTTGTTTGTCGATGTGTTTCGCCCCGCTGCGGGGGCGCTTTCGGTTGGGCCGCGACCCGGCCGGCGTCAGAACACGCGCGGCCGGATCAGCGCTTCGGGCTGCAGCGCTTCGTCGAGTTGCGCCTCGGTCATCAGTTCGCGCGCCAGCACGACCTCGCGGATCGACTTGCCGGTCGCGTGCGCTTCGGCGGCCACGGCGGTCGCGCGCTTGTAGCCGATGTACGGATTCAGCGCGGTGGCGAGCGCGACCGAGCGCTCCATCGTTTCGCGCAGCCGCTCGGGGTTCGCGGTGATGCCGCTCACGCATCGCTGCGCGAGCGTCGTGCAGGCGGCCGTCAGATGGCTGAAGCTGCGGAACAGCGCGCTCGCGATCACCGGTTCGAACGCGTTGAGCTGAAGCTGGCCGGCCTCAGCCGCGAACGTGATGGTCACGTCGTTGCCGAACACCTCGAACGCCACCTGGTTGACGACCTCCGGGATCACCGGATTCACCTTGCCGGGCATGATCGACGAGCCGGCCTGCACGGGCGGCAGGTTGATCTCGCCGAAGCCCGCGCGCGGGCCGCTCGACAGCAGCCGCAGGTCGTTGCAGATCTTCGACAGCTTGACGGCGATCCGCTTGAGCACGCCCGACACCTGGACGAACGCGCCGCAATCCTGCGTCGCCTCGATCAGGTTCGGCGCGGTGCTCAGGTCGAGCCCGGTGATGCGGCGCAGCGCGGCCAGCGCCTTCTCCGCGTACTCCGGATGCGCGGTGATGCCCGTGCCGATCGCGGTCGCGCCGAGGTTGATCTCGCGAATCAGCCAGCCGGCCTCCTGCAGCCGCGCGATGTCTTCCGTCAGCATCACCGCGTAGGTCGAGAATTCCTGGCCGAGCGTCATCGGCACCGCGTCCTGCAACTGCGTACGGCCGAGCTTCAGCAAGCCGGCGAACGCGTCGGCGCGCTCCGCGAAGGCATCGCGCAGCCGCGCCATCGCCTCGAGCAGGTGCTCGACCGCGAAGCACGTCGCGATCCGGATCGCGGTCGGATAGACGTCGTTGGTGCTCTGCGCGAGATTGACGTGCTCGTTCGGATGCAGATATTCGTACTGCCCGCGTGCGTACCCCATGATTTCGAGCGCGCGGTTGCAGATCACCTCGTTCGCGTTCATGTTGGTCGACGTGCCGGCACCGCCCTGGATGACGTCGACGACGAACTGGTCGTGCAGCCGCCCTTCGCGGATCTCGACGCACGCCGCGGCGATCGCGTCGCGGTACGGCCGCGGCAGCAGACCGAGTTCGCAATTGGCGTCGGCCGCCGCTTCCTTCACGGCCGCGAGCGCCATCACGAGGTACGGCAGCGACGCGATGGTGCGGCCCGAAATGTCGAAATTCTCTTTCGCGCGCAGCGTATGGACGCCGTAATACGCGGTAGCCGGAATGCTTCGCTTCCCTAAAAGATCCGCTTCGACGCGGAAGCCGCTTTCTGCCATCGTGCCCTCCTGAAATGTCTCGTGCCGCTCGCCGGCCGCCGCTTCCCGACGCGACGGGTTCGCATTCTATGCCTTTGCAAAAACAAGCTCGCTTCTGTATTATCGAAAGCGGTTTTGCGTGGGACGCAACAGCGAGAATCGAATGAAAAAAGGTGCGAGAGAAACCGGCATCGATCACCTCGGCGCGATGCGCGCGTTCGTGCGCGTGGTCGAAACGGGGAGTTTTTCGGCGGTGGCGAAGGAGATGCACGTGTCGACGTCCACCGTCGCGCGCAAGGTCACGGCGATCGAGGAGGCACTCGGCGTCGCGCTGCTGCACCGCTCGACGCACAGCGTGACGCTCACCGAAGCCGGCCATATCTACCTGGAACGCGCGGTCACGCTGATCGCCGATCTCGACGACACGCTGCGTGTCGTCGCCGAGCTGAATGC
Organism: Burkholderia sp. AU39826; assembly: GCF_020419965.1. Lineage (NCBI taxonomy): Bacteria > Pseudomonadati > Pseudomonadota > Betaproteobacteria > Burkholderiales > Burkholderiaceae > Burkholderia > Burkholderia sp. AU39826. The sequence goes on from NZ_JAIZQG010000001.1 coordinate 812,330, forward strand.
GCAGCCGAGCGGCCCGCTGAAGCTCACCGCGCCCGTCGCGTTCGGCCGCCGTCATCTCGCGCCGCTGATCGCGCCGTTTCTGGCGCGCTATCCGACGATCCAGCTCGACGTGCGGCTGACCGACAACCACAACGACCTCGTGGCCGGCGGCTTCGATCTCGACATCCACGAAGGCGAGAACTACCTGGACAACCTGGTCGTCCACCGGCTGTCGCGCAACGACAGCATCCTGTGCGCGACGCCCGGCTACCTCGACCGCTGCGGGCGCCCGGCGACGCCGGACGACCTGAAGCACCACAACTGCCTGCGCTACGTGCACCCCGAAGGCGATCCGCGCTGGGAGCTCGTGAGCGGCGATGCGCGGCACAGCGTGCTGCCGGCCGGCAATCTCGTCACCGACCATTCTGAACTGCTGCTGGAAGCGACCTGCGCGGGGCTCGGCATCGCGGAATTCGAAATCTGGCTCGTGCGTGACCTGCTCGCGAGCGGCGAGCTCGAACCCGTGCTGCCGCGCCACCGGCTGCAGAACCGGCTGACCGGCGAATACATCTACATCGCGTATCTGGCGAACCGGCGCAGCTCGGCGAAGCTGCGCGTGCTGAAGGACTTTCTGGTGGAACACCTCGCGCAGATCGGCGAGCTGTCGGCGCGCGAACTCGCGAGGATTCGCGGCGCACGCGCGTAGCGCGCGCCGATGCGCATGCCCGGGTCACGGGCCGGCGGCATCGGCGCGGTAACCGCGTTCAGGCCGCCTGCACTTCGAACGGGAACGTCGCATGCCCGAACTCGACGCCCTGCGTGTTGAGCATCGGCGGGCGGTGGAAGCCGGCCAGTTGCGCACGCTGCTCGGCCGTGCCGATCTGCAGCCGCTCGAGGATTTCGCTGACGACCATGTACAGCACGTCGAGATTGCCGTCCTCGATCTTCACCGAGATCCCGAGCGCGCCATCCGCGCCGAGTTGCCGCGTGCGTTCCGACGCGCGCACGCCGACCCCGTAGCACGCATCCGCGCCGAGCTTGCCGACCACCTGCCCGCCGAACGCGTTCATCAGTACCGTGCAATAGCGCCCTTCACCCGCCACCAGTTCCGGATGGGCGGTCATCGCGCGATGAATGCGCGCCAGTGCGCGGATCCGGTCCGTCACCTGGGCACCGCCCGCTTCCACCGCATCCGCGCCGTCGGCCAGCGACGCGTACAGGCGCGCCAGCCGATCCAGCGGGAACGCCGGCGTCGGGAGGTTGCAGCCGTCGATGCCCCAGACGACTTGATCGTCGCGCAGGCCGCACGCATCGGCCACCACCTGCTTCACGCGCACCTGCATCGGATGGTCGGGCAGATGGTAATCGGCGATCGCCGCGCCGATCGCCTGCGCGCCGGCCAGCATCCCGACATGCTTGCCCGAACAGTTGCTGCATACGCCGGTCGGCGTGTAGTCGCGCTTGATCCATGAACGGTACACCGCGTCGGACAACGGCGGATGGCCGCCGCAGCGCAGATCCGCTTCGTGCGCGGCGACCTTCGCGAGCATCGCGCGCGTGCGTTCGATGTGACGGTCCTCGCTGCTGTGCGATGCACACATCAGCGCGATGTCCGCGTCGTCGAAGCCGAAGCGCTCCGGCGCGCCCGTCTCGATCACCGACAGCGCCTGGGCCGGCTTGGCCGCCGACCGCGCGAGCGTCATCCGGAACGGATCGCCGAACCGGGCCAGCAGCCGGCCGCGTGCATCGACGACCGCCACATGGGCGACGTGCGTGTTCTCGATCGCATTGCCGCGGTACGTGACGACCGCTGCGCGTGGGGTGTCCATCCTCTTTTGTCTCCTTGCTCGGGGGCCTGATGCCGGGGCCCGTCCAACCGGTACGGCAGTGTAGCGAGTCGTCGCCGCCGCGCGTCGGCCCTGACATGGAAAGCGGTGTTGCATGCGACGCAAAGGCAAGCGCGCCCCACGAACGCCCGTGGCGCGCTACGCGTCCAGCGCGAGCAACGCGAACGTGGCGAGCCAGTGCTCGCCCATGTAGTCGCCGGCCACGTGCGCGAGCGCGCTCGCGAGATGCCGGTCGGCCGCGTCGAGCAGCTTCGCGCGCCGCGCGTCGCCTTGCGGCAGCGCGCCGGCCAGCGACCGCTGGCACCACGCACGGCTCAGGTTCAGCCCGTCGAGGTGCGCGATCTTGCCGTCGCTGCGGTCGCTGACGGTCGCCGGCTCGAACAGCGTCGCCGGCTCGCCGCGCGCGAGATCGGGCAGGAAGCGCGCGAACCAGCCGTCGAATTCGGCGGCCGGCAACACGCGTCGCATCAGTTCGGCTTCCATCAGCGCGGGCGACAGGAATTCATCACCCGACGGCTCCCACGCCTGGCACGCGACGTCGTTCAGGTGCCAGCGCTTCGCGGTATCGACGATCAGCGCCGCGAGCCCGTCGCGCTGCGTGTCGCGGGCGAAATCGAGCGCAAGTGCCAGCGCGAACGCGGTGTTGAAGTGCGTGCCGACACGCAGAGGATAGGTGGCCTTTGGCAGGAAAGTCTCGAAGCGCGACACGAACAGGTCGGCCAGCGGCGCCATCGTCTTCGCCCAGCGCGCGGCCTGCGGCAGCGCGCCCTTCAGCGCAAGCCGCTCGAGTTGCGCGGCGAGCGCGAGCAGCCACGCCCAGCCATACGGCCGCTCGAAGCCCGCGTTGTGCGGCAGCGCGAGATACGCGCGTTCGCCGGCGACGTTCGCGTCGGTAAAGTGCGCGTCGACGATCGCGACGATGCGCTCGGCCTCCGGCAATGCCGGGTAGCGTTCGAGCACGCGCAGCACGAGCCAGTAGCCGTGCACGCACGAGTGCCAGTCGTAGCTGCCGTAGAAGATCGGGTGCAGCGCGCGCGGGCCCTGCACGTCGTGCGGCCCTTCGAGCGCATGCGTGAGCTTGTTCGGATATTCGCGAGTCAGGTGCGCGAGCGCGAGCGACGCGAATTTCGACGCGAGTTCGGGGGTGAGTCGGTCGGTCATGAGGATCTCTTCCATCGAATCAGAAGCGGAATACGAACGCGTACATCAGCAGCGTGTTCACGGCCAGCAGCAGCACGGCCGTCGGCCACTGCGTCTTGATCACGCCGTTCTTGTCCTTCAGTTCGAGCAGCGCCGCGGGCACGATGTTGAAGTTCGCGGCCATCGGCGTCATCAGCGTACCGCAGAAGCCGCTCAGCATCCCGATCGCGCCCATGATCGCCGGATTGCCGTGGAATTGATGGACGATCAACGGCAGCCCGATGCCGGCCGTCATCACCGGAAACGCGGCGAAGCCGTTGCCCATGATCATCGTGAACAGCGCCATGCCGACCGTATAGGCCGCGACCACCGCGAACGGCGAATCGATCGGCACCCACTCCTTCACGAGCCCCGACACCACGCCGCCGACGCCCGCGACCGCGAACAGCGCGCCGAGCGCGGCGAGCATCTGCGGCAGGATCGCGGCCCAGCCGACCGCATCCATCGTGTGACGCGCTTCCTTCAGCGCATGCACGGGCGAATCGCGCAGCATCGCGAGCGCGACGACGAACGCGACGATCGTGCCGAGCACGAGCGAGATCAGCGTCACGCTCTTCGGCTCGACGAACGGCAGGAGTTTCAGCGCGAACGTGCCGATCAGCGTGACGACCGGAATCAGCAGCGCGGGCAGGAACAGCCGGTTGCCGAACCGCTGCGCGAGCGTCTCGCGCCGCACCGCCGCCGCACCGCCCGCCTCGTCGGACTGGCCGCGGCCAAGCTTGCCCGAACCGGCGATCACCGCGAGCGCGATCGCGAGGCAGCCCGTCACGAAATGCGGCAGCAGCGCGCCGAACAGGAACGTGACCGCATAAATGGCCCAGAACGCGAAATTGACGACGCGACGCGGGTTCGTGCGGTCCGTCAGGTTGAAGTACGCGAACGCGGCGAACATCAGCCCCGCGAGCGTGTACAGCGATTCGAGGCCGATCATCGCGCGCCCTCCTGCTTCACCAGGCCGAAGCCGCGAGCGAGCCGGCGATCGAGCAGCGCGAGGCGCGTGCAGTGAATCAGCAGCGCGGCGACGGCGGTCGGGATCGCCCACACCGACAGGTGCAGCGGCTCGATGGAGATGCCGTTCTGTTCGAGAAAGCCCTTGATCAGCAGGATCGACTGGATCGCGATGAAAATGTCCTCGCCGAAGAACACGGCGACGTTGTCGGCGCCCGACGCATGCGCGCGGATCTGCTGGCGCACCGACTCGGGCAACTCGCCGTGCCGGCCGACCGCGGCGGCCTCGGCCATCGGCGCGATCAGCGGCCGCACCATCTGCGCGTGACCGCCGAGCGACGTGAGGCCGAGCGCGGCCGTCCCCTGGCGCAGCACGAAGTACAGCATCAGCACGCGGCCCGTGGTGGCCGCCTGCACCCGCGAGATCATCCGCTTCGCCTGCTCCTTGAGCCCGTTGCGCTCGAGCAGCGCGATCACCGGCAGCGTGAGCCAGATCAGCCCCATGTAGCGGTTCTCGGTGAACGCCTTGCCGAACGCGCTGACGATGTCGACGAGATTCAGCCCGCCCGCCAGCCCCGTCGCGAGCCCCGCGATCGTGACCACCAGCAGCGCATTGAAGCGCAGCGCGAAGCCGATCACGACGATCGGCACCCCAATCAGCACCAGCATTTCTCCTCCTCGTGTCTGGGGACGCGCGGCACGTCGGCCACGCGCGGCCGGCCCGGTTTGCATCGGGCTCGGACGGCGAAATCTAACACGAGACTTTATCGATAAAAAGTCGACAATTTGCAGGTTCGGGTAAACGTTGAAGCGGCACACCGTGCGCGCACCGTGTGTCGGCCGCCTTTCATCCGATGAATCGGGCGTGCCGGCCCGCCCGCGTGGCGCGGTCGCGGCACGCCGACTACACTGAAAAGCATCGGCAACGTACGGGAGAGCCGCCATGATTGACGTATTCCAGACCATCGGCAGCCGCGCGTTCTCCGCCCATCTGGCGAAGGACGGGATGGTGACGCTGATGGAGCAACGCCATGAAGTCGACCGCGTGACGCTCGCGACCGCCTATGCCGCGCTCGTCGAGGAAGCCGAGCAGGAAGACGACCTGCGCGATGCGACGGTCGAGGGAATGATGCGCGCGCTGATCCAGGGCTACGCGCGCAGCCATTGACCGCGCGGCAGCGCGGCCGCTGCCCGATGCGCGGTACGGCCCGCTACGCGGCCGGCGTGCCCGCGCCCACGCCGAACCACCGGCCCTCGCGCATTTGCCGGTAATCGGCCTGCGTGAAGATCCTCAGCAGGTTCGCCACCGCGCCGTTGCTCGCGCGATCGCGTTCCGTCATGAAGGCTTCGACCTTGTCGCGGCCGGCAAACAGGATCGTGCCGAAATGGCGCTCGCGCTCCGCGTCGGAGAGGTTCGTCGCGCGCAGCTGATACGGATGGTGAAGCGCCGCGAACAGGAAGTAGTAGCGCTCGGCATCGTCGCGCAGCACGCGCACCGCGTCGGGTTCGACCGGGAAATCGCGGTGGAACGACGCGTGCCCGCTCTCGATGTGGATTCGGTACAGCAAACGGCCGTCCTGCTCGATCACGATCGGCGCGTATGGAGCGCGGCTGACGAGTACGGTTTCGGGCGCGGTCATTCGGTTCCCTCCTTTCTTTTTGTCGATGCCGGCACGGTAACATGCGGACTTTCGCGGCCTGTCGGGACAGGATCGACTGGCCCGCTGGGACGCAATGCGGCATCGCCATAGAGGAAATGGTCTGAAACGGCGCAATGCGCAAATTTTTCGATTGCCGCCGCCCGCGCCGCATGACAGCATTCGGGCGTCGCCAACCGAAAAGAATGCCGCGCCGTCCGGCCGCCGATGCCGTTCGGCCGCGCCGAACAGGCTGCCCCCTCCATGAACCCGGCCCAGCTCCAACACCACGAACCGACCGGAGAATTCCGCTTGTGAACATCGGCATCGTCAACGACCTCCCGCTAGCCGTCGAGGCGATGCGCCGCGCGATCGCGCGACGGCCCGAGCACCGCGTGCTGTGGGTCGCGACCGACGGCGCGCAAGCCGTCGAACTGTGCGCCACGCAGCCGCCCGACATCGTCCTGATGGACCTGATCATGCCGAAATGCGACGGGATCGAGGCGACCCGCCGGATCATGCGTTCCGAACGGCCATGCGCGATCCTGATCGTGACGAGCTGCATCGGCGCGAACGCGTGGCGCGTGTTCGAGGCGATGGGCGCCGGTGCGCTCGACGCGGTCGACACGCCGCGGCTCGGCGACGGCGCGGCCGGCGACACGACGAAACTGCTGCTCGCGAAGATCGACCAGATCGGCCACCTGCTCGACGCGCCGGGCGGCGCGCGCATCGCCGGCGCGGCCGCACGCACCGGCGGCGGCCCGCTGGTCGCGATCGGCGCATCGGCCGGCGGCCCCGGCGCGCTCGCGTCGATCCTCGGCAGCCTGCCGGCCGATTTCAATGCGCCGATCGTGATCGTGCAGCACGTCGATCGCGCGTTCGCCGAAGGCATGGCGCAATGGCTCGACGGCCAGACCCGGCTCACCGTGCGCGTCGCCCGCGCGGGCGACCGCCCGCAGCCGGGCGTCGCGCTGCTCGCCGCGACCGACGATCACCTGCGCGTCACGCGCGCCGGCACGCTCGAATACACGCGGGAACCGGCCGCCACGCCGTATCGCCCGTCGGTCGACGTGTTCTTCAACAGCCTGACCGAGCACTGGCCCGGCCGCGTGATCGGCGTGCTGCTGACGGGGATGGGCCGCGACGGCGCGATCGGCCTGAAGGCGCTGCGGATGAAGGGCTACCATACGATCGCGCAGGACGAAGCGACGAGTGCCGTGTACGGGATGCCGAAGGCGGCCGCGACGCTCGGCGCGGCGCGCGCGATCCTGCCGCTCGGGCGCATCGCGGGCGAACTGGCCGCGCTCGCGCGTATCTGAGCCCGACGATGACCACGCGCAACACCCATGCCTGCTCCTGCAACAACCGCAACAATCAGCATCGACCATGACGATTGACCTGACTCGCCCGCCCGGCGGCCCGAGCGCGTCGCCCGCCGACGCGCCGGCGATGGTGCTGCTGGTCGACGACCAGACGATCGTCGCGGAAGCCGTGCGGCGCGCGCTCGTCGACGAGGAAGGCATCGACTTCCACTACTGCCCGCGCTCGGACGACGCGATGGCCGCCGCGATCGAGACGCGCCCGACCGTGATCCTGCAGGACCTCGTGATGCCGGGCACCGACGGGCTGAGCCTCGTGCGGGCGTACCGCGCGAATCCGGCCACGCGCGACGTGCCGATCATCGTGCTGTCGACGCAGGAAGAACCGGTGATCAAGAGCGCCGCGTTCGCGTCCGGCGCGAACGACTATCTGGTCAAGCTGCCCGATCGCATCGAGCTCGTCGCGCGCATCCGCTACCACTCGCGCTCGTACCTGAACCTGCTGCAGCGCGACGAGGCCTATCGCGCGTTGCGGCAGTCGCAGCAGCAACTGCTCGAGGCCAATCTCGAACTGCGGCGCCTCACGCACTCCGACGGCCTGACCGGGCTGTCGAACCGCCGCTATCTCGACGAATACCTGGCCGCCGAGTGGCGGCGCGGCGCGCGCGAGCGCAGCGAGCTGTCGCTGCTGATGATCGACGTCGACAACTTCAAGCTGTACAACGACACGTACGGGCACGTGTCGGGCGACAGCGTGCTCAAGCAGATCGCGTCGACGATCGAGCGCTGCCTCGGGCAATCGGGCGATCTCGCCGCGCGCTTCGGCGGCGAGGAATTCGCGGTCGTGATGCCCGGCACGTCGCCCGGCGCCGCGCGGCTGCTTGGCGAGAAGATCCGGCTCGCGGTCGAGGCGCTGCGACTGCGGCACGCGCATTCGTCGACGGGCAACCAGACCGTGACGATCAGCATCGGCGGCGCGAGCATCGTGCCCGCGCCCGGCCTGCCGACGACCGTCCTGATCGAGGCGGCCGACCGCGCGCTCTATCGCGCGAAGCACGCGGGCAAGAACCGGGTCGAGATCGATCCGTCGTCGACGCCGCCAGACGCCGGCGGGTTCGGCGCTCGGTAGCGGCTGCAACCGGCGAACGCGCCGCGCTCAGGCGGCGCCGAGCCGGCGCGCGTAGTCGCCCGCGTCCAGCGGGCGGCTGAACAGGTAGCCCTGCTGCATGTCGCAGCCGATCTGCTGCAGGAACCACGACTGCGCCTGCGTCTCGACGCCCTCGGCCGTGACCTTCATCCCGAGCGAATGCGCCATCGCGACGACCGCCTGCGTGATCGCGACCGAGTCGTGATGATCGGGCACGCCCGACACGAACGAGCGGTCGACCTTCAGGTTGTGCAGCGGAAAGCGCTTCAGGTACGCGAGCGACGAATAGCCGGTGCCGAAATCGTCGACCGAAATCCGCACGTTCATGTCCGTGAGCGCTTCGAGCATCGGCAGCACGGTGTCCGTATCGTTCATCAGCACGCCTTCGGTGATCTCCAGCTCCAGCGCGGACGGGTCGAGCCGCGTTTGCGCGAGACAGCGGCCGACCGATTCGACGAGCCCCTCGTGGAACTGCCGCGGCGACAGGTTGACGGCCAGCATCAGGTCCGGCGCGATCGTGCGACGCCACTCGGCGGCCTGCCGGCACGCGGTTTCGAGCACCCACTGGCCGATCGCGACGATCAGCCCCGTATCTTCCGCGACCGGAATGAATTCCGCCGGCGACATCGGCCCGAGCTCGGGGCTCGTCCAGCGCAGCAGCGCCTCCGCGCCGACCGTGCGGCCGCTGCGCGCATCGACGACGGGCTGATACGCGAGCCGCAGCGTGTCCGACGCCAGCGCGCGCCGCAGCGACTGCTCGATCGCGAAGCGGCGCTGCAGCCGCAGGTTGAGCTGCGCGGTGAAGAACGTGAAGTGGTTGCGGCCGCGCTGCTTCGCGTCGTACATCGCCGAATCGGCGTTGCGCATCAGCGTCACCGCATCGTCGCCGTCGCGCGGCGCGACGCTGATGCCGATCGATACGCCGAGCCAGTATTCGTTGTTCGCGATCGCGAACGGCTTCGCGATCGCGTCGATCACCTCGCGCGCGAGCACCGCGAGACGGTCAGGATCGTCGCAGTCGTCGACGAGGATCACGAACTCGTCGCCGCCGACGCGCGTGAGCGCGTAGCGGCCGTCCGCGCAGGCCGCGAGCCGCGACGCGACGCTGCGCAGCAGCGCGTCGCCCGCGTCGTGGCCGGCCGTGTCGTTGACCTTCTTGAAGCCGACCAGATCGATGAACAGGATCGCGACGCGCGCGGGCCCGCCCGCCGCGTCGGGCGCGCCGAACAGCTCGCGCATGCGGTCGCCGAGCCAGCGGCGGTTGTAGAGGCCCGTCAGCGCGTCGCGGGTCGCCATGTAGCGCAACTGCTGCTGCGCTTCGCGCACGGGGCCGATGTCGTTGAACGACACGAGCACCGAATCGGCCTGCGTGTCGCCCGGCCTGACGATCGGCACCGCGTTGCCGCGCACCCAGATGATGTCGCCGTCCGCGAGACCGAAGCCGACCGTATAGTCGAGCATCGGCGTGGCCGTCTCGAGCGCGCGCCGGCTCGGCCAGTCGTGCGGCTCGATCGGCGTGCCGTCCTCGCGCAGCTTGCGCAGGATCACCGTCGACAGCCGGCGGCCGACGAGCTCGCCCTTCACGCGCATCATCCGGTTCGCGCTCGGATTGCTCGCGATCACGACGCCGTCGCGCGAGACGACGAGGATGCCCTCGCTCAGGCTGTTGACGACGAGCCGGTGATGTTCCTCGCTGCGCGCGAGCTGGCGCGCGATCCGGTCCTGATGCACCGCGAGGCCGACGCTGTTGCCGATATCGCGCAACAGCGCGGTTTCCTCGTCGCTGGGCCGGCACGGCCGCGGGTGATAGACGGCGAACGCGCCGAGCACGGCGCCCGCATCGTCGAGAAACGGCACCGACCAGCACGCGCGCAAGCCCAGCGGCAACGCGATCGCGCGGTAGTCGGCCCATAGCGGATCGGTTTCGATGTCCTCGACGGTGACCATCCGGCGCTCGTACATCGCGGTGCCGCACGAGCCGGCCGCGGGCCCGATCGTCGCGCCGTCGATCGCCGCGCTGTACTGCGCGGGCAACGACGGCGCCGCGCCCACGCGCACGTGCATGCCGTCCGTATCGAGCAGCAGGATCGTGCACGACGCGCCGTCGCCGAGCAAAGCCTCGGCACGCCGGCAAACCTCGACCAACAGTTCCGGCAGCGGCGTGTTGCGTGTGATCAGCCTCAGCACGCTCTGCTCGGATGCGAGCACTTCCGCGGCGAGCCCGAGGCTGTAGCGAGAACTTTGCGGTTCGGTATTCAAAGTGAATCCTGCCGTCTGTCCGACCGGGTCTGATGCGCCCGATTCGTTTTCGATATTTCGTGCCCTGTTCCGCCTCGGGTTTACGCCGATGCCCGGTGCGCCCCGTTTGCGCGCCGAGCGAGGGCGCGCCGAAATCTATTTAACACCAATCCGTGACGATCGGCATACCTGCTTCCATCAGGGGATACGCTCGGTTGCCGCGCTGCCCCCGCCAGCGGCGAACGGTTCGCCGCCAGGTTGCTGCACCGCACGAACGCCGCGCGCGCGTTCTCCGAAAACGATCCGTCAGAATGTGTCCGCGCCCCGCTCCGTTCCCGGTCGGTCGTCCGCGCCAGGATGCGTGCGCGTCACCGCGCTCAGCGCGTCGATCGCCGCGGCGACCGACACGCTCGCCGGCGCCGCATACAACGCACCGACCGTCTCCGGCATCGTCGACAACTTCAGCGGCAGCCGGCCGACGCGCTCGCCGGCCCGCGCGGCGAGGTCGAACGCGCGGGCCGACTGCACGAACAGGCACGGCGACTGGTCGGCGACCGCGCGGTTGGTCTGCCACGACACCGACTCCATCAGCACGGCCGGCGGCGCCAGGCCGGCCTTCGCGAACTCGGCATCGAGCGCCGTGCGCGCGGGAGAACCGAACGGCGGCGCGATCCACGGAAACGCGGCGGCGTCGCGCCAGCCGATCCGCGCACGCCCGAGCAACGGATGGCGCGGCCCGCACACGACGATCATGTCGTCGCGGTACAACGGCGCGACGGCGAGCCCCGCGCTCAACGCCGACGCGTCGAGCCGGCACACGAGCAGGTCGAGCTCGTGGCGCCGCGCCTGCACGAGCATCCGGTCGAGCGTGTCTTCCCGCACGTTGAGCTGTACCGGGCGGCCGGCTTCCCGCAGCCACGCGAGCGCGCCCGGAATCAGTTGCGGTGCCATGTTCGGCAGCAGGCCGATCGACACCGGTCGGCCGGCGCCGGTCCGCAATGCGTCGAACGCGGGTGCGACGCCGCGCATGTCGGTCAGCACGCGGCCGATGCATTCGAGCAGCGCATCGCCGTATGCCGTCGGCGCGACCCGCCGCGACGTGCGCTCGAACAGCGGCAGCCCGAGCGAGTCCTCGAGCTCGCGCAGCCATTTCGACAGCGCCGGCTGCGTGATCGACGCGGCCTCGGCCGTGCGCGCGAAGCTGCGTGTGCGGCCGAGCGTATCGAGCGTTTCCATGTCGCGCACACGCAGCCGCCGCAGCGCCTGCGCGATGCGCTGCTCGTGGGCCGGCGCGCCGGGCGGCGCGAGCGGGCCCGGTCGCGTGCGGCCGGCCGGGCCGCGGGGGTCGAGGGTCACGGGCGCCTCCGTCATTCATGTTCGTCAGGTTATCGATCGATCCTGATCTTTCATCGATCGATACGCGATCCTGCCGCATAGTCGTCGGCATGAAAACCCCCGGCACGAGCCGTGCATGACCAGGAGACAGCCGACGTGAAAGACGATCAGGACGCCCCCGCCACCGAGCCCACCGCGCGGCGTCGGTTCCTCAAGCTGGCCGGTGCGGCCGTCGCGTCGGCCGGCATCGGCGCCGATGCGCTGGCCGCGAACCCGCCGCCGGCCGCCCCGGCCGCCGGTACCGCGGCCGCCGCGACCGCCTCAGCCGTCGATCCCGGCTTGCGCGGCGCCGCAACGGCGCCCGCCACCCCGCCCGCCGGCTACAACATCCTGTTCATCCTGACCGACCAGGAACGCCACTTCGACCGCTGGCCGTTCCCGGTGCCCGGCCGCGAAGCGCTGCGCCGCGACGGCATCACGTTCATGCATCACCAGATCGCCGCATGCGTGTGCTCGCCGTCGCGCTCGACGGTCTATACGGGGCAGCACATCCAGCACACCGGCGTGCTCGACAACGCGGGCCTGCCCTGGCAACAGGACATGTCGCCGGACATACGCACCGTCGGCCACATGCTGCGCGATGCCGGCTACTACGCCGCGTATCTCGGCAAGTGGCACCTGAGCGCGTCGATGCACGAAACCGCGAGCCCGTACACGGCGCCCGTGGCCGACTACAACCGCACGATCCGCGCGTACGGCTTCGACGACTACTTCGGCGTGGGCGACCTGATCGGCATGGTGCGCGGCGGCTACCAGTACGACGGGCTCACGGCCGAGGCCGCGGTGAGCTGGATGCGCAACCATGCGCCGCGCCTCGCGAAGGAAGGCAGGCCGTGGTTCCTCGCGGTGAATCTCGTGAACCCGCACGACGCGATGTTCGTAAACACCGACACGAACGGCTCGACGGTGCAGGATGCGAACCACCCGATGCTCGGCAACGCGCCGCCGCCGAACGACGCGCTGTACCGCACGTCATGGCGCGACGTACCGCTCGCGGCGTCGCGGCGGCAGCCGTACGACGAGCCGGGGCGGCCGCCCGCGCACGGCATGTTCAACGCCGCGCATGCGAACCTCGTCGGGCGCTACCCGTTCACCGACGAACGCGTGCGCCTCTATCAGGACAACTACTTCAACTGCATCCGCGATTGCGACACGCACGTCGTGCGCCTGCTGCAGACGCTGCAGTCGCTCGGGCTCGACGAACGCACGATCGTCGTGATGACGGCCGACCACGGCGACCACGTCGGCGCGCACCAGCTCGTCGGCAAGGGCGCGGCCGCGTACCAGCCGCAGAATCACGTGCCGCTCGTGATCCGGCATCCCGCGTATCCGGGCGGCATGCAGTGCGATGCGCTGACGTCGCACATCGACATCGCGCCGACCTTGCTCGGACTCACCGGCCTCGACGCCGCGCGGCTCGCGACGATCCGCGGCCGCGCGCTGAAGGGGCACGACCTCACGCGCTGGCTCGCGAAACCGGCGGACGCGAAACCGCGCGGCGCGCGCGATGCGACGCTGTTCAACTACGCGATGCTGCTGTACTACGACAGCGAATGGATGCTGAAGGAACTCGGCACGCTGCGGCAGAAAGGCGTGCCGGAGGATGAACGTCTGCGCCGCGCGCTCGCGCAGCAGCCGGATTTCCGGTTGCGCGGCACGATCCGCAGCGTGTTCGACGGCCGCTACCGCTTCACGCGCTATTTCTCGCCGCTCGAATTCAACCGGCCGACGACGATGGAGGATCTGTTCGCGCGCAACGACGTCGAGTTGTTCGACATCGCGAGCGACCCGGGCGAGATGCGCAATCTCGCGATGGACAGGAAGCAGCACGGCGAATTGCTGCTCGCGATGAACGGCCGCCTGAACGACCTGATCGCCAGCGAAGTCGGCGACGACAGCCCGGACGTGATGCCGATTCGCGACGGGAAGGTGCAGGTGCAGGTCCGCAAGCGGCACTGACCGCCTGAACGCACCGGGCCCCAGTCGAGGTTCGGCGCGCGCGTCAGCCGGTACCGTCCGGCCGGCCGCCGCGCGAGCCACGCACCGCGCCCTCCCGGGCCGGGTTTTCGTATCCGTGATTCAATGTCGATCGAACCGGCGCCACGCCATCCGGCGGCACGGCGATGTGACCCCTCATCGAACGACCTTCACTCGATCACCATGACGAACCCTGCCGAAATCAAGGCGCTCGTTTTCGATGTCTTCGGAACGATCGTCGACTGGAGAAGCGGCGTCGCGCGCGGCGCCGCCGCATTCCTGGAGCGTCACGCGCCGACGCTCGACCCGTTCGCGTTCGCCGACGCGTGGCGCGCCGAATATTCGCCGTCGATGGAAGAAATCCGCAGCGGACGCCGCCGCTACGTGCGGCTCGACGTGCTGCATCGCGAGAACCTCGTGCGCACGCTCGACCGTTTCGGGATCGTCGACGTGCCCGATGCCGACATCGACGCGCTCAATCTCGCATGGCACCGGCTCGATCCGTGGCCCGATTCCGTCGCCGGGCTGCACCGGCTGAAGCAGCGCTACATCATCGCGCCGCTGTCGAACGGCAACATCCGGCTGATGGTCGACGTCGCGAAACACGGCGGGCTGCCGTGGGACGCGATTCTCGGCGCCGAGGTCGCCCGCGCGTACAAGCCGTCGCCGGCCGTCTATACCGAAGCGGTCGAGATTCTCGGCCTCGCGCCGGCCGAGCTGTGCCTCGTGGCCGCGCACAACGGCGATCTGGCCGCCGCGCGCCGGCTCGGGCTGTCGACCGCGTTCGTGCTGCGGCCGACCGAGCACGGGCCCGGCCAGACGACCGACCTGCAAGCAGACGACGCGTGGGATTTCGACGTCAGGGATCTGAACGAACTCGCCGATCGGCTGGGCTGCCCGGGTTGACTACCGGCGGCGCGGCCGCCCCCCCCGCGCCGCGACCGCGAGGCGACGAGGCGCCGTTACTTCACGACCGCCCGCCATGCGGCCCGCGCATAGAGCAGCAGCAACGGCAGCAGCGCCAGCGCGAACAGCATGCCCAGCGCGAGCACCCACACCGGCCATTGCTGCGGATTCCCGTGCACCCAGTAACGGTACGGCACGCTCAGGAATGCGATTTCCATCAGTAGCGCGCCGAGCGGCACGAGCCCGTTCACCACCGCCGCCATGCCGAAGCGGGCCGCGCCGTCGATTTTCTTCCCGGCCCCGTACGCCGCGATCAGATAGACGAAATACCCGATGATCGCGACCATCACCGCGCCGCCGGCCAGCAGGCCGATACTGCGCGCGCTGCGCTCGTGCAGTTGACGCGCCCCTTGCGGCAACACGACATCGACCTTCTCGCCGATTTCGGGCACGGCGCCCGAGCGGATGTTGCCGGGCAGCACGATGCGCTCGCCATTCGGCATCACGGCTTCCAGGATCGACGTGTACTTGATGCACCGGTACGAAGAGGTTCGCCCCGAGCTTTCGCGGCGCTCGCAGGTGTCCCACTCCGACTGGTAGGACACGACGGTCGCTTCGTACGTCGGCGACACCGCGAGCGCGTAAATCTCGTCGCCGATCCAGTACGCGAACGGGAACAACAGCGACACCAGGCAAAAACACACGAGCCACCAGAACGCGACCGCGCCGCCGGAGCCGCGCTTGCCGCCCGTCTGGCGGCGCACCATGCGCGACGCGAGCCAGTAAGCGGCCACGCCGAATACGACCACGCACACCACGAAAACCTTGCCCGCATGCGTCAAAGCCATCTGCCTTCCCCCCCGATAGCCGGTCGAATCGCCGCCGGCTGTTTCGTCATCCACGTCGGTCATGTCGATCGCGCCGCCGTCGCGACGCGCGTGCAACCCGCTATGCCGGCTCGCCGACGAACCTCAGCGCCCCCGACTCCCCCGCCAGCAACGCACGGTTCGCATCCGCCGCCGCGCGCAGGTAATCCCACAGCGCGGTCACGCGCCGCAGCTTGCGCAGATCCTCGCGGCACGTCAGCCAGAAACATCGCGTGACGACCACGTCGTTCGGCAGCACGGGCACCAGCGCCGGCTGCGTGGCCGCGATGAAGCACGGCAGGATCGCGAGGCCGCCGCCCTGCAGCGCCGCGAAAACCTGCGCGATCACGCTCGTCGTGCGCAACCCGGCCGTCGCGCCGGGCACCGCGCGATCGAGGTACAGCAGCTCATTGCTGAACGCGAGATCGTCGACGTAGCTGATGAACGCGTGCCGCGCGAGATCGTCCGTGCAGGCAATCGGCGCGTGGTTCGCCAGATAGTCGCGCGTCGCATAGAGCCGCAACTGGTAGTCGCACAGCTTCGTGACCACGTAAGGCCCGCGCTCGGGCCGCTCGAGCGTGATCGCGAGATCGGCCTCGCGCTTGGGCAGGTTGACGAAATGCGGCACCGGCAGCAGATCGACCGTCACGTGCGGATGCGCGGCGCGGAACCGCGCGAGCTGCGGCGCGAGGAAAAAACAGCCGAACCCCTCGGTCGACCCGATCCGCACGTGGCCCGACAGCGCCTCGCCGGTGTTCGCGACCTGATCGCACGCGGATTGCACGGTCGTCTCCATCGCGTCCGCATACGCGACGAGCCGCTGTCCTTCGGCCGTCAGCGTGAAGCCGCCGGAGCGCGACTTGTCGAACAGCAGCGTGCCCAGCGCGGCCTCGAGCGCGCGAATGCGCCGCGCGACGGTCGTGTAGTCGACGCCGAGACGCTTCGCCGCGCCGCTCGCGCGCTGCGTGCGCGCGACTTCGAGGAAAAAGCGCAGGTCGTCCCAGTTCAGGTTGCCGGAAACCGGCTCGGTGGCATGTCGCATCGGCGAGGGGAAAAAGGCGGGCGTCTCCGGGCCGGCCGTCGATATGCATAAATGCACATCCAACCGGTTTCTTTGTCGGTACATCATGAATCCGCGCATAACTATACTCGACCGTGACCTGCGGACCATGAGCCGCGGGCAATAAAACCGGAGACACCATGCAGACCCGATCCACCCTCGATGAGCATGCGACCATCGCGACGCCGGCGCCCGAGCGCACCGCGAAGCACCACCTGCTGGCCGGCTGGGCCAGCATGGCCGGCACCACGATCGAGTGGTACGACTTCTTCCTGTACGGCACGGCCGCCGCGCTCGTGTTCAACCGCATCTTCTTCCCGTCGCTGGACCCGGTCGTCGGCACGCTCGCCGCGTTCGGCACGTTCGCGGTCGGCTTCATCGGGCGGCCGATGGGCGGCATCGTGTTCGGCCACTTCGGCGACCGCATCGGCCGCAAGTCGATGCTGATGATCACGCTGCTGCTGATGGGCGTGCCGAGCATGATCATCGGGCTGATCCCGTCGTACGACAGCATCGGCTACTGGGCCGCCGCGCTGCTGATCGCGATGCGCTTCCTGCAGGGGATGGCCGTGGGCGGCGAATGGGGCGGCGCGGTGCTGATGGCCGTCGAGCACGCGCCCCAAGGCCGCAAGGGGCTGTTCGGCAGCCTGCCGCAGACGGGCGTCGGGCTCGGCCTGATCCTGTCGTCGGTGGCGATGGCCGCGGTGGCCGCGCTGCCGGAAGCCGACATGCTGTCGTGGGGCTGGCGCGTGCCGTTCCTCGCGAGCATCGCGCTCGTCGGCCTCGGCTGGTTCATCCGCGCGAAGGTGCCCGAGTCGCCCGACTTCGAGAAGATGCAGCGCCAGGGCAAGGCCGAGAAATCGCCGGTGACGGCCGCGCTGCGCCGCCATCCGCGCGAAGTGCTGACGATCGTCGGCGCGCGCGCCGCCGAGAACACGTGGTTCTACATGGTCGTCACGTTCGCACTCGCTTACGCGACGCAGCAGCTGCATCTGCCGAAGGCCGAGATGCTGCACGCGATCACGGCAGGCGCCGCGCTGTCGCTCGTGACGATGCCGCTGTGCGGGCATCTGAGCGACCGCATCGGCCAGCGCCGGATGTTCGCGATCGGCCTCGTGCTGATGTGCGCATTCGCCGCGCCGTTCTTCATGATGCTCGGCACGCAGCAGACGTCGACCGCGTGGTGGGCGATCGTGCTCGGCCTCGGCGTCGTGTTCCCGATTCTCTATGCGCCGGAATCGCTGCTGTTCGCGCAGCAGTTTCCCGCGGAAATCCGCTACAGCGGCATCTCGCTGTCGGTGCAGCTCGCCGGCGTGATCGGCGGCGGCTTCGCGCCGATGATCGCGACGTCGCTGCTCAAGGCCGGCGGCGGCCAGCCGCACTACGTGATCGTGTACCTCGTCGGCTTCGGCGTGTTCGCGCTTGCTTGTACCGCGCTGATGCGTCCGGCGCGGACGTAAGCCGACCGGCTCGCAGCGCCCGCATTCATTCGATTTCAGTTCGACCTGCCGCCCGCCGTGCCTGCGCGCGCGGCGGACGCAGCCCCTTTTTCATCGTCACACCGTTTCCCCGGAGCATGCCATGAACGCCGCAGTCCCCCAGACCACCCTCGCCCTGCCCACCGCCAAGCTGCTGATCGACGGCGCGTTCGTCGATTCGCAAAGCGCCGAATGGGGCGACATCGTCAACCCCGCGACGCAGGAAGTGATCGGCCGCGTGCCGTACGCGACGCTCGACGAGGTCGATGCCGCGATCGCGTCCGCGCAGCGCGCGTTCCAGACCTGGAAGACGACGCCGATCGGCGCGCGGCTGCGCATCATGCTGAAGTTCCAGGATCTCGTGCGCCGCAATCTCGAACGGATCGCGCACACGCTGACGGCCGAACAAGGCAAGACGCTGCCCGACGCGCAGGGCGACATCTTCCGCGGCCTCGAAGTGGTCGAGCACGCGTGCTCGATCGGCACGCTGCAGCAGGGCGAATTCGCGGAGAACGTCGCGGGCGGCGTCGATACCTACACGCTGCGCCAGCCGATCGGCGTGTGCGCGGGCATCACGCCGTTCAACTTCCCCGGCATGATCCCGCTGTGGATGTTCCCGATGGCGATCGTGTGCGGCAACACGTTCGTGCTGAAGCCGTCGGAGCAGGACCCGCTGTCGACGATGCAGCTCGTCGAACTCGCGCTCGAGGCCGGCGTGCCGCAAGGCGTGCTGAACGTCGTGCACGGCGGCAAGACGGTGGTCGATCGCCTGTGCACGCACCCGGACGTCAAGGCGATCTCGTTCGTCGGCTCGACGCGCGTCGGCACGCACGTGTACAACCTCGGCAGCCAGCACGGCAAGCGCGTGCAGTCGATGATGGGCGCGAAGAATCACGCGGTCGTGCTGCCCGACGCGCATCGCGAGCAGTCGATCAACGCGCTCGTCGGCGCGGGCTTCGGCGCGGCCGGCCAGCGCTGCATGGCGACGTCGGTCGTCGTGCTGGTCGGCCGGGCGCGCGACTGGCTGCCCGATCTCGTCGAAAAGGCGAAGGCGTTGAAGGTCAACGCGGGCGCCGAAGCCGGCACCGACGTCGGTCCGGTCGTGTCGAAGGCGGCGAAGGCGCGCATCCTGTCGCTGATCGACGCGGGCGTGAACGAAGGCGCGACGCTGCTGCTCGACGGCCGCGACGTGAAGGTGCCCGGCTACGAGCACGGCAATTTCGTCGGCCCGACGATCTTCTCGGGCGTGACGACCGACATGTCGATCTACAAGGAGGAAATCTTCGGGCCGGTGGTGGTCGTGATGGAAGCAGACACGCTCGACGAGGCGATCGCGCTCGTCAACCGCAACCCGATGGGCAACGGCGTGGGCCTGTTCACGCAGAGCGGCGCGGCCGCGCGCAAGTTCCAGAGCGAAATCGACGTCGGCCAGGTCGGCATCAACATCCCGATTCCGGTGCCGGTGCCCTACTTCAGCTTCACCGGCTCGCGCGGCTCGAAGCTCGGCGATCTCGGCCCGTACGGCAAGCAGGTCGTGCAGTTCTACACGCAGACGAAGACGGTCACCGCGCGCTGGTTCGACGACGACGCGACGGCCGGCGGCGTGAACACGACGATCGCGCTGCGCTGAACCGACGGAGCCCGGACATGGAAATCGCCTTCATCGGACTCGGCAACATGGGCGGCCCGATGGCCGTCAACCTGCTCAAGGCCGGCCACGCGCTGACGGTGTTCGACCTCGACGCGAACGCGGTCGGCGCCGCGGTGCGCGCGGGCGCGACGGCGGCGGCGTCGCCGCGTGACGCCGCCGCGCGCAGCACGTTGATCATCACAATGCTGCCGGCCGCGCAGCACGTGCGCGCCGTCTACCTCGGCGACGACGGCGTACTGGCCGGCGCGCGCGCCGGCGCGACGCTGGTCGACTGCAGCACGATCGACCCCGGCACCGTGCGCGCGGTGGCCGAGGCCGCCGCACGGCGCCACCTCCCGCTCGCCGACGCGCCCGTGTCGGGCGGCACCGGCGGCGCGCAGGCCGGCACGCTGACCTTCATGGTCGGCGCGGACGGCGCGCTGTTCGAGCGCATCCGCCCGGTGCTGCTCGACATGGGCAGGAACGTCGTGCACTGCGGCGGCACCGGCACCGGACAGATCGCGAAGATCTGCAACAACCTGCTGCTCGGCATCTCGATGATGGGCGTGGCGGAAGCGATGGCGCTCGGCGCCGCGCTCGGCATCGATCCGGCCGTGCTGGCCGGCATCATCAACACGTCGACCGGCCGCTGCTGGAGCTCGGACACGTACAACCCGTACCCCGGCGTGAGCGACACGGCGCCGGCCGCGCGCGGCTATGCGGGCGGCTTCGCGGCGAACCTGATGCTGAAGGATCTCGGGCTCGCGACGGAAGCCGCACGCGGCGCGCATCAGCCGGTGTGGATGGGCGCGCTCGCGCAGCAGCTCTATCAGTCGATGAGCCAGCAGGGGCTCGGCACGCTCGACTTCTCCGCGTGCGTGAAGCTGTACGAGGCGCAGCCGGCCTGACCCGCCCGGCCGACGCCGAACGTGCGCCGGCCCGCGATATGCCGGTACGGCATCGCGGGTCGGTTTGCCGTGCGGGGGAAGGAAAACGCGGGCGGCGCAGTCATTGCCGCCCGCCGGTCAACCGCGCGGGTTAGACGCCGTCTCGAAGGTCGGATGGCACTCGAACGCGAGTTCGGAGCGCGCGTCGACGCGGCGGCCGCCGGTCAGCGATTCCTGCTTCACGCTCGCGCGCATCCCGCGCTGCGAGCAGTAGTTGGTGGCTTCGCTGACGGCCTTCGCGTGGGCGTCGGCCCATGTCGTCGACACGCCGAGCGTGCGCGTCGTCACGGTGAATACGTTCGGGTTCGACGTCGTGGTGACGTCGGAAGCGGTCGAACACGCGGCGAGCAAGCACGCAGTAGCCGCAATGGTCAACCATCGCACGGTTCGAAAAGAGACTGGAATGGACATGGAGGGCAAGCGCACGCCGTTCGGCGCGCATTGAGCAACATAGGCGACAGTATGCCTGCTCGATCGCCGGAGATCATGCCCCTTTCGGTGAACACATTGTTTCGAATGGTTAAACGATGGTCGAACCCGGCAAGAATTACAGCCGTCGCCGGCCATCGTTTTCGTTCGCAGGTCATTTCGCCCGGCGCGCTCGCCACGCGGGATGCTGCGGGCCGCCCGCGGGCATGGGGACCGGCTGCGCACTCGTGCTTGCCTATGCCACACGGTTAGCGACCGCACGCGCCACGCCCTTTTTACAACCGCGCCACTCACGCGGTACGCGCCCGCGCCTCGCGCCGCCATCCCGGCCAGTGCGCGCCCGCCTGCGTCCGTCGGGCCTGGTCTTCCCGCGGGCACGTCGATTGCGTCATCCTCGCGCCCGCCCTCCGGCGGACAGCCAACTTCCTTCCAACCGGCGCTGCGCCCCGCGCGATCCTTCACGCGGCGGTCCCGCATCGCAATACAGGTTTCCTGAACGAGAGGACGACATGAAATCAATACGAACGATAGTGGCCCTGTGCTCCGTCATTTCCATGCTCACGGCATGCGGCGGCGGCGACGACGCCGGGACCGTACTCGGCATCTCGAAGCCGCAGGCGCGCTTCATCAACGCGGTGCCGGCCGGCCCGAACCTCGACTACTACCTGAATGCGAAGGTCGACCAGGCGGGCGTCGCCTACAAGGGCGTGACGCGCTATCACGACATCGATTCGGGCAATCAGACCGCGAGCTATGACGTATCGGGCACGACGACGACCATCGCGTCCCAGTCGTTCAGCGCGGCGAACGGTCACCATTACACGACGATCGCGCTGCCGAGCACGACGTCGCTGATCTCCGTCATCGACGATCCGTACGACAAGGGGCTGCTGTCCGACAAGGCGCGCGTGCGCAGCTTCAACGCGTCGCCGAATGCGCAGAACGTGGACGTGTACGTCGTGGCGCCGGGCACCGACATCACGACGGTCAGCCCGACGATGGCGGGCGCCGCCTACCAGAATGCCGTGCCGGCAACGACGCAGGATTCGGTCTACCTGAACGGCGGCACCTACCAGGTGGTCGTGACGACGGCCGGCAGCAAGTCGCCGATCCTCAAGACCGCGCCGGTCAACATCGGCAACAACGCCGACTGGCTGCTTCTGACGATTCCGTCGGGCGGCATCGGCGACGTGACGCCGAACGACATCCACGTGCTCGTCGCGCAGGGCAACGACGCCGATACGTCCGCGCAGGAGCTGGGGCCGCAGTAACGCGGCAAGGGTCCGAAAACGGTCGCGGCGGCCGGTGCGATTGCATCGGCCGCCGCGTGTCGTATACCGGGATCCAACGTCGCGGGATCAAACGTCGCGGGATCAAACGTCGCGGGATCAAACGTCGCGGGATCAAACGTCGCGGGATCAAACGCCGGCATCAATGCCGGCTATCAGTCGTCCACCCGCTCCAGGCAGATCACGTGCTCGGCACGCGTGCCGTCGCCGTGCGCGATATCCACGTCGCCGACATGGCGCACGCGCCAGCCCGGCCGCGTCGCGATCTGCGGCATGTTGCCGGACGGCCGGCTCTCGATCCCGCCCAGCCCTTCGTCGGGCGTAGCGACCGCTTCGTCGAGCGACGCGTTCGAATAGATCACGTTGTCCTGCAGTTCGGACGCGCCGGTGCGCGCCTCCATGCCCTTGCCGTCGACGTCGACCGTGTTGTCGGTCATCGCCATGTTCGCGTTGTCGAGCGTGACGATCCGGCCGGCGGCCCGACGCACCGGATCGCCGCTGTCGACCGCATGCGCGTCGACGTCGATCTCCGGCAGGCCGGTCGGCATCTTGCCGGCGACTGCCTCCGGCGTCAGCGGACGCCGCGCGACCTGCTCGGCCTGGGTCGCCGCGTCGGGCATGTCGCCGGCGGCCGGCGTCTTCACCGGGCTCTTCTCGATCTGTTCCCGCTGCTTTTCGGGGGTAGGGTTCGATTCCGCGTTCTGCATCGCACCTCCTTGGCCGGCCGACGCACGCCGGCGTCACGCCGTCGCCGCCAGGCCGGAAATCGCTACAACGGTCCTTGCAAATCTTTCATGCGCACCACTGCGCGCGCCGTCCGTCTGGCGCACCTGCCGCCGGGCACTGCAGCGGCCGGGAAGTGGACGACACGCTCGCGCGCCGCCCGCCTGCCGCCTGAACGCGGGTCAACCGCCGCCGCTCGCGCCGGCCGGCGCCGAAGCCGCGCCCGGCAGGCTCGCGCCGGTATCGCCGCTGCTGCCGGCCGCCCCGCTGCTGGGCATGCCCGACGGTGCGGTGGAAGGCGCGGTGGAAGGCGCGGCCGACATGCCGCTCGATGCGCCCGAGTCGGCGTTGTCGCTCTTCTTCTGGCAGCCCGCGCCTGCCGCGAGGCCCGCGATCAGGATGCCGGCGAAGACGGCTCGCGATACGTGACGAAATGAATATCGCTGCATGACACCTCCGCTGATGTCGATGTGAAGGGAACCCGTTGACCCGCAATTTGCGTGCCGCGCGCCGGCCGGCGCGGCCGGGCGCGTTCCATTTGTTTTTTGAATGCCCCCCAGCCGAATATTTAATTTCCCATCGCCGTACCTGCCGCCCATACTCGCGAACAAATCCGACACATAACGTCCACGGCGGCCGGGCCCGCGCCGCGTGCATACGCGGCCGGTTTCGCGCCCCGCACATGGAAGGAGACAACGGCGTGCAACTGGAAGCCATCCACCGCGCGAGCATCGGGCTCGGCGCGGACGACGCATCGCATCGACACGATACGGCCGCGCTCGAGCCCGCGCCGAGCCCGCGGTTGCACAACCCCGATCTCGCGCCGACCCGGGCCGAAGGCCGGACGTGGGGCCGCTACAGCATCTTCGCGCTCTGGACCAACGACGTGCACAACATCGCGAACTACTCGTTCGCGATCGGGCTGTTCGCGCTCGGCCTGTCGGGCTGGCAGATGCTCGCGTCGCTCGCGATCGGCGCGGTGCTCGTGTACTGCTTCATGAATCTCACCGGCTACATGGGCCAGAAAACCGGCGTGCCGTTCCCGGTGATCAGCCGGATGAGCTTCGGCATCTACGGCGCGATGCTGCCCGCGATGATTCGCGCGGTGATCGCGATCGCATGGTTCGGCATCCAGACCTATCTCGCGTCGGTCGTGCTGCGCGTGCTGCTTACCGCGATCTGGCCGGGCCTCGCCGCATTCGACCGGAATGCGATCTTCGGGCTGTCGACGCTCGGCTGGATCACGTTCGTCGCGATCTGGCTCGTGCAGATCGGCATCCTCACGTACGGGATGGAGATGGTCCGCAAGTACGAGGGGCTCGCCGGCCCGGTGATCCTCGTCACGACGCTGTCGCTCGCCGCGTGGATGTTCAGCCGCACCGGCGGCCACCTCGCGATGTCGATCGGCAAGCCGATGACCGGCCTGAAGATGTGGGCGGAAATCTTCGCGGGCGGCGCGCTGTGGCTCGCGATCTACGGCACGCTGGTGCTCAATTTCTGCGATTTCACCCGTTCGTCGCCGAGCGCGAAGACGGTACGCGTCGGCAACTTCTGGGGCCTGCCGGTCAACATCCTCGTGTTCGCGACGATCAGCTTCGTGCTTGCCGGCGCACAGTTCACGCTGAACGGCCACGTGATCCACAGCCCGACGGAAATCATCGCGACGGTGCCGAACAAGCTGTTCCTCGTGCTCGGCTGCCTCGCGTTCCTGATCGTGACGGTGGCCGTGAACATCATGGCGAACTTCGTCGCGCCGGCCTTCGTGCTGACGAGCCTCGCGCCGCACCGCCTGTCGTTTCGCCGCGCGGGCCTCATCAGCGCGACGATCGCCGTGCTGATCCTGCCATGGAACCTGTACAACAGCCCGATCGTGATCGTCTATTTTCTGTCCGGCCTCGGTGCGCTGCTCGGCCCGCTGTACGGGATCATCACGGTCGACTACTGGCTCGTGCGCAAGCAGCGCGTGAACGTGCCCGATCTCTATTCCGAAGCGCCGACCGGCGCCTACTTCTACACGCGCGGCGTTAACCGCAACGCGCTCGCGGCGCTCGTGCCGTCCGCGCTGATCTCGATCACGCTCGCCGTCGTACCGGCCTTCAGCGCGATGACGCCGTTCTCGTGGCTGCTCGGCGCGGCGATCGCGGGCAGCGTGTACTGGCTGCTGGCCGATCGCAAGCGGCAATACGAGGCGCGCTCGGGCGAACACATCGCGGTTGCCTGCGCGCGACACTGATACACACGCATACGGAGTCACGGATGAGGATCCTGGTAGTCAACGTCAACACGACCGAGTCGATCACCGACGCGATCGCCGCGCAGGCGCAGGCCGCCGCGTCGCCCGGCACGGAGATCGTCGGGCTCACGCCGCGCTTCGGCGCGGAGTCGGTCGAAGGCAACTTCGAGAGCTACCTCGCGGCGATCGCCGTGATGGATCGCGTGATGAGCTACGACGAACCTTACGATGCGGTGATCCAGGCCGGCTACGGCGAACACGGCCGCGAAGGGCTGCAGGAATTGCTGACGGCGCCCGTCATCGACATCACCGAAGCGGCCGCGAGCGTCGCGATGCTGCTCGGCCATCGCTACTCGGTCGTCACGACGCTCGACCGCACGGTGCCGCTGATCGAGGATCGCCTGAAGCTCGCCGGGCTCGATGCGCGTTGCGCGTCGGTGCGTGCGAGCGGTCTCGCGGTGCTGGAACTCGAGGAGAACCCGGCGCGCGCGATCGAGTCGATCGTCGACGAGGCGCAGCGCGCGGTGCGGGACGATCATGCGGAAGTGATCTGCCTCGGCTGCGGCGGGATGGCCGGCCTCGACCGGCAGATCGAGGAATGCACGGGCGTGCCGGTCGTCGACGGCGTATCGGCCGCGGTCGCGCTCGCCGAGTCGCTGGTGCGCCTGAAGCTGAAGACGTCGAAGGTCCGCACCTACGCGCCGCCGCGCCCGAAGCGGATCGTCGGCTGGCCGGGCACCTTCGCGAAATGACGGGCCGCCGGCCGGCCGCCGCGTCGCGCGGCCGCCTCGCCTCGCCGGGACGCGTATCGACATGCGCGATCCGCTAGACCCGGCCGCGCCGCCCCGCGACGCGTCCGACGACTCGGGCGCGCTCGACGTGCTCGATGCGCGGCTGATGCGCATCCTGCTCGTGCTGCTGACCGAGCGTACCGTGTCGCGTGCGGCCGTACGCCTGAACATGTCGCAGCCGGCGACGAGCGCCGCGCTCAAGCGCCTGCGCACGCTGCTCGGCGATCCGCTGCTGGTGCGCAGCCGCTACGGGATGGTGCCGACCGAGTTCGGTGCGCGACTGATCGAGCCGCTGCGCAACGCGCTGCGCGTGATCGATTTCATCCGCATCCAGCAGCCGACGTTCGACGCGCGCACGTCGGTGCGCACCTACCGGATCGGCTGCCCCGACTACCTGAACGTGCTGTTCGTGCCGAAACTCGTCGCGCTGTTTCGCGAGCGTGCGCCGAACGCGCAACTGGTGTTTCATCCGCTCGGCGACGGGTTCGACGACGAGCGCGCGCTGGCCGACGGCGAGCTCGACGTCGTGATCGACAACCGGCCCGCGCGCCGGTCGCGCTTCCGTCAGGACGACCTGTTCGACGACCGCGTCGTGTGCCTGATGCGCTCGACGCATCCGCTTGCGCGGCGCGGCGCGATGACGGCCGCCGGGTTCGCGGCGGCGCATCGCCGTCACGCTGCCGCACTTCGAGCTCGCCGCGCATGCGCTCGTGCGCGCCGACCTGATCCTCACCACCACTTACCGGCTCGCGCGGCACTACGCGAAGCTGCTGCCGCTCGCCGCGGTCGCGCTGCCGGCGGAACCGCCGGACATCGTGTACCGGATGACGTGGAACGAATCGGGATCGTGTGTGGAAGGTGTGCGGTGGCTGCGCGGGCTGATCGCGGAAGCGACGCGCGCATGGCTCGACGCCGACGCGACGCTGCCGGCCGTCGCCGCGATCGCCGCTTCGGGGATCGAGGCGGATACCGCGAAAACCGCACCGAACGTCGCCGACTCCTCGGAGCCGACCCCTCGCCCGCGCCGCACACCGGCCGCGCATGGTCACGCGTCCCACCCGGCGCGCGTCGCGCAAGCGGCACGCATCCATCGCCTCGCGACGAAACCGCACTGACCGGCGCAGGCGTCACGCGGCGTTCCCCTTCCGCGGCCCGCGCCTGCAACGATTCACTGCTCAACGCGTGCACGCGCGGATGGTCCGTGCGATTCCCTATTCGGACTCAAGTCAGACTAGTCCTATTTACGCGCCCGGTACCGAATCGTCAGAATGCGTTCTCGAAACATCGCCGCGACCGTACCGCATCACTGATTCACCCGGCCGCTATCCTGTCGAGAACCCCACCATGAAGAAAACGCTCGTTATCCTGGCCATTCCCGCCGCACTGCTCGCGAGCACCGGCGCCTTCGCCGATACGCAAGATTGCGCGACACGCATTCGTGCATTGCAGACGCAGATCGACAACGCGACGCGATTCGGCAACACGCATCAGGCGATGCGCCAGCAGGCCGCGCTCGAACAGATCAAGGCCCATTGCACGGACGCCGGCCAGCTCGCGCGCGCCGAGCGCAAGGTCGCCGACAAGCAGCGCGATCTGCAGCACGCGCAGGACGAGGTGCGCGACGCACAGGCACGAGCCCATGAAGCCGAAACGCTCGGCGATGCGAAGAAGTCGAACAACGCGCAACGCAAGCTCGCCGACAAGCAGGCCAAACTGCGCGACGCCATGCGCAAGCTGCACGACGCGCAAGTCGATCGCGACGCACTGAAAGGCTGACGGGATGCGTCAAACGACGCACCGGCTCACAGGCGCCGCGTGAGTGCGAGCCGCACCGGCAGCGAGACGATCGA
Source organism: Burkholderia sp. AU39826 (assembly GCF_020419965.1). Classification (NCBI taxonomy): domain Bacteria; kingdom Pseudomonadati; phylum Pseudomonadota; class Betaproteobacteria; order Burkholderiales; family Burkholderiaceae; genus Burkholderia; species Burkholderia sp. AU39826. Next base: position 840,219 of record NZ_JAIZQG010000001.1, read on the forward strand.
CTCGAGCGTCGACAGCAGAACGATGCGCTGCGCATGCAAGCGTCCGCGTCACGCGCGCTCGCGCATCGGTTGCGTAAGCAACTTGTACGCAACGACGGCCGCAACCAGCGCCAGTATGCCGCTTACCTTCAGCGCATCGGCGAATCCGCTCGCGAACGCGGCCGGCGCCGCCTGTGCGAGCACGCCAGTAGCCGACGGCGGCACGCGGCCGAGCGCCTGCGCGAGGTCGCCGGCCAGCAGGCTCGACATGAACGGCGCGTCGACGAATGCGCGCAGGTCGGGCGTCGCGGACAGCAGCCCGTCGAGCCGCGCATGCGTACTCGCCGCCAGCACCGCGCCGAGCACGCCCACGGCCGTGACGATCGCCGAGAAGCGCGTCGTCGTGCTGATGCCCGACGCCATGCCCGTGCGATTCGGCGGCACGCACGCCATGATCGCCTTCTGCGTGTCGCCGTTCATGATGCCGGCGCCGCACCCCGTCACGAACATGCCGAGCGCGACGAGCCGGTAGTCGCCGCCGCCCGTCAGCGCCGCGGTCGCGAGGTTGCCCGCACCGATCAGCGCGAGCCCGCCGGCCAGCACGCCGCCGGACGACACGCGCGCGGCGAGCGCCGCGCCGAGCGACGGGCCGGCGATCATCGCGAACGCGAACGGCAGCATCCCGAGCCCTGCATCGATCGCCGACATCCCGAACGCGTTTTGCAGGTACAGCGGCAGGAACGTCATCATCACCTGCGCGCACGCCGCGTAACCGAACATCGCGAGCACGGCGCCGACGAAGCGCGGCTGGCGAAACAGCGCGAGATCGATCATCGGCCGCGCCTGCCAGCGCTCCGCGCCGACGAACGCCGCCAGCAGCGCCGCCGCGAGCGCGAGCCGGCCCAGCGTCGCGATGGACAGCCAGCCGTGCGACGGCGCGCCGATCAGCGCCGCGATCGCGCAGGCGAGCGCCGCGCCGAACAGCAGGCTGCCGGCCACGTCGACGCGCTTCGCATGGGGATCGTTCGATTCGTCGATCGCGACGCGCGCGCCGGCCGCCAGCAGCAGGCAGACGGGCAAGTTCAGCAGGAACACCCAGCGCCATCCGATCCATTGCGTGATCGCGCCGCCGACGAGCGGCGCGATGGCCGTCGCGATCCCCATGCACATGCCCCAGATCGCCCACGCGCGTGCACGCTCGCGCCCGTCCGGGAAACGGTTCGCGATCACCGCGAGCGCCGCGGTCAGCAGCAGCGCGGCGCCGCCACCCTTCACCGCACGCGCGGCGATCAGCCAGCCCGCCGACGGCGCGATACCGCAACCGAGCGACGCGATGAAGAAGAGCGCGAGGCCCGCGAAAAGCATCCGCTTGCGCCCGAAGCGGTCGGCGAGCCCGCCGGCCGGCAGCAGGCACGCGGCGAACGCGGTCATGTACGCGCTGACGACCCACTCGATATCGGCGAAGCTCGCGTGAAAGCCGCGCGCGATGCTCGGCAGCGAGACGGCCACCACGTTCGTGTCGAGCACGATCAGCGAACAGGTCGCGGACGCGACGGCGAGCGTCGCGGCGGCAGGCAGACGGGTGCCGGCGCGCGGGGCGGCGGCCGCGCTTGCGCGCGACGCCGGTGAAGACGGAGACATCGGCCACTCCGGAACAGGATGAACGAGCCGTATGCTAGGCTCGCCCGGTATTGCCTGTCATTGATACTTCCATGCTGTTTCATTGACGAAAACTGCAACCATGAACCAGCTCGAATTCCGTCATCTGCGCGCGTTCCTGAGCGTCGCGCAACACCTGCATTTCGCGCGCGCGGCCGAGGCGCTCGACATGGCGCCGCCCGCGCTCACGCGGCAGATCCAGGAAGCCGAGCGCGCGCTCGGCGTGCGGCTCTTTCACCGGTCGCGCCGCGCCGTCACGCTCAGCGCGGCCGGCGAGGCCTATCTCGCGGAAGCGAGAGCCGCGGTCGACCACCTGCAGCGAGGCCGCGAACTCGCCGCGCTGGCCGAACGCGGCGAACTCGGCCGGATCGAGATCGGCTACGTGTCGTCGGCCGTCTATTCGGGCACGCTGCAGCGCACCGTCGGCGCGTTCCGCGCCGCGCACCCGCGCATCGAGCTGAACCTGCGCGAGGTGCCGATGGACGACGTCGCGAACCAGCTCGACACGGGCCGGCTCGACCTCGCGTACGTGCGCCCGCCGCTGGCACTGCCCGGCGGCCTGCGGATCGTCACGCTTCAGCGCGACGTGTTCGTCGCGGCCGTGCCGGCCGATTCGCGTTATGCGGCGATGGCGACCGTGCGCGCGGCGGACCTCGCCGACGCGCGCTTCGCGGTGCCCGAACAGGCGCTCGGCACGCTCGAAGTCGCGCGCCGCGGCCGCTTCGCGCCGGTCGTCGCCGCGCGGCCGGGCGGGCTGCTCGCGGTACTCGCGTGCGTGTCGGTGAACGGCTGGGTCGCGGTGATCCCCGATGCACTTGCCGGTTGCGTGTCGCTGCCGGGCGTCGTGTACCGGCCGATCGCCGGCAAACCGATCATGTCGGCGCTCGCGCTCGCGCACCGGCGGTTCGAAAAGGCGCCGGCCGTGCGGGCATTCCTGCGGACGATTCGGCCGGCCGCGTAAGACGTGCGCGCTCGGGCGCCGGGTCGAGCGCCGCCGCACCGGCCAAACCGGCCGCCCTCCGCACGAATATGCATTTCACGATTCGATGTTTGTCGGCCGGAAACCGATTCCGTAACCTGCCCGGCAGCCGCGCCGTCCGCGCGCGGATCACCGAGGACACGCCGCCGATGACCCACTCTTTCGCCACAGCGCGCCGCCGCGCGCTGCAGCGCCTTGCCGCCCTCGCCGCCGCGCCGCTCGCGGGCGGCCTCGCACTGCCGGCCCGCGCGGCCGGCGCCGACCTGTCGGGCGTCACGCTCGTCCTCGGCGACCAGGCCGGCGGCCTGCGCGCGCTGGCCGAAGCGGCGCGCGTGCTCGACGGCACGCCGTACCGGTTCCGCTGGGCCAACTTCCAGGGCGCCGCGCCGCTGTTCGAAGCGCAGCGCGCGGGCGCGATCGATCTCGCGCCGGCCGGCGACCTGCCCGTCCTGACGGCCGCGCTCGGCGATCCGTCGCTGCGGATCGTCGCGACGCGCGTCGGCTCGCCGACGTCGCTCGGCATCGTCGTGCAGCCGGACTCGCCGGTTCGCACCGTGGCCGACCTGAAAGGGCAAACCGTCGTCGTATCGTCGGCGCGCGGCAGCATCTCGCAATACCAGTTGTACGGCGCGCTGCGCGAACATGGGCTCGCGCCGCGCGACGTCGAGGTGCGTTTCGTCCTGCCGGTCGACGCGTTCGCCGCGTTCGAGGCGAAGCGGATCGGCATCTGGGCCACGTTCGATCCGTACTACGGGCATGCGGTGCGACGCGGCGCGCGCATCGTCCGCGACGGCAGCGGCATCAATTCGGGGCTCGCGTTCCTCACGTCGCCAGTCGAAACGCTCGACGATCGCGGCAAGCGCGCGGCGCTCGCGGACGTGCTCGCGCGGCTCGCCCGGGCGGGGCAATGGGCGCTCGCGCACCCGGCCGACTACGCGAGCGTCTATGCGTCGCTCACGCGCCTGCCGCCCGACGCCGCCACCGATATCGCGCGCCGGGCCGCGCTCGCGCAGCGCAGCCTCAGCGGCGCCGACATCGACGTGCTGCAGCGCGTCGCCGATCGCGCGGCGGCGGACGCGATCCTGCCGCGCCGCGTCGACGTCGCGTCGATCGCCATCCGGAACGTGTCGGCCTGAGTGGCGCCGCGCGGGGCGCGACGCGCAGTCAGCGCGGGCGCGCCATATCGAGGTCGGGCACGTCGTCGCCGAACGTCGACGCGACGATCGTGCGCATCGCGGCGATCAGCAACGTCGGCCCCGACTGGTTGAACGTGCAGCGCTCGCCCGCGGCCGGCACGGCCCGATGCAACACGGCGCGCCACGCGTCCCGCCCGCCATCACGTCGATCGCGCTGCTCGTGCTGCTGCAGCGCGCTCGGTCCCTCCCGCGATCCCCCGCGCGGCGATAAGCATAGTTCAAATCGTTGCTTGTCCGGCCTCCGGGCGTCATCGAGAATGACCCGACGGGCTGCGGCCCGGCCTCGTTCCCCAACGTTCCGGATCCATCGATTCATGCTTCCACTGCGCCTGCTGCGATCACTGCTGATCGCGTCCCTCGTTGCGTTGCCGGCCGCCGCCGCGCACGCGGACAAGCCCGCCATTCTCCGCATCGGCGTCGCCCAGCAGGGCGCCGGCGACCCACCGACGTTCGGCGGATCGAGCGCCGCGACGGTGCAGTTGCAGCAGCTCGTCGAAAAGGAATTCGCCGCCGACGGCATCAAGGTCGAATGGCTGTTCTTCAAGGGCGCGGGGCCGGCCGTCAACGAGGCGATCGCCAACAAGGCGCTCGACTTCGCGTACCAGGGCGACCTGCCCGCCGTGCTCGCGCGCTCGAACGGGATCAAGACGCGCCTGCTGCTCGCCGCGAGCGTGCGCTCGGGCATCAAGATCGCGGTGCCGCCCGACTCCACGATCCGCTCGATCAAGGACCTGAAGGACCGCCGCGTGTCGATCTTCCGCGGCACCAACCTGCAGCTCGTCGCCGACAACGCGCTCGCGAAGAACGGCCTCGGCGAACGCGACCTGCGCGTGATCAATCTCGACGCCGCCAGTTCGCTCGCCGCGCTCGCGTCGAAGGGCATCGACGCGTCGGTCGGCGATTACGGGCTCTACAAGCTGCGCGACGCGGGCCTCGCGAAAATCATCTACGAATCGCAGAACGACGGCCCGCAGTTGACGCGCCAGACCCACCTGCTCGTACTCGACGATTTCGAACGCGCGCACCCGGACATCGTGCAGCGCGTCGTCACCGCGTTCGTGAAGGGCGCGCAATGGTCGTCCGACGAGGCGAACCGCGATGCGCTGTTCAAGCTGTGGGCGAAGAGCGGCGTGCCGTACACGTCGTGGCAGGCCGACTATGCGAACCAGCGCCTGAAGGACCGCCTGTCCCCGCTGATCGACCCGTTCGTCGTCGCGCGCTACAAGGCCGTCGCGCAGGATGCGCTGAACCTGAAGCTGATCCGTCAGCCGGTCGACGTCGACGGCTGGTTCGAGCCGAAGTATCTCGACCATGCCTTGCGCACGCTCAAGCTCGAAAACTACTGGCCGCGCTATGACGCGGCCGGCAAGCCTCTCTCCTGACCGGATCGACCCCGATGAGCGACACCGCGTTTCCCGTCCCGTCGTCCGAGTCGCGCACGCTCGCCGTGCCGCCGCGCCGCGCGGCCGCGCTGGAACGGCTCGCGTGGCGGCTCGCGCCGTGGGTGCTGCCCGCGCTGCTGTTCGCGCTGTGGAGCGTGGGCAGCGCGCGCGGCTGGATCGCGCCGCAAATCCTGCCGCCGCCCGAACGCGTGGTCGACACGCTGGCCGAGCTCGCGTCGAACGGCGATCTCGTGCGCCACACGCTGATCAGCCTGCAACGCGTGCTCGTCGGCTTCGCGGCCGGCACGCTGCTCGGCGTGTCGATCGGCGTCGCGCTCGGGCTGTCGCGCACGCTGGAAGCCTACGTGCTGCCGAGCTTCAACGCGCTCGTGCAGATCCCGGTGCTCGGCTGGCTGCCGTTCCTGCTGCTGCTCGTCGGCGTCGGCGAGCCGCTGAAGTACCTGCTGATCGCGCATGCGGCGCTCGTCCCCGTCACGCTGAGCACGCTGCAAGGGTTTCGCCAGACGCCGCCCGCCCTCGACGAAGTCGCGCGCGGGTTCGGCTACACGCGCCGGCAACGCATCGTCCACGTCGTGCTGCCGGCCGCGATCCCGACGCTCGCGACCGGCGTGCGGCTCGCGTTCACGAAGTCGTGGCTCGCGCTCGTCGTGGTCGAACTCGTCGCGTCGTCCGAAGGGCTCGGCTACCTGATCGTGTACGGGCGGCAACTGTTCCAGCTCGATCTCGTGATGGCGGCCGTCGTCGTGGTCGGCGCGGTCGGCCTGCTGATCAACCGGGCGCTCGACGCACTCGAAGCGCGCCTGCGCCGCGGCGTGCCGTCCGCGTTTCGCGGCTGAACGGGCCCGCCCGTCCAACCGAAGGAGAATCGCCCGTGCCGCCTGCCGCCGCGCCGTCAGCCACACCGCCCGCTACCACCGCTACATCCGCCGCGGCCGCCCGCCGTCCGCATGTGCCCGACTGGCGCGGCTTCGTGCTGCCGCTCGCGGCGTTCGCGCTCTGGTGGGCGATCGCTTCCGCGCATCTCGCGAGAAGCGGGCTGCTCGTCGGCCCGGCCGACGTGCTGCACACCACGTGGGCGCAGGCGGCAAGCGGCGCGCTCGGCCGTGCGCTGTCGGCGTCGCTCGCGCGCGAAGCGTGCGGGTTCGCGATCGGCGCGACGGGCGGCCTCCTGCTCGGCGCGGTGCTCGGGCTGTCGCGCATCGCCGCGCGGATGGTCGGCCCGAGCTTCGACACGTTCAAGCAGATCTCGCTGTTCGCGTGGATTCCGCTGATTTCCGTGTGGTTCGGCCTCGGCGACGTCGCGAAGGTCGTGTTCCTGTCACTCGCCGCGCTGCTGCCGGTCGCCGCCCATACCTGCGACGGCATTCACGCGGTGCCGCGCGCGTATGTCGACGTCGCCCGCGCGCTGCGCTACTCGCGGCTCCAGTTGATCCGCCACGTGATCCTGCCGGCCGCGCTGCCGTCGATCTTCACCGGCCTGTATCTCGGCCTGATCTATTCGTGGCTCGCGACGCTCGGCGCCGAATACCTGCTCGTCGCCGGCAGCGGGATCGGCAACACGCTGATCGACGGCAGCGAGCAGTTCCGGATGGATCTCGTGCTGTTCGGGATCATCGTCGTCGGCGTGACCGGCTGGGCGCTGAACGCGAGCGCGCGAGCGATCGAGCGCAAGGTGCTGGCCCGGCGCGGCGACCTCACGCGCTAAGCGCCTCTTGCCTCCTTTCCGCCCCCTTCTTCGTACCGCCATGACGACCCTCGCCTCCGATTCGCTCGACATCCTCCATGTAAGCAAGCACTACGCGCGACGCGACGCGGCGCTCGCCGTGCTCGACGACGTATCGCTGCACGTGCGTGCCGGCGAATTCGTCACGATCGTCGGCGCCAGCGGCTGCGGCAAGTCCACGCTGCTGCGGCTCGTCGCCGGGCTCGACACCGACTACACGGGCGAAATCCGCGCGGGCGGCGAACGCGTGCGCGACACGTCGCTACAGCGCGGCATCGTGTTCCAGGATCACCGGTTGTTTCCGTGGCTGACCGTCGAACAGAACATCGGCGCCGCGCTGCGCAACGCGCCGCTGGACGCCGCCGCGAAACGGCGTGCGGTCGCGGAACACATCGCCCTCGTCGGGCTGAACGGCTTCGAGCACGCGTTTCCGAACCAGTTGTCGGGCGGGATGGCGCAGCGTGTCGCGATCGCGCGCGGTCTCGTGAACCGGCCGCGCGTGCTGCTGCTCGACGAGCCGTTCGGCGCGCTCGACGCGCAGACGCGCGCGAAGATGCAGAACGAACTGCTGCGCATCTGGGAACAGGAACGCATCACGATGGTGCTGGTCACGCACGACGTCGACGAAGCCGTCTATCTCGGCGACCGCGTCGTCACGATGGCGCCGCGTCCGGGCCGCATCGCGCGCATCGTCGACGTCGCGCTGCCGCGCCCGCGCCGGCGCGATTCGCCGGCATTCGCGCGATTGCGCGCCACGGTGCTCGCCGATTTCGACGACAGCGACCCGTCGGGCGACGACGCGTCGGGCGGCAAGCGCATCGACGCGGCGCGAGCGCACCCGATCGGCGAATGGCGGCTCGCGTGGTAGCGATACAACGCGTTTGCATTGCTCAGCATGACGACACATATCGTTCATCGCAGCCCGCACGCTAAGGTTGTGACGATTCATCGGTTCCGAATCCGCGCGGCGCCTGCTTGAATGGAGGCTCGACCGACCCGACTCCAGGAGACTCCCGATGTCCGATGTCCAGCACGCCGCTCACTCGCCTTCGCCTGCTTCGCACGCCGCGCCGCGCACGGCCGCCGTCCCGCTTCAGCTTCGCCAGGTCGCCGGCCGGATCGGCGCCGAAATTTCCGACGTGCGGCTGTCGGCCACGCTCGACGACGCGACGTTCGACGCGATCCACGCCGCGCTGCTGGGGCACAAGGTGCTGTTCTTCCGCGGCCAGCACCATCTCGACGACACCGCGCAGGAAGCGTTCGCCCGCCGCTTCGGCGACACGGTCGCGCACCCGACCGTGCCGTCCGTCGACGGCAGCGCGGCGCTGCTCGAACTCGATTCCGCGCACGGCGCACGCGCGAATTCGTGGCACACCGACGTGACCTTCGTCGATGCGTACCCGAAGGTCTCGATCCTGCGCGCGGTCGTGATCCCGCCGTTCGGCGGCGACACCGTATGGGCCAACACGGCCGCCGCGTACGCGCATCTGCCCGATTCGCTGCGCGCGCTCGCCGACACGCTGTGGGCGCTGCACACGAACGCCTACGACTATGCGTCGACGCACGTGCACGCCGACGATGCACAACTGAAGCGCTACCGCGAAGTGTTCACGTCGACCGTCTACGAAACCGAGCACCCGGTCGTGCGCGTGCATCCGGAAACCGGCGAGCGCACGCTCGTGCTCGGACACTTCGTGCAGCGGCTCAAGGGGCTGTCGGCGCAGGATTCCGCGCACCTGCTGCAGGTGTTCCACGAGCACGTGACGCGTCTCGAGAACACCGTGCGCTGGAACTGGCAGGAGGGCGACGTCGCGATCTGGGACAACCGCGCGACGCAGCACTATGCGATCAACGACTACGGCGATGCGCGCCGGGTCGTGCGCCGCGCGACCGTTCACGGCGACGTGCCGGTCGGCATCGACGGCCGCCGGAGCGTCCTGCTGAAGGGGCCCGGCGCCACGCTGCAATAACGTCCATGTCCCGCGGCGGCGCCCTTTTTCCTGTTTCCTTTCCCTTTTTCCCGCGCGCCGCCGCGCCACTCCCTGCCGGACACCCGCAATGAACCTCGCGCCACCGGACCGATGCTTGCATGCGCAACGATGTCGTCCGTCTTCCCCGTTCACTTCCGCCAGGAGCGTCGCATGAGCGCCCTACTCGAACCCGCCGCGCAGCCGGTCGACGTGATCCCGCTGTCCGCCCACATCGGTGCGGAAATCCGCGGCGTCGACCTCACGCAACCGTTGACCACGCCGCAGATCGCGGCGATCCGCGCCGCGCTGCTGAAATGGCGCGTCGTCTTCTTCCGCGAACAATTTCTCACGCACGAGCAACATGTCGCGTTCTCCGCGCAGTTCGGCGAGCCGACGGTTGGGCACCCGGTGTTCGGGCATGTCGACGGCCATCCGGCCGTCTATTCGATCGCGAAGCATCGCAAGGCGACGCGCTTCGAAGGCGAACCGGTGCGCCGGCCCTGGACCGGCTGGCACACCGACGTGACGGCCGCCGTGAATCCGCCGTGGGCATCGATCCTGCGCGGCGTGACGATCCCGCCGTACGGCGGCGACACGCACTGGACCAACCTCGTGCGCGCCTACGAAACGCTGTCCGCGCCGCTGCGCGGCTTCGTCGACACGCTGCGCGGCATCCATCGCTTCACGCCGCCGCCAGGCGCGCGCGCGACCGGCGCATTCGACGATGCGGTCGAGCGCCGCCCGCTCGTGACCGAGCATCCGCTCGTGCGCGTGCACCCGGAAACCGGCGAACGCGCGCTGTACGTGAGCCCGAGCTTCCTGAAATCGATCGTCGGGCTGACGCCGCGCGAGAGCCAGGCGCTGCTCGAACTGCTGTGGGAGCACGTGACGCGGCCGGAATTCACGATCCGCTTCAAGTGGGAGCCGCGCAGCATCGCGTTCTGGGACAACCGGGCGACCGCGCATCTCGCGCCCGTCGACATCTTCGATCTCGACTTCGACCGCCAGCTATATCGCACGACGCTCGTCGGCGACGTGCCGGTAGGCCCCGACGGCCGGCCGTCGGTCGCGCTCGAAGGCACGCCGGTCGAAACGGCCGCGGCCGTCGCGCTCGACTGACGCGGCAAACGCCGGTGCGCACGGGCGCGCCGGCCCCCCCTTCCGTCAATCGAGCCACACGCCGTCGAACCGGTGCCCGCCGAGCGGCGAGAACGTCAGCCCGTGGACGCGCCTGGAGATCGGCAGCGACACGATCGACGTCGCGATCGGCGTGAACGGCACCTGGTCCTTGAACACCACCTGCGCCTGCTCGTACAGCGCCGTGCGCTTCGCGACATCGGCATTCGAACGCGCCGCCGTCACGAGTTGCTCGAAGTCCTTGTTGCACCACTTCGCGAGATTGCTGCCGTGCACGGCGTCGCAGCCGAGCAGCGTGCCGAGCCAGTTGTCGGGGTCGCCGTTGTCGCCCGACCAGCCGTACAGGATCGCGTCGTGCTGGCCGTCGTGCTTCGCGCGGCGGTTGTATTCGCCCCATTCGTAGCTGACGATCCTCGCGCGCACGCCGATCCTCGCCCAATCCTGCTGGATCAGTTGCGCCATCAACTGCGCGTTCGGGTTGTACGGGCGCTGCACGGGCATCGCCCACAGCGTGAGGTCGAAGCCGTTGGGAAAGCCGGCCTGCGCGAGCAGCGCCTTCGCGGCGGCCGGATCGCGCGGCGCGTCCTTCAGGCGCGGGTTGTACGACCATTGCGCGGGCGGCATCGGGTTCGTCGCGATCGTCGCGTCGCCGTTGAACACGGTCTTGATGATCGCCGCCTTGTCGATCGCGATGTCGAGCGCGCGCCGCACGTCGACGCGATCGAGCGGCGGATGCTGCGTGTTGTACGCAACGAAGCCGACGTTGAAGCCCGTCCCCGAAAACAGCGTCAGCTTCGGGTCGCGCCGCACCGTCTCGAGATCGGCCGGCCGCGGAAACGCCGACACCTGACACTCGCCGGCCACGAGCTTCTGCAAGCGCGCGGCCGGGTCGGGCGTGATCGCGAACACGAGGCGCGCGAGCTTCACGTCGTCCGGGTTCCAGTAGTCGGGATTCGCGTCGTAGCGGATCAGCGCGTCCTTCTGGTACGTACGCAGCACGAACGGCCCCGTGCCGACCGGGAACTGGTTGATGTCCGACTCGCGATGGCGCGCGGCGAGCTGCCCCGCATATTCGGCCGACAGCACCGACGCGAACGCCATCGCGAGATTGCGCACGAACACGACGTCGGGCGACTTCAGCACGAAGCGCACCGTGTAGTCGTCGACTTTCTCGATGCGCTCGATGTTGCGGTCGAAGCCGAGATCTCTGAAATACGGGAAGCTGACCGGATAGGCCTTGCGGAACGGATCGTCCGGGTCGAGCATCCGGCGGAACGTGAACACGACGTCGTCGGCCTGGAACGGACGCGTCGGCTTGAACCACGCGGTGGTCTGGAATTTCACGCCGCGCCGCAGGTGGAACGTGATCGTGCGCTGGTCGGGCGACACGTCCCAGCTCGTCGCGAGCGCGGGTACGAGATCGAGCGTGCCGCGCTTGAACTGCACGAGCCCGTTGTAGACCGGGTACGTGCTCGCATCGAAATCGGTGCTCGTCGTGTGCTGGCCGGGATCGAAGCCGGCCGGGCTGCCTTCGGTGCAGTACACGAGCGTCTTGCCCGCGGGCGCCGCGAGCGCGTTCGTCGCGGCGCCCGCCAATAGCAACGACGCGGCGATGCAGCGGAGCGCGGCGCCGGCATGCGATACGCCGCGCGTGCGGCGCGCGGCTGACGAAACGAAAGGATTCTTCATGGTGGCGGATAAAAAAGGCTGTCATGCGATTGATGACCGCCGATCTTCGCGCGCCTGCCGCCGATCGCTTACCAATTAATTCCGCGTTGCTTATCGTCGTGGATGCATCCCGCTGCCGCTGCATCGAAAAGTCCATGCGAGCGCCGCATGCATGCGGAACCCCGCCGCGGCGAGCCGTCCGGACACCCGATCGAAAACCGCCGCACGGCCTTCCGGCCCCCTGCAAGTTCTCCGGAATGGGTGCATCGTATCGATTGGCCGACGCCGGCGCCGGCGCGCGGGAATCCGCCCGGCGTGCACATGCCGGCACGGCGCGTCCGTGCGCGCCGCCCTTTCCGGAGGAACCCGATGCCGATCAACCCCGATACGCCCTCTCGTCCCGTGAAGTCGCCGGGCCCCGATCACCCGATCCTGATCGAACCGCATTCGTCCCGCGTGATCGTGAAGGTGGCCGACAAGGTCGTCGCCGATACGCGCCATGCGCTGGTGCTGCGCGAGGCCAGCTATCCGGCGGTGCTGTACATTCCGCGCGAGGATGCCGACATGTCGCTGCTCGAACGCACCGACCACGCGACCTACTGCCCGTACAAGGGCGATTGCGCGTACTACTCGATCCCCGCCGGCGGCGAACGCTCGATCAACGCCGTGTGGACGTACGAGCATCCGAATCCGGCCGTCGAATCGATTCGCGGGCACCTCGCGTTCTATCCGGATCGCGTCGATTCGATCGAGGAGCGCCTGCTCGTCACCGAGTGAGCGCGGCGGCGTGCTGCCGCGTCACCGGTTACGTATCGTCCGGCCGCTGATTTGCATATTCGGATTCGTTGGTTGGCCGCCGGCCCGCCGCGCCGTATCGTCCTGACTCCGGCGCGGGCCGGCCCGTTGCGTGCGTCGCCCGCATCCGGCCCGGTCCTGCGCCGGCCGCGCCGCCTTCGCGCGCGGCCCGTGAACCCGCCAGCAGGACGCCTCGATGAACGACACACCGAACGCAGACCTTGAATCGACTCCGGCGAACCCGCGCCGCCGCCAGTGGCTGCACGGCGCGGCCGCCGGGCTGGCCGGGCTCGCGCTCGGGCCGCTCGCGGCCGCGCCCGCACGCGCCGACGCCGGCGGCACGCGGCTGCGCATCGGCTTCCAGAAATACGGCAACTTCGTCGTGCTCAAGGCGCGCGGCACGCTCGAGAAGCGTCTCGCGAGCCAGGGCGTCGCCGTGCAATGGCTCGAATTCCCGGCCGGCCCGCAACTGCTCGAGGGGCTGAACGCCGGCGCGATCGACGTCGGCACGGTCGGCGAAACTCCGCCGATCTTCGCGCAGGCGGCCGGCGTCGATTTCGTCTACATCGGCAACGAGCCGCCCGCGCCCCAGGGCGAGGCGATCGTCGTGCTGCCCGATTCGCCGATCCGAACCGTCGCGCAACTGCGCGGCAAGAAGGTCGCGTTCAACAAGGGTTCGAACGTCCACTACCTGCTGGTGAAGGCGCTCGAGCGCGCGGGCCTGACCTATGCCGACATCCAGCCGATCTACCTGACGCCGGCCGACGCACGCGCGGCGTTCGTGCAGCGCAGCGTCGATGCGTGGGTGATCTGGGATCCGTATCTGGCCGCCGCCGAACGGCAGCTCGGCGCGCGCGTGGTCGCGAACGGCGACGCGCTCGTGCGCAATACGCAGTACTACCTCGCGGCGCGCAAGTACGCGGCCGCGCACCCGCAGGTGCTGCGCGCGCTGCTCGACGAAGTCGATGCGGTCGACCGCTGGGCGCGCGATCACGTGCCCGAGGTGGCCGCGCAACTGTCCCCGCTCGTCGGCCTCGACGCGCCGACGCTCGAAGTCGCGCTCAGGCGCGCCGGCTACGGCGTGCAGCCGATCACCGAAGCGACTCTCGCGTACCAGCAGAGCATCGCCGACGCGTTCAGCACGCTGAAGCTGATCCCGGGCAAGCTGTCGGTCGCCAGCGCGCGCTGATGCGTCACGAAGCGGGCGCCGCGCCGATGCGCCGCCATTCGTCGTAGTCGGTGACGAGGCCCGCGCCGTCGATCGCGATATCGGCCGCATACGTGCCGCTCTCGTAGCGATACACGTGCGGCGCAGTGCGCGTATAGCGCTGCTCGCCGCGCACGATGTCGACATCCGGAAAACGCAGCCACGCGGTGCGAATCTCCGCCGACTCGCCGACGGCGAGCGCGAGCCGCCGGATCGGCAGCGTATTGGTCGACGGACTGAAGCCGAGATCGATGTCGGTCGCGCCCGCGAGCGCCGACGCATCGACGCCGTCGATCGTCCACCGCCCCGCATCGCACGCGATGTCCCATTGCCGTGGCGGCGCCGTGCCGGTCCACCGCGTCACGCGCGCCGAACGCGTGAGCCAGTCGGTCCCGCATGCGATCGCGTAATCGATGCGAAACGGCGTGCCGTCGATCGCGCCCGCCACCGTCCCCGCCAGCGCGATGCCCGTTTGCGACTCGTCGAGCCGGCACCATTCGGCCGCCTGCCACGTCTGCACGATCTGCCATGCGACGCAATGCGTCCGTGGGGCTTCGTTGCGTTGCGTCATGCCGGGTCTCCTGTCGGTCGCGCGGGAACGAAGCCGATTTTCGCTCACGGCGCGGACGAACGCACGCGGCTTCGTCGGCACCATGAGCGCCCCGGCCGATAATGAGTATCGGCCCGACGCACACCGTCGGCCCTCCGCCGCTTTGATACCATCCGTCGATCGGCACAAAATCGTACCGGAAGACAAAAGGCGCGACTTCATGGATTTGTTGGCGACGATGCGCATCTACGTCAGGGTCGTGGAGCGCGGCACGATGTCCGGCGCGGCACGGGATCTCGACATGGGCCAACCGGCCGTCAGCGAGCGCATCGAGAAACTCGAGAAACATCTCGGCACGCGGCTGCTGATGCGCAGTGCGCGTACGCTCGCGTGCACGGAGGAAGGCCGCCTTTTCTACGAACGCAGCAAGGCGCTGCTCGAGGCGGCCGAGTTGGCCGTTGCATCGGTGTCGAAGACGGAAAACGCGCTCGACGGCACGATCCGGCTCGCGGCGCCGCAATGCTTCGGCGAGGTCGTACTGCCGGGCGTGCTGATGCAGATCCGCACCGCGTATCCGAAGCTGCACATCGACCTCGTGCTGAACGACGACATCGTCGATCCGGTCACCGAGGGCGTCGACATTTCGATCCGGGTCGGCCAGCTCGGCGACGGCGGCTTCGTCGCCTACGCGCTCGGCGCGGTCGGCCGCGTGCTCGTCGCCGCACCGTCGTATCTCGACCGGCACGGCCCGATCGACACGAAGGCCGATCTCGCGAACCATCCGTTCATCCGCGTGAAAGGCGTGTTCGCGAACGAACAGGTGCCGCTGCAGCGCGACGGCAGCGCAGTCGAATACGCGCGTATCCGCACGGTCATGACCGCGAGCCACTGGCGCCCGATGTTCGACACGATCGCGGCGGGCGGCGGCATCGGCGTGGTCCAGCACCCGGCTTGCGCCGATGCGCTCGCGCACGGCCGGCTCGTCCGCCTGCTGCCGCACTACGACGTTCCCGACTTCGCACTTAACGTGCTGGTGCACGCGCAGCGGTCGCTGCCGCCGCGCGTGCGCGCCGTCGTCGATCTGCTGAAACGAGCACTCCCGCCGCTGCTGATGCAGCGGCAGCGTTAGGGCCTGTTCACGCCTGCAGCGACTTCCCCGGTTCCTTCACGTGCGCATCGACTTCCATCTGGTAGAAGCGCGCGCTGACGAAGCCGAACAGCGTCCAGCCGAGGAACACGCACAGGCCGCCCAGCATCAGCGCCTGCTCGCCCGAGCTGTAGAGCGCGTAGAAGCTGTACGCGGTCGCGACCATCGCGACCACGTTCGTCAACAGCGCCTTGCCGGGCGGCACCTTCGCGACCTTCTGGATCGTGATCAGCGCGGCCATCGACATCACGTAGGGCACGAGGTTCGTGACGACCGCGAGATCGACGATCTTCTGGAACTGGCTGCTCAGCTCCGGGCTGATCGTCATCAGCGCCAGCGCGACCTGCGCGACCAGCAGGATCACCATGCCGACGATCGGCGTGCCCGTGCGCGTGGCGCGCGCGAACACCGGCAGGAAGTAGCCGACGTCGGCCGAGCTCTTGAACACCTGCGCCACCGTGAACTGCCAGCCGAGCAGCGAGCCGATGCATGCGATCACCATCAGCGCGGTGACGATCGTGCCGACGGCCGGCGTGAACATCGTCGCGAACGCGATGCCGAACGGCGCATTCGACTTCGCGAGGATCGCGTTGGGCACGATCCCGGCGATCACGTTGGTCGACACGATGTAGAAGATCGCCGACGCGATCGTGCCGCCGAGCACGGCGATCGGCACGTTGCGCTCCGGATTCTCCACCGCGTCGGAGTTCGCGCACGCCGATTCGAGCCCGAGGAACGCCCACAGCGTCACCGCGATCGAGCCGCCCACGGCAGGCCCGAACGGCAGGTCGTGCGGATTCCAGGCGGCGCCCCAGGTCGCGCCGCTGAACCAGAACCAGCCGATCAGCGACACGACGACGACCGGAATGATCACGCCCCATACCGTCACCGCGCCGATCCGGCCGGTGATGCGCGAGCCGCCGAAGTTCGCGACCGTCGTCAGCACGAGCAGGAAGATCGTCCAGAGGCCCGTTTGCAGCGGCGACAGCGTCGCGTCGAACAGCACGGTGCCGTAGCCGACCGCCGTGACGCCGATCGCGACGTTGGCGATCACGAGCGACAGCCCGTACGTGTAGTTCGCCATGTAGTTGCCGGCCTTGCCGAACGCGTACTCCGCGTAGCCGCCCATCCCGCCCGGCTTGCGGCTCAGCATCCCGCAGCGCGCGAACGCATAGGCGAGCGCGAGCGAGCCGCCGGCCGTGACGATCCACGACAGCAGCGAGATCGTGCCGACCTGCGCGAGCTTCGCCGGCAGCAGGATGATGCCGGAGCCCATCATGTTGACCGCCGTGAGGACGGTGAGCTGCCAGACGTTCATCCGGTTCTTCGGCGCGGCCGTCGTGGCCGCGCCGGACAGGTGCGCTGCGTTGTCCATGGTGTTCGATCCTTCGATGTGAGGCCGCCGCGCGGCCGGTCGCTCGTTCGTTCGCTCGTCAGGCCGTCAGGCAGTACACGCGGTACGTGCCGTCCTCGACTTCCACGCCGTGCGTGTCGTGCGCGAAGCCCGGGAAACGCCGGTCGTACGCTTCGAGCGCCTTCAGGTAGCCGAGCACCGGGCCGCCGGCCGGCCCCGCGTTCTCGCCCGGCATCAGGAGCGGAATGCCCGGCGGATACGGCACGACGCCGGTGGCCACCGTGCGCCCGGCCAGCTCGTCGAGCGTGACCTGTTCGACGCGGCCCTGCACGAGATGCTCGTATGCGCGCACCGGGCTCATCTCCGGCGTCGGCAAGATCGAGAACGCCTCCGACATCAGCCGCGTCGTGCCGAGCTGCTCCATCGCCGCGAACATCGTGTCGGCCAGATCCTTGAGCCCCATGCCCGCATAGCGCGAACCATGCTCGTTCGCGAGCGACGGAATCGCCATGTCGAGCGGCAGGTTCGCGTCGTAGTCGCGCTTGAAATCGCACAGCGCGCTGACGAGCGAGCCCCACTTGCCCTTCGTGATGCCGATCGAGAACAGGAACAGGATCGTGAAATCGGTGGTCTTCTCGACGACGATCCCGCGCGCATCGAGATACGCGGTGACGATGCTCGCCGGGATGCCGACCGGCATCAGGCCGCCGGCCGGCGCGACGCCCGGCGTGACGATCGACACCTTGATCGGGTCGAGCATGCAGTAGCCGTCCTCGATATTGCCGAAGCCGTGCCATTGCGCGCCGGGGCGCAGCACCCAGCACGCCGGGTCGCTCGCGAGCAGCTCGGGCGGCGCTTCGTGGAACGGCAGCGTGCGGCCCGTGCGCGCCTCGAGCACGGTATCGGGCTGCCAGCATTCGAAGAACCAGTCGCCCTTCGCGCCGAATTCATTGTTCATTCGCGCGATCATCTGCCGGAACGCGACGGCCTCCTCGATCGATTCGCGCGTCAGCGCGGCGCCGCCGGGGCCGTCCATCATCGCGGCCGCGACGTCGTTCGACGCGATGATCGCGTAGTTCGGCGACGTCGACGCGTGCATCATGAACGTTTCGTTGAACTGGCCATGCGGAATCGGGCTGCGGCCGTCGCGCACGTGGATGTACGACGCCTGCGACAACGCGGTCAGCAGCTTGTGCGTCGACTGCGTCGCGAACACCGTGGGCCGATCCCTGTGGTGGTCGCGCGGGTCGCCGTGCATCGCATGGCGGTCGCGGTAGATCGGATTGAAGCGCGCGTAGCCGTACCACGCTTCGTCGAAGTGCAGCCGGTCGACGCTCGCGCCGAGCAATTCCTCGACGCGCGTGACGTTGTAGCAGAGGCCGTCGTACGTGGAATTCGTGACGATCGCGTGCTTCGGCTGGCGATCGGCCAGCCCGGCCGCGAGCGGGTTCGATGCGATCGCTTCGCGGATCGCCGCCTGCGTGAGGCGCTCCGATGCGATCGGCCCGATGATCCCGTAGCGGTTGCGCGTCGGCACGAGGTAGGTCGGAATCGCGCCCGACATCGTCATCGCATGCTCGGCCGACTTATGGCAGTTGCGGTCGCACAGCGCGATCTGGTCGCGGCTCACGCTCGCCATCAGGATGATGCGGTTCGACGTCGACGAGCCGTTCGTCACGTGATACGTGCGATGCGCGCCGAACACGCGCGCCGCATAGCGCTCGCTTTCGCCGATCGGGCCCGAATGATCGAGCAGCGAGCCGAGTTCGCCCACCGAGATCGACAGGTCCGAGCGGAACAGCGATTCGCCGAAGTACTCGAAGAACGCGCGGCCGACCGGCGATTTCAGGAAACCGGTGCCGCCCGTGTGGCCCGGCGTATGCCACGAGTATTCGTAGACGCGCGAGAACTTCGCGAGCGCGCCGAACATCGGCGGCAGGACGGTCGAGCGATAGCGTTCGATCGCCGCGTGGATGCGCCCGCCGATGAAGTCGGCCGTATCCTCGAGCAGCCACACGAAATCGTCGACCTTGCCCATCACCGCGGCCGGCACCGTCGACGCGACGCTGCGGTCGGCCAGCAGGAAGATCGGCACGCTGCCGTTGCGATGCCGGATCGCGTCGACCACCGCCTCGGACGGCCCGTGACCGTCCACGCCGAGATCCCAGTCGAGCAGCACGCACTGGATCGACGGATCGGAGCGGATCAGCACGACGGCATCGTCGGCGGACGTGGCCGTCAACACGTCGATGCCGCGTTGCGCGAGTTCCGCGCTCAGCGTGCGGACCGCACGGCCGGTCGCGGTTTCCTGCGCGATTTCGTCGTCGACCAGTAGCGCACGCATGCCGAGACGGCGAATGCCGCCGACGGAAGTGTTCATGTTGTTGCCCTCGCGGTTGGGTTGCTTCGATTGGTATCGTTCGTCTCGCGAGCACGCGGACGGCAGCTCACGGGCTGCGGCATCGGACGCTCGCCATTCCGGCTTGATTCGCCACCCAGTTCGGAGCCGACTATGCCATGAACGCCATTCGATGAAAAGCCGACGATTCGGTGAAACCATCGGCGCCTTTCCAATAGGATTTCATCATTGGATCATTTTTATATGCGCTGCAGCACGTCAATTGCCGATCAATTGATTAGGCTCATCCGTCAATGACATTGACGATTCTGGTCGATTGAATTCGCGGGCCTTTATTGCTACGATCGGCGGCGCCGAGCACCGTCCGATCACGGCTGTGCCGCGCTGTTCGACGCTTCCCGGCGCGGTGCGCATTCGGCATTCCGCATTCGCGGGAGCATTTCAATCGGCTGCGGCGCGCGTCGTATCGACATGACGCATCGGCGTGAATGCGGCTCCCGTTTCAGGTCATTTACCGGAGAGTTCGCGTGAGCCTGTTGAAAATCGCAGTCGAGCCGGCGCTGATCGGCGCCTTCCTCACCACGCACGAACAGGTCGACGTATTTCAGACCGATTTCACGAATATCGCGGCCATCGTCGTCGGTATCGACGCCGCGGAAAAGGTGCTGAAAACCGTCGAGCGAACCGGCTTCGCGATTCCGTTCTTCGTCGCGGTCGAGCCCGACCAGGAAGTGCCGCCGTCGGTCCTGCCGCGCGCGAGCGGCGTGATCCAGCTCCGCCACGGCGGCCGCCATTACTACGGCCGACAGATTTCCGCCGCCGCCGACATCTACAGCGAGAGTCTGCTGCCGCCGTTCTTCAAGGTGATGCGCGACTACGTGCAGCGCGGCTACGTCGAGTTCGACTGCCCCGGCCATCAGGGCGGCCAGTTCTTCTCCAATCACCCGCTCGGCCGGATGTTCTTCGATTTCTTCGGCGAGACGCTGTTTCGCGCGGATCTCTGCAACGCGGACGTGCGGCTCGGCGACCTGCTGATCCACGAAGGGCCGGCGCTGGAAGCACAGCGCAACGCCGCAAGGATCTATAACGCCGACAAGACGTATTTCGTGCTGAACGGCACGTCGACGTCGAACAAGGTCGTCACGAGCGCGCTGCTCGCGCCCGGCGATCTCGTGCTGTTCGACCGCAACAACCACAAGTCGGTGCACCTCGGCGCGCTCGTGCTGTCCGGCGCGCGGCCGGTCTACCTCGAGACCGCACGCAACGCGTGGGGCCTCATCGGCGGCGTCGACAGCGCGGCGCTCGGCGAAGCGCGCATTCGCGACGCGATCCGCGACGTCGCGCCCGAGCGCGCCGACCTGCCGCGCCCGTTCCGGCTCGCGGTGATCCAGCTCGGCACCTACGACGGCACGATCTACAACGCGCGCGAAATCGTCGACCGGATCGGGCATCTGTGCGACTACATCCTGTTCGATTCGGCGTGGGTCGGCTACGAGCAGTTCATCCCGATGATGCAGGACTGCTCACCGTTGATGCTGACGCTCGGGCCCGACGATCCCGGCATCTTCGTCACGCAGTCGGTGCACAAGCAACAGGCCGGCTTCTCGCAGACCTCGCAGATCCACAAGAAGGACAGCCACATCGAAGGACAGAAGCGCTTCTGCGATCACCGGCGCTTCAACAACGCGTACATGATCCACGCGTCGACGAGCCCGTTCTATCCGATGTTCGCGGCGCTCGACGTCAACGCGCAGATGCATGCGGGCCCGGCCGGCAAGCGCCTGTGGCGCGACTGCGTCGCACACGGCGTCGATGCGCGCAAGCTGCTGCTGAAAACGTGCCGCCAGATCCGCCCGTTCGTTCCGCAGCAGATCGACGGCCGCCCGTGGGCCGACTACCCGACCGAGCAGATCGTCGACGACCTGCGTTTCTTCCGCTTCCACCCGGCCGACACGTGGCACGGCTTCGAAGGCTATGCGGACGACCAGTATTTCGTCGATCCGTGCAAGCTGCTGCTGACCACGCCCGGCATCGATCGCGACACGCACGAATATGCGCCGTTCGGCGCGCCGGCGCCGATCCTCGCGCGCTACCTTCGCGAGCACGGCGTCGTGCCGGAGAAGGCCGACCTGTACACGATCCTGTTCCTGCTCACGCCGTCGGAGAGCTTCGGCAAGCTGCAGCATCTGGTCGCTCACCTCGCGCAATTCGAACGCCATCTCGATCAGGACACGCCGCTGCGCGAAGCGATTCCGTCGCTGTGCGAAGCCTATCCCGAGCTGTACGGCAGGATGCGCCTGCGGCAGCTGTGCCAGCGCATGCATGATTTCTATCGCAGCCACGACATGAAGCATCTGCAGAAACAGATGTTCCGGCGTGCGCAGTTCCCGAAGCAGGCGATGCTGCCGCAGGCCGCGAATGCCGAGCTGATCCGCAACGACGTCGAGCTCGTCACGCTCGATCGCATCGAAGGCCGGATCGCGACCGAAGGCGCGCTGCCCTATCCGCCCGGCATCTTCTGCGTGGTGCCCGGCGAAGTATGGGGCGGCCCGGCGCTCGACTACTTCCGCGCGCTGGAGGCCGGGATCAACGCGCTGCCCGGCTTCGAACCGGAAATCCAGGGTGTGTACCTGCAGACGAAGCCGGACGGCACGAAGCAGGCGTCGGCGTACGTGGTGGCAGCCGGCGCCGACGCGTCGCGCATGTAGGCACGGCGAGCGGCTCGGCACGCTCGTGGCCGTCGCGCCGGCATGCACGTGGGTTGCGGCACGGCTCGCGCGGCCGGTCGTGCGCGCGTCGTGAATCGTGCCGGGCGATGCGCCACGCGCGCCCGCCGCGTCACCACGCCTGCCGATAGATCTCCAGCGCGTCGGCCTCGGTCACCTCGCGCGGATTGTTCACGAGCAGGCGCGTCTGCAGCATCGCGTCCGACGCCATCCTCGGCAGGTCGGCCTCGCCGATGCCGACCTCGCGCAACGTGCGCGGAATGCCCGTCGCGACGATCAGCCGGTCGATCTCGGCGATCAGCGCGTGCGTTTTCGCTTCGTCGCTGCCCGTGGCCGACGGCGCGACGATCGCCGCCAGTTCCGCATACAGCGGCGCGGCGGCCGGCGCGTTGAAGCGCAGCACGTACGGCAGCACGAGCGCGTTCGACAAACCGTGCGGCACGTGGAAGATCCCGCCGACCGGATAGGCCAGCGCGTGTACGGCCGCGACCGGCGCATTCGCGAACGCCTGCCCCGCGAACATCGCGCCGACCAGCATCGCTTCGCGCGCGTGCCGGTTCTGCCCGTCGTCGCATGCGGCCAGCAGGTTGCGCGACAGCAGCGTCAGCGCGTGCGTCGCCAGCATGTCGGACACCGGATTCTTCAGCCGCGCGGACGTGTACGCCTCGATCGCATGCACCATCGCGTCGATGCCGGTAGCGGCCGTCGCCGCGCGCGGCAGGCCGAGCGTGAGTTCCGCGTCGAGGATCGCGACGTCCGCGAACAGGTGCGGCGACACGACGCCCATCTTGCGCGCCTCGCCGACCGTGACGATCGACACGGCCGTGACCTCGGAGCCCGTGCCGGCCGTGGTCGGCATCTGCACGAGCGGCAGCCGCGCGCTCGCGACCTTGTCGACGCCGTACATGTCGGCCAGCGCCTGCTGCCCCGGCACGAGCACCGCGATCAGCTTCGCGACGTCCATCGACGAGCCGCCGCCGAGGCCGAGCACGATCTCCGCGTCGGCCGCGACGGCCCGCGCGGTCGCGTCGAGCACCACGTGCTCGGGCGGATCGGCGATCACGTCGTCGATCACGGTGACCCGCCAGCCGTGCGCGGCGAGGCTCGCCAGCGCGGGCGCGAGCACGCCGCTGCGATGCAGGAACGCGTCGGTGACGACGCACAGCCGCGCGAGCGCCGGAAAGCGTTCGCGCAACAGCGCGCCGAGCCGGCGCGCGGCGCCGAATTCGACGATCTGCGTCGGAACGGTACGGAATTGAAACGGGTTCATCGAGCGCCTCCCGGGGCCGTCGCCGTGTCCGTGTCCGGCTGCACCATGTAGCGGATCACCTCGCGACGATCGAGCAACGGCATGATCGCGCCGACACCGATCCGCTGGAAATGCGGCGTTTCCCGATGCACGTCGAGGCCGTCGGCCTCGCTGTAACGCTCGAGGATCACGATGTGGTCGGGGTTCTCCGGCGACCGGAAGTACGCGTAGTCGAGGTTTTTCGGCTCGGTGCGCGTGGCCGGCGCGAGTTCGGCCAGCAATTCGACCACGCGGTCGCCGTTGCCGGGTTTCGCGAAGAAATGCGCGATGACCTGCAGATAGGGTTCGTTCATGCTGCGCTCCATGTTCGACACAAGCCCGTCGCGACGGGAGCGCCCCCCATCCGCCATGAGCCGGATGAATTCAAACGCGATGAGGCGGCACCGTATCACTGACGCGTCGTCGCATTGTATTGAATCGGCACGGCCTTCGCAGAGCCGCGACCGCGCCGCGAACCACAGGCCGAATCCCGCGGCACGCTCACGACGAGCCGGAACCTGGCCGGCCGCCGCGCGCTTGCGCCGCCTCCGTCGTTCACCACGGCACCGTCCGCCCCAGATAGTCGAGATATTCGAGCCCGGGCCGCGCCCGCTTCGCCAGCAGCACGTCGACGAGGCTCGGCACGCTCTCGTCGATGGTCAGGCGCGCATCGGGCCCGCCAAGTTCGGTACGGACCCAGCCGGGCGCCATCAGCGCCAGCGCGCGGCGCGTATCGGCCTGACGCGCCGCGAAGCTGCGCATGAACTGGTTCAGCGCGGCCTTGCTGCCGCGATACACCTCGCGCATCCCGCTGACGTTGTTCGCGACGCTGCCCTGCCCCGACGACATCGCGCCGATCAGGCCGTCGTCGGTCACGAGATCCTGCAGCGTCTCGATCGCACGCATCGGCGCCAGCGCATTCGTGATCATCACGCGCACGAATTCGTCGGTCGTCACTTCGCCGATCGTTTCGTTCGGATCGTTGGTCGTGCCCGCGTTCACGAACAGCATGTCGAAGCGCCGGCCCGACAGGCGCTCGCGCAGCGCGGCCAGTTGCGCGGGCTCGCAGATGTCGAGCGTGCCGATATCAAGCCGGCCGTCGAACCGGTCGGCCAGGTCGTGCAGCTTGGTGCGCCCCGATCCTGCGCGCACGGTGCCCGTCACGTTCCAGCCCTTGTTCAGGAATGCCTCCGCCATCGCCAGCCCGAGGCCGCGCGACGCCGCGACGAGAAGGATCGCGGGCGCGTTTCGTCGATTCGATTCAGTCGATTGCATGGTTTTCGCCTTTGCCGCGTTTCGTCATGCGCCCACTATAGGCGCGCGCTACGACAGGCGCCAGACGCATTCAATGCAATCGATAGTTGCATTAGACGCCATGTTATCGGCACAAAAGCGTATCCTGTCTGCATGGACGACATCGACCTGAACCTCGTTACCGCGCTCGACGTGCTGCTGTCGGAAGCCAGCGTGACCGCCGCCGCGCGCCGGCTGGGCCTGAGCACGTCCGCGATGAGCCGCACGCTCACGCGGCTGCGTATCGCCACCGGCGATCCACTGCTCGTCCGCGCCGGGCGCAGGCTCGTGCCGACGCCGCACGCAGCCGCGCTGCGCGACCGCGTGCATGCGGTCGCGAGCGACGCGCGCGCCGTGCTCCGGCCGGCGACGGCCGACGTCGATCTCGCGACGCTCACGGCCACGTTCACGATCCGGGCCGCCGCGTCGTTCATGGAAATGCTGTCCGGCCCGGTCGTCGCCGCGCTGGCCGACGTCGCGCCGCACGTCCGTATCCGCTTCGTCCCGAAGCTCGACCGCGATCCGCAAGCGCTGCGCGACGGCACGGTCGACCTGGAAATCGGCAAGCGCGGCGACGACGCGCCCGAGCTACACACGCGCATGCTCTTTCACGACTGGCACGTCGCGGTGGCGCGCGCCGGGCATCCGGTGTTCGCGTCGGCCCGGATCACGCCCGCGCGCTATGCCGCGTGCCGCCACGTCATGGCGGCC
Organism: Burkholderia sp. AU39826; assembly: GCF_020419965.1. NCBI lineage: Bacteria > Pseudomonadati > Pseudomonadota > Betaproteobacteria > Burkholderiales > Burkholderiaceae > Burkholderia > Burkholderia sp. AU39826. Next base: position 865,363 of record NZ_JAIZQG010000001.1, read on the forward strand.
CAGCTCGGCGATTTCGCCGGGCCGGCCGACGACACGACCGGCAACTCCGGCCCCGGCCCCGCCGTGCACGTCGTCGTGCCGGGCTACCCCGACGCGATGCGTGTCGCCGCCAGCACCGACCTGATCGCGCTGGTGCCGCGTTCGAGCCTCGGCAATGCGTGCTCGCCGGGGCTCACCGAAGTCCTCGGGCTGCGCAGTTTCGAAATTCCGGTCCGTCTGCCGGCGATCCTCGTGTCCGCGCTGTGGCATCCGCGCATGCACGGCGACCCCGTGCACCGCCGCTTGCGCGATACGGTCATCGCCGTCTGCCAGCGCGCGTATCCGGATTCCCGTCCGCCGCGCACCACGACGCGCGGCAACGGAGCACGCGTCGCGGGCTGACCGTTGGCCACATCCCGCAGTTCGAACCAGCCGGCCGCCGATCGGGCGCCTTTTGCGCGATCCACCGGCTCGTCACCATTGCGGCCCGGCCCGCGGCGCCGGCCGGCCCTTCGGCTAAAATGCCGCACTTTCCACCTCGTCCGGCCCGCTCGCCATGCAACCCGCCTCCTCCGCCCAATCCGCCTCTCGCGGCGCTGACGCCGCAGAATCGGCCCGCGACCTCGTCTACGGCCCGAACGACCGGCCGGCGCCGATGGTCGCCTTCGTCGCCGCGCTCCAGCACCTGCTGGCGATCATCGTGCCGATCGTCACGCCCGGCCTGCTGATCTGCCAGGCGCTCGGCGTGTCCAGCCGCGATACGACCCTGATCGTGTCGATGTCGCTGGTGATTTCCGGCATCGCCACCTTCGTCCAGTGCAAGCGCTTCGGCCCGCTGGGCGCCGGCCTGCTGATCGTCCAGGGCACCAGCTTCAACTTCGTCGGCCCGCTGATCGCCGGCGGCAGCCTGATGGTCAAGCAGGGCACGCCGGTCGAGACCGTGATGGCCGCGATCTTCGGCGTCGTGATCGCCGGGTCGTTCGTCGAGATGGGCGTGTCGCGCATCCTGCCGTTCGTGAAGCGCCTGATCACGCCGCTCGTCACCGGCATCGTCGTGCTGCTGATCGGCCTCACGCTGATCAAGGTCGGCCTGATCAGCATGGGCGGCGGCTACGGCGCGATGGCCAAGGGCACGTTCGCGAGCGCCGAGAACCTGACGCTGTCGGGCCTCGTGCTCGGCACGATCATCCTGCTGAACCGCGTGCCGGTCGTGTGGGTGCGCAGCACCGCGCTCGTCATCGCGCTCGCGATCGGCTATCTCGCCGCCGCGTTCCTCGGCCGCCTCGACTTCACCGGCATGCATCAGGCCGCGCTGTTCCAGGTGCCGACGCCGCTGCACTTCGGCATCGGCTTCTCGTGGGCGCTGTTCGTGCCGATGCTGATCATCTACCTCGTGACGTCGCTCGAGGCGATCGGCGACGTGACGGCCACCAGCAAGATCTCGAACGAGCCGGTCGAAGGGCCGGTGTGGATGCAGCGGATCAAGGGCGGCGTGCTCGTGAACGGCGCGAACTCGCTGCTGGCCGGCGTATTCAATACGTTCCCGAGCTCGGTATTCGCGCAGAACAACGGCGTGATCCAGATCACCGGCGTCGCGAGCCGTCACGTCGGCATCTGGATCGCGGGGATGCTGGTGGTGCTCGGCCTGTTCCCGGTCGTCGCCGGCGTGCTGCAGGCCGTGCCCGAGCCCGTGCTCGGCGGTGCGGCGATGGTGATGTTCGGCGCCGTGGCCGCATCGGGCATCAACATCCTCGCGGGCATCCACCTCGACCGTCGCGCGCTGCTGATCATCGCGGTGTCGCTGGCGCTCGGCCTCGGCGTATCGCAGGTGCCGGACATCCTGAACAGCCTGCCGCATGCGCTGAAGAACGTGCTGGAATCGGGCGTGGCGACGGGCGGTATCTGCGCGCTCGTGATGAACTGGTTCCTGCCGGAAAAGAAGTAACCGAACGCACCGTGCGGCGGCACGGTGCGCGTGACGGGCCGCCCCGCGCCAACGGCGTCCCGCGCGCCCGGCCCCGTCGCGCAGCCGTCGGCCACGCGACGACGACCGTTCATCCAGCCCGGTCGGCGCCGCTTGGCCGAACGATCGACGCTGGTTAGAATGGCGCCATGCCCCGAACACCAGCGCCCAATACTGCCGCCGAAGCGAGCGCCGTCCCGATCAAGGAGCGCGCGACGGTCGTCTGCTACCGCGGCGAGCACGTCTTGCTCGTCGCGCGTGCGTCGTCGCGCTGGGCGCTACCCGGCGGCACGATCAAGCGCGGGGAGACGCCGCTCGACGCCGCGCATCGCGAGTTGCGCGAAGAAACCGGCATGACGGGCCACGATCTCGTGTACGCGATGCAGTTCACCGGGCTCGCGAAAATCCATCACGTGTTCTTCGCGGAAGTCGGCCCGGACCATACGCCGCAAGCGAACAACGAGATCGAGAAATGCAGGTGGTTTCCGATCGAAGGCGTCGAGGCACTGCGCGCGAGCATCCCGACGAAACGCATCGTCGAACTCGTCTACAACCACGAAATCCGCAACGCATAGCACGTCGAAGGCGCGGGCACGCGCGAGCCGCCGGCCCGCCGGAATCGATTTTTTCGCGGATCGACGCGCGAACGCTCAGTGCAAGCGCTTTCTGCGCAGTTCGTGCGTGGAATAGACGACGAGGAAGATGCCCAGCATCGCGACGCCGAACGCCATGAAGTCGTTTGCGCTTCCCGAGCCATGCAAGGACTTCGGGAGAATGCCGAGACTCAACCCCGCCACCGCGAGAAGCAATCCTGCCGCCATACCCCACATCGGTCCGGCGGTCTTTTCGATTTTATTTTTCATACAGCACCCGTCTACGGTCAAGACCTGGTCGGTATCGGCAAAAAGCGCCGCATCTACCTTCAGTCATTCCACTATAGCCGGGAAATAATTCCCGTACGTCTAGTGCTTTTCCCGATCAAGTTTGCATGGGCGTGGCCGTTGTACGGCGTCGGTGCGCGACGCGGGCGCGGCATGATCCTGCCCGGGAGCGTGAGTATCGATGGACCGCATCGGATTCGGCGCGGCATCCGTGGAGTCGAAGCGTCGCCGCGGTGGCAAGCGCGGCATTTTCGACGGACGCAGACCCGCCGGCGGCGTTCCGTATCTAGCGTCGGTGGGCAGGAGGATCGGGAGGAATGCCGAATCGGTCGCTCACCTGTCGATCAGTCTTCTCGCGCAAGTCGCAGCAAGACGTCGGCAAGGGCCCGAATTTTCGGTTGTTCCGCACGTTGCGGCGGATAGACGAGGAAGTACGACAGGCCGTCTTCAACCACCTCCTCGAACGGTGTCACCAGCGATCCGGCACGGAGCCGGTCTCTCGCCATTCGTGGGTCGCCGATTGCAATGCCGTGCCCTTCCGTCGATGCCGCGAGCGTCAATTCGAGGGTATCGAATACCAGCCCGCGTCCCGCATCGATCTGGCGCGCGCCAACGTGATCGAGCCAGCATCGCCACTCCGCATGGCTGGGCCCTGGATGGAGCAAATCGACCTGCGCAAGATCGGCAACGGATCGCAGCGATGTCGCCAAGGCGGGCGCGCACATCGGCGTGAGCCTCTCGGGAAATAGCGCTACCGCCTCCATGCCGGTCCATTGCCCCGTGCCGCGCACGATGACGGCGTCGACGTCGGACGTCGTGAAATCCGGCGTATCGTCCGCGGATGTCGAAATACGCAGCTCCGTCCCGCTCATCGCACGATGAATGTCCGGCAGCCGCGGGAGCAACCAGCGAACGGCGAACGTGGACGGCAACTTCAACGTGAGCACCGCGGTCGCCCGTGCTCGGGAATCCGCGTGCTGGACCAATTGCGTGAGCACGTCGACCGCGACCGTCAGCAGTGCATTTCCTTCCGCGGTCAACGTCAGCCCCGATACATGGCGCACGAACAGTGCGCATCGATAATGCGTTTCCAACTGCTGTATCTGGCGGCTCACCGCGCCTTGAGTACGGCACAGATGATCCGCCGCCTTGCTGACGCTGCCGAGCTGCGCCGCGGCGACGAACGACTGAATCGCCGCCAACGGCGGGAGCGGCCGCGTCAGGTCGGCCAGCGGATATGCATGCGCCGCATACCCGGGTTGCAAATTTTTCGATTGTTCGGTCATCGGTGCGTCGTTATCGTGCGTCTACCGGATACCCCGCTCCTACGCATGAACGGGGGCGTCAACGAATGATCGGAGGATAATTTTGGGCTCAACGTCGGCATCACTCTATACGGAACAGGTTCGCACTTACCTTCGGGAGCTGGAGCGAGGCGATGTGGGCGCCATCTGCGCGCTATTCACGCCGGACGCGCGGATTTTTTCGCCGTTTCTCGGCTGGATGCACGCCGAACCCTTCTTTTCGAAGGTCGCTGCCGCATCGGGAGAAAGCAAGATTACACCGATCGATATCTGCGTCAGCACGACAGGCGCTCGACGTGCGACCGGTTACTTCATCTACGACTGGGCCCTGAAAGACGGTTCGGTGGCGCGCTTCGAGTGCGTCGACGTGTTCGAGTTCGACATCGCGGGGCTGATCGAACGGATGATCATCGTCTACGACACCCATCCGATTCGCAGTACGGTCGGCGACAAGTACGCGTGACCGAATCGATGTCGCGCGATACCGAGCGCCGGCATTTGTGCAGCGCCGCTCCACCGCCGCGGCGGCGTCGACTACGCGTTTGCGTCGCGGTGCTGCCTGTCGAAATTCCGCCTCGCTTCACGGAAGCGGTCCGCATTCTCGACGATCCAGGTCCACAGCGGGACCATGCGAACGAGCAGGTCCATGCCCGTGTCGGACAACTCGTATTCGACTCTGGGGGGGACTTCTTCGAAATCGTGACGGCGCACGAGGCCGTCACGCTCGAGCTGCCGTAACGTGCGCGTCAACATGCGCTGAGTCACCCCGTGCATGCGCCTGCCGATTTCCGCATGGCGCAGCCTGCCGTACACGCCGAGCGTGTGCACGACACCGAGCGACCAACGGCTTCCGGCATGGGCAAGCACCTCCCGCCGCAACCCGTCATCATCGTCCCGCAGGCCGTCACACACGGTCTGCGAATATTGAAGAAGTTCATCTCGATCCAACTCTCTGGCTCCCAGTATCACGCGTGTGCCTTCTTTCATCCACGCCCACGCATTGCTAGACTGCCGCCACGCATTCCTTGATGGGCTAAACGATGAACCGAACAGATCCTGACGCTACGTCTCGAAACATTCTCGTGCTCGGTGCCGGCGAACTCGGCCTCCCGGTGCTACGCAGTCTTGCACGCCGGGCGAAGGACGTGACTGGCGCGAAGATCAGCGTGCTGCTGCGCGCCAGTGCCGTCGAATCCAGCGCACCCGCCAAGCGGCATGATATCGCGGAGATTCGGGATCTTGGGATCGAGATCGTCATAGGCGATTTCGTGAAGCGTTCCATCGATGAACTCGCTGTCTTGTTCGCGCGATATGACACGGTAATCGGTTGCGCGGGCATTACGGCCGGAATCGACACGCCGATGAAATTGGCACGCGCTGCATTGCAGGCGCGAATCCCGAGGTACTTCCCGTGGCAGTTCGGGGTCGATTTCGACGTGATCGGTCGCGGCAGTCCGCAGGACATCTTCGACGCACAGCTGGACGTGCGCGAATTGCTGCGCAGTCAGCACGACACCGAGTGGGTCATCATCTCGACCGGCATGTTCATGAGCTATCTGTTCGAGCCGGACTTCGGTGTCGTTGACCTGAAAAACGACACGGTCCACGCGTTGGGCAGCCTCGACACCGCCGTGACGCTGACGACGCCCGACGATATCGGCGCACTGACTGCCGAGATCGTGTTCGCCCAACCTCGTATCCGGAACGAGATCGTGTATCTGGCCGGCGACACCGTGACTTACGGTGAGGTCGCCGACAAGCTGCAAGCGGGCCTCGGCCGCCCTTTCAGCCGTGCGGTGTGGAGTGAGGCGTACTTGCTGGATGAACTGGCGCGGGACCCACACAACATGATGCGGAAGTATCGTGCCGCTTTCGCTCAAGGGCGGGGTGTCGCGTGGGACAAGCGCGGGACGTTCAATCAACGCCACGCCATTCCGGTCACCGACGTGGCATCGTGGATCGAGGCAAACCTTGCTTCGGGCCGCGGCGAGTCATCGTGAAACCGGCCGGCCGGGCAGACGGCCGGTCCCCGCTTGACGCAGCCGCGGGCGGCTATCCACGCCCGATCGCGGGCGCTGCGAGCAGCGCCTGGGCGGTGCGCGTCGCCATCGGGTCATCAGACTTGTACGCCGCCGCGTACGCATAGGTACGCCACGATGCATCGCCAAGTGCGTAAAGACATACCGCCGCGAGCGACATGCCGCGCGACGACAGCGTGCCGTCGCGCTCCACCCGGCGCAATTCGGTCAGCGCCTCGCCCCAGGCGCGTGCACGCACATGCCACCAGGCCAGCACCTCGCGCATTTCGCCGCTCCCGGGACGCAGCACCGCCATCGCATCGAGCAGGTCCTGAACGTCCGAAAACGTATCCAGCGCCGCACCGGCCCACAGCACGTGCATCATCCCCGTGACGATCGCGTTGTCGCTCAACGCCTCGATCATGTTTTTCTCCAAGCTTTTTCGGCCAGTCGCCATCGGCGAACGCATACTTGCGCGCTCGCGCATTCACCGCGTTTCACTTGCCGCCCGCGAGCGCCCTCGCCTCGGCCGCGATGCCCACGAGCGACAGTTGATCGCGTACCTGATCGATGAAGATCGCCGCCATCAGGGCGAGCATCAGAATCGTGAGCGCACCTTTCACGGGCTGCGCCAGCGACGGCAGATCGAGCTTTTGCGACACCTTCCCGGTAAAGCCGAAGCCGATGTCGATCAGCAGCAGCATCAGCATCATCGGCGTGGCCAGCTTCGCCACCGTTTCCATCAGCGAGTCGGTCTTCCCCAGCACGAACGATTCGAGTACGGCCCCCCCGGCCGGCGTGAGGTTCGCAAGCGGCCACCAGGTATACGATTGGTAGATCGCGCCGAGCAGAAACGTCATGCCGCCCAGACACCAGAACGCCGCGATCGCGAACTGGCTCAGGAGCGTGGAAGTCAGCGACGTCTGCTGCCCCTGGCTCGGGTTCTGCATCTGCAGTTGATTGAAACCGGTCAGATCGTCGACGTACGTGCCGACGCTTTCGGCGGCCCAGAACACCGTCGACGCCGCGAAGCCGAGGCCAACGCCGATCAGCGCCTCCTTCAACCCGATGCCCACGAGCATCGTCGCATCGCCCTGCTCGAGCAGGCCGCGTTGCCCGTACGCGATGAAGCTGCCCCACAGCAGCGCCAGCGCGGTGCGCACGCGGCCTTGCACGACGTTGTCGGACGTCGGCGGAAAAATCATCATCAGGACCATCAATCGTTCACTGCAAAGGCCGAGCACGATCAGAAACCTGACCAGCTGATGGCTCGATTCGATCGATGCGAATGTAATCTCGCTCATTTCAGTCACCTGTCGCTCAATGGATGCCGGCTGGCGAGCGCGCTCGCCGCTTCAGAACGCCGGACTGGGCCGGCGACTCTCCGATGTTTCCTCGTCCTGCGCGTCCTCGATCGCGAGCTCGATACCCTTGACGAGCGTGTCGCGCCGCTTGCCGTAGATGTCGATGCGGGCACGGTTGCGCAGGATCTCCGTGCGCAGCGCACCGATCTGCGCCTCCTTCGCCGCGAGCGCCTGCCCGGCCTGCGCCGCCCGGGCCTCGAGCATCGCGTGCTGCTCGGCCGCGTGCGAGCGAAATTCGCGCAGCTTCAGATACTCGTCCGCCCGGAAGGAAACGCCGCCCAGCATCGCGTCGATCTTGCCGTCGTGCGCGGCGAGCTCGGCCGCATGCGCGCGCACCGCCGTGCGGCTTTCGTCCAAGGCGTCCATGAGCGCCTGCAGCTCGCCGCGCAAACCGCCGAGCGCCGCATTGAGCTTGCGATCGAGCTGGCGGCGACGCGAGAGCACGCGCTCGAACGCGGCAACGCGGCGGTCCTTCATCGCTCGCCTCCGGCATCAGGACTGCACGATCTCGCCGAGGGCCGCGAGCGTGTCGCTCGGGTCGACGAGCAGATCGGTCGGTTGGCCGAGGAAAGCCCGAATCGCGTCGATCTTCGCAATGGCTTCGTCGGCAAGCGCATCGGTGCCGCTCTGATACTCGCCCACCTGCAGCAGCAGTTCGACCTCCTTGTGCTTGGCCATCAGCCGCCGCACGTGCCCCGCCGCCGCCACGTGCTCGCGCGGCACCACCTGCGTCATCACGCGCGAAAGACTGCCGAGCACGTCGATCGCCGGATAGCGGTTCTGTGCCGCAATCTCGCGCGAAAGAATCATGTGGCCGTCGAGAATGCCCCGCACTTCCTCGGCAATCGGGTCGCCGCCCGATTCGTCCTCGGCCAGCACGGTATAAAGGGCGGTGATCGAGCCGAGCTCCGAACGGCCCGCGCGCTCCAGCAGCCGCGGCAGCTCGGCGAAGATCGACGGCGGAAAGCCGCGCCGCGTCGGCGGCTCGCCCATCGCCAGGCCGATTTCGCGCTGCGCGCGCGCGAAGCGCGTCAGCGAATCCATCATCAGCAGCACCCGCATGCCGCGGTCGCGGAAGTATTCGGCCACCGCCGTTGCCGCATAAGCGGCCTTCGCGCGCTCGATCGACGAGCGGTCCGATGTCGCGCAGACGACGACCGAGCGGGCCATTCCCTCCGGCCCGAGAATGTGCTCGCAGAATTCGCGCACTTCGCGGCCGCGCTCCCCGATCAACGCGATGACGTTGACGTCGCAGCGCGCCCCGCGCGCGAACATGCCCATCAACGTGCTCTTGCCGACGCCGGCCGGCGCGAAGATGCCCATGCGCTGGCCCTCGGCCAGCGTCATCATGCCGTCGACGACGCGCACGCCCGTCGGCATCGGGGTATCGACGACGGGCCGCGACATCGGATCGGGCGGATCGGCGATGACGGGCTGCCACTCGTCGCATTCGAGCGGCCCCTTGCCGTCGATCGGCTCGCCCAGGCTGTCGATCACGCGGCCGAGCAGACGGGGGCCGATGCGCAGCGAAAGCGGACGCCGGAGCCCCACCACGCGTGTCGCCCGGGACACGCTGCCGAGCCGGCCGAACGGCGAGAGCAGCGCGACGTCGCGCGAGAAGCCGACCACCTCGGCACGCTGCAGCAACGCGCCTTCGGGCGAACGCAGCTCGCATAGCTCGCCGAGCGTCGCGTCGAGGCCCGATACGCGTACGAGCGTGCCGATCACTTCCTGCACCTTGCCGCACGCCGCGGGTTGCGCGCCGGCGCGCAGTTCGCGCTCCATCGCCTCCATCAGCGCCGAGAAGCCGCGTATGGCCCGCGGCTGCGCGATGTGCGCCCCGCTCGCTTCATCGGTTCCGAAACTGTCCGCGCTGTCGATCATGGCGCTCCCTTCCTTGTCATGTGTTCTTCCACGTGCCGCGCGAAGGCCCGTTCAGATGGACATCGCGTCGGCGTCGGCATGCGCGGCATCGGTCCAACCCTCGTCGTGCAGGTCCCCCGCCGTTTGCAGGGCCGCGGCATCGTCCTGCCAACCTCCTTCGTCGCCGAGGTTGCCGTCGCCGAGGTTGCCGCCCTCGCCGCCCTCGCCGCCATCGCCGCCGTCGTTCGCGCGCGCATCCGGGTCCGCCAGATCCTCGCCAGCGCCGACGGCGTACTCGCCGATCGGCACCTCGGCGTCGCCGGCGAAACCGGCCTGCGCGTCGACCGCTTGTGCGTCATCCCCGGGCCGCGCATTCGGCGCCTCGCGCGAGGGCTCCTCCGCCACGCTTCGCACCGCGCGCGCCAGGGCGTCGCGCATCGCCGCCAGGTGCAACGACAGGCTCGCGTCGATCGCGCCCAGGTCGGTTTCGGCGACGCATGCGCCGGGCGCAAGCGTCGCGTCGGCCGCCACGCGCAACCGCACGGCGCGCCCGGCCTCGCGCCACGCCGCGGCCGCTTCGTCGAAGGCCGCGCTCGCCGCGGCCAGATCCGACGGATGAACACGCAGATGAACGGGGCTGCCGTCGGCGACGATCCGCTCCACCGTCGCGGCCGCGCGCGCGAAAAGCGCCTTGGGATCGGCCGACGCAACGATCTGCTCGACCGCCAGCGCGACCAGTTCGGCCAGCCGGTCCTGCTGCCCGGGCGCGAGCCGGCAGGCTTCGGCGTGCGCGGCCGCCGCGCGTTCGTACCAATCGGTCAGCCCCCGCCGCAAACCATCGTCGTAGCCCCGCTCGGCCGCTTGCGCGAACTCACGCATCGCACGCTCGGCGAGCTCTTCCGCGCGGGCGCGGGCTTCGTCGAGCAGCACGCGGGCCTGGGCGCGCGCCGCGTCCAGCGCCTCGTCGCATTGCCGGCGCATCTCGGCGTACGCCGCATCGATCTCGACGATCGCCGCGAGGCGTTCATGACGCAGGACGTCCCCTTCGACGCCCACGCCGAGGTCCGTGCCTTCGGCCTGCGGATTGCGTAACCAGATCACCATGACCACTCCGGAAACAAGTCGGGCAGTTGCGAGACGATCGAAAGGCTCGGGCTCGAGCCTTCCGAAGACGGGAGTGACGGCGGCAACGACGGGGACGGCCACGCCCCCTCCTCGTCGCGCGCCGGCATGGCCCACCGCATGATCGCGAGCGGGCCGCCCGGCGCCCATCGGCAGTCGCGCTCGAAAAGCCGAAAGCCGAGCCACGCGAGGACGTCGCCATCGGCCGCGTCGAGCGGCACTGGCATGACCGATGCCGCGGGGTGCGCGCGCGCGGCCAGCGAGCGCGCCTCGCCCGCAAGCTCTCGCCCGCGCGCGAAGAGCAGATTGACGCCGCGCGCCCCGATCCAGGCCGTCAACTTCTCGCGACGCGGCCGGTCGATCCAGGTGCGCAATGGCTCCACCTGCTCCACGAGCGCGCGCAGGCGGAACACGGTCAGACAATCGTGCGCCGGCAGCAAGGCAAGCGCCGCTTCCGGCGCGTTGAACGCGGCAAGCGGCGGCACGGGCATGCCCCATTCGTCGAGCAGCGCATCGGCAAGCGCCTCCGCCTGCGCGGGGCCGCATGCGCCGAGCCGGTCTGCACAGGGCACGCGTGCAAGGCGCGCCGGATGCATCCAGTCGAACAGCGTACGCCGGCGCTGATGGTAGGCGGCCAGCCTCGCCGCGACGGCCGCCGGCGTCTCGCCGTTCGGGGCGGCAACGCTGTCGGCGGTTGCGTCGTATGCATCGGCTGCGTCGTATGCGCTCATCGTGTGCTCCCCCTGCTTGCCCTGCCGGCCATGCGATCGTTCGGATCGAAGCTCATGCCGGCGCTTTCGCCGCGCGCCCCGCCCGGCGCGCGAGCAGGCCCGCCAGTCCGCCGCCGCCCTTGAGCAGGTTGCCGCGCAAGAGCGCGAAGCCGCCGGCGATCATCAACAGCAGCACGCCGAGTGCGCCGCCCGCATAGACGATCCAGCCGTCCTGGCGATGCGGGTGGGCAGGTGGATCGAGCGCATCGGCCGGCACGCTCGTCACGCTGACCTGATCGTAGGTCAGCCCCTCTATGCTGTGCACGACCAGGTTCTTGATCGCCGGCGTCATCCGCTCGAGATTCGCGTCCGGCCGGTACTTGATGAAGACCGATGCGGACGACGGCTTGACCGACTGCGCGAGCGGATCGTTGTTCGGCAGCACGATCTGCACGCGCGCCACGACCACGCCATCGATCTTCGACAACGTGTCGTCGAGCTCCTGCGACAAACCGTAAATGAAGCGCACGCGCTCCTCGGTCGGCGTGGAAACGAGCCCGTCCTTCTTGAACAGCGCGCCGAGGTCGTCGAATTTCTTGCGCGGCAGGCCGCGTGCGCGCAGCACTTCCACGGCATGCACGATCTGCTTTTCGTCGACGCCGACCGACCAGGTCTTGCCGCCATCGGGCGTGCTCTTTTGCGCGTCGACGCCGGACATCAGCAGCGCCGCCACCATTTCGTTGCAGTCGCTTTCGGTCAATTGCCCGTAGAGCTCCTGCTTGCAGGCCGCAAGCGACAGCACGAGCGCCGCCACCGCGACGAGCCGCCATGCGGAGGGCAGCCTCGAAGGCACAAGGTTCGGTTTCATTTCACTGGTTCTTCATGAGCGTCTGCACGGCGTCCTTCGACGACTGCACGGTTGCCATCTTCACCTGCAGATCGGCGTTCAGGCTTGCGATCTCGAGCTGGATGGTCATGTCGGCGGCGGCAAGGCGCTCCATCGACAGCGCGCTCATGTGCTGAGTCATGTAGAGCACGTCGTTCGGCACTTGCCGGTAATAGTCCGCCTGCTCCTCGACCGCTTTCGTCACGAGGTCCGCGCGCTCGGTCGGGTGCAAGGCCGCCGCATGCTGGCGCCCCGAAGCCATCATCGCCTGGAATTTGTCGACGAGCGGCTGCGATACCGCGTCCGCGGTCGGCGCCGCGGGCGTCGTGCCGGTGACGCGGGCCAGTTCGTACTGGAGTTGCGATGCAGTCGTGATGCTCATTTCGTTTCTCCTGGTAGGGGCAACAGGCTCAGACACGCATGTACTGCATCGTCAGCAGCATGTCGCTGGATGAGGACGACGGCGTCGCGACCGCTTCGCCGTCTTCGGCATGCGCTCCGTTCTCGAACGCGAGCGCGGAATCCGGCGCAACGAAGCGGCCCGTGCGCTTCGCGGTCGCGACCGCCTGCTTCAGCTCCTCGCTCGCAAGCAGAACCTTCGCGAGCCGTTCAACCTCTTCGTTGCCGCCTTCCTCCAGGAGGCGCCGGGCCTCCTCCTGCCAACCGAACTCCTGGCGGGCCTTCAGGCACTGCAGCAACATTCCCTTGCTGGCCGGCACGCAGACCGAGCGCTCGACCAGATTGCGAAAGAGCCGTTCGGCCTCGCTCCATTCCTCGCGCACCATATGCAGCCAGCCGTCGAAAAACGCGAATTCGGCGGAATCCGGGCGCAGCAGATGCAGCACTTCGACGAGGTGCTCGAGATCGTCGATATCGACTTGCTCCGGCGTGCCTGCGCGGGCCAATGCCACCCTGACCAGGTCGACGACCGCGCCGACGACTCCCGATGGGCACTGCGGCCGATCCTTCAGAACGTCCATCCTTTCCCCCAAGGAAATCAGATTCGATCCGATGGGCCGCACCCGATGAGGCGTGGCCTTCCGTTGACGCTAAGTTACGCAACACGATGGATACGCCACGTGCCCGGCACGAAGTCGCACAACGAATTGCGAAGCGCCGCATGCGAGGGACGGCGGCGCGTGCCGCGTTCGCGGACGTCTTCGCGCCTGCCCGCCGCCGCGCGGGTCGCCTGGCTCACGTGGCCCGCGCCCGAGCGACGCGCCGCCGCGCCGCCTTGCTTCGCAGCCCTCGTCCTTGCTTCGCATCGCCATCGCGCCGGATATAGCGGCGCCGCTAACGTTGCATCGGGGCGCCCCATCCCGGGTGCGCGCCTGCGACAAGCGAAGGACAGCGGTCATGAGCGACGAAAAAACCGAAGAGCCCACAGACAAGAAGCTGGACAAAGTCCGCGAGGAAGGCCAGGTCGCGAAGAGTTCCGACCTCGTCGAAGTCGCTTCGCTCGGCTCGATCGTGCTCGTGCTGACGGCGGGCCAGCACTATCTGGCCGATACGCTGCGCGCGATCGTCAAGGAGGCGATCGATTTCACTCACGGCGAGCGCGAGTTGCAGGACCTCTGGACCGTCCTCGTTCATGTCGGCCTGCAGGCGCTTGGCCTGCTGTGCGGGATCGCGGCCGTCGCGCTCGTCGCCGCCATCATCGCGCTCGCCCCCCAGACGGGGCTCAAGTTTTCGCTGAAAGCCGTCATGCCGAAGCTTGCGTCGGTCAGCCCCGGGTCCGGCTTTCAGCGCATCTTCTCGATGAACTCCGCCATCGACCTCGCGAAGATGGTCGGCAAGGCCGCGATTCTCGTCGCCGTCATGTGGCAGACGATCAAAAGCGCGATGCCCGTGGTGGCGAGCGCGCTCGATCAGTCGGTACCGCAGTTGATCGGCGTGCTGTGGTCCGTGCTCATGCACGTGGTCGTGGTCGCGCTCGGCGTGTTCGTCGTCATCGGCGCGTTCGACTACAAGCTGCAGAAGTGGCTCTTCATCCGCAAGAACCGGATGTCGAAGGACGAGGTGAAGCGCGAGCACAAGGAGAGCGAAGGCAACCCCGAACTCAAGGGCGAGCGCAAGCGCATGGCCAGGGAGATATCGCAGGAAGGCCCGAAAGGCGGCGTCGCGCGCGCGAACGTCGTCGTGGTCAACCCGGTTCACTACGCGGTCGCGCTGCGCTACGACCCCGCGGAGTTTCCGCTGCCCGTCGTCCTCGCCAAGGGCCTCGACGAGCAGGCGCTGCGGCTGCGCCAGCAGGCGATGCACGCGCGCGTGCCCATCGTCGCGAACCCGCCCGTCGCGCGCATGCTGCACAAGGTGCCGCTCAATCAGCCGATTCCCGAAGAACTGTTCGAAGTCGTCGCCGCGATTCTTCGCTGGGTGGACGGCCTCGCGCCTCAAACCGCCACCACGGAGTAGTGGACATGTTCAAGACCATGAAACTGCCCGGCATCGGCGAGGCCGGCATCGCCGTCCTGCTGATCGCGATCGTCTCGCTGATGATCCTGCCGCTGCCTCCCGCGATCATCGACGGGCTGCTCGCGATCAACATCACGATCAGCATCACGCTGCTCATGGTGACGATGTATGTGGGCCATATCGCCACGCTCTCGGCGTTCCCGTCCGTGCTGCTCTTCACGACGCTTTTCCGGCTCTCGCTGAATATCGCGTCGACGAAGTCGATCCTGCTGCATGCCGATGCCGGCGAAATCATCGAAAGCTTCGGCCAGCTCGTCGTGGGCGGCAATCTCGTCGTCGGCCTCGTCGTGTTCGTCATCATCTCCGTCGTGCAGTTCATCGTGATCGCCAAGGGCTCGGAGCGCGTCGCCGAAGTGGGGGCCCGCTTCACGCTCGACGCGCTGCCCGGCAAACAGATGAGCATCGACGCCGACCTGCGCGCGAACATCCTGACGCCGGACGAGGCGCGCAGGAAACGCGCAAGGCTCGCCATCGAAAGCCAATTGCATGGCGGCATGGACGGCGCGATGAAGTTCGTGAAAGGCGATGCGATCGCCGGCCTCATGATCACGATGATCAACATCGTCGCGGGCATCGCCGTGGGCGTCGCCTATCACGGCATGTCGGCCGGCGAGGCGGCCAACCGCTTCTCGGTCCTGTCGATCGGCGACGCCATGGTCTCGCAGATTCCCTCGCTGCTGATCTCGGTGGCCGCGGGCGTCATGATCACGCGCGTGGACGAAGGCGGCGACCATGGAAATTCCTCCCTCGGCGAAGACATCAGGCGCCAGTTCACGAGCAGCGCGCGCGCGCTGTTCTTCGCCGCGCTGCTTCTGCTCGGCTTCGCCGCCGTGCCCGGTTTTCCGGCGGCGCTCTTCGCGCTGCTCGCCGGGCTGCTCGGCTTCGTCGGCTACCGTCTGCAGAAAAAGCAGGATGGTCCGGCCAAAGGCGCCGGCAAGCCCGTCGGGGCACTGCAGCGCGCCGGCGCCAAGGGCGACGCGCCGTCGATCCTGCCACGCCCGCCGCAGTTCACGTGCCCGCTCGGCGTGCGCCTCGCAGCCGATGTCAGCGCGCGTCTCGCGGCCGATGCCCTCGACCGCGCGTTCGACGCCCAGCGCCACGCGCTGCAATCGGCAGTCGGCCTGCCGTTCCCCGGCATCATGATGTGGACCGACGGCACGCTGCCCGAAGACAGTTACGAGGTACTCCTCTTCGACGTGCCGCAAGGGCGCACGACGCTCGCCGAAACGCGCGCGGTACACGCGGCGGCCGACGGCGGCGCCGCGGACGCGCCTGCCGCCGCGGCGACACCGGAAGCATTGATTGCGCGCCACACGATCGACCTGCTGCGGCGCAACGCCCATCTCTTTCTCGGCATTCAGGAAGCACAGTGGATGCTCGACCAGCTCAACGAGGACTACCCGGGCCTCGTCGCGGAGGTACAAAAGGCACTGCCGCTGCAGAAGATGGCGGACGTGCTGCGCCGGCTGCTGGAGGAAGAGGTGCCCGTGCGCAATATCCGCAGCATCACCGAAAGCCTGATCGTCTGGGGACCGAAGGAGAAGGACATGCTGATGTTGACCGAATACATCCGCATGGAGCTCGGCCGGCTCATCGCCTATCGCGCGACGGGTGGCGTGCGGGATCTGCCCGTCGTACTCGTCGACGTTCAGGTCGAGCAGCACATCCGGCAGTCGATCAAACAGACCCCCACGGGCAACTTCCTCGCGCTGCCGCCCGACGAAATCGCCCAGCTCGTCGGCAAGATCGCCGACATCGTCGGCGATACGCCGCGGCAGCCGCTGGCGCTCGTCGCGTCGATGGACATCCGGCGCTACATCAAGCGCATGATCGAGGCGCGGCTGCCCTGGCTGCCCGTGTATTCGTACCAGGAGCTCGGCTCGCACGTCGATCTCCAGCCCGTCGGCCGCCTGGCGATGTGATCGAGCGAGCCGCGCCATGCATTCCTCCGCCCCTCATCGCGCCCGCGTCATCGCGGCGCCGGCCACGCACACCGACCCTGCACCCGAGATGCCGGCCGCGCAGTTGAGCCGTCAGGCCGCCCTTTTTCAGCGCCTGCGCGCCGGCGTGCACGCCGGCGCGTCGCAAACGCCCGGCGACGAGCAGCCATGCGCCGCGCCGGCCGAGCCTTCATTCGCCGAGCAAGCCGATCCGCGCTACGCGGTCGCCGGGTTCGCCGCGGACGAACATCGCGACGATGCCGGCAGCGGCGGGCGCGACGACGACGCGCCGGCCGGCTCCGGCGACGAACGCGACGACGCTGCCGCGCATGCTCGATCGGCAGCGCCGGTGCCGGCTCCGGTACCGGCGACGATTCATCCGCCCATGCATTCGACGATGCGCCTGCCGGTGCATTCGGCCATGCATGGGTTCATGCACGTGCCGGCATATTCGACGATGCCCGCACCGATGCCGATGCCGATGCCGGCGCGCGGCGCGGCGCCGCTTTCATCGCAGCGGCCGCCCAACGCCCGGCCAGCGACGGCCGCGCCGCACATGCCGCACATGCCGCGCGCACAAGCCGCGCGCGAGCCGCAGCGCCCGACAGCGGGCGGCCCGCACGCCGTGGCCGCCGTGCGGGCACCGGCGCGCACGGGCCAGGACATGAACCGGTTCGTCGATTCGATCGTCGCCGAGGTGTCGGACTTCTGCGCGAATCCGATCGTGTTCGAAAGCGGCGACTGGCAGATCACGATTCCCATCGATCCGGCGCTGCTGCCTGGCTGCACGTTGAGCCTCGCGCTTTCGCATTTCCAATTGACGCTTCGCTTCGACACCACGGACGCACGCTCGCGCGAACTAATCTCACAGCATGCGGCGACGTTGCGCACGAGCCTCGAGGAAGTGATGCAAAACCGCTTCGACGGCGCGCGCAGCGTCGAGATCATCGTCACGTAAAACCAATATGGACACCACACGAACGCTACTGACAGACCACGCCGAGGCAGGCGCCCAAGCGCCGGCGGCGGCCGTCTTGCTCGATCCCGCGCGGCTGCCCGCGCTTGCGGCCGCCACCGCGCGCCTGCATCGGCTCGCCGTCGACGAGCGCCTGAGCGCACTGCTCGCTCACACGCTCGGCGTGTCGGCCTTCGGCGTCGGTACGCACGATTTCGTGGCGCCGGAGCGCGCCGCCGTCGTGCGCGTGCGCTGGGGCATGGAGACGGCCGCGGTGCGCATCGACGTCGGACAGCACGCGGGGCTCGCGAGCGTCGTCGCGTCGGACGAGCCCGTCAACGAGCGCTTGCGCCATGCCGTGTGCGCCATCCTGCTCGATCCGCTGCGGCGCGCGCTGCAAGCGCTCGGCTTCGACGGCGTGGAAATCGTCTCGCTCGAGCGGGCCGCACGTGCGCCGTTGAACGCGCCTTGCTGCGCGCTCTCGCTGCGCGTGGGCGATAGCCGCTTCGATGCGGTGATCGAGCACATCGACGGCGGCTGGCTCGACGCGCTCGAAACGCTCGTGGCCCGGCAATGCACGCCGTTCGCCACGCACGTGAGCGAGATCGCCGTACCGGGCCGGCTGCGGATCGGCGAGAAAACGATGAGCGTGACGACGCTCGATTCGCTGCGCGCGGGGGACGTCATCTTGCGCGCCGTACCCGAAGCCACCCGCGCGCTCTTCGCGAGCGAGCGTTCATCCGCCCCGATGCAAGTCGTCTGGGGCCGCTACGGGACGCGGCAACTGCGCGCCGTGGCAGACGTCACCCACCATCTGATGACCTTGAGCGAGGACCCCACCATGAGCCATGAGACGCAGTTCAACGCGCCGCTTACCGATTCGATGGACACGCCCGTCGACATCAGCCAGCTGGACCTGCCGCTGAAGCTCGAGATCGACACGGTGTCGATGCCGGTCGCGCAGCTCTCGGCGCTGCGCGCGGGCTACGTGCTCGAGCTTCCCACCGCGCTGCCCGATGCGCGCGTGCGGCTCGTCACCTACGGGCAGACGATCGGCTTCGGCGAACTCGTGAGCGTCGGCGATCATCTCGGCGTGCGTCTCGTTCAGCTGTCGCGCGGCCATGGTTCAGTTTAGCGACCTCACCGGGCTGCTGATCACCGTCGTCGCGATCAGCCTGATCCCGTTCGTCGCCATGGTCGCGACCTCGTACGCGAAGATCGTGGTCGTGCTCGGGCTGTTGCGCAACGCGCTCGGCGTGCAGCAGGTGCCGCCGAACATGGTGCTCAACGGCATCGCGGTCCTCGTCTCCGCCTACGTGATGGCGCCGATCGGCATGCAGGCCATGCAAACCATGCAGACGATGCACCGTACCCCCGGCAGCGACACGTCGCTCGTCGTGCTCGATGCGTTCGATGCGGCAAAGGAGCCGTTTCGCGCCTTTCTGAAGAAGCACGCGCACGAGCGCGAAAAGCGGTTCTTCGTGCGCTCGGCAGCCGTGGTCTGGCCGAAGGACATGGCGGCGAAGATCCGCGAGGACGACCTCATCGTGCTCGCCCCGGCCTTCACGCTGACCGAGATGGCCGACGCCTTCAAGATCGGCTTCCTGCTGTACATCGCGTTCATCGTCGTCGATCTCGTCATCGCCAACGTGCTGATGGCGATGGGCCTGAATCAGGTCCAGCCGACGAACGTCGCGATTCCGTTCAAGCTGCTCCTGTTCGTCGTCATGAGCGGCTGGTCCACATTGATTCACGGTCTCGTCATGACCTATCGCTGAGGCACGCGCCATGGAAACCGATACGCTCGTTCGCATCACCTCGCAGGGCCTGCTGCTCTGCCTGTCCGTCTCGATGCCGGTGGTGGCCGTCGCCGCCCTCTCCGGCCTCGCGATTTCGTTCGTGCAGGCCATCACGTCGATGCAGGATCAAAGCATCTCGTACGCGGTGAAGCTCGTGGCCGTCGTGGCCACCGTGCTCATGTTCGGCGCCTGGGGCGCCGCCGCGATCCTGCGCTTCGCCAATCAGATCATCACGCTCGCGGTGCCGTCGTGAATTCGCCGATCCGCAACAACCACGGCCACCACGCCGCCGATCTCGCGCAGCAAGCGCAGGCCGGCGCCGAGCACATGGGGCAGATGACCCAGGCGCGCGGCTTCACGGGCGTGAAGGTGCAGCACACGAAGATGCAGCGCGCGCGCATGCAGCACAACAAGATGCTCGCCGCCGCTTTCTACCGGGGCAAGCGTTTTGCCGAAGGCTTGCACAAGCCGCCGCCTCCTTCCGCGCAAAAGCTGATGCGCCAGCTCGGCCAACGGCCGCGGCCGGCGGGCTCGGCGAAGGCGCAGGGCAAAGAGGCATCGGCTCACGAACGGCCGGACGATCAGCACGCGCTCGAGCCCCGGCACGAGCACGAACACCCGCACGAGCGCGAACGCAAGCACGAGCAGGGGCAGCAGCAAAAGCACGGACAGCAGCAAAAACGCGAGCGCGATCAGCAACACGGCGACGGGCAGCAACAGCATCGCAACGGCCATGGGCACGATCGCGGCTCGAATCCGCAAGGCGAGGAGCACGGGCAGCCGCAGCAGAGTGGGCCGCGGGACGGGCAGCCTCGGCGCGACGGCCGCCAGTCCGGCGAAGGCCGCGACAAACCGCGCAAGTTCGCGATCGGCAAGGCGGGCCGGGCCAAGGCCGCCGCGCGCAGCGAGCCGCTCGCGGCCACGTTGCAACTGCTCGCGGCGCAAAAGCTCGGTGCGCCGGACTTGCCGGCCGAACTCGCGGCGGCGTGCGCGAAGGAGGTGCTGCGGCTTGCCGCGCAGATCGAGCTGGGGCCCTTGCTCGCAGTGCCGATGCTGCTCGCGATGCGCTCGCCGATGGCACTCCGGCGCAATGCCGCCCGGCTTCACGCGCACCGCGACGCGGCACTGATGCAAGGCGCGGCGACCCCGGGCAAGGCCGCCGCGGTGGCGGGGCTTCTCGGCGTCTCGCTCGACAACACGCTCGCGCGCCAGCGCGCGGGCATCGAATACACGTACGACGATCAATCGATCGCGGCAGTGAAGCAACGCATTCTCGACACGCAAGCCGCGCTGCCGGCCCGCGGGGCGCCAGCCGGTGCCGCCGTCACGGGCGGCGCGACGAGCGGCGCGATCGGCGATCAAACCGGCGCCGCGCCGCAAGGAGCGGCCAAGGCCGCGGCCGGCGCTTCGGATAAGACGTTCGAAGTTCGCATGGCGCCGGCTGCGACAGCGGCTAAACCCTAAACTGATTCTGACGGTCGAGGCCCGGCAGCCCGATGCGCGAAGCAGCGCAACGCCGGAGCGGCGACCCGCAACCGCAACAGCAACCGCATGACCCACGTCGGATACACGGATACCACGATCATGAAAGCGCTTCGAGTACTGACCGGCACCCACGCCGGAGCCCAGGTCCGGCTCACGAGCGGCGCCTACCGGATCGGCGCCACCGAGCACGCCGATGTCTGCATCAGCGACTGGACGGTCGAGGACATCGAGCTTTGCGTGGGCGAGGACGGTGTGGCGCGGATCCGCTCGGCGAACGGCGATGAGGTGCTCGTGGCGGACTTCGTGGCCGTGCCGTTCGGCGACGTCGTGCTTTGCGTGGGCCCCGATGGCGAAGCCTGGCCGCGCGATCTCGATTTGCTGGCGGGCCTCTGGAAGACGGCCGAGCCGCCTGCCGCCGACACCGCGGCGCAGGCCGACGCGGATAGCGGCGCGCCGGATATGGACCCGGCCCATTCGGACGAACCCGGCGCCGGCCATGCGCCGGCCGCTTCGCCGAAGGTGCCCTGGCGCACGGCGGTGCTGGCGCTCGCCTGCACCGCCGCGATCGGCGGCATCGCCGTGGCCGGTGTGATGTTCGCGGGCACGCAGTCGAGCGAGGCGGCGAGCGTGAGGTTCGACGCCGACGCGCTCGCACGGCAGTTGCAGGAGGCCCTGCACCGCGAAGGCCTCGGCGATCTGCAGGCCATGGCACGCAAGGACAGTGTGGCGGTGCGCGGCATCGTGACGAGCAGCGACGAAAGCGCGAAGGCGCAGCGGATCATGGACAGCCTCGCGCGCGGCAAGGTGCGGCGCGAATACGACGTCGCGCAGCAGGATGTGGACAACATCCAGCAGTCGCTCGCCGGCACGGGCGCGGCAGTGAATTACCAGGGCCACGGCATCTTCCGCGTGAGCGGCAGCGTGCAGTCGATGACGACCTTCCGCACGCTGATCGCAGGTATCAGGGCCGACCTCGGCGACAACGTCAAGCGCGTCGACGTGGATGTCAAGGAAGCGCAGGCGCTCGCGCCCGATGTCGAGTACACGGCCGTGATCGCCACGGGCGGGCTGCGTTACATCGAGACGCCCGACGGCACGAAGCATCTGTTCGCGAGCAGCAAGGACGAAGCAAACAATTGACCTCGACCACCAAAGGAACCGACATGTACGACGCATTGCTTCCCATCGCGCAGGATCTGAACGCGCTGGACGCCACGCTCTCGGCGCCCGACGGCGCGCAACGGGTCGCGCGCATCGCGGCGGCCTTCGACGAAACCGCGCGCCGGATCAGTACGGCCACGCAGTCCGCGGCCGACGAGCGCGAGCGGCTCGATCTGCAAAAGCTTTATCGCGGGATGATCGCGGCGCGTCGCATCGTGCTCACGCTGCAGGAGCGCCACAGCGCCCGCGGCGCGGCGCTTTGACCGCATTCGCGGCGATACGCAAGACGGTTGAACAGTTTGCAGTTGCAGCATCCGGCTGCGCGTCAGCCGGTCCGGACCGGCGGCCATCACGGCCAAGGGTCTTTTACCGAAGCATCACGCGTCAACCCACAGCAGTGCTTTTTCCATCACTTTCTTGATAAGGGGAATACATCATGTCTTCATCGATCGGAAGCTCGGGCGTCTCGCAAGCCGGTTCGCAAAACGCCGACATGGTCGGCCAGATGCAGGCCATGGCCAACCAGAACAACGCGATGACGATGGCCGCGATGCAGATCAACATGCAGCAGCAGGAAACGTCGGCGCTCGCTTCCGTGGGCAACAACGGCGCGAAGAACATCGCCGACGCCGCGAAGGGCCAGTAAGCCACTCGCCTTGCCGCAGTCCGTTCGCGCGAGGGGCACGAAAGCGGAAAGCCCTGCTTTCCGGCTACGTGCCCCCGCGTTTTTGCAGCCGGGCCGCCCTATTTTCGCCGGAGATTGCCGCCCATGAGCAGGGAACGTTTCGTCGAGTTGATTCACGAGGTTTGCGCGGTGGTCGGGCTGCCCGACGCCGAGTATGTCGTCGAGACGCAAACGCTCGAGATCGAAGGGTTCGACGTCCATCTCAATCACCACGAGACCGACCCCGATTCGGTCTATGTCAGCTTTCATTACGGCGCCGTCACGCCCGGCCGGTCGCTCGTCGTTTTCCGGCTCATGCTCGAGGCCAACCTGCTCATCTACGCGCAGGACCAGGCGCAACTGTGCCTCGAAGCCGATACGGGCAACGTCGTGCTGCTCGTCCAT
Organism: Burkholderia sp. AU39826; assembly: GCF_020419965.1. Classification (NCBI taxonomy): domain Bacteria; kingdom Pseudomonadati; phylum Pseudomonadota; class Betaproteobacteria; order Burkholderiales; family Burkholderiaceae; genus Burkholderia; species Burkholderia sp. AU39826. Next base: position 888,337 of record NZ_JAIZQG010000001.1, read on the forward strand.
CTGCCGATGGGCCCGACGATCACCGGCGATTATCTCGCCGATCTCTTCTCGCACTACGCCGAACACGGCCGCTACTGGCAGAACAACATCCTCGAATCGCCCGACGAAATGTTCGAGGGCATCGCGTCGGGCAATTTCATGTGGCTGCGGGCGTAACCCCGGCGAGCGCCGGCGCGCCTCGCGCAACGGGCGCATCCGCGCGCGCGTCGATGCCTGACTGACCAGCCGTCGCATCCGTTCGGCCACGGCACGTGGCCTCACCCTCACGCCATCGCGGGCGCTCATCCGGTCAGCGGCTATGCTGCCACGCGCGGTATCAGCAAGACGAGGCGGCGGCGCATACCGCCCTCTCCCGCACTGCCGGAATCGGTATCGTCCGCGCGACGCGCGACATCGCCGTTGTACGGCGCCGGTCCCTCGATGACGAGGCACTCGCCCGGCGCCAGGCTTTCGTCGACGGCCCGATAGCGGCGTGCATCGCCGCGGCGCCCCAGTTCCACGCGCAAGCCGATACGCGGCATCGACGCGGCGCCTTCGACCGTCGGTGCAATCGACAGCCAGAGATCGCGGGCGCCGTCATCGGGCAGGTCATCCTCGTCGCGGCGCGCGAGACGTGCCTCGTGGCGATCGATGACGGCCGGCGAGCGGTCGTGCGTGAGCGCCGTTTGCGACACCTCGATTTCGGCGCGGCCGCTCCTGGCCAATGCCTTGAGCTGCGCGAGCAGCGCGCGGCCGCCGTCGGGCGCGATACCGGCATCGCGGTGCTCGCGCGCGTCCGCCGTCGCCTCCTGCGCACCTGCCCCGCCGGCCACGGCCGGCGGCAGTGCGGGCCGCAACGCGTCGAGCGCGTCGCCATCGACGTCCACCACCCACGTCTGGACCGATACGAGCTGCGCACGCACGTCCAGGCTGGCGACGAGCGCGCCGTCGGCGTCGATGCGCTCGGCCCGATCGCGTATCAGGATGGAATTCGTGGTCGCATCCGCTTCGATCGCCGGCAGCGCCGCATCGAACTCGACGATCTGCGGTGCATCGGAAACGGCGGGCCCGCTCGCAACGGCCGGGCGCTCGAAACGGCGCCGCAAGAGCGTGGCCACACCCGGCACGACGAGCGTGCGGCCATCGACCACGCGCGTTTCGTCGGCGGCATTCGCGGCACTCAGGCGAAACACCCGCACGGACAAACGCACGCGCTTTCGCGCGTCGCGCTCGAAGCGTTCGGCCGCGGCACGAATACGCTCCACGTAGGTCGCCGGCCCGCGCACGTTCACCGTTTGCGCGCCGGCATCCACCGCCAACGGGAAGTGCGTATCGGCAAGACCTGCCTGCTCGAGCGACGCACGCAGCGCATTCGCGGAAAGGAAGTGAGGCCGGATGGCGACATGCGCCTGCTCGTTCGCGGGCGACACGTGCAGGACCGCGCCGTCGTAGTACCAGACGAATCCGTACGAACGGCTCATGACGTCGAGAAAACGCTGCGGCGGCATCGCGAAACGGCCGCTCACGACGCCGTCCACTTGACCGTCGATGCGCAGGGCAACGTGCTGCCCCGCCGCGAACGCATTCAGGACCTCCGCGAGGCCCGCGCCGTTCGTCACGTAGACGAAGCGTGCGCCGGAGCCGCCGGCCCACGCCATGCTCGCCGCCTGCGCGTGCACGGCGGCCGCGCAAACGAAGGCCGCGACGGCGCCGCGTGCGAGCGTCCGCATGCGGGCCGCGCTCATGCGGCGCCTTCCGGGGACGCACCGGCGCCCGACTGATCCACATCCGGCTTGAGGGTCAGGCGGTAACCCGTCGCATAGACCGATTGCACGGTCCAGCCGACGCCGGCCGCCTTCAGGCTCGCACGCAGGCGGCTCACGTACATGTCGACGGAGCGGCTTTGCACGGCCGCATCCCAGCCCCAGACCACGCTCATCAGATCCTGCCTCAGCACGACGGCGCCCGTGTGCCGGGCGAGATGCCAGAGAATGTCGAACTCCTTGGTGCCGAGCTTGTGCGCCACGCCCGCCACCACGAGCGAGCGCGCCTGCTGATCGAGCGCGCATTCGCCGTCGACGAACATCTTGCGGCCCTGCACGTTCATCGGCGCGAAGCGCCGCAGCAGCGCGCGCATGCGCGCAAGCAGCACCTGCCTGTCGTAGGGTTTCACGAGATAGTCGTCGGCACCTGCATCCAGTATGCGCACGATGTCGGACTCCGCCGAGTGCACGGTCTGAAAAATCACGGGCATGATCGATTGCGAACGGCTGCGGATCTTTTGCAGCAGCTTGTCGCCGGAGACGCCCGGCAGGTCCCAGTCGAGAATCGCGAGATCGGCCCACTGCTCCGACAGAAACTGCTGCGCGTCGAGCCCGCTGTGAAAAGCGTCGATGTGGTAGCCCTCGCTCTTGAGCCAGGAATGGACGAGCGCGTGATGCGCGACGTCGTCCTCGACGAACAGAATGCGTACGGGTTTGCCTGCAAGCGATTTCATATGGACCTTTGGTTCCGACGGCCGCGCGGGAGCCGGCGCCCGGTCCGCGCGACGCGTGCCAAACGAATACGGGCCGTGCTCCGGCGCCTCACTCGCCGCGCGCCGCGCGCAACGCGCGGTCGGCATCGACGAGCGATGTCGCGTGCGGCTTCGCGGCGACAGGATTCAGGCACGGCAGACGCAGCACGAACATGGTACCGCCTTGCCCGTTGAGCTCCGCGTAAAGTGCGCCGCCGTGCATGCCGACGATCTGCACGGCGAGCTTGAGCCCGAGGCCGAAGCCCGTTGCCGTCCGCTTGCCGAGCTTCTCGAAGTCGGCCAGCCGATCGCCCTCGACGAGACCCGGCAGCCCGCCCGCGCGATCGTCGACGACCACCTCGGCGAAACCGTCGGCCTGCCGGATCGACACGGTCACCGCCTCGCCGCGCGGCGACGCGCGAACGGCATTGTCGATGACGTTCTGGACGGCGCGGGCCACGAAGTTGCGCATGCCGCTCACCCAGAGCGGTGCGCTGTCGGGTAGCCACAAGTGTAGCGCGACGCCGCAATAAACGGCGGTGACCTCCAGCTGCGAGATGATCTGGCGCAGCGTCGCGCGCAGATCGAACCGTTTGAAGTCGCGCGCCTGCAAATGCTCGGTCACCGACGAGAAGATGAACTGCTCGCCGAGCGAGAGCACGTACTGCGCGAGCGAGGTGATCTGCTGCATGCCGCCGCAGCGCTCGAACGCCTCGGGGTCGCTCGCGTCGAGCTGCGTGAGCGCGCTGATCGAATTGAGCGGCGAGCGCAGATCGTGCAGCAAGAAGCGCAGCGACATGGCCCGCTCGTCGAGCGAGCGCGCGAACGGCGTCACGTCGGTCACGGCGATGACGGATTCGCCCGCCCCCGCACCGCCGCACGCACCAGCGGGGCCCGCCTGAATCCAGAAGGTCGAATCGTCCACGCGCACCTCGCGGCCCGCTTCGAGATCGCGCAGCCGCGGCACGTCCGTCATCTCGAAGCGCTCGCTCAGCGCCACGCTGAAATCGACGCCCGCGGGCAGCGTCATCGCCAGCATCTCGAGCGCGCGTGCGTTCGCGTGAACGACCGCGCCCGCGCGATCGAGCACGATCACCCCGCACGGCAGCCCGCGCAGCGTGCCGCGCAGGCGGCGGGCCTCGTCGTCGGACAGGCGGCGATCGGCGGCGCCCTTGCCATATGCCTCGCCGCATGCCTCGGCGGGCAAGCCCGATTGGGCGGGCCGCGGCTCGGACGGCTTGCCGGGCTGCTCGCCGGGCAGCGAATGCGGCTGAGTATCGGATTCGTTCACATGGCCTCCTGCATTCCCCGGTGCGGGCGGTTGCGGTGAATCACGGCGAGATGACGCGCGGCGACAGCAGGAAGAGCCGCTCCATGTGGCTCTTCTGGCGGTTGTCGGTCCTGAAGAGCGCGCCGATCAACGGAATCTTCGAAAGCCCGGGCACCCCGGTCACGCCCATCGTCGCGCTGTCCGCGCGATAGCCGGCGATGAGCAGCGCCTGCCCCTCCTCGATGAACGCCTGCGTGTTGATCGTGCTGTTCTGGATCACCGGCAGGTTGCTGACCGTCCGATCGGTGAGCTGGCCGTCCTGAATCGCCACGTCGAGCTTGATGCGCGTGCGCCCGTCCTCCTCCACGACCATCGGCAGCACACGCAGCGAGATGCCCGTCGACACGCTGTAGAGGTCGCCCGACGTGTATCCCGACACCGGCACGAAAAACTGCGTCTGGTTGTCCATCACGGCCTCGATGTTGTTGAGCGTGACGACCTTCGGGCTCGCGTCGATCTTGGCGGCGTTCGTCTGCTGCAGCGCCGAGATGCGCGCCATCAGATAGCGGCCGGCGTCGCCGAGCACGGCGGCCACCGATGCGCCCACGGGCGTCGCCGCCGCGAGCAAGTTGCCCGGCAGCGCCGTCTGGCCGAAGTTCTGCGAGAGCGTGCCGTTGTAGGTGCTCTGTGCGAGCGTGCCGGTGCCGGTCTGCACGTCGACGTGGCTGTTGTGCGCGGTCCAGTCGACGCCGAGCTGATGCAGCGCGTCGTCGTCGATCTCGATGATGTGCGCCTCGATCTCGATCAGTTGCGGTTTGACGTCGAGGCGATCGATCAGCTTGCCGTACTGATCCATCCGGTCGGCCGTATCGCGAATCACGACGGAGTTCGTGCGCTGGTCCGCGACGATGACGGGCAGTTGATCGTCGCTCGCCGGCGCCGTGCTCGTGTTCTGCGGCGGCGGCGGCTCGCCCACCGCCGCGGCCACGGCCGGCGAAGGCTGCCCGGTGAGCCCGGCGAACATGCCCTTGCCGGCCGCGCCCGACGGCACCGGCGGCGGAATGTACGGGCCGTTGTAGGCATTGCCGTTCACGTCGTTGATCGGCGTGGTGCGCTTCACGCCGCTCGCCGGGCGGCCGCCCTCGCCGTCGCCGCGCTTGTCGGCGGCCTTGGCCGTGCGCGGGTGGTAGATGCCGTTGAGCACGGCCACCACGCCCTGCAGCGTGACCTGCTGGCCGTCGATGGGCACCGTGCGGTCGTGCGCCCATGCGTGATAGAGCGGAAAGACGCGTACCTGCGTGCCGCTTCGATGCGCGGCGTTGTTGTCGAGCCGCGACGCCACGTTCGTCACCATCTGCACGTAGCGAGGCGGCCCGCTCACGAGCGCCGTGCCCTGCGCGCTGTCGTAGACGATCGGAAAGCGCTCGTCGGAGATGCGCAGGCGGTCGAGCGCCTCGCGCAGCGCGCCCGTATCGGCCGAATCGAGCTTCACGAGCGTGCTCTGCAGTTCGGCGGCCGTCGTGATGTCGAGCACTTCGCCGTCGTAGTACCACACGAAGCCGAACGACGCCGCGAGCGTATCGAGAAAGCGCCGCGGCGGCAGATGGAACTTGCCGCTCACGGTGCCGCCCACATCGGCGGCGATGCGCGTGGGGACGCCCTGGCTCGCGCCGAAGTCGCGCAGCACATCCTTGATGTCCTTGGCCTGCGCTTCGTAATCGACGATCGACGACTTCCAGCGCACGGCCGCCGCCTCGGCAACGGGGGCCGTCGCCCCGAATGCGAGCGCGGCGGCGAGGGCCACGGTGCCCAGTCGGCAAGCCCAGTTCATGACGCGCCGCCCGCGATGAAACGTACGCGGCGCCGCCCGATGCTTCGCCGACACATAGACAAAGTTTTCATGTAAGTTCCGACTATCTTTCATAGGAAGGGCACTGACGATGAACGCTCCGAGTCACGAACGTCGCGACCTGACGCGCGAGATTCTCGAATTGATCGACCTGCGGCAGACTTTCACCGATATTCACATCGAGCAGGACCGGCCGATCATGATCAAGGCGCCGCGCGGCTGGCTCGCCGTCGGCGAGGAGCCCGTGCTCCACGACGAAATGCTGCCCACGCTGGCCGCGATCGAACCGGACTGGGAGGCGCAGCTTCAGCACGGCGCGATCGATCGCCCGTTCGTGCTCACGCGCTGCCGCCTTCGCTGCAACATCTACCGCACCAATGGCGGCCGCAAGCTCGTCATCTCGATCCGGCGCCTGCCGCTGCAGCCGCTCGCGCTCGACAAGCTCGGCCTGCCCGCCTACGTGCGCTCGATGATCGACAGCGCCAAGGGGCTGATCCTCGTGACGGGCCCGACCGGCTCGGGAAAGACGACGACGATCGCGTCGCTGCTCGAGCACATCAACCGCACGCGCAACAGCCACATCATCACGATCGAAGAGCCGATCGAATACGAACTCGAGGGCCGCACGTCGATCGTGTCGCAGCGGCAAGTGCCCACCGACACGCCGAGCTTCTCGGCCGGCCTGCGCGAGGCGCTGCGGCAAAAGCCCGACGTCATCATGGTGGGCGAGGTGCGCGACCCCGAGACGGCGGAGACGGCGCTGCAGGCCGGCGAGTCGGGCCACCTCGTGCTCGCGACGATGCACACGGGCAGCGCGATCGGCACGCTCACGCGGCTGCTGTCGTTCTTTCCGGCCGAGCAGCGCGAGCGCTATGCGGCCGCGCTCGCGAACTGCCTGATCGGCGTGATCTGCCAGTGCCTCGTGCCGACGGAGGATGGCGAGAACCTCGTGCTCGCGAGCGAACTGCTCTTCAACAACAATCAGCAGATCAGCGGCCTGCTGACCGATCCGGGCAAGCTGCCGTACCTTGCCGAATTCATGAAGCGCAAGGAAGACAACATGTCGCGCATGCTCAACGATCACCTCTTCAGCCTCGTATCGAAGCGGCAATGCCTGCCGCGCGACGTGCTGCGCGCGACCTACAACCGGCTCGAGCTGCACGAAATGCTGCAGACGCTCGCGCCGCACTGAGCCCGCGCGAAGGCCGCGCCGGCGCGATGGCGCCGGTCGCGCCGTGCGTGGCGGTGCTGCGAAGGTGTGCGGTGTCGACGGGCTCACGGTTGGGCGCTCAGTAGTAGGAGTTGATCGTCCAGCCCGCCGCGACGGGCGTGTTCCAGACCGTCTGGCCAGACTCCCCGCAAAAGCTGCTGACCCACGGCGTCGTGATGCCGGCGTACGTCGCCCAGTTCGTCGTCACGACGATCGTGTAGGTGCCAGGCGTGCCCGCCTGGGACAGCGCGTTGTTGATCCCGCCCGAATCGTCCTGAAGCGTCGGCGTCTGGCTCTCCGTATGCCCGAGGTTGTGGTTGCCGCCGTCGGTGATGTCGATGCTCTGCGAGAGCTGCCCGCGGTTGCCGGAGGGGCCGTTGCACATGCCGTCGTTCAGGTGCGCCCACGTGGACGCGACGATGATCCCCGGCTTGGTGAGGTTGACGGTCGTCCTGAACGTATACGAGTACGTCCCGTTGCTGCCGTTGTACGAATAGGCGCCCGACTGGAAGTTCGTCGCCGGCTGGCTCGTGCAGGCCGAGTAATCGCCCGCGCCGTTCGGGTTGGCCATCACGAGCTGACAGCCCGTGAGCGATGACGCCGGCTCGATTTCGCTTTGCGTTTGCCACCTGCCGCCGCGGCACGACAGCACGCGCCCGTTCGCATCGGTGGAGACGAGCGTCGTGCTCGCCGACGCGGGGGCGATGGCCGCATTCTGCGGCGCGGGCGGGCATGGGTCGCCGACGTTGTTCGCGTTGCCGAGCGCGAGATTGCCCGCTTCGTCCACCGCCAGCGCTTGCCATGCGGCGCCGTCGTACGCATAGGCCCGATTCGTCGCGGCGGTGAGCCGCACGTCGCCCTGATGTGCGCCAACGCCCGCGAGCGCCGCTTCGTCGGCCACCGGTTCGCGCCAGTGATAGGCCGCCTGCGGCACCCACATGTGCTGCGTTCCATCGCAATTCAGGACGTTGCCCGAAGAGTCGGCCGCGATGGCACCGGGCTGCGTGCAGGCGGCGTAGTCGATCTGCTGCGCGAGCACGATCGGCACTTGCATCGTGTTCGCCTGCGGGTTGCCCGGCACGGCCACGCGGTACAGATAGTCGACGTTCTGCGCCTGCGTGCCGTCGTAGAAGATGAGGCTCGCCAGATGTCCCGTGCCCGTTTTCGTGTTGGTGCAGGATCTATTCGCCGGGTTGGGCGTATCGACCTTCCAGGTGCCGAAGGCGCCGGTGGCCGCGCCGATCGTATTGTTCGTCGCCTGGATCGAGCCACCGCCCGGGCCGGCGTTCGCCGCGATGTAGCCGAGTTCGGGATCGGGAATGGTCCGGCCGCCCTCCGTGACGAGCAGCGCCTGCAACGCCACCGGGCTGGCGCCGCCCGGGGCCGCGTAGACGAGCAGGCACGGCGTCTGACCATACGGGTTCGTGCCGCTCAACGCATTCGACAGGTAGGTCGACAGCTGATACGGCGAGCCGGTCATTTTCACGATCACCGGCGAGGTGGTCGTGGCCTGGGCCGCGAGCGCCGTGTAGTTCTGCCGAATGAGCCGCGTGGCGGCCGCCGTCAGCTGCGACTGATAAAGCGCGGCCTGCTGCGCGCGCGTATCGTCGAGCGACGAGTTCGTGAGCGTGACGAGGCCCGCCATCATCAATGCCGCGAGCGCAAGTACCGCCAGCATCTCCACCATCGTGAAGCCGGACATGCGACGCGCCGGCCGCGCGCGGGGGCCGGCGCGCCGCATGCCGATGCGAGCGAGGGTACGGGTGCGCTCAGTCATACGCTTGTGCCATCCATACCGGCATGCCGTTCGGGATCGCGTTCGCCAGTGCGGCCGGCAGCGGCACGGCCGGGTTGCCGGGGGACACGAGGTTGGCGCCGAGCGCCACGCCGGCCAGCGCCGAGCCCTGCGCAATCTGCTCGATGCCGTCGACCGCGGCCGCGGCCGCCGCCGACGCCGCATAGACCACGACCAGGCTGCCCGCATAGCCGGTATTGGGCTGGACGTAGTTCCGCCACATCGGATCGGGAACGGTCGCCCCGAGGTAAGGCGCGACGCTCGCCGCCGGCACGCTGCCGGCGAACGACGGGTTGGCGCGCGCGAAGGCCACCACGGCCTGCCGGTAGGCGCTCATGTTCGCCGCGAGCGCCATCGCCGACGGCGCGAGCGGTGCCGGCGCCGCCTCGGCGCCGAGCAGCGCGTAGGCACCGGTCAGCATCGCGAAGGCGGCGACGATCCAGATCAGGAACATGGCGGGCGGCTCGTGGCGTCAATCGGAGTGAAGGCCGATACTCTGGCCTCGATCAGGCGGAGGTCCAGACGATGGTCTTCGCACCACCGGCACAAGCGGCCTGAGCGGCGGCGGGCGTGACCGGCACGGTTTGCGGCGTACCGCCGATAGAGACGGCCGTCCACGTTCCGCCGGCGGATGCCGCGTTGATGCATACGTCCGTCGGCACGGAATCGAATGTGATCGTGAATGTACCGGTGCCAGTGCCGTTAACGGTGACTGCGCCACCCCAGGCATCGGTGACGGTATTTGCCGCGGTGTCGATGACGAGCGTCGTCGGGATGATGCCGGCGGCAATGGCGACGGTCGTCGTCAGCCCGTTGTAGCCGTTGGTCTGCCCCATATACAGCTTCTTGACGCCGGTCTGGATGGCCGTCACCTGCTCGGCCGTCTGATTCGACGAAGCACTGCCGAATGCGCCGCGCAGCAGCGCAATCGCGCCGATGACGACGATTGCGGCGATCCCGAGATAGGCGATCGCTTCGAGCAGGGTGGCGCCACGCTGCATGTGCCGCGCCCCACGGCTGCCCACCCGGGCGCGAATCGATGCGACGGTCTTGACATTCATGTTGCTCTCCTTGGTTTCCTCAATCGGCACGCGAGAAAGACGTGCCCCCTACCTTCAACACCCGTTCGTTTGCACTGCGCTTGCACGTCATTACACGGCAGGCTCAATGCACACTCCGGGCCAAAGCCGCAATTTCCTGCTGAATTCCGAAGAAGCCGCTGATGAGCCACGACAGCACGAGCGCGAGCACGACGATCGCCGCGCCGTTGACCACGCGCATCTGCGCCTCGATCGTCTCCACGCCGTCGGTCATCCATTCGTTGGCGATCGCGTGCAGCGCCTCGGCGAAGCCCTTGTATTCGGCATACACACACAGATCGTCGACGATCTCCTCCGAAGGAAACCGGTAGCCGGCGTTCTTCATCGCCTCGCCGACGTTGAGCCCCGACTTCACGCCGAACAGCATGTCGTCGATTCGCTGCCTGAGCCACGGCGTCGCGTCGGCGGCCAGCCGCGCGAGCGAGCGTTCGACCGTGAAGCCCGCCGCCTGCAGCGACGAAAGCGCGACGAGAAAACCGCAGCCCGTAATGAGCCGATAGATCGAGTAAGGCGGGTAGCGGTCGAGCCAGGCCCGCACGTTGCCGGACCAGCGCGGCATCGAGTACAAGAGCGCCGCGACGAGGATCGCGAGCACCACGAGGCAGTAGATCATGCCGCCCTGCACGAACCGGGACAGCTCGTAGAGCGACTTCGCGACGCCGTGCCAGCGCTCCGGGCTCACGATCGACGCGAAGCGCGGAATCACGAGCTTGCCGAAGAGATACACGTACCCGATCGTCATCGCCACGATCACGCACGGGTAGGTCAACCCGCCGACGATGGCCGTCCGGATCCGGCGGCCGTACTGCACGACGTTGCACACGTTCAGCAGCGCGGCCTCGAGGCGCCCGGACTGCTCGCCGGCCATGACGATCATCTGCTCGGTATGCGGCACCCACCACGCCATTGCCTCGGCCAGCATGCCGCCGTTTTGCACGACGCCGCGCCAGTCCGCGAGCGTCAATGCCAGCGGCTCGTTCGGCTTGCGGCCCTCGTGCGACGCGCGCAATTCGAGCTCCTCGAGAATCTTGAGCAACGGCAAACCGTTCGCGAGCATTTTCGCGATCTTGCGATAGAGCCGCAGGCGCGCCTGCGTCGTGAGTTGCACGCGCGCCCAGCGCCGGTTGAGCTCAAGTGCCATAGCCGCTTCCGAGCGGCTGCGGCCGCCCCCCGCTGCCCTGCATGAACGGCCCGACCACGCGCTCCGCCATGCGCGGATCGACGAGGCCTGCCGCCACTTTTTCGAGCGCGTGCTGCGCGACCGTCTGCCCCGCGAGCTCGCCGAGCCAGTACGCGTGCGCATCGGGCTTGCGCCCGGCGCGCAGCAATTCGCAAAACGTCGCGTCGGTGCGCACGACCTCGGCCACCACGGTCCGGCCGACGGTGCCGTTCTTGCAATGCGGGCAGCCAGGCCCGGCCACGCGCACCGCGTCGAACCGCGCGCCGACGGCCCGCTTCAAGCGCGCGACGAGCCCCATGTCGAGCTGCGCCATCGACTCGGCCAGCGGGCGCGAGCAGTGCGGACACAGCAGCTTGACGAGCCGCTGGCTGATGAGCCCCGTGACGAGCGATTCGTCCGTCACCATCGCGATCGGCAAGCCGAGATCGACGAGACGGTCCACGATCGCGAGCGCGCCGTTCGCGTGCACCGTCGTCCAGACCTGATGGCCCGTCATCGCGGCGCGCAACGCGCTTTGCGCCGATGCACGGTCGCGCACTTCGCCGATCATGATCGTATCGGGATCGAGCCGCATCGCGTTCGCGATCGCGGCGGCGAACGCGAGCGAGCGCGCCTCTTCCGTCGGCGCGTTGACGACGGGCGTCTGCACGGCGCCCTCGATCGGGTACTCCACCGGGTCTTCCACGGTGATGACGTGGATCGAGCCGGCCATCTCGCGCAGTTGCCTCGTCAGCACGCGCTGCAACGTCGTGGATTTGCCCGAGCCGGTCGGGCCGCTGATGATGTTCATGCCGTGCGGCTGCTGCGCGAGCAGCTCGAACGCGTTCGCCTGCGCCACCGTGAAGCCGAGCTCGGTCAGGGCCGTCGCCTCGCCCGCATCGTTGTAGAGCAGCCGCAGCACCATGACGCTGCCGACGCTCGTGGGCGCCGTCGCGATCCGCACGCCGAAAAGCCGGTCCGGCAGCTTGTCGCGATCGCCGATGGCCGCGTCCTGGCGTTCGTTCGGCTTGTAGGTGTTGTCCGATACGCTCGACATCGCCGCGTAAAGCGTGGCGAGCAGCCGCTCGCCGTACTCGCGCGTCTGCTCCGACATGCGCACGAGTTCGTTGTGGATACGAAAAAGAATCTCCGTGCTGAAGCGGTTCACACGGATATGGATATCCGACGCACGCTCGTCGCACGCCCGCGCGATCAGGTTCTTCGCGACGGCCTGCATCTGCGTGTGATCGATGCGCTCGGCACTGCCGTCGCGGCGCGGGCCCTGATAGCTGCGCCGGATCGCATCGAGCGTCACCAGCCGCGTCGTATAGCGGCAATTGAGCCGTTCGAGCCTCGCGCAGTACGACAGCACGAACGGATTCATTTCGTGCCCTTCGGCAACGAGCAGCGTGCCGTCGTCGAGCAGACAGAGAAACTTGCGCTCCTCGTCGCTCGCGGCGAACTCGCCGCTGTCCGAAAGCGGGCGCGCCACCGCGGCGAGCGGCAGCGCCTGCCCCGGCGGCTGGCTTTGCGACGCCGTTTGCGCGGGCCGCACCGAAGCGGTGGCGGCCGCGGCCACGGCGCTCAGCACCGGCTCGCGTGGCCGCGCAACCGGCGCGAGAGCCGGCGCGCCGGGGGCCGCGGGCTGAACCTGCGCAAGAGGCGGATCGGTTTCGATCGGCTTCACGGCGCGCGAGATAATCAGCGGCGTCACGCTCGTGGGCGTCTTGCCCGGAGGTGTCGGAGACGAACTCATCGCGTCACCTCGCCGGCATCGGCAACGCAGGCAGCGTCGGTATCGGCGGCACGCCGGGCGAGCCTGTCGACGCCACGTTGCGCGCGGGCTGCTGCCGCACGCTCGCGGAGACGGTCAGCGTCGTGCGCCGTCCGTCTTGCGATGCGAGGACGATCGCACCCGGGCGAATGGCCGCCACGCGCATGCCGTTGGGCAGCGTATCGCCGGGCCCGACGTCGAACTCCGCGCCGTCGCTCGTCGCCACGGTTGCGCCGAGCTTCTTGCCGAGCCCTTGTGTCGCCACGAGCGACACGTCCGAATACGACGAGACGGTACTGCCCATCCGGTGCAGCGCTTCTTGCCGCTCCGCCACCTGCGCCTGCGCATCGAGCTTTTTCAGCTGCGCCTTGAGGATCATCGTTTCCTCCTGTAGCCGCATCAGTTCGTTGGCTGCCTGCACGGCGGCCGGTGTCGGAACGACGTTCATGCGCGGCGCCGCTTCAGCGGGCGCGGCGGCCGTGGTGGCTGCGGCGGCCGTGGCGCTGGCCTCGCCGAACGCGGCCAACGGCCACGCCCAGCAGCAGGCGAGCACCAGCACAGTCAATGCATCGTCATTTCTCATAGAGCACTCCGTCGAGCGTCCACTGCCCGGATTTGTATGAAAGCGTCTCGACGCGCACGCCCGGCTCGTCGAGGTACCTGACGAGGCTGTCGGGCCGCACGTCGCCCAGTTGCGCCGACATGCGCCAGGTCTGCCAGCTCGGTGCCGGGGGCGGGCCGCCGCCCGGATGCAGCCGGTCCAGCGTTTGCGAAGCGAGGCCGCGCTGCGGCGCGCTTGCCGGTTGCAGCGTGAACGTCAGGCCGATGCCCAGCAACTGGAAGGCGGAAAGCATGCGCAAGCGCACGCCGTGCACGCCATCGAGCACTTCGTCTCCCCCGACGGGCAAGGCCAGCGGATCCACGTAGCTCGCATGCTCGCCGTTGCCGTCGATCGTCGCGCGCGGCTCCGCCGCCATCAGCATCGCCACGTTCGATCCGCCCCGCGACCAGCTGTAGCTGACGTTCGACGCGCGGCAAACGTAGTCGTCGAGTTCCCAGCCGCCCGGCGCGATGTGCGTGAAGTGATCGAGGCACGCGCGAACGAACGCATCGGGCCGCGGCGCGCCGGCCCATGGGTGCGCGGCTTCGGGCGGCGCCGCGGGCTTGGGCGGATGCAGCGCGAGTTCCGCGCGCATCCGCTCGAACGCCTGCTGCCGCTCGAGTTCCATACGGTGGTGCCGGTACGCGACGATGCCGGCCGCCACCGCGGCCGCCACCACGATCGCGCCGGCGACCAGCAGCACCTCGCGCCGCGGTGCGCGCCGCGAGACCCGCGACAGATTGAGCCAGCGCGGCAAATGCGGCTTGCCGCCCCGGCGCGGGATCATGTCCTCGATGCGCCGCGCGTAGAAGTTGTGGAACCCCTGCACTTCCAGCTGCGGATCGCCGATGACGACGTTCCAGCCGCCGAGACTGTAATCGCTGTGCAGCCGCTCGAACACGTCTTCGCTCGAACCGATCCAGTCGCCGTTCGGCAGGAACGCGCCGTCGCGCACGGCGAAGTAGGCCCAGCGCCCGTCGGGCAGATGAAACGCACCGAGCCAGTTGGGCGCCGGCTGCTGGCGCCCGTCGTAGAACGCGCCTTCGGCCGCGATCGTCTTCGACACGAGCGCGCCGAGCGACGGCAAGCCCAGTTGCGCGCCCTCGCGCGTGCTCGCGAAACCCACGCCCGCGAAGGTGCGGTCGATACGCAGCACCATCGCATCGAAATTCAGGCGCGCGGCGAGTTCCACGGCCTCCGCGCGCAGCGCGTGCCGGCGCGAGAGCGATTGCCAGAAAAGGCCGCATATGAAACGCTGACGGCCGATCTGGATGACTTGCGTCGCCATGACGGATCCTGTGCCCGAGCGCGCGTCAAGCGCCGTTGATCGCGATCGGCGACAGCAGGATGACGATCACCTCGCGCGTGCCCGACGCGTTGAATCCGCCCATCGCGTAGTTCGACGGATGGCCGACGCCTTGCCGGTTATCCTGATCGGTGATGCCCTCGTAGCCGCTGATGACGAGCGTCTGCCCCGACTTCACGGCGATGCGCTGCAGGAAATTGCGCGTGTCGACGGTCGGCAGCTGAATCTGCTGGTTCGCCGGGCCGAACGGCGCAAGGTTCACGAGCGACGAAATGTTGCTGTAGAACTGCATCATGATCGTGCCGTCGTCGAGAATGTGCGGCAGCACCGTGAGGTTGAAGCCGGTCGTGATCGTGCCCGGCGTGAGCGACGTCTGGCTGCCGATGTTGACGGTGTTGGTCGTCGAGATCTGCGCGAGATAGCCTTGCTGCTCGGCCACCTGCACGGGAACGGGCTGATCGTTGAGCGTCGTGATCGAGGCCGAGGTCTTGCGGTGCACCGTGCCCTGCGTCGAAAGCGCATCGATGATGGCCGTCGTGCTCGAGGCGCGGCTCGACGGTGTGATCACCGTGGCCGAGAGCTCGCTCGGGTTCTGGATCATGCTCGTGAACGCGGTGGTGATGCCGAACTGCGTGCCGAGCGCCTGATAGACCGCGTGCCAGTTGATGCCGTAGCTGTCCTGCGCGGAAAGCGTGACCGAGAGCACCGTCACGTTGACGAGCACCTGCCGCGCGAGCACGCGGTTTTGCTGCTCCATGAACTCGCCCACGCGTTCGAGCACGTCGGGCGTATCGGTGACCGAGATCGAGCCCGTGGCGGGCGAGGTGATGACCGAGCCTGCCGGAGAGAGCATCGCCTTGATCGCCGTCTGCAAGCCGTTGTACACCGAGAGTTGCGCGTTCATCGTGATGTTCGCGGTGTTGTCCGACGACACCGACGGCGAACCGGACGCCCCGCCGCCTCCGCCGCCGATGCCCGCGCCACCGGCGCCCGATCCGCCCGCGGCCCCCGCGCCGTTGCCCGACGCGCCGCCGCTGTTGCTCGCACCGCTCACGACGTTCGTATCCAGCCTCGAGTCGCCCGGAATGGCGACCACCTGGTAGACGCGCGTGGCCGTGTAGAAGAAGACGATCGCGCCGTCCTCGTACTTCCAGTAGACGCCGAAGCGGGCCGACGCCGTGTCGAGCAGCCCGCGCAGCGTGCCGCGCGAATACGCGATGCGCACGGGCGACGATACGTTCGGCACGCGCGCGGCCACCGTCGCGGCGCTCGTGCTCGGCGCGGGCCCCTGCAGCAGGCCCGGTGGCAGCGGCGGCACGCCGGGATAGGCTCCGGCGCCGCCCGTATCGACCGCGGTCTGCGTCGCGCGCGCGGCCGCTTCGCTCGTGCCCGGCGCGACCTTGGCCGGCAGGTGCGCGAGGCGCGAAATGCGATCGGCGAACATGCGCAGCGAATCGACCGTGCCGTCGAAGCTCGCCGGCTCGTCGAAGAGCTTCGGCAGCGTCGATTTCGCCGCGATCTTGATCGTCTTGCCCGAAAGCCAGAGTTCGTCCTTGACGATGACGTCGTCACTGCCCGGCACCGCGCGGTTGTCGCCGTTCGACAGCTTGCCGAGCAGTTGCCCCGCACGCGCGGTATCGGCCTGCGAGCTGCGCTCGATCTTGTCCAGGAGGCCGGTGCACCCCGCGAGCAGCGAGAGGCAGGCGGCAAGGATGACGAAAGGACGACGGAGGACGCTCATCAACTTGCTCCTTTGGGAACGACGCGCATGACGCGGTTGCGCTGGTACAAGACCACCTGAATCGGCACCTGCGCGCCGGCGAGCGCATTGGTCACCTGACGCAGCGCTTCGGCGAGCGTGCCGTGTATCGTGGCCGTCGCGTCGACCTGAAAATCGGTCGGCACGTCCCAAATGAATTGCCAGCCGGCTTCGCTCGCCCAGCGCGCGAGCGCATTGCGCACGGAGCCGTCCGACAGGCGCATCTGCCACTCCGTGCGCTCGGGCGCCGCCGCGGGTGCGAACGCCGGCGTCGCGACGGGCGCCCACGATGGGGCCGGCGAGTCCGGGCCGGACGCCGGCTGCATGGCGGCGAGCAGCGGGGGCTCGATGGCGTCACGCTTTGCGGGCGCGGGCACCTGCGCTCGCGGCGGTGCTGAAACAAGTGTCGGCACCGATGCCGGCATGGCCGGCCCGGCTGCCGGTGAGGGCGACGTCATCGGAGCGGGTGCTGGTGCTGGTGCTGGTGCTGCCACGGGCACGACCGCCGGTGCTGCCGCCGGTATGCGAGCCGATGCCGGTGCTGCAGGCGTCGACGTCGAAACGCGCGCCTGCGCCACGGTCTGCGCCTGTGCAATGGCAGACCCCGCCGCGGGCGCCATCGCCGTCGCGCCCGTGGGCAACGTGGAAGACGCATTCGTGGCGGCACCGTTCGTGCGCGACGCCGCGCCGGCCGCCTGCGAGGCAGGCCGCGGCGCGTCAACGTTTGCGCGCCGTGCATGCGCAGTCACCGTGAGCAAGCGCATATCCGTATCGATGCGCGCCTGCAGCGCGGGATCGACCGACAGCACCTCGCCGAGCGCGTGCGCGACCGACGAGCCGGCGCGCCAGCTCACGGGGGCGTCGGCCCATGCGCCCGCATTCGGCACATTGATGCTGTAACTCGTCGGCATGATCTGCTCGAGCGCGCGCAGCAACGGAACGTCGTGGCCGCCCGTGCGCACGACGCCGCCCAGGCGCTGCCCGCCGTCGACGATTACTTGCTGATCGGAAGCGTGCGCGACCGTGCAGGCGAACCAGACGCCGCACAGCAGCACCCGAATTGCCGACGGCATCGCCGCTATCCAGACATTCGCCCTCGCCCGGTTCCACCTCTTGTCGCTCATGCACCTCGGATGCACCGGAAGCTCTATTTTTCTTGTTGCCACGTTCTTTTCAATCTACTTGAACCACGCCAATGGCCGCCCGAAAAGCAGCACCGAAAGGCGTCAGGAATTCGAAAGAAATTATGTAAGAAAACCGTAACGCCGCGTAAGGATAGCACTACAGCTCAATGGGTGTTTACGACAACGTACACCGCACCTTTAAGTAAAAAAATAATCCTGAAAAATCATCCTGTCTCGGCCGGCATGGATGATACAGGCACTGGCGAGAGAACGTCGCCTTCGCGCCGCAAGCCCCGCCCAGCATGGCGCTGTGGCAGCCGAGGAATTTTTTTGGACGTTTAGGCACGAATCGCGGAATGGCCACCCTGGAAATATGGCAGATACAAACGTGTGCTATGGCGCCGTTCGCGGGCAAGCCGCCAATTGGGTGCCGTACAGGTGGTATCCGGAAATCCGTGTGTCAGGCGGATTGATATTCAGATTCCATTGTTTAATCTTTCTGAATAAACAAGCGCGAACTGATTCACGGCGCGCTCCAATCGTGCCGGGAACCGGTCCACTCGACCAAGACGTTGCGCAGCGCCAGCCAGATCAGCTTGAGCGCCGCCTCATCCGACGGGAAGTGGCCGCGCCGTGATCATCGTCCGAGCCTGCATGTGCAGCGACTCGAGTTTGCGTGGCATGAAGCGGCTCCCTGGCCGTCGGTTCATGCGTCACACACGAAGATCCGGACAGGCTCGCCGTGCACCGCGCCAAACGGCGCACGGCGGCGGCGAACGTAACAAATCATCAAAAAGCCGCGACACAGGCCGCCCGCTCGTGCGTGAAAGTCCACCGCGGCACCGCCCTATCCGGCACATGCCGATCCCGAACCGAAGGTAACAAACCATCACAAACACGCGCCTGAATCGGCCTGCGATGAAAACATGCGCTCACGGCTTCACGAATCGTTTCACGCCGCTTAACGCATCGCTCATTGAGTCAGGAGCACGACATGTTCTCAACGATCTACTTCGCCGCCGCCTCGGCCCTCGCTTTCGACGACACCCCCGCGGACGTCGCCTCGAAAATGCTCCACGGCCAGTTTCTCGACGCTGTCCGCCACGCCGCACGCCATGCCGATACCGACACGGCGCAAGCTCAGCCCGGCTACGCACAGCTGCAAGTCTGCGCCGACCTCGAGCTGATGCTCGGCCGCCATGAAGAAGCGGAGGAAACGTATCGCCGCGCGCAAAAAGCCATTCGCGCCCATCGCGACGGTCTGCGTATCGCGTCGTGCCGCAATACCGGCTGGCAAGCCTTGTTCCGCAACCAGTTCAACGTCGCGCTCAGTTGCTTCAAGCGCGTCGGCGAGGAAAAGGCGGCCACGCCGCGCCAACGTCTCGACAGCCTCCTCGGTGCGACGCTCGTTTCGTTTCATCTGGGCTTGATCCAGGCAGCGTGCCATCGCCTCGGCGAGCTGGCCGCTCTGGCGGCAACGCATGGCGATCGCCGTTGGAGCTACCTCGTGGACGCGCTGCGGCGGGACCTCTTCGCGCAGCACGAACTGCACGGTGCGGAGCGACTCGCCGACCACATCTACTGGCGCTCGGCCATCGCGGAGTTCGAGCCGAGCGAGGCACCGGTACCCGGCTCGCAGCCCGCCGGGACCGTGCTGCCGCTGCTGGCCGAGCGACTCTCGCACCTGAGCCGGCTCGTTTCGCTGGCCGACGGCCGGACGAGCGCGGGCGAAACGCTCAAGCAATACGTGAGCTGGAGCCGCCAGGCCGGCCTCAACGATTACCACCGCAGCCTGTGCCTGGAAATCACGCTGGCCGCGATCGCCGGCCACGCGACGCCGTTGGCCGAAGCGATGCTCGATGCGTCCGGCGCGGCGAATTCGCAAGGCAGCCAGCATGCGCGCTGGTACCTCGACTACCTCTACTGCCGCGCGAAGATCATGCAGCAGCAGATGCGCACGCACGAATTCGCGCAGTTCTACGGCCGCTACGCGCTCGCGTCGATTCAGCACGTGCGCGCGGACAGCATGTCGATGCCCGCCGCCGCGGCCGATCACATGCAGGCGTCGCGCACGGCGCAGCGCTCCGACGACGTGAGCGCCCGCCTGCCGGCGAAATACCGACGCGCCTATCGCTACCTGATGGACAACCTCGACCAAAAGGACCTTTCGGTGCGCGAAGTGGCATCGCATGTGGGCGTGACCGAGCGCGCGATGCAGGCAGCGTTCAAGAACCACCTCGGGCTGTCGCCGAGCGAACTGATCCGGCGCCAGCGGATGGAGCGCATTCGCGGCGATCTGCTCGACGACGGCGCACCGGCCACGCGCGTGCTCGACGTCGCGAACAAGTGGGGCGTGCGCCATCGTTCGACGCTGGTCAACGGCTACCGGCGCGTGTTCCAGGAAGCGCCGTCGGAGACGATGGGCCGCTGAGGGCAGCGGTGTGCGGCGCCCAAGCGCCTGCACCGCCGATCGCCAACACGGCCGGCCCACGGCTTTTTTCGCCAACGCCGTCCGACGAAACGCACACGCGTGGGTCGGACGGCGTTTTCATTCGCACGTCGGTGCGAAGCGATTCCCGCACCGCTTCTCTTACCGGATGATCCATGATGCGACCATTCACCCCCAAGCCGGCGCTCGTGCTGGCGCTTGCCATTCTGTCCGCGCGGCCCGCCGAAGTGCGCGCCCAGACTCCCGACTGCTTTGCGGCGGCCGCAGCCTATCAGCAGGTGAGCCCCGTCGTGCTGCGCGCGATCGCGTGGCAAGAATCGCATGGCAACGCGAACGCGCTCCATCGCAACCGGAACGGTTCGACCGATTACGGCATGATGCAGATCAACTCGATTCACCTTCCGCTGCTGTCGCGCTACGGCGTCTCGGCGGACGACCTCATGAACCCATGCCTGAGCGTCTACGTGGCTGCGTGGCACCTGCACAAGATGATGGTCAAGTACGGGAATACCTGGGCGGCGATCGGTGCCTACCATTCGGAGACACCTGCCGAGCGCGACCGCTACGCGCGTTCGGTGGAACGCATCGTCGAGCGCATGAAGCTGACGGATGACGGGCAGTAAGACCAGGGGGTAGCCGGGGAGACCCGGCTGCCAGCGAACGTCGTCAAGCGAGAATGCGACGTTGCATGAGGAAATCGTCCCGCATGGCGAGCGCCAGGGCAAGCACGAAGCGCAGACGAAGCAGGAACAAGGCAGGCAGGAAGCGTGGACGATCAGACCGGGGCGTTCGCGAGCCGCGCGCGAAAACGCCGCGGCCCGCCGCAGCCGCTACTGCCCCTTGGCGGCGTTCGAAATGTTGCTGGCACCCTTGTTACCCACCGACGCCAGCGCCGATGTGAGCTCCTGCGATTGCTGGTTGACGGCGGCCGCCAACGTGTTCGCGTTGTTGAGCCGCGTCATCTCGCTTTGCTGCTGCATGAAGTCGTTTTGCATCGCGGCCATTTGCGTCACGGGGTCCCCTGCGCCGAGGGCCGATGGACGCACGATGTCCCCCGCCGCATGCATTGCAGTCGACGCGACGCCGGGCGGCAGAAAGTGACTTCCGGCATGCAGCGCCGAACTCAGCACCTGTGCACCGACGTTCCCCGCACGCCCCGGCAGGCTCGCGAAGTTGCGCGGCGGCGGAGGCGGAGGTGGCGGCGCGCCGTCGGCCCCCTTGAAGCTGGACAGCCCGTCCAGTTGGCCTTTGGTGCGCGCGGGCGCTTGTTTTTGCGCGCCGTCGGTCGCACCGTTCTTCGTCCCTTTCTCGAACTCCGCGACACGGGACTGGACGAGCCCCGGTCGAATTCCTAAGTTGTTCATGGCGAACTCCTTGAGTGACATGACGATTTCCGTCGCCAGCAACATCGCTCGATGTCGGTGCGGCACGGTCCCCGCATCCCACTCACGCGGAGCGATATCGAGGAATGCAAGCCCAAGCTTATGCTCCACGGCATTGCGCCACGCAAGCGACGCGACGCGGCGAGCGAAATTGCGAAGCGCGCATGCGGCAAATGCGATGAAACGCGCAAATGGATCCGCACGCGCAGCACCGCGCCGGCATCGACGTGCGCTTTTTTGCACGCCACTTCGGAATCGGCAGGCTGCCACCGTTATGTCGTTTTACCTTTCCAACACGAGAACCCACGTTCGCAAAGCACGAAGGCGGAATCGGCGGGCGAAGGCACGTCGACCGCCTGGACGCGACGAGGCAGCGCGAAAGTCCATCAGGGCCTTTGTCGCGAGGCGACGTCGAACGATCGAAATCAACCGAAAGGAAACGTCATGCCGATCAGCAACAGCACGCAAGTACGGTCATCATCGCTCGACCTCCCGCGCGACAACACGCAGCCCGCGCCGGCCCCACGCCAACGAAGCGCATCGATGACCGGCCCGCGCCCCTCCGGCGGCGCATTGCTCGGCGCTCTGGGCAATGCACCCGCCCTTCCGGCGCACACCGGCAACCATGCACCGGCGCAGGCGAGCCCGCTTTCGACAACATCGCAACCGGCCGGGACGGCGCAGCAGCTCCCATCGCCGCCGCTGCCGGCGCCTATGCCGGTCAGGCGCAGCTCGCTGCCTACGCGCGCATCGTCGTCAGGCTCCGCGATCGGCCGCCAAGGCGGCTCACGGTCGCTGCCCGGTTCGGGCGAGCTGGGCGCTCAACGTGCAGCCTTGGAAGACGGGACGATACCGGTGCTCAACTTGTCGGGCGGCGGGGAGTCGAGCGAAGAAGTGCCCGTACACGAGGAACCGCAGCCACACACGCCTGCATCGCAGCACGACAGTGCGGCGTCCGTTCGACATCAGGAGACCGTGGAAACGGAAACTGCCGACACGCAACCGGCCACGTCGCGTTCAGGCAGCCCGTTGCCGCACGAGAAGGCGGCCACGGGGCTGACAGCCGCGACGACGAGCGAGGCCAAATCGACACCCGACACGTCGCGCGCGGCCAGCCCGGTGCCGCTCCCGAAAGAGACGCCCACGCTCGTGGAGGAGGCAAGGACGAGCGCCGCGCCACCGCAAGACGAACCGGTGCCGACAAAAACCACTTTCACGATGCCTTCTCACGCGGAGGCGTCATCGTCGCGCCTGCCCGACACACCTTCGTTGCCCAAGGCGCACGACACTGAGTCCCGGAGCGCCCCCTCCCCGAAGCCGGCCAGCTTCTCGGCGCCTCACGTCGTCGCGCACGACATCGATATTCAGGATCCCGAAAGCCCGCCCGAAGCAACCGTTCCGAGCGCGTCGTCCCGGGTAGCACCGGAAACCCGCACGCTGGCCGCCGCCGCGACATCGGTGCCCGCGGAGATCTCGGTCGCGGAGACCGAGGGCACACGTCCGGCATCGGCCGCCTCGATCACCAACAACCTGTCGGCCGCGCTGTCCCGGCCGGGACAGATCCAGTCGTTCATCTCGAACGTCGGCGACATGCTGACCCGGAATCCCTACGGCGCCGCGCAACCGCTCAAAGGGTGGACGGCCAACCTCGTCAACGCGTTCAGTCATGAATTCGTCGCAACCGGCGGCGCCACGCTCTTCCGGGAGTTGTGCTCGATGGCTGCCGAAGCAGTCCTCGACAAGACCGGTGCCGGGCCCGAAACACGCGGCGTCATTACGGCCTCGCTGTTCACGGCGGCGGCGATGGGCAACCTGGTTGCGATGTTGCACAAGTATCACACCGGCGCCGCGGACAACAAGACCTACGCGGGCCACGGTGTGCAGCTCATCGCGCTGATAGCGACGATGGCCGCTGCAGCCTATACCGGCAAGAACGACGAGGGCAACGGGCACCTTGGGCAGCTCTCCAGCATACTGCCTAGCGCGATCAAATCGTACGCATACCTGGCGCGCGACGTGATCAACGTGTTCCGCCCGCTCGAAGGCAATCACGACGCAGGCTACGAGCACCCCGTCAGAGGTCAGCTGCTCAACGGCGCTCCGTACGGCGTCAACCAGTTCGCCGTGAACACCGCGCAGGGCAGCTCGCAATGGTCGGCCCCGTCCTACGTCGACAGCCTCATTCACCAAACGAAGAGCCATGCGGCGATCAAAGGCCTGTTCGGCTATTCGGCAGCGAATGCCGCCGGCGAGGGGCTGGATGCGATCGG
Organism: Burkholderia sp. AU39826; assembly: GCF_020419965.1. Classification (NCBI taxonomy): domain Bacteria; kingdom Pseudomonadati; phylum Pseudomonadota; class Betaproteobacteria; order Burkholderiales; family Burkholderiaceae; genus Burkholderia; species Burkholderia sp. AU39826. Next base: position 911,879 of record NZ_JAIZQG010000001.1, read on the forward strand.
GGGACGCGTGGCCTCGGAAATCTCGACGCACGGCTTCACGGGCAAGGCGCTCGATGAACTGAAGACGCTGCGCCTGAGCTGGGGCAAGATCGACACCTCCGCAACCAGCACGGCCAGGCAGCTCGGGGACAAGGCGGCCGGCGCGGGAATCGCGCGTCTCAGCCTGTTCCTCTCCCTTTATGCCGCCACCGCCGTGGTCAATCACGCCGTGGAGGGTAAAGGCGATTGGTCCGCCGGCGGCAAGAGCCTCGCGGAGAACGCGTTCGGCGCACTGCTCATCATCGCGGGATGCCTGCCGTTTGCCGCGAGCACGTCGGGACCGTCGAACCGGTCGAACGAGGGGCGAACGATCGGCGCCGACAGCGCGATGGAACTGGGCGTGATGCATCGCACGACCGCCTGAGCAACCGCGGTGCGCCGAGCAAGCGAAACGACGCAGGTTCGCGCAGGTGGCCGCATCGGTAGCGCGGCGGCTCGCCTGCCGCGAGCCGCTTGCCTCGGCATCGCGGTCGCCACCCGGTTCGGCGGTTCGGCTATCCGACGGCGACTTCGCATCCGTCAACGCACTGTAAGCGCCGGGCAATAAATTAGGTTGCGCGGGCGGCCGCTATCGGCCCTCCATCAGCAGCTGATGAATACCGTCATTCTCACGCGGAGAAAATCATGTCCACTACAGCAGTACAAGGCTATAACGCCGGCTATCTGAACGGCATCGATGATGTCGGCGGCATCGGCGGCACGAACGAATCGCAGCTCGCACAACTGCTCGAGTTGCTCATCGAAGAAATCAAGCAGATTCTCGATCCCTCCAGCCAGAATTCAGGCGATGCGGGTGGCGTGGGCGGCATCGGCGGCGGTACGCCTTCGTACTCCGCGCCGCCCGCCTATGCCGGCGGCGGCGGCACCGCACCCGCTGGCGTGAGTGGCGGCGGTGGCGGCCAGGGCGGTGGCGGCGCGTCGCCGGGCATAGGCGGCGGTGGAAGCGGTGGCGGCGGCAGCCACGGCAACACGCTGCCCACTGTATCGGGCGGCGACGCCGCGCACGCCATCGCACAGGATCTCAAATCGCGCTACGGCCTCACCGACGCGCAGGTAGCCGGCGTGCTCGGCAACCTGCAGCAGGAAAGCGGGCTGCAAGGCAACGTCAATCAAGGCGGCGCGAAGGGCGCGCCCTCCGGCAACTTCGCGGACGACAACGCCAACGGCTGGGGTCTTGCGCAATGGGGCGGCACACGCAAACAAGGCGAAATCAACTATGCGAAGGAGCACGGGCTCGACCCGGGCAGCCTCGAAGCCAACATCGGCTTCATGAATCAGGAACTCGACACCACGTACAGCAAGACGATCACGGACATCAAGCAGACGACGACGGCGGAACAAGCGGCCCTGGTCTGGGACAAGGACTACGAACAGGCCACCGATCCGCAAATGGAAAACCGCAACAAGTACGCCGAGCAATTCCTCGCGCAAGGTTTCTGAACGCGAACGCGTCCGCCCCCCGGGGCGTTTGAAGTTCGCACGATCCCGCCCGATGTCCGGGCGGGATTTTTTTGCCGCGCGAGAACACCGCTCGCCGGCAATTTACGAACTACCCGGTCGCGCCCACGCAGATCAAATCTGCGACGCGATGGCGCTGGCGGCGGTGCGCCGTATTCATGAGCAGGCTCGTCGAAGCGACGGCAGCGGGAGGATGTCGCAAGCGTTGCGCTTGCTCGGACACGACGTCGGCCTTGTCGAGCTCGATCGTTGATGCGTCAGGCGCGGCTGGTGCGGTCCAGGCGCGTACACCGTTATCGGGTGGCAGGTCGAGAGCCCGATTGCGCCGAATCGGCTTGCACGACGATTCGATCCGGCGCGGTGCAATCGGGCATCAGTCTCGTTCGAGCAGGCGTCGCATGGCAAGGCGCACGTAGGGATCGGCACTGTCCTCGTGTGCCGTCGCATAGCCATGCCACGACGGATCGTCGAGGACTTTCAGGCAGATTGCCTTCAGTTCGGGCGCGCGATCGTCGGGCAATCCGTTCACGATCTGCCACGCATCGTGCGGACGCCCGCGCACCAATGCGATCGTCACGGCAAACACGTGCACCTCGCTCGTTTCGGGGTAGACATCGTGCATGCGCGCCAGCAGCGCCTCGGCCTCGTCCAGCTCGTTGGCCTCGATATGCTCGATGATCGCCTGCGCCATGGCCGGCGCATCGGCCGGCAGTTCGGTAAGAAGCTCCATCATGCTCGTCACCGTCCGTACATCAGGCTGCGCCCGTGCCCGCAGTCAGCGTTCGCACCGCTTCCTTGCCACCCGCCAATGCGAGTGCGGTAGCGGCGCCCTCCGGCGTCAGGTTTTCCGCGAGCGCCGTGCCGCCCTCGAGCGCCTCGAGCCCACCCGTCGCAATGGCCCCCGCCCCCGCAAGGGCTTCCTTCGGGTTGCCGCTCAGCAGCCCCTTGCCGAACGTCGCCGCGCCGTGCAGCGCGTTGCCGACACCATGGAGGACATCCCCGGCAGCCTTGGTGACGTCCCCGACCACGCTTTTCACAATATTGCCGATGAAGCTCATTCGTTTTCTCCTTGATCGTGAAAGAAACGCGCGTTCGATGGAACGCGCGAAACCGAACCGCGCGAAGCCGGCCCTCGTTCCAATCTAATGAATGCGGATGCGAACGCGTTCGCGCGCGCGAAGCCGCACCGCGAAAACCGAATGAGCGACACCCGCGAGACGGCTCGGCGGCAGGCCGCCGCGAACCTGCTTCGCCAATCCGGACGATGCTTCGCGCGGTTCACGGGAGTGTCATGACCGGCTTGCACAGTCCAGTCCATCCTGTCTCCTGGTCCGAGAACATCATGGCTCCTCCACCGAAGATCGAGTTCCGGTCGCATGCGATCGAATCCGCCGCCCTCACCCGCACGCCGAGCGACCCCGGCCCGTCCACGGGAGCGAAGCCCGCGCCGGTGCCGACGCGGCGCGCGAGTGCCGGCGCGCTCATCGACGCGCTCGGCAGCCTCGGCAAGCGCCCGCGCGCGGAAGGTCCGCCCGCTGCGCCCAAGCCCGCCGCGGCTATCGCACCGCAGAAGCCCGGTGTGGACGACATCGGCGCATTCGTGCCGGGTGCCGGCGGCAAAGGCCGGCGCTTCGCCGATTTCGCGCACGCGATGGGCGTCAACCGCAAAGGCATGACGTTGACGGCCTTCGCCGCCAAGCGGCCCGCGAAAGACGGCCTGAACGGCGTATCGACGGCGGCGCACGGGCAGTTCGGCTACGACGCGGCGCCCGCCACCGACCTCGTGAACGCGCTGGCCTCGGGCTCGAACGCCGCCGCCGCGCATTCGATCCATCGCCGTTACGAAAACAAGGTCAAGGCGATGCTCGCCGCCGACGTCGAACGCTTCGAGCACCCCGAAAAACGCCCTCCGGGCGCGCCGATGCCGAACCAGGTCGACAACCTGCTGCTGACGAAAAACGGCAACGGACAATGGCAATACGACACCGGCAAGCTCTCGCGCATCGCGCGAGACGACGCGCATCCGCTCACGCAGCATGCCCGCGACGTATTGACCGCCATGAGCATCGCCGAGAACAAGGGCAAGCAACGTAACGGCGCGCTCTACCAGTCGGTCACGTCCGCCCTCGGTCTGACGGCAAGCGGGCTGCTCGTGGGCGGCTCGCACGGCGCGCTGGCGCCGCTCGCGGCATCCGGGCACCTGACCAACGCGGTCAAGGAAGCGCTCGATTTGAAGAAGCCGTTTGTCGAAGGACGGCAAAACCTGCGCAATGCGAAGGCCGCCACGATTCAACGCTACGTCGACACGGTATTGGCCCCGCACGACTACACGGGCCAGACGCAGGACGAGCGCCTGCGCGCGGCGCTGCAAACGAGCCGTGCGAAGCTCGACGATCTGCGCGCCATGGAGGCGCGGCCGGCGGACGAAGGCCTGCCCGCGGACGTGCGCAGCCCGCAGGCGCAGGCCGGTATCTATGCGTCGCTCTATGACGATGCACGCCGCTACGCCAACAGCACGACGTCGTTCGGCAAGCGCTTGATCGCGGGCATGCACGCCGAAGACAAGGCGAAGGTACACAAGGATGCCGAGCGCGACATCGTGGTCAAGCACATTCTGTCGATGGTCACCAGAAGCATCGGGCGCCTCGATCCGGCCACGCTCGCGGCGCTCGCGGGTGCCGACATGGCAGTCGATGCATCAGCGTCGCAGCGCGCCAGGCAGGCGCTCGCGATCGTGGGCAACCATCCGCGCGCGAGCCGCAACCAGGATCTGATCGCCGCGCACACGCTGCTGACGGACAGCGGCATTCCGAAGGGCGAAGCGGCACTGCTGCTTTCGCAGCTTGCACGCGCGCGGCGCGAAAAACCGCAAGAGGCGCCGGCGCCGCGCGATCCATCGGCTTCCAGCCGGAGCGCCGCACCGCTGACCGACAGCGAGCGGCTCAAACAGATCGCCAACATCATCGGGCAGCCCGGCCTCACGGCAACCGCCGCCAAGACGGCGGAGGACCTCATCAAGAAAAACCTCGCGCTGAGGTCTTGACGCGCGGCGCGGCGTCGCGCGCAATCGCGACGCCCTCGCCGCGGCGCGCAGCCGGCGATTGATTTGCCGGTTCGCGGCACTCGACGAAACTTCGGAATACGCGGGCTATCCGCCACCGTGCGCGCTTACCGTGAAGCGGGGTGGCCGTCGGCCGTCATAGCCGTCCATGCCGCCCTGACCTTCAATGCGAAAGGGAGATCCGATCATGCGATTCGCGTTCGCCGGCTTCGATCACTGGCGTGTCGTCTTCGACGCGTTCGTCGCCGCCGGCTGGGAGCCCGTGGCGCTCTACTCGATTCCGGTCGACAACCGGCTCGACTTCAATAGCGAACTCGTCGAGCGCGCGGACAAGCTGCGCATTCCGGTGCAGCTGTCACGCATGAACGAAGACGATCTGCGCCGGCTCGCCGAACGGCAATGCGACGCACTGATCGTGGCCGGCTACAACTGGAAGATTCCGGCGTGGCAGCCCTATCTGCGCCATGCGGCCAACTTCCATCCGTCACCGCTGCCCGACGGGCGCGGCCCGTACCCGGCCATGCGCGCCATCCTCGAGGGGCGGCGCGAGTGGGGCGTCAGTTGCCATCGCATCGATGCCGATTTCGATACCGGGGAGATCGTCGATGCCGAATGCTTTCCGCTCGACGCCGACGAATGGCACGAGACGCTGCAGCTGAAGCTGCAGATGGCCGCCCATCGGCTGGCCACGCGCGTGGCCCGCGACTTCGATCGGCTTTGGAACGAACGGCGTCCGCAAGGTGCGGGCAGCTACTGGCCGCGCGTTGCCGATGCCGAGCGCACGATCGATTTCGCGCGGCCCGTGGCCGAGGTGATGCGCGTCGTGCGGGCCTGCGGGAACGTCGAATCGATCGCGCCGCTCTTCGGCACGACCGTCCACGTGCGGCGCGCCACCGCGTGGCAGGAAGCACACACGTACGAGCCCGGGCAGATCGTGCATCAGTACCGGCGCTGGGTCGTGGTCGCCGCGCAGGACGGCTTCGTCGCCTTGCTCGAATGGAGCCCGCTGAACGCGTCCCTTCGTCGGCAGATGGAAAGCTGAATCGGAACACCGGTTGCGCCGGTAAACGACGAAGCGGCCGCGCTGCGGTATTTCGCAGCGCGGCCGCCGATTGTGGCCGCTTGTCCCCGATCGTCGTTTCCTGCAGCCCCCCGATCGGGGGCCGCTCGGGTCGCCGATCGGGATGATCGCCGGAACGGCCGGCGACGTTACTTCGTGCTGACGCCGGCGATCGTACCCGTGTGAATGCCGGTGATGTTCTCGAAGGCAATCGCGGCGCGCGTCTTGCCCGGCGTCAGCACGTTCGCGCCGCCCAGCGCATCCGAAAGCGCCTTGCTCGCGTCGTGGCTGATCTTGCCGCCGCCATGCGCGTTCGCCGTCTGCTGCAGCTGTGCGCCGATCGCCGCCGCATCCGACTGGCTCAGCTTGCCCGACTTCACCGCGTTGGCGAGCGTCTTCGCCGCGGCATTGCCGTCGCCGTGCGACAACGCGCTTTCCATGGCCTGGAAGTCGGCGCCGTCCTGCGCGTTGAAGTTGGCCAGCGCCTTGCCCTCGTCGGCCATCTGCAGCGGCTTGCCGTCCTTCAAGAGGTCGCCCGTACCGGGTGTGAAGCCTGCCGTCGCGCCCGTCGTCGGCAAGCCACCCGTCGTCGGCAGCGTACCGGTGTTCGCCGGGAAACCGCCCGTGCCGGGCAAGCCGCCCGTCGTCCCCGACGGCCCCGCCGCGCCGCCCGCGCCACCCGTTGCGTTGCCCGCCGCGCCGAGTCCGCCTTGAGCCGCCCATTGGAAATTGCCGACCGCGGACTTGCCGTCGGTGCCCGCCACGTCGTGCGTGTCGATCTGCTGGTAGGCAGCCGGGTTCGCGAGCATGGTCTGCGCCGCTTGCTGCACCGTGGGTGGCGTGCCGCCGTCGGCGTTCGTCGCGAGTTTGTACATCGTGTTCGGATCCGACGCGTTGATGCCATGCTGCCCCATGTACGAGGCCAGTACGCCCGCCGCGTTTTGCACCGTCATCCCGCCGGTGCCGCCCGGCATGGCGCCCGCGCCCCCCATGCCGCCGGGCGTCGCGCCCACACCGCCGGGCATCGCGCCCGCGCCGCCACCGGGCATGCCACCGGGCATGCCGCCAGCACCGCCGGCGCCGCCCGGCATGCCGCCGGGCTGCCCGTTCTGCCCGGTCTGCATCTGCTTGAGCAACTGGCTGATGAGGCCGATGAGATCCTTGAGCACGTCCTGCGTCGAGCTCGTCGAGGCACCGTTGGTCAGCCGTTGCAGGTAGCTCGCCGGATCGGTGGGGTAAGTGGTCATACTCGGAACGTTCAGATTCATGATGTTTCCTTCCTGTCGGGTAAGTGTTGCGTGACCGTGGGTACTACGAAGCAAAGTCAGTCTAGGTTGCTGTCGCTGCTACAAGCGCACCGATGCGAAGGCCGCGATTGAAATGCGAATCGCCCGGCGCGCGGAAAACATCAAAACGGATGCTCATGCGCGGACCCACGTCATCGACGCGGAGAATCCGCCGTTGTCGGCCGGCCCGCCGTGCGTGCTCGCCGGTGCGTCGGTGGACGCAGGCGCTTGAACGCTGGCGTCGAGCTTGGCGGCACGCTCGAGCAGACGCGCACCGATCTTCGCGCCCTCGATGCTTTCGTGCTGCTCGGCCGCGCTGAGCGCATAGCTGTGCCACAGCGGGTCTTCGAGGCCGAACAGACACACCGCCATCAGCGCGGTATGAAGCCCCGAGCGCTTCGCTTCAGTGTCGTCGTCTTCGAGCACGCGGCGCGCGTCGCCCCATGCCTGGCGCCGGACGTAGCGCCACGCGGCGACCGTCCCCGTCCCGGGCCACTTGGGCCGAAGCACGCGGATCGCCTCGAGGAGATCCTCGAAGTCGGCTTCGTCGTCGAGCTGCGAAGCCGTCCACAGCACCTTGGTTAGGCCGCCGGCAATCTCGTCCCTGCATCCTGTGTAAGTCACGATGTCCTCGTCTGCTGGAGTGCTGCAATCAAAAAGCGCACGGCGGCGCCGCGCCCCGCCGTGCCGCGCTAGCTGCCGGCTCGTGCGGTGGACGTCCCCTGGCGGTTAGTCTCTTGTATCGGGCCGGCTTTCGCCGACGCGATGCGAACGGAACGATCGGGATGCGAAGAGAGAACGGAGAAGAAAGCCGACCGCGGCGATGGAAGCGACCGGTGCGACAGCCCGGAGGGCTCGCCGTGTATCGGAAGGGGATTTGCTTTATGCCCGGCGTAGAAGAAGGCCCGCCATCGGTTGATGCGCCGCCGCCCGTCGGCCGAGCTGAGCCGTCGAATCGCGCCGGGGAAGCCGCGAACACACCGCCCCCCAATCGCTTCACAATCAGCGGTCTGCGGGCCGGTTACGGAATGCGCGGGAAGCGTTGACTGGCGGAAGGCAGCAGACGCCAACCACCGCCCGCAAGGTAAGACTCCCTCGATCGCAGATCGCTTCCTGCCCACGATCCTACCCACATCGGGCCCAGCTACCATCCAATATCGGTGGAGTGTCCACTTCTGAACCCGTGGAAAAACGGGGGGATTACCGTAAAGCGCTTCTTGATGTTCGTCTTTTTATCCGAACACGGACTTACCAGGCTCCGGCTGGCCCCGTTTGAAGGGGGCAGATCACTCTAACCGACGACCCCAGATAGTGTGAGCGAGCGAACCTGGCCTCACGCACGCGCACAAGTGGTTGGAAATCTCGAGCGGACCATGGAATTGCTTCGCTCTACGTGTCCGCTGCCGGCCGTATCGAATGCTCAAAGGAGGATTGGCCGCGGCATCGCCCGGCGGCTTGGTTCATGCCGCCGGACAGCTCGGCCATCGCGGCGTGCTGTCCTTTATGGGAGGCCGCAGTCAGGCCGTCATGGCGTGCCTGCCTGGTAACACGATTGCGAGCCGCTCGTCTGATAGATGAGCCGGTAACCGCTCGTTGCCGATGCGTTCGCGTGCTTCGAGGCCAACGTGAGCAAGCCTTTGCGGGCCGGCGACAGCGGCCGGATCACATAATCGGCGAGATCCGGATCGGTCAGTACGGCGTCCGCGCCGATGATGCGCCGCACATGCGACAGGTGCTCGGCATACCAGCCGAGGAACGGCCGATAAGCGGGACCGGCATAGTGGCTGTCAATGATCATCCACGGATCGTGACCCGGCTGGCCGAGATTGGCCGCGCTGTCGTCCGGGCCGAGCAGCGCGAGAAAGTCGCCGCCGAGGCGCGAGTCCGGCTGGCCGATGCGGCTCAGGTCGTACTTCGCGCGATCCGGACCTGCCTGAAGGTCGCTGAAGCGCTTGCCGGTCCAAGTGATCACATGCGCGAGCTTGAAGTCCGCAGCGAAAGTACCCGTGCCTACGATTTTTTTCTGCGTGATGTACAGCAGGTCGCCCGGCAACAGATATTGCTCCGTCGACGAAAGATTGCCGTGGTTGATGTCGAGCAGGACGCCGGTCAGCGGATCCGTGCCCGATGACGTCGTGCTGCACGCCTGCACGCCGATGGCGCCCGACAGTTGATTGGTCGCGAGCCCCGCGAAGTTGTAGACCCAGGATGTGAAATTCGAGCAGTCCGCGCCGTTCCACATCAGCGCCGAGGTGATGACGGGCGGTGTTTGCTTCGAATCCGTCTGCACGCTTTGCGCGCCGTCGGCGCCGCGCTGCGCGGTGCAGGTCAGTTTCGGGGCGTCAGGATCGACTGGGCCGCCGTCCGTCGGGGCGGGCGGCGATTCGCGGTAGTGGGTTTTCCCGGCGTTCTCCGGCGGCGTCCAGCCGGGAATGTGATGGTGGCAGTAGTTCAGGTTCTGGTCGACCCAGTAGTTCTCGATTGCCATCACCAGTTCGCGCCGGAACGTGTCTTGATCGTGGCACGTCGATGGCGCGGAGATCGTGCCATAGATCGCCGCGTGCGGTCCCCACGTGCTGGTGGTCGGATAGGTCGACCAGTTGGCGGCCGTCATGCCTGGTACGAGCGACGCTTGCACACTGTTCTTGCGTCCCTCGAAAAGCCACCGGTTCTGCTCGAGCAGCGCAACGCGGTCTCCACATGCCTTGGCGTCCGCGCTGGCCGTCTGGGGACCGGCCGCCTGTGTCGTGCCGAGCATAGCGAGCGCGGTGACGCCCGAGCGATTCAGCGGATTCGTCGAGAAACCGAGCGCGCCGACGCTCACATCGCACGTGTCGTCGGTGGGCGCCGAGACCGTGCCGTCGGCTGTCACGTCGCCAGCGCCCGAGTGACACGCGGCTAGCGTATCGCCTTTCGCCGATTGCGCGACGATGTTCTGCACGCTCGTTGCCACGCTCGCGCCGTTGTCGGTGCGGCTCTGCGATTCGGCACCCAGCGCGAACGCCATGCGGTTGCCATCACCAACGGTATTCAGGGTCGCGCCGGCGGCGACGAAGGCGGGCACCGTCTGCTGAGGGTCGACTCCGCCAAGAAACGCCGATACGCGCGTAGACGCGGCCGCGACGTTCGACGCGGTCAGGCCGCCCGCCGCCAGCGCGTCGGCGACGATTGCGCTCGAGTAGGGCGAAAGGACCATCGTCGACGGTGCGCCGACATACACCGCCGACAGCGAGGTTTCGCCGGGCGCGCCAGTGGCGCCGGTGGCTTCCTCTGTGTAGCTGCCGCCGGTCGATTTTACGAGCAGCGGCCAACGCAGCGTGCCCGGCAGCACGAAGTGACCGTCGGCATCGGTGACCGTAGTGGCGAGCGGCGTGGCCGCGACGTGTCCATCGGCGTCCACGGCATACGCAGCGACTTGCGCGCCGGAGACGGCACCGAGATACACGTTGCCGTTGATGGGAGGTTGCTGATCGACCGCGCCGCCGCACCCGGCAACCACGACACACAGCGCGGCGAGGACGGCGGAGTTCGCGATGCTCGTAGTCAAGGCGTCTGGAACGCGCGGAAAGTGCATGGCTGTCTCTGGGTTGGGTGAATCTTTTAGGAATGTTAACGGCACATTACGAGACGGCTTGAGCGAATCGCGGAATCGAGACTCCCGCTTCAGCGAACTCAACAGTCTTTATGAAACCGTCTCTAAGCCGATGCAATTGTCGTCCTGCCATGCCGCCCTCCTTTCCTACCCACAAAACCCATGTCGCGACCCATGTTTCGTGAGGAAATTGTGGGCGATGCGGCCGGACGCCGCAAGCATGCCGTTACCCAGAAAACCGCGCAAAATCATTGGCGTGCGGACTTTCGGACGAAGTTCAAGGAACGCCGCGGAAGCCCGGCATGGCGGAAGGCAGCCGGAGTCGAACCGACCCGGGAGTGTCTGACACCCCCAACTGGATTTGAAGTCCAGCCGTACCACCGGATACGAATGCCTTCCGCGGGAAAAAGAAACCGAAGAACAACGAGCGCCTACGCCTGAATACCCACCCAACCGCTGTCAGGCCGCAGGTAGTGAAGATCGCGGTGGAAGCGAGTATACCCAACCCGGTCGAAGAACTCGAGAATCTGGATCGCGCGCTTGCGACCGAGCCCCGTCGCGTCGCGAAACGTCGCCGCATCGAGCCCGCCGCCGCGCGACGGTGCGAGATGCGCGACCAGCGCCGCCAGCTCGCGCGCGACGTCCGCGTGATAGAACAGGTCCCGCACGACCTGATGCACGTCGCCGCGCCGCGCGAGCTTGCGCAGCAGCGTGCGCACCGCGTCCTCGGCCGCGCCAGTATCGCGGGCCAGGTCGCGCACCCACGGCGGATCGAAGCGTCCCGCGTGAATCAGCGGCAGCAGTCGCCGCGCGAGCGCTTCCTCGCGCGGCTCGAGGCTTACCGAATGCGACGGCAGATGGAGCCACGGCCCGCTGCGCGCGACTTCGCCACCCGCCACCAGCGCATCGACGAGCGCGCGCCACAGCACATCGCCGGCGAGCGGCGCAGCCATCCGCCGCAGCCGTGCGGCGTCGAGCCCCTGTTCGTCGGGCATGCGCTCGTGATACACGCGCAGCGTATCGACCGCCCGCGTCTGCAACGCACGCCAGTGCGCATGGGAAATCACCGCGCCTTCGTTCGACGCGGCATCGCGTTGGCCGATCGCCAACGCATCGCCAGGCAACGCCAGCACATCCGGTGCGAACCCCGTCAGATGCGTGAGCGTCGCACGCGCAATGCCGAGCGGCGCCTGCGCGAGCAGCGCATCGAGGCGCCCTTCGTCGAGCCACGCCGCGAGCGCATCGAGCCACGCGCGGCGCGCGGGCGTACGGCGCTTGCGTGCCGGCCCGAACGGATCGAGCACCCGGCCGCCGCCGACGGTGCGCGTCGCCTGCGGATTGCGAACGATGAAGCGGTCGCCCGGCAGCGCGAACACCGGCTCGTCGAATACCAGTTGCACGCGCATCCGCTGGCCGGCCGCGAGCGTGTCGCCGTCGAGCAGCGCGACATGGGCCACGCGATGCAGCGTGCCGAGATGCACGTGCAGCGGCGCCCAGTGGGTCAGCGTCAGCCCGACGTCCGCGAGCAGCGTCAACTCGACGTCCAGACGCGGCGACGTCGCAATGAGCCGCGCATCGGCGACGGTGTCGCCTCGCTCGACGTCGGACTTGTCGACGCCGGCCAGGTTCAGCGCGCAACGCTCGCCCGCGCGGCCGGCCTCGACCGGCCGGTTCTGCGCATGGATGCTGCGCACGCGGGCCGCGCCGCCCGTGCGCACGATCGCGAGCGTGTCACCCGTCGCGACGCGGCCCGCGAACGCGGTACCCGTCACGACGGTACCCTGCCCGGCGAGCGTAAATACGCGATCGACCGCGAGCCGGAACAGGCCGTCGTCGCGACGCGCGCGCCACGCAATCGCCGCGTCGGCCAGGTGCTGCTTCAACGCGGCGACGCCCGGATCGTCGGCAACGGTCGCACGCGTTTCGAAAATCGGCACGCCGGCCAATGTCGAATCGTGCAGCCACGCGGCGATCTCGTCGCGCACCTCGACGACGCGCGCGGCATCGACGCGATCGCATTTCGTCAGCGCGACGGCGCCATGCGTGACGCCGAGCAGTTGCAGGATCGCGAGATGCTCGCGCGTCTGCGGCATCACACCGTCGTCGGCGGCAATCACGATGAGCGCGAAGTCGATCCCGCACGCGCCGGCCGCCATCGTATGAATCAGCTTCTCGTGGCCCGGCACGTCGATCAGGCCGAGCACGTCGCCGTTGTCGAGCGGCGTATACGCGTAACCGAGTTCGATCGAGATGCCGCGCGCCTTCTCTTCCTTCAGCCGATCGGTGTCGACGCCCGTCAGCGCACGCACGAGCGTGGTCTTGCCGTGGTCGATGTGCCCCGCGGTCCCGACGATCATGCAGCGGGCCCCGCGAGCGGCGCGCACTGCGCGACGAACGCCGCTTCGTCGGCCGCTTCGAGGCAGCGCAGGTCGAGCCGTAGCGCGTTGTCGGCGATGCGGCCGATCACCGGGCGCGGCCATTCGCGCAGCCGTTTCTCGAGCTGCGCGAGCGCGCGACCGCTGCGCTTGCCGTCCGACGAGCGCACCACGAGGCCGGCGCTCGGCAACTGGTCGACCGGCAGCGCGCCGCTGCCGATCTGGCTGAACATCGGTTCGACCGTCACGTCGAAACCGCTGCCGAACGCAGCCTGCAGCGCCGGCCGCACGCGCTCGGCCGCCTCGGCGATCTCGCGCTGCGGGCGCGTCAGCAGGCGCAGCGTCGTGAGCCGATCGCGCAGGAATTCGGGCGACTGGTACAGGCGCAGCACCGGTTCGAGCGCCGCGAGCGTCAGCTTGCCCACGCGTAGCGCGCGTTTGAGCGGATGCTTCTTGATCTTCGCGATGAGCGCGCGATCGCCGACGATCAGGCCCGCCTGCGGCCCGCCGAGCAGCTTGTCGCCGCTGAACGTGACAACGTTTGCACCGGCGGCGACGGTTTCCTGCACGGTCGTCTCGTGCGGCAGCCCCCATTGCGTCAGATCGGCCAGCGTGCCGCTGCCGAGATCGACGGCGACCGGCACGCCGCGCTCGCGCGCGAGCGGTGCGAGTTCGGCGAGCGTCGCCTCCTTCGTGAAGCCGCTGATCGCGTAGTTGCTGCAGTGCACCTTCATCAGCAGCGCGGTACGCGGGCCGATCGCGTCCGCGTAGTCGCGCAGATGCGTGCGGTTGGTCGTGCCGACCTCGCGCAGCTTCGCGCCGGCACGGCTCATGATGTCGGGAATGCGGAACGCCCCGCCGATCTCGACCAGCTCGCCGCGCGACACGACCACTTCCCGCTTCGTCGCGAGCGCCGACAGCGTCAGCAGCACGGCCGCCGCATTGTTGTTGACGACGGTCGCGGCTTCCGCGCCCGTCAGTTCGCACAGCAAAGTGTCGATCAGGTCGTCACGATCGCCGCGGCGGCCGGTGGCGAGATCGAATTCGAGGTTGACGGGCCGCGTGAGCGCGTCGACCACCGCACGTACCGCGTCATCGGGCAGCAGCGCGCGCCCGAGGTTCGTGTGCAGCACGGTGCCGGTCAGGTTGAACACGGTGCGCACGGCGCCCGCATTCTGCGCGGCCAACGTGCGCGCGACGGCAGCGGCGATGCGCGGCTCGTCGAGCGGCTCGGCCGCCGCGGGATCGTGCTGGGCGGCCGTGCGCCAGCGTTCCAGTTCGGCGCGCACGGCATTCAGCACGCGCGTGCGGCCATAGTCGGCGACGAGCGGCTGCAGCGGCGCCGACGACAGCACGCGCTCGACCGACGGCACACGTGCCAGCACGGCATTCAATTCATTCACACCCGGTTCGGTCACGTCGTTGTCGCTCCAGTCTCATGCTTCGCAGTCGGCCGGGGCCGACGCTCGCGCACCGCCCCGGCCCCGTGCCGTCAATCCGCTTCCCGCGACACGTCGGGCCACAGCAGCGGGTTCGGCGAACTGCGCTGGTAGCCGGCTTCGTTCATCAACAGGTCGAGCGTGAGACTCGCGAGATCGTCCGCCAGCGGCTCGAACTCGTAGTCCTTCTCCTGATAGCCGATCTTGCGATAGGTCTTGCATTCGTCGCACGATTCGGCCTTGATGGCTTCGCTGCCGCCTTCGATCCCGTGATACGCGATGCCCTTCGTCGAATCGCAGTGCGAGCATTTGGTGCGCACCATGTGCCACTCGGTCGTGCACAGCCCGCACTGCAGGAAGCGGTAGCCCTGATACTGCCCGCCCACCCGCACGACGCTCGCGACCGGATGGGTGCCGCACACCGGGCACAGCCCCGGCTGGTCGAGATACGGCACGTCGGCCGGCGTCACGCGGCTCGCGAGGTCCGTCCACGCGACCTGCAGCGCGGCCATCAGGAACGGCGCGGTGGCCGGGTCGACCTCGGCGAAGCGCAGCGCGAGGATCGCATCGGCCTGCGCGTCGAGCTCGGCAGGCGCCATCAGGCGCAGCCGGTCGAGCAGCTTCGCGAGCGGCGGATTGACGAGCCCGGCGCCTTCGACGCGATCGAGCAGTTCATACAGCACGGCGCGCCAGCGCGCATCGCGCTCGCCGTCGAGCGCCGGCACGAGCGGCATCGAATGTTCCTGCGCGCGCGCGATCGCTTCCTTCGACGGCAGCGGCAGCGCCAGCGTCTGCAGCGTCGCGTGCTGCGCGTCGGCGACGGTGGCCATCAGCCGCAGGTAGCCGCTGATCGGGTTCAGGTCGGCAAGCTTGCGCAGCCGCGCGGCGCGCGCCGCGAACGCGGTCGCGCGCTCCGGCAGGCGAAAGCGCGGAATGGCCGAATGATCGAGCGCCGAGATCTCGGTCGGTTCGAGAATGCGTTGTGTCACGACAATATCTTCCAAAAAAACAAGCGCCGACAGGTCGGCGCTTCGGGCGGTTCCGACGGCTGACGGGGCGGCCCGCCGCAATCGGCGTGCCGCCCCGCTCCGCTGCGCTACTTCACGCTTTCACGGAACCACTTCGGGTGATGCTTGCGGGCCCAGCCCAGCGTGACGGTGCCGCGCACCATCGCGCCGATCGAACCCTTCACCCACAACGCCGCGTAAATGTGCACGATGATGCTCGCGATCAGCACGAAGGCCGCCACGGCATGCACGACAGCGGCCGCGCGGATCACCCCGATCGGGAAGTAGAACGAGAAATAGCGCCGCCAGATCACGATTCCCGACAGCAGGAGCAGCAGCAGGCACGCCACCAGCGTGAAGAATAGCAGCTTCTGCCCGGCGTTATAGCGCCCGACCGGCGGCAGCTTGTCTTCCTGGTTGGTCAGCACGTCGCCGATCTGCTTCAGCCACTGCCGGTCGTCCGCGTCGAGCGCATTGTGGTGCCAGAAGCGCACCACGAGAATCGCGAACGACACGAACATCACGAGGCCGACGAACGGATGCAGGATCCGCGTCCACTGGCCGCCGCCGAACAGCGCGGTCAGCCAGAACATCGACGGATGGAACAGCGCGAGCCCGGACAGCGCGAGCAGCACGAACGTGATCGCGGTGATCCAGTGGTTCGTGCGCTCGTTCGGCGTGTAGCGGACGATCAGGTTGGGGTCGTCGTGGCTCATTTCGCGTCCTCCTTGATGCGTCGCGCCTCGTCCCGGGCGGCGGCTTCTTCCTCGTCGGTGACCTCGTTCGGACCGACCCGCGTGTAGTGGAAGAACCCGGCCAGCGCGGTCAGCGCGAGGCCCGCGACCGCGAGCGGTTTCGCGATGCCCTTCCACAGCTTCACCATCGGGCTGATCGACGGATTGTCGGGCAGCCCGTGGTACAGCGACGGTTTATCGGCGTGATGCAGCACGTACATCACGTGCGTGCCGCCGACGCCCTGCGGGTCGTACAGCCCCGCATGCTCGAAGCCGCGCTCCTTCAGGTCCTCGATCCGCTCGGCCGCGTGCTGCTTCATGTCCTCCTTGGTGCCGAACACGATCGCGCCCGTCGGGCAGGTCTTCACGCAGGCCGGTTCCTGGCCGACCGCGACGCGGTCGGAACAGAGCGTGCACTTGTATGCGCGATGATCCTTCTTCGAGATCCGCGGCACGTTGAACGGGCAGCCGGTCACGCAGTAGCCGCAACCGATGCAGTTCTCCTCGTGGAAATCGACGATCCCGTTGTTGTACTGCACGATCGCGCCCGGCGACGGACACGCCTTCAGGCAGCCCGGATCCTCGCAGTGCATGCAGCCGTCCTTGCGGATCAGCCACTCGAGGTCGCCCGCCGGGTTCTCGTATTCGGAGAACCGCATGACCGTCCACGAATGCTCGCTCAGGTCGGCCGGGTTGTCGTACACGCCGACGTTGGTACCGACTTCGTCGCGCAGGTCGTTCCACTCCATGCATGCCGTCTGGCATGCCTTGCAGCCGATGCACTTCGATACGTCGATCAGCTTCGCGACGCTCCCGGTCACCGGTTCGCGCACCGTGGGCGGCGGCGTCGTGGTGGCCGAGACGCGCTTGATATCCAGCGATTGCAATGCCATCTCTTTCCCCTTACGCCTTTTCGACCTTCACCAGGAACGACTTGAATTCCGGTGTATAGGAGTTGCCGTCGCCCACGGACGGAGTCAGGGTATTGGCGAGATAGCCGGGCTTCGTCAGACCCTTGAAGCCCCAGTGCAACGGGACGCCGACCGTCTGGACCTTCTTGCCGTCGACCGTCAGCGGCTTGATCCGCTTCGTGACGAGGGCGACCGCGACGATGTAGCCGCGCTTGGACGACACCTTCACGCGTTCGCCATGCGCGACGCCGACCTCCTTCGCGAGGTCTTCGCCGATCTCGACGAATTGCTCGGGCTGGATGATCGAATTCAGCCGCGCATGCTTGGTCCAGTAGTGGAAATGCTCGGTCAGCCGGTAGGTCGTCGCCACGTGCGGGAAGTCCGCCACCTTGCCGAACGACGCACGGTCGTCTGGGAACACGCGGGCGGCCGGGTTGTTCAGCGCCAGCGGGTTGTTCGGGTGCAGCGGGTTCGCGCCGAGCGGCGTCTCGAACGGCTCGTAGTGCTCGGGGAACGGACCTTCGTTCATCCCCGCGCGGGCAAAGAAGCGCGCGACGCCCTCCGGGTTCATGATGAACGGCCCCATCCCGTTCTCGGGCGGTTCGTCCGCCTTGAAGTCCGGAATGTCGGCGCCCTTCCACGCGCTGCCGTTCCAGCCGATCAGCTTGCGGGTCGGGTCGAACGGCTTGCCGGCGACGTCGCACGATGCGCGGTTGTACAGGATCCGCCGGTTCGCCGGCCACGCCCACGCCCAGTTCAACGTCTGGCCGATGCCGGTCGGGTCGGCGTTGTCGCGCCGCGCCATCTGGTTGCCGGCCTGCGTCCACGCACCGCAGAAGATCCAGCAGCCGCTCGCGGTCGTACCGTCGTCCTTCAGTTGCGCGAACGCGGCGAGCTGCTCGCCCTTCTTCACGAGCGTCTTCGCCGGATCCTTCGGATCGGGCAGATCGGCGAGCGCTTTCCCGTTGAACTCCATCGCCAGCTCTTCGGGCGTCGGGCTTTCCGGGTTCGCGTACGGCCAGGTCAGGTTCACGATCGGGTCCGGGTACTTGCCGCCGTCCTTCTGGTACATCTTGCGCATGCGCAGGAACAGCCCCGACATGATCTCGAGGTCGCTCCTTGCCTCGCCGGGCGGCTCCGCGCCCTTCCAGTGCCACTGCAGCACGCGGCTCGAACTGACGAGCGAGCCGTTTTCCTCGGCGAAGCAGGTGGTCGGCAGGCGGAACACCTCGGTCTGGATCTTCGACGCATCGACGTCGTTGTAGTCGCCGTGATGCTTCCAGAACTCGGACGTCTCGGTCGCGAGCGGATCCATGATCACGAGCCACTTCAGCTTCGCGAGGCCGGCCGCCGTCTTCACCTTCGACGGCGCCGCCGCGAGCGGGTTGAAGCCCTGGCAGATGTAGCCGTTCATCTTGCCGGCATTCATCAGCTCGATCGCCTGCAGCAGGTCGTACTGCTTGTCCAGCTTCGGCAGGTAGTCGTACGCCCAGTTGTTCTCGGCGGTGGCCGCGTCGCCCCACCACGACTTCATGAAGCTGACGTGGAACGCCTTGTAGTTCTTCCAGTAGCTCAACTGGTTGGGCCGCAGCGGCTGCTGCACGCGCTTCTTGATGTACGCGTCGAAATCCTGCTCGGCCTGCATCGGCAGCGTCATGTAGCCGGGCAGCAGGTTCGACATCAGCCCGAGGTCGGTCAGCCCCTGGATGTTCGAGTGGCCGCGCAGCGCGTTCATCCCGCCGCCAGCGATGCCGATGTTGCCGAGCAGCAGCTGCACCATCGCGCCGGTGCGGATGATCTGCGCGCCGATCGAGTGGTGGGTCCAGCCGAGCGCGTACAGCACCGTGCCGGCGCGACCGGGCACGGCCGTGGTCGCGAGCATCTCGCATACCTTCAGGAACTTGTCCTTGGGCGTGCCGCAGACCTGCTGGACCATGTCCGCCGTATAGCGCGCGTAGTGCTGCTTCAGCAGGTTGTATACACAGCGCGGATGCTGCAGCGTCGGATCGACCTTGGCGAAGCCGTCGTCGCCGCGCTCGTAGTCCCAGCTCGATTTGTCCGGGTATGCGTGTTTCTCGGCGTCGTAGCCGGAATAGATGCCGTCGTTGAACGCGAAATCCTCGCGCACGATGAACGAGAAGTCCGTGTAGTTCTTCACGTACTCATGCTGGATCTTGTCGTTCGTCAGCAGATAGTTGATGACGCCGCCCAGGAAGACGATGTCGGTGCCGGTGCGGATCGGCGCGTAGTAATCGGCCACCGAGGCCGTACGCGTGAAGCGCGGGTCGACGACGATCAGCCGCGCCTTGCGGTGCGCCTTCGCCTCCGTTACCCACTTGAAACCGCACGGATGGGCCTCGGCTGCATTGCCGCCCATCACGAGAATCACGTCCGCGTTCTTGATGTCGACCCAATGGTTCGTCATCGCTCCACGGCCAAACGTCGGGGCAAGACCTGCCACCGTCGGGCCATGTCAGACACGCGCCTGATTGTCGAATGCGAGCATCCCGAGACTGCGGATGGTCTTGTGCGTCAGGTAGCCGACCTCGTTGCTGCCCGCCGACGCGGCCAGCATGCCGGTCGTGAGCCAGCGGTTGACCTTCGCGCCGTCTTCGGCCGTCTCGACGAAGTTTGCGTCGCGGTCGGCCTTCATCAGCTTCGCGATGCGGTCGAGCGCGTCGTTCCACGAGATGGGTTCCCACTTGTCCGAGCCGGGCGCGCGATACTCGGGGTGCGTCAGGCGGTTCGGGCTGTGGATGAAGTCGATCAGGCTCGCGCCCTTCGGGCACAGCGTGCCGCGATTGACGGGGTGGTCGGGATCGCCTTCGATATGAATGATGCTCGGCTGCGCGTTCTTCGCGCCGTCGCCGAGGCCGTACATCAGGATGCCGCAACCTACTGAACAGTAAGGACAGGTGTTGCGCGTTTCGACGGTGCGCGCCAGTTTGTACTGCCGGACTTCGGCCAGCGCTTCGGACGGAGAAAAGCCCATCAGGGCAAGACTCGATCCGGCAAGCGACGTGGCCGTCACCTTCAGGAACTGGCGCCGGGACATTTGTAGCATGATGGTCTCGGCGTTATTGTGGGGTGGGGTGCAACTGAAAGGATTATAGACAGTTCAGGCAACTATGATCGAATCCTCGGATCAATACCGATTGGTCCGATTTATCTGAGATGATCCGCGTTCCGCGCGCAACCGAACCGTCATGAAACGACAGATCACTTCCGAAGCCACCCGTCTCGCCCAGCAGCAGGCCAACTGGGCCCTCACCGCGTTCAAGCGCTTCTCGTCCGACCGCTGCTCCGCGATGGCCGCGGGCATCGCGTTTTTCTCCGCGTTCTCGCTCGCGCCGACCCTCGTGATGGTGATCGCCGTGGCCGGCTGGTTCTACGGCGACGACGCCGCGCGCGGCCAGGTGTTCGAACAGGCGCACCAGTTGATCGGCGACGACGCGGCGGCCTCCATCCAGACGATCGTGCAGAACGCGCACCGCGCGGGCGAACGCGGCGGCCTCGCCACGCTGATCTCGTTCGCCGCGCTCGCGATCGGCGCGTCGGCCACGTTCGCGTCGCTCAGCGCGGCGCTCAGCGTGATCTGGCCGGCAACCGAAAGCCGCTGGTCGAGCATGCTCGGCCTCGTGCGCGTGCGGCTGATCTCGTTCGGGCTGGTGCTCGGCGTCGCGTTCCTGCTGATCGTGTCGCTCGTGCTCGACACGGCGATCACCTTCATCGGCACCTGGCTGCTCGGCGATTCGCCGTACGTGGTCGTCACCAACTTCATCCAGTTCTTCGTCGGCATCGCGGTGCTCGCGGCCGCGTTCGCGTCGCTGATGAAGTTCCTGCCCGACGCGCGCGTCGCGTGGCGCGACGCCGCGATCGGCGGCATCGTGTCCGCGATCCTGTTCTCCGGCGGCAAGAAGCTGTTCGCGCTGTATCTCGCGCATGCGGGCACCGCCAGTGCGTTCGGCGCGGCCGGATCGTTCGCGGTCCTGCTGATGTGGCTGTACTTCTCCGCGATCGTGCTGCTGCTCGGCGCGGAGTTCGCGGCGGCACGCGGCGATGCGCATCGGCCGGCCGAGGATTCGGCGCCGGCCGGGTCGGCTCAAGTTGCTCAACCTGGCCACGCCGATCATCGCCCGCGCGACGACTGATTCACCCGCCCTTGCAAGCGGCCGCGCTTCGATCGCGCGCGCGCCCGGCACACGCGTCGCCCCTTTGCAACCCCGTCGCCCCGCAGCGCATTCGCGGGGCGTCGGCGCATGCGTTGCTCGCCGACATGCAGACACCTGCAACGGCAAACGTTTGCATGCCCTCGTTTTGTTGCTGCAACGGGCCGAAACAGGCGGTTCACCAGCATGCGCGTCACCGATTGAAACAATCGCGGCGCAGCAATTGTCAACTGTTTCATAAACAGGAACAGTTGCTGATGTGCTTGATATATATGGACTTTTCCGCGCTGTTACCTTTTCGAGACACTTTATTTTTTGAGCTTTCTTGCGTGTATGGCACTGAGCTATTCTCCAATCCGCAACAAATAACGATGAATCACTTGCGTGGAGAAACTCAACGATGAAGAAACTTGCTCTCTCGACCCTCTCGCTCGCGCTGCTGGGCGCTGCTGGTGCTGCTCAGGCGCAATCGAGCGTGACGCTGTATGGCGTGATCGACACGTCGATTGCGTATGTCCACGGCAATGACGGCCAAGCCAACAACATGTGGCAAATGCTGTCGGGCAACCTGCAAGGCAGCCGCTGGGGCCTGAAGGGTGCGGAAGATCTGGGCGGTGGCCTGAAGGCAATCTTCCAGATCGAAAACGGCTTCAATCCGGGCACGGGTAAGCTGAGCGCAGCCAACACCATCTTCAACCGCCAGGCTTATGTCGGCCTGGAAAGCAACCAGTACGGCACGCTGACGCTCGGCCGCCAGTACGACCCGCTGGTCGACCTGGTCCAGGCTGTCACGGCTGACAACTACTTCGGCAGCTTCTTCGCGACCCCGGGTGACGTCGACAACAACGACAACAGCCTGCGCGTCAGCAACGCGATCAAGTACGCATCGCCGGTTTGGGGCGGCTTCCAGTTCGAAGGCATGTACGGTCTGAGCGGCGTGGCCGGCAAGCCGGGCTCGGGTCAGACGTGGTCGGTCGGGGCCGCTTACAACAACGGCCCGATCGGCGTCGCCGCCGGCTATTTCTACGCGAACAACCCGACGCCGGCAGCAGGCCCGCGCACCGGCTGGACCTCGACGACGGCCGACAACATCATCGACGGCCCGATCAACTCGGGTTACGTGACGGCGAAGTCGATCGGCATCGCACAAGTCGCAGGCCAGTACGCCATCGGCCCGGTGACGGTCGGCCTCGGCTACAGCAACGCACAGTACAAGCCGGACGCATCGTCGGGCTTCGGTTCGACCGAGAAGTACAACACGGGCCGCGGCTTCGTGACGTACCAGGTCACGCCGCCGCTGCTGCTGGGCCTCGGCTACTCGTACACGAAGGCGAGCGGCGACACGGACGCGAAGTACCACCAGGTTTCGCTGGGCGCGGACTACTCGCTGTCGAAGCGCACGGACGTCTACCTGGTCGGCGCGTACCAGCACGCAAGCGGCACGCAGCGCGTCAACGCAACGACGACGCAAGATGCACAAGCATCGATCGGCTCGTACGGCTACGCCGGCACGAAGTCGCAGGAAATGGTCGCACTCGGCCTGCGTCACAAGTTCTAAAAACGAAGTATCCGGTGTGCACGGCGTCTCCGACGCCCTGTCGCCGACCTGGAAAGCCAGCCCCGGTTTCGGCCGCGGCTGGCTTTTTTTCGTCCGCCTCCGGTGGCGGGCCGACAGCGCCCACACGGCCTCCGCGCCAAAGCCGGGACCCGACATCGGTTGAGCGGCCGGCAGCAGCGCCTGGCGGCTGCAATGCGCCCGCAACACCGTTTCCGATGACCGGAGAGGTCGCCGCTTTTCTGTTGAGCGGCTACCATCCGCACAGCCGGCACCGCCCGCTTCATCCGATGCGCGACTTGTTGGCCGCACGTGTCGATTTCGGCAGGCGTCGTCCGTCGTATCGATGGCGGCATCCGGTTTGCCGCGGCCCCATACAGACAGGAGACTCGTCATGACGATTCAGAAGATCACGCCGTTCCTCTGGTATTCGACGCAAGCCGAAGAAGCAGCGGCCTTCTATGCCGGCATCTTTCCGGATTCGCGCGTCGTGCGCGTCACGGCGGTGCCCGGCACCGACGGCACGCGGATGGTCGAATTCGAGCTGTTCGGGCAACCGTTCTTCGCGATGAGCCACCCGCGCACGGAGACGTTCAACCACGCGATCTCGCTGCTCGTCAGTTGCGCGGACCAGGCGGAACTCGACCGCTACTGGAGCGCCCTGCTCGACAACGGCGGCACGGCCGACGGCTGCGGCTGGCTGAGGGATCGTTATGGGGTGTCGTGGCAGATCGTTCCGGAGGCGCTCATCCCGATGATGGCCGACCGCGACGCGGTCAAGGCGGGACGCGTGGCCGCCGCGATGATGCAGATGACCAAGTTCGACGACGCCGCGCTGAAGGCCGCCTTTGCGGGCACCGCGGGCTGACGAAACGCGTCGGGCCGCGCTGGCGTGACGCCGCGCCGGCTCGCCTGCACGCACCCGGCTCGACCGTTTGCGCATGCAGCCGGCTCGCACGCGTTCGCTATCCGTCGCTGGCCGGCCAGCCGGTAGCGTGCATCGTTGGCGCCGACTGCGACGCCGACAGCATCGACTCGACCGTCCGCCGCGCGAAGCCGATGAATTCGGCTAGCGGTTCGCCCGACAGGATCGCCGCGCCCGCTTCGCCATCGAGATAGGCGGCACGCGCGGCCGCCACGACCGGCCGGTGCGCGTCCGGCAAGCGCGCCAGCACCCACGCCGCGGCGACGTCCTTCGGCGCGACCCTGCCGGTCGCGGCGCTGTACCAGATGCGCGCGAGCGCGAGCACCACGTTGCACTCGTCGCCGCGCCAGTCCGGTTCGGCATTCCACTGCGCAACGGTGGCGAGCAGCGCGGCGCCGAAATCGCGCGGGGGCACCGGCTCGAACAGCACGGCCGCGGGCGGCCCGACCAGCACGACACCGTGTTGCCGCACCTTCGTCAACAGGATCGCCAGATCGTGATCGACGAGCGGCGCTTCGACGATGCCGGCTTCCAGGTCGCGACGCAGCCATTCGCCGAATTGCAGTTCGCGGCGCGCCGGATGACGCCACGGCACCACGTCGCCGTGCGCGACGACGGTAACCTCGAGCGCGCGCATGCCGCCTGCGTGGCCGGGAGGCGCCGACGCAGCGAGCAGGTCGTACATCAGCGCACGCCGCGCCGTTTCGTCGGGCCGCACGGCCACCGTCACCAGCAGATCGATGTCACTGCGCGGTTTCAAGCCGCCGTCGAGCGCCGAGCCGAACAGATGGATCGCTTCCATCGTCGCACCGAGATGCCGCTCGATCGCGGCGCGCGCGGCAGCGACCTGCCCGGCGATTTCAGACGGAACGAATGCAGTCACGATGCGCGGGCCTCGCGATGCGCACGCAACAGGCGCGGCGGGAGCGACGAGGTAACGAGAGCGACGGGCTGCGGCGGTACGACGGCACGTGCGGATGACGATGGCCGTCCGGCGTTGCGCACGCGCGGCGCGGCACGCCATCGGCCACATGGCTCGAATCGCACATCGCCGGCGCTGCGCGTTTTCGCTGCCGCGCGGCTTGCGCGGCGCAATAAAAATCCCCGCACGCTTTCGCGTACGGGGACCGCGGGACATCGCAACGGCTGCCGACATGCGTTCGGCAGCGTTGCTGCGGCATTACGCTGCCGCGTCCTTCAGCTTCTTCAGCGCACGTGCCTTCACGCGCACGCTGGCCGGCTTCGCCGGGAACCAGCGCTCTTGACCCGTGAACGGATCCTTGCCGAAGCGCTTCTTCTTCGCCGGCACGACTTGCGCCGTGATCTTCAGCAGACCCGGCAGCGTGAACTCGCCTGCGCCCTTCTTGTGAACCGAGCCCAGCACGACGTTCTCGAGTGCGGCGAGCACTGCCTTGACCGCCTTCACTTCGACAGCTGCGCGCTCAGCGATGTGCGTTGCGAGCGATGCCTTCGTGAACTTGTCCTTCAGCGGCGTCGGAGCAGCCGGTGCTGCCTTTGCGACAGCCTTCTTGGCCACTACTTTCTTCGCGGGCGCAGCCTTTTTGGCAGCCACTTTCTTGGTCGCCGGTGCGGCAGCCTTCTTGGCCACCTTTTTTGCGGAAGTCGCCATGTTTCTCCTACCAGGTGTGGTCGTTGGATACACGAAGCGTGCAACGCGCGCGCTTCAACGCCGGATTCTACAAGCGCCTTGTCGCTTCGTGCAGTACTTTTATGCGTTTTCGCGGGGTTTCCCGCAGGTTTTGTTGCGCGCGACCGACTTCATCGACGCTCGAGCGTGAAAAAACGCCTTCACGTAGGCGCTCAAACGGGGCGAATGCGAATTACGTTCGATATTTGCGCACCTATACTGGGCCCGCTCAATGCCCGGATGCCTCCATGCGCGAAGTCAGATACGTCAAAGGACTCGACGGCCTGCGAGCCCTCGCCGTCATCCTCGTTTTCCTGTCCCACAAGGGCCACGTCCTTGCCATCGACGTCGGCAAGCTTGGCGTGTGGACGTTTTTCCTCATCAGCGGATTCCTGATCGTCGGCGAACTGCATCGCAACCGCCAGGCGGTCGAGCGCGGCGCCATGACGCGCCGCCACGCGCTCGCGCTGTTCCTCGCGAAGCGCGCGCTGCGGATCTTTCCCGTGTACTACCTGCTGCTCGCGGCGCTCGCGATCGCGCATGCGCTGTTCTACCAGCGCGGCGTCAACCTCGGGCTCGCGTGGCATGCGGCGTTCCTGTCGAATTACTGGATCGGCGTCGTCAAGGATGGCTGGCCGGGCTCCACGTCGCACTTCTGGAGCCTCGCCGTTGAACAGCAGTTCTATCTGATCGCGCCGCTCGCGCTGCTCGCGGTGCCCGCCGCGCGCCACGTCGCGCTCGGCGTGGCGGCCGTCGCGCTGTGCGCGGTCGCGCATCTCGCGCTCTACCTGGCGGACGCATCGCCGGTGCTGATCTATGCGTTTTCCCCGTGGAATTTCGCGCTGATCGCGCTCGGCGGCGTCGGCGCGATGGCGCTCGCCGATCGCGGCGCGGCCGCCGCGCGCCGCGTACCGCCGGGCTGGCTCGGCGCGGCAGGCGTCGCCTTCTTCCTCGCGCTGCCCGCCTGCACGGCGTTGCCCGATGCGGCTGCGGGGCTCGCCGATCTCGGCCTGTCCGCGTCGCTCGGCGCGCTGATGCTGTGGATCGTCAGCGAGCCCGAGCATCCCGTCGTCGCGCTGCTCGACTGCGCGCCGCTCGCCTATCTCGGCACGATCAGCTACGGCTTCTACCTGTTCCACAACCTGATCCCGGCGCGTTTCGGCGCGCTGCCCGCGTCCTTCGCGCACGTGCCGATGCCGGACCTCGTCCGCGACGCGCTGCCGGAAATGCTGCAATTCGCGCTCGCCGTACTGCTCGCGCACCTGTCGTGGCGCTATCTCGAAAAGCGGCTGCTCGACTTCAAGAAGCCGATCGCCGCGATGCTGGCCCGGCACTTCGCCGCGCAGCCGAGCGCGTCGCCGCGCTGAGCGGCGCGCCGACGCGGCGCGCGGCCGGAACCGGATCGGAACGCGTCGATACCGGTGACGACGTCCGGCGGGATGGCAGGCGATGCGTCATCGCGCGACATCCGCGCGACGCGCCAGCGTCGCGCATACCGCGCAATCCATCCACCGATCCGGTCACGTGGCGAATGCCGCGGCACCCGTTTCAAGCACGACGTCCTGCCGCGTCGACAGACTTCGCGCGTCGCGCGCCCCCCCCCCGCACCCATTCCCGGCGCCGCACGCAAACGTCGCACACCATGCTCGTGCGCCGCAAATACAAAAAAGCCCCGGCGCGCGAGCGGCCGGGGCCAACGGAACAACCACCACCTGAAACGACGGAGCGCGCGGCCGCTTAAGCGACGGCAGCCAGCGCGGGGAGGCAGGTACGCAGGTACGCCTCGAATTCGCGGCTCACTTCCGGATGCTGGAGGGCGAGCTCGACGGTTGCCTTCAGATACCCGAGCTTGCTGCCGCAGTCGAAACGCGTACCGTAGTAGCGATACGCGAGCACCTGTTCGTTCGCGAGCAGCGACTGGACGGCGTCGGTGAGCTGCAGTTCGCCGCCCGCGCCGGGCTTGAGCTTACGCAGATGATCGAAGATCGTCGGCATGAACACGTAGCGGCCGACCACGCCGAGGTTCGACGGCGCATCCTCGGGCGCCGGCTTCTCGATGATGCCCGACAGCTTGATGATGTCCTCTTCCCATTCCCGGCCTTCGACGACGCCGTACGAGCGGCTGTCCTCGCGCGGGATCGTCTCGACCCCGATCACCGAGCTGTGATAGTGGTCGAACACGTCGACGAGCTGCTTGAGCACCGGCTGTTCGCCGTGCAGCAGGTCGTCGGCGAGGATCACCGCGAACGGCTCGCCGTGCACGAGCTTCTCCGCGCACAGCACCGCATGGCCGAGGCCGAGCGCTTCCGGCTGCCGCACGTAGAAGCAGTTCACGTGGCTCGGCTTGATGCCGCGCACGAGTTCGAGCAGCTTTTCCTTGCCGCGCGCCTCGAGTTCGGCCTCGATCTCGTACGACTTGTCGAAATGATCCTCGATCGCGCGCTTGCTGCGCCCGGTGACGAAGATCATCTCGGTGATACCGGCGTTGATCGCTTCCTCGACCGCGTACTGGATCAGCGGCTTGTCGACGACGGGCAACATTTCCTTCGGGCTCGCCTTCGTTGCCGGGAGGAACCGCGTGCCGAGACCGGCAACGGGGAACACGGCCTTGGTGACTTTCAACATGTTCGCATCCTGATAGCGTTGTCTGCGCCGCGTCGACCCGCGACCCGGCGCGATTGTGTTCCGAACGGCATATCGAGAATCGACGGCACTGCCAATTCCGCTCCGCTCATTTTCGATATGAACTGATTGCCCAATTATTCCGGAAAAAAATATAATCGTTTCAAGCCGGTCGATATTGCCGAACCGATTGCCGGAGCAGAAACAAATTACCGATTCTCCGGATACAAATTCTTACGATTCGAATTCCTCGATATAGGGCACGCCGCCCCGTTCGAGGCCCGGGCGGATCGGTTCGTTCTTCAGCGCCTCGCGGTACGCCGACAGCACGGCCATGACCAGTAGTACTGCAGCGCTCGCGATCCAATGCATGTCCATCTTGCCGCTCCTTGCATCAATCAACTGGAGCTTCAAACTATCAGAAAAAAATCGGCAAATAATTCAGGCGACTCTCGGAACCGCTTTCAGGTCTCGATAAACCCATGATGCGGAATACCGATATTTCCGGACGAGATTTTTTTATTCATTGACGGAATTCTTGCGCATTACGATTGGATGAAACTTCCCGTCCATCCGTCGCAAGGAATCGAATCGCATGCAAGCTTTCAGCGGATCGTCTCTGGCCGCGCCGCCCGTCGCCGACCACAAGGAACACGTGATCGACGCGATGCGCGGCTTCGCGGCGCTGCTCGTCGCCTATTTCCACTGCCGCCAGGTCGTCTGGGTCGGCATGCAAAGCTTCCATCATGCTTACGGCCACGCGCTGAGCCCGGGCGCGATCGCCGGCTACCTGACCTTTCCGTTCGCGTGGGGCTCCGCCGGCGTACCGATCTTCTTCGTGATCAGCGGCTACTGCATCCACCGCAACGCGGCGCTCAAGCTGGCGGCGAACCCCGCGTACCGGCTCGACGCGCCGAACTTCTGGGTGCGCCGCTTCGCGCGCATCTACCCGGTGCTGCTCGCCGCGCTGCTGTTCACGCTCGCGCTCGACGCGGTCAGCCTGCAGATCGAGCCCGTCAGCCACAAGATCCGCGACGTCGGCGTCGTCGCGTTCCTCGTGAACCTGTTCTCGCTGCAGGGCGTCGCCGGCTATACGTACGGGTCGAACGGCGCGCTGTGGACGCTATCGCTCGAAGTGCAGTTCTACGCGATCTACCCGCTGCTGTTCGCGCTGCGCCGGCGCATCGGCATGCCGGCCGTCGTGGCCGCGGTCGCCCTCGTCAACGTCGCGTCGGCGTGGCTGCTCGAACGGCACGACCTGCAGTTCTTCACGTCCTACTGGCTGTCCTGGACGATCGGCGCGTGGATCGCCGACGTGCGCGCGCAGCAGTCGCGCGGCACGGCCGTCGTGCCGTCGCGCGCATGGTACGTCGCGGCCGCGGTGCTGCTCGCCGCCGGCTGCGGCGCGTTCCATTTCGGCCAGTACGGCGCGTTCCAGCTGTGGTCGGCCGGCTTCGCGTGCTTCCTGTACCGCGCGCTCGCCCGCCCGCCGCGCGCCACGCCGCCGCTGCGCGTGCTGAGCTGGTTCGGCGACTTCAGCTACTCGCTGTATCTCGTCCACCTGCCGCTGTTCGTCTGCCTCGGCTCGGTGCTGTTCCACTCCGAGCTGCAACTGTCGATCTGGCCGTCGTTCGCGTTCATGGCCGTCGCGATTCCGGTGGCGTACCTGTTCTACCGGATGTTCGAACGGCCGGCGATGATGTGGTCGGCCAGCTTCAAGCCGACCCGCGCCGCCCGCGTCGTCGCGTCGACGCCCGAACAGGCGGTCTGACGCCGGGCGGCCGGCCCGTCCGGCTCCGGAGCCCTCGCGGCGTCCCGCCGCTCGGGGGCTTTTTCACGGCTGGCACGCGGTTGCAGGCCGGCTCGACAAGGGACCGGCAGCCTGCCGCGCGCCGACCGCGCCACGGCCCGCGCAAGCCGCCGGTGCGCGGTTTCCTCGGTACGACTGCGACGGTGTCCTGCTCGCGTCACGTTGCCGACGACCCGCTCCCGTTCCGGATGACGATCGGCCAAGCTCGCGCCGACTCGGACTCGGACTCGAGCCCGCCAACCCGCCCCAACCAGGCGCGTCGCCCGCTGAACGACGAAGCCCCCGCACGGCACGACGCCGCACGGAGGCTCGTTTCCCGCCGGCGCGCGCCGGCTGCTATTTCTTCGCTTTCGCGGCCCGGGCGGCCTTCGCCGTATCGGAGAGAATCTTCTCGACCCGCTCCACGTAGGTTTCGGTCCCGAACCGCCGCACCGCGGTCGCGCGCCCGCTCGCGACGAGCCGCTCGCGCAGTGCGCCGTCGCGCTTGAGCGTCGTCAGCGCGTCGGCCAGCGCGGCCGCGTTGCCCGGCTCGCAGAGCAGCCCGTTGTCGCCGTCCTCGATGATCTCGACGACGCCGCCCGCACGCGCCGCGACGACGGGTCGGCGCGCGAGCATCCCCTCGACGATCACCCGCCCGAACGGTTCGGGCGTGATCGACGTATGCGCGACGACGTCGACGGCCGTCATGCACGCGGCCACGTCGCGCTGGAATCCGAGGAAATGCACGCGCTCGTCCATCCCGTGCTGCGCGACGTATTCGTGCAGTTGCGCCGCATAGTCGTCCTCGCCGAACAGCGGCGCGCCGACCAGCACCACGTGCATGTCGGGATGCCGCGCGGCGGCCTCCAGCAGCACGTGCTGCCCCTTCCAGCGCGCGAGCCGGCTGAACGAACCGACCAGCCATGCGTCCGTCGGCAACCCGAGGCGCGCGCGCAGCGCCGCCTGGCTCACGCCTTCCAGCGCATCGAACGGTTCGGCCGAGATGCCGTTGAACACGACGTCGACGTGCTGCGGCGTGAAGCCCGTCAGCGCGCGGAACGCCTGCGCGGATGCATCGGAGTTCGCGATCACGCGCGTGACGCCGAGCCGCGCGCAGTACTTGATCGCCTGCAACTGCTTGCCGCCGAAATGGTCGGCGCTGACGATGTCGCGCAAATGCCAGACCACCGGCTTGCGCGCGAGCCGCCCGGCAAGCGCGGCGACCACCATCGCGCGTTGCGTGTTCGCGTAGATCACCTCCGCGCGGCGCGCGCGCCGGGCCACGTCGCGCACGAGCCGCACGAGCTGCTTCACCGCGCCGAACGACACGCCGCCCTGCTTGCGCACGCCCGCGAGCGCGCCTTGGTCGACCACGTCGACGCGCGCGCCGATCTCGTCGAGCGCCGCGCGGAACGGGCCGTCGTCGAACAGCAGCACGTCGGCGTTCGCGCGCATGTGCTTCATGATCTCGAGCAGCGACAGCTCGGCGCCGCCGAGCACGCCGCTCTGATCGAGCACGAGCGTCGCCGGGCCGCGCGCGGCCGGCATCGGCGCGGCCGTGCCGCGCCGCGCGGTCGAGCCGGGCAGCGCTTGCTCCACGTAGTCGAGGAAGCGCTGCCGGAACGTATCGGCGGAAAACCGCTCCGCGTTCGCGCGGCACGCGTTGGGCGTGAAGCGCTGCGGCGCGCGCTCGAAATCGTCGACGGCCGCGACGATCGCATGCGGCGTCTGTTCGTCGAAGAACAGGCCCGTCGGGTTCAGGCTCGACTGCGGGTCGAGCACGGTTTCGAGCGCACCGCCCTTGCCGTACGCGATGACCGGCGTGCCGCACGCCTGCGCCTCGACGACCGAGATCCCGAAATCCTCCTCGGCCGCGAACACGAACGCCTTCGCGCGCCGCATCCGGTCGTGCAGCACCGCGAACGGCTGATAGCCCATGATCTCGACGTTCGGGCCGGCCTTCGCGCGGATTTTCTGCATCTCGGGGCCGTCGCCGATCACGACGAGCTTGCGCTCGGGCGTGCGCGAAAACGCTTCGACGATCAGATCGATCTTCTTGTACGGCACCATCCGCGACGCGGTGAGGTAGAAGTCCTCCTTCGCCGCGTTCAGCGAGAACGCGTCGACGTCGACCGGCGGGAAGATCACCGCGGCGTCGCGGTGGTAGACCTTCTTGATGCGCCGCGCGATGAACGCGGAATTCGCGACGAAGCCGTCCACCGCGTTCGCGGTGCGCGTATCCCAGTTGCGGATGTAATGGAGAATCATCCGCGCGAGCAGCGATTTCGGCCCGTGCGTGAGATTCGACTGTTCCAGATACTGGTGCTGCAGGTCCCACGCATAGCGGATCGGCGAATGCACGTAGCTGATGTGCACCTGGTCCGGCCCGGTCAGCACGCCCTTCGCGACCGCGTGGCTGCTCGAGATCACGAGGTCGTACTCGGACACGTCGAGCTGCTCGATCGCGAGCGGCATCAGCGGCAGGTAGCTGCGGTACTTGGTGCGCGCGAACGGCAGCTTCTGGATGAACGACGTCGTCACCGGCTTGCCGCGCACGAACGCGCGGTCGTCGAGGAAATCGACGAGGCTGAACAGGTCCGCGTCGGGAAAGCACGCGACGATCTGTTCGAGCACGCGCTCGGCGCCCGCGTAGGTGACGAGCCAGTCGTGGACGATCGCCACGCGCAGCGCACGCGCCGGCTGCCGCGCGCCGGCCCGTTCGGCCGGCACCGCGCGGTGCAGCGCGGCGGCGTCGCCCGCGTGAGCCACGGCGGCGTCGGCCGTGGCGAGATTCAGGACGGCGTGTTCCGCCAGATCGCGATTCATGCAGTTCTCCTCGCATTGAGACGGACGAACAGGTCGCGCACGAGTGCACGCAATCCCGGCGTCATCGTGAGCGACCACGCAACGTTCAGCACCAGCACGATCGCGCACAGGCCGATCGACTGGACCAGCCCCGGCCACGCTTGCGCCAGAAACAGGCTAGCGAGCAGGAAGGCGAGATGGGCGAGCATGTCGAGCACGATCGCGCGCATCCGGATCGCCGACAGATACAGCAGCACGCCGTAGTCGACGAGCGCGCGCGCCGCGACGACCACCGCCGCGCCGATCAGCCCGAAGTGATGAATGCCGAGCCACAGGCCGCCGACGAAGAACGGCATCTCGACGAGCCCGGCGAATGCCGCGCGGGCCGGGTTGACCTGCGACTGGATCAGGATGCGTGTGACGCTCGCCTGCCCGACGAGCCATACGCTGATCACGAGCACGCGGCCGACCGGCGCCGAATGCGCGGCGAGATCGGCGCCGACCCACAGCGTGAGGAACGGCGCGAGCGCGAAGATCGCGACGATGCCGACCGGCGTGAACACGCCGTTCAGGAATTCGAGCGACTGGCGCGCGAGGGTATCCGCGTGATCGCGGCCGACCGCCGACAGGCGCGGAAACAGCGTGCGCACCAGTGCGTTCGGCAGCATGTTCAGGCGCGTGACGAGGTTCTGCGGCACCGTGTAGTAGGTGACGAACTTCGCGCCCATGCCGGCGCCGAGCATCACGCGGTCGAGCGTGTCGGCGATCATGCTGGTCGTGCTCGCGATCAGCATCCAGCCGCCGAAGTTGAACAGCCCCTTCGCGGTACCCCACTGCGGCGGATCGATGCGGCGGATGCCGAGCACCTTGATGCTGGCCTGGCCGAGCATCACCGCCGCGATCAGCCGCGCAACGACGGCCGCGGCGAGCACCGTCTGCAGGTTCGGCGCGATCCACCACGCGGCGGCGAGCGGCAGCAGCTGGAACAGGAACGTGCCGATCGTCTGGTTCGTGTTGAACACGCCGAACCGTTCGGCGCCGTTGATCGCGCCGGCGAACACCCACGACACGTTCGCGAGCGGAATCGCGAGCGCAAGCCACGGCAGCGCGAGATACACCTCGTGCTGCATCGCGGCCGACACCTTCGTGAAATACGCGGTGTAGACGAACGCACCGAAATAGATCAGCAACCCGCCCGCGATGCCGGTGCCGAGATTCAGCCAGAACGCGCTCCAGAACACGCGCGCGCTTTCGTCGGCGTCGCCGCTCGCGAGCGCCTTCGAGATGTGGTTCTGCGCGGCCATGCTCATCCCGAGATCGAGGATCCCGAAATAGCCGATCAGCGTCCACACGAGGCTGACGACGCCGTAGCGTTCGACGCCGAGCGCGTGGATGTACGCGGGCACGGTCACCAGCGACACGAAGGTCGGCAGGATCAGCCCGATGAAGTTGATCGAAACGTTCTTGAGTATGCCTTTGTCCATGCTTAAGCCTTGAGTGACGTCGACGACGGCGCGCCGCCCGTCACGGTTTCCAGCGATACATCAGCACCTTGCCGCGCGCGTCTTCCTCGACGAACACGAGGTATTCGCCGTTCTCGCGCCGGAACGCGCTGATGCCGAACGGCACGTCGACCCAGCCGGAGGCCTTGCCGACCTCGGCGCCCGGGCTCATCACGCCCACTTCCTTGCCGGTTTCCTTGTCGTACACGTGGATCTTCCCGACCGGCTCCACCGTGAAGATGTAGCGGCCTTCGACCGTGATCCCGATCAGGTCGAGGATCGGCTTCGCATCGAGCTGCCATGGCAGCGCGACCTGGTAGCGCACCACCGGCGAGCCGCTCGACCACTTGTCGAAGCGCACCAGCACGCGGCCGACTTCCTTGTTGATGCCCGGCTGCGGCGGCGCGTCGGCCGTGTAGCCGGTCACGTACAGCGTGTCCGTCTGCGCGTCGTAGATCGACCGGCGCAGTTGCGTGAACGGCTGCGGCATCGGGTAGGTCGTGACCTTGTCGTACGAATAGATCGGGTTGCCGGCCTTGTCGACGCCGCCGTACTGGAAGCGGTGGATGCCGCGCACGTCGCTCGTGCGCCAGATGTCGCCTTTCGTGTCGACCCACCAGCCCCAGCCGCCCGCCTTCGCCTTGCCCGTCGTGTTGAGCTCGGACTCGTCGGCATCGATCCGGCCGTTGCCGTTCGCGTCGCGCCACAGCCAGTCGCCGCCCGGCGGCTTGTTCGGCACCTTGTCGACCGGCCGCGCGCGGCCCGCGATCAGGCCGGACGGAATCGCGACCTCGCCGTCGCGCTTCGCGTCGAAGCGGTAGATCTTCAGATGATCGGCGTACATGTCGGTCAGGTACAGAAACGTGCGGCCGTCGACGCGCCGCGCGATCGGCATGCCCGGATACTGGTCGGTGTGGAACACGGGGTCGTCCGGATACTTGAAGCGGTTCGACAGGAAGCCGACGTATTTCCAGTCCTGGCCCGGCGGCTTCGACAGGTCGAGCTCGAAGCGCTTGTTGCCCGTGTACACGCTGTTCGGCCGCGCGGGGTCGAGCCACGCGCCGTCGACGAACAGCAGCCCCTGCACCTGCCAGCGCAGCTTGCCGTCCGGCGTGTAGCTTTCCAGCACCGCGCCGAGCCCCGCGCCGATCGTGTCGTGGCGCGGCCCGATCCCGTTCATCGATACGTAGACGTTGCCCGCGCGGTCGACGCCGACACCCGTCAGCCCGTTGAAGCGCTGCGGCCCCGGGCGCCCCGGCACCGGCCCCGCGAAGATGCCGCCGCGCTCGCCGAGCGAGCCCGACTGCGCATAGCCGTTCGCGCCTTTCGAGAAGATCAGGATCTGCTGGCGCGGCCCGTTGTCCGCGACCAGCACGCGCCCTTTCGCATCGACCGCCACGTCCACCGCGTCGGTGCCTGCCGGCAGCGCCGGCGCGTCGTCGAGCTTGCGGCCGTCGGCCCGCACGTGCACGAGATGCGCGGGCCCGCCCAGCGTATCGGTCAGCAGCCACAGCGTGCCGTCGCCCGCGAGCGCGATGCGGCCCGGCTCGTGCGCGCTCCACGTGCCCTTCCGCTGCATCGTCTCCGCGTCGTACACGTCCACCGCGTCGCGCGACGGATTGGTCGCGAACAGCGTCTTGTCGTCGGCCGCGAGGCCGCCCACTTCCGCCTTCGCGTCGCCCACTTCCGAGCGTGCGGGCGCCGGCACCTCGTTCATCATCATGAAGCTGGCGGCCATTCGCGCGCGGCCGGCATCGGCGCGGCCGCCCGGCGCGACCGGCGGCGCCGCGCGAAACGGCGCGGGCTGCTTCATGTCGCCGATCGTGCGCCGCGAGATGCCGAACCATTGCTTGCCCTTGTCCGGCCAGATGCCGGGCGACTGCAGGTGGCCGCGCTCGTTGCCGACGCCGATCGCGACATACGCATACTTGCCGTTCACCGCGATCGCGTTGCCGCCGAGGTTGCCCCAGCCGTGGGTGCCACCGGCGAAGCCGAGCATCTTCCCGTCCTGGTAGACGCTCGCCTCGGCGCCGCTCTCGTCCCACGGCGCATTCGTATACACCTTGCCGTCGGGCGTCACCGCGATCGCGCGGATGTCGATCTGCGTCCAGCTGCCGTCGCCATAGCCGAACGTGTTGCCGATCCACGAGGTCGTCGCGGGCAACACCGTTTCGGCCGGCACGGCGCTCGTCAGCAGCGCCGCGCATACCGTCACGCCAACCAGAATCAGACGTCGCAATGCGCTTCTCCAGACTCGATGCAACAACGACCGGCGCAGCCTCGGATGGCCGGCGGCTGCGCCCTGTCGCTAAATGGGTTTCAAACGTCGCGATGCAGGTTACAAGCAAAAATAATCACAAGAAATTTGGAAATATTTGGGGATGTTTCCGCCAGAAATATCGAACCGGAACAGGCAGTCAATCCGGCCCGGAAACGGCAATAACGACCGCCTTTCCCGCGCCGCCACGTAGAAAATTCCTCCCCGCGCCGCGTCTGGCGGCCGCCCGGGTGCAAATCTTTCGTCTCGCGACCGTAATAATCGGCATTCGGATATTTGCCGTCAGATAAATGACGCGCGTTTTTTTACCGATTTCTTTTCCCTAGAATCGTTTTCGATTCCCTATTTCATTTAAAGGCATGCAATACGTACACGCATCGGATGCGGGTCGTGAAGGAGCCGCGCGATGACGGCCCTGTCGCGCCCCGCCGACCTCGCCCCGCCGCAACACGGCCGCATCGTGCAGCTCGACGGGCTGCGCGCGATCGCCGTGGGCGCCGTGTTCCTGCAGCACGCGCTGAAGGCGCCGCTGTGGATGGGCGTCGATCTGTTCTTCGTGCTGAGCGGGTTGCTGATCACCGGCATCCTGCTCGATCGCAAGGCGCGCGGGCAGTCGTACTTCAGCCACTTCTACGCACGCCGCGTGCGCCGCATCCTGCCGCCGTACGTGCTGCTGCTGGCGGTGTCGACGCTGCTGTTCGGCGCGAGCTGGCTGCCGCACTGGCCGTGGTTCGCGTTCTTCTCGACCAATATCGGCCTGTCGCTCGGCAGCATCGGCCATGACAGCCTGAACGTGCTGTGGTCGCTCGCGGTCGAGGAGCAGTTCTACATCTTCTGGCCGTTCGTCGTGCTGTGGTGCTCGGAGCGCGCGCTGCTGTGGGTCGCCGCCGCGCTGATCGTCGCGGCGCCGGTGCTGCGCGCGATCGCGACGCCGTGGTTCGATTCGTTCTGGCCGATCTACTACCTGACGCCGTTCCGGATGGACCTGCTCGCGGCCGGCGCGTTGCTCGCGATCGTGCTGCGCCGCGACCGGCGCGCGCTGGAGCCGTTCTATCCGCTCGCGATCGTCGGCGCGCTCGTGTCGCTCGCGATCCTCGGCTGGCTGCACCTGTCGTTCCCGCGCTTTCGCGCCGCGAACACGCCGCTGTCGAACGCGGCGCTCTACAGCATCTCGCTGCTGCTGTGCACGTCGATCGTCGTGATCGCGCTGCGCGGGCGCGGCCTCGTGCAACGCGTGCTGACGAACCCGATGCTCGTCTACGTCGGCACCGTCAGCTACACCGTCTACCTGATCCACCTGAGCGTGCTGTACGCGCTGTGGCCGCTGCACCTGAACCGTTTCGTCACGGCCGCGCTGGCGCTTGCGATCACGCTCGCGTACGCGACCCTGAGCTGGTACGGCTTCGAACGGCGCCTGACGCGCGGGCCCGCGCGCCGCGCGCTGCCGGCCGCCGCCGGCACGACCGCCTGAATCTCATCATCCATCGCTTCTACCAGGACAACGCCATGAGCCAAACGCGTAAAAAGGCCATCATCACCGGAATTTCGGGGCAAGACGGTGCGTACCTGACCAAACTGCTGCTCGACAAGGGCTACGAAGTCACCGGCACCTATCGCCGCACCAGCTCGGTGAATTTCTGGCGCATCGCCGAGCTCGGCGTCGACACGCACCCGAACCTGACGCTCGTCGAACACGACCTGACCGACGCGGGCTCGAGCCTGCGCCTGCTCGAACGCACGCAGCCGGACGAGCTCTACAACCTAGCCGCGCAAAGCTTCGTCGGCGTGTCGTTCGACCAGCCGGCGACCACCGCCGAAGTGACCGGCATCGGCCCGCTGAACCTGCTCGAGGCGATTCGGGTCGTGAGCCCGAAGACCCGCTATTACCAGGCGTCGACGTCCGAGATGTTCGGCAAGGTGCAGGCGATCCCGCAAACGGAAACCACCGCGTTCTACCCGCGCAGCCCCTACGGCGTCGCGAAGCTGTACGCGCACTGGATGACCGTGAACTACCGCGAGTCGTACGGCCTGTTCGGCAGCAGCGGGATCCTGTTCAATCATGAATCGCCGCTGCGCGGCCGCGAATTCGTCACGCGCAAGATCACCGACACGGTCGCGAAGATCCGGCTCGGCAAGGCGACCCGGCTCGAGCTCGGCAATCTCGACGCGAAACGCGACTGGGGCTTCGCGCTCGAATACGTCGAAGGCATGTGGCGGATGCTGCAGGCCGACGAGCCCGACACCTACGTGCTGGCGACCAACCGCACCGAAACCGTGCGCGACTTCGTGCGGATGGCGTTCGCGGCGGCCGGCTACCAGCTCGAATGGACCGGCAAGGGCGAGCAGGAGCGCGGCCTCGACGCATCGACCGGCAACGTGCTCGTCGAAGTGAACCCGAAGTTCTACCGCCCCGCGGAAGTCGACTTGCTGATCGGCTGCGCGGACAAGGCGAAAAGCAAACTCGGCTGGGAACCCAAGACGACGCTCGAACAACTTTGCCAGATGATGGTCGAAGCGGATTTGACGCGGAATCAACACCATGACACGTTCTGAGGCCGGCCGTCCGTCGCGCCGTGCGTTCGTCACGGGCCTGACGGGCTTCACCGGCCGCTACATGGTCGAACGCCTGCAGGCGGCCGGCTACGACGTCTGGGGCACGGTCGCGCCCGGCACGCCCGGCCCCGCCGATCCGGCGTTCGCGCACTGCACGCTGCTGCCCGTCGACCTGCTCGACGCGCAGGCCATGCGCGCGGCCGCGGCCGACGCGCGGCCCGACGCCGTCGTGCATCTGGCCGCGCGCGCGCATGTCGCGCAGGACGAGCCGTCGCACACCTACGCGGTCAACATCGTCGGCACGCGCAACCTGCTGGCCGCGCTCGACGGCCTCGACCGCCGCCCGTCGGCGGTGCTGCTCGCAAGCAGCGCGAACGTCTACGGCAACTCGACGGCCGGCGTGCTCGACGAAACCGTCGCGCCGGCCCCGGCGAACGACTACGCGGTCAGCAAGCTCGCAATGGAATATGCGGCGAAGCTGTGGGCCGACCGGCTGCCGATCGTGATCGCGCGGCCGTTCAACTACACGGGTGTCGGCCAGAGCGATGCGTATCTGCTGCCGAAGCTCGTCGCGCACTTTGCGGGCAACGCGCCGCGGATCTCGCTCGGCAACCTCGACGTGAGCCGCGATTTCTCCGACGTGCGCGACGTGACGGCCGCCTATCTGAAGCTGATCGAAGCCGCGCCGGCCGGCGAGACGTTCAACGTCTGCTCGGAGCGTGCGTATTCGCTGAAGGAAGTGCTGGCGATGCTGTCGCGCATCGCCGGCTACGTGATCGACGTGACGATCGATCCGCGCTTCGTGCGGCACAACGAAGTGAAGCGCCTGAGCGGGTCGCGCGACAAGCTGCGGCGCGCGGTGGGCGAACTACCGATCACGCCGCTCGACGAAACGCTGCGCTGGATGGTGGACGCGATGCGCGCCGCGCCGCCCGCGCACGCCGCGGGCTGAACGTCGGCAAAACACGCACGACGGCATGCGCCGAAACGACAACGGGCCGCTCTCTCGAGCGGCCCGTTTCATCGTCGATCCGGGCAAAAACCGGCCGTATCGCTCAGCCGTCCAGGCCGCGCGCGAGATCGTCACGAATGTCGCCCGCGTGCTCGAGCCCGACCGCGAGGCGAATCAGCCCTTCGGTGATCCCCGCCGCCGCACGCGCTTCCGGCGTGATGCGGCCGTGCGTCGTGGTGGCCGGATGCGTGATCGTCGTGCGCGTATCGCCGAGGTTGCCGGTAATCGACACCAGCTTCGTGTTGTCGATCACACGCCACGCGTTCGCGCGCTGCTGCTCCGGCGTGTCGCCCTTCAGCTCGAACGACACGATTGCACCGCCGGCCTTCTGCTGGCGCTTCGCGAGTTCATGCTGCGGATGCGATTCGAGGCCCGGGTAGAACACGCGCGCGACTGCCGGATGCGCGTCGAGCCAGCGCGCGATCTCCAGCGCGTTCGCCGATTGCTTCTCGACGCGCAGCGACAGCGTCTCCATCCCCTTCAGCAGCACCCACGCGTTGAACGCCGACAGCGTCGGGCCCGCGCTGCGCACGAACGGGAACACCTTGCCCATGATGAATTCCTTCGAGCCGACCAGCGCGCCGCCGAGCACGCGGCCCTGCCCGTCGAGGAATTTCGTCGCCGAGTGCATCACGACGTCCGCGCCGAGCTTCAGCGGCTGCTGCAGCACCGGGCTGCAGAAACAGTTGTCGACGACGAACAGCGCGTTCGCGGCCTTCGCGATCTTGGCGATCGCCTCGATGTCGGCGAGTTCGGTCAGCGGGTTCGACGGCGTCTCGAGGAAGAACATCTTCGTTTCCGGCCGCACCGCTTCCTGCCATGCGTTCAGGTCGGTCGGGTCGACGAAGGTCGTCGTGATCCCGAACTTGCTGAAGATCTGCGAGAACATCCCGAGCGTCGAGCCGAACAGGCTGCGCGAACTGACGAGGTGGTCGCCCGCCTGCAGCGCGGACATCACGACCGACATGATCGCGGCCATGCCCGACGCCGTCGCGATGCACGCCTCGCCGCCCTCGAGCGCCGCGAGACGCTCCTGGAACATGGTGACGGTCGGGTTCGTGAAGCGCGAATAGGTGAAATAGTCTTCCGAATTCGCGAAGCGCTCGGCCGCGTCGGCCGCGCTCGAGAAGCAGAAGCTCGACGTGAGGAACAGCGCTTCCGAATGCTCGTTGAAGTCGCTGCGCAGCGTGCCAGCGCGCACGGCAAGCGTGTCGAAGTTGAGGGAGTCGTCCATGTTCCGTTTTCCGTATTCGAGGGCCGCGCCGACGGTCATGCACGCGGCGCGGGCCCGGTCAAAACCGAGGCCAAAAAACAAAAAGCCCGCTATGCGTCGGCATCAGCGGGCTTCGGTGCGGTACGACAGCGATCGACTCGGGCCGGCTGCCGCCGGCCTTCGCTTTAGCTGTTTTGGGAAGTTGCCCCGCGTCCGCAAGCTGATATCAAATCGACGCAAGGCCACATCCTATCACGCCTCGATCCAAGCGCGCGCCGGCGTGAGTTACTCGACCGACAGTTGCAGGTTCATCTGCGAGCGCTCGGTATCGCTGGCCGTATCGCGATCGGCCTGCGACGCCGGCGTGAGGCGCGCGCGCTCGATCGCATCGAGGTACTCGGGCGTCACGGCGCCGGTGATGTAGTTGCCGTCGAAGCACGACGCCTCGAAGCGCTCGAGCTTCGGGTTGATGTCGCGCACCGCGCGGCGCAGATCGTCGACGTCCTGATAGATCAGGTGATCGGCGCCGATGATCTTCGCGACTTCTTCGTCGGTGCGGCCGTGCGCGACGAGCTCGCCACGCGTCGGCATGTCGATGCCGTACACGTTCGGGAATTTCACGGGCGGCGCAGCCGACGCGAAGATCACCGACTTCGCACCCGCATCACGCGCCATCTGCACGATTTCGTGCGAGGTCGTGCCCCGCACGATCGAATCGTCGACGATCAGCACGTGCTTGTCCTTGAACTCGATGCTCATCGCGTTGAGCTTCTGGCGCACCGACTTCTTGCGCACGGCCTGCCCCGGCATGATGAACGTGCGGCCGACGTAGCGGTTCTTGAAGAAGCCTTCGCGGTACTCGACGCCGAGCTTCGCGGCGACCTGCATCGCGGCCGGGCGCGACGAATCGGGAATCGGCATCACGACGTCGATCGGCACGTTCGGCAGTTCGCGCTTGATCTTCTCGGCGAGATAGTCGCCCATGCGCAGGCGCACGTTGTACACCGGCACGCCGTCGAGGCACGAATCCGGACGGGCCAGATACACGTATTCGAACATGCACGGATTCAGCGTCGGGTTCTCCGCGCACTGCTGGCTGTGGAAGTTGCCGGCCTTGTCGATGAAGACCGCTTCGCCCGGCTCCAGGTCACGCACGAATTCGAAACCGATGCCTTCGACCGCCACCGACTCCGACGCGACCATCCATTCGGTGCCATGCTCGGTTTCGAGCTTGCCGATGCACAGCGGGCGGATGCCGAACGGGTCGCGGAACGCGAGCAGGCCGTAGCCGGCGATCAGCGACACGATCGCGTACGAACCCTGCAGGCGGCGATGCACGCCCGAGACCGCCTTGAACACCGACGCCGGGTCGAGCTCGAGGCCCGTGGTCGACAGTTGCAGCTCGTGCGCGAACACGTTGAGCAGCACTTCGCTGTCGGAGTTGGTGTTGATGTGCCGGCGGTCGATCCGGAACATCTCGTCCTTCAGCTGCATCCAGTTCGTCAGGTTGCCGTTGTGCGCGAGGATGATCCCGAACGGCGCGTTCACGTAGAACGGCTGCGCC
This sequence comes from Burkholderia sp. AU39826, assembly GCF_020419965.1. Taxonomy (NCBI): domain Bacteria; kingdom Pseudomonadati; phylum Pseudomonadota; class Betaproteobacteria; order Burkholderiales; family Burkholderiaceae; genus Burkholderia; species Burkholderia sp. AU39826. The sequence continues at coordinate 954,476 of NZ_JAIZQG010000001.1, forward strand.
TCGGCCTCGCTCGACGCCGAGCCGGCCGTCGGGTAGCGTACCTGGCCGATGCCGTAGGTGCCGGGCAGGCTGCGCATGTTGCGCGTGCGGAACACGTCGCGCACCATGCCGTTCGCCTTGTACATGTGGAAATTGCTGCCGTCCGCCGTCGCGATGCCCGCCGCGTCCTGACCGCGATGCTGCAGGAGCAGCAGGCTGTCATAGATCAGCTGATTGACAGGGGATTGGGAGATAACGCCTACGATGCCGCACATGGCATGTCCTTCAAGATGACAAAATCGGTTCCGTCCTGCCCGGCCGCGCCGTCACACGCGTACGTACTGGGCCATGCCGTCGGGCAGGAGCTGCTTCAGCTCGTGCACGCCCTGTTCGGCAAAAGGACGCAATAGCGCATTGCGCCAGAAATCCTGTTTGGGCAGTTCGGTCAGCCCGGCCGCCGCGACCAGCAGCACCACCAGCACACAGCCGCGGACGAGCCCGAACATCATGCCCAGCGAGCGGTCGACGCCGCCCAGGCCGCTCGCCTGCGCGATCCGCGACAGCAGCGCGTTCGCCACGCCGGCGACCAGCACGACGCCGATCACGAGCAACGCGAAGGCGATCACCCACTGCGTCAGCGCGCCGCCCGGCCAGTTCGCCGGAATGTACGGCACGACCAGCCCGACGTAGCGGCCCGCGATCACGACCGCCGCGATCCAGCCGATCAGCCCGAAAATCTCGGACACGAAGCCGCGCCACGCGCCGCGCAGCGCCGACAACGCGATCACCGCCAATACAGCGTAGTCGAAAGCCGTCAGCATCGCACGTTACTGCGTCAGTCCGGCTTCGCGCACCTTCGCGATCGCGGCGGATGCCGCCGCACGATCCGCGAACGGGCCGGCACGCAGCAGTGTAGCCGTGCTGCCGTCGGCCTGCTTGCTGTGCTCGACATATGCGGGCACGCCCGCCGATTTCAACTTGGTGGCCCACGAACGGGCGGTCGCGGCGTCCTTGAACGAACCGAGCTGCACCGCGAAGCGCGCACCGGCCGGCGACGCCGGCGACGATGCGTCGCCGCCGTCCGGGCTCGCGGCGCCGGCATTCGCGACGGTTGCGGGCGCAGGCTTCGGCGCGGCCGGTTTCGCCGCCGGAGCGGCCGGCTTCGGCGCGGGCTTCGGCGGCGTCACGCTCGCGGTGGTGGTCGTATCGGGTTTCGCGGCCGGCTTGGCGGCGTCCTTCGGCGCGGGCGCCGGTGCGGCCGCCACGGCCGCGTCGGATGCGGGCGGTTCGTCGTGCGCGACGCCCGCCTGCACGTCGGACACGTCGTCGTCGCGCGGCGCGACCGCCTGGTGCGCGGGCCGGTTCGGGATGTCGATCGCGATGTCGTCGGTGACCGGCTTCGGGTGCGAGTCGAGCACCATCGGGAGCACGATCACGGCGGCCACGACGAGCGCGATCGCGCCGACGAGGCGACGGCGCGCGCGTTGCTTTTCAGGAAGGGTCGGATCGAGGAGCAGTGCGTCCGATTCCGGACGCTCGGTGCGGCGCGTGCGGCGCTCGACGCGTTCAGTGCGCTCCGTGCGCACGTTCCGGGAGGCCCCGGTGCGACCGCCGCGCCGCGGGGGCGCGTCGTCGTCTTTCTTGCCGAACGAGAAAATTCCCATGAATGGCTGAGTCCGAAACTGCCCGTCAGTCAGTGTTGCTGCGATTTACGGTAGGCCAGCACGCCGGCAACCGTATGGAAACTGCCGAAAACCACGATTCTATCATTCTCGGATGCTCTTTTTAGTGCATCGCGAAACGCTTCCGCGGGCGACGCGTAACGCGTCACGCTCGAATCGGGCCCCTCCTCCACGCCGGCCTTGCGCAGCGCGGCTTCGAGCTGCTCCGCGGAGGCCGCGCGCGGCAGCGGCAGGTCGGTCACGCACCAGTGGTCGATCTCGCCCTTCAGGTGCTGCAGCACGCCGTCGATGTCCTTGTCGTGCATCGCGCCGAACACCGCGTACGTGTACGGGAAGAAACCCATGTTGCCGAGGTTCTGCTCGAGCACGGCCGACGCATGCGGGTTGTGCGCGACGTCGAGCACGATCGCCGGCTTGCCGGGCAGCACCTGGAAGCGCCCCGGCAGCTCGACGTTCGCGAGCCCGAGCCGGATGTCCTGCGCGGACACCGGCAGCACCGGGCGCAGCGCCTCGAGCGCGGCGAGCGCGGCCGACGCGTTGATCAGCTGGTTCGCGCCGCGCAGCGCCGGATACGCGAGCGCCGGATAGCGCTTGTCGCGGCCGAGGTAGCTCCATTGCTGGCGCTCGGCCCCTGCCTGCGCCTCGTAGCGGAAATCGCGGCCGACGAGCCACAGGTCGGCGCCGATCGCTTCGGCGTGGTCGACGAGCGTCTGCGGCGCGGCCGGATCGCCGCAGATCGCCGGCTTGCCCGCGCGGAAGATCCCCGCCTTCTCGAACGCGATCTTCTCGCGCGTGTCGCCGAGGTATTCGGTGTGATCGATGTCGATGCTCGTGACGATCGCGCAATCGGTGTCGATGATGTTCACCGCATCGAGCCGGCCGCCGAGGCCGACTTCGAGGATCACCGCGTCGAGCCCGCGCGAGGCGAACAGATGCAGGATCGCGAGCGTCGTGAATTCGAAATACGTGAGCGACACGGGCTCGGCCAGCGACGTGCGCGCGGCTTCGACGGCCTCGAAGTGCGGCAGCAGTTCGTCGTCGGTCACGTTCTGCCCGTTCACGCGCGCGCGCTCGTTGAATGCGAGCAGGTGCGGCGACGTGTGGCAGCCGACCTTGTAACCCGCGCGCACGAGAATCGTCTCGAGGAACGCGCAGGTCGAGCCCTTGCCGTTCGTGCCGCCGACGGTGATCACCGGGCACGCGAATTCGAGCTGCAGCGCCGCCTTGACCTGCCCGATGCGGGTCAGGCCCATGTCGATGCCGACCGGGTGCGCGCGTTCGAGATGCGAAAGCCACGCGTCGAGAGTGGGAAATGTGCTCATCGGATCAAATCTGGATCGGTACCGCCACTACGCCAAAAAGCAAAGCGCGCCGCCTGAGAAGCCAGGCGACGCGCGGAGTCACGACGTTGCGCCGGTCAGGCCAGCGCGTCGGCCGGCTGTCGCTGCAGCAGCGCGAGCAACTGCGCGATCTCGTCGCGCATCTTGCGACGGTCGACGATCATGTCGATCGCGCCCGTCTTCAGCAGGAATTCGGCGCGCTGGAAGCCTTCGGGCAGCTTCTCGCGGACCGTCTGCTCGATCACGCGCGGGCCGGCGAAGCCGATCAGCGCCTTCGGCTCCGCGATCACGACGTCGCCGAGGAACGCGAAGCTCGCCGACACGCCGCCCATCGTCGGGTCGGTCAGCACCGAAATGAACGGCAGCTTCGCTTCGGCCAGCTTGGTCAGCATCGCGGTGGTCTTGGCCATCTGCATCAGCGACAGCAGGCTCTCCTGCATCCGTGCGCCGCCCGATGCCGTGAAGCAGATGAACGGCACGTGCTGCTCCAGCGCGTTCTGCGCACCGCGCGCGAAGCGCTCGCCGACGACCGAACCCATCGAGCCGCCCATGAACGAGAATTCGAAGCACGCTGCCACGACCGGCAGCGTATGGATCGCGCCGCCCATCACGACCATCGCGTCGGTCTCGCCGGTTTCGTCCATCGCTTCCTTCAGACGATCGGGGTACTTGCGGCTGTCCTTGAACTTCAGCGAGTCGACCGGCACGACTTCCTGGCCGATCTCGTAGCGGCCTTCCGGATCGAGCAGCCCGTCGAGGCGCTCGCGCGCGCCGATGCGCATGTGGTGATCGCACTTCGGGCACACGTGCAGGTTCGCGTCCACGTCGTTGCGATAGAGAACGGCCTCGCAGGACGGGCACTTGACCCACAGGCCTTCCGGAATGCCCTTGCGGCTTTTCGGGTCGGTCTGCTTGATCTTCGGCGGCAACAGTTTGTCGAGCCAGCTCATCGTATGGTTTCCTGTTCCGTGGCGGGGCGGGCCGACGCGGCCCGTTCCCGCTTCCTGTGTTGTGTTTATCGCGCCGTGTTGCCGGCACCGTCCAGGGCGACGCGCAGCTCGGCGATGAACGTCTTCAGCGCGGCGGCGGCACCTTCCGGCGCGGCGCTCTCGAGCAGTTGCACGAGGCGGCTGCCGATCACGACGGCGTCCGACACTTCGGCCACCGCACGCGCCGTTTCGGCGTCGCGGATACCGAAGCCGACACCCACCGGAACCGGCACGCGCGACTTGATGGCCGGGATTTTACCTGCAATGCTCGAAACATCCAGATTTCCCGCGCCGGTCACGCCCTTGAGCGACACGTAATACACGTAGCCGCTCGCGATCTTGCCGACGTCGGCGATGCGCTCGTCGGTCGACGTCGGCGCGAGCAGGAAGATCGGATCGATCTGCGCGGCCCGCATCTTTTCGGCGAACACGCCCGCCTCTTCCGGCGGATAGTCGACCACCAGCACGCCGTCGACGCCGGCCGCGTGCGCTTCGGCCGCGAACGCGTCGACACCCATCCGTTCGATCGGGTTCGCATAGCCCATCAGCACGACGGGGGTTTTGGGGTCGGTTTCGCGAAAACGCTTCACGTCGGCGAGCACGCTCTTCAACGTGACGCCGCGCGCGAGCGCGCGCTCCGACGAGCGCTGGATCACCGGGCCGTCGGCCATCGGGTCCGAGAACGGCACGCCGAGTTCGATCACGTCCGCGCCGCCGGCGGCGAGCGCGTGCATGAATTCGACGGTTTTCGCGGGGTCCGGGTCGCCGGCCGTGATGAACGGGATCAGGCCCTTACGGCCTTGTTCCGCGAGTGCGGCGAAGGTCTGCTGAATACGGGACATGGCAATTTTCCTCAGTGCATTCGGCGGCGGCGCGATTCACGCGCACGCCGGCGCGGCGAGCGCGCTCACGCGCTCGTGCGCGATCGCACAATAGCTTTCGTTGATCTCGTAGCCGACGAAGTCGCGCCCCTGCCGTGCGCAGGCCACCGCGGTCGTGCCGCTGCCCATGAACGGATCGAGCACGCGGCCGCCCGGCGGGCAGCTTGCGAGCACCATCCGCTCGATGATTTCCAGCGGCTTCTGGGTCGGATGATCGACGCGCTCCGCGTGCTGCCGGTGCAGGCGCGAGACCGACCAGACGTCCTTCGGGTTGTAGCCCATCTCCAGCCACTTGCTGCCTTCGAACAGCTTGCGCGAGCGGGCCTTCTTCGTGTCGGCGTCGTACGGGATGCGGACCGGATCGAGATCGAAGTAATACGCTTTGGAAACCGCGAAAAAGCCGATGTTGTCGTGCACCGACGTGAAACGGCGCGTCGTGCCGCCCATGCTCGGCACGCGCCGGTCCCAGATGATCTCGTTGACCATCGTGAGTTGCGTCTTCAGGAAACTGAAGATTTCCGGCGCGTACTGCCACGTGCAGAAGATGTACATCGACCCGCTCGGCTTCAGCTTCGGAATCGCGAGTTCGAGCCACTCGCGCGTCCACGCGAGGAAATCGTCGCCCGAACGCTTGTCCGAATCGTTGCCGTAGTCCTTGCCGAGCCCGTACGGCGGATCGGCGACGATCAGGTCGATCGACGCATCCGGCAAGTGCGCGGCATCGGTCAGGAAATCGCGGTTGTGCAGTTCGATACCGGGCGGCAGCGCGCGCGGCACGGCGGCGGCCGGCTGAACCGCCTCCGCCTCGCTCGCGGCGCCGCCGCCCGGCTCTTCGATCAGGTCACGCATCGGTCGGGGTCAGAGCGCGATGCCCGATCGCTCGGCGACCGTGTGCATGTCCTTGTCGCCGCGGCCCGACAGGTTGACGAGCAGGATCTTGTCCTTCGGCAACGTCGGCGCGAGCTTCACGCCATACGCGATCGCGTGGCTCGACTCGAGCGCGGGAATGATCCCCTCGATCCGGCAGCAGTCGTGGAACGCCTTCAACGCTTCCGCGTCGGTGATCGGCACGTACTGCGCGCGGCCGCTGTCCTTCAGCCATGCGTGCTCGGGGCCGACGCCCGGATAGTCGAGGCCCGCCGACACCGAATGCGTCTCGATGATCTGGCCGTTGTCGTCCTGCAGCAGGTACGTGCGATTGCCGTGCAGCACGCCCGGGCTGCCGGCGATCAGCGACGCCGCGTGATGGCCCGTGTCGAGGCCGTCGCCGGCCGCTTCGACGCCGATCAGCTGCACCGACGTATCGTCGATGTACGGATAGAAAATGCCCATCGCGTTCGACCCGCCGCCGACGCAGGCGATCACCGCGTCGGGCTGCCGGCCCGCGAGCTCGGGCATCTGCACCTTGCACTCGTCGCCGATCACGCGCTGGAAGTCGCGCACCATCATCGGGTACGGGTGCGGGCCCGCGACCGTGCCGATGATGTAGAACGTGCTTTCGATGTTCGTGACCCAGTCGCGCATCGCTTCGTTCAGCGCGTCCTTCAGCGTGCGCGAACCCGATTCGACCGGCACGACCGTCGCGCCCAGCAGCTTCATCCGGTACACGTTCGCGGCCTGCCGACGCACGTCCTCGGCGCCCATGTAGACGACGCACTCCATCCCGAAGCGCGCGCAGATGGTCGCGGTCGCGACGCCGTGCTGACCGGCGCCCGTTTCCGCAATCACGCGCTTCTTGCCCATGCGCTTCGCGAGCAGCGCCTGGCCGATCACGTTGTTGATCTTGTGCGCGCCCGTGTGGTTCAGGTCTTCACGCTTCAGGTAGATCTGCGCGCCGCCGAGCGTCTCGCTCCAGCGCTGCGCGTGGTAGATCGGCGACGGACGGCCGACGAAATGCTTCAGCTCGCGCTCGAATTCGGCGACGAAATCGGGATCGTTCTGGAACTTTTCATACGCCGCGCGCAGTTCGTCCAGCGCGTGAATCAGCGTCTCGGCGACGAACACGCCGCCATACGGGCCGAAATGGCCACGATCATCAGGAAGGTTGTACATGGTGTCTCTCTCGATCGGTCGGTGCGCCCCGCCTGCGGGGCCGCACCGGCTTGCATCACCCGGCGTCCGCTTCGCGCACCGCGCGTACGAACGCCGCCATCCGGGCGTGATCCTTCACGCCCTTCGCGCCCTCCACTTCGATGCCACTGGAGACATCGACAGCAAACGGACGCAGCTGGCGGATCGCATCACCGACGTTTTGCGCGTTCAAGCCACCACTCAAAACGGCCCGACGCGCGAGCTCTGCGGGAATAAGAGACCAATCGAAGACCTTGCCGCTACCGCCGTAATCCGGCACCAGGGTGTCGAACAGGAGGCCGCGCGCTTTCGAATAATGAAGAGCCGATTCTACCAAATCGGCACGCTGCGTCGAGGGGCCGACGCGCACCGCGCGCAACCACGGCAGGCGCGCCGCGCGGCCGAGCGCGTCGCACTGCGCCGGCGTCTCGTCGCCGTGGAGCTGCAGCATCGTGAGCGGCACGTCGCGCACGACGGCTTCGATCTCGGCCTCGGTCGCATTCACGAACAGTCCGACCACCGAGACGAACGGCGGCGCCAGACTCGCCAGCTCGGCCGCCTGCGCGATCGTCACCGCGCGCGGGCTCTTCGGATAGAACACGAGGCCGATCGCATCGGCGCCGAGGGCTGCCGCGTGCAGCACGTCCTCGGGCCGCGACAGCCCGCACAGCTTGATGCGCGTGCGCGGCGGCACGCTCGCCGCCACGGCGGAACTCGAAGGGGACACGACGTGATCCGTCATGATTGTGGGTCCAGATCGGCCCAGACGCTGCTCCACGGCACGCTGCCGAGCTGCGCGGGCGGGACGGCGAATTCCGCCGGGTAGCCGACGTGGGCGAGGTACAGCCCGTCGGCCATGAACGTGGGTGCGGCGAGGTTGCGGTCGCGCCCGGCCAGCACGTCGGCGAGCCAGTCGGCCGGATAGCGGCCGCGCCCGACCGCGACGAGGCAGCCCATCAGGTTGCGCACCATGTGATGCAGGAACGCGTTCGCGCGAAAGCGGAAATGGATGAAATGCCCGGCGCGCCGCACGTCGATCTGATACAGGTGTTTGACCGGCGTCTTCGATTGGCATTCCGACGACCGGAACGACGAAAAATCATGCTCGCCGATCAGGTGCGCGGCGGCGGCGCGCATCGCGTCGTCGTCGAGCGGCGTGTGGATCCAGCCCGCGCGCCCGGCCAGCATCGGCGAACGCACGGGATGCACGTACAGCGCGTAGTAATAGGTGCGCTCGAACGCCGAGAAGCGCGCATGGAACGTGTCCGGCATCGGCTTCGCCCATTGCACCGACACGGTCGGCGGCAGGAACGCGTTGGTGCCGCGCACCCACGAGAACACCTCGCGCTCGAGATCCGTGTCGAAATGCACGACCTGCCCGAGCCCGTGCACGCCGGTATCGGTGCGCCCGGCCACCGTCGTGTGCAGCGGCACCCGCGCGAACTCGGCGAGCGCATGCTCGAGCCGGTCCTGCACGGTCTTGCCGTGCGGCTGCGCCTGCCAGCCGCAGAACGCCGCGCCGTCGTACTGGATGCCCAGCGCGATCCGCATCACGCCTCGTCCGCCAGTTTCGCGAGCAGCGCGCGTGCATCGTCGCGCGTCGCGGCGTCGTTCGCGTCGACCACTTCCTGCAGCAGCGTCCGCGCGCCGGCCAGATCGCCCAGCTCGACGTATTCGGCCGCGAGGTCGAGCTTGTTGCGCGCGATGCGCGCGAGCTCGTCCGCGGTGAGCGCGGGCAGTGCGGCGCCCGGGGTGGACGGCAGGTCGAGATCGAAATCGAGCTTCAGCGCGCCGAACTGCGCGCCGCCGAGCGGCGGCAGCGATGTCGCCGCAGGCGGGCCGCCCGCTTGGCCGGCGGGCGTCGCCGCGTCCGGATCCCAGTCGAACTCGTCGTCGTGGTCGACCGGATGTTCCGGTGTCGTTTCATCCGAACCCATCGGCGGGTGCTGGGCGGATTGACCGTTAGTTGCGATTTTGTCGGTGTCGGGCTGTGCTGCCCGCGCGGAGAGCGCCTCCGGCGTCAACGACGGCTCGTCCGCCGCCCGCGGCGGCAACGGCATGTCGAGACTGTTGAGCGCACTGATCGCGTTCTGCATCAGCGTCGCGTGCTGTGCTTCGGTCGTCGAAGGGGCGACGGATGCGGCGGTCGGCTCGGTCGGCTCGGCCTTCTTGTCGGCGCCAGTGTTTTTTTCCGCCGGTTCTGCGTCGGGCGGAGCCTCATCCGGAACCGGAGTCGCGTCGTTCGCGGGCGACACGGCAGCGTCGGCAGCCGGCAATTCGGGCGACTCGTCGCGCGGTGCCGCCACTTCAGGCGCAGTCGATGTGTCCGCTACGGGCGACTCGACCGTCTCGGCCGCCGCGGCAGTCGCCGCGGCAAGATTCATGTCGGACGCCGCATCGCGTGCGATCGGCATTTCGGGCGTGATCGGCAGTTCACGTTCGACGGACGGCGCGGCTTCCGCTTCCGCAGCCGCGGCGCCGCCTGCTGCGGCAGCAGTCGTATCGGCACCCGCGTCGTCCGCGCGGCGACCCTTCCGGCGCTTGCGCCATACGAAGCCGGCCGCGAGCACGATCACGGCTGCACCGGCCGCGGCGGCCGGGCGCCAGTCCATCTGTTCCGTACGACGTGCCGGTGTCGCGACGGGCGCGATCGGTTGCACGGAAGCCGATGCCGGGCGCGGCGCACTGGCTGCCACACCCGACGCGGCTTCGTCCGCCGTCGATGCAGCGGCCGACGCACTCGCGTCATTCGCGGCCGGACGCGGCGCGGCGGGCGCCGGAGCCGGCGCAGGCGCGACGCCGGTCGTCGTCGCCGGTTTGCCGATGCCGTGCTTCTGCAACTCCATCAGCACGCGATTCTTCAACGCCAGCAATTGCTGCAAGCTCGACGGCCGGGGCTGCGACGCTCCCACGGCAGGCGCCGCGCCGGCCGGTTCGCGCACGCCGGAAACCGGGCTGCCCGGCACCGCCTGCCCCGCCGCCTCGCTCGCGGACGGCGGCGCCGACTGGATCGCCCCGCTCCATACATGCGGGCCGCTGGCACCGCCCGTGGGCGCCGCCGGCTGCGTGCTGTCGATACCCGACGCGCCCTGTGCGGCCGCCGCCCCGGTCGAAGCCGAAGCACCGGTCGAAGCCGAAGCACCGATCGAAACCGCCGCCCCCGCCGCCGGCGCACTCGCACCGCTCACCGGAGCCGCATGCACGGCCGACGCCACCGGCGCGGATTGCACCGCCGAGCCAGGATGCGGCGCGGATGCGCCGTGCTGCGCGATCGCCGCCCCACCCGATGCGGCGGCGGGCGCGGAAGCGGCCGTCGCACCGGAGGCAGCGGACGCGCCGGCCGGCACGAGCGCCGCGCCGGTGGCGTCGAGCGCGGGCACGGTCAGCGTCGCGCCGACTTTCAGCCGGCTCGCGTCGCGCTTCATGAACGCCTGCGGATTGGCGTCGAACAGCGCACGGGCGGCGCGCGCGAGCACGGCCGGGTCGTGCGATTGCGTGGCCGCTTTCGCGATGTCGTTCAGCGACTGGCCCGGCTGGACCGTCACGGTAAGCGGTGCGGCGGCGCCGGCGGCGGACGCCGGCAGTTCGCCGGTGCCGACTGCCCACGCCGATGCGGCTGCGCCGAGCGCCAGGATCGTCAGCGCCCCACGCACGGCGCGCGACAGACGGGACTGACGCGGAAACAAGGAAATTCGGGACATCGTTGGCTCTATCGCCGCGCGCGGGCGCGGCTCGGATTCGCGGTTGGAAGCGTCAATAAAGTTGCTGCAGAAATGCAAAAGCGCCGCGCGAAACGCGACGCTTTCGGCGGGTCTGTGCGTCGTAACCGCGTAGTTTACTTCACGCGCTCGAGTTCCGGCCGAATTCGTCGCCAGCCGGCGCGCGCGTCGGGCGGGTCCGCCTGCCGCAACCCGTGCATTCGATCGACCAGAACACCCCCACGCGCGCTGTCGAAAACCGTCTCGCAACAGCATCGCCCCCTGCTCGAATGACGCGGCCTTTCGGTGCTCACTGCGCGTCCACCGCAGGATCACGGCGACAGCATCGCAAGCACTCCCTCAATGACCCGCCCCGCCAGCCGTTAAAGAATTAGCCGCAGGAAATCCAAATAATCCCAGCCGGCAATCAATCCGGAACCAACAAATTTCAATTCGTCGATAAGAAGGCAGTTCATCCCCCTTATCGGCGAAATGAAAATCCACATCACCAAAGCCTCGCCCCATAAGGCTTTCATCGCCTTGCGCCCACCCGCTTGTCATACAAAAGCGATCTTTTCCGCATTAATTCAATTTCATTACACAAAATTACACAGACCCAACCGTTGCCGTCGATACGATCGCCTTCAACCGGGAATCGGCATATTTCGACTTCGCGGTCGGACCGATGCCGTGAAGGACCAGAGGGCCATCGCGCAGTCGCACGACTGCATTCACTACCAGCTCGTTACGGGGACGAACATGGGCTATCAGCAGGGTTTGAGCGGGTTGGCCGGCGCGTCGAGCAACCTCGACGTGATCGGCAACAACATCGCGAACGCAAACACGGTCGGCTTCAAGCAGGGGCGCGCGAACTTCGCGGACATGTACGCGAATTCGGTCGCGACGTCGGTCAACACGCAGATCGGCATCGGTACGCGGCTCGCGTCGGTGCAACAGAATTTCGGCCAGGGCACCATCAATACGACGAAGTCGTCGCTCGACGTCGCGATCAACGGCAACGGCTTCTTCCAGATGTCGAGCAACGGCGTGACCACGTACTCGCGCGACGGCACGTTCCACCGCGACAAGAACGGCGCGATCGTCGACGCGCAAGGCCGCAACCTGATGGGCTATGCGGCAAGCGCCGGCGGCGCGATCAACACCGCGCAGACCGTGCCGCTGCAGGCGCCGACCAGCAACATCGCGCCGCGCGCGACGAACAAGATCACCGGCCAGTTCAACCTGAACGCGCAGGACAAGGTGCCGGCCAAGACGCCGTTCAACGCGACCGACAACACGACGTTCAACTACAACTCGTCGATCCAGGTCTACGACACGCTCGGCGGCTCGCAGCAGATCACGATGTACTTCGCAAAGAGCGCGGCCGGCACGTGGCAGGCCTACGCGGGCGTGCAGGGGCAGACGCCGACGCATCTCGGCACCGTCACGTTCGACGCATCGGGTCGGATCAGCTCGACGACGTCGGCAGCGACCGGGCAGCCGACGCCGAGCCTCGGCCAGTTCGCGTTCTCGATCCCGAACACGACGGGCGGCGCCAATCCGCAGAACCTGACGCTCGACCTGGGCGGCACGACGCAATACGGCGGCAAGGACGGCGTGAACAATCTCGCGCAGGACGGCTTCGCGAGCGGCACGCTGACGACGTTCTCGATCGGCAGCGACGGCAAGCTGACCGGCAACTATTCGAACGGACAGAGCACGGTGCTCGGCCTGATCGCGCTCGCGAACTTCAACAACCCGAACGGGCTCGTGAACATCGGCGGCAACCAGTATGCGGAAACGGCTGCGTCGGGCGTGCCGCAGATCTCCGCGCCGGGCAGCACGAACCACGGCACGCTGCAGGGCAGCGCGCTCGAAAACGCGAACGTCAACCTGACCACCGAGCTCGTGAACCTGATCACCGCGCAACGCAATTACCAGGCGAATGCGCAGACGATCAAGACCCAGCAGGCCGTCGACCAGACGTTGCTGAACCTGCGCTGAACCGCCCATGAAAAACGCGCCGCGCCGGCCCCGAATCTCGAGGCCGACGCGGCGCGTCGTATCGTGCAGCCCGGCCCGCTAGCCGGGCAGCCAGCGTGCTTACTTGTCGAGCAGGATGCGCAGCATGCGGCGCAGCGGCTCGGCCGCGCCCCACAGCAGCTGATCGCCGACCGTGAACGCCGACAGGTATTCGCCGCCCATCGCGAGCTTGCGCAGGCGGCCGACCGGCACCGACAGCGTGCCGGTGATCTTCGCCGGCGACAGGTCGCGCATCGACGCTTCACGCTCGTTCGGCACGACCTTCACCCAGTCGTTCGCCGATGCGAGGATGCCGTTGATCTCGTCGAGCGGCACGTCCTTCTTCAGCTTGATCGTCAGCGCCTGCGAGTGGCAGCGCATCGCACCGATCCGCACGCACAGCCCGTCGACCGGGATCGAGCCCGGTTCGCCCATCGCCGGCTTGCCGAGGATCTTGTTGGTTTCCGCGCCGCCCTTCCACTCTTCCTTCGACATCCCGTTGCCGAGATCCTTGTCGATCCACGGGATCAGCGAACCGGCGAGCGGCACGCCGAACTGGCTCGTCGGCATCGCGTCGCTGTTCATCGCCGCCAGCACGCGGCGGTCGATGTCGAGGATCGCGGAGGCCGGATCGGCGAGCTGTTCCTGTACCGCGCCGTTCAGCGTGCCCATCTGCGACAGCAGCTCACGCATGTTCTGCGCGCCCGCGCCCGATGCGGCCTGGTAGGTCATCGCCGTCATCCAGTCGACGAGATTCTCGCGGAACAGGCCGCCGAGCGCCATCAGCATCAGGCTGACCGTGCAGTTGCCGCCGATGAAGTTCTTCGTGCCCTTGACGAGCGCGTCCTTGATCACGTCGAGGTTGACCGGATCGAGGATGATGACCGCGTCGTCGTTCATCCGCAGCGACGATGCCGCATCGATCCAGTAGCCGTTCCAGCCGGCCGCGCGCAGCTTCGGGAACACGTCGTTCGTGTAGTCGCCGCCCTGGCACGTGATGATCACGTCGCACTTCTTCAGCTCGTCGACGCTGGTCGCGTCCTTGAGCGTGGTCTCGTTTTTCGCGAACGACGGCGCCTTGCCGCCCGTGTTGCTGGTGCTGAAAAACACCGGTTCGATCAGGTCGAAATCGCCCTCTTCCTGCATGCGCTGCATCAGGACGCTGCCGACCATGCCGCGCCAACCTACGAGACCTACGTTCATGACTAACCCTTTGCTTTGAATGGAGCTTCCCCGCCATTTCCGTCCCCGCGTGACCGCGCGGGGAAACAGGCGGGCACGACGGCGATCAGCGTTTAATGATCGTTTTCGTGGTAATGGTTTTCGTGATGACGATGGCGCGCGCACCCGCACGGGCAGTGTTGCCGTGGAGTTTCAGGACCGGGGAGATCAGGGAAATCAGCGCCATCGTTCGAGTCTACACAAAGCCGGTGGCCCGCACAACGGCCAACCGCGCGCGAACCGGCCGATTTTCACGGCCCGTTCGCGCCCTTTTCCACATTAGTTACCGCACTTCATTTCCCACGCTTACAGCGCGGCGACCACCGCATCGCCCATCGCCGCCGTGCCGACCTGCTTGCAGCCCGGCGTCGCGATGTCGCCCGTGCGGTAGCCTTGTTCGAGCACCGTTTTCACCGCGCGCTCGATACGATCGGCCTGCTCCGCGCGATTCAGCGAATAGCGCAGCAGCATCGCGGCCGACAGGATCGTCGCGAGCGGGTTCGCGATGCCCTTGCCCGCGATGTCCGGCGCCGAACCGTGCGACGGCTCGTACAGCCCCTTGTTGTGCTTGTCGAGCGACGCGGACGGCAGCATGCCGATCGAGCCCGTCAGCATCGACGCCTCATCCGACAGGATGTCGCCGAACATGTTGCCGGTGACGATCACGTCGAACTGCTTCGGCGCCTTCGCGAGCTGCATCGCCGCGTTGTCGACGTACATGTGCGACAGCTCGACGTCCGCGTACTCCTTCGACACGTCGATCATGATGTCGCGCCAGAACTGCGACGTCTCCAGCACGTTCGACTTGTCGACCGACAGCAGCTTCTTCGCGCGCTTTTGCGCGGCCTGGAACGCGACGTGCGCGATACGGCGCACTTCCGGTTCCGAATAGCGCATCGTGTCGAAGCCTTCGCGCTCGCCGGCGAACGGGCCGTCCGGCGCCGCCCGCACGCCGCGCGGCTGGCCGAAGTAGATGTCGCCGTTCAGTTCGCGCACGATCAGGATGTCGAGGCCCGCGACGAGCTCCGGCTTCAGCGGCGACGCATCGACGAGCTGCGGATAGCAGATCGCCGGGCGGAAATTCGCGAACAGCTCGAGGTGCTTGCGCAGCCCGAGGATCGCCTGCTCGGGGCGCAGCGCGCGCTCGAGCGAGTCGTACTTCCAGTCGCCGACCGCGCCGAACAGGATCGCGTCGGCCTGCTTCGCGAGCGCCAGCGTCGCGTCGGGCAGCGGATGGCCGCTCGCCTCGTAGCCCGCGCCGCCGACCGGCGCCTGTTCGAGTTCGAACTTCTCGTCGAGTGCGTTCAGCACCTTCACCGCTTCATTGACGATTTCCGGACCGATGCCGTCGCCGGGCAGCACTGCAATCTTCATGCGAAATTCCTGACTGGGTAGGGTGTTATGGAGGCAGGCCGGCGAGCGCACGCACGGCGCGCCCGCCTGCAACGCGCGCTCAGCCGACCAGCTTGGTGCTGAGCCACGGCTGCTTCACGAGCCGCTCCGCTTCGAACTGGCGGATCTTGTCCGCGTGGCGCAGCGTGAGGCCGATGTCGTCGAAGCCGTTCAGCAGGCAGTACTTGCGGAACGCGGCGATCTCGAACGGATACTCGCGGCCGTCGCCCGCGCGCACGACCTGCGCGTCGAGGTCGATCGTCAGCTGGTAGCCGTTGAACGCGTACGTGTCGCTGAACAGGTGATCGACCTGCTGCTCGGTCAGCACGATCGGCAGCAGGCCATTCTTGTAGCAGTTGTTGAAGAAGATATCCGCGAAGCTCGGCGCGATGATCGCGCGGAAGCCGTACTGCTGCAGCGCCCACGGCGCGTGTTCGCGCGAGCTCCCGCAACCGAAGTTCTTGCGGGCGAGCAGCACCGATGCACCCTGGTAGCGCGGCTGGTTCAGCACGAAGTCCGGGTTCAGCGGACGCTTCGAGTTGTCCTGGCCCGGCTCGCCGTGATCGAGGTAACGCCATTCGTCGAACGCGTTCGGACCGAAGCCCGTGCGCTTGATCGACTTCAGGAACTGCTTCGGGATGATCGCGTCGGTGTCGACGTTCTCGCGATCGAGCGGCGCCACGACGCCGGTATGTACAGTGAATTTTTCCATGATCCGTCTATCCGGTTGAAGGGCCGGCAGTCAGCCGGCGCACATCGACAAATTCTCGGCGGGAACCGTCACTCCGCGGCGCGCTTCAGCGCGCTGCCGGCGGCGTTGACGTCTTCACCGAAGCCGCGGACGGTATTGCAGCCGGCCAGGCCGAAACCCAGCCCCGCCAGCGCCAGCGCGGCAACCAGCCGCGCGATGACTTTCGATGCCGTCACGCGTCACCCCAGCTGGCGAATGTCGACGAAGTGGCCTTCGATCGCCGCGGCCGCCGCCATCGCGGGGCTCACGAGGTGCGTGCGACCGCCCGCGCCTTGCCGGCCTTCGAAGTTGCGGTTCGACGTCGACGCGCAGCGCTCGCCCGGCTCGAGCCGGTCGGCGTTCATCGCGAGGCACATCGAGCAGCCCGGCTCGCGCCATTCGAAGCCCGCATCGGTGAACACCTTGTCGAGCCCTTCGCGCTCGGCCTGCGCCTTCACGAGGCCCGAGCCCGGCACGACCATCGCGAGCCGCACGTTCGACGCGATGCGGCGGTTCAGCTTCTTCACGACGTACGCGGCCGCGCGGATGTCCTCGATCCGGGCGTTCGTGCACGAACCGATGAAGATCTTGTCGACCTTGATCGATTCGATCGGCGTGTTCGGCTCGAGCGCCATGTACGCCAGCGCGCGCTCCATCGCGTCGCGCTTGACCGGATCCTTCTCGCGCTCGGGATCGGGCACGCGACCGTCGATCGACGTGACCATTTCCGGCGACGTGCCCCACGTGACCTGCGGGACGATCTCGGCCGCGTTCAGCTCGACCACGCGGTCGAACTGCGCGCCGTCGTCCGACTTGAACTGGCGCCAGTACTCGACGGCCTGATCCCATTCCGCGCCGGTCGGCACGAACGGACGGCCCTTCAGGTAGTCGATCGTCGTGTCGTCCACCGCGACCATGCCCGCGCGCGCGCCGGCCTCGATCGCCATGTTGCAGACGGTCATGCGGCCTTCCATCGTCAGCGCGCGAATGGTCGAGCCGCCGAATTCGATCGCGTAGCCCGTGCCGCCTGCCGTGCCGATCTTGCCGATGATCGCGAGCACGATGTCCTTCGCGGTACAGCCGCGCGGCAGCGCGCCCTCGACCTTCACGAGCATGTTCTTGCTCTTCTTCTGCAGCAGGGTCTGCGTCGCGAGCACGTGCTCGACTTCGGACGTGCCGATGCCGTGCGCGAGCGCGCCGAACGCGCCGTGCGTCGACGTATGCGAATCGCCGCACACGATCGTCATGCCCGGCAGCGTCGCGCCCTGTTCCGGCCCGATGATGTGGACGATGCCCTGGCGCACGTCGTTCATCTTGAACTGCGTGATGCCGAATGCATCGCAGTTCGCGTCGAGCGTGTCGACCTGCAGCTTCGAGACGGGATCGGCGATGCCGTGGCTGCGGTCCGTCGTCGGCACGTTGTGGTCCGACACGGCCAGGTTCGCGCTGATGCGCCACACCGGGCGCTGCGCGATCTTCAGCCCTTCGAATGCCTGCGGGCTCGTGACTTCATGCAGCAGTTGACGGTCGATGTAGAGCAGGGTCGTGCCGTCTTCCTCGGTGTGGACCACGTGGGTGTTCCACAGTTTGTCGTAGAGAGTCTGTGCCATGGGTATGCGGGGTCGTTGTGACTACAAGCCTTGCGGATGCGATCGATTATGCCACGCAAAATCGGCCATTGGAGTACCACGATAACGAAAAAAGCGAATAAAAACAGTGAGTTGGGTGGTACACGCGATACCCGGATAAGCATTACCCGGCAAGCGCGGCAGCGCGTGCGGCACAGGCGCGTGCCGCACGACGGGGCTTGCCTCCGCGCACCATGTCGGCCGTCGTGGGCCGCTCCAGCCCTTGCAATCGACTCGCGGCGACGTGCTACCGGAAGAAATTGCGCAACGCGCGCGCCAGCGCCTGCGGTTGTTCCTCAGGGATGAAATGCCCGCTATATGCGATCGTCGCAGCCGTCACGTCTTCCGCGACATGTCCGAGCGGCCCTGCCATGTCGGGTATGGATCCCTGGTCGGCACTGACAGCGAGCACGGGCATCTTCAGCTTTCCTCGCGCCTGCAGCTTGCGGTTCTGGGCCGACGATTCCGACACGGCCCGATAAAATGCCAGGCCCGCTCGCAACCCGCCGTCCCTGGTGAACACCCGGACGTACTCGTCGATATCCGCGTCGGAGAACGATTCGGGATTTGCCGCCTTGCGACGCAAGAACCAATCGAGATACGCGCGCTCCCTGCCGGCGATCAACGTCTCCGGCAGGTCGGCTACCGCATGGAATGCAAAGTGCCACGTGCGCCATGCGCTACGAGGCTCGATCGGCAGTGCGTCGGGCAGCGTGATGCCGGGTATCCCGGCGTCGAGCAACGCCACGCGCTTCACTGAATCGGGATACATCGCCGCAAACGGATAGGCGACCCATGCGCCGACGTCGTGAGCGGCCAGGTAAAAGCGCGAGATATTTTGCCGCTCCAGCAGGCGCGCAAGCGTTGTCGCGACGGTCTGCGTGTCATACCCGGTGAGCGGCCGGTCCGAGTCGCCTTGCCCGGGAAGATCCGGCGCCACGATCCTGAATTCGTCCGCGAGCAGGGACATGATTCTGCGCCACGCGTACCAGCTTTCCGGAAACCCCGCGAGCAACACAATGGTCTCGCCGTCGGTGCGGCCGCCTTCGACATAATGAAGGCGCACCCCGTCCACCGTATCGAACCGATGACGAAAGCCGCTGAGCCGCGGGTCTTCGCGAAAATAGGGTGTGGTCGCAAGCGGCAAAGAATCCGCGGTCGATTGATGCTGGTGCATAAGTTCGTCCTCTCTATGGAATCGACTTTCCTGGATGATGGTTCACCACGCGCAGCGCGAGCAATGGCATTGGGAAATAGTCGTTTCCCAATTCGACAGAACCAGATCGCGCGCACGCGTGGTTTCGCGTGTTACTTCACATCGAGTTACCCAAGGGATGACGCTCTACCCTAGTTGAGCAGCCGCATGGCCTCGTCGACCAGCATCGACATATCGCTGCGGCGTTGGCCGAGCTTACCCACCACTCGAAGCCCCTGCACCATGGCGAACAGACAGCTCGACGTGGCTTGTGCGTTCAGCGCGGCATCGACGGACCCATCGGCCTGCCCCTGCCTGATCAAATCGCGAAGGAGACGCTCGACCCGCTGCATCGATTTGTGAACGATGTCGGCGATCTCGCTATCCAACGTACCGAGAACAATAGCGCCGCCCACGACCAGACAGCCCTTTCGGCCCTCGTCTCCATGCGAGACGTCCGCATAAAAACGCAACAGCGCGCGCACCTTGTCCCGTCCGTTCCTTTCATCGGCAAGGATCGTGTTGAGTTCGCTCGCGCGCCGATCGACGTACCGGTTCAACGCGGCAACGAATATGGCGTTCTTGTCCGCAAAAGCCTTGTAAAGACTGCCGGTGGTGAGCCCTGTCTCCCGGGACAGATCGCCGATGGAAGTCGCATGATAGCCACGCTCGCGAAAGACGCGGATGAAGCCGTCCAGCGCTTGCTCCATGTCGAATTCTCGCGGCCTGCCAACGTTCGGTGCATTTTTCGTCGCCATGCGGCATTATAGGAAATGATCATTTCCAAATCAAGCGATCCGGAACCGCGCAACGAGGCATACGATTAAACGACCGGCCGAAAACGCGCCTTTCCTTCCGTTTCTTGCAGGGTTCGTCCTCGCGGGTTCCGCATCGGGGCAGCTTCCGACCGACGGGGAAGGTCAAGGCCTGTTCGCGCCCATAGGTGACGGGCTTGCGCTGGCGCTGACCCGCTTCGCCAGCGGCGACACGCACCCTGGCATGATCGGCGGTGAACTGGTCGAACGCAGCCACGAAGGCGTGTGGGCGCGACGAACGCCGCGCATGACACGCGGCGCCGCTGGCATTTCGCACTCGATCTCGTAAACTGTCTATTCGCAACGGGCGGCGCACGGCCGCCCTCCCCGCCATCGCGGTGCGTGCATCCAGGCGCATCGACCGGACAGGAGCACTGCATGCGATATGAACTCTATTACTGGCCTGAAATCCAGGGCCGCGGCGAGTACGTGCGCCTCGCGCTGGAAGCAGCCGAGGCCGACTACGTCGACGTCGCGCGCGAATCGGGACGCGGAATGGGCGTGGCGGCGATGATGCGCATGATGGACGACACGAAAGCGGAATGCGTGCCGTTCGCACCGCCGTTCCTGAAGGCGGGCGACGTGGTCGTCGGACAGACCGCGAACATCCTGCTGTTTCTCGGCGCGCGGCTCGGACTCACGCCCGACGACGAAGCCGGCCGGCTGTGGGTGCACCAGCTCCAGCTGACCGCCGCCGATTTCATCACCGAGATCCACGACACGCACCATCCGATCGGTAGCGGCCTGTACTACGAGGACCAGAAGGCGGAAGCGGCCGAGCGCGCGGCCGATTTCCTCGAGAACCGGCTGCCGAAATTCCTCGGCTACTTCGATCGCGTGCTCGAACGGAATCCGCACAAGAGCGGTTATATCGCCGGCAACACGCTCACCTACGCGGACCTGACGATGTTCCAGTTGATCGAGGGCCTGCGCTATGCGTTTCCGAAAGCGATGAAGCGCGCGGAACGCAAGATCGCGGGGCTCGTCGCGCTGCACGATCGCGTCGCACGGCATCCGCCCGTCGCGCACTACCTCGAGTCGGAACGCCGCATCCCGTTCAACGACATGGGGATCTTCCGGCACTATCCGGAACTGGACAAGTAACGGCCGGCTGCCGTTACCCCATCGCGGCAGCAGCCGATCAGCGCGGTGGCCCGTGCCGCGCGGCGGCCGCGTCGACGGCCTCGACCGAGCGCGTGAGCCACGGCCCGACGTCCATTTCCTCGTAGCGCACGAGCCGGCTCTTGCGCGCGCGGCGACAGCGTCGCGAACATCGGCGCGTGCCCTTCCGATGCGAGGTTGTACAACGTCCGTGCCGCCGCGTAGGCACCCGAATTGCCGGCCGACAGCACGGCCGCCAGGATCAACGGATTCATCGCGCCGGCGGCGAGCGGGATCGCGATCATCGCGATGCGACGGCCCTGCAGACGACGTTTCAGCGTCGCTCCGGACGGCGCGGCCGTCCGCGCTGCCGCTTGCGCGGCATCCGTAATGTTCACCCCGATCGTGATCCGGGCCAGCCGATTCAATTTGGAATGCAAATCGATCGCGCCGGTCATTCGCATCGAAACCGGCCCTCGCTGGCCGGTCGCCTCACACGACGCTGCGCTTGATCGTCTGCAGTTCGGCCGTCGTCACGATCTTCTCGATCCGGAATCGCGGGCTTTCCAGCCACACGTTGGCGATCCGCCGGTACTCGTCGAGATCCTCGCACGCGAGCCGCACGAGAAAATCGAACGTGCCGCTCACCAGCCAGCAATCGAGCACGGCCGGATTCGCGCGCATTTCCTCCTCGAACGGCGCCTGCGAACGCCCGTGGTCGGCCAGCACGATCTGCGCGATCACGACGATCGGCTTGGTCGTGCGCGGCGCGTTGATCACCGCGCGGTACCCTTCGATCACGCCGAGCGCCTCGAGCCGCTCCACGCGCGCCTGGCACGGTCGCGGCGTGAGATTCACGCGTTCCGACAGCTTCCGGTAGGAAATCCGTCCGTCGGTGCGCAGGATGTCGAGAATCCGGAGATCGATCTTGTCCAACTGCATCTTCTTGTCGGTCATCCGCGTTCGCTCCGGTCGGGTCGTGGCTCATGCGCGGAACGTCTGCCGTTCCACACGCGGGCCCCATTATCCGGCCGAAGCCGCCGCGCGCCAATCGACTAGAACCGCAGCGACAGGCACGTCAGGCCGCCGTCCATCTTGCGGAACTCGCTCGTGTCGATCACGTGCAGCGGCATGCCGAGCGACGCGATCGCGTCATGCACGCGCGGATAGCCGGCCGGCGTGATCAGCGTGCCGTTCACGCGCAGCGTGTTGGCCGCATATTCGTCGGCGGCGGAAATCGCGATCCTTCGATAGTCGGCGAACGCCGGATGCGCGGCCAGTGCGTCGGTCACGAGCAGCGTGTCGTCGCCGAGCGCATTGACGACCGATTTCAGGTGCAGGCCGGCGCCGACCGGCACCGCGACGACCGAATAGCCATGGCGCGACACCAGCGACTCGAACGCGGCGATGCCTTGCGCGTCGGTGCGGCTCGTCAGCCCGATGAAGAAGCGCTTGCCGACCAGCATCACGTCGCCGCCGTCGAGGCGGCCCTGTTGCATCGGCAGCAGCTCGCGATGCACGCGCAGCGCCGCTTCGATGTGCGCGGTCTCGCCGCGCCGGGCGGGCGCGCCGGGGCGCGTGATCACCGCGAATTCCGGCGTGACGACGGCGACGTCCTCGACGAAGTGCGAATCGGGAAACGCATCGAGCGGCGGCAGTTCGGTCAGCTCGACCGCGAGCATGCGCAGCGCGTCGCAGTAAGCGTGGAACTGCGCGAGCGTATTGTCGTAGTCGGGTGCGCCGAGTTCGGCGGTGGTCAGGCCCGCGCCGCAGGACGGCGCGGGACGGCGAACGATCGCTTGCGTGAATTGCATCGACTCCTCCATGATCTGCGCCGCCCCCGTGCCGTGCACGGGCCGGCGGCGTCGTGACCGGACCATTATCGGAAGCCAAATTGCGCAATTCGCGTCGAATTCGGCGGCGCCGACAGCCGATTGCGTCGAATTGCGCGCACCACGCAGCCGATTCGGCGAACGGGCCGCCCGCGCGTCATGCGCCGGGCTCGAATCCCATCTGCGCGCGGCCGAGCGCCGTGAGTTCGGCCTCCCCCGCGCGCCCGTCGAAATCGACTTCGAAATGGTCGGCCGGGAAATCGGGCGGGCTGTCGCCGCGCAGGAACGCGCAACGCTGGCGTTGCAGGTACGCGTCGTTCTTCGCGCAGCCGGGCGCGGCCGCGATGTACATCACGTTGCTGTCGCCGCCGCCGCGATGCGCATCCTCGACCGCATGCACGACGTCGCCGTGCCAGAACACCGCGTCGCCCGGTTCCATATGCGAGATCGGCACCAGCGCATCGAGCAGCAGCGCGTGCCATTCCGGGCGAATCGACAGCGCGCGGCCGGGACGCGCGCCGCACAGGTCGTCGTCGGCGACGTCGTCCTGCAGCGCGCGCAGCACGACATAGGCCATCGCGTTCGCAACCGGGATCAGCTGCAGCGTGCCGTCGCCGGGCCCCTGCGGTGTCAGCGCGGTCCAGCCCTGGAACGTGCGGAACATCGAACACACGGCCGGCGACGGAATCTCTTCGACGTCGGGCCGGAACGCCGCATCGAACGGATCGTACTCGCGCCAGCGGCCGGCCAGCACATGGCGATAGACCTGCCGAAAATTCGCGCCGAGCCAGCGCT
Source organism: Burkholderia sp. AU39826 (assembly GCF_020419965.1). NCBI lineage: Bacteria > Pseudomonadati > Pseudomonadota > Betaproteobacteria > Burkholderiales > Burkholderiaceae > Burkholderia > Burkholderia sp. AU39826. The sequence continues at coordinate 977,846 of NZ_JAIZQG010000001.1, forward strand.
CGACCGAGCCGCCGTCGACATGCGGCGACAGCCCGAGCGACGTCGAACCGGGCGGCCGGCGGCGGATCCGGTCCGCATACGCGGGCACCCGATCGGGATCGAAATGCGCACGTGCGCCGTCCGCATGTCGCCACAGGCGGTTCAGGAACACCCGTGCCTGCGTGAGCGCCGGCGACTGGCGCGCGGCCACCTGCGGCTTCGACCAGTAGACGCCGTAGATCTGCGGCTTGCCCGACGCCAGATTGCCGAAATAGCGGTCTTCCGCGCGCGCGTGCAGCCGGTCGGCGAAACGGTTCGCATCCAGATACGCGCCGATCTCGTCGTTCCAGTCGCGCGCTTGCCGCGCATCGAACACGCCGCGGATCACGACCGCGCCATGCGTGCGGATCGCCGCAACCGCATGCGGATCGACCCGGCCGCCCGCGATATCCGTGAACGGCACGACCGGAATCACGTCGTGGCCGTGCGCGTGCGCGCGGCGGATCGCATCGACCTGCCGGGCGACGTCGCCCTCCACTTCGCGGAACGTGGCCGCATAACCGGGCAAGTCGGCGCGCAGCGCCCGTTTCGCCGCACGGATCGCGGCAGGCAGGTCGTCAATCGTCAGTTGCATCGTCGTCTCCTCGCTGAAAGCGTGTCGTGATGTGCTGTCAGCGTACGGCCGGCACACGGCCGCCATCACCACTATCCGGCCAATGATCGATACAATCGTGACAATCGTGCGTCATTCGGGACGATGGCAGACCACGCAGAGCTTGTTGCCGTCCGGGTCGCGGAAATACGCGCCGTAATAGTCGCGGTGATAGTGCGGCCGCAGGCCCGGCGGCCCTTCGCAGGTGCCGCCATGCCGCAGCGCGAGTGCGTGGCAGCGATCGACGTGCGCGCGGGTCGGCGCATCGAACGCGATCGTGTGGCCGTTGCCCGGCTCCGGTGGGCGGCCGTCGAGCGGCTTGCCGAAGAAGAACAGCGGCCGCTCGGCGTCGGCCGGCATCCAGCCCGACCAGCCGTCCGGCTCGCGGAATTTCAGGCGCAGCCCGAGTGCCGCGAACAGCGGCGCATAGAAATCGTAGGCGCGCGCCGTATCACCGACGCCCACGCACACATGTGAAAACATGGCATCGCTCCTTGGTGAGAATCGCTCACGATCATGCCACGGCGCACTGCCCGCCCCTACCGGAGGCCGCGATGAAACCGCAATACGAGCACGTGACGTTCGCGTCCGGCTGTTCGATCCGCGTCTATCACCGCCAGCTCGCGCGCATTCCGTTCGAATGGCATCGCCATCCCGAGTACGAACTGACGCTGACGCTCAACAGCCGCGGCCAGCGCTTCATCGGCGATCACGTCGCGCGCTACGCGGACGACGATCTCGTGCTCGTGCCGCCGAACCTGCCGCATACGTGGTCGTCGAACGCGCGCATCGATCGCGACGCGCCCGAAGTCGCGCTCGTCGTCTGGTTCGACGGAGACTGGGCGCGGCGGCTGGCCGACTGCTGCCCCGAATACGCGCCGCTGCGCTCGCTGCTGCGGCGCGCGGCGCCGGGCCTGCGCTTCGACGTGGAGACGGCCCGCGCGATGCGCGCGCGGCTGCCGCGGTTGCTCGATCCGTCGCCGCGCGTACGGCTTGCAGCCACGCTCGACACGCTTGCCGATCTCGCGGAAGCCGGCGGCGAACCGCTCGCCACCGCGCATGCGTACGACCGGCCCGACGGCGCGCCGTCGCCCGGCGGGTTGGGCGCGCCCGAAGCCGAACGCCTCGACCGCGTGCTCGACGCGATCGACCGGCATTTCCACGAACCGCTGCGCATCGACGCACTCGCCGCCGCCGCGCACCTGTCCGAACGCACGCTGCAACGGTTGTTCGTCCGGCATCTCGGCGAAAGCGTCGGCCGTTACGTGCAGCGGCTGCGCCTCGCGCATGCATGCCGCCATCTCGTCGGCACCGACTGGCCGATCGCGACGGTCGCCGCGCGCTGCGGCATTCCGAATGCCGCGAACTTCAATCGCCAGTTCCTCGCCGCGCGCGGCACGACGCCCGGCGCGTACCGGCAGTTCTTCAAGCAGCACGGCCATGCACCGGACGACGACGCGCCCGCGCTCGACACGCGGCCGCCGTCGCTGGAGCGCCGCGCCGGCTCGGGCCAACGCCGGCCGCGCAAATGAAAACACCCCGACGGGCTGCCCCGTCGGGGTGTCGTGGCGTTGCGGTTGCCCGACGCGAACGGCCTGCCGGCCGTTCGCGCCGCACACGGTTTAACGTGCGTTGAGCGGCTTCGCTTCGCGCGGCGTATCGCCGATGAACAGCTGGCGCGGACGGCCGATCTTCTGTTCCGGATCGGCGATCATTTCGTTCCACTGTGCGATCCAGCCGACCGTACGTGCCATCGCGAAGATACACGTGAACATCGACGTCGGGATGCCCAGCGCGCGCTGGACGATACCCGAGTAGAAGTCGACGTTCGGGTACAGCTTGCGCGACACGAAGTATTCGTCTTCCAGCGCGATCTTCTCGAGCTGCATCGCGAGCTTGAACAGCGGGTCGTCGTGCAGGCCCAGTTCGTTCAGCACTTCGTAGCACGTCTCGCGCATCAGCTTCGCACGCGGGTCGTAGTTCTTGTACACGCGGTGGCCGAAGCCCATCAGCTTCACGCCCGAATTCTTGTCCTTCACCTGCTTGATGAATTCGGGGATATTGTCCGGCGAACCGATCTGCTCGAGCATGTTCAGCGCGGCTTCGTTCGCACCGCCGTGCGCCGGGCCCCACAGACACGCGATACCGGCCGCGATACACGCGAACGGGTTCGCGCCCGACGAGCCGGCCAGACGGACCGTCGACGTCGATGCGTTCTGCTCGTGATCGGCGTGCAGGATCAGGATGCGGTCGAGCGCGCGGACGAGCACGTCGTTGACCTTGTACTCTTCGCACGGGTTCGAGAACATCATGTGCATGAAGTTCGCGCTGTACGACAGCGAGTTCTTCGGATACACGAACGGCTGGCCGATGCTGTACTTGTACGCCATCGCGACGAGCGTCGGCAGCTTCGCGATCATGCGGATCGCCGACACTTCGCGGTGACGCGGGTCGTTGATGTCGAGCGAGTCGTGGTAGAACGCGGACAGCGCGCCGACTGCGGCGACCAGGATCGCCATCGGGTGCGCGTCGCGACGGAAGCCACGGAAGAAGAAGTGCATCTGCTCGTGCACCATCGTGTGCTTCGTGACGGTGTCGACGAATTCCTTCTTCTGCGCGGCGTTCGGCAGTTCGCCCTTCAGCAGCAGGTAGCAGCTTTCCAGGAAGTCGGCGTTTTGTGCGAGGTTGTCGATCGGGTAGCCGCGGTACAGCAGCTCGCCCTTGTCGCCGTCGATGTACGTGATCGCCGAATTACACGAAGCCGTCGACATGAAGCCCGGGTCGTAAGTGAACTTGCCGGTCTGGCCGTACAGCTTGCGGATGTCGATCACGTCCGGGCCCATCGTGCCCTTGTAGATCGGCATTTCGACGCTCGGCGAGTTGTCGCTGAACGATAGCGTGGCTTTAACATCAGACGGAGTCATGGCACATCCTCAATCGAAATAAAGAAACGGGATTCGATAACGGGCGCAGCGCGTTACACCTTGGCGTCACACGTTGCGCAGCATCTCCAACAGCCGGTGAATGTCCGCGCTGTCTAGGTCGCCTTCTGGTTCCTTGCGCGCGAGGAGCAAGTCCATCAGGTCGTTGTCGCTCAGATCGAGCAGGCGCGACAACGCGCCTACGTCTGCATCGGTGAGGTCATGCTCGTATCGGCTGAAGAAACGCTCGAATACGATGTCGTTTTCCAGCAGACCCCGCCGCGCGCGCCAGCGCAGGCGCGCGCGGCGGTGCGGGTCGGATTGATGCGATTCGTCGCTCATCAAACTTTATACCGCGCGCCGAACCATCAGTTCCTTGATCTTGCCGATCGCCTTCGTCGGGTTCAAGCCCTTCGGGCAAACGTCGACGCAGTTCATGATCGTATGGCAACGGAACAGACGGTACGGGTCTTCCAGGTTGTCGAGACGCTCGCCGGTGGCGGTGTCGCGGCTGTCCGCGATGAAGCGGTAAGCCTGCAGCAGGCCGGCCGGGCCGACGAACTTGTCCGGGTTCCACCAGAAGCTCGGGCACGACGTCGAGCAGCTCGCGCACAGAATGCACTCGTACACGCCGTCGAGCTCGTCGCGCTCTTCCGGCGACTGGAGGCGTTCCTTCTCCGGCGGCGGCGCGTCGTTGATCAGGTACGGCTTGATCGAGTGGTACTGGTTGAAGAAGTGCGTCATGTCGACGATCAGGTCGCGCACGACGGGCAGGCCCGGCAGCGGGCGCAGCACGATCTTCTGCGGCAGGTCGTTCAGGTTCGTCAGGCACGCGAGGCCGTTCTTGCCGTTGATGTTCATCGCGTCCGAACCGCACACGCCTTCGCGGCACGAACGGCGGAACGACAGCGTCTCGTCCAGTGCCTTCAGCTTGACCAGTGCGTCGAGCAGCATGCGCTCATGCTGGATCTCGAGCTCGTACGTCTGCATGCGCGGCGCTGCGTCCTTGTCCGGATCGTAGCGGTAGACTTCAAAAATGCGTTTTGCCATTTCGGATTCCTTTGACTCGGCTTAGAACGTGCGCGGCTTCGGCGGCACGGAATCGACCGTCAGCGGCTTCATTTGAACCGGCTTGTAGTCGAGGCGATCGCCTTCGCTGTACCACAGCGTGTGGCGCAGCCAGTTCTCGTCGTCGCGGTGTTCGTAGTCGCTGTGCGCGTGCGCGCCGCGGCTTTCCTTGCGCGCTTCCGCCGACACCATCGTTGCGCGGGCCACTTCGATCAGGTTCTCCAGCTCGAGCGCTTCGACGCGCGCGGTGTTGAACACCTTCGACTTGTCCTTCAGGTGGATGTTTTCCACGCGCGCCTTCAGGCCGGCCATCTGGTCGACGCCTTCCTTCAGCAGCGCCGACGTGCGGAACACGCCTGCGTGCTTCTGCATCGTCGCGCGGATGTCGTTCGCGACGTCCTGCGTGTACTCGCCCGAGCTCGACTTGTCGAGCTTGTTCAGGCGCGCGAGCGAGAATTCGCCCGCATCCGCCGGCAGCGGCTTGTGTTCCTTCTGGTTCTTCACGTGCTGGACGATGTGGTTGCCGGCCGCGCGGCCGAACACCACGAGGTCCAGCAGCGAGTTCGTGCCGAGACGGTTCGCGCCGTGCACCGACACGCACGAGCATTCGCCCACTGCGTAGAAGCCGTTGACCGGTTCCTTGTGATCGCGCGACGTGCCGACGACCTGACCGTGGATGTTGGTCGGGATGCCGCCCATCTGGTAGTGGATCGTCGGGACGACCGGGATCGGCTCCTTGATCGCGTCGACGTTCGCGAACTTCAGCGCGATTTCGCGGATCGACGGCAGACGCTTCATGATCGTCTCGGCGCCGATGTGCGACAGGTCGAGCAGCACGTGATCCTTGTTCGGACCGACGCCGCGGCCTTCCTTGATTTCCTGGTCCATCGAACGCGACACGAAGTCACGCGGCGCCAGATCCTTCAGCGTCGGTGCGTAGCGTTCCATGAAGCGCTCGCCGTTCGCGTTGCGCAGGATGCCGCCTTCGCCGCGCACGCCTTCGGTGATCAGCACGCCCGCGCCGGCCACGCCGGTCGGGTGGAACTGCCAGAACTCCATGTCCTGCAGCGCGATGCCCGAGCGGGCCGCCATGCCGAGGCCGTCGCCGGTGTTGATGAACGCGTTCGTCGATGCCGCGAAGATCCGGCCTGCGCCGCCCGTCGCGAACAGCGTCGTCTTGCCTTCCATGATGTAGACGTCGCCCGTCTCCATCTCGAGGGCCGTCACGCCGAGTACGTCGCCGTCCGCGTCGCGGATCAGGTCGAGCGCCATCCATTCGACGAAGAACTGCGTCTTCGCCTCGACGTTCTGCTGGTACAGCGTGTGCAGCAGCGCGTGACCGGTACGGTCGGCGGCCGCGCAAGCGCGCTGGACCGGCTTCTCGCCGTAGTTCGCGGTATGGCCGCCGAACGGACGCTGGTAGATCGTGCCGTCCGCGTTACGGTCGAACGGCATGCCGAAGTGCTCGAGTTCGTACACGACGTTCGGCGCTTCGCGGCACATGAACTCGATCGCGTCCTGGTCGCCGAGCCAGTCGGAACCCTTGATCGTGTCGTAAAAGTGGTAGTGCCAGTTGTCTTCGCTCATGTTGCCGAGCGACGCGCCGATCCCGCCTTGCGCGGCCACCGTGTGCGAACGGGTCGGGAACACCTTCGACAGCACGCCGACCGACAGGCCCGCGCGCGACAGTTGCAGCGCCGCGCGCAAGCCGGAGCCGCCCGCGCCGACGATCACGACGTCAAACTTGCGGCGCGGGAGGGAAGTTTTGATTGCAGCCATTCTTTACACTCTCCAGAGAATCTGCGCGGCGTAGCCCGCACATGCGAGCAGCCAGACGATGGTCAGCGATTGCAGCAGCAGGCGCACACCGACGGGCTTCACGTAGTCCATCCAGATGTCGCGCACGCCGACCCATGCGTGGTAGAAGAGGGAAAGCAGCATCACGAAGGTCGCGAGCTTCATCCATTGCGCGGCGAAGATCGATGCCCAGCCTTCGTACGAAAAATCGTGCGCGCCGAAGAACAGGACGAGCAGAATGACCGTGTAGACCGCCATGATCGTGGCGGTGACGCGCTGCGCGAGCCAGTCGCGCAGGCCGTAGTGTGCGCCGACGACGAGGCGCTTCGAGCCGATTCGGTTGTTGGCTGCCATTTTCTTAGAATGCTCCGAACAGTTTGAGTGCCATGGCGATCGTCAGCGCGATCGAGACGACAAAGACGACGACGGCCGTCCGCTTGCCGCCTTCCTTCGAGACGGCGTCGTGGTTGACGTCCATCAGCAGGTGGCGAATGCCGGCGCAGAAATGGTGGAAGAAGGCCCACGACAACGCGAGGACGATCAGCTTGACGACGATGTTGGAGAGGAACTGCTTGAAGACCTCGAAGCTGAGCTCGGAGGTGAGGCTCTGGTCGAAGAGGAACAGCAAGAACGGCAGGAACAGGAACAGCAGCGCGCCGCTGACTCGGTGGAGAATCGACAGTATCGCCGCCAGCGGCATGCGATACTTCAACGTGATGTCGCCGATTCCGATGTTCCGGTATTCCGGCCTCGGCTTTCTTACTGCGTCAGTCATGCTAGACCCCTACTATGTTGTCACACTAATCCGCGATTTTAGCGCCTTTTCATATCGCGCTGCAGCGAAAGTCTGCTCTGGATAATTGCGCGAACACGAACAAAGGCGGCCCGAAACGTGCTTCGCGAGCGTGGGAAACGCGAATGCACGCGGCTGAACCGAACGTCGTCAGCTCAAGTCATTCTGATAGTAGTACCCGGTTGTGACATACCAGCCGCGGCGCACTTCCACCGGCCGGTCCCCGTACGTATAGGACACGCGCTCGACCGACAGCAGCGGGAAACCGGCCGGCACGTGCAGCAGGTCGGCCACCGCCGGATCCGCCGCGACCGCGCGGATCTTCTCCGTCGCGCGGATCATCCGCGTACCGAACTCCGTCTCGAACATCGCGTAGAGCGGCCCCTTGTATTCGCTCAACCGCTCGAACGTCAGCCCGCGGAACATCGCGCCCGGCAGCCAGATCTCGTCGAGTACCGTCACTTCGCCGTCGAACTCCAGCAGGCGGCGCACCTGCACGACGGGGTCGGCGGGCTTCAGGTCGAGCTGCCGCGCGATCTCGGCCGGCGCGCGCAGGCGCCGGCATTCGAGCAGACGGCTCACGTGCGGGTGCTCGGCGCCGTCGTCGGCCAGCAGACGCAGAAAGCGGAATTGCGCGCGATCCTCGTTGTGCGTTGCAACAAAAGTACCCTTGCCCTGCCGCCTGACCACCAGGTTTTCGGCGGCCAGCTCGTCGATCGCCTTGCGAACGGTGCCCTGGCTGACCTTGTAACGGGCCGCGAGCTCGACTTCGCTTGGGATGATCTCGCCCGGCTTCCATTCGCCGGATTCGAGACTTTGCGTGATCAACGACTTGATCTGCTGGTATAACGGGCTGAACGTCGGCGACGCGGCCGCCGCGGGCGAAGCCGCGGGATCGCCCGCGCCCGGCTGCCCTGGGCCGCCTGCGCCGGTCTGATTCGCGGTGTTCGCCTGGTTCGATGTCATGGCGCGCATTTCATCACAAACCGCACTTTTTCGTCCACTCAATTTCCGCAAAACATCTGTCTTATATAAGACATATGATACCGTTTGACTTTGCGCGTGACGGCTCCTACACTCCCGGTCGAGCAAGGGTTCGCGGGTGCAACAGCGCGTCCCCGGCTACGTGCCACGGCCGTCTCCAGGTTCACCGCGTCCGCCATCGCGAGTCCTCCGCCCTGCTTCAATGCAACGCTACGCACAACGCGCATAGAATGGCGTTTTCGCTCGCGTCCAACGCTTCACCCGTCCTGGAGATTTTCAATGGCTAAGCCCGCAAAGCGCGTTGCCGTCACCGGCGCCGCAGGTCAAATCGCTTACTCCCTGCTGTTCCGCATCGCGAACGGCGACCTGCTCGGCAAGGACCAGCCGGTCATCCTGCAACTGCTCGACCTCCCGCAAGCCCAAGCCGCCGTCAAAGGCGTCGTGATGGAACTCGACGATTGCGCGTTCCCGCTGCTCGCGGGCGTCGTGATCACCGACGATCCGAAGGTCGCGTTCAAGGATGCCGACGTCGCGCTGCTGGTCGGCGCACGTCCGCGCTCGAAGGGCATGGAGCGCAAGGACCTGCTGTCGGCGAACGCCGAAATCTTCACGGTCCAGGGCGCCGCGCTGAACGAAGTCGCGAGCCGCGACGTGAAGGTGCTGGTCGTCGGCAACCCGGCGAACACGAACGCGTACATCGCGATGAAGTCGGCGCCGGATCTGCCGAAGAAGAACTTCACGGCCATGCTGCGCCTCGACCACAACCGCGCGCTGTCGCAGCTCGCCGCCAAGTCGGGCAAGCCGGTCGCGTCGATCGAGAAGCTCGCCGTGTGGGGCAACCACTCGCCGACGATGTACCCGGACTTCCGCTTCGCGACCGCCGAAGGCGAATCGCTGCTGAAGCTGATCAACGACGACGTGTGGAACCGCGACACGTTCATCCCGACCGTCGGCAAGCGCGGCGCGGCGATCATCGAAGCGCGCGGCCTGTCGTCGGCAGCGTCGGCGGCGAACGCGGCGATCGACCACGTGCGTGACTGGGTGCTCGGCACGAACGGCAAGTGGGTCACGATGGGCATCCCGTCGGACGGCTCGTACGGCATCCCCGAAGACATCATCTACGGCGTGCCGGTCACCTGCGAAAACGGCGAATACAAGCGCGTCGAGGGCCTGGAAATCGACGCGTTCTCGCGCGAGAAGATGGACGGCACGCTGGCCGAGCTGCTCGAAGAGCGCGACGGCGTCGCCCACCTGCTGAAGAACTAAGCATCACGCATCGGGGCGGGCGGCCTTCGGGCGCCCGGCTTCGGCGCGGGCCGGCATGCCGCCGGCCCGCGCCGAGCGATCCGATTCGCGCACGTTTTACCGCCTCGCGCCACCTCTCGCCGGCCCAGAACCTGCCCGAATCCGATTTTCTCCACGTTGACCCGCTTCCCTGACGTAGAAGAGATGGCCGCGCTCACTCCTGCACAAGTGCTCTACGACGGGGCGTCCCCGCCCGCGATCCTGCCCTGCTGCGATCACTACGCGGGCAGCGAGAAGCTGATGCGCAAGTCGCTCGCGCTGCAGGCCGAGCTGGGTCCCGTCTTCGACCTCACGCTCGACTGCGAGGACGGCGCGGCCGTCGGTCAGGAAGCCGCGCACGCGGCGCTCGTGGCCGACCTGCTCGGCAGCGCCGAGAACCGCTTCGGCCGCGTCGGCGTGCGCATCCACGACTTTTCCCACCCGCACTGGCGCGACGACGTGCGCATCGTGCTGCGCGCAGCGCGCGTACCGGCCTACATCACGCTGCCGAAGATCGCGAACGCCGCCGACGCGGCCGAAATGACCGCGTTCATCGAAGGCACGCGCCGCGAGCTCGGCATCGCGCAACCGATCCCAGTCGACGTGCTGGTCGAGACGCACGGCGCGCTCGCGCAGGCAGCCGCCCTCGCCGCGCTGCCGACGGTCGGCACGCTGAGCTTCGGGCTGATGGATTTCGTCTCCGCGCATCACGGCGCGATCCCCGACTCCGCGATGCGCTCGCCCGGCCAGTTCGATCACCCGCTCGTGCGCCGCGCGAAGCTGGAAATCGCCGCGGCCTGTCACGCACACGGCAAAACATCGTCACACAATGTGACGACCGAGGTGCGCGACATGGCTGTCGTCGCCGGCGATGCGCGCCGCGCGCGCGACGAATTCGCCTTCACGCGGATGTGGAGCATTCACCCCGCGCAGATCCGCCCGATCGTCGACGCGTTCGCCCCGCGCACCGACGAAGTCGCGCTGGCCGCCGAGATCCTGCTGGCCGCGCAGGCCGCCGACTGGGGCCCGACGCGCCACGGCGATACGCTGCACGATCGCGCGAGTTATCGTTATTACTGGTCGGTGCTGCGCCGTGCGCGGGCCACCGGCCAGCCCGTACCGTCCGAGGCCGCGCCGCTGTTCGGCCCGGCCGCCGCGGGCGTCGCGCATTGAGTGCGCGCCGCCGGCCGAGTCACGCGTTGCATGCATCCGCCGGCACGCGAGCCGGCAGACGTTTGCGAAACGACAAAAAACGTAACGGAGCCCGAAAACCTGATATATGCGCGGCCAAATAGGTGAAAATAGCGGCCGCTGCGCGCTTTCGGGGCGCGTGCAGTTTCAAACCGGCCGGCAGTGTCGATTGCCGGCCCTTGTCAACTGATTATCGAAAGGTTCTGACTCCATGAAGAAACTCCTGATCGCTACCGCCATCGGCGCCTTGTCCGCCACGATGCTGGTGTCGGCTCCGAGCGCGTTTGCCCAGGGTACGGCCACCACGACCGCGAAGAAGGCCACGGCCAAGCGCCCGGCGCCGGCCAAGCGCATCATCCCGCGCAGCAAGAAGGCGCAGGCGCGCGCAGCGGCCAAGGTCGATCCGGTACCGGACGGCGCGGTCAAGTGGTCCTGCAAGGAAGGTCTGTCGTTCGACCTCGCCGGCGACATGAAGCGCGACCAGGTCGTCACGGTTCACTGGGCGAAGAAGAACTACAAGCTGCCGCGCCAGACCACGACGACGGGCGCCGACACGTTCTACGATCCGGCAGCAGGCTTCAAGCTGGTCGTGATCCCGACCAAGGCGATGCTGTTCTCCGACGCGAACGGCGGCGAGCGCCTCGCGGACGAGTGCGTGACGCCGGAAATGGCGCAAGGCGGCGCAGCGCCGACGCAGGCGAACGAACTGAAGCCGGCAACGAACTAAGCGCGCGCGTTTTTCCGCTCTCGGCCCCTCGATGTCCGCCCCGGTCTCCAACGTCCGCCCTGCTCCGGATACGGTACTCGTCGACATCGTCGACTACGTGCTGAACACCGGCATCGACAGCGCGCTCGCGCTGGAGACGGCGCGTCATTGCCTGATCGACACGCTCGGATGCGGACTCGAGGCGCTGTCCTATCCTGCCTGCACCAAGCTGCTCGGCCCCGTCGTGCCCGGCACGATCGTGCCGAACGGCGCGAAGGTGCCCGGCACGTCCTTCCAGCTCGATCCCGTCCAGGCCGCGTTCGGCATCGGCGCGATGATCCGCTGGCTGGACTTCAACGACACCTGGCTCGCCGCCGAATGGGGTCATCCGTCCGACAACCTCGGCGGGATCCTGGCAACGGCCGACTGGCTCTCCCGCACGGCCCGCGCGGCCGGCCGCAAGCCGCTCGCGATGCGTGACGTGCTGGTCGCGATGATCCAGGCCCACGAGATCCAGGGCTGCCTCGCCCTCGAGAATTCGTTCAACGCGGTCGGGCTCGACCATGTGCTGCTCGTGAAGGTCGCGTCGACGGCCGTCGTCGGGCGCCTCATCGGGCTCACGCGCGACGAGCTGATCAACGCGGTCTCCAACGCGTTCGTCGACGGCCACGCGCTGCGGACCTACCGCCATGCGCCGAACACCGGTTCGCGCAAATCCTGGGCGGCCGGCGACGCCACGTCCCGCGCGGTGCGCCTCGCGCTGATCGCGAAAACGGGTGAAATGGGCTATCCGTCGGCGCTCACCGCGAAGACCTGGGGCTTCTACGACGTGCTGTTCGACGGCAAGCCGTTCCGCTTCCAGCGGCCGTACGGCACGTACGTGATGGAAAACGTGCTGTTCAAGATCGCGTTCCCCGCCGAATTCCATGCGCAGACGGCCGCCGAGGCCGCGCTGCTGCTGCACGCGCGGCTCGCCGCGGCGGGCCGCACGACCGACGAGATCGGCCGGATCACGATCCGCACACACGCGGCCGCGATCCGCATCATCGACAAGCAGGGCCCGCTCGCCAATCCGGCCGACCGCGACCACTGCATCCAGTACATGGTCGCCGTGCCGCTGCTGTTCGGCCGGCTGACGGCGGCCGACTACGAAGACTCGGCCGCGGCGGACCCGCGCATCGACGCGCTGCGCGCGAAGACCGTGTGCGTCGAGGATCCGCAATTCACGAAGGATTATCACGATCCGGACAAGCGATCGATCGCGAATGCGCTGACGATCGAGTTCACGGACGGATCGAAGCTTGCCGAAGTGGCGGTCGAGTATCCGCTCGGCCATCGGCGGCGCCGTGCGGACGGCATCCCGCTGCTGGTCGAGAAGTTCAGGACCAACCTCGCCCGCCGCTTTCCGGCCAAGCAGCAACAAGCGATTCTCGACGTGTCGCTGGACCAGGCAAAGCTCGAAGCGATGCCGGTCGATGAGTACGTCGATCTGTATATGATCTAGGGGGCTGTTTGCGGATGAAACGGACATGCGAATGCCCCAAATCGGTCGCAGGACAAGGAGTGAGGAGCGCCGTTTGGCCGTGCCAAACAAGAGACGAACGACGCCGTCATGTGGCCGATTTGGGGCATTCCCGTGAAATGAAATTCAAGTTTGGGGTTGCCCCGAGAAAGGCCGCTCGCTGCGTCACGCTCCTTGCGAATACGTCCAGTATTCGCTGCGTCGCAGTCCTTGCGAGCGGCCTTTCTCGGGGCAACGCATGTCCGTTTCATCCGCAAACAGCCCCCTTGTCAGATACAGGACTCTTTGTTTCCTAGCCTCAAACCCAGGAAAATCACCATGGCCCACAATCTCCACAAGACCCTCAAGGAATTCGACAGCGGTTCCGGCAAAGGCAAGTTCTACTCGCTGCCGCAGCTCGGCAAGGAACTGAAGACGAAGATCGAACGCCTGCCGGTGTCGATCCGCATCGTGCTCGAGTCCGTGCTGCGCAACTACGACGGCAAGAAAATCACCGAAGAGCACATCGAGCAGCTCGCGAACTGGAAGCCGACCGCGAAGCGCGTCGACGAGATTCCGTTCGTCGTGTCGCGCGTCGTGCTGCAGGATTTCACGGGCGTGCCGCTGCTCGCCGACATCGCGGCCATGCGCGGCGTCGCCGAGCGCACGGGCAAGAACCCGAAGAAGATCGAGCCGCTGGTCCCGGTCGATCTCGTCGTCGACCACTCGGTCCAGATCGACTACTTCCGCCAGAAGGACGCGCTCGACCTGAACATGAAGCTGGAATTCCAGCGCAACAACGAGCGCTACCAGTTCATGAAGTGGGGCATGCAGGCGTTCGACACGTTCAAGGTCGTGCCGCCGGGCGTGGGCATCGTCCACCAGGTGAACCTCGAATACCTCGCGCGCGGCGTCCACAAGAAGACGGACGGCGCCGACACCGTGTACTACCCGGACACCCTCGTCGGCACGGACAGCCACACGACGATGATCAACGGCATCGGCGTGGTCGGCTGGGGCGTGGGCGGCATCGAGGCGGAAGCCGGCATGCTCGGCCAGCCGGTGTACTTCCTGACGCCGGACGTCGTCGGCGTCGAGCTGAAGGGCAAGCTGCGCGAAGGCGTGACGGCCACCGACCTCGTGCTGACGATCACGGAAATGCTGCGCAAGGAGAAGGTCGTCGGCAAGTTCGTCGAATTCTTCGGCGAAGGCACGCGCTCGCTGTCGCTGCCGGACCGCGCGACGATCGGCAACATGGCGCCGGAATATGGCGCGACGATGGGCTTCTTCCCGGTCGACGAAAAGACGATCGAGTACTTCGAAGGCACGGGCCGCACGAAGGCCGAAATCGCCGCGTTCGAAAACTACTTCAAGGCGCAGAATCTGTTCGGCATTCCGAAGGCCGGCGACATCGACTACACGAAGACGGTGACGCTCGACCTCGCGACGGTCGCGCCGTCGCTGGCGGGCCCGAAGCGCCCGCAGGACCGCATCGAGATCGGCCACGTCAAGTCGACGTTCACCGACCTGTTCTCGAAGCCGGTCGCGGAAAACGGCTTCGCGAAGAAGGCGGAAGACCTGAACACGCAGTACACGACGAGCAACGGCGTCGACGTGAAGAACGGCGACGTGCTGATCGCCGCGATCACGTCGTGCACGAACACGTCGAACCCGAGCGTGCTGCTGGCGGCCGGCCTGCTCGCGAAGAAGGCGGTCGAGGCCGGCCTCACGGTCGATCCGAAGATCAAGACCTCGCTCGCGCCGGGATCGCGCATCGTCACCGAATACCTGACGAAGACGGGCCTGCTGCCCTACCTGTCGAAGCTCGGCTTCGAAGTCGCGGCGTACGGCTGCACGACCTGTATCGGCAACGCGGGCGACCTGACGCCGGAGCTGAACGAAGCGATCACGAAGAACGACATCGTCGCGGCGGCCGTGCTGTCGGGCAACCGTAACTTCGAAGCACGCATCCACCCGAACATCCGCGCGAACTTCCTCGCGTCGCCGCCGCTCGTCGTCGCGTACGCGATCGCCGGCAACATCACGCGCGACCTGATGACCGAGCCGGTCGGCAAGGGCAAGGGCGGCCGCGACATCTACCTCGGCGACATCTGGCCGACGAGCGACGAGATCCACGCGCTGCTCAAGTTCGCGCTCGATCCGAAGAAGTTCGAGGACAACTACTCGAAGCTGACCAAGAAGGGCGACCTCTGGAGCAAGATCGAGGGCGAAACGGGCGAGGTCTACGACTGGCCGAAATCGACGTACATCGCCGAGCCGCCGTTCTTCGGCAACGACTTCTCGATGGAGCCGGCCGCGTCGATCCCGACCGTCAAGGGCGCGCGCGCGCTGGGCATCTTCGGCGATTCGGTCACGACCGACCACATCAGCCCGGCAGGCTCGATCAAGGAAGATTCGCCGGCCGGCAAGTGGCTGAAGGAAAACGGCGTGCAGAAGGCCGACTTCAACAGCTACGGCTCGCGCCGCGGCAACCACGACGTGATGATGCGCGGCACGTTCGCGAACGTCCGGATCAAGAACCTGATGATCCCGGCGAAGCCGGACGGCACGCGCGTCGAAGGCGGCCTGACGATCCACCAGCCGAGCGGCGAACAGCAGTCGATCTACGACGCGGCGATGCAGTACGTCGCCGCCGGCACGCCCACCGTCGTGTTCGCGGGCGAGGAGTACGGCACGGGCTCGTCGCGCGACTGGGCCGCGAAGGGCACGCAGTTGCTCGGCGTGAAGGCCGTGATCGCACGCAGCTTCGAGCGCATCCACCGCTCGAACCTGGTCGGCATGGGCGTGCTGCCGCTGCAGTTCAAGGGCGCGGACAGCGTCCAGTCGCTCGGCATCACCGGCGAAGAGACGTACGACATCGAAGGCCTCGGCGACGACTTCAAGCCGCAGCAGGACGTCACGCTCGTGATCCATCGCAAGAACGGCGAAACGCAGCGCGTGCCGGTGCTGCTGCGCATCGATACGCCGATCGAAGTCGACTACTACAAGCACGGCGGGATCCTGCCGTTCGTGCTGCGCTCGCTGCTCGCAGCGTAAGCGCTGCCTGTTGCAGGTGCCGCAGCCGCCTCGCGGGCGGTTGCGGCCGATTTGGATGCCCGACCTCGTGTCGGGCTTTTTTTCGCCGGTGCTCGATGCGGCCTTACGCCGCCTTGTCGCCGCGCGCCTTCGCGGCCGCCCCTCGCGCGTTCTTCTTCAAATGCATGCGGTTGTATTCGATTGCCGCACGCACGAGGTGCTTCAAGGCCCGCCTGTCGATCTCGTCGCCTTCGACAAAATCGATCGCGCGACGCGCGTTCCCTTCGAGGCCCGCATTGAACAGCCCGTCGGGATCGGGCAGGTGCGCGCCGTGCATGAACGTGAGCTTCACCTTGCCCTTGTGCGCGTTCGCGACCGCGATCATCCCGTCGCACGACCACACGGGGCTGCCCATCCACTTCCATTCCTCGACGATGCCCGCTTGCGCATCGAGGATCGTCTGGCGCAGGTCGGCGAGCGTCTCGCCGCGCCAGTCGGCGATGCCGGCGATCAGCGCGTCGATGCGCTCGGACGGTTGCAGCTCGTTGGCACGCGTACTCATGCGCGGGCCTCCGTTTGCGCGTCGGGGCGCGCCAGCACCTGTTCGAGCGCGTCGAGGAATCGTACCCAGCCGTACTGCGCGCCGCGATACGCCTGCTCCTGATCGGGCCGGAAGCCGACCTGCTCCATGCGCAGGCGCGTGCCGGCCGGCGTCGGCGTGAGCGTCCACGTCACGACGCTTTCGAGGCCGTGGGCCGCCCACGTATAGGACAGCGCGCGGTGCGGCTCGATCGTGAGGACCGTGCAGTCGACCGAGCCCCAGTCCGCCCGGAAGCTGAACGCCCGGCCCGCGACGGGCTCGAAGTCGCTCTTCATCAGCCACGCCTCGATCAGGTGCGGTTGGGTGAGCGCGCGCCAGATCTTCTCCGGCGGATGGGGCAGCTCCCGGTCGACGACGACGGAGCGTGTTTCGGTAGTGGCTTGGTTCATTACTGATCCATCCTTTTGAGCAGATCTTCAAGGGCATCGAACCGGCTCCGCCAGAAGCCCGCCATCTGGCTCGTCCAGTCGATCAACGGGGCCAGCGCCTGCGGCTGCGCGCTGTAGTGCGTCTGCCGGCCTTCGTGACGGTCGTTCACGAGCCCGGCCTGCTTCAGTACGCCAAGGTGCTTCGACACGGCCGGCTGCGACACGCCCGCATCGGCCGTGAGCGCGGCAACCGTCAGCTCGCCCTCCGCGCACAGCCGCTCGAAAAGCGCGCGGCGCGTCGGATCGGCGAGTGTCCGGAAAAGCGTGTCGTGTGCATTCTGCATATCGGTCACAATTCATAACTCTGTGGTTATGGATTCAAGAATATCCGCTGATCGGCTCGAGTCAAGGCGGGATTTCGCGAACGGCGCCGTTCGATTCGGCGCACGCATCGCTCGGTCGCGCCAGCGCGCGGCCTTCGTCGAATTCGAGACTCTCCTCTAATCCGCAGTCGCGCCACGCGATCCGAAAGCCGCCTGCAAGACTGCCCGGCGCGCTGTTCCACAGTTCGGGAAACATCCGGGCTCCACCGGCCCCGTCGTTGTGCATGCGCGAATCCGTTCCTGACGAGTCGCTTCCAATGACCACATAGTGCGATACGGCGCGCAGCCATTGACACGCACACGCCATGCATCCATGCGGCATGCCCTTCCGAGACCGCGCACATTCCGATGCTGCAACGAACGGCTCGTGCGTGCGTGCGACGCGCGTTGCCGCGCCGTCGTACCGCAAACCGGTTCGCTCACCCGGCCCACCATCGCCGTCGCGTACGACGCCGCGCGTGCCCGCCATGCGCCCGGTTGTCAGAACTGACAGCTATGGAAACTGGCAGCTACCCGAACGGCATCGACGCCCTACGCTCGTCACCGCTCGCGGCCCCACAAGGGCCGGGGGTTCCAGTAACGTCGCCTCTCCAAAAAAAGGACTCCCGATGAAAAGGAACGCCTGGTTTGCCCTTCCCCTTCCGTCGCCCCGCCGCCTGGCGTGCGTGGCACCGCTCGTGTTCGCCGCCGCTGCGGCGCATGCGGCGACGGATTGGGTCGATACCCATACGAAAGCCTTTCTGACCGGCCCGCAGTTGATGGCGCGCAGTGCGGCGCCGTCGCTCGAACTCGCGGCCGGCGAGACGACCAACGTCGTCGTCAGCCTGAAGCTGCGCAACGCCGCGCAGCTCAAGCAACTGGCGCGCGACGTGAACCGGCCTGGCAGCGCGCATTACCGCCAGTACCTGACGCACGAGCAGTTCCTCGCGAACTACGCGCCGACCGATGCGCAGGTGAAGTCGGTCGTCGACTATCTGCACAAGAGCGGCTTCACGAATGTCGAGGTCGCGCCGAACCGCCTGCTGGTCTCCGCCAGCGGCACGGCCGGCACGGTGAAGACGGCCTTCAACACGTCGCTCGTGCACTTCCAGTACGCGGGCCGCTCGGGTTTCGCGAACACGTCGACCGCGCAGGTGCCGCGCGCACTCGGCGACGTCGTCGGCTCGGTGCTCGGGCTGCAAAGTGTCGCGCGTGCGCGGCCGATGCTGCGCATCGGCAACGTGGCGAAGCCGCAGGCGCTCGCGGCCGGCACGGCGACGGGCCACTATCCGAAGGAATTCCCGGGCCTCTACAACGCGACCGGCGTGCCGACCGCCGCCGGCGTGACCGTCGGCATCATCACGATCGGCGGCGTGTCGCAGACGCTGCAGGACCTGAAGCAGTTCACGTCGAGCAACGGCTACGGCACGGTCTCCACGCAGACCGTCAAGACCAACGGCACGGGCGGCAGCTACGCCGACGACCAGGACGGCCAGGGCGAATGGGATCTCGACAGCCAGTCGATCGTCGGCTCGGCCGGCGGCCAGGTCGGCAAGCTGGTGTTCTACATGGCCGATCTGAACGCCGCCGGCAACACCGGCCTCACGCAGGCGTTCAACCGCGCGGTGTCGGACAACACCGCGAAGGTGATCAACGTCTCGCTCGGCTGGTGCGAAACCGATGCGGACGCGGACGGCACGCTCGACGCCGAGGAACAGATCTTCACGACGGCAGCCGCGCAAGGCCAGACGTTCTCGGTATCGTCGGGCGACGAAGGCGTGTACGAGTGCAACAACCGCGGCTATCCGGACGGCTCGAACTACACGGTGTCGTGGCCGGCTTCGTCGCCGCACGTGCTCGCGATCGGCGGCACGACGCTGTACACGACGTCGGCCGGTGCGTTCTCGAACGAGACCGTGTGGAACGAAGGGCTCGATTCGAACGGCAAGCTGTGGGCAACGGGCGGCGGCGTCAGCTCGATCCTGCCCGCGCCGTCGTGGCAATCGGGCAGCAATCGCCGGTTGCCGGACGTCGCGTTCGATGCCGCGCAAAGCACGGGCGCGTACATCTACAACTACGGCCAGTTGCAGCAGATCGGCGGCACGAGTCTCGCCGCACCGATCTTCACGGGCTTCTGGGCGCGGCTGCTCGCGGCGAACGGCACGGGCCTCGGCTTCCCGGCCGGCAACTTCTATGCGGACATTCCGTCGCATCCGTCGCTCGTGCGCTATGACGTCGTGTCGGGCAACAACGGCTATCAGGGGTATGGCTACAAGGCCGGCACCGGCTGGGATCTGACGACCGGCTTCGGCAGCCTGAACATCGCGAACCTCAACCAGCTGATCAAGTCGGGCGGGTTCTGAGCGATGCATGAAAGCCGGCGCGCGGCGATGGCTTGCCGCGCGCCGGTTGTGGCCGTGCCGCGCGCTACTCCGCCGCCGGCTCCTTCACGCGCTCCGACACGACCGGCGCGCCGGCCCGATGCGACGGCGCGAACAGCCGCAGCCCGCTCGCGACGCTCGCCGCGCCCGCGAACCCCGCACCGAGCATCAACGCAAGCGTCGGCCCGTGGCGGCCCGCGATCCCGAACGACAATGCAACCAGCGCCGCGCCCGTCGCCTGCCCGATCAGCCGCGCGGTCGCGATGATCCCGCTCGCGCCGCCGCTGCGTTCGGGCGGCGCGCTCGACATCAGCGCCTTCAGGTTCGGCGACTGAAAGAAGCCGAAGCCCGCGCCGCACAGCATCATCCGCCAGCCGATGTCGACGACGCCGGGCGACACCGGCAGCGCGGCGAGCGACACCATCCCCGCACTCAGCAGCGCGAGGCCGATCGCGCCGAGCAGCCCGGGCGGATAACGATCCGACAGCCGCCCCGCGATCGGCGCGGCGAGCGCGACGACCGCCGACCACGGCGTCATCAGGAAGCCCGTTTCGACCGCGCTGCGATGCAGGACGGTTTCGAAATAGAACGGCAGCGACACGAACGCGAGCCCCTGCGCGGCGAACGCGCACACGGCGGTCAGCGCGGACAGCGTGAACACGGGCCGGCGGAACAGGTCGACCGGCAGCATCGGCGCCGGGTGCCCGGCCTGGCGGCGGATCAGCAGCCAGCCGAACGCGAACGCCACCGCGGCCGCCGCGAACACGACGGAGCGCGGCCCGCGCTGCGCGAATTCGCCGAGCGCGAAGATCAGCGATGCGAACGTGATCACGTTGAACAGCGCGGCGACCGGATCGAATACATGCTTGCCGCGCGCCGTCCGCGGCAGCGACGGAATCGCCACGGCGAGCGCGAACACGCCGAGCGGCACGTTCACCGCGAACAGCCACGGCCATGCGGCCACCGAGAGAATCAGCGACGCGATCGTCGGCCCCACCGCGAACGACACGCCGACGACGAGCGCGTTGAAGCCGACGCCGCGCCCGAGCCGGTGCGCGGGGAACAGGCCGCGGATCAGCGCGACGTTCACGCTCATGATCGCGCTCGCGCCGAAGCCTTGCACGATGCGCGCGGCCGTCAGCATCGGCAGCGTCGCCGCGAGCGAACAACCGAGCGACGCCAGCGTGAACACCGCCAGCCCGGCGACATACACGCGCTTGTGGCCGACGATGTCGCCGAGCGACGCGAACGGCAGCAGCGTCGCGACCATCGCGAGCTGGTACGCGTTGATGATCCACACGGACGCGGCCGGCGACGCGTGCAGGTCGGCGGCGATCGCGGGCAGCGCGGTGTTCGCGATCGCGGTGTCGAGCGTCGCGAGCGCGACGGCCAGCAGCACGGCGGACATCGCGCGCCAGTTGACGGCCGGCTCGTGCGCGCCGGCGGGGGAAGCGAATTCGGACAAGATGGGCTCGGCTGACGAGCGACGCGCGGCGTCGCGGATTGAGCGGCGCGGCGCCGGACGCTCCGTGCAGCAGCACGGGAACGCGCGGCACCGCGAGCCGTATTGTTGCAGAGCCGCATCGATCGTGCAGGCGGCCGCTTCGTCAGTCAGCGAAACGAAAGATTCGGCGCGCCGCGGCGGGCGCGCGGCATCGATGCAGACGCAACGACCCGCGCACTCGCGGCCCGCCGAACGGCACGCGGCCGGTCGCCGCTATTTACGACACCGCACGCCGCGCATTGCGGCCGCGCAGCCATTCGAGCGCGAGCAGCAAACTCGTCGAGAAGATGATCAGGATCGTCGCGAGCGCGGCGATCGTCGGGCTGATGTTCTCGCGAATGCCCGTGAACATCTGGCGCGGCAGCGTCGTCTGGTCCGCGCCCGCGAGAAACAGCGTGACGACCACTTCGTCGAACGACGTCGCGAACGCGAACAGCGCGCCCGACATCACGCCCGGCGCGATCACCGGCAGCGTCACGCGGAAGAAGGTCGACACCGGATTCGCGCCGAGCGACAGGCTCGCGCGCACGAGGTTCTGGTTGAAGCCCTGCAGCGTCGCGGCCACCGTCGTCACGACGAACGGCACGCCGAGCGCCGCGTGCGCGGCGATCAGCCCCGTGTAGGTATTCGCGAGCCCGAGCGGCGCGAAGAACAGGTACATGCCGACGCCGACCACGACGACAGGCACGATCATCGGCGACAGCAGCACGGCCATCAGCAGCGCCTTGCCGCGGAAGTCGGCCTTCGTCAGGCCGATGGCCGCGAGCGTGCCGAGCACGGTCGCGACGACGGTCGCCGACGGCGCGACGATGAAGCTGTTCTTCGCGGCCATCCGCCACTCGTCCGACGCGATCAGGTTCTCGTACCAGCGCGTGGAAAAGCCTGGAATCGGATACACGAGAAACGTGCTCGACGAGAACGACAGCGGCACGATCGCGAGCACCGGCAGGATCAGGTACAGCAGCGTCAGCACGACGAGCACGCGCAACGCGGCGTACCACGCGCGCTCGACGAACGACATGTGCGGCGCGAACAGCGGCCTGGCGAGTTTCATGGTCGGCATCCCCTTCCCGTTTTCCTGTGCCCGGCGCTCAGCCGAGGCTCACGTTCGAGCGCGTGAAGCGCCCGTACACCGCATACAGCACGAGCGTCGCCGCGAGCAGCAGCCCGCCGAGCGCACACGCCATGCCCCAGTTGATCGTCACGTTCGTGAAGTACGCGACGTAGTAGCTGACCATCTGGTCGTTCGGCCCGCCGAGCAGCGCGGGCGTGATGTAGTAGCCGATCGCGAGGATGAACACGAGCAGCGCGCCCGCGCCGACGCCCGGATACGTCTGCGGCACGTACACGCGCCAGAACGCGGCGAACGGATGGCTGCCGAGCGACACGGCCGCACGCTGGTAGGTCGGCGGAATCGACTTCATCACGCTGTAGAGCGGCAGGATCATGAACGGCAGCAGGATGTGCGTCATCGAGATGTACACGCCGACGCGGTTGAACAGCAGCGTGAGCGGATGCGAGATCAGCCCGCTGCCGATCAGCGCCGTGTTGATGAGCCCTTCGCTCTGCAGCAGCACGATCCATGCGGCGACGCGCACGAGCACCGACGTCCAGAACGGAATCAGCACGAGGATCATCACGAGGTTCGCGCGCCGTTCCGACAGCGTCGAGATCCAGTACGCGAGCGGATAGCCGAGCAGCAGCGCGAACAGCGTGACGGCGATGCCGATCACGAACGTGCGCCCGAAGATCGCGAGGTAGATCGACTGATCGGGATCGGCCTGCACGATATGGCCGAAGCCGTCCTGCTTGTGGTCGAGCGCGGCGAGCAGATAGAACGGCGACACCTGGCTGCCGTTCTTCGCGATCGCCTGCCAGTACGCGGGCTCGCCCCAGCGCGCGTCGAGATCGATGAATTTCGCGCGCGTCTGCGCGGGCGTCAGCGCCGCGTCGCCCGCGTTACCGTCGCCCTTGAACGGCATCGCGCGTGCCGTCTTCGCGACGAGCGAGCGATAACCGGGGATCTCGGTGTTCAGGCGCCGCGCGAGCGCGCCCATCGCCTCGCTGTCGGCCACCTTCGTCATGTCGGCCGCGAGCGCGACATACGCGGCGTCCGCCGGCGGCGTCTTGCGGTCCCAGCCCGACAACGCGGCGACCGTGTTCGGCAACGCGGTCGCGATTTCCGGGTTCTGCACCGCGCGCGTGAGCAGCGTGCCGATCGGCACGACGAAGATCAGCAGCAGGAAAATCGCGAGCGGCGCGACCAGCAGCAGCGCCATCGTGCGCTTGCGCGCCTCGGCGGCCTTCAGCTCGCGCTTGAGCGCGGCGGTCGACGGCGAGGAAGGCGCGATCGTGATCGTATTCAACGGTTCTCTCCGGCCGGGCACGTTCCGGCGGAAGGCCGCGCGACGGGTTCGACGCGTCGCGCGGCCGGTTGCATCACGGCATCCTTCAGGATGCCCGACCGGTTACTTCGTTGCCCACGCGGCGAAGCGCTGTTCGAGCTCGTCGCTGTGGTCGGTCCAGAAGCCGATGTCCTCCAGTACCGCGTTCTTGCCGTTGGCCGGCGAGTTCGGCAGGTTCGCGAGCGTCTTCGCGTCGAGCGACTTGATCGCCGCGACGTTCGTCGGGCCGTACGCGATGTGCTGTGCATACGCCTGCTGCGGCTTCGGCGTCAGCGTGTACGCGATGTACTGCTCGGCGAGCGCCTTGTTCGGCGAACCCTTCGGAATCGCCCAGTAGTCGAGGTCGTAGATGCTGCCGTTCCACACGACCTTCAGGTTCTTGCCTTCCTTCTGCGCGGCGTCGATGCGGCCGTTGTACGCGGTCGACATCACGACGTCGCCGGCGACGAGGAACTGCGGCGGCTGCGCGCCCGCTTCCCACCACTGGATGTACGGCTTCAGCTCGTCGAGCTTCTTGAACGCGCGATCCTGGCCGGCCTTCGTGCCGAGCACCTTGTAGACGTCCTTCGTCGCGACGCCGTCGGCCATCAGCGCGAATTCGAGGTTGTAGCGCGCGCCCTTGCGCATCCCGCGCTTGCCGGGGAATTTCTTCACGTTCCAGAAATCGGCCCAGCCGGTCGGCGCGGACTTCAGCTTGTCCGCGTTGTACGACAGCGCGGTCGACCATACGAAGAAGCCGACGCCGCACACCTGCGGCGCTTCCGGAATCAGGTCGGATTTCTTCGCGATCTTCGACCAGTCGAGCTTCTCGTACAACCCTTCGTCGCAGCCGCGGTTCAGGTCGCCCGATTCGACTTCGACCACGTCCCAGTTGACGTGCTTGGCCTCGACCATCGCCTTCACCTTCGCCTGCTCGCCGTTGTATTCGACGGCCGTGACCTTGTTGCCGGTCGCCTTCTCGAACGGCTGATTGAACGCGACCTTCTGCGCGTCGCCGTTCGCGCCGCCGAAGTTGACGACCGTGAGTTCGGCAGCGGCGGCCGATGCGCCGAACGCGACCAGCGCCAGCGCGAGCGCCGTGCGGCGCGCGGTAAAGCTTGCTCGTTTCATGATGGTTCCTCTCCTCTCGTGGTGGAAGTGGGCTTTGTTGTTGACGACGTGCTACGGGAAACCGGGTGAGCCATGCTCACGCGAACACGCGCAGGTGTTCGGGCGAGAACGCAAGCGAGACGGGTGCGCCGGGCGAGAACGCGTCGAGCGCGCCGGTGCCGAGCGGCACCTTCACGAAGCATTCGTCCTGGCCCGGCAGCGCGCAGCGCATGCGCACGTGATCGCCGAAATAGATGAGGCTGCGCGCCTCGCCGGTCACGCGGTTGGCGGCGGCGCCGTTCTGGTGACCGTTCGCGAGGCCGTTGGCGAGGCTCATGCGTTCGGGGCGGATGCACGCGACGGCCGCCGCGCCCTCGGCGGCTTCGCCGATATGGCGGCCGACGAGCTTCGTGCCGTCGTCGAGCCGGAACTCGCAGAATTCGCCGTCGACGCGCGCGATGGTGCCGCGCAGCCGGTTGCTGTCGCCGATGAAGTTCGCGACGAATTCGTTGCACGGCGATTCGTACAGGCGGTCGACGGTGTCGAGCTGCTGCACGATGCCCTTGTCGAACACGGCGACGCGATCGGACATCGTCAGCGCCTCGCCCTGGTCGTGCGTCACGTACACGAAGGTCACGCCGAGCTTTTCGTGCAGTGCCTTCAGTTCGTACTGCATGTGTTCGCGCAACTGCTTGTCGAGCGCGCCGAGCGGCTCGTCCATCAGCACCAGCTTCGGCTCGAACACGAGCGCGCGCGCCAGCGCGATGCGCTGCTGCTGGCCGCCCGACAGTTGCGCCGGATAGCGTTTCGCGAAGCGCTCCATCTGCACCATCTTCAGCGCATGCGCGACGCGCTCCGCACGCTCGCCGGCCGGCAGCTTGCGCACCGTCAGCGGATACGCGACGTTCTGCTCGACCGTCAGGTGCGGAAACAGCGCGTAGTTCTGGAACACCATGCCGATGTTGCGCTTGTGCGGCGGCACGTTGTTCAGCAGCTCGCCGTCGAGGCGGATCTCGCCGCCCGTCGGGAACTCGAAGCCCGCCAGCATCATCAGGCAGGTGGTCTTGCCCGAGCCGGACGGCCCGAGCAGCGTCAGGAATTCCCCTCGGTGGATGTCGAGGTCGAGCGATTTGACGACCAGCGTCTCGCCGTCGTAGGTCTTCCGCACGCCGCGAAAGCTGACGATTACATCATCGGACTTCATCGTGCTGTCCCCTGGTTCCGCGCCAATTGATTTTGAGATGCGAGCCACTATACGGCCCGCACGGTTCTATACTAGGGAACCATTTCAATATTCCTAGTAGGACCACTTTGGATACCGTGATCCTCGCCGACTGGCTGTCCGCCCGTCTGGACCGCAACTCGTCCGAGCCGATGTACCGGCAACTGCTGCAACTGATGCAGCAGGCCATCCTGACCGGGGAATTGGGGCCAGGGACGAAGCTCCCGAGTTCGCGCACGCTCGCGGGCGACCTGTCGATCGCACGCAATACCGTGCTGCACGTGTACGACCAGCTGACCGCCGAAGGCTACGTGCTGACGACCACCGGCAGCGGCACCTACGTGGCCGACACGCGGCCGGACGCCGCCGCGATCCGCGTACCGGGCGCCGCGCCGCCGTCAACGGCCGGCGAACTCCCGCCGCCCGACGCGCAGGGCAGCCTGTCGATGCGCGGGCGGCAACTGGTCGAGCATGCGGGCGTCTCGCGGCGCCAGTGGGGCGCCTTCATGCCGGGCGTGCCGGACGTGTCGGAATTCCCGAGCCGCACGTGGAGCCGCCTGCAGGCACGGCTGTGGAAGGAGGCCAATCCGGAGCTGCTGACCTATGCGCCGGGCGGCGGCTACCGCCCGCTGCGGCGCGCGCTCGCCGATTACCTGCGCGTCGCGCGCTCGGTCAAATGCTCGCCGGACCAGGTGATCATCACGACGGGCATCCATCAGTCGATCGATCTCGCGGTGCGGCTGCTGTCCGACATCGGCGATCGCGCGTGGGTCGAGGAGCCGTGCTACTGGGGCGTGCGCAGCGTCCTGCAGGCGGCCGGCCTCACGCTCGCGCCGGTGCCGGTCGACCAGGAAGGGCTCGACCCGCGCGCGAGCGACATGCAGCATCCGCCGCGGCTCGTGCTCGTCACGCCGTCGCACCAGTACCCGCTCGGGATGGTGATGAGCCTCGCGCGGCGCCGCATGCTGCTCGAATATGCGCGCCAGCACCGCTGCTGGATCATCGAGGACGACTACGACAGCGAATTCCGCTACGGCAGCCGCCCGCTCGCGTCGCTGCAGGGGCTCGACGACGGCGGCCGCGTGATCTACGTCGGCAGTCTCGGCAAGATGCTGTTCCCGGGGCTGCGGATGGGCTACATGGTCGTGCCCGAGCATCTGGTCGACACCTTCCGCACGGGGCTGTCGGAGTTGTACCGCGAAGGCCAGCTGATGCAGCAGGCCGTGCTCGCCGAATTCATCATGGACGGCCACCTCACGTCGCACGTCAGACGCATGCGCACGCTGTACGGCGAGCGCCGGCAACTGATGATCGACGCGATCCGCGCGCGCTTCGGCGACGCGCTGCCCGTGATGGGCGACGAGGCTGGCCTGCACCTGGTGCTCGGCCTGCCCGATGCGTGCGACGATCGCACGGTCACGCAGAGTGCATTCGACGCCGGCGTGATCGTGCGCCCGCTCACCAGCTACTACAGCAATGCCGACACCGCGCGGCAGGGTTTGCTGCTCGGCTATGCATGCGTCCCGCACGAAGGCATCCGGCCCGCGTTCGACACGCTCGCCCGTGCCATCGAGCAACATCTGCCACGCAACATCTCGCGCGCGGCATGACGCCCGCCGCGCGCGGCGGCGCGCGGATCAATGCGCGCTTCCCGCTCCACGATCGAGCGATGCCGCGCGCACGGCTTCGCCGGGCTTCGTAAACACGCGCTGCCGCAGCGCGGCGATCTGCGCGTCGCGGTCCTGCGGCGACAGGCCGGCCGACTCGATCTGCGCACGCTGCGCCGCGTAGTCCGCGTAACGGCTCTGCCACGACGCGTCGTCCTGCTGCATCCGCGCGACGCGTGCGGCCGCCTCGGGGCCGAGGGTCTGCGTCAGTTGCGCGCGCATCGCGTCGGGCGTCGCGCCGCTCTTCTGCAATTGCGCGATCTGGTCGATCGCGGCGCGCTGCCGCTCCACCCGCTGCCGCGCCGCGCGTTCGTCGGCCGGCATCTGCTGTTCGAGCGCCGCGAGCCGTTCGGCCTTCTGCGCGTCCGTCAGTGAGCGATCCTGAACGATCTTCAATCGTGCGAGGTCGTAGCGCTGCCGCCACTGCTCCGCGCCGAAAAACGGCTGGCTCCAGTCGCCGAGCGTGCGGTACGCAAGCGACGCGCGCTGGTCGAGCGCGAGCTGCAACGCACCCGGGTCGGACTTGTCGACCGCGCCGGCATCGGGCAATTGGGCGAGCGCGTCGAGATACGCGCGATACCGGTGCCACACGTCGAGCGCCTCGGCCTGCGCGACCGTGCCGTCGAGCTGCGCGGCGATTTCGCGGACGACGAACGCGTCGAGCGCGGCCGCGCTCAGGTCGCTCTGCGCGGTCAGGCAATAGTCGAAGAAATCGCGCACCGCGCGCGATTTCGCGAGATGGCCGCCTGCATCGAGCGGCAACCGCGGCGCGCTGGAGCCGGCGAGCGACGGCGGCAGGCCCGCCCTCGCCGGCGCGGCGGCCTGCGGTGCGGCGGTGGCTACGCCCCCGACCGCGGCCGCATCCTGCGCATCACTCGTCGCGCCCGTGCCTCGATGCGATCCCGCACCGCTCCACATCGCGACGCCGGCAATCGCCGCCAGCCCCACGACACCATAGATTGCAGCGCGCCGCGCGAGCGGCGCGCGCCCTTCACGTGCCGCCATCGATCACACGCCCGCGAGCTTCAATCGGTTCGCATGCGTGCGGATCACCGCGACCGGATCTTCCGCATACGCGCCGCGCACGCCGAGCAGCTGGTTGATCTCGTCGACATGGTTCCACTTGTAGCTCGTGCTCAGCACCTGGCCATACAGCGCGCTGCACTTCGACACGAGCCCGTCGTTCGGGCCCGAGCCGCGGTTGATCATCACCGTGCCCGTGCCGTACAGCGCGGGCGTCGACACGTCGAGCGCGTTCGCCGGATCGACGACCGGAATGGTGCTCGTGTCCGTCGCCCCCGTCACGCCGAGTACGGAAAGCGTCGGCTGGATCGCCGTGCCGGCCCACGAATACAGCAGATGCGTGTTGCCGCCGACGGTTTCCGTCGGCGCGCCGGTCTGGCAACTGCCGGGCGCGCCGAGGCCCGCGCTCGGATAGTTCTGATTGTAGGTGGCCGCCTGCGCGGTCGTCAGCGTCTTCAGTGCGGCGAGGGCGTCCTGGTTCGTGTTGTGGCTGCTGCTCGTCAGGATCCCGAACACATTGACGAACGCGGCGATCACCGTCGACGACAACCCGGTCGGATCGTACGCGAGCACGCCCTGCACGAAGTCGGCGAACTCGGAGCCGCGATGCGGCGTGCCGATCGTCGTCACCGACGCGACGAGATCGGGCGCGACGGCCGCGACATAGCGCGACGTCAGCCCGCCCTGGCTGTGACCGACGAGATTGACCTTGGTCGCGCCGGTCGCGGCGAGCACCGTCTTCACGTAGGCCAGCAGCTGCTCGCCGCGCCCGTTCGGGCCGTCGTCGCTCTGGAAGCCCGACACGTTCGCGACGTAGACGGTCGCGCCATGCTGCTGCAGGTCTTCCTGGATACCGTACCAGTAGTCGAGTACGCCCGCATACTTGTCGGTGCCGGTCAGCCCGTGCACGAGAATGATCGGATAGCGCGTCGTCGCATAGTCGTCGGCGGGCGCGGTTGCCGCCATCGCCGTATGCGTCGTCGCGAGCGTCGTCAGTGCGGTCGTCCCCGCGAACGGCGCGACGCTCATCGCGCATGCCACTGCCCCTGCCATTACCCTGGAACGCATCGATTTGGCCATGCATGTTCTCCTGGTTATTGTGCTGCCGGTGCGAATGACACCGGATCGACACGCACGCCGCATCGCGCGCGCCGCGTGTGTCGAATGCGGGAGTGAAGCACGACTCGCGAACGTTTGCGCCCCGACTAGATACGGTTCTCTAATCGGTTGACGCGCGCCGCCCGTTCGGGCGGTGCGGCGCCCAGGCACGCGCATGCTGCGACGCACACACGCGTGGCTCGCTACAGCTTCGCGCTCACGCGCACCCACGCGGTACGCCCCGGCTCCATCACCGGCGCATTCGCCGGATAGCCGAAGCCGGCGTTGCCGGCGAGGTTCAAATGCTCGGTGTAGGCCTTGTTCAGCACGTTGTCGACGCCGACCGAGATCTGCACGGTCTTGCTGACGTTGTACTGCGTATGCAGCGACAGCACGGCGAATCCGGCGCTCGGACCGAAGTCCTTGCCGACCACGTTGCCCGCGTTCAGCGCATAGCGATGCTGCGGCGCAACGATGCGCCACAGGCCGCCCGCCGACCATGCGCCGCGCGTGTATTCGAGCCCGATGCGCGCCTCGAGCGGCGGCATCTGCGGCAGCGGATCGCCGCTCGCCACGTTGCGCCCCCACGCATACGCGAGCGACGTCTCGACGCGCAGCGGGGCGACCGGCCGCCACGACAAGCCGGCTTCGCCGCCCATGATCTGCGCGTTGACGTTAGTGGCCTGCGTGGTCGCGCCCATCATGCCGGCTGCATAGTTGAACAGGATGAAGTCCTGTACGTAACCCGCATACGCGGACACCCACGCATCGAACCGGTCGCTCTTGTATTGCGCGCCGATATCGAGCTGCGTGGTCTTCTCCGGCTGCACCGCCGAGAATGCGTTGACCGAGCCGGCCGGCCCGCGCGTCGCGGAAAACAGTTCCCAGTAGTCCGGATAACGCTCCGCGTGGCCGATCCCGGCGTACCACGTGACGGGCAGCGACGCGAGATCGCGCTCGTAGCGCACGAAGCCGCTCGGCAGCACCCTCGACCGGTCGTCGTCGAAAGTCGGGTTCGGCTTGCTCTTCATCATGCCGCTCGTCGTCGCGCGCTTGTCGCGTGCGCTCGCATAGTCGGCGCGCGCGCCGCCGATCACGCGCGACACGTCGCTCGCATACCAGGTCAGCTCGCCGAACACGCCCGCGTTCCACATCGTCGCCTGCGCATTCCACGGCTGGTCGCGGTAGTTCTGCCGCCCCATCGACGAACGCGAATCGAGCCGGTTCGATTGCGCATCGACGCCCGTGACGAGCTTGACGTCGTCGCCGAAGCGGAACGTCGCGGCCGCGCGCGCGCCGACCGTGCGGCGCCGCACGTCCGCGGCCATCCGCATCGGCATGCTGCTCGTCGGGTCAGGCTGCCGCAACGTGTAGTTGTCCATCACGTGATCGGCTTCGTTGTAGTACACGCGCGCCTCGATCCGGTCGAGCACGTCGCCGAGATGCCGCTTGTCGAACGACAGGCCGAACGTCTCGCGGCGGAAATGCGCACCGTCCATCCCGCGGCCGGCGTAGCGCGCATAGCCGTCGCCGGTGCCGGCGGTCAGCTCGACGCGCGTATGGTCGTCGGGCGTCCAGCCGAGCGCCGCATCGGCGTTCCACTTGTCCCACTGCGACGGCACGGTGTTGCCGTTGCCGTCGTGGTAGTCCTGCGAATGCGCGTGGTTCGCGGTCACGCGGCCATAGACGTCCGGCGTGCCGGCGCTCAGGTCGACGTTCTGGTCGTTGCGGCCGAACGACCCGCCGACGAGGCTGCCGTCGAAGCGCATGCCGGGGCGCTCGAAACGCGGTGTCACACGTTCGAACAGCACGGTGCCGGCCGACGCGCCCGGACCGTACAGCACGGTCTGCGGCCCCTTCACGACGGTGACCTTGTCATAGCTTTCCGGTGCGATGTACGACGTCGGCGCATCCATCCGGTTCGGGCACGCGCCGAGCGTCGGCATCCCGTTCGCCAGGATGTTCAGCCGCGACCCGAACATCCCGCGCAGCACGGGGTCGCCGTTCGTGCCGCCGCTGCGGATCGACGTGAAGCCGGGGATCGTCTTCAGGTAATCGGCGCCGTCGCTGGCGGGCAGCGGCTGGCGCGGCGCCTTCGGATCCGTGACGACGACGAGCGGCGTCGACAGCGGCGACGCGACGACTTCGACGGGCGGCAACAGCGCGGCCGCGTCGGCCGTCGCCGCGCCGGCAGCAGGCACGGTTTCGGCCGCGGCGGTGCTCGCGGCGAGCGCGCCGGCGGCCAGCGCCGGAACGGTGAGTTTCAGCATGCGCGGCAGAGGCCGCGCACAGGCATTGCGGGGCGCCCGCGGCGCACGCAACTGGGAATGGATCATGATCGAAAGCCCGAGTGACGCCCTCCACGCGCCCTTGGCGGGCCGCACGGATATCGGCGGTGATAGGAACGGAAAGAAACGCGTCAGGCGCGCTCGGGCGGTGCGCGCGGATAGGCGCGCGGATAGCGGTCGCTGCGCGCCGCTACGGCAGGCGACGCGGCGGCGGCAATGGAAACGACGGGAATGGATTCGACCGACGCGGCGGCAGGCGCGCCGATCGCCGGGCTATGCGCGAAGAAAGCGCAGTAGCCGCACGCGTCGAGATGCAGCGCATGATCGTGCACGCCGCCCGCATCGGATGAATGATGCGCACCATGCTCGGTACTGCAGACGATCGCCTCGGGCGTGGCCGCCTGCGCGATACGCCACTGCGACACCAGCGGCGCCGCGATCGCGATCCAGATCGCGAGCAGGCCAAGCCAGGCAGTCAGGTGACGATGTCGGTACAGCATGGACGGCGACGCGTAAGCGGAACGTAAAAACAGCCGAGATGTTACAGAATGTTCAACGTGATGACCAGTGCGGACGACGGTAAACGAACCGGGGGCGCATGGTTGTCAACACAACCATGCGCCCCCCCGCATGCGATGCGCGCCGGCGGCGGATGATCAGGGCGCCATGCGCCGCAACACGTCGTCGCGCCGGATGAAGTGATGATAGAGCGCGGCCAGCGCATGCAGACCGATCACGAAGTAGAACGCGTTGCCGATCAGCTCGTGCGCTTCCTTGATCGTCGGCCGCAGTGCCTTGTCGGGGCCGAACAGCGTAAACGACACGCCGAGCCAGTCGAGCGACACCGGCTTGCCGCCCATGTTGATCGTCATGATGCCGAGCAGCGGCTGCGCGATGATGAACGCATAAAGCGCGAAATGCGCGAGCTTCGACAGCCAGCGCAGCAGCGCCGCCTGCGCAACCGGTTCCGGCACGCGGCTGACGACGCGCCACAGCACGCGCAGCACCGACAGCACGAGGACGCACGTACCGGCCGTCACATGCACGTTCATCCAGAACGCGCGGCTGTCGCTGCCCTTCGGTCCGCGGATCTCGATGGCCAGATAGGCGAGCGCGACCAGCAGGAAGACGGCCCAGTGGAAGAAGATCGCGGGCGAGCTGTAGCGCGTCTGTTTCGCGAGGATGTTTTTCATGCTTCGTCTCGTGTCGTATTCGGGGAGAGGTGCGGGCCACCGGCCTGCGCCCGGCAAAGCTGTGACGATTGTAGCCGCACGGGCGTCCGGCTTTGCACGACGCGGTCAAATATCCGATCCATCGTCGACGCGCGCCGCACAATGGCCGCCCTATGGAAAATCCGCATCGCGCGCCCGGGCGGCTGTGGCACGATGAAGCTTTGGTGCGACGGCGCGCGGGCATCATGAGCAAGGCGTTCTTCGTTGCGGCCTACCGGCTGATCGCCGCGTTGCTCGCGGTGTCCACCACGCTGCACAGCGTCGCCGACTACTGGCGCCTGCCGGACTTTCATCTCGGCAACTACCTCAGCTACTTCACGCAACTGAGCAGCCTCTACGCGGCCGCGATGCTGGCCGCGGGGCTGTCGCGCATCGCGCGCCCCGGCTCCGCCCGCTACGAATCGATGCGCGGCGCGGCGGTACTGTACGTGCTGATCACCGCGATCGTCTACGAGCTGCTGCTCGCGCGGCTCGATGCGCTGCGCCACGTCACGCCGGCGTTCAACAACTGGGTGCTGCACCGGATCGTGCCGCTCGTGGTGCTGTGCGACTGGCTGTATGTCGAACCGCGCTCGCCGATTCCGCGCCGCAGTGCGTTCGCGTGGCTCGGCTTTCCGGTCGTCTATCTCGGCTATACGCTCGTGCGCGGCGCGGTGGAGAACTGGTATCCGTATCCGTTCGTCGATCCGCGGCCGCACGGCTACCTGCCGGTCGCGATCCAGTGTTCGATGATCGCGCTCGGCGCGGCGGCGCTCGCGCTGGGCATTTGCTGGCTCGGGAATCATGCGAGACAGTCTGGCAGCGCGACGCTTAAGGAAGGATGAAGACGGAAAAGAGGAAAGAAGCGGGAACGTGTGCGCCGCCCGGCGCACACGTGGCGATGCGGGCGATCAGCGGCCGTTGCGCGGCAGGAAGTTCATCGGATCGACGACCTTGCCGTTCTGGCGGACTTCGAACTCGAACGTCGAACGACCGCTCGCGTCGGTGCCCATTTCAGCGACCGGCTGACCCTGGCGCACCGCGTCGCCTTCGTTGACGAGCAGCTTGCCGTTGTGCCCGTAGGCCGTGATGAGCCCGTTGTCGTGCTTCAGGATCACGAGCGGACCGTACGCCTGGACGCCGGAGCCGGCGTACACCACGCGCCCGTTCGCCGCGGCCCGCACCGAACGGTCGGGCCCGGATGCGGCGATCACGACGCCGCGCGTCTTGCCGGCCGAGAACGGCGTCGCGACGACACCCGTGGCCGGCCATGCGAGCGAGCCCGGCTGGGCGGCCGACGCGGGCGGCTGCCCATACGAGGTCGCAGCCGGCGGCGGCGCGACCCGCAGCACCTGGCCGGGCGACACGGCATCGGTGGGCGCCATGTGGTTCCAGCTGGCGACGTCCTGCACGCGCTGCCCGTAGGCGCTCGCGATGCCCGCCAGCGTATCGCCCGGGTTCACGCGGTAATAGCCGGCGATCACGCCCGGCGTCGCCGCCGACGTGGACGCCGGCTGGCGGGCGGGCTGCCAGTTGTCGGTCCACGGCGTCATCGTGCAGCCCGTCAGCGCGATGGCCGCGGCAACGAGCGCCGCCTGCGGCAGCCAGCGCGTGAGCGCGTCGTGGATGGGAATAGTTTCTCTCAAGGGTCCTCCCGGATTTGCGTCGTTGCGCCGCGCACCGCCCTCCGGCGCGCGACGCACGATGTCCGGCCGAACGGCCGGATCAATCAGTATCCGACCGCTTGCGCGGCCGTCAGTTTCCACAGCGGAACGTCGACGCGAATGAGCTCACCGGCCCCTTTTTCGCGTCGTCCCGATCGGCAAAGATACCATTTGTCGCGGTCAACGCCCCGGCAGTTGCCCGACCCGGAAACAATCCTGCGGCGTCGCACGGAGGGCGCCGGTCGCCTGCGGGCCGTGCCGGCGGGCGGTTTGGGGGTTTTCCGCTGGCGCGGCCGCCCTTGCCCGCCGTCTCGGCGCCGTCATATTGTCCGCTTCGATCCCCGCCTATACTCGGTGATGCGCAGCGCGAATCCAACGACAACGACGAGGATGACAATGAACAACGCGACGTTTCTCTCCGTGCAGCTCGACGCCGACGATTTCGCCGGTTCCAGCGGTCTGGTCGAATTGCTCAACCGGCACCTGTTGTTCGCGACCGACGTCGCCGAAGCGGCCGATGCGCTCGTCCAGTTGGCGAGCGTCACGCATTTGACCGGCGCCACGCGCCACAGCGTCGAGCTGCCGGTCCTCGCGATCGAGCGGCTGCGCGACGCGCTCGATACGCTGAGCGGTTACGACGAAACGTGGCTGCAGGTACTGGAGCCGGCCGAAGCGCTGTTCCGCGATATCGGGCGCGGCAGGCGCCCGCTGCACTGAACGGCCGCGCATCGCGCGCCGCCAATGAAAAAGCCCGCCGTACCGCTATGCGGTACGACGGGCTTTTGTACGACAGAGGGTCGGATGCGGTCGCCAGCGCGGCCGAACCATTAACGACCCTTGTAGACCGGTGCGCCGTCCGAGACGCGCTTGACTTGCCAGCCGGTCTTGGCCGGAGCCGGCGCGCCCGATTCCTGGCCAGCGGCCGGTTGCGCACCGTAGCCGGTCGTGTCGGCCGCGGCGACGTTCTGTTGCGGGTTCACGCGGGCTTCAGCAGCCTGGATGCCTTCCGGGTAGTTCGTCCGGTCGCTGCCCAGCTTGTAGCCGGCCTGTTGCAGTTGGACCAGCTCGGCCTTCACCTGGGCACGGGTGACGGGCGCGTTTTGTTGGGCGAACGAGACGGCGGGAACGGCGAGGACAGCAGCAGCAGCGAACGTTGCGATCAGCGATTTCATGATTACCTCCGGGATTTTTTTGCTCCGCCGCACACACCATGTCTGCAGCGATGGAACAGAGTTTAGTCCCGACAGCACCTAGGGAAAACCATGAAAGAGCGAAAACACTGTTTCCCCGGAGCCAACAATGTCAGCATCCGGGATAGAAAAACCCTATTCAAAGAATAGATTTTCGCAACAATGTCGCCGCAAGCCGGTTACGACCAGTTCGCGTGGAAGCTGCCCGGCTTGTCGGTGCGCTCGAACGTGTGCGCGCCGAAGAAGTCGCGCTGCGCCTGCACGAGGTTCGCCGGCAGCCGCTCGGAACGATAGCTGTCGAAATACGCGACCGCCGATGCGAAGGCGGGAACCGGCACGCCGGCCTTCACCGCGGCCACCACGACGTCGCGCAGCGCCGTCTGGTAGTTCGCGGCGATGTCCTTGAAATACGGGTCGAGCAGCAGGTTCGCGAGCGCCGGATCCTTCGCATAGGCGTCGGTGATCTTCTGCAGGAAGCGCGCGCGGATGATGCAGCCCGCGCGGAAGATCTTCGCGATCGTCCCGAGGTCGAGGTTCCAGCCGTATTCTTCCGACGCCGTGCGCAACTGCGCGAAGCCCTGCGCGTACGAGATCACCTTGCTCAGATACAGCGCGCGGCGCACCGCTTCGACGAACGCGGCACGATCGCCGTCGAACGGCGCGGCGGCCGGGCCCGACAGGATCTTGCTGGCCGCGACGCGCTCGGTCTTCAGCGACGACAGCACGCGCGCGAACACCGACTCGGTGATGAGCGGCAGCGGCACGCCGAGATCCAGCGCGTTCTGGCTCGTCCACTTGCCCGTGCCCTTCTGCGCGGCGCGATCGAGGATCACGTCGACCAGATGCTTGCCGGTCTCTTCGTCCTTCTTCCCGAAGATCTTCGACGTGATCTCGATCAGGTAGCTGTCGAGCTCGCCCTGGTTCCATTCGGTGTACACGGCGCCGAGTTCGTCGTTGGTCAGGCCCGCGACGTCCTTCAGCACCGAGTAGCTCTCGGCGATCAGTTGCATGTCGCCGTATTCGATGCCGTTGTGCACCATCTTCACATAGTGGCCCGCGCCGTCCGGGCCCATGTACGCGACGCACGGCTCGCCGTCCGACGGCGCCTTCGCGGCGATCTGCTTGAGGATCGGCTCGACGAGGTCGTACGCGTCGCGCTGGCCGCCGGGCATGATCGACGGGCCGCGCAGCGCGCCCTCTTCGCCGCCCGACACGCCGGTGCCGATGAAATGCAGGCCCGACTGCGCGAGTTCCTGGTTGCGGCGGATCGTGTCGGTGAAGTGCGTGTTGCCGCCATCGATCAGCACGTCGCCCTTCTCGAGCAGCGGCTTGAGCGATGCGATCGTCGCATCGGTCGCTTCCCCGGCCTTCACCATCATCAGGATCCGGCGCGGCGTTTCGAGCGACGCGACGAACTCTTCGAGCGTATAGGTCGGCACCAGATTGCGGCCGGGGAATTCGGCGATCAGTTCGTCGGTTTTCTCGCGGCTGCGGTTGTACACCGATACCGCGTAACCGCGGCTCTCGATATTGAGTGCGAGATTGCGGCCCATCACCGCGAGCCCGATCACACCGATTGCTTGTTTGCCCATTAGTCAATTCTCCGGAAAAAACGGGGCGCGACCCGAGCCGGGCCGCGCGCACAGGCGAAAGGATAGAGGAAACCCGGCGGCGCTGCGCGCTTGCGTGTCATTGCTCCGCGTGCGGCAGGCGCCGGAACACGACGCTCAGGTTGTTCGCCGGCATCTCGACGACCTCGCGGCAGTCGAGCCCGCGATCGAGCCCGAGCGCGACCACCGTCTCGAGATCGCGCACGCCCCACGACGGGTCGCGGTCGCGCAACTGCTGGTCGAAGGCCGCGTTCGACGGCGCCGTATGGCGGCCTTCGCGACGGTACGGGCCGTACAGGAACAGCACGCCGTCCGGCCTCAGCACGCGCGACGCGCCCGCGAACAGCGCTTCCGTACAGGCCCACGGCGAGATGTGGATCATGTTGATGCAGACGATCGCGTCGAGCGCCGCGACCGGCCACGGCGTGTCGCGCACGTCGAACGCCAGCGGGCCGGCGACGTTCGCGAGGCCCATGTGCGCGATCCACGCCGCGATCGAGCGCCGCGCCTGCGCGTCGGGATCGCTCGGCTGCCAGTGCAGGCCCGGCAACGCCTGCGCGAAGTGAACGACGTGCTGCCCGGTGCCGCT
Source organism: Burkholderia sp. AU39826 (assembly GCF_020419965.1). Taxonomy (NCBI): domain Bacteria; kingdom Pseudomonadati; phylum Pseudomonadota; class Betaproteobacteria; order Burkholderiales; family Burkholderiaceae; genus Burkholderia; species Burkholderia sp. AU39826. The sequence goes on from NZ_JAIZQG010000001.1 coordinate 1,016,030, forward strand.
CGCGATTTCGAGCACGCTGCCGCTCGCCGGCAGCACGCGGCGCAGCACGTCGAGGATCGGCCCGCGATTGCGTTCGGCCGCCGGCGCCGACAGCCGCGCGGACGGATCGGGCGAGGAAGCGGCGCCGGTCACGATGCATGCTCCGTCGTGTGGCTGTTGCTTCCGAGCCCCAGCCGCGCCACGAGCGCGTCGAGCGCGGGGGCGCAGTGCGCCTCGACCTTCAACGTCAGCATCGGGTCGGCGCGCGTACGGCCGAGATTGAGGGCGGCAACCGGCTTGTGCTGCGCCTGCGCCCACACGCAGAAGCGGTAGCCGGAATACACCATCAGCGACGAGCCGACGACGAGCAGCGCGTCGGCCGCGTCGAGCGCCTGCGACGCCAGCGCCACGCGCTCGCGCGGCACGTTCTCGCCGAAGAACACCACCGCCGGCTTCAGCAGCCCGCCGCACGCGGGGCACGCCGGGATGTGGAACGTATCGAGCGCGGCCCATTCGAGATGCGCGTCGCCGTCCGCGGCCGGCTCGGCCTGCGCGCCCAGCAGATCCGGATTGTCGGCTTCGAGCACGGCCTGGATCGTCGCGCGCGCGTGATGCGCGCCGCAGTCGAGGCAGGTCACGCCGTTGATGCCGCCGTGCAGCTCGATCACGTCGTCGCTGCCTGCGCGCTGATGCAGGCCGTCGACGTTCTGCGTGACGAGGCGCTCGATCCGGCCCGCGCCGCCGAGCCGCGCCAGCGCGACATGCGACCTGTTCGGCCGCGCGCGCCCGACGACCGGCCAGCCGATCATGCTGCGCGCCCAGTAGCGGCGCCGCGCGGCATCGGAGCCGAGGAATTCCTGGAGTTGGATCGGCGGCGAGCGCATCCATTGGCCGTTGCGGTCGCGGTAGCCGGGAATGCCGGAATCGGTGCTGATGCCCGCGCCGGTCAGCACGAGCAGGCGCGGATGACGCTCGACGAACGAGTGCAGCGCATCGAGCGCGGCCGGATCGACGTCGGCGAGGGAGGAATCGGGCAAGGCTTTATCGTTCATGTTGGCAACGTGATCGGTCGTGCCGGCAGGCCGTGCGCCCGCACGGGCTGGCCACGCATGCCAGCACATGATACAGAACGCCGCGCGATCGGGTGGGCCGCCGCCGCGGCAAGCCGGGGCACGAAAAACCCGCAAAAAGACGCCCATCGCCGCTCGGCGACGGGCGCTTCAACAATTGATCCATCGGGGTAGTGGATCAACTGACAGCACAATGTTGCGACGCCCGTCGTACCGCGATCGACGGACGTTCCCCGGACTTCGTGTTCCGCGCTGCCGCGCACATCGGCGCGTCACCGGCTTTCCCGATTCGATCCTGTTCGGCTGGCTCGTCACGCCGACACGATGCACGGCGTGCAAATGGATTCGCCGCGCGACGACGTGCGTGGCGCCATGGCATGACGATTCCGGGATCCAGGCCGCGACCATCCGCCTGCGTTCGCGGTTCATCGTCGACGGCCGATCGGCACTGGTCGGCCTCGTGCGTCACGCATACACGCCGTCGTTCAGAACGAACCCGATTGCCCGGATGGAACGGAAAGCCGCTCGTTCACGTCGCCGTCATCAACGGCGAAGCGACTACCCTGGCAGGTCGGCGATTCATGTTTGCAACACGATTCGTTGCGTTTCGGTCTTTTTTCATTCTCTTGTCCCCGTCTCCGATACATCCGACCCACTGAAGCGATTGCCGGGATCGACTTCGCCCGCGATCGCGCTCACGGCACATACAACCATGCAAGGAGCGCACCATGCTTCATGCCGCAAGGCCTCGCGGGCACCTGCAAGACCGCGAACAAGCATCGCACCCCGCCAGAAAGCGCGAACGTTTCGAAACTGAAACGTATCGCCGGGCCCGCCGGGCGTCGTCGTGCGGCCCCCGAGCCGGGCGGTCGATCACCTTACGATCGCCTTGAGATCGCCCTACGTTTGGCGCCGCGCGGCACGTCCCCGCGGGCCGGATAGCGCGAGCTTGGCCGTCCCGCTCGTCCATCGCGCAAACACGCTAGAGTCTCTTTACATAGGGAACGCCGCGCGTTCCCGCCGCCTCGCCTCCAAGGAACCGCCATGACCTCAGTCGCTGCCGCCCACCCCGACGTCGCGCATCCCGTGTTTTCGGCCGGGCGGCTGTCGATCGGCCTCACGCTTCCGCTCCTGCGCAGCGGCCACGTCGTCGCGGACTTCAACGAACAGCTCGAACTCGCGGCGCGGGCCGATTCGCTCGGCTTTCGCGCGCTGTGGATTCGCGACGTGCCGCTGAACAGCGCGGATTATCCCGACCCGGTCGGCCACCTCGACCCGTGGGTGCTGCTCGGCGCGCTCGCGGCGCGCACCCGCCGGATCGCACTCGCCAGCGGCGCGATCGTGCTGCCGCTGCGTCATCCGCTGCATATCGCCAAAGGCGCGCTGTCGGTCGCGACGCTGTCGGGCGGGCGCTTCATCCTCGGGCTCGGCTCCGGCGACCGGCCGCCCGAATATGCGGCGTTCGGCGTCGACGCGGAAACGCGGCGCGACCGCTATCGCGCGCACTGGGACGTCGTCGCGGCCGCACTCGGCGTACCGTCGCGCGTGCGGCCGGACGAAGCGCCGCCCGATGCGCCCGAATTCACGCTGCTGCCGCGCGGCGCCGACGCGGTGCCGATGCTTGCGGTCGGCTCGGGCGGGCAGAGCGTGGACTGGATCGCACGGCATTCGATCGGCTGGATGACGTATCACCGCGATCCGGATACGCAGCGCGCCCGCTATTCGATGTGGCGCGCAGCGGTCGACCGGCTCGCCTCGCCGGCATTTCGCGCGTTCGGCGTCGCGATGCGGCTCGACCTCGCCGCCAGTCCGGATACGCCCGCCACCGCGCTGCCGCTCGGTTATGCAACCGGGCGCCGCGCATTGGTCGATATCCTGCGGGACATGCGTGCGGAAGGTACGCACCATGTCACGCTGAACCTAGGATCGGACCGGCCCGTGCGCGATGTCATCGAAGAAATCGCCGAACATGTCCTGCCGGTATTTCACGACGAGCAAGCGTGATTCATCAGGAATCCAAATCCAGATGACGTGATGCGAGCGCGGGTCGCGGCCGGACGAACGCTCGCCGGGCAACGCATCGCGAGTCGGCATCGAAAGACACGCGTTACAGGCGGCTCCCCTGCGATCGGGAAAGCGGGACGTTCCCGCCGATGCCGGACGGCGGCAGCCTGCATCAGGTATCAGATACATGACTGGCGGACATGCACGGCCAGCGCCCGCACAGCCCCGTTCATACCCGATCCGAATCGTCTGCGACGGAACTATTCGCTCCCGGTCGCAATCATGTTAACTTCCGTCCATCGTTCAGCCCGGCGGGCCGCGTGACGATACGCACCGCCTTCCCACTCCATGCGACATCTTCTCCTCGGCTGGCTGCTCGCCGCCGTCGTCTCGGCCGCCCACGCGGCCGCGCCCGCTCCGGCCGCCGCGTCGGCCGCCTCCGGCGCCGAGCCCGCACTGACGCCGCAGCAGGCGCGGCAGGCATTGAATGTGCTCGAGAACCCGCGCGAGCGCGCACAGGTCGAAACGACGCTGCGCGCCATCGCGGCCGTCGGCGCGTTGAGCGCGCCCGCCGTGCCGGCAAGCGCCGCACCTGCCAGCGGCGCATCGGCTGCCGCGGCGCCGGCGGCGCTCACGTCGAACGGGCTCGCATCGATGCTCGTTCGCCAGGGATCGCGCTGGGCCGCCCAGATCGGCAATGCACTGCAGGAATCGCTGCGCTCGCTGCTCGATATCGGGTCGGTGGGAAGCTGGTGGCACGACAGGCTCGTGCGCGCCGACCAGCGTGCGGACCTCACTCACACGCTCGTGATCCTCCTCGCGGTGCTCGTGCCCGCGCTCTTCGTCGAATGGCTCGCGAAGCGGCTGCTGCGACGCGCGCTGGCTGCATTGGCCGCGCGCCGCGCGGCGTCCGATTCCGCCGCCTCGGACGAGGGCAACACGCCGCCGCCCGATACGTCCACCGCGCCCGACACCGCAACCGCAGGCACGGCAGACACCGCCCCTCCATCCTCGCAAAGCCGAGGCCACGCACGCCGACACACCACGCTGCTGCACCGGATGCCGCGCGCGCTCGTGAGTCTCGCGCTGCGCGCGGTGCCGCTGCTCGTGTTCGTCGGCGTCGCGAGCCTGACGATGTCGTTGCTCGATGAAGCGGACACGCCGATCGAATCCGCGCTCGAAGCATTGATCGACATCTACGTGATCTGCCGGCTCGTCACCATCGTCAGCCGGCTGTTCTTCCAGCCCGATGCGCGGCAGTTGCGGCTGCTGCATATCAGCGACGCATGGGCCGATTTCGCGCAACGCTCGATCGCGCGGATCGTGATCGTGGTCGGCGCGTGCACGGCGGCCGTCGAGATCGCCGCCAACTTCGGCCTGACCGAAGCCGGCCATGTCGCGCTGCTGAAGGCCGTCGCGCTCGTCGGGCACGTGATGATCTCGGTACTGATCCTGCGGTGCCGCCGGCCGGTGGCGGCGCGCATCCGCGCCGCCGGCGCGGATCGGCCGACCTTCACCGTCGTCGGCAACGCGCTCGCGGACGCGTGGGCGCCCGTCTCGGTCTTCATCGTGATGGCGCTGTGGTTCGTGTGGGCGCTCGACGTCCACAACGGCTACCGCGTGCTGATCGCGCTCGGGGGCCGCTCGATCGCCGTGATGATCGCGATGCGAATGGTGTCGATCGTCGTGTTCGGCGCGCTCGCGCGGCTGTTCCAGCGCCGCGAGGACGACCGCACGCTCGTTCATCTGCACGCGTACCGCTACTACCCGCTGCTGCGCCAGATCGTGTCGGGCGCGATCGGCATCGTGACCGTCGTACTGCTGCTGCAGATCTGGGGCGTGCCGATCTTCCGCGCGTTCGAGACGGGCACGATCGGACACCGCCTCGCGTCCGCGCTGGTGACGATCGCGATCGCGGCGATCGTCGCGCTCGTCGTGTGGGAAGCGGCCAACATCGCGATCGAGCGCCGCCTGCAACGCTGGACGCGCGAAGGCAACCTGGTGCGCGCGGCGCGGCTGCGCACGCTGCTGCCGATGCTGCGCTCGCTGCTGTTCGTGATGATCGCGCTCGTCGTCGTGCTGACGGGCCTCAGTGAACTCGGCGTAAACGTCGGCCCGCTGCTGGCCGGCGCCAGCATCTTCGGCGTCGCGCTCGGGTTCGGCTCGCAAAAGCTCGTGCAGGATTTCATCACCGGGATCTTCCTGCTGATGGAAAACGCGATGCAGGTCGGCGACTGGGTCACGCTCGCCGGCGTATCGGGCACGGTCGAATACCTATCGATCCGCACCGTGCGGCTGCGCGCCGGCGACGGGTCGCTGTACACGATCCCGTTCAGCTCGGTGACGACCGTCAACAACACGAATCGCGGGCTCGGCAACGCGGCCGTCAAGGTCAGCATCGCGTACGGCGAGGACATCGACCGCGCGATCGCGACGCTGAAGGAAATCGGCGCCGCGTTGCGCGACGATCCGAAATACCACGACGGCATCCTGTCGGATTTCAGCTACTGGGGTATCGATCAGGTCGATGGCGCGGCGCTCGCGCTGGCCGGGCAGATCCAGTGCACGGACTCGGCGCGCTGGAGCGTGCAGCGCGAATTCAACCGGCGGATCGCGGAAACGTTCCGCGAACGCGGGATCCGGATCGCCAATCCGCAGCGCAGCGTCGTAGCCTATGCGGATGGATCGCGGCCTGTCGGCAACGATGAGAACGACGCGCGCCCCGATACGCGGAATGCCGCCGAACCGGCAGCCCGGCCGCCGTCGCCCGACGGAGCGGAGCGCAAGCCGGGCTGATCGCGCTCGCCCGGGGCCGGCGACCGGCCGCGCTCAACGCGCGGCAGGCTTCTTCACGCGCGCCGTGCTTTTCGCGGCGGGGGGTACCGCCCCCGGCTTCGCGGCACGTGGTTTCGCCGCGGCACGCTGCCCGCGCTTCGCAGCGGTTGCCGGGGCAGCGGCACCCGCATCGCGCTGCGCATGCCATTGCTCGAGCAGCACGCGCGTCTGCTCGGCAATCGTGTCGGTTACCAGCGCCGCACGCTCGCCCTCGAATGCGTCCCATTCGAGCAACTGCAGCGCCGAACGCTGCGCGATGTGAAACACCGTGATCTGCCCGAACAGGCTGAGCGCGCGCAATCGCGTGACGGGATCGTCGACAGGCCGGCCGGAGATGCGGCCGATCAGCTCGGCGCTCACGTCGTTGAGCGGCTTGCGCAAGCGCTTCATCAGGATTTCGCTCGCGCTCTCCGGCTCCTGGCCGCCCTGCTCGCGCGCGAAGAACATCCGCTGGTTCATCGTCTTTGGTGCGGTGAACATCCGGTCCGACAGCGCGCGCAGCAGCCCGACGAACGCTTCGATCAGCTCGTCGACGCTCGCGTCCGTGTCAAGCATCTCCCGCGCATGGCCGACCGCAGGCGCGAACACCGCCCAGCCGTGCTCGGCGATCGTCTCGACGCACGCGCGGTACACGCCTTCCTTGTTCTCGAAGTAGTACTGGAGCGCCGGCGCGTTCACGCCCGCCCTCGCGGCGATCTCGCGCGTCGACGCGCCCGCGAACCCGCGTTCGCCGAACAGTTCGAGCGCCGCCTCGATGATCCGCTGGCGCGTTTCGTCGCCGCGCGCGTAGCCGCCCGCCGACGTGCGGCGCAGCTTCTTCGCTTCGTTCATGCCTTCCTCGTCATTCGATCGATCGACATTCTACTTGACACAATTTTATCAACTGGAATAATTCTTCCACTTGGAATAAATTGGACCCAGCATGTCGACGCCACAAGACCCGCCACAGAAAGCAGATCGTCAGGAAAACGGAACAACGCCCCGCAACGGAAACGGCGGGAGAAGGCGGCGCATCCTGCTCGCGGTCGCCGTGCTGGCGGCCGTCGGCGGCGCGGTCTGGCTCGGCCGCTGGTGGACGGTCGGCCGCTTCATCGAGAGCACCAACGACGCGTATCTGCAAGCGGACAGCATGACCGCCGCGCCGAAGGTCGCCGGCTACGTGACCGACGTCTATGTACGCGACAACCAGCCCGTGAAGGCCGGCGATCCGCTCGTGCGGCTCGACGTGCGCCAGTATCAGGTCGCGCTCGCGCAGGCGCTCGCTACCGTCGACGCCCGCCGCGCCGATATCGCGCGCGCCGAAGCCGACATCAGCCAGCAGCGCGCGAATCTCGAGCAGGCCGAAGCGCAGGCGAAGGTATCGCGCATCAACGCGCAGCACGCAAGCGACGAGTACACGCGCTACGCGCCGCTCGCGGCGACGGGCGCCGAGACGCACGAACGCGTGGCCGACCTGAAAAGCACGCGCGACCAGGCGGCGGCGACGCTCGCCGCGAACAACGCGTCGATCGCCGCCGCCCGCACGCAGATCGCGTCGTTCACCGCACAGCTCCAGCAGGCGCGCGCGCAGCTCGAGGCCGCGCAGGCCAGCGCCGCACAGGCGCAACTCGACCTCGACAACACGATCGTGCGCAGCACGCTCGCGGGCCGCGTCGGCGATCGCACGGTGCGCGTCGGTCAATACGTGCAGCCCGGCACGCGTCTGCTGACCGTCGTGCCGGTCGACTCGATCTATCTCGTCGCGAACTTCAAGGAAACGCAGATCGGCAACATGCGCATCGGCCAGCCCGTCGAGCTGCATGTCGACGCGCTGCCGGACGGCCCGCTGTCCGGCGTCGTCGACAGCTTCGCGCCCGGCACCGGCGCGCAGTTCGCGCTGCTGCCGCCCGAGAACGCGACCGGCAACTTCACGAAGATCGTCCAGCGCGTGCCGGTGCGCATCCGTCTCGCCGCGGATGCCCGCGCGCAGCGCATGCTGTTGCCCGGGCTGTCGGTGACGGTCGACGTCGATACGCGCTCGGGCCGCGACGAGACGCATCATGGCTGATACGTCCGCCACGATACCCATGCCGCCGCACGAGGGCCGCGCGAGCGTGACCGACTGGATCGCGGTTGCGGCCGGCGCGCTCGGCGCGCTGATGGCGACGCTCGACATCTCGATCACGAACTCCGCGCTGCCGCAGATCCAGGGCGAAATCGGCGCGACCGGCACCGAAGGCACGTGGATCTCGACCGGCTACCTGATGTCGGAAATCGTGATGATCCCGCTCGCCGCGTGGCTCACGCGCGTGTTCGGGCTGCGCAATTTCCTGCTGACGAACTCCGCGCTGTTCATCGCGTTCTCGATGATGTGCGGCTGGTCGCATTCGCTGCCGATGATGATCGCCGGCCGGATCGGCCAGGGCTTCACCGGCGGCGCGCTGATCCCGACCGCGCAGACGATCATCCGCACGCGATTGCCGCTGTCGCAGTTGCCGGTCGGGATGACGCTGTTCGGCCTGATCGTGCTGCTCGGGCCGCTGTTCGGCCCGGTGCTCGGCGGCTGGCTCGCGGAAAACGTGAACTGGAGCTGGTGTTTCTTCCTGAACCTGCCCGTATGCCTGCTGCTGATGGCGCTGCTGGTGTTCGGGCTGCCGTCGGACCGCCCGCAATGGAGCGCATTCTTCAACGCGGACTGGCTGGGCATCTTCGGCCTCGCGATCGGCCTGAGCTCGCTGACCGTCGTGCTCGAGGAAGGCCAGCGCGAGCGCTGGTTCGAATCGCAGATGATCGTCACGCTGAGCGTCGTGTCGTTCGTCGGGATGATCCTGATCGCGCTGTCGCAACGCTTCGCGAAGCGGCCGATCATGCGGCTGTCGCTGATGCGCAACCCGCGCTACGCGAGCGTGATCGTGATCGTGTCCGCGGTCGGCGCCGGGCTGTACGGCGTGTCCTACCTGCTGCCGCAGTTCCTCGCGATCGTCGCCGGCTACAACGCGGAACAGGCCGGCGCGATCATGCTGCTGTCGGGGCTGCCGGCCTTTCTCGTGATGCCGATCCTGCCGCGCCTGCTCGGCAAGGTCGATTTCCGCATCCTCGTGATCGCGGGGCTGCTGCTGTTCTGCCTGAGCTGCATGCTCGACATCAGCCTGACCGCGCAGAGCGTCGGCCACGATTTCGTGTGGTCGCAACTGATCCGCGGCCTCGCGCAGATGCTCGCGATGATGCCGCTCAACCAGGCGTCGATGGCGGCCGTCGCGCGCGAGGATTCAGGCGATGCGGCCGGGCTCTACAACATGGCGCGCAACCTCGGCGGCTCGATCGGGCTCGCGATCATCGGCACCGTGATCGACCGGCGCACGACCTTCCATACGGCCGCGCTGCGCGAATCGGTGAGCGCGAACTCGCTGATCGGGCAGGATCGCCTGTCTGCCTATGCGGCCAACTGGTTCGCGCACACCGGCGATCTCGCGTATTCGAACATGCGCGCGCTCGGCCAACTGGCGCAACAGATCCAGATCCAGGCCGTCGTGATGACCTATTCCGAAACCTTCTATCTGCTCGGCCTCGCGCTGCTCGCCTGCGTGCCGCTCGCGCTGCTGCTGCGCACGCCGCGCGGCCCGCAACCGATGTCGTCCGGCCATTGACCCGTCTTACGCGATGAAACCCTTCACCCTGCCCCGCCGCCCCGCGCTCACCCTGTGCGCGGCCGCGTGCCTGCTCGCCGGCTGCACGGTCGGCCCCGACTACCACGGCGCGCCCGCCGCACCGGATGCGCCGACCTTCGTGCGCGCACCAGCCACCGGCGTCGACACCGCCGCGCCCGCGCCGAGCGCGTGGTGGCACGCGCTGAACGACCGCCAGCTCGACGAGCTGATCGTCGCCGCACTCGTCTACAACCCCGATCTGCATGCGGCGCAGGCGCGCTTGCGCGCGGCACGCGCTCAGCTCTCGCAACAGCGCGCCGCACGGATGCCGAAATCGTCGGCCACCGTCGCGGCCATCCGCATGCGCGAACCGGACGTCGGCGCGCTCGGCGCGCTGCTGCCGTCGAACGACTCGGGCCAGTCGGCCGGCACGTCGCCGTCGCTCGGCGGCTCGGGGCCGCTGCAACTCTATTCGGCGGGCTTCGACGCGACCTGGGAAATCGATCTGTTCGGCGGCACGCGCCGCGCGATCGAAGCCGCATCCGCACAGGCCGAAGCGGTCGACGCCGATCTTGCCGACACGCAGGTGTCGATCGCGGCGGAAGTCGCGAATGCGTACGTCGACCTGCGCGACCAGCAGCAACGGCTTGCGTTGTCGCAGCGCACCGCGCAATTGCAGCAGCAGATGCTCGAACTCACGCAGCAGCGCCGCGCGCGCGGCGTCGCGGCCGATGCGGACATCGAGCGCCTGACGACGCAGGTCGAGAACACGCGCGCCTCGCTGATCCCGCTCGATGCCCAGGTGACCGAATCGCTCGACCGGCTCGCGATCCTGACGGGCCGCGCGCCGGGCGCGCTCGACGCCGCGCTGTCGACGCCGGATGCGGCATTGCCGACGCTGCCCGGCAGCGTCGCGATCGGCGATCCGGCCACGCTGCTGAAACAGCGCCCCGACATTCGCGCGGCCGAACGCCGGCTCGCGTCGAGCAACGCGCAGATCGGCGAGCATGTGGCCGACTATTTCCCGAAGGTAACGCTGCTCGGCGATCTCGGCTTCAGCGCGACCGACCCCGGCCACCTGTTGCGCAAGCAGAATTTCACGTGGGTCGGCGCGCCGTACCTGCAATGGAACATTCTCGACTTCGGACGCACGCGCGGCGCGGTACGTGCGGCCGAAGCATCGCGCGACGAAGCGGAAGCGAATTATCAGAAAGCCGTGCTCGATGCATTACAGGATGCCAACACCGCGTTGCAGCGTTACGGGCATCAGCGCGAACATGTGGTCGCGTTGACGAAGGTGCAGACGTCGGCCGTGCATTCGCGCGCGCTGATGGACCAGCGCTATCGCGCGGGCGTCGCGTCGATGATCGACCTGCTCGATACGCAACGCGAAGCGCTAGCCGCGCAGCAGAACGTGATCGCCGGGCAAGCCGAACTGATCAAGGACTACGTGTCGGTGCAGAAGAGCCTCGGGCTCGGATGGCAAACAGGCGCCGGTTGACGGCGCCGCCGCAAATCATGCACGACCGATGCATCGTGCTCGTCGAAACAATTCGGCAACAACTCATTGCGCGCGCAACAATACTGCTTCGTTTCGTGCGCAACGAACGGTTCGCGCCGCATCGTGCCCACGGCTATCGATGACATATCGAATATCAATTAGCCAATCGTCTGACGATCTCTTCTAATTCAGTCGACTTCCCCACCACCGATCGGATCAAGGAGTTCCATCGTCATGTCCTCGTCTTCCCATCGCGTGCTGCGGCACGCAGTCGCCGCAATCTGCGTGGCACTCTCCGCTTCCCCATACGCCGCCGAACTCACGCGCGACACCGGCGCACCCGTCGGCGACAACCAGAATTCGCAGACGGCCGGCCCCGCCGGCCCGGTGCTGCTGCAGGACTCCGCGCTCATCGAGAAACTGCAGCGCTTCGATCGCGAACGCATTCCGGAACGCGTCGTGCATGCGCGCGGCACCGGCGCATTCGGCGAGTTCGTGCCGAGCGCCGACATCTCCGACCTGACGAAAGCGAAAGTCTTCACGCCGGGCACCCGCACGCCGGTGTTCGTGCGCTTCTCCACCGTGATGGGCTATCGCGGCTCGCCCGAGCAGGCGCGCGACCCGCGCGGCTTCGCGGTGAAGTTCTATACGCAGCAGGGCAACTGGGACATGGTCGGCATCAACTGGCCGGTGTTCTTCATTCGCGACGGCATCAAGTTCCCCGACTTCGTGCACGCGAACAAACCGAGCGCCGTGACCGGCGTGCAGGATCCGAACCTCGCGTTCGACTTCTTCGCGCACACGCCCGAAGCGACCCACATGCTGACGCGGCTGTACACGGACGAGGGCATGCCCGATTCGTATCGCCGCATGGACGGCTTCGCGGTGCATGCGTTCAAGTTCGTCAATGCGCAAGGCGACGTGCACTACGTGAAGTTCCACTGGAAGAGCCAGCAAGGCGTGCACGGCCTGCGCCCGCAAGAAATCGCCGCGTCGATCGGCCGCGACTGGAACATGATGACGAACGATCTGTACGGCGCGCTGAAACAGGGCGATTTCCCGAAGTGGGACCTGTACGTCCAGGTGCTCACGCCGAAGGACCTGAACCGCTTCGATTTCGACGCGCTCGACGACACGAAGGTGTGGACCGGCGTGCCTGAACGCAAGATCGGCACGATGACGCTCAACCGCGTGCCCGACAACTACTTCCAGTCGACCGAGGAATCCGCGTTCGCGCCGTCGCGGCTCGTGCCGGGCATCGAGCCGTCCGAGGACCGGATGCTGCAGGATCGCCTGTTCGCGTACGCCGACACGCAGCTGTACCGGCTCGGCGCGAACTACATGGATCTGCCGATCAACCGCCCCGTCGTGCCGGTGGTCAACAACAACCAGGACGGCAAGATGAATGCCGGCGACCGCAAGGGCGAGGTGAACTACGAGCCGTCGACGCTGAACGAGCTCGCGCAGGATCCGCAGTACAAGTCGGTCCGCATGGCGCTCAGCGGCACGACGCAGCAGGAAGCGATCCGCAAGAGGCTGCCGTTCCGTCAGGCCGGCGAGTACTACCGCAGCCTGTCGCAGCAGGACAAGGACGACCTCGTCACCGCGCTGTCCGGCGACCTCGGCCAGGTGAAGAACGCGCAGAACCAGTACGCGATGCTCTCGTACTTCTACAAGGCCGACGCCGACTACGGTACGCGCCTCGCCCAGGCCGTTCACGCGAACGTCCAGCAGGTGCAGTCGCTCGCGGCGAAGCTGAGCGACAACTGATCCCGCGACGCCGGTCGCTGCCGACATGCGCGATTGCGCCGCGCACGTCGGCCCGGCCACCTCATCAGGACTTCCCCATGCGATCCGAACGCTTCCCCCATGCGATCCGCGCGGCCGCGGCGGCGCTCGCGCTCGCCGCACTCGCCGGCTGCGCGCACCTGCCCGACCAGCCGGCGTACGGCAAGGCCGATCCCGCCGCGCTGCGTCGCTATGACGACGACTGGTTCGACGCCGCGCGCGTCGGCCGCGTCGATATCCTGCGCGCGTTGCACGAGGCCGGCTATCCGGTCGACGCGACCGACAGCCACGGCTATACGGCCGTGATCCTCGCGTCGTACGACGGCCAGCCCGCGGCGCTCGACTACCTGTTGTCGGCCGGCGCCGACGCGTGCGTCGGCGATCGTCACGGCAACACCGCACTGATGGGCGCGCTCTTCAGGAACGAGCGCGACATCGCACGGCGCCTGATCGACACACGCTGCCCGATCGACCAGACCAACGGCGCCGGCGAAACCGCGTTGGGCTTCGCGACGCTGTTCAACCGCTTCGAGCTGATTCCGCTGCTCGTCGCGCGCGGCGCGAATCCGAACCATGTCGACCGGCGCGGCCAGTCGCTGCTTCAGCTCGCGCTGACGCACGACAACACGTACGCCGCGGACGCGCTGCGGGAAGCCGGCGCCAGACCGTAGCGCGACGGCGCGTCAAATGGCGCGCCCCATTCTCTGCCCCCCGCCCGCTTCGCCATCGCGCGACGCCGGCGCCGCGTCGCGCACGTGCGCGCCCAGCGGCCGCGTCATCGCTCGCCAGCGCGCACGCGCCGCGTCGTCGGGCGGTTCGCCCGGCGGCCCTGCCGGCTCGATCTTTAAATACCGGCGCGAGCCGACGCCCGCATCGAGTCGAAACATCGCGCGCATGACACCGCGCGGCATCCCGTTCGTCCGAGCATTCCGCTTCGGCTCACTCCCTGCTTTTCGGCGCTTTTCGGCGCCTCCATCGAATCTCCATCTTTCCGCATAAAAGCCGCCAACTACTCCAAGCACACTCCGCCCCGTCAAAGCAGGCAGTGGGCTGCCTGCGCTTCCCGGAGTCGTTATGAACAATCAGAACCGATGCTGCCACGGCGCCGTATATGCGCTGGTGGCGGCGATGCTGGCCGGTTGCGGGCCGTCCGAACAGCAGGCCGCCGCGCCGGCCACCCCGGTGGCGGCCATGACGGTGGCCGCCACGCGCGTCGACGTGACCGAAGATCTGCCCGGCCGCGTCGCGGCCGTGCGGGTGGCCGAGATCCGGCCGCAGGTGAGCGGCATCGTGCAACGCCGGCTGTTCGAGCAGGGCACCGAAGTACGCCAGGGCCAGCCGCTGTTCCAGATCAATCCGGCGCCGTTCAAGGCCGAGATGGATACGGCCGCCGCCTCGCTGCTGCGGGCGCAGGCCGCGCTCGAACGCGCGAAGGTCCAGACCGCGCGCTTCAAGCCGCTCGTCGAAGCCGATGCGATCAGCCGCCAGGTGTACGACGACGCCGTATCGCAACGCGACCAGGCCGCGGCCGACGTCGCGCAGGCCCGCGCGACGCTCGCGCGCCGCCAGCTCGATCTGAAATTCGCGACCGTGGAAGCGCCGATCGCCGGCCGCATCGATCAGGCGCTCGTGACGGAAGGCGCGCTGGTGTCGAGCGGCGACAGCCAGCCGATGGCGCGCATCCAGCAAATCGACCAGGTCTATGTGGACGTGCGCCAGCCGGCCGCGTCGCTCGAAGCGCTGCGCGGCGCGCTCGCGTCGCAGCCGCAAGCGTCGGACGGCAACGGCCTGCCGGTCGACGTACTGCGCGACGACGACACGCGTTACGACGTAAAGGGCCGCATGCTGTTCTCGGGCGTCAACGTCGATCCGGGCACCGGCGACGTGCTGCTGCGCGTGCTGGTCGACAACCCGAAACGCCAACTGCTGCCGGGCATGTACGTGCGTGCCCGCATCCCGCGCGCGCACTACGCCAACGCGGTGATGGTGCCGCAACAGGCCGTCGTGCGCGCCGGCGGCAAGCCGCAGGTGTGGGTGCTCGACGCGAAAGGGCACGCGCATCTGAAGGCCATCGAAATCGGCGAGCTCGCGAACCGCCACTACCGCATCAAGTCGGGCCTGCAGGCCGGCCAGAAGATCGTCGTCGAGGGCATGGAACGCCTGACCGATGGCGCGCCGGCCGCCGCGACCGACTGGAAGTCGCCTGACGCGGCCGCCGCCGCGTCCGCGCACTGAGTCACGAGGAGCCTCCAGCCATGGCTGAATTCTTCATCCGCCGCCCGGTGTTTGCGTGGGTGATCGCCCTCTTCGTCATCCTGATGGGGGTGATCGCGATCCCGCAACTGCCGGTCGCGCGCTACCCGTCGGTCGCGCCGCCGTCCGTCACGATCACCGCGAACTACCCGGGCGCCACGCCGCAGACGATGAACGACGGCGTACTGAGCCTCATCGAGCGCGAACTGTCCGGCGTCAAGAACCTGCTGTATTTCGAATCGTCGGCCGATACGTCCGGCTCGGCGCAGATCACCGTGACGTTCAAGCCCGGCACCGATCCGGCGCTGGCGCAGGTCGACGTGCAGAACAAGATCAAGTCGATCGAGCCGCGCCTGCCTGCCGCCGTGCGCCAGAACGGGCTGATCGTCGAATCCGCGTCGTCCGGCTTCCTGATGCTGATCGGCCTGCGCTCCGACAACGGCCGCTTCGACGAAGGCGCGCTCGCCGACTACATGGCGCGCAGCGTGTCCGAGGAGCTGCGGCGCATCGACGGCGTCGGGCGCGTGCTGCAGTTCGGCTCCGAGCGCGCGATGCGCATCTGGGTCGATCCGCAGAAGCTGATCAATTTCGGCCTGTCGATGAACGACCTGACGACCGCGATCGGCCAGCAGAACGTGCAGATCGCGCCGGGCAGCCTCGGCGCGCTGCCCGCGCTGCCGGGCCAGCGCGTGACCGTGCCGCTCACCGCGCAGGGTCAGCTCACGACGCCGGACGAATTCGCGAAGGTCGTGCTGCGCGCGAACGCGGACGGCTCTAAGGTCGTGCTCGGCGACGTCGCGCGCGTCGAACTCGGCTCGCAGAACTACATGTTCGTGAGCCGCGAGAACAACAAGCCGGCCACCCTCGCCGGCGTGCAGCTCGCACCGGGCGCCAATGCCGTGAAGACGGCTGACGCGATCCGCACGCGCATGGCCGAACTGAGCAAGTCGATGCCGTCGGGCATGCGCTACTCGATCCCGCTCGACACGTCGCCGTTCGTGAAGATCTCGATCGAGAAAGTGCTGGCCACGCTGTTCGAGGCGATGGTGCTCGTGTTCCTCGTGATGTACCTGTTCCTGCAGAACGTGCGCTATACGCTGATCCCGGCCATCGTCGCGCCCGTCGCGATGCTCGGCACCTTTGCGGTGATGCTGCTGACCGGCTTCTCGATCAACGTGCTGACGATGTTCGGCATGGTGCTCGCGATCGGCATCATCGTCGACGATGCGATCGTCGTCGTCGAGAACGTCGAGCGCCTGATGGCCGAGGAAGGGCTGTCGCCGAAGGACGCGACGTCGAAGGCGATGAAGGAAATCACCGGCGCGATCGTCGGCATCACGCTGGTGCTGACCGCGGTGTTCCTGCCGATGGCGATGGCGAGCGGCTCGGTCGGCGTGATCTACAAGCAGTTCACGCTGTCGATGGCCGTGTCGATCCTGTTCTCCGCGCTGCTCGCGCTGACGCTCACGCCGGCCCTGTGCGCGACGATGCTCAAGCCGCTCGCACCGGGCCATCACGAGAAGCGCGGCTTCTTCGGCTGGTTCAACCGTCGCTTCGATCGCCTGACGAAATGGTACGAGACGCGCGTCGGCCGCCTGGTCGGCCGCACCGGCCGCGTGATGCTGGTGTTCGTCGCGATCGCGGGCGCGCTGGTGTTCGGCTTTCGCAGCCTGCCGTCGTCGTTCCTGCCGGACGAGGATCAGGGCTACTTCATCACCAGCTTCCTGCTGCCCGCGGACGCTACCGCCGAACGCACGCATGACGTGGTCAACACGCTGGAAAAACATCTTGGCTCGCGTCCGGCAATCCAGTCGAGCATTTCCGTGATCGGCTACGGTTTCTCGGGACAAGGGCCGAACGCGGCGATCAACTGGTCCGTGATGAAGGACTGGAAAAACCGCGGCGGCGCATCGACCCTCGAGGAAGGCATGCTCGCGCAACAGGCGATGGCCGGCGTGACCGAAGGCACGGTGATGAGCCTGCTGCCGCCCGCGATCGACGAACTCGGCAACAGCTCGGGCTTCTCGATGCGCCTGGAAGACCGCGCCAACCAGGGCACGGCGGCGCTCAAGGCGGCCGAAGCGAAGCTGCTCGAACTCGCCGCGCAAAGCAAGGTCGTGACCGGCGTGTACCCGGACAGCCTGCCGGCCGGCACGAGCATCCGCCTCGAGATCGACCGCGCGAAGGCGCAGGCGCTCGGCGTGTCGTTCACGACGCTCAGCGACACGCTGTCGACCGCGATGGGTTCGACCTACGTGAACGATTTCCCGAACGCGGGCCGCATGCAGCAGGTGATCATCCAGGCCGACGCGCCGGCACGCATGCAGATCGACAACGTGATGAAGCTGTACGTGCGCAACGCGGCCGGCGGCATGGTGCCGCTGTCGGAAGTGGTGCGCCCGGTGTGGACCGACACGCCGCTGCAGATGGTGCGCTTCAAGGGCTACCCGTCCGCGCGGATTTCGGGCAACGCCGCCCCGGGCCAATCGAGCGGCGCGGCGATGGCCGAGATGGAGTGGCTTGCCGCTCAACTGCCGCCGGGCTTCGCGGTCGAGTGGACCGGCCAGTCGCTGCAGGAACGCCAGTCGGCGTCGCAAGCGCCGATGCTGATGGTGCTGTCGATGATCGTCGTGTTCCTGGTGCTCGCCGCGCTGTACGAAAGCTGGTCGATTCCGCTGTCGGTGATGCTCGTGGTGCCGCTCGGCCTGATCGGCGCGATCGGCGCGGTGCTGCTGCGCGGCTTGCCGAACGACGTGTTCTTCAAGGTGGGGATGATCACCGTGATCGGTTTGTCCGCGAAGAACGCGATCCTGATCGTCGAGTTCGCGAAGCAGTTGCGCGAGGAAGGCAAGGGCTTGATCGAGGCGGCCGTGCAGGCGTCGAAGCTGCGCCTGCGCCCGATCCTGATGACCTCGCTCGCGTTCGGCCTCGGCGTCGTGCCGCTGATGATCGCGACCGGCGCCAGCGCCGAAACGCAGCACGCGATCGGCACCGGCGTGTTCGGCGGCATGGTGACCGCCACGGTGCTGGCCATTTTCTTCGTCCCTGTTTTCTTTGTGTTCGTGATGAGCATCCAGGAGCGCATCGGCGCATGGCGGGCGTCCCGCAAGCAGCCGGCTACCCCGACTCGCGAACAGGAAGGTTGATGCCATGCGATTGCTTGTTCTTCCCCTCATCCTCGCGCTGTCGGCCTGCTCGCTCGCGCCGACGCTGGTCAAACCCGCGATGCCGGTGCCGACGGCCTACACCGCCGCCGCTGCCGCCGATCTCGACGCGAACGCCGCCGATCTGGGCTGGCGCACGATGTTCGGCGATCGCCGCCTGCAGCGCCTGATCGAGCTCGCGCTCGACAACAACCGCGACCTGCGCGTGGCCGCGCTGAACGTCGAGGCCGCCGAAGCGCAGTACGGCATCCAGCGCGCCGCGCGCCTGCCGTCGATCGGCGCGGGCGCGAACTTCACGCGTCAGCGTACGTCGGACGACACGCAGTCGAATCCGCCGCTGTTCGGCACGACGCAGAACCAGTACGGCGTGAACGTCGGCATCAGCGCGTTCGAGATCGACCTGTTCGGCCGCGTGAAGTCGCAGTCGGATGCCGCGTTCGCGCGCTACGTCGCGACCGATCACGGCCGCCGTGCGGTGCAGATCTCGCTCGTCGGCGGCGTGGCCGACGCGTACTTCGCGGAACGCCTCGCGCACGAGCAACGCCAGTTGTCCGAGCGCACGCTCGCCGACTGGCGGCAGTCGCTCGATCTCGCGCGCCGCCTGAAGGATGCGCATCAGGCGAGCGGCGTCGACATCGCGCAGGCCGAAGGCCAGGTCGCGAGCGCGACGGCCGATCTCGAGGCGCGCACGCGCGCCGTCGAGCAGGCGCGCAATGCGCTGCGCCTGCTGGTGGGCGCCGAGCTGCCGAAGGATCTGCCCGAACCGCTGCCGCTTCAGCAGCAACCGGTGATGACGCAACTGCCGGCCGGCCTGCCGTCGGAGCTGCTGTTTCGTCGCCCGGATATCCAGCAGGCCGAACAAAACCTCGTCGCCGCGAATGCGGACATCGGCGCCGCGCGCGCCGCGTTTTTCCCGCGCCTGTCGCTGACGTCGTCGATCGGCTTCCTCAGCCCCGCGATGGACAGCCTGTTCGACGGCGGCCAGCGCGTGTGGAGCTTCGCGCCGCAGGTCACGGTGCCGATCTTCCAGGGCGGCCGGCTGCGTGCCGAGCTGCGTCTTGCCGAAGTGCGCAAGTCCGGTGCGGTCGCCGAGTACGAACGCGCGATTCAGGCCGCGTTCCGCGAAGTGGCCGACGGCATCGCCGGACGCGAAACCTTCGGCCGCCAGATCGAAGCGCAGACCCGCGTGGTCGGTTCGGCCGAACGCCGCACCGACCTGTCGACCCTGCGCTATCGCGCGGGCGTCGAGGGACGGCTGGAGTTGCTCGATTCGCAGCGGCAACTCTATGCGGCACGGCAAGCGCTGCTCGACCTGCGCCGCAGCGAACTGAGCAATGCCGTTGCGCTGTACAAGGCGCTCGGCGGCGGCCTGACGGACCAGGACGTCGCACCGTCGAAGCGCGTGGCGCAGAACTGAACGAACGGCGCCGTTCCGCCCGCGCGGCAGCGTGGCGGAACGGCGCGCCCCGGCCCGGCGACGGGCCGCCCCGACTGCTCGCCATCGCACGGCACACTCCATGACGAATTCCCTGATACTCATTGCAGAAGACGAGCCCGACATCTCGGACATCCTCGATGCGTACCTGAAGCACGACGGCTTTCGCACCTACCGCGTCGCCGACGGGCAAGCGGCGCTCGACATGCAACCGCGCCTGAAGCCCGACCTGATCCTGCTCGACGTGAAGATGCCGCGGAAAAACGGCTGGGACGTGCTCGCCGAGCTGCGACGGCGCGACAATACGCCCGTCGTCGTCGTCACCGCGTTCGATCGCGACCTCGACCGGCTGCAGGCGCTGCACGCCGGCGCCGACGACTACATCGTCAAGCCGTTCAACCCGGCCGAGGTCGTCGCGCGATTGCGCGCGATCCTGCGCCGGTCGGCCACGCCGGCCACCACGCGCATGCTGCGCGTCGGCGACCTGGAGATCGATACCGACAGCTATCTGGCCCGCGTGCGCACGGCGGGCGCCGACGTGCCGATCCCACTGACGCTGACGGAGTTCCGGTTGCTCGCGCACATGGCGAGATCGCCAAGCCGCGTGTTCACGCGCGGCGAGTTGCTCGATGCGTGCATGGCCGACGTGAGCGCGCTGGAGCGCACGGTCGACAGCCACATCTGCCGGCTGCGCAAGAAACTCGAACGGGCCGGCGCGCCAGGCATGCCCGAAGTGATGCGCGGCGTCGGCTACCGGCTGCGGGGCGTGCAGTGACGCTGCCGGCACGGCCCGGCCGGCAAATCGGGCGGGCGATCGGCGTCGCCGCGATCGTCGTCGTGCTGCTCGCCTGCACCGTCGCGTTCTTCGTCCATGCATTGCACGCGCCGGCCGCGTTGCCGCACGACGCGACGGCCGACGCGATGCTCCGCAATGCGTGTACTTACGTGGTGCTCGCGGCGGCGCTGTCCGTCTGCCTGCTGGCCGCCGCGTTCGACCTGATCAGGCTGATCCGCCGCATGCTCGCGACGCTCGACGCGATGGCGGACACCGTTGGCCGGATCGTGGCCGGCGATTCGTCGGCGCGCGCGGTTTCCGTCGACGGCTGCCCGGCCGACCTGTCCCGCTTCATCGAGCACTTCAACGCGATCACTCATTCAATGAAACCGGCAAATCCATCCGATGCGACGGCCACCGTCACCACCAGCAGTCACGTCACGCGCACCCAGCTCGCCGAACTCGCAACCCGGCTCGACACGATCAAGGCGCTTGCCGCCGATACGAATGCGCCCTCGCGCGACGCGCTGCTTCAGCATGTCGACGCGCTGTTCCGGTTCGTCGACGACCTTCAGGCGGCCGAACGACAGGCCGCGACGATTCGAGCATTTCCTCGATGACGATTGGCCGTCTAACCCTGGGCCGTTTCAACACGCATCGGAAATGATCGGCGAATCGCTATCGGCATTACCTGCGTTGCGGGTTTCGAACATTACAAAATGCCGCCGATCTTTTCAAAACCATTGCGGTTAATTCAGTTTAATTTTATTTCATATAATCAAAAAAAGTTTGACACCGCGCTTTCGTTCTTGATACCGTCCGATGCAAGCAATCCGACGGTTTGCCCGCCACGCAATCGATTCCGCTCCACTTTTTTCTGCTTCCGCTGCACCGAAGTACGCGCCGCCGAACGATTCGTTCGCACGCCGGCGCGCGCGGCATCCCGATGCATTTCACTGGACGGCTGCCATTCGGCAGCGGGCCGAAGGATCGAATCAAATGAGCAGGACAACGAAGCTGTTGCTCTAGCAATCCACCCGCGCCGAATCCGGCGCGACTGCTCCGCCCCGCGGCGCAGCCTTCCCGTCATCGCGTTTTCCGTATTTCGCCCCCGGAGAAAAACCGCTTTCCGGATCGGGTGAAAGGCCCTGTCGCGTCCGTGCCATCCGCCCGCATGCGACAGAAAGCGGCGGTGCATGACCCGCACCGCTGTCGACCGTCGTTGTTCGTGCCGTTCGATGTTCAACCGGAGGGGTAATTCAAATGAATCAGGTTGCAAACAAGAAACACAAGCACATTCGCATCGTCAAACTCGCGTTCGCCGCCGCAGCAGCCGCTTCGTTCGGCATGGCGACCGCCCATGCCGCGCCCGCGGCCGGCTGGACGGAAACACGCACCAAGGGATTCCTGCCGCTCGTGCAGCAGAACGAAGCCGGTACGGCCGGCGCGCCCGCCGCGAGCACGGCGGCCGCTGCCGCCTCTGCCATCGACATGGCGCCCGGCGAATCGGTGGACATCGTGCTCGGGCTGAACCTGCGCAACGAAGCTCAACTCGACCAGTACCTGCGCGACCTGCATACGCCCGGCTCGCCGCACTACCGGCAGTTCCTCACGCCTGCGCAATTCGCCGCGCAATATGCGCCGACCGATCAGCAGGTCGCCTCCGTCGTCGCCCACCTGCGCAAGGCAGGCTTCGTGAACATCGTGGTCGCACCCAACCGGCTGCTCGTCTCCGCATCCGGCACCGCGGGAACCGTCCAGTCCGCGTTCCGCACGACGCTCAAGCGCTTCACCCGCAACGGCCGCAGCGTCTATGCGAACACCGACGCCGCGCAAGTGCCGAACGCGATCGGCAACATCGTCGGCGCGGTACTCGGCCTGCAGAACGTCGAGCTGATGCATACGGGTGCGGGCGGCAAGCCGCAAGGCAACACCAGCAACCTGACGATCCCGGCCGGCGCGTCGGCGGTCCCGCACAACCCGACCGAATTCTCGTCGATCTACGGCGGCGACGGCACGCCGACGGCCTCGCAGACCACCGTCGGCATCATCTCCGAAGGCGACCTATCGCAGACGGTGAGCGACCTCAATACGTTCGCCGCGAACAACGGCCTCGGCACGATCAGCAGCAGCATCGTGAAGACGGGCCCGGCCGGCAGTTCGTACACCGACACCGACGGCACCGTCGAGTGGAACCTCGACAGCCAGTCGATCGTCGGCACGGCCGGCGGCAGCGTGAAGCAGGTCGTGTTCTACACCGCGCCGTCGATGACGCTCACCGCGATCACGGCCGCGTACAACAAGGCCGTGACCGACAACGTCGCGAAGGTGATCAACGTGTCGCTCGGCGTGTGCGAATCGTCCGCGTACAGCACGGGCTCGCAGGCGACCGACGACACCATCTTCAAGCAGGCGGTCGCGCAAGGGCAAACCTTCTCGGTTTCCGCCGGCGACCACGGCGCGTACGAATGCGCGAGCGGCAAGCCGTCGCGCTCGACCTACACGGTGAGCGAGCCGGCCACGTCGCCGTACGTGATCGCGGTCGGCGGCACGACGCTGTTCACGAATACGTCGACCAATGCGTACAACAGCGAAATCGTCTGGAACGATCCGAGCTGGCAGTCGGGCACCGTGTGGTCGACCGGCGGCGGGTACAGCAAGTACGAGGCCGCGCCGGCGTGGCAGTCGTCGACGCTCACCGGCTCGACCAAGCGTGCGCTGCCCGACGTCGGCTTCGACGCCGACCTGCGCACGGGTGCGATTCTCGTCGTGAACGGGCAGACGTCCGACACGCTGTGGGGTTCGGGCTACCTGAACAACGAAGGCGGCACGAGCCTCGCCGCGCCGATCTTCACGGGCATCTGGGCGCGGCTGCAATCGGCCAACAACAATGCGCTCGGGTTCCCCGCGTCGAGCATCTACAAGTACTTCCCGACCAACGCCGCGCTGTTGCACGACGTCACGTCCGGGAACAACGGCAGCGGCACTTACGGCTACAAGGCAAAGGCCGGCTGGGATGCGACGACGGGCTTCGGCAGCGTGAACATCTCGAAGCTGAACGCGTTCATCCAGAGCACGTCGGATTTCGCGCGTTGACGCGCTGCTGACCGTTGCGGTTGCGCAAGCGCGACGTATCGTACGCAACCGCGTCTGACGACCCGCGAAGGCTGCCAAGCCTGCGCGGGTTGTCTGCATGCCGCGTCATCTCGCCTCTGCCGATCGGTACGTCGCTGAGCGTGCGGGAGAGCCCGGGCAGCATGCCTCTCTGCGCGGATCTCGCGGCGACGGCCGCCGCTACGACGGCTTCGTGCTCGGCTATTCGGGGCTGAACGACGCGACGATCGAGACAGCCGCGACACAGTTCGCGAACGTCATCGAGCCGCACCGCCGCGCGCGACGCTGAGCGTCGCTCACAGTTGCGATTCGATCGGAAACAGCCCGAGGAACCAGACTTCCATCCGCCGCCCGGCAGATACCTCCGGCTCGCGATCGATCTCGGTGACCTTCCCGTCCGCATCGGTCTGAATCCACTTGAGCCGCCCGTTGCCGGCCGCGTCGGTGCTCGCCTCGACACGCCACGCGATCTGGTCGAGCCGCGCTTCCAGATCGTTGGCCACCTGCGACGCAATCGCGGGGCTCTCGCAGTAAACGCCGATCTCCGTATTGAGGTTCAGCGAACGCGGATCGAGATTCATCGACCCGATGAAGATGCTCGTGTGATCGAACACGTAGGTCTTCGCATGCAGCGACGCGCGCGACGAGCCGATGATGACCTGCTTCGAAATGCTCTTGTCGCCCGATGGCCGGCGCTCGTAGAGCCGCACGCCGGCGTTCACCAGATCGCTTCGATAGCGCCGGTAGCCGGCATGCACGGCCGCCACGTCGGTCGACGCGAGCGAATTGGTCAGCACCGTCACGCGTACGCCGCGTGCCGTGAGCGCGCGCAGCCGCTCGACCCCCTCCTTGCCCGGCACGAAATACGGCGACACGATCAGCAGGTCGTGCCTGGGCTGCAACGCGAGCGCACGCAGTTGCGGCATCAGGTGCCCGTCGCTGTCCTTCGGCGGGTGCGCGATCTTCGACGGATCGTCGTACAGCACCGTCGCATGCCCCCACGACAGCGCCGTGCCCTCTCCGTGAACGATCCGGTCTAGCCGCTGCCGTGCCTCGAGCACGTACGGATTGTCCTCCATGGCCCGCAGGTAGTCGCGCAACCGTTCGCGCTCGCGGTCGAGGCCGCCCGGCGCCGCATCGTGTCCGACGAGCGTATCGATCGGATACGCATACGGCGAATTCCAGAACGTATCGAATTCGGTCGAGATGTCCTTCACGACCGGGCCGTGAACGACGACGTCGAGATCGCCGAACTCCAGCATCGACGATGCGCCGAAGTATTCATCGCCGATATTGCGCCCGCCGACGATCGCCGCCTGGTTGTCCGCGATCATCGCCTTGTTGTGCATGCGCCGGTTGACGCGCGAGAACTCGAACACGGTGCCGATCTTCTTGAACCGGCGCGTAGCCACCGGATTGAACAGCCGGATCTCGATGTTCGGATGCGCGCTGATCTCGAGCAGCTTGCGGTCGTCCGCGTTGGTGCCGAGATCGTCGAGCAGCGCGCGCACGCGCACGCCGCGGTCCGCCGCACGAATGACCGCGTCGGCCAGTTCGTGGCCGGTCAGGTCGTCGTGCCAGATGTAGTATTGAAGGTCCAGCGAGCGGTCGGCGCGGTCGGCAAGCAGCACGCGTGCGTCCAGCGCATCGACCGGATCGGTCAGCAAATGAAACGCGTCCTGCCCCGGGTGCGTGCGGGCCTGCTGCTGAAACGCGGCGCCCAGCCGCGTATCGTCGGTATCGGTGTACGCATGCGTCGGCGCGCGATCGGCCTGCGGCGGCAGGCTTGCGCACGCGGCAAGCATCAGCAACGACAGAATCGCACCCCACCAACGCAGCCTGATCATGATCGCCGTCCCCGCTCCCGGGTGAAATCCGTTTGTTCTGGCCGCCGGATGGAGGCGGCATCGATCGGCGGTCCCGACGTGCGCGAGTATCGCGCCGAGGCCGGCCGCGCCACAGCATACTTCGATTGCCATCGGCGCGGCAGGCCTGCGTTGCTGCCGCGCGTGCGCCCAAAGAAAAACCCGCGGCGCATGACGCGATCGCGGGTTTTCGGCATACCGCGTGTGCCGTTAAGCATAACTCGTCCTCGAGATTAAGAATAAGCGGTCCGCGCATTATGTCACCACCTGCAATCACCTTTTCCTCAAAAAACCATAAATCGACCAATCGGTTAAATATAAAGCATATCCAGTCCGAAAAAGTTACCGATAAAATAATCTAGTTTTTAACTTTAATGCGACGCGAATTCGAATACCATGAATGACGTGCCGCCAATTTTGGAGACGACGGTTTCCCGGCACGCCCTCAGCAGCGAACAGGAGATGCTCATGCCTATTTGGAGAATCGCTCCCGTAATTGACGAGCCGGGGGTCTCGCTATCGCGCTGGAGAATCTTGGAGACAGCAGGCGGGACTCGACATTTTGTCGGCGCCGACAATCGAGACCGCACAGGACGCGTCAGCTCCGAGGTCGTTACGTTCGACCCTCAAAGCTTACGTGGCGAGACGCGCTCCGGCCGCATCTATCAGCTCATCGGGGCGCCCGGCCGGTCAGCGAACGCGGATTACGTATGGAAGCGCTGGTGCGAGCTTAATTCTGTGACGGTATACGCTGACGTCACCGGGCAACTGCTTACCGGGGCCGAGGATGACAACTCCATATGAACGCACGAAGGCGGTCACTGACACGCGCGAGTTCCTGCAGATGCTTGCTTCCGCCAACCATGTAGATTGCCACGGCAACGTTCAATCAGTCGCGGAACGCCTGCTCAGGCACTACCCGCTGGACGTTGACCTCGCTGTTTCGGCTGCGGCGTTGCCGGGAGTCTGGTTCGCTTCTGAACTCTAGATCGAAAAAAGCGAGCGTGGCATCGTGCCGCGCTCGACAGTTTTCAACTTCGCTATTGAGGGCGTGCGAGTTTGTCTGGGTTGCCGCTCGTAAGGTGCCTACCTGGCCCGTGCTCTTCCCTTGCGAAGCGATATGCTGTTCGCGCGATCGTCACGCGCTATGAAGGGAAATCAAACCATCCTCCGCCCCCCAGGCGAACATTGCCGCCATGTCCGTGAAGATTTCATAGAATTCCTGGTCCGCGAACGTCTTCGCGCGCTCATCCCATTCCACAAACTCCGCCGCCAGCTTCGCCGAAGCCTTCGGGCCAACCGTTCCCTCTTGCATCCACATGAAGAAATCTCTGAAAGCGACGGTACCACCTGTATTCAGGAGTTCGTTAGTGCAGCCGACCATGGCTGCCAATTTTATGACCCAGTCACGGCAAACGCGCCAGTGAGGAAATGAGAAGAAGAAGACTTCAGCAAGCCGGTAGGTGGCACCAACCTCAACGCCTTCAGCCAGTTGCGGGACTTCCGGATTGCCTTCCACGACCATCAGGTCCTCCGACACGTAATCACGGCCCTTAAACTCCTTTAACGCGGCTTCATCAAGCTTCGTCAGCCCTCTGCCAGCCCAAAACAAAACACCCATGATGCACTCCATTAATGTGCGGATTCCGCTCAATCGCCAATTGTTCATCCGCATAGTCCAGTCTCGCTGCTGCGAAGGGAGATCGCGCAGAGTTATCGCCTCGATTTGTCAAATCGGGCATAGGACGTATAGTGTTGACTGAGGCGAATAACGCGATAAAAAACGCCCCCTAAATAGATGGAGTTTCCTCGAATGGAAAAAACAAGCGATAAACTAAGGACGTTTTTGGTATAAAAATAACTAGCCGCCAAATAAGCCTGTTCTCGGCCTCAGCCCCATCAGAACCAATGGATGTAAGTAACCTCGTGCGCTCCCACCGCGCTTGAGGTCAGACTAAAAGGGTCCCATCGCACGGCAAGTCCGATCCACTCGTGGCTTACAAATATGCGGCGCGCACGCAGTACTTGAGCTGCATGGCCTACAAATATGAGGAGCGAAATCGTCTCCAGCCAGATGACTGCGAGATTCCCAGATGCGGATAGGGGTACCCACATCAGCGGAATCACTGCCGAAACGACCGACTTCGCGCGCGTTCATCCAGAATAAGCCCATTGACGGCGAATCTCCTCAGTTACCATTGGCCAGTGTATTCGCTCCTGTTCCAGACGACGGCGTTCGCCCCATCGTCCGGTTTGAAGATCGGACAGTAGTTGCGCCTCATCCTCCGTGAGATTCACGGCAGGCCGCTTGTCCTGAGTCGGCTCGTCGGTCAGGAGATGTCGATGCGACTCGACGACCTCCTCCGTCATGAGAACCGACCTCAGATGTGGGAAGATGCCGCGAGCTCGGGACAGAATATGCAATCCCCATGTATCGACGTCGCCCCAGTAGAGAATATCCGCAGCGGGCACCCATTCTATTCCTCGTAGAGCAGTCACGTTGTTCCCAAGCGCCATCACAACCGCCACCCCGTCGATATCCGGAAGCGCCAGCCCGCTCTCGAGGTTCTCGACAATCAGTAGTCGCCTTGGCGGGTACCGAAACACGTAGTTCCACTGGCCTACGGAGATCTGAAGATCTTCCATGCCCAGCAGTTGCTCGCGGAGGTCGGCATCGAGCAGTCTCATCCGTACCGTATTGGGTGAACGCCTCAGCCCCATGACTTCACGAATATCACCTTCCTTGCCCATAAGGATTCGAAGCAGCGGTTCCACAACGCCACGCCGTCCCTCAACCCATTTTGTATCTATGTCTACCAGTGGCAATTGACGCAGATAGAGTCCGCTCGCCGGGTTTTGCCTGCACCAGGCCAGCAATTCCATCAGTCGCCGGAAATCATCGTCAGGCCAGTCCGCGGTTCTTATGATGGCAGTCGTGCAATCGCGCTGACCGGCCAAGACCGGATATCGCCCGCCTATCCTCTGCCATCGCGCATGAAGGGTATCCCAATGCCGGCGCAGTCCTGCACAATCCGCCACAGCCTGCGCATCTTCGAACAACACCTTTTCCGGTATGGTGACGTTACCCATGGTCCGCCAGTTCACGGATCGCCACACTGCTGCAGCCCTTCGCCCCTTATCCCTGGAAATCCTGTCGAAATCATTCCAAGCACCAAGCCAAGCTCGCATGGCCCCTGGCGCGTTGGCCGCGTGCCTGTCCGACGGGCCTCGCAGTGCAACCGATAACGGCCACGAGCCCTCCGATGGCTGCGCCAGCCAGTCGGCCTGATTACGCTCCATCTGGCGCCGGCATGCAACTGCGAGATCGTCAGGCAGCAATGCGCCGCCGAGTTCATTCAGTGGCATTAGTCGTCGCTCTGAGGTATTTCATCATCGACGTTACCTTTTTCTTCGGGCCGTTGGTGGCCGAGACCGACCAGTCTCCGATGCGCCATGTCGTACTCGATCGCCACCGCTCCAGAACTGTTGCGCAACTTGTTGCTAAAAACGTGCGCACCACCGATGAATGGCTCGAGAGTTCTTACTGCCTTCATCGGCGTAGCCATCAGCATCTGGAATCCGAATGTATTGAAGATATTCAGCGTCATTGCCGTGAACTCGCTATCGGCTTTGTCGAACGCCTCGTCCATCAACACCGTGCAAAACTGCGGCAGCGGTCTCTGCGTTCCCGCGAGCTGATAGCGCAATGCCGCCGCGAGGCATGTCGCAGCCAGCTTTTGTCGCTGTCCACCAGACTTGCCGGCGCCGGACTGAAAAATGTCGCGCACACGGCCATCAGCACCGAATTCTTTCGCCACAAATTCGACGTGCTGCCGTACATCGAGCACGAGTGCTTTCCAGCGTTCGTCCTCCGGCTTGTCGCTATGCAACCGCTGGACGATTGTATTGAGCGCCTTAAACTGCTCCTCGCGCTCTTCGCGGGTCGCCTCCGGCCTGATATTGCGCTCGAGGCAGCTCTTGAGCTCGGCCAGAAACGCGGTCACATCCGGCAGCGTTCGAGGCCGGTTCTCCAGAACCAGATATGTGCCAGCGTTGAACTCCGACTGTGACAGGGCGTCGTTTACAATATTCATGCGCCCACGTATCTCATCCTTCTCGGTAATGAGGCGCTGCCGCAGTCTGGCCAGATGGCGATCGCTCTGCTCGTTGAGCAGCCTGAAAAACCGTTCCTCGAAGCGGGGCAGATCGTCCTCCTCGATCCTGGCTAGCAGCCTGGCATAGTCGGGCCAATCGTCCAGTGAAGCTCCCATATCCGCTGCCGCCATCCTGTGTTCACGCTGAAACGCACGGAGAACTTCCTCAAGCAGGCTCCGGTCGTTCGCTTGAGCCTTATCGGCGTCGCTCCTTCTATCCTTCAGTTCACTGCGCGCAGACACGCGTCGCGGCTCCAGATTTTCCAGCGTCAGGTCGTCCAGGTGCCCAAACAATGACTGGAGCTCATCCCCATCTACGGGCGGTCTACGCACATCGTCGCGTGTGTTCTCCAGATCTCGGATCAATCCGCTGATCTGCTGTTCAGTGTCAGCGCATTTTTCCTTTTCGGTTTCATGCGCGCCACCCGCCTGGGAGGCCCTTGTCCCCTGCACCTTGATTCGCCCATCGAGTTCCTGGATCTCAGGGTGTGAACGTTGCGCCTCCTCTATCTGGTTCAGCAAACGCTGCACCTCGTCGGCCACGGAGACGTCGTCGATGTCCTCCCAGACCACCTGCGTCAATTCCGCCGCTGCGTTCAGCTTCTCCCGTTCCTTGTTCTGCGTCGCCTGGAGTTCGGCTAGCTCCCGACTGGCTTCTCGTTCAATCTTCTGCTGTGCGTGGATTTCATCGAGGAGCTCAAGTTTTTTCTGCTCGTTGGAGAAACCGATAACCCAGTGCCGGCGTTCATCAAGGCGGTTACGGTCATTTTTTTCGTGCCGCGCACCGCCCCGCTTGATCTGGCCGTGCAGGCTAATGGCGCGTGGCGAATTACGAAACTCTTCAGTCGCTTCTGCGCACACAAACTCGCCGTAATGTGCTGCTATCTCGTTGCGCAGCCAACCGCCGTATTCGTCCGCAGACGAATCCAGCATCCTGCCGGGGGCCTTCGGGCCATTATTGAAACGTTTCTGATGCGGGCGCATACGCAGGTAAAGCACATGCTGTCCCGTGTGATTCGACTCGAGCCAGTTCACAACTCCCGGATAGTGTTCCTCTGGCACGAGAAACGAGCGGGTAAGCGGAGCCAGCAAACGCTCCAGAGCACCTTGCCACTGCCTGAATTTCTCGGGTATGTCGAGCAGTTCACCGCCGAACGGAAGTGAGGCGGGATCCAGATTCAGGGCGAGTGCAATCTGGTCGCGGACATTGACCAGTTCACGTGGCAAGTTCGATTTTCTCTGTTCAAGCGATGCCGCATCAGCAAGCAGTTCCTTAAGCTGTCGTTCCGCCTCAAATCTCTTCTGGCGAAGTTCCTCGGCCTTCACCTCGGCTTCTTCGCGAGGACCACGATCCCGCAGCACTCCAGCGCGGCCGACACATTCGCCAAGATGACCTGCATCTTGCGGCTCAGGCCACCCGAGCGTCTGGAGCCAGACTGACACCCGTGCACGCGCTCGGCGAACCTGCTTCAGTTGCGTTTCCTTCGTGAGCAGTTGGGACTGTAGCCCTGCGACATTTCCGTCGTTCATGCCGGCACGCTGCGTCATCAATCGCTGGAGTTCGGTCTGCTCGTCATTCGCCTTCCGGGCCAATGCATCGACGCTCTGACGCAGCCCTTCGAGCACGATCTTCAACTCGTCCACGCGCCTGCCACGCAACGTGTATTGCAGATATTCTCGGTGATGGTCAAGTTGCGTCAGCAGTTCGTCGACCCTGGCGACCTCCGCGTGGTGCGCCCGATACAGCTCATGATGCGAACGTGCGAGATTCAGCAGATCCCGCTGCTTACGAGCCTCCACGACGTCCTGGTGGGCAGCTGCCAGCGTGTTGAAGTCGTCGCAGAGCGCTTTGGCGAGACCGAACGTCTGAGGCTCGTCCAGCATATTGTCACGCATAAACGCATTGATATCGCCCAGATTCTTCGACGACTGCGTCCTGTGAAGCAGTCGCAACGCCAGGTCGTGATCGATACCGAGGCGCGCCTTGAAACGTTCACGGAAGGACGCGTGCGTATCGAAAGGTTTGACTTCAGGAAGATGCTTGGCAAACGAGCGCAGGTTGTAGTCTGCCTGCATGAAGAACGACAGCTCCTTGAGACTGAAAGCCCGTTCAATCACGAAGAAACAGTGTCGCACGTCCTTTGCGAGTGTCGATTTACCCTTGATCCACCACATGCCAACCAGCGTCAGCATCTGTCCCTGCGCATTTGCATACATTTCAGCGACCGCGCTAAGGGTGGTATCGGGCCGCAGGTACTGCGCCGCGATGGTCCCTTCCTCCGATTCCTGCGTAGCCCAAGCCCCACGCACATAAGTGACCATGGTCCGATCGCGGGTGACTTTATCGTTCCCCCGAGCGGCAGCATTGAATTCCGAATTCGGTGGCGCCATCAACGCCGAATGCGCGTCGAGAATGGTCGACTTGCCAGATCCAGACGGCCCAACGAGCAAGTGTCCGCGCGGTGAGATATCGAATACGTGGAGCTTGCTGAACGTCCCCCAGTTCATGACCTGCATTTGCCGCAGCCTGAACTGCTGTTGCTCCGCTTCTTCGAGATCACGATCGCTCCATGTCGGGCGAGGCTCATCTTCCCTACGTACTGCTCCGTCTGCCGCTGCCGACGACAATTCCGAATCCTCGAATAGCTGGGCTGTCTCCACGTTCGGTCACTCCCGGTCCATCACACTGTCTTCGTCAAATTCATCCGGCTCATCGACGCTCGACAAGCTCCCCGCATCGTCATCTACTGTAAGTGTCCCGTCCGCCTGTTCCCTGATACGTCGATAGGTTAGCGACAGTTCACTTATCTGCTCATGTGAGAACACCAACTTGAGCGCTGGCGACACCTCGAAGCGGTCTCCACTATTGCGAATCAGGCGAAGGAAGTTGTACTTCTTGGCCTTTTCAATCGCTGCCTCGACCTGCCGGCTAAAGCGGGCCCGGTCAACATTATCGCTAGCTTCGTATGCTTTCAGGTGATCGACCATTTCGGACCGGGAAATCGTTGCACGGCGGCCTTCGGCTTCAGCCAGTGTCAGCTCCATCCTCAGGAAAAGCACCAGAGCGGAATCGACGAAGGTAAGCCGGACTTCCCGTAGAAGCTGCGGCACGTCGAGTTCCGGCGCATAGACCGGGCGTGCAAATGCGATTTTTTGCTCCCGATCGATGACGAGATCGAGGAAAGCCGCATGCAGCAACTGTCGCAATCGCAGCTCGTGGTCGATCAGGACCGGCCAGAGTCTGCTGTGACGTTCGTCTATTGAGGGGCCACGAAGCAACAGCGCGTACGCCCGGCGCACGTCATACGGTAACGTCGACGAGTCGCCTTCGAAGAGCGCCTTCTCCTGGCCGCCGTCAACTGGACGATTGGGCTCGTCGTCCCTTTCATCAAGCAACTCCTCGCGCCCGTCGAGGTCACTCACTTCCGGCGCGTCGTCTATCACGTCCGCGATATCTGTCCGAAATTCGGTCCCGCCGCCCATCCGCCGGAAGGCGGGTTGACGGCTATGGCGTTTGCTAATCGAGGTCATTCAGGCAGTCCCTCGTAAACAGTATTTGTGCAATCCGCGCGTGGCGCACGACGTCATCTTGCCCTGCCCACGACACCCTTTCCCATGGATGGAATTCGCGCTCGCTGTTCTGGAGCACGATACCGTATCTCTGACCGAGCGACATATAGCCAACTATCGATGCAAGTCCCTGGGTGACCTTGAACATACGGGTCAACTCTCCAACGCTCACCTGATTGCGCTCGCCTAGTGCGGACCGGACGTTCTGCTTGAGCAGCGGAATGTCGATATCCGCGTTGTCGATCATCTCACGCATGACCTCGAGGTCGATTTCCGGCGCCTCGGCCTCGCCAACCGAAGTTTCTCCGGGGCGCTCCTGTGGGTCGGCGAGTACCAGTTGCGCTACCGAACGCAAGCTGCTGGTCGATAACGTCAGGGTGAAATCGAGAGTCCGCCCATTGGTCAGTTGGTCCTTCAGTGCCAGTGACTCCGCAATCGCGCTGCGGATCAGACGCTGAATCCTGCGCTGCTCCTGGAACTCCCGACTTTGCACAAAGATTTTCAGACTACGGCTCAGCGTCGCCATGACGTCCTGAACCATCCCACCTTCGACCAGCAGCGTCTCCGTCACGCGGAAAAGCCGCCGACGTTCATCGAGGCCCAGTGAGCGGATAAATGGTCGCGACTCCAGCGCTTCCAGCGCTGCCTTTAGCCCTTCAAATTGCGAAGGGTCGGTCAGCAAACGCCAAAACGCGAGAAAAGATTTACCTTCGTCGCTTTCCGCAATCACGTCGCTCCCGAGGAAGACCTTCTCCAATACCTCCCCGCGCGATCCATCATGCTCCACCAGTTGACGGCGCAAATCGCGATTGAGGCGCTCAAATGCTTCACGCACCCGCCTGAAATCGACTGCAATCGCCTCAGTCATCGCAACGATATGACGCCCGCGTTCGCTGGCACGAGCGG
This sequence comes from Burkholderia sp. AU39826, assembly GCF_020419965.1. NCBI lineage: Bacteria > Pseudomonadati > Pseudomonadota > Betaproteobacteria > Burkholderiales > Burkholderiaceae > Burkholderia > Burkholderia sp. AU39826. The sequence goes on from NZ_JAIZQG010000001.1 coordinate 1,050,069, forward strand.
GATCCAGAGGCGACACACCATGCTTCATGACATGCCGGATTTCCTCGGTAATACGTCTGGACTCCTCATGGAGAGCCGTCAGGCGAGACGCCGGATCCGGGTCGGTGTCGGAAGCCAGGCGAAGCACAGAATCGATAACGACCGCCAGACCGCTTTCCGTGGCCGTCTGTCTCGGCTCAAGCTGTCCCCTGACCAGCTGCAGTGCCGGCACTACGTCAGCCGACAGCTCGTATAGCTCTTCGCTGGCCCCTTCTGGAAAACTGCGAGCCAGCCATTTGGCCTGCACCCACTCGGCAACCAGAATCTGCGGCGTCTTATCAATATCCTCCCCGCGTGCACGCAATCCGTCCAACTCGATCGAGAGCTTCTCCATTAGACTCGCCGAACCCAACTGCGTCGAGCTTTCGGAAAACAGCGATTGCAATAACGCCATGGTTAAAGGCGCCTGATGGGAGCCGAGCAGCATCCACATCGGTTTCTCTCGCATTGCCTTCAGTTCATGCAGCGCTAGTGCTGTTTTCATGTCGCTCTCGTCTTCAGCTCAACCTTCTCAGGTCAATACTCCGGCTATCGTTCCGGGCCGCGCAGAACAGCTCCTTCATCTATAGGTGAATTTCCCCGTCATTTATTCGTTGCTCCGTCAACAGCGATGATGACTGCGGCGGACCTGTCACGCCACGTATGTCGAAACGAAGCCCCCGCCAGCCTCAGTTCATCGCTCCTCCAGCGAGCGGCGCAAACTTCCATCGGCCTGCTGGCAAACGGATCTTTGTCGCCATTGGTGACGTCATACAGATCCATCAAACTGTTGCCGGGAAGGTGGCGGCTACGCCTATTCGCTTGCTCGTGGCTTCCGAAACCCGTCGACCGCAGCACGATTCTTGAGAGTTATCTGCTGCACTTCTGGGCGCCTTCCGTTGGCGTCATCCAATCCGAGCTGCCTCAGAGTATAGAAAAGGAGTGATTGCCTGCAACGCAGATCGATTTGACCGTCTTCCATACCATAGTCCAGTTCGACAACACGCCGACGCTGCTCGCCAAGCTCGGGGTTAGCAATAATTTCCAACGTGACGACCGTATTCCATTCGTGGTCCTCTTCCTGCCCAGGACCAGGCTGCTCCGTAGTTTCAACGCGCAAAATGCGAGCGATCACAAAGTCGAGGAATAACTCCCGGATATGGCAATATGCCCTCACGTGCCAACGGAAGCCGTCGAAGGCAATCGCATGGGGCGTAATGACTCTACTGATAGCGTCGGGGCGCGACATCGACTGATATTGAATTCGCAGACCCTGGCGTTCCCGAATTGCCCTGAGCACGGCAGTCAGCACATTGACGTCAAGAATCCGGGTTGGTACTGGCACGACCGCTACGGACGGCCACCATCCGACAAAAGTCGCATCCCTCGGCAGCACCCCTGTGGCAGTCGCCAGCAGTTCATTCAGATAACGCGATGGGTGGCTCACCGGAAAGACCGGTTTGAAGTCCGGCATCGCCACATACATCTTTGTGCTGCGATCGTACTCCATATTTTGGGGACATATCGACTGATACCTCGAAATGTCCAGTGATGCCTGAGGGATGGATATGCCAAAAAAGTCGGTGAGATCGCCGCGATTCAGACGCCCTTCCCATTGCAGCCGAAAGTCGATGAACTCGAGCCTGCGCTCCTGTCCCCAACGTGACCCTGTTTTTGGCTCACCACTGCCAGGCGTGGCGTTCGTTTCCGGTTTCCTGTTCATGTCCCGAGTGTGCCACAAATATAGAAATTATACGAATCTAAAAATTATGCGTATAATAAAGCTACGCACATATCCATTGTAGGCTGCGCATGGACGATCAGCAGAACCCGACGCCGTTCCACATCCTAGCCCTGTCAGGCGGGGGCTACCGCGGCCTGTATACAGCTACGATCCTGCGACGACTCGAACAGTCGTTTGGACTACCGCTTGCCAGACACTTCGACCTCATTTGCGGGACTTCTGCCGGGGGATTGCTCGCGGTAGGCTTGGCTGCAGAAATTCCGGCCGAAGAATTGGAGACGATGTTCCTGCGAGACGGCAAACGAATCTTCGATTCCCGAGGTCTGCTGCGCCGCAGCATCGGAAAATGGGTGATAGCCCGGCACTCCCCGGCTGGACTTCGAGACGTCCTCACCGAAAAACTTGGAACGAAGACGATCGGCGACCTTCGACACCGGGTGTTGATCCCTGCGGTCAACTACAGCAAGGGGGGCGGTCAGTTCTTCAAGACACCGCATCTACCCAAGTACGAAGCCGATCACCAACGCAGCCTCGTCGACGTCGGGCTGGCAACCGCGGCGGCCCCGACATACTTTCCGCTGCACCGAATCGACGGCGTTGGGGTATTCGCGGATGGCGGCCTCGTCGCCAACTCGCCTGGCTTCGTCGGACTGCACGAGGCGCGACAGCTACTTCGCGTCGACGACAACGTTCCGGTCAGGGTTCTCTCCATCGGAACGATGACGCGCGGCGCCACAGTGCGCGGTTCTGCGCGCCTCGATCGAGGGATATTCCTGTGGGGTGCCAGGATTTTCGATCTTGTCATTTCGGCTCAGGAAATCGCAGTCCACGACATGTTGACCCATGTTCTCGGAAGCAACTACTTCCGGATAGACGATAACGCCACGCCAGACCAGAGCCGGGACATCGAAAAACTTGATGTCGTTACAGCGGGGGCAACTCATGTTCTCCGGGAACGAGGGGCGCATGCCGCCCAACGTGCACTCGGCGACCCGGCACTCGAAGCGTTCCGAAATCACTTGGCAACACCACCCATGTTCTACCACGGGGCTAACAAAACCGCAGGAGCCGTATCGTGTTGAATCTAAGTTCACTGTTCCATTCGACCGTCGAGGATTCGACGCTCCTGTCGAACATCGATCTGACGCTTCAGGAGCGATCCTTCATCGCGGAAGCGAAGTCCGCAGTGCGGATTTGCCTGCGGGAAAATTTGATGCAGGTACTGCGCAAGCATGGCTACGCCGGCCCGACGGTGCGGCCGCGCTTCTTCACGCAGGGCTCTTGGGCATACAAGACGCTCAACGCACCCGCCCAGCACCCGCAGCAAGCCGACGTTGACGACGGAGCGTATCTACCCCTCAGTTTCGTTTCGCAAACGGACAAGCCGAGTGTCGCCAGCGCGATCTTCTTCGCTGCAGCAGAAGAAGCCTTGCGCCCGCTCGTTTGGGCACGTGGCTGGAAACTCATCACCGACAAACCAACCTGCATCCGGATCGAAATCTCGGCTTTCGCACACGTCGACATCCCGCTGTATGCGATTCCGGACGACGAGTTCGATAAACTTCAAAAGGCCGCGCTCAGCCAGTATGGATACATCGCCCTCGACTCAGCCGTTTCGGCAGCCGAGCGCGACGCGTGGACCGCGTTGCCTCGTGATCACGTGATCCTGGCTCACCGCGAAGACAACTGGGCGAAGTCTGACCCCCGCCCGGTGAAGGACTGGTTTCTTGATGAAGTGGAACGACACGGCGAACAGTTCCGACGAACCGTCCGGTATCTCAAGGCGTTCCGCGACTGGCAGTGGGTATCCGGCGGACCATCGTCCATCCTATTGATGGCTGCTTCGGCCCCGGTGTTCGACTCGCGCGATCGCCGGGATGATCTCGCGCTGCTGGACCTGGTCGAGAAGCTCCCTTCCGTGCTGCGCGACGGCGTATCGAATCCTGTCGACGCGGGCGAGTCGCTGACGGACCGCCTGGGTCGCGACGGAGTCGAAGAAGCCGCCGGTAAAATCGAACTCTTCGAGACGTTCCTTCGCGGTGCACTGGGTTCCAGCAGTTCCAACCAGGCATGCGCCTGGATGACTCAACAATTCGGCCCAAGATTCCCGAACGCACCGTCGCGGGTTAAGGTTGCCTCTGTCGCGGCAACCGTGCTTGCGACACCCGTCAGCGCGGTGGCGTCGCCGCTTGTGGGCAGGAGCCAGGCCGGATGAACGCCGATGACACGAGTGGTGCGCGCATATCCCGCGCGCTCGCACAACGCGGCTTTCTCTACAAAGGGCGTACGCCGGACAGGTGGTACCTGTTCGAGGGGGCGCTACATGTAGACGGCGTCGCATATCCGGTGAAACTGTCTGTCGACCCGCTCTGTCAACGGTTACCGCAGATTCACCTGACACCGGTTCCGCAACGGCTGAAACCTGTCTCACCGCACATTATCGGCGGCGGGTTCCTTTGCTATGCCGCAGCGGGTTCGATTACGCTTGACGTTTTTGACCCAGATGGTCAGGTGCTGGCGTGCATCGAACGGGCCGAGCATGTGCTCGGGCAGATCCTTCGCGGCGAGCCGACAACGGATCTTGAAGAAGAGTTTTTTGCATACTGGCCTGTGGCAGGCCACTGCCTGCTCGATTTCGGGGCCAATCCGACTCGACCTTTGCACGCCATTCTGCTCAATTCCCCTGACAGCACCCGTCCGTTCGTTGCTGTGACTGACGATCCCACCGCAACAGTCGAAAAGCTCAAGACCATCGGTGCATCTATCGACGACAAGCATACTGTAGCCGTCCGTCGCGTCATCACCCCCGCCCACCCTCGCCCACTCCAAGATCAGTGGCCTCCGCGGACAGTCGCAGAATTGCTGCGTTGGCAATCGGCGCTCCACACAAAGACGCGCAAAAAGCTTGAGCAAGCGATTCATGCCGAAGCCAGGACGCGCGCGAACAGCGTTTTATGCGTAGTTGAGTCTCCGAAGTTCAAGTACGCCTTCATCGTGGTGTATGATCGCCAGGCGCGGGACAAACGGACTCGCTCATCTTCGCTCGAAGTTGTTTACGCGAGCAAGATCATCTCGCTATATTGCTTGCGAATGGACGATGCATATATCGCCCAGCGCAACATTCCAGAACAACAGACGCTTGCCGGCAAGCGCATCATGCTGGTCGGCTGCGGAACCATTGGTGGTTATCTCGCGGAGTGCCTGGTCAAGGCCGGCGCCGGTACCGGAGGAGGTGAACTCGCACTTGTCGACTACGACGTTCTCTTCCCTCAAAACATTGGTCGTCACCGCCTCGGGATGAATCATGTTCTTCACAACAAGGCGACAGCTCTGGCTGACGAATTGAAGCGTGGCGCTCCTGGTGCCAATTTCCGACCGCTGCCCGCAGACGTACTTCAAGTCAACCTGCTTAATGCGGAATTCGTCATCGATGCAACGGGCGAAGAAGCACTGGGACACCTGCTCGTTCAACGGCTATCGGGCCAGCATTTCAGGCCATCACTTACTGTGTGGATCGAAGGACCAGGCACGGCCATTCGCGGGCTGTTACGTGACTCCGATAGCGCAGCCTGCGTCCGATGTCTCAAGGCCGATGATAGAACTGCTCTGTATCCGGTTGTTGAAGGCGAAGTCCCACTGCGCCTCGCCGGCCATGGGTGCGAAAGCCTCTATGTCCCTTTCCCCGCCACGGCATCGATGCACGCGGCCTGCCTTGGAACTGAAATGATGCTCGATTGGGTACGTGGCACACCGGCCTCTCGCCTGCGAACATGCGTCCTTGACAGTCAATATAAGAAAGGACACGACGATACAGATCCTGAACGCAGGTCATCTTGTCCTGCATGCAAATCATGAGTTCGTGGGCGACACCTGATAAGCGAATCCTGGTCCTATTCTCCGATACCGTGACCGACACTCTCTTCGCTTTTCGCCAGGACCGATATCAACCAGAGGCCGGAGGGATTCTCCTCGGACACCGGCGCGGAAACCACTTCGAAATTACGCACGCTACTGAGCCGGTATTAACGGATCATCGCACTCGTGTTTCATTCGTTCGCGAAAACCACGGCCACCAGGAAAAGGCCGTTGAATTATGGAAGAGCAGTCACGGTACAGTTGGGTATATCGGAGAATGGCATACACATCCAGAAACCGTGCCTTCCCCGTCACTCGTCGATATTAATCAATGGAGTCAGCTCCCATCGCGTAACGCGAACAATGCCGCCATGCTCGGCGTTATCGTCGGAATCACTCGTCTTTACGTTGCGGTCCTGCGCCAGAATTCTCCACCCACGATCCTGCAACCAGAATGTGATAGCAAGCGTTCGTGAGAACGCCTCCTGGCACAGTAACCACTGACGGTAGACATCATCGTCTCGGCTTCGACGCTGCAGGAAACCGGACGGAACAAGGTCGTGACCTTCGTGTATCGCGACGCCGTCATGAGGCAGCACGCGTGCAGTGAGCGGCCAGGCGAAAAGCCCGACCACTGTCAGGTTTAGTCTAGTCCACCGCAGCTCAGAACAGGCCCGATGCGGTCAGCAACCCCGCCGAAACCTGCAGTTATCTGGCCTGCAGGTCTCCTCGGTTCATCGATGTAATGCCCGGGTTCGTTGCGATGATGTGCCTCGCGGCTACCCGCCATACGGTTGGAAGTAGGGATTCTTGTGTATCTGGGCGACTTGAACTTTCTTCGACAAGAACTCCTCGAGGTCATCCTGTCGTTCGAGAAGTCGCACGATCTCCTGAAGCGTCGAAAGGACCAAGACCTTGTGTTGCAGGAACTCGCGCACGGTGTGAATCGCGGGTTCCGTGTAATCACTGGCGGAAATGAAGATTCCTCGGACCTCAGCACGCGACATGAGGCGGACCAGGTGCTCCGAAATCTCGGGCTTACCGACCGGATGGCGGTACCACTTCATTTCGGCGAAGTACAGCACGCCGCCGAGTTCAATAATCCCATCGATCTGCTCTACGATTCCTTCCCCAAGCGTCGCCGACCAAACGGAAGGCCTTGCGGACAAGAACCCCGTAAGCCTGGAAGAGGTTGTTCATCGCCGCCTCAAGCTTCCTGCCGCGATCCTGTGCCGTGGTCAACATGCCAAAGAGCGCGTACAGCTCCTGCTTCGCGGCCTCGATCTTTTCGGTGCGTGCACGCTTTTCTGCAGCAGTCCGTTGCGCCTCGGCGAGACGCGCGCGACGCTCTTCCTCGCGCGCGTTGTTCATGCGCGTGACGGCATCTTTCTGATTCACAACCTCGCGGATACTGGCAACGAGACCTTTGGCCTTGAGCTGGTCGCCTGCCCAGCATGCGTCGAAGTTGGAGAATTCAACTACGCGCCGGAGCACTTCACGGCGCTCGCGGAGAACTGCCTCGCCCTTGGTGTTGAGGCGCTCAAGCACAGCGCGAGCCATCTCATATTTGTTGATGTCCTTCGGCGCAGCTTTCAAGCGAGCGGCAATATCTGAGGTCATGTCGTTGGACACGCCCGCGCCGCGAAAAAACGTCAACACATCTGGCTTCGATCGATTGAGAAGCGGTATGACGTCCACCAGGAGGCTGAACAGCTCTGGCGGGTAATGGAAAGTGATGTCCGCCGGGCTGCCAGTCATATGACGGCTTCCTCAAAGATACACGGCGCGTCGATCTTGATGCGAAAAACGGCTTCGTTCGTAGCTTTCATGCGTTCTTCCGAAAACGGTGTGGTGCTTGTTGGTCTTGTCGCGACGAACGCTGGGCCTCGAGCGTCCCCAACGACTTGTCCTGATTCAGCTTCAGTAAGCTCCTGTGTCGTACACCGCTTGAGGTTCAGATAAGCCGGGAAGGCAAGCGATACTGTCTCCCCACGGCCCAAACAGCGACAGACCCAAGCACTATGCATAACGATTGTCTCGACGCGCTTGCCCTCCCAACGCGGACGAAACACTCGACAACGTCAAACCAAAAGTGAGATTGTCGATGTCCTCTTTCGCCATGCAAAGCTCGCGCGCCAGTGTGCTCCGGGTTATGCCATCGCCTCGCAGAGCATCAAATACTTTACGCAGCACCTGCGAAACCTCTGGACGCATAGGATTCGGTTCCGAGACTCGGTAACCGCTCTTCGCAATCTGAATGCAGAGATTGCGATAAGCCCATTCGGAAAACAATCCGAGCTGGTTCATGCGGAAAGCCAATGCTGCCAGGGATACGCCCCAAATCTGCTTCAGCTGAATCAGCTTATCTATTGTCAGCACCCCGGCTTTGCGTGCGAGAACACTCGCCTTCGGCATCAGAAACGCTGACGCGAATGCGTTCGCCTCCCGCTCCATGGTAGGGCTATGCACCTCTCCGTGTAGCATGCTATGGCGGTCTCGAACGAGATGGGCCAGTTCATGGGCGCCGTCAAATCGGCTGTGCTCCGCGGACTTAATTGTGTTCAAGAACACGAAGGGGCGCTCACGATGCCATACACTGAACGCGTCGACCTCACGAGCCTCAATCGCAAGGGAGTAGACGCGGATTCCCTTCGATTCCAGCAGGTGAATGAGATTGCCAATAGGCGCCTCTCCAAGTCCCCACATCCTGCGCAGCGTCGCCGCTGCGTCTTCAGGCGACAGGTCACTCAGGTCCGGGATGTCTGCCTCGGGAAGACGAAAGCGCTCCTCAATCCAATCGTTCAGAACGAGCGCCGTCACCCCCGCTCCCAGTGCCGTGTTCCTCAAGGTAGCGGACATCTTTGACATCGAGCGAAAACTAGCAGATTCCGGCGCAATAGACGGCAGATCGTCTCCAGAAAAGAACTCAGCCGGGAACCGAAGCATGTCGCAAATCATTGCGAGCTTCTCCGGTTCCGGTGCGTACTCGCCGGACTCATATCCCTGAATCGACCGCACCTGCAGGCCAAGCTCCTTCGCAAGGCGAGCTTTCGTCCAGCCACGACGCGTGCGGGCAAATTCCAGTCTCGACGGATTAAAAAACATCATGCTCTCGAATCATGAAGTGCCGGTACGACGCTCCACAGGGACATCAATCGGTCCGGTCGGCGCGTCTTGATCGACAACCGGTTCACTATCCGGACGTATAGCTGCAAGAACAATTCGCTCCTTCCAGCCGATGATCTGCTTTCGCTCAAAGCGAGACGGCAGAGACAGCTCCGCCCGAAGCTCCGTCTTCCCGTCGATGCCCAGCGCGACGTGATAGAGCAGGACCCAAAGCTGGGTTGCTTCCTTCGAATTCGCGAGATCCTCCGTTACCAACCGCGGGTTAAACAATTCAAGCTGCTGATTGTTGGTGACCGCTTGCTTGATCACGGCGCCCTTCTGCGCCTGATTGGTTGGATTGCCCTTCGTGAGCCCCGTATCCGGGTCCCCGGTCATCACAGCAATTGCGACCGTTCTGTCAGGCGACACAATGAACGGGCAATTCCGGAGATTTTCGGGCACCCAGCCGCGGTCGGCCAAGGCCGACCGCAATGCGTAAACGGTGCCGTTCCAGTGATACGTACCGGCCGCCGTCGGCGCATGAAGTTCGGTCGCTTCAACGCGCTCACGGTAGCCGTGCTCGTTTGCTTCCCTCAACAACGCTTCGTCGAGGCGCGGCTGCAATTCCGAAAGGCGCTTAGCGACCAAATCAGGCTCGGAAATGACCAAACTGTCGGCGTTACTGGGCAGAGCGGGAATGCCAGGTAGAGCTTGCGACAAGGGCGCCTCCAAGGGCCGTGAACTTCCGGAAATCCTACCACATAACGCGGTAGAAAAACCGGAAGTTTCGACTTACCCGAAGAGGAGCCGAGATGCGCCTCAGCGCATCAAGGCGGAAGCGCAATCAGAAGCCGCCAGCGAAGCGTGTAGCGACGAACTGGTTCTGCTGGCGGCCCGTTTAGAACGTGGCCTTGTCGCATTTTGCCCAACATGGTCCAATTGCGGTTTCATCTGATAAATCATCGCGCATGACCATCGAGGTTTACTGCGGCGACCCAGAGGCACCGTACAACGCGGCCGAGCAGCGCGTACTTGCCAAGATTGTCGACATTCTGCAGCGGCGTGGAGAATCCGCCATCGTGCTATTCAACGCCCGATGTGAGGAGCGCGAATGCGACATTCTCGTCAGCTCGCCGGTTACGACGCTCGTCATTGAAGTGAAACACTACTTGCAGCCCGTGGCGGGCGGCCTGACCGACGCACACTGGACTGCACGACGCACCGGCGAGCGCTGGAAAAATCCTTGCCTTCAGGTACGTCATACGATGCATGCGTTGAAAGACGCGTTGCGCCGCTATGCCGGTCAGGATCCCGGTTACCCGCGTTGCGCAGTGCTGTTCGACGGCGGCATTCCGCACGATTCACAGGTGCCGCGCGGTACGGACCGTATCGCGATCGCCGACGATTCCGGTCTTGAGGATTTGCTAGCTTGGCCACTTATCGAGCGGGGTGACACCCGCCGATGGCCCCTCGCGCTGTTACGGGCTTGGGCTACGGACCGTGGCATGGTTCCTGTCGGCGGGCCGCTGCCGCACTCGCCTCCCCTACGCGAGGTTCAACCGGTCGTGGTCGAGCTGACGCCATCTATCCAGCCGGCACCGGCCACGTTGATTATCCAGGCACGACCGGAGCGCCGACCGCACCGACGCTTTACCCTGACAGTTGCGTCCCTGCTTGCGGTGAGCGTTATCGGCCCGTGGTGCTGGTCACGCCTACATCGCCCCGCAACCGCGCAGAGCGCTCAAACCACGCGGAGCTTCATTAAACATGGAACGCAGCCGCGCCACCATGATCGACGCTCGGTCACAGCAGCGAAAGCGCCCGCAATTCCAATTGCTTCGGGACCACCGGTCGCTCAGCCGGTCACCAAAATCGAACCACCACCGGAGAGTATAGGACCGCTGCCACCATGCCCGACCGGTATTGACCGGCTTGGATGCGTACCAGATAGCACAACGCTGCGATTGCTACGAGGCGGTTAATCTGCGCCGAGGTGGCGTCACCTCGCCGATACTACGCAGAGGCGGCACCCAATACCGAAAACGGCGCTTTCGCGTAATCGCTTCCACGAAAATCGGCAACGCAGAGTGGCTGCCGACCGCCTGCCCTCTGGAATGGTTTCGCTGCCAGGATGCGGCTCACGCGCTAGCCACAATGCTGTTTGCGACCTGTGCATCCTGCACCGCGACACCCGTCAAGTCCGCGATGGTAATTTGTGCTGCGTCGGAGTCATCGCGGGCCCTATCATTTGTCGCGAGCAATGTTCCAAGCTCATGTAATGCGGTCGATTTGATGAGACCTGCGGAAAGGGCATGTGAAATCTCGCCATAGCTACTGCACTGTTCTCTCGAGTCCACGACAATCATGCCCGCCCGGGCGATAATTTCCGGGTCGAGTTCCTGTTTGCCGGCGCTGTCAGCTCCGACCGCCGTGATGTGCGTACCCGCACCGACCCACTCGGACTTTACGAGTGCCGCCCGCGAGGGCGTCGCCGTCACAATCAGGTTTGCATTTCGCGCGACCGGTTCGGGCGTCCGATGCACATGAACGCTGAATCCCTGCGCAGACATATCCGATGCGAAGCACTCACCCTGCTCCGCATCTCGTCCCCAGACGTGAACTTCACGGCAGGCGGTGATGGGCTTCAGATACTCCAGTTGCAAGCGCGCCTGCTGACCTGTGCCAAGGATGCCGATACCGCGGACGTTGCGGGGCGCAAGAAGACGGGCCGCTAGCTGTCCTGCAATCGCGGTGCGGACAGCGGTTAGCCAGCCACCGTCTTGCAACAGTGCAACGGGGTGGCCGGTCTTCGCGGACAAAAGCATCACAAGCCCGCTATTGCTGGGTAGTCCGGCCGCCGGGTTATTGTAAAAGCCGGAAGAGACCTTGACGGCGAAGGTTTCGGCACCGTCAACGTAGGCGGATTTGATGCAACAGTCGCCGTTGGCGGCTGCAAAGTAAAAGTTCTGCACAGGCGGCACAAGCGCCGCCTTCTGTGAATAGGCGATCAGGCCTTCTTCAATCATGCGAACTGCGCGATCAACGTTGAAGCGCGCAAGAATTTCTTCCTTGCTCCAGACTTTCATTTCACCGCCTCAATGAATTTGTCCAGCATGATGTTGCGTCCACACAGGACAACGGCTACTGCTCGTCCTTGATACATGGGGGCGAGCTTCAGCATCGAAGCAAGGGCAACGCCCGCCGCACCTTCCACCATCCAGCGGTCCGTTTGCGCAAGCAGCTTCATGGCCGCCTTGATTTCCTCTTCGCTAACCAGCTCCGACCTGTCGATAATGCGCTGGGCAATATCGAACGTGATGGAACCGGGCTCGATACCGCCGGCCGTACCATCAGAAATCGTGTCAAATTCCGGGCTCTCGACAATCTCACCAGCTTGCAATGAGTTGTACAGCGCCGTCGAGTTCTTCGGCCAGCACGCAACGATGTTCGTATCCGGACTAAGCTGCTTCATGGCCGTCCCAACGCCGCAGATAAGGCCGCCACCGCCCACCGAGGCGAAAACAGCAGCCAGCTCTACACCGTCGGCGCGACCTTGCTCGCAGATCTCCACGCCCACCGTACCCTGCCCGGCGATAACATCGATGTCGTTGTAGGGGGAAATGAAGGCCATGCCCCGTAGCCTGGCCTGGCGGGCCGCCTCCAGCTCGACTGCGAGCGTCGTGTCGTCAATGGTGACAACTTCGGCCCCCCATGCGCGAATCGCATCGAGTTTGATGGCCGAGGCGCTACTGCTCGCATATACGGTTACAGGCACGCCAGCCAGCTTGCCCGCGAGGGCCACACCCTGTCCGTGGTTCCCACTCGACACAGTGAGGACGCCATTTCCGCGCGTCTGCGTATCGAGCAGGCGAATCTTGTTCGTAGCTCCGCGGAACTTGAATGAACCCGTGTGTTGAAGATGCTCGCCCTTTAGATACACCTGGCAGCCGGTCATTTCCGACAGCATGGGGCTGAACGAAAGTGGCGTCACCGCAACTTGCGGACGAATCGCGCGATGCGCTTCGATAATTCGCTCGAACAAATCCTTTGTCACCCTTCTCCCCTCAGCTCTTTCAAATAATTGAAAATTGTCGCTCGCCCCAAAGCGAGCAGCTTCGCGACGTAGTTCGCGGCGCTTTTCCCGGCGAATGCCCCTTCTGCATACAGCGCAGCGACCAACTCGCGCTTATGCTCACGCGTGAGCATGGATAAGGTCAGCTTTCTCTCCTGCAGCCAATGGTTGAGAAATACATTGACGCGATCTTGCCAATCATCTCTGAACAATGCCTTCGGCTGTGGCTGAACGATTGCACTCGAAAGCAGTAGCTCGAGCGCCTGTTTTGCTTGATCCAGGGGCGCTAGATGGAAGTTGATACACATGACTCCCATAGGGTGGCCGGCCTCGGTCCGGAGAATGGCAGTGATGGAGCGAATCTTGCGCCCGTCCCACCCAATCTTCTCGTAGGGCCCAATAACGTTCTCCTGCTCATCGAAACCAATTTCGTCAAGAGCCGAGTCGTCTCCAATTTCCCGCCTGGACAGGTTGTTTGCGACATAGGCAACGGTTTGTGTCGTCAAGTCATGCAGCACTACTTCCGTGTAGGGCTGGAAAAGTTGCGCAATGGCGTCTGCGACCGCCCGATGTGGGTCAAGTTGGCTCGGCCCAGATCCACGCTGCCGTTGTCGTGATATCGCGGGTACCCGCGTGGCCGCCTTGCCCGTAACATCAGCCGTTGATACGCGTGTTTTGCTCATTTGTCGTCTGACTCTATGCGGACCGGTCTCCGTGCATAACACCGCTCAATGCACCGCCAGATCCACGGTAAAGTACTTATTAAGGAGTTTCTGGTAGGTGCCGTTCCGCTGCAGTTCGTCGAATGCGCTATTGAGCGCCTCGCGGAGTTCGTTATCGCCCTTTCGTACTGCAAGTCCAACACCCGAGCCGATAATTTTCGCATCTACGACTGGGCCGCCCGCAAATGCAAAGCCCTTCCCGTTCGGTTGGTTCAAAAATCCGAGACTCGCTGCCGTTGCGTCGACAAACGTCGCATCGACGCGGCCGGCGGTTAAATCAGCATAGACTGCGTCCTGCGTCTGATAGCTCACCACGTTCACATTCTTCGCCGCCCACATCTGCTTCGCGTATTGCTCCTGAATCGACCCTTGAAGGACACCGACACTATGGCCGGCCAGCGCATCCGCCGTGGGAAGCAGCTTACTGCCCTTACGAGCGACGAGTTGCGCTGGCGTGAGATACATCGGGCGCGTGAAATCAACCTGTTGCGCACGCTTGGCATTGATGTTCATCGCCGAGTCGATGACGTCGAACTTACGGGCCTGTAGCGCAGGAATGAGTCCATCGAAGGCATTTTCTACCCACTGGCACTTTGCCCTGAGTTGAGCGCAGAGCGCATTGCCGAGATCGATGTCGAAGCCCTGAAGCAACCCCGAAACACTCTTCGACTCAAATGGAGGGTAGGCAGCTTCGACGCCCATTCGAATGACTTTGAGGTCCGCTGCACACGCGCGCCCGCCGAACGGCACGGTCGCGAGTAACGTTGCCGCAAACAAAACTGCTCGCATTGCGTACTTCGTCATTGCACTCTCCTGTTGCCGGTTGAGTTCCGAGAGGCCGTGGCCGTCCAGATGCCTCGGATCGGATTTTTGACGCACTTGCCAGCGCCATACCGACCAGTCTAAACTAGACTCCACAGTACAACAACAAGAATAAATAGTGCACGTAGCAACACCGTATGGCGAAGACGCCTGGCGTCAGCGCCGCCCCATGGCCCGCAGAATCAGCACATCTTAAGGAGTTGCACGATGGCTCGGCTCGAGATCAACTGGGATGTCAATGGAAGGCAAACCGGCTACCTGGAGTTACCTAGTTCTACGAATCTGAGTGCATGGCAGACCGTACGCATCCCCGTCTTCTATTTCCGACGAGGACCAGGACCGCGGACCTTGCTGCTGGGCGGATGCCACGGGGACGAGTACGAAGGACAGATTGCACTCTCGAAACTTGCGCACTCGCTCGACTCGTTGGAGATAAGAGGTTCTCTAATTGTCGTTCCATCGTTGAACCTTCCCGCGGCGATAGCGGGCGCGCGCCTGTCCCCGATCGACAACTGCAACCTCAATCGCGAATTCCCCGGAAACGCCCGTGGATCCGTGACGCAACGTCTAGCACACTTCATTTCGCATAGCCTCATCCCACGCGTAGACAACGTGGTGGACTTGCATTCGGGAGGGCGCTCCCTCCACTTTCACCCCTGCATGTTCGTTCACGAGCAGCACGAGCCGTCCAAAACGGCAGATGTTATTGCCGCGGCCCAAAGTTTCGCGGCTCCTTTCACGGTAGTCCTGCGCGAGGACCATGCCGACGTCATGATCGACGACGTCGTAGCAAAAGCCGGGAAGCTGATGCTCGCAAGTGAACTAGGCGGAAGCGCCCTGGTAACGCCAGACACGATCGGCCTGACCTATGACGGATTGCACCGGCTGTTGCGGCATCTCGGCCACATCCGCATACCACGAACCGAGGTCGCTCCTGCTCCAGAATCGCCTGTTCTTCATGTGCCTAATTCGCAATACGTGGTGCTGGCCGAAGACACCGCACTGTTCGAACCATTGATTGAATTGGGAAAGCAGGTGAAGGAGGATGAGGTTATCGGGTTCTATCACTACATCGATCGCAACCGCCCACCCTCCCCCGTGCATTCGCCGCACACTGGTGTACTACTTTGCCTCAACGGTCAGGCGCTCGTGCGTCGGGATGACACCATTGCGGTACTCGCCGTCCCATATCATTCGTAAACGCAGTTGGCCACGAATTCAAGCAGGTACATCCGTGCTAGCGAACCGCCGATGATGATGCCCATCTGGATCTAGTTGCTAAAGCCAGTACTGCCGCGCGTAGATCACCGTCATGATGGCCCCCGCCGCTACCACGAACTTTTTGACCCATGCGGCTGGTAAGACCCGAATCAAATGACCGCCAACGTAGCCGCCGATTAATGCACCGCCCAACATGACAATGGTCGGCGGCCATGCGACTGCATGTTGCCCCACGAAAGTGACCACTGCCGCAATCGAAACACAACTGGCAAGAACGTTTTTCAGCGACTTGATAGTGCGAATATCGTCGACTTCCACAACGGATAGCACCGCGGTCAGCATAACCCCGAGCCCTGCGCCGAAGAATCCACCATACAGACTGGCGGCGCCTACCGCCGACGCCTCCACATAAAGTGGCGCGCGATCTTCGATGAGCCTATGCCTCAGTGCCCATGCCTGGATGCTCGGGGCGTACGCAAACAACAGCGTCGCGAACGCAATCATCGCAGGGACTGGCAACGTAAACAGCCGCGGCGGCAAGATAAGCACCGTGCACGCGCCGACAGTCCCGCAAACAATGGACACAAGGCAGAGGGCGCGAAAACGTCTCGAATCTGTCGGAAGTTTCGAGCGGTCTGCGAATGCGGCGATGAGATGCCCGGGCGAGATAGCAACCGCGTTCGACGCGTTCGCTGTAACGGCAGGAAGGCCCGCCATGAGCATTGCCGGGAAAGTTATGAGCGTAGCGCCGCCCGCCATGGCGTTAATGAGGCCACCTGCTGTACCCGCGAGAAAAAGAAAGAAAACCGTTGTCCAGCCCATCATTGCCTCTCGTGAAACGCCTGATTCTGAGGCGAAGCTTGCGTCGGGTCTGGGACTTCTGTGATGTGATGGCACGTCTGAGCGCTTAGCCCGTCAGCTTGAGGTGCCGATGCCTCAACGGATTCGCGCGCGCCGCATACAACAAGTGCTGGGTGCGTGACCAGCGTCGCTGGAGTACCTCGCCAATCTGGTCGCCGCCGACTGGCGCTATCGCCAGTCCGGGCGCTGAGAGATTTGACTTTGCCGGCGCACCCTATGATGCTGTCGATCGTTCGGAGAATCGCGAAACGCCCCGAATCAATTCAGTCGTGGTGTCGCCATTGTTTGCGACCAGCGGTCTCCCGCGCTACGTCTGAAAGGCACGTAAACATTCTGCAGGTATTTTGAAGGAGTGGAACTTGACGGAAGCCTACGTCTTCGAGCTGACTTGCCCGGCCGCGTTCAATGCAAGCATGAAATCCAGCCCGGCGGCAGGTTGGACTTACCAGCGAACAACAACACCATACGCTGTCGACACCGCGTATTGGAATGCCCCTGCGGCGCCTGATGGAAAATTGCATTTTCACGACGAAACGCAACTGGTTTTTGTGATCTCCGGACGCCGCGAATTCATCGTTCAATCAAGGTCGTATGCCGTCGAAGCTGGACAGTGCCTGCTTATACCGGCGGGCAAACTACACCGATCCATTCCGATCAGTAACACACCAACGCAGTGCCTGAATCTGTACGTCCCCGAATCGCGTGTTGCATCGTTGTGCGAGGCGCTGCGGATCCGACCGGCGGCCGAGGCCGAGAGCCGTGACTTGTCCGATCTCGTCCGCAGAGCGCTTGCCGCACTATCCGATCCTGCCGGCCAGCTTTACGATGTCTCGGCCTTGGCCGCAACATATGGATACAGTCGCGAAGGATTCACCCGCAAGTTCTCGAAAGAAACCGGAGTCGGGCCAGCGGAGTTTTCTCTACTCGTTCGACTTAACCACGCCAGAGCACTCCTGCGAAACGGGTGTCCTGCGGCGCTCGCCGCATTCGAATGCGGCTTTACCGACCAGAGCCATATGGGCAGGCACTTCGTCAAGACTTTCGGCACTTCACCCGTCCAGTATGCCCGCGCATAGCGAGATCACAAACGTACCAGACAAGGCTTTTCGGTAGTGCGACGCTTTTCCATAGCGGGCGTCCCTGCCGCATCGGTTAGCGCTATGCGCACCATGCACAGTCAGTCCGCCTGCCCAGCCTTGGTACAGGAGGAACATCAACGCCTGGCCCCTCCTGCTACCGAGAAACCAATACCCTCCGCTTCCTTGGTAAAGAAGCGCGCGGTCGTAGCCGAGCTATCGCAAAAGGAAAAAACATCGTGCAAATCCACAACACGACGGGTGGCGTCACGTACTCGAGTTCCACGGTCTCATCAGTTACGCAATCGAATGACGGCAGCAGCATAGCGGCGTCATACGGGTCCACCGTCAATCAGCTGAACGACTGGCTGCATGAAACACCCGAGCAGCGGATGGAAGACTCCATCCTCGCATCGATGGGCCTAACGCGCGAACAATACGAGCATATGTCGGGATCTGAGAAGGAAAAAGTGGCGGAAAAAATCCGCGAGACCTTGAAGGAGAAGATCCAGGCTCAAGTCGATCAGGCAAACGCTCATGCCAACATCAAGGGTGCATCGGCGGCCGCGGCCGCGGCTCAGCTCGACACATCACTTTGAAGCGACTAAACGAAGGTGAATGAAATGGGGGCGCCGACGGTCGGATTACCGCAGAAGCAAGCGTGAAGGCTCCATATGTTGCGCGTCCCTATCGAGCTCGGTTGACCTTGGACTCTTTACTCGTTCCAAGGATCGACTAACTTTCCGCACATCCGCACTGAGAGTCACTGAACACCGTTTGCCGCGTGCTCGTAATTGCGTGTAGCCACTGGCTAGCTGACGGCGTTCGTCATGACAAGGTTTTTGTGCTCCCGCTGCGCAGCGCGGGATTTGGCTGCGCGATCTCGAGCGGCGCAGGAGCACGCTGGAGAAGCCGGCTTCGCACACCCTCTTGTGAACAGTGGGCGCGCAAAAGCCTTCGACTGAACGCACGTGCGCCCGTATCCCATTATCAGAGTGGTGACGAGCCTTCATATCCGCTGGGGGTCTTACTACGTCCGAGGTAAAGCGCGGCTATCGCACTCACGAACGACATGAAGGCGAGATATCCTGCGACGGCGTAGACAGTGTGGAAGGTCTCGAAAAGCCAGAGTGAAATCATCGGTGCAGGACCGCCTGCGATGATCGACGCACCTTGGTAACCCAACGATGCTCCGCTGTAGCGAATATGAGCGGGAAACGATTCGGCAATGAACGACGCTTGCGACCCGTACATTGATGCATGGATCACCATGATGATGATTGTACCCGCGATCACCATTGTTGGGAGCCGTGTGTTGAGCATCGCGAAGTATGGAAACGCAAAAAGCGTCATGCAGATGGCACCAGCCATGTAGGTTTTCGCCCGACCGAAACGGTCTGCGATGTGTCCGAAGAACGGTAGTGCAAAACAAGCTACGACTGCGGCGATCAGCACCGCATTCAGAATAAACTCCTTCCCAAGCCCCAGGTTCTTCGAGCCATACAACACCGCGAACGTGGTCAGCATGTAGAAGGCGGTCTGCTCACTCGGCCGGATCAGCGCCGATAACAGAATAGCGCGCCACTGCGTCCGGATTGCCTCACCAATCGGCCCTTTCGAGCGATCCACGACCTTACTCGCAGCGATGAAATCCGGCGTTTCCGGCACGCCGAACCGGATGAGCAGGCCGACGATCAGCAGCACGCCGCTCGCGAGAAAGGGAATCCGCCAACCATAGTCGAGCAGTGCGTCGCCCGACCAACGACTACATGCGCTCCATACGATCACCGACACCACGAGACCGAGCGGCACACCAATATTGGGTAGCGACGCCATGAAGCCACGGCGCTTGCCCGTATGCGACTCCATTGAAAGAAGAACCGCTCCGCCCCACTCTCCGCCTACGCCGATGCCCTGCAGGAAGCGCAACGCGACGAGCAGCCAGGCCGCTAGCGGGCCGAGTGTATCGGTGGTCGGCAACAAACCGACGAGGAGTGTCGCGAAGCCCATCAGGCTCAGAGTGGCGACGAGCGTGGACTTTCGCCCTACTCTATCCCCCATGTGACCGAACAATGCGCCGCCAAGCGGACGCGAAACGAATCCCACGAAAATCGTCGCAAACGATGCCATCAAGCCGTCCGCATTGCCATGTGCGAAGAACAGTTTCGGGAACACGAGCGCTGCCGCAGTACCGTAGATGAAGAAGTCGTACCATTCGATCGTGGTTCCTATGACGCTTGCCAGCGCCGCCCTGCGCTCAATACGGCGCGCTGCTCCCACGTCGGCCGGCTTTTCCGCATATAGCATGGAATGAGGTTGCATCGTCTGTCTCCTGATTTTTAAATTGAATCGAATCGCGTCAGCACTCAAGTACGACTCAAAATGTCGCTTCGGCGCGCATCGATACGGTGCCGTCCGGTAACGCAACCCACAGCACGGTCTGATCGCCGTCACTCACGGCACTGAGGGTCAGCTCGCTACCGAGAATCGAAGGTTTCAAGCCACGATAGCGAAATGTCCTCGGCGGCCTTCCGCCCACCTCTTGCGCGAATGCGGCCAGCAAGGTCGCGTTCAGTGGTCCGTGGATTACGAGGTTCGAGTAGCCCTCGACTTCGCGGCAATAGTCGGCATCGTAATGAATGCGGTGTCCGTTGAAGGTCAATGCCGAATAGCGGAATAGCATCGTCGAATCCGGTTTGATTGGGCGACTGTGCTGCGCGATCGGCATCTCGGCGCTGGCTACAACCGAGCCCCCTGCCGTCGCCTCCTTATAGACGATGTCGTGATATTCGGTGAGGACCTTGTCACCCTCATGCAGCAGCTCGTGAAGCACCTTGACGAATACCAGCTCACCGCTACGTCCGTGCTTGTGGTCCACTGAAACCACGGTAGATCGCTTCTCGACTCGAGCATCGAGAGGCACGGGGCCGTGGAACTCCAGCTGCCCGCCAGCCCACATTCGGTTGGGCAACGTCACCGGCGGTAGAAAACCGCCACGAGCGGGATGGCCATCGCGGCCAAGCGCGGCCGGCGGCTCGCCGCTGAGGAAATACAACCAATGCCACAGTGGAGGCAAAGGGGCACCCTCAACAAGATCGGACTGCCGCCGCCCCAGCGTTGCCGCCATTAGACGGGCATGGCGAGACGATAGGATGTCGTGATCGGTATGGGAATTGCCAACCCATTCGCGCAGATGTGCGATATCGACGGTAGTCATGCGGCCACTCCCGAGCGCGATACCGAAAACTCCTCCCGAAGCGACTCACTATGCTCGCCGAGTCCGGGCGCCGGCGCGAAACGCCCTACATCCCAGGGAGCTCGCACCGCAGGAGCAATCATCTGCAATGTCTTGCCGTCGACCGTCATTGGCCAGGTCCGCAGTGCCGGATGCCGCGCCATCTGCCCGACGGAACGCACCTGACCAAACGCGGTGTTGGAATCCGACAGACGCGCGAGTGCCTCGTCGATGTCGAGCGCCGCAAACGCGGTCGCGATGATCCGCTCGAGCGCCTCGCGATTACGCACACGTTCCGTGTTGGATGCGAAGCGCGGATCCCTGCCAAGCTCCGGCTGCCGCATGAAGCGCGCGCAAAATTGTTGCCACTCGCGCTCGTTCTGGATGCTAATCACGATGTCGTTCGCATCGCGCGTCGTGAACGCGCCGTACGGTGCGATCGATGGATGTTTGAGGCCCAGGCGCTTCGGCGCACCCTCTCCATACACCTCGTGGACATACGGAATGGACATCCAGTCTGCCGCACCGTCGAACAGCGACACCGACACGCCCGACCCGCGGCCGGTCCGCTCGCGCAGCGCTAGCGCCGAAAGGACCGCAATTGTCGCGTTCATACCTGCGCCGATGTCGCATATCGACACGCCGATTCGCCCGCAAGCCTCAGGCGCGCCCGTGATGCCTGCAAGGCCACTTTCGCACTGCACGAGCAGGTCGTACGCTTTCAGGTTGCTTGCGGCGTTATCGGTGCCGTAGCCGCTGATATCGCACGTTACAAGGCGCGGGTATCGTTCGCGAAGAAGCTCGCTACCAAAGCCGGCTCGAGCGAGTGCTCCCGGCGCAAGGTTCTGCACGAACACGTCAGCACCTGCGAGCATTCGATGAAGCAGCTCGGCGTCTTCGGCATCCTTGAAATCCAGCACAATGGATTCCTTGCCGCGATTGGTCCACACGAAATACGATGCCTGCCCGTTGGCCGCATCGTCGTAGCCGCGCGCGAAATCGCCCTCCGCGCGCTCCACCTTGATAACGCGCGCGCCCATTTCCGCCAGCCGGCCCGTACACAGCGGAGCCGCCAAGGCTTGTTCAATCGAGATGACGACAAGCCCCTCGAGCGGCCGGCTCGCCGATGCCGACTCCTTGATCCCGGTCATTCGTGCCTCCTCCTTGTGTTTGCAAGGTCGAGTATCGATGAATGGATGCAGCAGATACAGCGAGCTTTTTCAAACGCTCCGTTCGAATTACACGAAACCTCAGGCAGAGCCACGCAAGGCGAGCCCCTATATCGATGGGGTGCTATGCTTTCGGCATCTGAATTTTCGGCTGTCTCGAACGGTATGACGTATGACCTGACCGACATGAAAGTATTTCTCGCGATCGCCGAAGAGGAAAACGTGTCGCGAGGAGCCGAGCGATGTCATCTGGCGGCATCGTCCGCGAGCCTGAGGATGAAGAACCTGGAAGAAACACTCGGTGTCACGCTGCTGACTCGCCAGGCAAGAGGCGTTACGTTGACGCCAGCCGGGCGAGTATTTCGGGAACATGCCGGGCGATGCCTCGCCCAACTTGAACAAATGCATGCTGACCTGCGGCCCTATTCGCTAGGCATGACGGGACATGTGACCGTCTTCGCGAACAACAACGCGATCAGCACTTACCTTCCGGAGGACTTGGCGCGGTTCTTCACCGAGTATCCGAATGTCCGCATTACGCTGGAAGAGCGCACGAGTCACGAAATCGTGACGGCGGTCGTTGCCGGCCGTGCCGAAGTCGGCGTAGTGGCACTCGAAACCGAGCATCCCGCCCTCGAATTCCTCCCCTATCGGAAGGACCAGTTGGTGCTGCTCACGCCCACTCAACACCCGCTTGCCGCGCAGTCGTCGATCAGTTTCCGTCACTGCCTCGGCCACCCGTTCATCAGCCTTCAGTCCGGCGCCGCACTGCATACGTTCCTGATGAACCATGCCGCTGCACTCGGCGGCCGCCTCGATGTACGCGTGCAGGTATCCGGGTATCGCGCTATCGCTCGATTAGTGGCATCCGGCGCCGGCGTCGGAGTAGTGCCACGGACGGCCATCGAGGCGACCGATCAGGGGAAACTTTCAGTTATCGAACTGGAAGAACCTTGGTCGCAGCGCGATTTGCGCGTCTGCTTTCCGCGGCATCCCACCGACAAAAACATCTTCCGCGACAAGCTGGTCGAGATCCTCTGCAACGTTCAAACGCGCAAAACGACCACGTCTGCTTGATAACGAATTGCGCCGGGGTTTTCGCCACCTCCGGTTCTGGACAAGAACATCAAGCGCGCAAAGCGCAATCGATGAAGTTCTTCAAGAACGGCGAACGATCCCCCCGACGCCATGCCAGAGACAATTGAACCGACGCCGCGGTGTCGTGCAATTCGCGAAATATCACACCTTTGGCCTGTATCTCCCGCATCGAAGCAGGCACCAACGCGAACCCGAGTTCGGCGGCCACGAAATGAATGATGGAAGCCATCTGCGGGGCAACCTGTCCTAACTGCGGCTCGAAGCCCGCATCGCGGCAGGCGGTCATGATGGCGTCGTACATAACAGAACCGTATTGCCGCGGAAAGGTAATCAATTCGTCGCCGGCCAGATCTGCGAGCTTCAAGCGCTGCTTCTTGGCGAATGCATGCTTGGACGGCAAGACCGCCAACAATGGCTCTTCCGAAAGGACCCGTACCTGGAGACCCTTGGCCAGGTGCTCACCTGGCCGCATGAACGCCGCGTCGAGCTCGTCTCCGCTGAGGGCTTCAAACAGGCGCGCGGTATTGGACTCCTCGAGCTGTACATCCACTCCTGGATAGCCTCGTCGAAAAGACCGGATCGTAGTTGCAACCACAGGATTGAAGCCAGACGATGCGGTAAAGCCAACACGCAAGATACCGAGCTCTCCACGTTCTGCCCGCCGCGCCGCATGACACGCTTCCTCCACCATCGCCGGCATCTTTTCCACGACACGGTAAAACGCTTGCCCGGCAGCAGTAAGTTCCGCACCCTTCGGAACGCGATGGAACAGGCGCGCGCCAACTTCCCGTTCCAGATCGCGGATCTGCATGCTCAGCGGCGGCTGGCCGATCCCTACCCGCTCCGCTGCACGGGAAAAGTTCCTTTCCTCTGCAACAGCCAGGAAGTAGCGAATATGTCGAAGGTCCATGGCTATACATTATATATATGGAAATCGCCACCAGTGCCGTATCGCGATTTCCACCACGTCTCTTTAGCATGACTTCCGAACGATCAACATCATCAAGGAGGTCATGGTCATGCCCACCCGTCTCAGAAGCTGGCTGTTTACCCCGGCCACCCGCCCCGAGCGATTTGCGAAAGCCGCTTCAGTGGCTGCTGACATGCTCATCATGGATCTTGAGGACTCGGTGGCTCTCGCCGATAAGGACCGAGCAAGATCCATAGCACTGCAGACATTGAGCGCGGCGAGCGACGGCCCAGCTCGCGTGATCCGCGTCAATGCGCTTGGAACGCGCACTGGACTCGCAGACCTGACCGACATCCTGGAAAGCGAAGTCCCCCCCGACCTGCTTTTGCTGCCGAAGGTCGAATCACCCGTGCAACTCCAGATCATTGACCGGCTACTGACGGAAGCCGGCGCGTCCACCGCGCTGGTTGCACTGATTGAGAGTGCCCGTGGTGTCGATGCAGCCCATGAATCGCTATCCGCTACACCGCGGCTTCGTGCCGCAATGCTGGGTGCCGCCGATCTGGCTGCGGACTATGGATGTGACGGCCACGCGCCGAACCTCCTCATCGCTCGCGCGCGGCTGATTTCGGCCGCCGCCCGAGCTGGTATCGATGCCATCGATTCACCGTGGTTCGATCTGCACGATGACGCCGGTTTTCAACGTGATGTGGAACAGGCTGTCGAGATGGGCTTCGTCGGCAAAGCCGCGATCCACCCGCGCCAGGTTGCCGCCATCAACTCGGCGTTCACGCCAACGGCAAAGCAAATCGAATACGCACGCTCGGTTCTCGCCGTCAACGCCGCCGGAGTCGGCCTGCTAGACGGCGCGATGATCGACGAGGCCGTGGCGCGCAAAGCACGCCGCGTGCTCGCCGCGGCTGATCTTTCCACTTCCCCTGAAGGAGCACACCATGGATAACATCCTGCCCGCCTACAAGCGCGTTGGCGATCAGCGCTATCGCGAAACGTCCGGGTTGTACTACGAGGACTTCAATCCCGGTGACACGTTCGAACATCGTCCCGGACGCACCGTTCTGGACACCGACAACGTGTGGTTCACATTGTTGACGCTCAACATCCAGCAGGTGCATTTCGACGCGGCATATGCGGCCAAGACCGAATGGAAGAAGTTGCTGGTCGATTCCACGTTCACCTTGGCCCTGCTCACCGGAATGAGCGTGCGCACGGTGAGCGCAAAGGTAGTGGCCAATCTGGGTTGGGACAAGGTCAAAGCGAGTCATCCGGTATTCGCAGGCGACACGCTTTATGCAGAGAGCACCGTGCTGCGCAAGCGCGAATCCAAGAGCCGCCCCACACAAGGCATCGTCACCGTACTGACGCGTGGCATCAACCAGAACGGCGACGAAGTCATGAGCTTCGAACGTACGATGCTTGTCTACCGCCGGGGCCATTCTCCCGAAGAAGCATCGAACTACTGAACTTTATCCCGCGGGAATATCACCATGAATATCGCTACTCTCTACCAGTCGAAACTGACGACCCCGGAGGCCGCTGTCTCGCTTATCGACTCGGGTAGCCGGATCTCGATCGGAATGGCGGCCGCCGAGCCACCGGCGTTGCTCGCCGCACTGGCCGACCGCGCAGCGGCCGGCAAGGTCGAAGGCATTCGGGCCTACTACTACGAGTCGACGCCGCTGCTCAATGAAACGATCCTTCGTTACGAACTCAACGAGCGGATCGCCCCGTTCAGCATGTTCATCACCTCGGCCGAGCGTGCGCTCATCAAGCGCGGACTGGAAGACGGGCGCAAGGTGGTCAGCTACGTACCGAGCACGTTCCATCAGGCACCACGGCTGCTCAGCGAGCATATCGGCATCGACACCTTACTGATGATTGTGTCGCCGATGGATCGCCACGGATACTTCAGCCTCGGCACTGGCAACGATTACTCGAGCCGGCTCGCACAGACCGCGCGCCGCGTGATCGTCGAAGTCAATGAGAATATGCCTCGCGTCCAGGGAAACGGCGCGCAAATTCACGTTTCGCAGGTCAGCGCCATCGTCGAGCATAGAGCCCCTCTGTTTGAGTTGCCGGTCCGCCAGGCGGCCCCCGAGGACGAAGCCATCGGCCGTACGATCGCTGAAATGGTTCCGGACGGCGCATGCTTGCAGATGGGCGTGGGTGCATTGCCCAACTTCGTTTGCGCACAGCTCGCCACACGCAACGACCTGGGCATTCATACGGAGGCTCTGTGCCCCGGAATGATTGATTTGATCCGAAGCGGCGTGGTTAACAACCGACACAAGGCACTGGATACCGGCAAGACGGTGTTTACCTTCGCGATGGGACAGAAGGCGATGTACGAGTTCATCGATGAAAATCCGTCGATCTACAGTCAGCCGGTGGACTACGTGAATGATCCGCACATCATCGCCCAAAACGACCGCGTCATCTCGGTCAATGCGACGCTGCAGGTTGACCTGACGGGTGCATGTAACTCGGAGCACGTGCTCGGCCACCAATACAGCGCCTCGGGTGGCCAGTTGGACTTCGTGCGCGGCGCCTATGCCTCCAAGGGCGGCAAGTCCATTATCGCGTGCCGCGCCACTGCTGCAAAAGGTCAGATTTCGCGCATCGTTCCCCGGTTGGACGGCCCGGTCACCACACCTCGCATCGATACCCACATCGTGGTCACCGAGTACGGCTGGACAGACCTCAAGGGCAAATCGTCTACCGAGAGAGCGCTGAGCCTGATCGCCATTGCCGATCCGCGGTTCCGCGACGAGCTGCTTCAGGCGGCTCGCGATCTACATCTGGTCTGACTGTTCGATCTTATTGGAGGCTTCCATGGCACGCACCGTCGCCGACCAAATGGTCGACACTCTTTCAACCGCCGGCGTTAAGCGCGTATACGGCATCGTAGGTGACAGTCTTAACGGATTCACCGATGCGCTACGCCGCCACGGCGGTATCGAATGGCTGCATACGCGGCACGAAGAGGTAGCAGCATTCGCGGCCGGGGCCGACGCCGCAATTACCGGAGAAGTAGCCGTTTGTGCCGGCAGTTGCGGTCCCGGGAACCTGCACCTTATCAATGGCCTGTTCGACTGCCATCGCTCGCGCGTGCCTGTCGTAGCCATTGCAGCACATATCCCGTCGGCGGAGATCGGCTCTGGCTATTTCCAGGAAACACACCCCGAGCAGCTGTTTCGCGAATGCAGCAACTACTGCGAACTCGTCGCTACGCCAGAACAAATGCCACGCGCGTTCGAGACCGCCCTCCGTCGAGCATCGGCCGAGCGTTGCGTGTCCGTGATCGTCATACCAGGGGACGTCGCGCTGCAGCCGGCAACCTCGGCTCCCGCTCCACGCACGAAGGCCTTGTGTCTCGCCGAACCCGAGATCGTGCCGCAGCCCGACGTGCTTGACGCCATGGCGGACATTCTCAATTCCGGAGAGCGGATTACGCTCCTATGCGGCGGCGGATGTGCAGGCGCGCTGGACGCGTTGTTACCGCTGGCAGATACGCTCGCCTCGCCCATCGTGCATGCGCTGCGCGGCAAGGAGTACGTCGAAGCCGACAACCCTTACGACGTCGGCATGACTGGCCTGATCGGCTTTGCATCCGGGTACCACGCAATGGAGCAGTGCGATGTCCTGTTAATGCTGGGCACCGACTTCCCCTATCGACAATTCTATCCCGCCGGCGCACGGATCATTCAGGTCGATATCCGAGCCGAGGCTATCGGACGGCGAGCGCCTGTCGAGCTTGGGGTGCTTGGCCAGGTGCGCGCCACGCTCACAGCCTTGCTGCCCCGTCTTCGCAGGAAAGGCAATCGGGAACACCTTGAGAAGGCCCTCGGAAACTATCGCGCGGCACGCGCAGCTCTGGACGAACTTGCTAACGGACGCCCCGGCGGACCGCTTCATCCACAGCACGTCGTGCGCGTAGCGAGCGAACAAGCGACCAAGGATGCGATATTCACGGCCGACGTCGGTCTGCCCACCGTTTGGGCTGCGCGCTATCTCCGCATGGGAGACGGGCGACGCCTGCTCGGCTCCTTCTGGCACGGATCGATGGCCAACGCACTCGCCCAAGCCATCGGAGCACAGGCGGCGGCACCCGACAGACAAGTCATCGCACTCTGCGGCGATGGCGGCTTCACCATGCTGATGGGTGACCTGCTCAGCCTGAAGCAACTGAATCTCCCCGTTAAGGTGATTATTTTCAACAACGGCTCGCTCGGCTTCATCGAACTGGAACAAAAGTCGAGCGGCTTTCTGGACACTGGCACCCGCCTGGACAATCCGGACTTCGCAGCCATGGCCGAGAGCGTCGGCATCAAGGGCTTCCGCCTGGACGATCCTGCGGAGGTGGACGATGTGCTCGGTAAGGCACTGGCATACCCCGGCCCCGTCGTCATCGATGCGGCCGTCACCCGCATGGAACTCGCCATGCCGCCCAAGGTGACGTCCGCAATGGCCAAAGGTTTCACTTTGTACATGCTCAAAGCAGTACTCAACGGTCGTGCTGACGAAGTCATCGACTTGGCGGCAAATCACTTGCGTCGCTAAGTCTTCGGAGAATCGACAAATGACACATTCACATCCCGAGTCAAGCCCGCGTCGGCTTTCGCAAGGCGAGCTGCCGATCCTTGCAAGGATGGCCGAGTCGCTGGAGCTGAACGAATACTTCAACGGTGATGCCACGCTGTACGGCAGCGACCCGATCATCCAGTCTCCGCATCGTTTAGGGGAAGCGTCCGGCATTGCGCAGTTGCTCATCGGCATGGCCGGTGCTGCAATCTGGAACATGCGCACCGGCGTCAGCACCGATCTGTCTATCGATATCGTCGATGCTCTGCACTTCCTGCATCCAACGCATTACGTAGCGCAACAAGGACGTCCCATCAACGTCGGTGCCGAGCATGTCGCCGTCAACGACGTGTTTTTATGTCGAGACGGCCGATACGTGATGCTGGAAGCGGGGCCGCCGTATCCGAAGCTGCTCGATGGATACCTCAATTTTTTCGACTGCGGCAACAACAAGAAGTCGATCGCACGTGAAGTCGCCAAATGGGATTCGGAGGCACTCGAAGTCGCCCTGGCGGAAGCCGGACTCCCCGCTTGCCGGGCGTTTTCGCGAGAGGAATGGCTTGCCCATCCACAAGGCCGCGAACTCCAGGCGACGCCTGTCATAGAAATCGAAAAAATTGCAGATGGGCCCGCGGTGCCGTTTGCTCCTTTCACAGGCGCGAACTCACCACTACAGGGCGTCCGCGTCCTGGACTTCACCCACGTACTGGCTGGCCCCCGCAGCGCTCGTACGCTTGCTGAATATGGAGCAGATGTGCTGCATATCAGTTCGCCGTCGTATCCCGATACCCACGCCCAACATTTGGGCGTGGACGTCGGTAAACGATGCGCATATCTGGATTTGCGCAACTCTGCAGACCTCGCCGAGATGCTTCAGCTGTGCGCACATGCCGACGTCTTCACGACAAGCTATCGGCGCAGCGTGAATGCTCGCTTCGGCCTGCTGCCCGAGCAACTGGTCGAGCACAATTCCCGCGGCATTGTCTGTTTGACGGTCAATGCGTATGGGCACTCCGGTCCGTGGGCCGAAAGACCGGGGTTTGACCAGAATGGCCAAGTGGCCACCGGATTCGCAGTGCGCGAAGGTCTACCTGGAAAGCCACGTTTTTCTCCCGTTTTCTATCTCGCTGACCTCATTACCGGGTATCTGGCAGCGGCGGGCATGATGGCGGCACTGCTGAGGCGGTCCATCGAAGGCGGCTCTTACCACGTCAAGCTATCGCTGGCGAGAAGTGCCATGTGGGTGCAGGAAATGGGGCTGCTGGATGTATCGGCTCAAGCGGGCCTCCCTTCCAAGGACAACTATCCTGCCAAGCTCGTTACCATTCAAACGCCATACGGGGCAGTTTCCAGCCTTCAGCCTCCTTTGCAATTCAGCGCGCTAAGGCTCCCCGCAGCCGAGATGCTCGAACCATACGGTGCGAGTCCGGCAACGTGGTCAGATCGTCAATATTGAGCGGTGCAACTGGCGGCGGCTCCCATCCTGATGGAACTTGCCAATTCCGGACAACCTGGTGAGCCGCGTCACCGCTCTGCACTTCCTTGTCAAATTACTGAAAGGTGCACGATGAAAGAACCGCTCCATCTTTCCCCTGACTCATGCGTTCTGCGAGTAGTGCCGCTTCCAGCAGACGCGAACTTTTACGGGGATGTCTTCGGCGGCTGGATCATGTCGCAGGTGGACATCGCGGGCTCGGTGCCAGCATGCCGCCGCGCCAACGGGCGTGTGGTAACCGTCGCCGTCAATTCATTTGTATTCAAACAGCCAGTGTTCGTTGGCGATCTGCTCACCTTCTACGCCAACATCGTAAAAACAGGGAATACTTCGGTAACCGTATCAGTAGAGGTCTACGCACAGCGCATGCGCTATGCTACGGAAGTAGTAAAGGTAACCGAGGCGGTGCTGACCTACGTCGCGACCGATGACAATCGCCGTCCGCTAGCATTGCCGCCTATCGATTCAATTGCGCACGGCTTCCCTGAGCAAGAGGTCGCATAAGTTCGATCGCTCCGGAGCTTTGTGAGTCCGCTTTGCCGCTTCCGGAGAATCCATGCTTTTCGGCCGCCTCTTCTGTAATAACGATTCGTTAACACAGCTATCCTTCGCGGTACATCGGGTCCCCCATCACGACGTTGGATAGCACAACGCTCCCGGACATTCGACCCTGCGCCTTCAACCCCGACGAGCAGCGTGTGGCGAAATTCTTCCAACAAGACGCAGGACTGTCACGGCAAAAAAGTGGGAGATACATTCACCGACATGAGGGTCGGCCATATCAATGCAGTTTCATGGGATCAGCAGCAGTTTTCCGGTACTGCGACGTGATTCGAGATCGGTGTGCGCCCGGGCCGCTTCCTTCAGTGGATAGCGTTTCCCGATCGCAACTTTGAGCTTTCCGCTGCTCACCCAGTCAAACAGCTCGCTAACGCATGCCGTCAACATATCTCGTGTCGCGATGTGGTCGTTGAACTTGGGGAATCCAATCAGGATGCTGCGTGGAAGTGTCGCGATGTTAATCGGCGGCGGACTCCCCAGGACAGGCCCGTAATAGGCAAGCACGCCATGACGACGAAGCGATTCCATGGAATCGTGAAACGTGGCTGCCCCAGAGCCGTCGTAGACAACCTGGACGCCTTCGCCCATCGTCAGCTGCTTCACCTGTTCGACAAAGCGACCATCTGACGACACGATAACTTCATCGGCACCCGCAGATCGCACCACGCCCTCCTTATCCGCGGATGAGACGCGAGCGATTACATGCCCCCCGCGCAGTTTGATCATCTGCGTCAGAAGAAGGCCTACGCCGCCGGCTGCTGCATGGACGAGCGCAACATCGCCTGGCTTCACCGCATAGAAGCTGGTCGCGAAGTGATGGGCAGTGACTCCCTGCATCATCAAGCCAGCCGCGATATCGTCAGGAATCGTCGCGGGCACTGGGACAAGCGAATCAGCCGGGACAATAACCTGTTCAGCGTAACTTCCCTGCGCATAGACCCACGCGACCCGTTCGCCACACGCCAGCGAACTCACGCCCTCGCCAAGTGCAATCACTTCGCCCACACCTTCCACGCCGGGAACAAGAGGTAACGGCTCATTTCGCCAAAGCTGCCCGGTTCGCACGCCTATGTCCATGAAGTTCACACCGATGGCCGTCGTCCGCACCAGTACCTCTCCCGCGCCGGGCGCGCGCATGGGTACGGTACGCCATTCGAGCTGCTCAGGCGCACCATGTCGATATAGCTGGATTGCGTTCATTGCATACCTCTTGGAAAAAATCGCGTTGTTGACTATTTAGTCAAAAATTGGCCAAAAAAACTAGGCGATACAGCGAAGCGCTGTCCGCGCGATCGCTTCGAGTGTCGCGCGGGGCGCTCCAGCCCGCGCCGAGACCTTGATGCCGGACAGAGTAGCCAATATGAAGCTGGCCAATTCGTTCGTTCGAGTGGAAGTCGAGACCATTCCCATGCGCTTTGCTTCGGTCACACGTGCGGAAATCGCAGTCGCCAGTGTTTGCGAGGCAACGTCAGACATCAAGGCCACTTCGGCATTCGCCCGTCCGAATTCGCAAACGGCGCTGATACCGAGACACGAAGGCGCTGGATCGGAAGCAGCCTCGTCCACCATTCGCATAAGCAACGCCGTAATTCCGTCGACGGGCGAGGAACTGCTGTTCAGCACACGAAGCTGAGCACTCACGCTCTCGCTCGTATATCGGCGGAGTGCTTCCAGATACAGCTGCCACTTGTCCCCGAAGGCGTTATAAAGGCTCTGGCGACCCACGCCCATTGCCTTCAGCAAAGCCTCTGTCGATGTACCTTCGTATCCATGCTGCGCAAAAATCTCGATGGCACGTTGAAGTACGAGATCGCGGTCGAATTGTGTCGGTCTGGCCATACAGGCAAGGTAAGTCATTATTGACCAATCTGTCAACAACGACCGACCTCACCAAAGCTGGCCGAGCCGCCTGAACATCGAAGTATTGGCAAGAGCTCCGCAGACGATACGCTCGTTCACGCCGCAGCGGACACGACCTGCAGGGGATCCGCAAAATAGAGTTCGAGGCGTCGAAACTTGATCCGCCATCCTCTGCCCGTTCTGACCAAATCGTCCACGAACGCGCCTGCTGCATTGAAGTGGGTTGCGACGGCTTGGCCGGATTTACTGCGATGTGTCGCGTAGAAGTCGGTGCGCGCGGTCGCGCGATCGCCATCGATAACGACGTTGGGCAGACTGAGCATATGTTGCCAGTTCGAGAAGGCACCCATGCTCCCGGGCGTCGTTCCGTCGCCACGCATCCATCGAGCAAGCTCTCGATATGTGCCTACAGGCCCACCTGCGACGCTATAGTCCACCATACCGTCGTCGATGAACGTTTCGTCCCACTGCTGCAGTATGCTCGAGTCCTCCCCTTGGTGACTGTCCTGTCCCAACGAATACCGCGCAATCACGTCCTGAATCTCTATTCGATCCATCAGCCACTTCACCTCGTCGTCGCGAACGACCGACGCGTTCGGCAGTCGTACAGTATCTGACATGCTTCATCTCCGTGTGGATGACCATCGTGCGAAAAAGCCAAGGTATACAAACGGTGATAAAGGCACAAGAACGCACTTTTTCCCTCCCTACGTACTTTTTGGTAACCATGGTCGACAACGACGCCCGGTCACAACAACCTTGTTCACCATCGGACCTGGAGGAAGCTCTCAGCGTCCTCGAAGGTCGTTGGAAAATATTGGTCCTGTTCCACCTGTTCAGTAACGGGATAATGCGTTTCTCGGAACTTCGGCGCGCCTTGCCCGGGGTGTCACAAAAGATGCTCACCCAGCAACTTCGCGAACTGGAGAAAGAAGGAGTTGTCTTCAGAACAATACATGCGGAAGTGCCACCGAGAGTCGAGTACGGCCTCACCCCCCGAGGCGGGGACTTACTGCCGGTCTTGCAGGCACTGCAGACGTGGGCCGTCCAACGAAAGACGTAAGCCTGCCCCTGCGCCGCCAGTCCGATGAGGAAAATACACTACGTGCGAAGCAGTCATGCCGTGGTGTCGATGGTACCTAGTCCCATGTTCGGCATTCCTGGCTAGCCGTTAGCCCGAGGCCCCAGCGCCGTCTTCACCTGATGAGCCTTGAAGTGGTCAATAAACGCCCGAAATGCAGCAGACGGCAAGCGCTGACGGGGATAATAGAGGCACACGCCTTCAAAGGGTGGCGTCCATTCGGGCATGATCTGCACTAAAGTGCCGCTATCAATGTAATGCCGCGCCTGTCTGGCCCCGACATAGGCGATTCCGACATCCGCTACTGCCGCTTTCAAGGCAAGTTCCGACGAGCCGACAATCAATCTGCCGCGGACATCGACCCAACTTTGCTCGCCCGCCATTCTCACCTCCCATCTCATCAACCCACCGCTAGGCAAACGCAGCCGGATACACTCATGGGCCAGTAATTCCGCAGGACTGTTTGGCGTTCCGCGACTTGCGAGGTAACCCGGTGAAGCGACGATGATGATTGCTTCATCGATACCGAGCGGCAGCGCGATCATGTCTTGTGGAACAGCTTCCGCGATTCGGAGACCCGCATCGAACCCTTCAGCCACGATGTCGATCAACCGTCCTTCAGAAACGAAGTCGACATTGACCTCGGGATAGGCCGATAAGAAGCTCAAAACGATGGGGAAGACCCTCTGGGCAGCCCAATCAGATGTGTTGATACGAATCTGTCCGGCAGGCGAATCGCGAAAGCGGTTCACACTTTCAATTGCAGCTGCCATATCCATGAGCGCGGGACGCATACGTTCGATAAACGCCAAACCCGCCTCAGTGGGCGAAACGCTCCGTGTTGTGCGATGGAATATACGGATGCCGAGCCGACGCTCGACGCCGCTTACAATATGGCTGAGGGACGATGGCGGAAGATGGAGTGCACGAGCTGCGCCGCGGAAGCTTCGATGATCTGCTACTGCGCTCACGGCGGCCAGGTCATCAAGACTGAAGCCGCTGATTGTACGGTTCAATTGAACACCCCATGCAAGATTAGGCCAATACTAGCATCAACGAAACTGGCTTACATTGGAGCTTGATCGCACTGTCGAGGATGGCTGATGACGAACACGGCCCTCGTTACGGGGTATTCCTCAGTTTCGGAAAAGCCACTGCGATCGAGTTTGCACGCCATGGACGAAACGTCGTCGCGGCGATTCATACGCCAGCAGGTGAGACCGCATTTGAAGCCATGCCTAACCTTTTGGCCACGTAACTCGATGTGCAAGACACGGCTAGTGTAGAAAGCGCGACAGCCGCCGACACCGCCCAGTTCGGCGAAGCCGATGTGGAAGGGAATAATGCGGGCTTCGCGGTCAGGATAGTGTGGTTGTTGCTCGCACCGGACGTTTGACCCCGCCGAGCAACCACCGAGGTGCTGTTGCGCGCCGAACAAAGTTTGCTACTTTGCGGCGAAGCGAAGGAGAAATCCCATGTTTACACTGATAACAACAGTACGAAAAAATCCGGATGTTTCCACAGAAGATTTTCGCGAATTTATGGAACTCGTCTACGGACCCATTTACGCAGAACTGCCTCAAATCCAAGAGTATATCCATTACTATGTTTCCGATCGGACTCTCGGCCTGGAAAATCAGCAAATAGACGCCATAGTGAGAATCAGTTTCCAATCTCGTGAGGAAATGCATGACGCCTTGCAATCGGGTAGCTATAAGCAGGCGCAAGAAATGCGGCGGAGATATATGGGAAGTACGCCAACCGGCATCCATTCCGTCGTCGTGGAAAAAACCGTGAAATTCGTATAAACGGCGCTCTCAAAAACCGGGATCGGTGACAAGCGTTTCGCACCTCCAATGTTCGGTCGGCCCAGCGCCGGCGGTCACACTAGCGCCTCATTTTCGGTGGCAATCCGGTGCGTCAGCCATCTGATGGTCCTGGCACTCGTTATCCCAATTTATTGTTGCGGCTCGCTGTTGCGCCACGCCCTGTTCGATCATCGCCCTCGGCGGCAACAGCGGATCCATACCATCAACGTGCATCTTGGCGCCCACTGGCATCACGGAGCGCCACTGAATGCTCACTGCCCTCTGCGCCTGCGGACACAGGCCGATACTTCATACCGGTCTGTGCCCCTCCGCGCCCTCAGCAGCTTGCCTCGGGGCAAGCGCTGCCGTGTCGATGGTGCGAGATTGTTCGGAAATCTGCATCAGGCCGTCCAAGCATAGACATAGGTCACGGTAATAGACACTGCTAATGTGTGCGGACCGGCTTGCGTATCGGCAATGGCCAACTACCCAATCGCGAGCCCAGTCTATGGAGAGATGTGACATGCGATTTGCAGTTTATGGGGCAGGCGCTGTTGGATGCTATTTTGGCGGGATGCTTGCACGGGCGGGTCACGACGTCGTATTGATTGGCCGTTCTCGCCACGCTGCGGCCATCTCGCGACGTGGCCTGCGTTTTCAAGCAGCGACTTTCGACGAGATCGTCCACGCTCAGGCGTCCACTGATATAGCGGCCGCCGCGTTGGCAGACGTAGTGTTCGTCTGCACCAAATCCACCGGTACCGCAGAAGCCGCCAAAGCACTGAGCCAGGTACTGTCGTGCGATGCTCGCGTGGTTAGCCTCCAGAACGGAATAGAGAACGCTTCGCGCTTAAGGCAGCAACTCTCGCAACCGGTGATCGCGGCAGCGGTCTATGTCGCTGCGGAAATGGCCAACGACGGCCATGTACTGCACCACGGTCGAGGCGACCTCGTCCTGGAAGATTGTCCCGGCGCCCGATCACTTGCCGCAACGCTGCGCCAAGCTGATATTCCCGTCGAGCTTTCCTTGGACGTGCAACGGGCGCTTTGGCAGAAACTCACGCTCAACTGTGCATACAACGCAATCTCCGCAATCACGATGCAGTCGCTCGATCTCATGCCTGAACGCGACGCGCTTCGAGACACTATGCGCGATGTGGTCGCGGAATGCTTCGCAGTGGCGGCAGCAGAAAACGTGATTGTTGGAGATGACGTCGAGGACTTCGTTCAACACATCGAACACACAATCCCCTCCGGACAATTGTCTTCAACGGCCCAAGATCTTGGCCGCGGCAAGACGAGTGAGATCGAGTACCTCAATGGCACCATCCTGCGTCGAGGAACCGAGTATGGCATTCCGACCCCTGCAAATCGAATGCTCTATACGCTGGTAAAAATGTTAGAAGCGAAAGCCGCCGTCGGAGACTGATCTTGCAGTAGGGTTCATACGTCAGCGCCTGTGATCGCGCCGTGTCGCTCATCCGTCGGCAGTGCTGCGGCATTGCAGTGGTCCGATTCGCTACCGTTTCCCAACGCCCGAACAAGCTCAATGAAAGCCGAGAGTCCAGCGGGAAGATGCCGTCTGCCTGAGTAGAAAAACGACAACGGCGCCAGCGCCGGTACCCAATCTGGAAGCAGCGCGACGAGGCGCCCCGTTGCAAGATAAGGAACGGCCAGTTCCTCGCTAACATACGCGAGTCCGGCGCCGGAAAGTGCGGCCTCGATGATCACGTTACGGTTATCGAGAATGAGCGGACCTTCCACTTCGAGCGCCAGGCGCTGCCCTAGCCGCTCGAACAACCACCGCTGCACTTGCGCCCCGGACACGCGCCTACGAATACATCTGTGCTCGTGCAAATCGCGCGGATGAGCAGGCGTGCTTCGACCTCGTAGGTAGCGCGGTGACGCGACTACAATTTGGCGCCTCGGTTGCCCGCAAGGCAACGCGATCATATCCAGCGGCACATTTTCCGGCGCCTGGATACCCGCGTCGAAACCTTCAGCGACGATATCGATCAACCGGCCATCGGCGACTAAATCCACGGTCATATCCGGATACATCTGGACAAACGGTACGACGATAGCGTCAAGCACTGAACGCGCGCCGGACTCGCAGGTGCTGATGCGAAGCGTGCCTTTCGGTGAAGCACGAAACCCTGTTGCCGCCTCGATTGCCAAATCAATTTCGCTCAGTGCCGGGCCCACCCGTTCGAGGAACGCTTCGCCTGCTTCGGTGAGCGCGACACTACGAGTTGTTCGATTGAACAGCCGCACGCCAATGCGCTTTTCGAGAGATGCAATGAGATGACTGAGTGTCGAGCGCGACAGGCCAAGCTCTTGTGCAGCCATCCGAAAGTTCCGATGTGTTGCTAGCGCCACGGCAGCATTGAGTTCGAGAATTCCGGTGGTCTTCATTGTCCTGATTTCCGCACTGGGGCATGCGGCAAGGGAGGTTGCCGCAGACGTCGCCGACATTTAAGCTGGTTTCCATCCAGAGCGCAATTCATGCTCTCCGGTTACATGCTGACCGTTTACGAGGAGTGTTATGAGCCGTCTTGACCGTCTTCCGCTGCGCCTTCATCACCACGCCTTCACTACCGACGATCACGAAAGAAATCGCAGGTTCTATGAAGATATTCTCGGGTTGCCGCTTGTTGCGATGTGGATCGAACACGAGGTCATCGACGGCGAGCATGTCGACCTCGGCCACGCGTTCTATGGGCTCGAAGACGGCAGCGCGCTCGCGTTCTTTCATTTCGCTGACCCGCTAAAGCAGGCCCAGTGGAAAGCGCGCGAGCAGTCGCTCTTCGTTCACCTTTCCCTACTCGTTGAACCGGAAACGCAACGACAAATCGAGACGCGGCTCTCCGAAGCTGGACTGGATAGTTTCCGAATGAACCACGGCTTCTGTGAATCGCTGTACGTAAAGGATCCGAATGGCCTGACGCTCGAGTTTACGGTCGATCACCCGGATGCGCAAAATATTGCCAAGCTCATGGCGGAGAACGCCCACGAAGATCTCCGAAGATGGGTTCGGGGTGAGCGAGAATCGAATAACCGCTGGCGTCCGCCAATGTGACAAACGACTTACAGTCTACGACGCCGTCAGGCACGGCGTGCCCAGAGTCTTCGGTATCGATAAATTGAAAGACTTGCCTCCGGAGCCACGAAGCCCTACCACGTGACGAGGGGCAGGGTCCATCTCCTATCAGACTGGTGCGGGCTCGAAGTATTCGGCAACGAAACCATCTGTGTGCCGCACAGTAACGTTGCGCCCGACCGGACTATCATGCACTTCGTCCGGCACATCGGCGCCCTGCGTTTTCAACCACTCGCGAAATGCATCTACCGAGTCGACAACGAACGCCGCTTGAATGTGTCGGATCGGCGCGAGCGCTACGTCGTCGCCCGCGAGCAAAACGAACGCTCCGACCACTGCGACCTCGATACCCACTTCGGGAAACGAAAGACGACGCTCGCACTCCACCTTCTGTAAGCCCTCGTAAAACTCAATTGAGGCATCAAGCTGCGCAAGCGTAACGTAGTGACGGAACATCGATTTCAGAATCTGCATCTCAAACCTCGTGATTGATGACGACGCACTCGGCGCTCGAAGCGCGCGCGGCGGCATCGATCGCGTCGGGAACGTCGGAGAACGGGAATTCGAGCGTCTGAATCGCGTCGGACGCCAGGAGGCCACTTTTGATCAATGTCAGCAACCGCGCGTATGCCGAACGCGGATACATGAACTGGCCGAGAATCTCCCAGCCGTTCAGCATGACTTCGGTGTAAGGAATCGGCAACGGTACCGCCATGCTGCCCATCAGCACGAGCCGACCACCGAACGCCAGCGACCGCAAAGCGGCCAGTGTCATGTTGGGATCGCCAGCATTCCCGACCATGTCGAAAGCCAGTTGTGTCGGACCGCCGGCGGCCTCGCGCACCGCTTCTGCATCTGCAGCGATGTCGCCGGTCGCAGTAACCGGCACGACGCGCGCGGCTACGCTGGATGCCAATGACGCGAGCGCCGCCGTGTTGCGCCCCACGGCCACAACACGCGCAGCACCCATCGCGACAGCCAAGCGGACAGCAGCGGATCCATAGGCGCCTGTCGCGCCCGAGACGATAACCGTCTCGCCCGCCGCCAGCCGACCGCGCAGCAGACCGCCGTACGGAACCACGTAACGCATCGTGGTCACAAGCGTGCGGGCGTCCAGGTCGCCCACGTCATCCGCTGGCGTGACCGTCGACGCAGGCAGCAAAGCGTATTCGGCCAGCGTGCCGTCGGACCAGTCGTCCTGCATCCTGAAGCCCGCCTCGCCGCCGGCTGTGACGCCGATGAGCATCTGACCCGGGTTAGCAACATTTTCCTGTGCAACGAAGTGCGAGGAAATCACCACGCGCTGCCCACGCTTCAGTTGCCATACGTCACGCCCCACGGACTCCACAATGCCCACGCCATTTCCGCCCGGTACAAACGGTCGCGAGGGTACGTGATAGACCGGCAACTTGCCATCCACATAATCGCGCATGTAGGACATCAGGGCAGACGACTGCATACGTACCACCACACTGCCCGGGCGCGCTTCGGGAACCGGCCGGTCGACCAACTTGAGTGCGCCTCCCAGCTTTTCCAGCTGCCATGCTCTCATTTCGCTTTCCTTATTCAAGTGATATCTGCAATTTGCCCGCTCGCGGACCCCGGTACATGTCGGCCACTGCACGTGGCAGTTCCTCGAAACCGCGTATCACGCGCGCATTCGGCCGAAGCCGCTGCATCCAAAGAAGCCGGGCGAGATCGTTTTCGGCCTGCAAACGCTCGTGATAAAAGGTGTCGACTGTCCACGCTCCAGATTTGATACGGCGCTCATCCAATATCCGTTCGATCTCCGGTGAAATACCGAAGGTCTCACGCATTGTTGGACGCGCCGTGTGCGTGCCTGCCGGTTGTGGTGCATACGAGGCCGCGGCCGAGCCATAGGAAAACAATCGGCCATGCCGGTTCATTCGTGCAACTACGCGGCCTGTCAACTCGCCGCCCACGCCATCGGAAAAGACGTCGATGCCTTCCGGAAAGGCAGCGGCGAGTTCATCCTCGATCTTCGGCGCGCTGTAATCGATGCAGCCGTCGATGCGAAGCGTGTCCATGACCCAACGGCATCGCTCCGGCCCGCCGGCGAAACCGATCACCCGCGCCCCGGCAGC
Source organism: Burkholderia sp. AU39826 (assembly GCF_020419965.1). NCBI lineage: Bacteria > Pseudomonadati > Pseudomonadota > Betaproteobacteria > Burkholderiales > Burkholderiaceae > Burkholderia > Burkholderia sp. AU39826. The sequence goes on from NZ_JAIZQG010000001.1 coordinate 1,090,586, forward strand.
TTTCGCCAATTGAGCGACGATCGACCCGACAGCGCCTGTTGTAGCGGCCACGGCGACCGTGTCGCGCGGCGTGAGCGGGCCATACTCGCGTAGACCAAACCACGCAGTCATGCCGGAGGTGCCGAAGATCTCCATCAAGACCGATGGCGACCATTGCCTCGCAAGCGCCGGACGGAACACATAAGTCCACGGCGAGGATGTTCCATTGAGCGCCTTCACGAGTTCGCTGGGCTCCGGGAAACCAACTGGCGGATCGCTGCTGCGAATAACCTGGTACTCCTGCCACCCGGCCTGGCATGCGACGATGTCCCCGACGGCAAACGCCGGATCCCTGGAGTCGATGACTTCCGCGCATGCATAGTTGTGCGGGTCGGTGTCGCCCTCGCGAATCGTGCCCCGGATCATGCGAAGCCGGGTAGCCGAATGGATGTTCAGCAGCTTGATACGTACAAGCGCCTCGCCCGGTGCAAGGGTCGGCGTCTCCACAGTTCGCTGCTCGAAATTCTCCGGCGTCAGGCTGCCATCTACCGGCGCCCGCCGGACGACCCATTGCCGAAATCGCCCGGGAATACGCCGGCCGCCCTGATTCTCCGTAATGGTTGGATTCACGATCGACCTCCGGTCTGTCGGAAAAGGATGACGCTACGATGCGTACGGAGAATCATCGGCGATCACGGACGATGTTTGTATAATCAATCTGCCGCCTTTTCTAATAGATCGTACATTTATGGATGCACTGTCGGACGTTCTGTCGATGTTGCGAGTATCGAGCGCACTGTCGTCGCGCTTCGAGGGGCGCGGTGCTTGGGCCTTCCGCTTTCCGAGTTACCGCCACGTGAAGTTCGGCTCAGTGCTGCGTGGACGCCTATGGCTATGGATGGAAGGCGAAGGGGAACGGCACGAAATGGACGAAGGCGACTTTTATCTGCTCACCTCGGGGCGACCGTTCTTTTCTGCAAGCGACCCTGCGTGTTTGCCGCTCGACGGGCCACAAACCTACCGCTCCATCCGCTCGGCGGACGGGGTGGTACGTTTCGACGGCCCCGGCACTGTGCAACCGGTGAGCCTTGCGAGTGGGCGCTTCGAGTTCGACAGCGACCTCTCGGCTTTGCTGCTGGCGAATCTGCCACCACTCATCCATCTTCGCGCCGCGGACGTCGCCGCTCACGCGTTGTCTCACGTGCTTGCGCTGCTGCGAGCGGAAACCGATGGGCAAATGCCAGGTTCCGATGTGGTCAAGGGAAGCCTTGCCACGCTCGTCCTCGTTCAGGCGTTGCGCGCGTACCTTGCGGGCAACGATGCACCGGCGGGCTGGCTCGGCGCGCTTTCGGACAGACGGATAGGAACTGCGCTTTCACTGATGCACGCGTCGCCGGCGCAACGCTGGACCATCGAGGAACTGGCAGCGGCAGTGGGCATGTCCCGTACTGCGTTTGCGCAACGGTTCCGTGCGCGCGTCGGCTGCGCGCCGCTGGAGTATCTTCAGTCCTGGAGGATGTCGCTGGCGATGACGGCGTTGTCCGGTTCGGACGAATCGCTCGCTCGAATCGCGGAGCGTGTTGGCTATTTGTCCGATACCGCGTTTAGCATAGCGTTCAAGCGCAGCACGGGGTTGAGCCCTGGGCGCTATCGGAGTGCAAAGAGAGAGAACACGGCGTCCGCATGAGTATGACGCGCCGCGCTCACACAAGCTGTCCCCGGGCAGGCAAGAGAATCGCTCGGCACACGCCGATAGGGCCGCGCCATCTCGATTACGCGGGCAGACTAACGCCTGTCAGTCTTTCGCTGAGCTGCCATAGCCGCTCGGCCGCGGCTGGGTCGATCGCCCAGGGAAGAACCCCGTCGAGTGGTTCGTGCGTGACAGGAACCGCCGGCGCTATATCCGCATCCTCACAATAAACGCCGCCCATGCCATCGAGCGCCGGGCTCGTCGCGCACCACAGCGTGGTTGCTGCCCCCTGCTCCACCGTCTTGTACAACGAGCGGTGCGAGGCAGGGATTTGTCCATTGCCATCGCGCAGCCCCAGCGCCTGCAGTTCCGGCATCGAAATCGCACGTTGCAGCCCTGTCTCAATCCGCCCCGGATGCACGGCAAATGCGCGAATGCCTCTGGTTTCCCCTCGGCTGTCGAGCGCGACCGCGAACAGCGAGCTCGCCGTCTTTGACTCCGCGTAGGCCTTCCATTTGTCGTATTCTCGACGTTCGAAATCGGGGTCGTCGAAATCGAACGCCGCGCGCCGATGAGCACCGGACGACAAAATCACGACACGTGCCGCACCCGCGCGCAATAGCGCAGGCCATAGTCGAACCGTCAACTGGAACGGCCCGAGATGGTTGGTCGCAAAGTGGAGTTCGTGACCGCGCCGATCGCGCCCGAGCGGTACGGCCATAATTCCGGCATTGTTGACGAGCAGATGCAGTGGACTACCGCTGGCAACAAAGTCCATCGCGAAGTTGTCGATTGAGGCCGGGTCGCCAAGGTCGAGCTCAGCGACCTCGACCCTTGGAATCCCGGCGATTGCTTCGCGGGCTTTCCCGGCATTTCGAGCAGGAACGGTTATCGTCGCGCCGGCGCGGGACAACACGCGGGTCGTTTCAAGACCGATACCGGAGTAGCCGCCAGTCACGATAGCCACTTGGCCATGCAGGTCGATCCCGTTGATAACATCCGACGCCGTGCTCGTGCGACCAAAGCCACTATGAAGGGGGACTTGTTGTGACGGCATGCTTGCTCCTGTCGTGAACGATGACGATGCTCGCCGTTATCTTTGTCGGCACGTCAATCCTCACAGCCGCGGGCAAGCCCGTCCATGCTTTATCGGACGCAATTCCTATGCGAGCGTACAGATAAAGGCACAACTGGGGTGGCAACACACTCACGAGGGTCACCTGACCGTCGCTCGAGCCGGGACCTCGTTACCCCAATCGGGCCAGTATTCCGCGACGTTTTCCACGCCGGGCACGCGAGGTGGAGCCTGCATGACGCGTCCAGTGCCGTCTGGTACACCCGGAGACGGCCTGGTCACAAACATACCAGACCCGGTCTGGCATACGATGCAACTATAAAAGGTGGTCCGATTTACGGTGCGACAGGGAACCTTGCGCGTCGACAATTCGACAGATCTCGGCGGCCGAGAAAGAGAAAACCAGCGAGAAGATCCGCGAAACGGTCAAAAGCCGGCGGCGCTCGACAGGATCCGGCTGGCTTCGTTCGAATGGCGAGAAGAACAGGCAGCTGAACTCAATTGATAAACGCAAGATGACGCATTCCGATACCGCAGTCTTGTTCGATTTTGACCTCACTCTTGTCGATTCGACAGAGGCGATCCAGTTCTGTGCGCAATCGGCCATGGCCGACATGAAACTTGTTGCTCCAAGCTCCGCCAAAGTCCGCGAGTCTATCGGACTGACCTTGCATGACACGTTTCGTTTTCTTACAGACATTGACGACCCGACGCTCGCGGACACTTACGCGACTCGGTATGTTTGGCATGCCGACCGAGTGATGGTAGACATGACCAACTTCTATCCGCCCGCGGAGCGCCTGCTGAGAGAACTATACGATCGAAAGGTTTCCGTCGGAATCGTATCGACCAAATTTCGCCATCGCATCGAACGTATATTGTTGAAGGCCGACCTGGCGCATTGCGTCCGTACGATTATCGGCGGCGAAGACGTTCTGTGTCACAAGCCAGATCCGGAAGGTATCCTCAAGGCTCTCGCGGATATGAATACCGCTGCGAACAAGGCGATCTACGTCGGCGATCACCTCATCGACGCCGAAGCAGCACGTGCTGCTGGCACTCGTTTCATCGGTGCAATTACGGGCAGCTTGACGAGCGAGTCATGGGCGCGAATCGGTTGCATGTCCGTGACGAATAGCATCGAAGAAGTTGCCGATCTCATTGAATGAAGGGACGCGTCTGGCTATCAGCGTGTCGCTGATAGTGAGCCCGGCGATGACCGGTCGTCTCGAAGACTGTCGACGGCCGTCAACCGGTCTTTCGAACGGGCTGGCCTACAAACCCGCCATCGGCTCCACAGACCGTGCTTTCTACCATCCTCCAGCTTGACTGCAGGCCACCCGTTTTGCCTCGTGGGACTGCAGACCGACAGTAATAACGGATCGCTCTCCACGATCACGCAGTGCGACGGAGCGTCCGAGAACGGGCCGGAATGACCGGGAATTTTTCGACGTCGCACAAAGCGACTCTGAAGACTGCGAATCCGTCAGGTGCTTGCCCTTCTCACAATTATTCGCGATGTGGGTGATGGTGGACAAACATCAACAACGCGTCACGGAAGTGCGACGCCGCGGGATTTTGCAAATCGTGCCGGGTGACGAGATGCAACGGCGCGCGAAACGCATGATCGCCGGCCACGCGGCAGTAGTGCACGCTTTCCTGATGGTAACGTTGCATCGACGCGGGCACGAGCGATACGCCGCCGCCCGCCGCCACGAGATTGATTGCCGTCACCATGCGCGGCACCTCTTCCACGACGTGCGGCTCGAAGCCCTTGGCCTGACACGCCCGAATGAAGTCCGCGTACATGCCGGGCGCACCGGGCCGACGCACGAAGATGAACGACTCGTTCGCCAGCTGTTTGAGCGACACGGAACGACTGCCGATCAGCCTGTGCCCCACCGGCAGCACCAGCAACATGCGTTCTTCGGCGAGCAGTTCGAAGCGTAAGTCGGCGGGCGTTTCGACCGGTTTGCGGAGAATGGCTGCATCCGCGCGACCGTTCAACATCATTTCGATGATCCCCGCCGCATTCACCTCGCTCATCTCTATCGAAATCTCGGGGTACATGTCCCGAAAATTGCGAATAGCGGTAGGCGTAAGCGGGTGAAATGCCGCCGAACTGGTGAGCGCGACGCGCACGGTGCCGATCCGGCCTTGCGCCACTCGGCGCGCATGGACGACCGCGTTGTTCAATTCGAGCAGTACCGTACGTGCGCGTGCGGCGAAGATCTCGCCGGGCGCCGTCAACACGACGCCGCGCGGCCGCCGCACGAAAAGCTCGAAGCCTAGTTCGTGTTCGAGCTCCTGAATCTGCTGCGACAACGGCGGCTGCTGGATATGAAGGCGCGCGGCGGCCCGCGTGAACTGCCCTTCTTCGGCGACGGCGAGGAAATAGCGCAGCTGTCTGAGTTCCATCGTTTGTCTGATATATGCGTTGGATATGGCAACCGTGTCTCATAGGTATTTTACATTCAGGACATCGACACGTACGCTTGCTTCAAAAGCTGGAAGAGGATCAAAGGAGACACATGCAATCCACCTTGCAAGCGGACGTGCCCGCCTCCGCCGCAACGGCGCTCAGCCGTTCGCAAACTCGCCGCGCGGTGCTCGCATCGGTCATCGGCAATGGCCTCGAGTGGTTCGACTTTCTCATCTACGGCTACTTCGCGAAGATCATCGCGCAGGTGTTTTTTCCTATCAGCAACGGATTGGTGTCCATCACGCTGACGCTTGCGACGTTTGCCGTCGGCTTCGTGGTCAGGCCGCTGGGCGGCATCGTGATAGGCGCATGCGCGGATCGCTACGGGCGGCGCAAAACGTTGTCGCTGCTGATTCTGCTGATGGCCGCCAGCACGCTCATGATGGGCCTGACACCCAGCTACGCGGCTATCGGCATGGCCGCGCCGCTCGTCGTGATCCTCGCCCGTATTCTGCAAGGTCTCTCCGTGGGCGGCGAGTTCGCAACAGCGGCCGCGATGCTGACGGAATACGCACCGCCAGGACGCAAGATGTTCTTCGGCAGTTTTCAGATGACGTCACAGGCCGTCGCACTGCTACTGTCGTCGCTATGTGCGTTCTTGCTCACCACGCATCTGTCGCACCAGTCGCTCGTGACGTGGGGTTGGCGCGTGCCGTTTCTGCTCGGCGCGCTGGTCGGGCCAGTGGGCTTCTACATTCGGCACAAGGTCGGCGAGTCGCCGGAATTCGTGCAGTTGCGAGAACGGCTTGGACATGCGCCACGCCAGTCGCTGCGGACATTCATTCGCGAGCGTGGCGATGCGGCGCTCTGCGCGATGGGCGTCATCATCGTTGGAGCGGCAACCAATTATCTGTGGCATTCCTATATGCCGCTCTATGTCGAACACCAGTTGCATCTGCCGCTCAAGAATGCACTGTTCGGCACGGCGATCTCCGGATTGATCGGCATCGTCGGCTATCCGTTGGCAGGGATGCTCGCCGACCGCCTCGGCGCATATCGGCTGTTCTTTCCGGTGACGATCGTCTGGGTATGTGCTGCCTATCCGCTTTTCGCATGGGTGCTCGCAGGGCCTTCGCCCGAACGCGTCTTCAGCGCGCAGATCATCGCGACGGTCGTGCTCAGCGTCATGTCGGGCGCGCACCCCGGCATGCTGACGCAGTTGTTTCCGACGGCCATGCGTTCGACCGGCGTGGCGCTGTCGTACAACGTGGCCGTCACGCTGTTTGGCGGACTCGCGCCGCTCACCGTTTCGACCTTGATCGACGTCACCGGCTCGCGCATCGTGCCGGCGTGGTATCTGATGTTCGCCGGCATCGTCTCGTTGCTGCTGGTCGGGTTCACGGCATCCGGGCGACGCTTGCGCCGCGAGCCGGACCTGTGGCCGGGTGACACGGCGTGAGCGTCGCGATGTGCCTTCCCCGGAACCATGAAGTGCGCCCACGTAACGAAGTACCCGTCAAAGTCGTCGCCAGTGAACGGTTGACCGTTTCGACGTCGCGCGGCGAAGCGAAAGTGCCGCTGTTCACCGGCGGCAGCGCCGCGCCGGCCACCGCGACGCAGGTCGTCGTCATGCTGCACGGCCGATTGCGCGACGCCGACGCATACCTTCGATCGACGCAGCGCGCGCTCGACTCGTCCACGGCCGTTTCGAACAGCGTGATGCTCGCCGTGCCGCAATTTCTCGCGACGGCCGACGTCGAGTATCACCCGTTGGCGGACGACTGTCTGCATTGGGAGTGGACCTCGTGGATGGGCGGACTCGACGCAATCGGTCCAGCGCCGCTCAGCTCATTCGATGTGCTGGATGCGCTCATCGAACATTACGTTCGAGGCATGCAGGGCGGCCGCTACCCGAGGCTGCGCGAGATCGTGATCGCAGGGCATTCCGGTGGGGCGCAGGTCGCGCATCGGCACGCGATACTCAGCAACGCGCCGGCATGTTGTCTCGCACGCGGTGTGACGGTACGGTACGTCATTGCGAATCCTTCGTCCTATGTGTACTTCGACGCTTGGCGTCCGCATGGCGAAGGCATCGATCAAACCGCATGTGCCGGATTCAATGAATGGAAATACGGCACGTCACGACTTCCCCGCTATGCGGACGGACTCGACGCGCAATCGCTCGAACGTCGTTACGTCGATCACGACGTCACCTATCTGCTCGGTACGCACGACGACGATCCGGCGCACCCGGCTCTCGACCGCTCATGCGAGGCGATGATGCAAGGCCCGCACCGCCTCGCTCGCGGCCGCGCGTACTTCGCCTATCTGCGCGCCCGGCATCCGGAATTGCGGCATGAGCTGCATGAAGTTCAACGCGCGGGGCACAGCGGCGACGCGATGTTCGTATCGCAGGCCGGCGTGTGCGCGTTGTTCGGCCCCTCCGTTCGGCTCGCCGGATCTCGCGTCGAGCAGGAAGGCGGGGCTCTCGAATAGCAATCCATTCATCTGGAGACGACGATGGACAACAGACCGTTGTGGTGGGCGCTCGCCCTTAGCCTTTGCATCAGCGCGTGCGGCGGCAATGAATCGAGCGGCGGCGCTTCGGCAAGCTCGCCGCCACCGCCACCACCCTCGGCCGCGACGCAATGCGCGGCATTGAACGGCCTGGCGATTCCGGCCTCTTCCATTGCAGAGCCGACCGGCGGTGCGACGGTCACGAGCGCGACGCTGGTGGAAGCCGCCGGGGAATATTGCCAGGTGAATGGTGCCATCGCTCCCGTCGATCCCGTGGCGCCGTCGATCCGGTTTCAGGTCAATCTGCCGACCAACTGGAACCGCAAGGCGCTGCATTATGGCGGCGGCGGCTTCGACGGTACGCTGATTACCGGCGTCGACGCACTCGACATGGCGCCAACGGGCACGCCGACGCCGCTTGCCAACGGCTACGCGACGTTCGGTGACGATTCCGGGCATCAGAGTTCCAGCATCACTGACGGCAAGTTCGCCGCGAATGACGAATCGCTTGCGAACTACGGCGGCCTGAGTCTGAAGAAGACACACGACGTCGCGATGGCGCTCATCAGAAAGCGCTACGCGAGCGCGCCCGGCAAAACCTACTTCTTCGGCAGTTCGACAGGTGGTCGGGACGGGTTGAGCGAAGCGCAACGCTGGCCCGCGGACTATGATGGTATCGTCGTGAATCGACCGGCGCTCAACTATACCGGGCTGCGTTTGAGCAACGTCGTGCTGGGCCGCGCACTCTACTTGAACAACGGCGCAGGCTGGCTCGATGTCGCCAAGACGGTGCTGCTGCAAAATGCCGTTATGAGCGCGTGCGATGCGCTCGACGGCGTCGCCGACGGCATCGTGTCCAACGTGGCGGCGTGCAAGGCGCAATCGGCGACGGTGCTGGCGTCCGTGCGCTGTCCGAACGGCGTGGATTCGGGCGACACCTGTCTGTCGGATGCGCAAATCGCGACCGTTCAGACCATCGCCGCGCCGTTACAATTGCCGTATCCACTTGCGGACGGCGTGACGCAATACGCTGGCTACAACATCCTCGCGGGTTCGGTGTTCGCGGGGCCGTACACGACGCGCGATCTCGGCGAATCGAAAGTACCCGCCAATCCTGCAGGAAAGAAAGATGCGAACCAGTGGGTGACAGGCGATCAATGGGTCAAGTACTTCGTCACGCGCGTACCCACATTCGATTCGTTGATGTTCGATCCGGTCAATCCCGGTACGTATGAGTCGCGCGTCCAAGCGCTCTCGGCACTCACCGATGCAACGAGCACCGACCTGAGCGCCTATGTCGCGAAAGGCGGCAAGCTCATCATGACGCACGGCCTTGCCGACGAAATCGTGAGCACCGACTCGAGCACCGACTATTACACCGGTCTGGTGCAGCGTTTCGGACAAGGAACGGTCGACGGCTTCGTGCGGTTTTATCTGATGCCGGGGGTCGGACATGGCACGGGACCGTTTCATCCCGCCATTGATTCGCTATCCGCGCTCGACGAATGGGTAGAAAGCGGCAAGGCGCCTGAAACACTGACGATGAGCGACCTCAACGCCGCTACGCTCGGGAGGACGCGCCCGTTGTGCCGCTATCCACTGTGGCCACGGTATATCGGCGGCGATGTAAAGGCCGCGGCAAGCTTCCGATGCACTAACTCGTAGCGTGCGCCGGCGGATTTTCTCGCAGGCGAAGGTCACGCTCGGCGATGATGAGTTCTTGTAAACCAGGCGCCAGTTGCCGGTTCGACGCGCTGCCGGCGCTATATATGCGGGAGCCGGCAGGCTTCCTGTGTGTTCGCCACCAATTGTCCAATTTGGGCCTTCGCGGACACGGGCTTCAGTCTCGCCCCTCCGAACATTCTGACCGTGCCGACGCAGCACGCCGATGAGATTACTGCCATCTACGCGGCAGCGCGAAGCCAACTGAGCGACGCAGAGCCTGCGATACACCGCTCCTCTGGCCAGCAGCCGCGCAGCGGCCGCCAAACCTGATACATGCGAAGGAGAGGTCATGCTTCCATAAACATATCCTTCTGAAAGCCGAGCGTATCCGCGAGTGAGGATATGTTCCCTTGAGAATTGTTTGTGAGGATACCCTCACGTGAGCAGAACCGGAATGGCCGAAGCCCCTGCCAGCTGTCGCTCGCCGCCCTTCCGCCATTCCGTAACCGGATGGTTCCGACAGACGTTCGGGTCGCGGCTCTGTCTTCGCCACCGCGCCGGACTGTCTCAACCCTACCCCCGTGGTCGTCCGGATTTCCCCTGCGCGCCACCGGTCATGCCCGTCCGCGCTGGCGGTCACCACCGAAGCCCTTCACTGGAAGGGGCGGCCCTACCGTCGGGCGGCTCGTGCGCGGCCGACGCGTGACAGAGGGGTATAGCGTCCAAAAGCGTCGCGTCAACGCAATTTCGATGGAAAGTTCGGCCTCCGAATGTACACGGCTCAAAACTCCATTACTCGATAAGGACTTACGCAAAAGACGTCGTCGAAATTATGTCTGCTGCATCCTTGAACGAGCCCCATAAATCTACTAGTTTGTTTAAAGGCGCAACGCCAACCGACGTCGCACAGTAGCCTCCGCCGCGGACCGCCGGATTCCGCCAGGCCCCTTTTTATGAAAGGGTACGATGGCGGGGGACACGATGCGACACGCAGGAACGGAAGGCGCTCTGGTTCCAATGAGGCAAGCTGTCGCCGCACCCTTGCTTTCGCTAGAAAATGGGGACAAACTCAATCTTCATCGCGACCATGCAGGCCAACAGGAACGCCGCCGAAAACCGCTTCCGGTTGATCTTGCGGTTTATCTGGTCAGCGGACTCCTCTATTCCATACGGCTCCAGCAGCCTGGCCAGGTCTTTGTAGCTCAAGTCCCGCTGCACCATTGCCGAAACGGCCAAATCCCTCGCCCGGTCCTCCCATTGGGCGTACGGGGGCTCGTTCTGCAGGCGATCCTCCGGCGACATCGCTCCCATCCGTTTTTCTCCAGTTTGTGCCGACGCTCCACGGCCAACTCTGCAACATTCTCTCAGACTGAAATCGGTCGTATACGACCGATTTGGCATTCATGGGTAGCCGGGGTTCCTACACGTCCATATCCACCATTTTTCTGGACGACGTGATGCTGGACAAGGCTCAACTGACCGACCTCTTCGACCGACTGGGCACGCCGCCCGCCGGCCAAAAGCTTATTATCGACGCCCGCATTCAGGCACCGGTTCGTCAGGTGAAGTCCGACGTCGGCAATGTCATCACCATCCTGGCCAGCCAAAAGATGCGGCGTGACATCCGGACGGAGAGCCGCCATATCGAATTTGCTGCCGCGGTGACCAAGGAGCATGCGGCCGATGTGCTCGAATACTATGCGCAGCCGTGTGAGCTGAAGCTCTCACTGATTGATGAGTCGACTGGTGAATTCCGGTCCATCACACACGTCCCGGACTTCCTCACCATTCGCGACGATGGCTTCACGCTTGAGGAGTGGAAATCCGAGGCCAAACTCGCACGATTGGCTGAGCGGTATCCCTATCGCTATGCCAAGGGCAGTGACGGCCAATGGTACGCCCCGCAAATTGAAAAGCAGCTTGCCAGACTCGGTATTCGTTATCGCGTTTGCAGCGACGAGTCCATCCCTCGCCGCCGCGTCGAAAACCTTCTGTATCTGGCCGATTACCTTCATCCGGGCGCAGAGCCGTGCCCGGCGGATGTGGTGGCACGGCTCCATGAAGTGCTTCGCGAGCACGGCTCCCTGTCCTTCTGGGAACTACTCGCTGCCCCATACAAATTCGACGCCGACTCGCTGAACCAAGCCATCGCCGGCAATCACGTGGCGACCGACATCGACCGGGAGTCTTTCAGCGAAAAGCGGCGGTTTCGCCTCTATCGTGACGAGGTGCTGCGTGATTTCATGCATGCGGATACCCAAGCCGGCCAATTGCCTGGCGTCGACCGGTTCGCCTTCGATGTCGCCGAAGGATCGAAATTCCAGTTCGAAGGCCAAGAACTGACCATCGTAATGGTTGGCGAAGAAAACGTCGTCTGCAATCGACAAGACGGCTCCAGCATCCAATTGTCCCGGGCATGGCTCGAGGACGCTCATGAGAAGCATCAAATCAAGGTTGTCCGAAGCGAGCAGAAACCGCATGCGGATTTGAGCCGCTACTCCAAGGAAGACCTCGAAGTTGCTCTTCAGCGGCAATCACTTCTCGAATCCCGAGAGGTCCAGAAGGTCGTCACCTCTCGCACACTCCGGCGCTGGGAATCGCGCCGACTGGCCGCTCTCGCCAATGGCGACAATGAGGTCGTGGCACTGGTGCCGCGAACCAGCGCCAAGGGCAACCGCACCCCCCGCTTGAGCGTGGACCAGCTCGCATTGATGGACCGCGCTATCGATACTTCGTGGCGCGACAGCAATGCCATCAACTACAAGGCATGCCACCTGCTATTGAAAGTGGCATGCGACGAAGCCGGCGTAACGGCCCCGTCATATCCAACGTTGATTGCGCGAATCAAGGCACTGGAGACGAACGAGGACGTCCGTACGCGCCACGGGAAACGCATGGCCTATCAGCAGAACACCTTCGTGGATGTGCTGTATTACGACACGCCGGCGCATGGTAGTCGGCCGTTCCAGTACGTTCATATCGACCATACCCTGCTCGATATCGAACTGATTTCCAGTCGAACTGGTAAGCCGCTCGGCCGTCCCTGGCTGTCGCTGGCGGTGGATGCCTGGTCGCGGCGCATTGTTGCGTTCTACCTAACGTTCGACCCGCCGTCTTATCACTCGGTCATGATGGTCGTCCGCGACATAGTGCGCCGCTTCAAACGTCTCCCTGAATTCATTGTTGTCGATAACGGCCGCGACTTCATGTCCCAAGCGTTCGAGTCATTTCTCCGCGTAATGGGCACGCATCTGCGTTTCCGTCCGGCGGGCCAGCCTCGACACGGCGCCGTCCTTGAGCGTATGTTCGGTCGGTTGCACACCGAATATGTCCACAACCTGGCCGGCAATACCAAAGCGACGAAGAACGTGCGAATGGTCACTGGCTCCCACCTGCCGCAAAAGCTAGCGGAGTGGACGCTCGAGCAACTCTATTATGGGATTGGACACTGGGCATGCGAATACTACGACGAAAATATTCATCCAGCGCTCGATGAATCACCGAAAGACGCGTTTGTACGCGGCCTGCGCGAAAGCGGCACACGCCCGCAGCGACAAATTCTCTTCAACCGGGACTTCCTGATTGCCACCTGCCCGCCCGTTGACCGCTCTGGCGTGCGCGAGGTTGATCGCCAACGCGGCGTCAAGGTAAGCGGTCGACTCTATTGGAACGACACGTTTAAATCCGCCCATCTCGGCGGCCAAAGCTTGCCGGTCCGTTACGACCCCTGGGATGCCTCGTCGGTCTATGTGCGCGTAAAGGACGAATGGGTTCGGGCCATTTGCCGAAACCTGCATGGCCTAGGACAACTGACCGACGTGGAGCAACGAGCCATCACTGCTGAATACAACCGCCGCAGCGGCACGTCTGCTGGTGACGAACGGGCCGCGCAACGACTTCGAGAGTTCGTGTCGACGTTCACACCGGAAGGTGCGTTAGCCATGGAGTTCGAGCGCCAGTCGGAAAACAAGGCTCTCTACAACAGCCTCCGATTCGGAAATATCGAACCGGTCGCTGCCCCTCGTCGATTCCTCCTCATCGATGAGTCATCGGATACAACCAATGTCCCAGTAGTGCAGGTGCCGATGACGTCCCATTCGCCAACATCCCAGCAACCGGCTGCCGAGGACGACGATCTTCCCGATTTCGAAGAGTTTTAAGGTGAACCCATGCATCAAAACCATACGACCCAGCCGGCACAAAATGACTATGCCCACGCGCTTTCGGCCAAGCGCATCAAGCATACCCGCGTCACCGAAGTCATGGCCGAACTCGGTACGCTGATTTACCCGGGGAGCCAGGACAGCATTCTGCTGGTGTGTGGCCCCACCGGCGCCGGCAAAACGACGCTTGCCAGACATATGGTCGACACCGCACTCGAGCATGCTCGTCATCAGATGGAATCGAACGGGGGCGTGATTCCAGCCGTCTACGTCGAAGCGCCCGCATCTGGCGAGAGCAACTTTTCCTGGCGACTCTTCTACCGGCGCATTCTGGCGCAACTCGGTGACGACCTCGATTCACCGAAAGTGACATACGGAATCGATTCACAGACTGGGCGGATGTTGCGCCCTCGCGGCGGCAGCAACAACGGAAACAGCCTCGCCGCCTTGCGTACTGCGGTGGAGCGCGGACTGCGCGAGCGACAGGTGCAGTTCCTCGTCATCGACGAGGCTGCTCACATCATTCGCCAGACACGAGGTCAACATCGGCTGGAAATCCAGCTCGACACGCTGAAGTCGCTGGCAAATCAATGCGGTACGCAAATGGTCCTGATTGGCTCGTACGACCTCTACCAATTGGTCACGTTGTCCGGGCAACTCGCGCGGCGTACACACGTGCTTCATTTCGAGCGCTATCGAGAAGATAAGCCAGAAGACGTGCGAGCCTTCCAACGCTGCATCCAGGCGTTCGAGAAAACGTTGCCCGACCTTTGGGGAAACGAGCTCTCGCGACACACCATGGCACTCCTCGACAATACGTTGGGGTGCGTGGGCACATTGAGCAGCGTTCTGGTCCGCGCCGTCAAGTTGGCCGACGCAGACGGTGCGTGGTCGGTCGAGGCATTGAAGCGCGCGCTGCTCAATGAAGCACAACGCAAGCGGATATTGGAGGAAATCCTCGACGGAGAAACCGCCATCGGTCCAAGTCTCACCCGCGTCATGCCGCAGCCGCAGCGTACGGCGGCAAATCCGAGGAGCGGCAGCAAATGAGCATGCAACTGTCGGCCACCCGGTCGATGCTGAACCCTCTCGCTCCGATCGGGATAGGCACTCCCGAAATCGAAAGCCTGTTCAGCTACTTCTGTCGCCTGGCAATGTCTCACAGCATATCTGCGGCCGAACTGTCGCGCAAAGTTGCAACCACTATGGGTTGGGAAATTGCAGGAAGATATGACTGGAGCGGCGTCAATCTCAGCGGAATCGCCGATGTGGCGGCGAACTGGTCGAGTGCCCTGTCTGCTTTGACGAGCGTTGAGCGCCTGGACAAACTGACCCTACTGACATGGCGCAATGTCATCGCCCAGCAAAGTCTGCCCGCCTCATCGCCTCGCTGGTGCCCTCAGTGCCTGGCTGAGGACCGAGCCGCGGGCCGCATACCCTACTTCCGCCTGGCGTGGGACATTAATGACGTCACCGCCTGCCCTCGACATATGACAAAGCTCGTTCACATCTGCCCAGATTGCGGTCGCACAGATGCGCGGCACAATTCCGCCTACGTCATTCCCGGATGGTGCGCCCACTCAGGCTGCGGAGCATTCCTAGGCAACGTCGAAAATCCCGCACCGGCCACGCCGGAGGCGACATGGATAGCGACACAAGTCGGTGCAATGCTGACAGTACAAGCGACGTTGGACAAATTGCCGGTGCGCCAGGTACTACATGACACCATTCGCGAATTGGTCACGCGCATGGACAATGGGAAGGCCGCGATATTCGCTCGACGCATCGGCCTTAGCAAGGTCACCGTGCATTACTGGCTAAAACAGGATGGCACTCCCAGTCTATCCGCCCATCTGCGTATCGCATCGCAAACCGGATTGGCGCTTTCGAAATTGCTGACAGGCGACTTAACTGAGTGGCCGTCAATCTCACTCGAAATCCATCCGTTGACATCGCTGTTTCCTAACCACAAGAAGCGTGCATCGCCAAGAGTCCTGGAATGGGACAACATTCGCGCGGAATTGACTGCGCTCAGCGAATTGCCGGTCCCCATCAGCGTCATGGAGGCCGCGCGGCGCCTCGGCGTCACCAATCGTCAGCTCTACAGCAATGCTAACGGCGAAGCCCGCCTCCTCGCTGAACGACGGAGGCAGCACATGCAGCAAAGCATGGCGCAACACCGGGAAACCGCACGCGCAGCCATTGAGGTGGCATGCCGATATATTGTGGCGAGTGGGAAAGTGCCCCATCTCCGTGAATTGAACGGACGTATTCCTAAAGGAGTCCTCGGTAGTTTAAGAGACGTTATTGGACTGCTGCAGGAGGCTAAGGGTAAGAGCGAAGCGAGTTGACCTCATCACCGAAAGGCGTGGCCCGCGGTGCCTCAGCCGTCATGCCTCGCTCGCACTTTGAAGCAGTACAACTTCAAAAAAATCTTCCCAAGAAACACACTGAAATCACTGATTAATTTTGCTAACGGAACGATCTTCCCTGCAAATAACATCGTTCATCCTCCTCGCATGCGTCTATACGTACGTGCGACTGATTCAACGAATCAGACGAAACACTCCTGTGCACATTGCAGAGGAGTCGGGCACGTGCGAACGGCCGCAAGGCATAGCACGACCTTCAACCACATCGAAGGAGTATGTTATGAGCGTTATCTTTTTTGCAGGCAGGGGGTTGACGAAGCTAGATGAGGCTGAACTGAAGGAACTTGATGATTGGGCGGAAGAGACCATAACTGTGGACGAGAACCCTGATGCCCCACAAATCGCCGACGGCGTTGAGGTTGGTGCCACCTACCGGTGCGCGGAACTGACTTTTTTCTCCTTTCCTCACTGGCGCGCCTGCCGCGACTGGGTCATAAAGTTGGCAGACATGGTCGGCTGCACTGACGAACTTTTGAAGGCAGGCAGTGCTGTCGCCTTCAGAGATTTCTTCATGTGGAAACAAGAGGGAACGGTTGGCCCCAAAGCATCGGCGAAACTGGCGGTGGAATTCGCGGAGTGGGACGAGCGAGCGAAGTCGTTTGCAGACCACGACTTCTACGAAATGTTTGCCTTCATGCGAACAATGTTCGAATGGGGGGCAAAGGATGGTCTGATTTACCTTCGTAGCGCGTAGCCGGAGCGCGGGGGTTGCCTGCTGCTTGAGCCTATCCGAACCTTTGTGTGTGAGGCATAAACTGATGGCCAAGGAGCCACGTTATGCCACGCAAACGTAAGGAAGAAGCGACCGTAGAACCGGGCAAGGGCTTGAACCTGGACCCGGAACTGAT